>NZ_NSJZ01000001.1 GCF_002287065.1 Paracoccus salipaludis
CGAGGCGGCGCGCTCCGCCTCGCGCTCGGTGGAGGTGGCGGCAAGCAGGGCGGCATCGGCTGCCGTCACCGCGGCGCGCGCGCGGGACAAACGGATCTCTCCTTCCGCCACCCGCTGGGACAGGGCCTCGCGCCGCCGGGCGAGGATGGGGGGCTGCGCCTCGGCCTCGGCCAGGTCCCGCGCCGTGCCGTCGCGCCGCGCCTGCAGTTCGGCGGCGCGGCTGCCGGCCTGCTCGAGGCGCTCGCGCCAGCCGGCGGCCTCCTTTCCGATGGCCTCCAGCCGCTTCACCCTTGCGGCACCGTCGCGCCGCAACTCGTCCACCGCGCCGCGCCGGGACAGGGTCGCGGCCCGCGCGGCCTCGACGGCGGCTTTCGCCTGATCGACGGCTGCCACGGCCGCGCTGCGGTCGGGCAGGGCGGCAAGCGCGGCCTCGGCCTCGGCCAGCCGCCCGGCGGCGTCCGTGGCATCGGCCGCGTGACGGGCGTGCTGGGTGCGCGCGGCCTCGGCGCGGCCCTGAGCAAGCGACAGGTCGGCCTCGGCACGGGTGGCGGTGCGGGCGCCGTCCGAAAGCGCCCGTTCCGCCGCGCGGCTGACCTCGCGGGCGGAGGTCTCGGCCGCTGCCGCATCCTTCAGGGCGGCGCGGGCGGCCTCATGCGCGGCGATGGCGGCAGCGGCACCGGTGCGGGCAGCCTGCGCCTGGGCGGCGGTGTCCTTCAGCCGGTTGACCTGCTGAAGATGCAGGGCGGCGGCCGAGGTCGCCTCGCCCGAAGGCAGCACCAGCCCGTCCCAGCGGAACAGGTCACCGGCAGGGGTGACAAGCCGCTGGCCGGGGCGAAGACGCGGCTGCATCCTGGCGGCGCTCGCGGCATCTCCCGCCAGGCCGGTCTGGGCGAGACGCCGCGAAAGCGCCGGGGCACCCTGGACCTCCGCGGCAAGCGGACTCGCGCCCTCGGGCAGGGGCGGATCGTCCTCGGGGACGGCGAGCGTCCGCCAGCCGGGGCCGCTGTCGGCCACGGGAAGCCGCAGGTCGTCCCCGAGGGCGGCACCCAGCGCAACCTTGAAGCCCGGCGCGACGGCGAGGACGTCCAGAAGCGCGCCTGTCTCGGCGCGGCCACGCGAGACCAGGCGGGAAAGGGCCGCGCGCTCGGCTTCCAGCGCGGCGGCCTCGCCCTCGGCGGTGGCGCGGGTCGCGCGGGCCGTGGTCTCGGCGTCGCTTGCCGCTGCGCGGGCGGTCTCGGCACCGGCAAGGCGCGCCTCGGCGGCTGCGGCGGCGGCGCGGAGGGCGTCCTGCGCGGCCTGCGTTTGCGACAAGGTTGCCTCGGCCTGCCGCCCTGCGGCTTCGGCGCCGGTAACGGCGGCCTCGGCATTGGCCCGGGCCCGCACCGCGCGGTCGCGCATGGCCCGCAGGTCGGCGACCAGCCGCTCGGCAGAGTGGTGGCGCGCGGCGAGGCGGGCGGATTCATCGGTCCGTTCGCTCAACTGCGCCTCGATCCCGCGCAGGGCGGTTGCGGCGTCCTCGGCCGCGGCCTGTGCGGCGGCCAGCCGGTCGTCATGGCCCAGGTGAGCCTGCTCCAGTTCGGCGCGCTCGCCCGTCAGCCGCGCCAGCACCTCGCCCGCGTCGTTGTTCAGCGCGGCCTCGCGCGCGATGTCGCGGTCGAGCTGGGCAAGGCGGGCCGCCAGCGTGGCAAGGGCGTCGCGGGCACGCGCCTCGGCCTCGTCCAAGGCCTCGGCCTCGGCAGCAGCGCGTGTCCGGACGGCGGCGGCGATGCTTTCCTCCTCGCGCAGGGCGGGAAGGGCGGCCTCGGCATAAGTTCGGGCGCCGGTGGCCGCACGGGCGGCGGCCTCGGCCTGCGCCGCCGCCGCGCGGGCCTCGGCCAGCGCCGCAAGCGCCGTTGTCAGGGCGGCCTTCGCCTCGGACCAGCGGCGCCAGACCAGGGCCCCCTCGGCCTGGCGCAGCGCCGCGCCGATCTCGCGGTAGCGCGCGGCGGTGCGGGCCTGGCGCGCCAGCGCGGCGGCCTGCGCCGCAAGCTGTTCCAGCCGGTCGTCCACGCGGGACAGGTTCTGCTCGGCCCCGTTCAGGCGCAGCTCGGCCTCGTGCCGGCGCTGGTAAAGCCCGCCGATGCCTGCCGCATCCTCCAGCACCCGCCTGCGCGCCTTGGGGCGGGCGTTGATCAGCTCGGAGATCTGCCCCTGCCGGACCAGCGCGGGCGACTGCGCCCCGGTCGAGGCATCCGCGAACAGCATCTGCACGTCGCGCGCCCGCACCTCGCGCCCGTTGAGGCGATAAGCCGAGCCCGCGTCGCGCGTGATCCGCCGCGTGACCTCCAGCGCGTCGGTGTCGTTGAAGCCGACGGGCGCGCGGCGGGCGCGGTTGTCCAGCGCCAGCGTCACCTCGGCCGAGGCGCGCGCGGGGCGGCGGGTGGTGCCCGCGAAGATCACGTCCTCCATCCCCTCGCCGCGCATGGCGGTGGGGCGGCTTTCGCCCATGACCCAGCGCAGCGCTTCCAGCAGGTTGGACTTGCCGCAGCCGTTGGGGCCGACCACGCCCGTCAGCCCGTCGCGGATGACCAGCTCGGTCGGGTCCACGAAGCTTTTGAAGCCGGACAGGCGAAGGCGGTCGAACTGCACGGAAAGGCCCTTGCTGCGTGTTCGGGCGCGATTCAACCCCTGCGCGCGGGCAAGTCAACGCGGCGGCTTTCCCGCAGCGCGAAAACCGGGGCGCTTTCAAAGCGGGACGCCCGTGCTAACGATGCGGCATGGTCCCGGCGCTTGTCACCATCCTGACGTTCCAGCTGATCGGAGAGGTCATCTCTCGCGGGCTGAACCTGCCCTTGCCGGGGCCGGTCGTGGGGCTGGTGCTGCTGCTCGGCGCGATGCGGCTGCGCCCGGGGCTGGCGGGCTGGCTGCGGCCGGTGGGGCAGGGGATGCTGGCGCATCTGTCGCTTTTCTTCGTGCCCGCGGGCGTCGGCATCGTCGCGCACCTGCCCTTGCTGCGGGAACACGGGCTGGCGCTGCTGGCGGCGATCGGGGGCTCGACGGTGCTGGCGCTGGTCGCAGGGGCCGGGGCCTTCACGCTGGTCGCCCGCTGGACCGGCCAGGAGGACGAGCGATGAGCGCCGATCCGGCCCTGATCTGGGCCTATCTCACGCAGGGGCCGCTGCTGTGGCTGACGGCGACGCTGGCGGCCTATGCCTTGGGCACCACGGTCTTCCGCCTGTCCCGGGGGCAGAGCTGGGCCAACCCGGTGCTGATCGCCGTGGTCCTGCTGGGGCTGCTGCTGACCGCGACCGGCACGCCCTATGCCACCTATTTCGAGGGCGCGCAGTTCGTCCATTTCCTGCTGGGGCCCGCCACGGTCTGCCTCGCGCTGCCCATGCATGACAACCTGCCCCGGATGCGGGCGGCGGCGCTGCCGATCCTGGCGGGGCTGGCGGCGGGATCGCTGGTCGCGGTCGCCTCGGCCCTTGCCATCGCGCGGGCCTTCGGCCTTGGCGGAGAGGTCATGGCGTCGCTTGCGCCCAAGTCCACGACCGCACCCGTCGCCATCGGCATTGCGGAACGACTGGGCGGCCAGCCGACGCTGACGGCGGTTCTGGTGCTGACGACCGGGATCTTCGGCGCCATGGTCGTGACGCCCTTGTTCAACGCGCTGGGCTTTCGCGACTGGCGCGCGCGGGGACTGGCGGTCGGGACGGCCGCCCACGGGATCGGCACGGCCCGGGCCTTGCAGGTGAACCCCACGGCGGGGGCCTTTGCCGGGATCGGCATGGGGCTGAACGCCGTGCTGACAGCGATCCTCGCGCCCCTGATCCTGCGGCTGTTCGGCTGAAACGGAAAAGGCCGCCCGGAGGGGGCGGCCCGTGAAAGCGGTGGACGTCGGCCTCAGGCGGCCTCGGCCTCTTCGGCGGCCATGCGGCGTTCGCTTTCCTCGCGCGACAGGGCGACCGAGGTGCGCACGCCCTTCGTCACGAATTCGACCAAGCCCTTCACCACGCGTTCGTTGGGGTCGATGCCGGCACAGCTCAGAACCTCGCGCCCGTCGCGCGAGCGCGCCCAGCGGGCGATCTGCTCGGCGCCGTTGCCGTATTTCTTGTCGTCCGCGATGGCATCATCCAGCGCGGCCAGAACGACCGCGGCAAAAAGCTTGCGCGCCCGCTGCCCTTGTTCGAAGTTGAATGCCGACCCGTCCACAAAATCACGCATGAAGTCTTCCCATTCCTGTCACCCCACAATGAGGGAAAGGGGCGCGCAGCCGGCCCCGTGTTGTCTGCCCTGAAGGGTGTCGCGCAGCAGTATCTGCACCCGCACCGATTCGTTATCCCCTTGCCCGCATTGCGGCCATGCGTCGCACGCAAACCGTGCATGAGCCACATTTGACGGCCTTTATGCAATGTTGACTTGTCAGGTATTGCGCAAACCCTTCTTGACAACCCCCGCGACCGCAATGAGTTGCCGAAAGTCGTGCCAAAAATCTTTATGCGCGGCTGGGCGCCCGGCTGGCCAGGATCACGCCGCCGATCACCAGCACCCCCGCGACCAGTTCGGCCGGATGGGGCGTTTCGTCCAGCAAAGCCCAGGACGAGGCGATGCCCACGACCGGCACCAGCATCGACCAGGGCGCGACCTCGCTGGCCGGATAGCGCGACATCAGCGTGTTCCAGATGCCGTAGCCGATCACCGTGGCGAAGATCACGATATACAGCAGCCCCAGCGTCGCGGGGATTGCCTGCGTGGTCAGCGCCCCCGAAAGGGCCGGGCCGATGCGCGGCCCTTCCGCCGACAGCGCCATCAGGAACAGCGGAACGGGCGGGACGATCGACATCCACATGGTCAGGTGCAGGGGCTTCGGCGCCCGCGCGAGGCGCGAGCAGATGTTGCCGATAGCCCAGCCCAGCGCCCCCATGAGCGTCAGCGCCACCGGCAGCAGCGCCGCCGCGCGCGCCTGGCTGGCCCCGATCAGCGCCAGGCCCGCAACGGCGATGCCGACCCCCAGGGCGCGGCGCGACGTCAGCCGCTCGCCCAGGAAGGCGGTGGCCAGCAGGATGGTGAAGGGGGCCGAGGCCTGCAACGCCAGCGAGGCGAGCCCCGCCGGCATCCCGGCCGCCATGCCGGCATAAAGAAAGGCGAACTGCATCACGCCCAGGCCGAACCCCGTGCCCAGGAGCCAGCGCATCCTGACCTGGGGGAAGG
The DNA here is from genome assembly GCF_002287065.1 of Paracoccus salipaludis. GTDB lineage: Bacteria > Pseudomonadota > Alphaproteobacteria > Rhodobacterales > Rhodobacteraceae > Paracoccus > Paracoccus salipaludis. Next base: position 5,191 of record NZ_NSJZ01000001.1, read on the forward strand.
GCACGAACAGCATGGCCGGGACCGCCAGCAGCGCAAAGCGCAGCGCGCCCGCCAGCAGCGGGGGGTAATGGGTCAGCATCAGGGCCGTGGCGGGGAAGTTCAGTCCCCACAACACCGGCACCAGCATGACCAGCCCGCGATCGCGTCCCTGCATCCGCCGCCCTTTCGTGGAGATCGCCGCACAGAAGCCGATCGGCACGGCGCCCGCAAGGTCAGCCGAACAGGTCAAGCTGGCGCGGCGGCCCGTCCGCCGGCAGGGGGCAGAGCGCGGAAAGCGTGATCCCCAGAAGCCGCACCCCACGCGGATCGGGCAGCACCTGCGGCAGCAGCGCCGCCGCATGGACCAGCAGCTCGGACTGGCTGCCGACCGGATGGGGCAGGCTGTGGGCGCGGGTGACGGTCTGGAAATCGGTGTATTTCGCCTTCAGCGTGACGGTGCGTCCCGACAGGCCGCGCGGGGCGGCGTGGCGCCAGACCTTCTCGGCCAGGGGCGCCAGCGCCTCGGCGGCGGCATCGAGGTCGTGGATGTCGGTCATGAAGGTCGTCTCGGCGCCCACCGACTTGCGCTCGCGGTCGGGGCGGACCTCGCGGTGATCGATCCCGCGCGAGATGTTCCAGTAATACTGCCCGGCCTTGCCGAAGCGGGCGGCCAGGAAATCAAGGCTCTGGCGGCGCAGGTCGGCCCCGGTGCGGATGCCGTGGCGTTCCATCTTGGCGGCGGTGGCGGGGCCGATGCCGTGGAAGCGGCCGATGGGCAGGGTCAGGACGAAATCCGGCCCGGCCTCGGGCGGGATCACGAACATGCCGTCGGGCTTGCGCTGGTCCGAGGCGAGCTTTGCCAGGAACTTGTTGTAGCTGACCCCGGCCGAGGCGGTCAGCCCCGTTTCCGCCCGGATCAGCGCCCGGATCTCGCGGGCGATCTGGGTGGCGGTGCGGCCCTCCAGGTGGTCGGTCAGGTCCAGGTAGGCCTCGTCCAGGGACAGGGGCTCGATCAGGGGGGTGAAGCGGGCGAAGATGTCGCGGATCTGGGCGCTGACGGCGCGGTAGACCTCGAACCGCCCCTTGACGAAGATGAGGTCGGGGCAGAGCCGCTTCGCCCGCACCGAGGGCATGGCCGAGCGCACGCCGAAGGGCCGCGCCTCGTAGCTGGCGGCCGCCACGACGCCGCGCAGGGATGATCCGCCGACCGCCACGGGCTTGCCGCGCAGGTCCGGGTTGTCGCGCTGTTCGACGCTGGCGAAGAAGGCGTCCATGTCGACATGGACGATGCGGCGGATGCGCTCGGGCGGTGCCTGGCCGCCCGGGAAGGGAGGCGCGCCCGGCATCGGGTCAGGCGGGCAGGGCGGTCACGGTCGCCTCGGCCGCCGTCAGCGGCCCGTCCATGCGGTCGAAGCGCAGATGGGCGATGGCGCGGCCGCCGGATTGCGTGAACAGGGTTCCCGCCTCGCGTCCGTCCGCCATCAGGATGGGCGTGCCCACCGGGGCCTCGCCGTCGATGGCGACCGTGACCAGCCCCTTGCGCAGCTCGGTCTTGTGCTTCATCCGCGCCGTGACCTCCTGCCCGACATAGCAACCCTTGCGGAAATCGACGCCGTGCAGGCGCTCGAAACCGGCTTCCAGGATGAAGGTCTCGTTCGGGATCAGCTCGACCAGCGACTCGGGGATGGCATGGGCCACGCGAATGGCGTCCCAGTCGGTGCCGTCGTCGCCTTCCGTTGCGCCGTAATGTCGCCAGCCCAGCGCCGGGTGGCGCGGGTCGGGGATCGCGCCGTCGGGCGCGGTGCCGGTGCCGCGCGTCACCTGCAACTCGGCCGGCGCAAGCTCGACCGCCGCGCGCAGCTTGTACATCGACAGCCGCCGCAGCAGGTCGTCCGCCAGCCGCGCATCCACGTCCAGCAGCAGCGCGTCACCCTGCGGCACGATCAGGAAATCCGCCAGATACTTGCCCTGCGCCGTCAGCAGCGCGGCCCATACCGGCGCGCGGGTCACGTCGTTGGTGACAAGCCCCTGCAGGAAGTCCACGCGGTCCGCCCCGCCGACCCGGATGATCCGTCGCATCAATCGCCCCCGAATTGCAGCCTGACCAGCGCCGCATAGGCGCCGTTCGCCGCCATAAGCTGGTCATGGGTGCCCTGTTCGGCAACCCGGCCCGCCTCGATCACCACGATCCGGTCGGCCGCGCGGATGGTGGACAGCCGGTGCGCGATCACCAGCGTGGTGCGCCCCTGGCTGAGTTCGTCCAGCGCCTGCTGCACCAGCCGCTCGGACGCGGCGTCAAGCGCGCTGGTCGCCTCGTCCAGCAGCAGCACGGGCGCGTCGCGCAGAAGCGCGCGGGCGATGGCGACGCGCTGGCGCTGGCCCCCCGACAGGGACGAGCCGCGCGGGCCGACCCGTGTGTCGAGGCCGAGCGGCAGCTCGTCGGCGAAATCGGCCACGCGGGCCGCGACCACGGCGGCGCGCAGACGGTCCTCGGGGACGGCATGGCCCAGCGTGATGTTCTCGCGCAGCGTTTCGTCGAACAGCGCCGCATCCTGGCTGACGGTCGAGAACTGGTCGCGCAGGACGGGAAGGGTGAAGTCCTGCACGGGAGCGCCGCCCAGGGTGACGGTGCCGCCGTCGGGGTCCACCATGCGCGTCAGCAGGTTGAAGACGGTGGATTTGCCCGCGCCCGAGGGGCCGACCAGCGCCGTGGTGCGGCCCGCCTCGGCGGTGAAGGTCAATCCGCGCAGGACCGGGTGGCCGCCATAGGAAAGATGCACGTCCTCGAGCCGGATGGTCGTGTCGGGCGGGGGCTCGGTCCGCGGGCCCGAGCGGATCGTCGGCTGGATGTCGAAGATCGCGTAGATCCGCTCCAGCGAGGTTGCCGCCGTCTGCCAGCCGCCCGCGAGCCCGCCCAGGCGCCTGAGCGGCTGGAAGGCCAGCGCGAGCGCCGTGAAGAAGGACATGAAGTCGCCCACCGTCCGCTCGCCGCTGGTGACCTGCGCGCCGCCCAGCGCAAGGACGCCGAGAAAACCCAGGCCCGTCACGATGTCGATCAGCGCCGGGACCAGGGCGCCCACCGCGCTGACCTTGGTTTCCGACCGCTGAATGTCGCCCACGATGCGGCGGAAGGTGGCGGTCTGGTAATCCTCCATCCGGTACAGGCGGACCGCGCGGATGCCGTGCAGCACCTCGTCCAGCCGCGTCGCGCGGGTCGAGGCGAAGTTGCGGTTCTGCCGCATCTTGCGCCGGATGTAGCGCTGGACGAAGCCCGTGGGCAGGATCAGCAGCGGCGCCCCCACCAAGGCCGCGGCCGTCCACCAGGGGTCGGTCGCGACGGCCACGCCGAACAGCGCCACCAGCGAGATGGCGTCGCGCCCCGCGCCGGTGATGAAGGTCGTCCAGATCGAGCGGATCGCCAGCGTGTCGCCCTGGATGCGCTCGATCAGCGCGCCGGGCGGGTTCGCCTGGAAGAAGTCGCCGTCCAGCGTCATGATGTGGGACAGAAGGTCCGTCTGCATCCGCGTGGCCACGCCCTGCTGGACCGAGGTCAGGATCGCGCGGGTGACGACGTAGGTCGTGGCGCGGATCAGGAACAGGCCGAAGATCGCGCCGCCGACCCACCAGATCGCGCTTTCGTCGCGGCCCACGAAGACCCGGTCGAACAGCGGCTTCAGCATCCAGCTGAGCAGCGCCAGCGTCGAGCCCTCGATCACCATCAGGACCGTGGCCAGCCCCATGCGCGGCCAGTAGGGGCGCAGGTAATCCCGCCAGAGCCTGCGGAAAAGGCCGCGTTTTCGGTCGGCGCGTGGGGGCATCGGGCACTCCTGGTTCAGGGCGGGATAGCCGCGCGGGAAAGGGGGAGCAAGGCCGGGCCCCGGTGCGGGGCTCGCAGAAGGGGCGTTGCCCCTCGGCCCGTGCCGGGCCTCACCCCAGGATATTTGGACGAAGAAGAAGCCGGTAGGGACGGGGCGCCGCCTCGGGGTGCGGCGCGGGCGGGCCGGTGGCCGGGACGGCTGGACGCAGGGGGCGGGCGGCTCTACCCATGCGGGGCTTCTTCTTCCCGAGGTTTTCCATGAGCTTTGCCGCCGGCCGTCCCGTGCTTGCCATTCCCGGTCCCTCGCCCGTGCCCGACCGGGTGCTGCGCGCGATGCACCGCCCCTCGCCCGACATCTACGGCGGCGAGCTGACCGGGCTGAACCTGCGCGTCATGGCGGATCTGAAGCGCTTGGCGGGCACGGTGCAGCATGTCGCGCCCTATATCGGCAACGGCCATGCCGCTTGGGAGGCCGCGAACATGAACCTGTTCGCGCCGGGCGACCGGGCGCTGGTGCTGGTGTCGGGGCATTTCGGCAGTTCCTGGGCGAACACGGCCGAGGCGATGGGCGTGCAGGTCGAGCGGATGGAGGCCGAGCCCTTCGCCGCCGTCGATCCCCAGCGCCTGCGCGACCGGCTGGCGGCGGACAGGGCGGGCGAGATCCGGGCCGTGCTGGTCTGCCAGGTGGACACGGCCAGTTCGGTGCGCAGCGACATCCCCACGGTGCGCGAGGCCATGGGCGATCACCCGGCGGCGCTGGCGGTGGATGCCATCGCCTCGCTGGGCTGCGAGCCGATGCACATGGACGACTGGGGCGTGGACGTGCTGGTTTCGGCCAGCCAGAAGGGACTGATGGTGCCGCCGGGCCTGGGCTTCGTCTGGTATTCCGAGAAGGTCGCGGCGGGCCGGGGCGCGGCCACCCCCTATTGGGACTGGCGCCCCCGCAGCGGCGCGCAGGAGCTGTGGCGCCATTGGGGCGGGACGCCGCCGGTGCAGCACATCTACGGGCTGGCCGAGGCGCTGGCGATGCTGCTGGACGAGGAAGGGCTGGAGGCCGCATGGGCCCGGCACGAGGGGCTGGCCGCCGCCACCTGGGCCGCGCTGGACGCCTGGGGGGAAGGCGGGCAGGGACCGCGCCCGCTGGTCGCCGACCCGGCGGCGCGGGCCCGGTCGGTCACGGCCGTCCATCTGCCCGGCGCCGGGCGGCTGCGGGCCTGGACCGAGGAGACCGCGGGACTGACGCTGGGGATCGGGCTTGGAGCGCCCGAGCCCTCGGACGCGCTGCGGATCGCACATATGGGCCACGTCGGCGCGCCGATGCACCTGGGCACGCTTGCGACGATCGAGGCCGGGATGGCCGCGCTGGGCCTGCCCCATGCACGCGGCGGCGTCGGCGCGGCCGCGGCCGAGATCGCCCGCCGCGCGGCGGGCTGAGGCTGCCTCAGCCCCGCCGCAGCGCCCGGAAGGCGGCCGAGGCGATCAGCCCGGCCACCATGGCAAGCGCCAGGGACATCAGCCCGTACCAGAAGGGCTGGTGGATCGCGAGCCGGTAGAGCCAGCGTTCCAGCCCCACCTTCTGCACCCGGATCGGCACGGTGTCGCTGTCGATCACCCGGCCCTCGCGCAGCAGGAAGATCCGGGCGCGATAGTCGCCCTCGACCAGGTTCGAAGGCAGCCGCACGTCGGCCCGGAACAGCGTGTCTTCCAGGACCCGAACCGCGCCCTCGTCCACCCTGTAGCGGCCCGATTCCGTGCGCAGGCGCAGAAGCGCCTCGGTGAAGGGGGTGGTGTCCTCGACATCCAGCCCCCCCGACAGCGCCCGGATGGCCAGGGGCGGCGAGATGCGGTGGCGCACGTCCTCGGCGGGGTCCAGCATCTCCTTCAGCGGCGCGCTGCTGGCGACCACGTAGAAGTCGGGGGCGGCGCCGATCCGGACACCCTGCGTGTTCACCCAGATTCCCCCGACGCGCGCCTTGCGCCGCACGGTGACGGCCTGCGAGGGGCCTTCCACCGTGACAATGATGCCGGGCGGGACCGCGGGCGGGGGCTGGTCGCGGCGGATGGCGCCGTAGATCAGGATCTCGGACCCCGTGAAGGTCGCCGTGATCGCCACCTGGTCCTGGGACAGGCCGCTGACCAGTCGCTCGGGCGGAGGAACCGGGGGGAGCGGCACGGCGGGGCCACGGATCAAGGGCGGGCTCGGCTGCGTCGTCCCGGGCGCCTCGGGCGCGTTCTGGCCCGCCGCCGCCAGCGGCAGCAGCGCAGCAAGAACCGCCGCTGTGATCCCTGCGCGCATGTTCAGCCCGCCGCGAGCGAGAAGATGTCGTCCGGTCGCAGCACCAGGTCCAGTGCCAGCCGGCCGCAGACCGCCAGCACCAGAAGCGCCAGCAGCACCCGCAACTGTTCCGCACGCAGACGCGCGCCCCAATGAGTGCCGATCTGCGCCCCGACGACGCCGCCCACGATCAGCAGCACCGCCAGCATGATGTCCACGGTGTTGGAGCTGACCGCGTGCATCAGCGTGGTGAAGGCGCTGACGGCCGCGATCTGGAACAGCGAGGTGCCGATCACGACCTTTGTCGGCATCCCCAGCAGGTAGATCATCGCGGGCACCATGATGAAGCCGCCGCCCACGCCCATGACGGCGGCCAGCACGCCGACCGCCAGCCCGACCAGCAGGGGCGGGATGACGCTGATGTAAAGCCCCGAGGCGCGGAACTTCATCTTCCAGGGCAGGCGGTGGACCCAGCTGTGCTCGTGCAGCCGCCGCCTGGGCGGCGCGGCCGAACGCGATGCGATCAGCGCGCCCAGGCTTTCGCGCAGCATGGTCAGGCCGATCAGGCCCAGGAACACGACATAGCTGAGCTGGACCACCAGCTCGACCTGGCCGACCCGCTGCAGGAGGTTGAAGACGCCCACGCCCAGGGCCGATCCCGCGATGCCGCCGGCCAGCAGCACCAGCCCCATGCGGATGTCCACCGTCTTGCGCCGCAGATGCGCCAGCACGCCGGAAAAGGACGAGGCCACGACCTGGTTGGCGCCGGTGGCCACCGCGATCGCGGGCGGGATGCCGATGAAGAACAGAAGCGGCGTGATCAGGAAGCCGCCGCCCACGCCGAACAGCCCGCTCATCAGCCCGACGATGCCGCCCAGCGCGACCAGGGTGAAGGCATTCACCGACACTTCGGCGATGGGAAGGAAGATCTGCATGGCTGCCCGGCTTTTGGGCCATCCTGATACCCTGCGGGCCGGGCGTCAAACAGCGATTCGGCCGTCTTGCACGTCAAGGCAGTGCGAGGCTAATCAGGATGCGGCCATTCGGGGGCAGACCGCGCCGGCCCCGCGGGCCAAGGGAAAACGATGCGCATACTCATCACCAACGACGACGGCATCAACGCACCGGGGCTCGAGGCGCTGGCCGACATCGCGGCCGAGATCGCCGGGCCCGGGGGCGAGGTCTGGACCGTGGCCCCCGCCTTCGAGCAGTCGGGCGTGGGCCATTGCATCAGCTATGCCCATCCCACCCTGATCGCGGAGCTTTCCCCGCGGCGCTGGGCGGCCGAGGGCAGCCCGGCCGACTGCGTGCTGGCGGGCCTGGGGGACATCCTGTCGGACCACAGGCCAGACCTGGTGCTGTCGGGCGTGAACCGGGGCAACAACGCGGGCGAGAACGTGATGTATTCGGGCACCATCGGGGGCGCGATGGAAGGGGCGCTGCAGGGCGTGCGCTCGATCGCGCTGTCGCAGTACCTGGGGCCGGGCACGGCGCGGCTGGACGACCCCTTCGAGGGCGCGCGCGTCCACGGGCCCCGCGTGATCCGGGCGCTGCTGGATCATGCCGACTGGGCCGAGGGCGAGGACTATCCCCTGTTCTACAACGTCAACTTCCCGCCATGCTCGGCGGCCGAGGTCCGGGGCACCCGCGTGGCGCCACAGGGGCGGCGCGAAGGGGTGGGCTTCGGGGTCAAGGCGCAGGTCGCCCCCAACGGCCGGCGGTTCCTGTGGATCGCGGGCGGATCCCAGCAGGCGCGGGCGACCGCGGGCAGCGACGTCGAGGCCCTGCGCGGCAACCACATCGCCGTGACGCCCATGCGCCCCGACCTGACCTGCCGCGCGACCACCGAGCGGCTGGCCGCGGCGCTGGACGAGGGCTGACGCGATGGTCTCGGCGCCTCCGCCCGACGATCCCGGGGCCGGTCCTGCCGAGCGGCAGATGCGCTTCCTGTTCGCGCTGCGCTCGCACGGGGTGACGGACCCGCGCGTGCTGGCCGCGATGGAGCGGATCGACCGCGGCGCCTTTGTGCGCGGCCATTTCGAGGACCGGGCCTACGAGGATACGCCCCTGCCCATCGCCTGCGGGCAGACGATCAGCCAGCCCTCGGTCGTGGGGCTGATGACGCAGGCGCTGAACGTGGGGCCGCGCGACGTCGTGCTCGAGGTGGGGACGGGCTCGGGCTACCAGGCGGCGGTGCTGTCGCTCTTGTGCCGCCGGGTGATGACGGTGGACCGGCACCGCAGGCTGGTGGTCGAGGCCGAGGACGTGTTCCGCAAGCTGGGGCTGACCAACATCACGGCGCGGGTCGCGGACGGGTCCTTCGGGCTGCCCGAGCAGGCGCCCTTCGATCGCATCATGGTGACGGCTGCGGCCGAGGACCCTCCGGGGCCGCTGTTGTCGCAACTGAAGGTCGGGGGTATCATGGTGGTGCCGGTGGGGCAGTCGGACGCGGTGCAGACGCTGATCCGCGTGACGCGGACCGAGACCGGCTTCGCTTACGACGAGATGCGGCAGGTGCGGTTCGTGCCGCTGGTCGAGGGGTTGGGACAGACATGACCCCCGGCAAGGACGATAAGGACGGGCAGATGGTCGTTTCAGTCATGGTGCGGGCAGGGGCCCGCAGGGGATGGGGCTGGGTCGCGGGTCGCGCCGCGGCCTGCGGGCTTGTGCTGGCCCTGGCGGGATGCGTCCAGCCGGGCGCGGCGCCGGGCGCGCCGGGACAGCCTGCGGCCACCGCGGGAGCTCCCGCCGCCGGGGCAGGCGGTGCGGGGCCCACGATGACCGTGCCCGGGCTCGGCCGGCTGCAGATCCCGCAGATCCAGTGGCCCCGCACCGCGGCAGGGACCGCGGCCCAGGCCGGAACCCGTGGCGGCGCGGCGGGGGCCGCCCCGCAGGTGACCGATCCCTTCGCCGGCCAGGGTGTCCGCCAGCCCTCGGTCCCCGGCGCCACGGCCGCAGGGCGCGGCGCGGCCTCCGCTCCGGCTGCGCGAACCGCGCCGGCGGCGGTTCCGGCGCAGTCGCATACGGTGGCCGTCGGCGAGACGGCATGGTCGATCGCGCGCCGCTATGGCGTGTCGGTCCAGGATCTGGCGCGGGCAAACGGCCTGCCCGAGACAATGAGCGTTCGCGCGGGCCAGCGGCTGGCGATCCCCCCCTCGGGCGGTGCGCAGACGACGGCGGCCGTGGTCACGGCGCCCGGGGTCGGGTCGGCCACGCCCCGCCCGCCCTCCTCGGCGCAGCCCCTGCCGCGCGAGGAAACCAAGCCCGCCAGCGCCCCGGTGCAGACGGCGGATGCCCCCGACCTGGGCAGCACGCGGACCGCGGCCTCGGGCAGCGGCAAGTTCGCGATGCCCGCCAACGGCTCGATCATGCGGGCCTACAAGAAGGGCACGAACGAGGGCATCGACATCTCGGCCCCGCCCGGTTCGCCCGTCAAGGCGGCGGGGGGCGGGACGGTTGCCGCAGTGACGCGCGACACCGACGGGGTGCCCATCGTTGTCGTGCGGCACGACGACGGGCTGATGACGGTCTATGCCGGTGTGGACAAGCTGTCGGTGTCCAAGGGCGACACCGTCAAGCGCGGCCAGAGCCTCGGCGCGGCCCGCAGCAGCGGGGTCCTGCATTTCGAGGTCCGGGACGGCTTCGACAGCGTCGATCCCGAGGATTACCTGTAAACCGCTTCCGGTCCCGGCCGACAGGGCAGAAGGCCGGAGGCCGTCGAGCATGGCTCCTCCTGCCCCTGTCCGGACAGACGCGGATCAGCGTCGTGCCGCAGGCGCTGGATTCCGCCCCGCTGCGCCCTGACCCGGCGTGCTGTCCGGTCGCCCGGTGACAGAAGGCGCAGGTGGTCGGATGCCTCGCGGCGGCTGAGGCCAGGCTGCGGCCGTTTCGGAGGGAGTGGCTCGTGGCCGGGGCGAGGCCCCGTGCCTGCTGAGCCTGAGCCTGAGCCAAGCTGCCAGCACCGGCCCGTCGCGCCAACGGGAGGGGCGGGCGCATCGAGGTCGCCTCGCCTTCCCTGCCTCCGCGGCCCGGCGGTCAGGCGGGGCGGCGGACCAGCGCCTCGGTCAAGGCGACGACGATCTCGCCCCGGATCATGCTGCGCAGGTTCTCGTCCAGGCGGCGCTGCATTTCGGCTTCGAACTCCTCGCGCACGACCTCGCGCAGAAGTGCGCGCAGCGGGTTTTCCTCGGCCACGGGAGCGGCATGAGCGGAGGCCGCCGCCGGCGGGATGACATGGGCCGCGTTGTGCGCGCAGCGCTCGGCCGCGCCTGCCGTCACGGGCTCGGCGTGCAGGGGCGAAAGAACGCCGGTCGGGTAAGCGTGCATGGTCGTTTCCTTGTTCGAAGGGCTGGTGAGGTCGTTGGCGCCGCAGACAGGGATCTCGGCATCCGGTTCGGCATGGGGGCTGTCCCCGGCATCAGGGGCCGGTTGCGTGTCGGCGCTGGCCGCGGCCGCCATTTGGGGCGTGCCGGGGGCGACGGCTATCGTATCGGGCAGCAGGTCGGCTGCGGGCTGTTCAGCGCCCCACCCCCCCTCTTCGGGCGCCGTCGCCGAGGGCTGAACTGCAGCGGTATCCCCCGACAGCCGCAGGGGGGCGGGAGAATGGCCTGCCGCATCCGCCATGGCGATCATCGCCTCGGGGTTCAGGCGCAGCGGCACCTGAGGGAGATCGGAGTCGACCTGCCCCGCGGCGCCAGGAACCGCGAGGCTCGCGGCCTCGGGCAGGGCGGCCATCCGGCCGACATGGACGCCCGGAACAGGGGTCCTGCCGGCTCGCGCGCAGCCGAAACCTGTCGCGCAGGGCAGGGCGGCGTCCCGGGCAAACGGCGCGCCCGTCATCCGCGCCCCGTTGTCCCCGGGACCCCTGCCGCTGGTGGTTGGGTTGTCGCTGGCGATCAGCCGGCGGATCGAGGCGAGCACGTCGCCCGTGTCGACGGGCGCAGGCTCGAACAGGCAAGCCGCGCCGTTCATGCCACCGCCCCCGACAGGGGGGCGGGGCGTTCAGTTGCCGCCCGGCTGCTTCCCGATCGCGCGCAGGACGCGGTCGAGGCTTTCGCCCTGGCTGCTCGTGTAGGGTGCGTCGCGCACCGCACTGTAATAGGCCGATGGATCATAGGTGGGTATCCCCAACTGCAGCTCTGCTACCGTCAGCAAACCCATAGCGGCCAATAGTTGATAATGCGCTAACTGCAGGTTGGATTCCGCCGTGATCAGATCCGCCTGCGCTTCCAGCAGGTCCTGTTCGGCATCCAGCACGTCCAGCGTGGTGCGCGCGCCCAGCGTCGCTTCCTCGCGCACGCCCTCGTAGGCCTCGCGCGCGGCTACGATCTGTCCCTCGATCGCGCCGATCTGGGCGCCCGCCACGTCGATGTTGGCCCAGGCGGTGCCGACCGACTGATCGACCTGCCGGGACGTGTCGAGCAGCGCCGAGCGCGCCGAATCGCGCCGCGCCATCGCCTGGCGGTGCACGGCCGGCAGGCGCCCCCCGGAATAGATCGTCTGGCTCGCCTGCACCCCGGCGCTGAGCGTGGTGGTGTTTTCCTGTCCGGACGACCCCAGCAGCGTCCGTGACGTCGCGCGCGTGGTGCCAAGGCCCACCGAGCCTGTCAGCTGGGGGCGGCGCTCGGCCTGGGCGGCGGCCACGGACAGTTCCGCCGCCGCGACCGTGCGCTGCGACTGGCGGATCGCCGGATGGGTCCGGCGCGCGGTTTCCCGCGCCAGTTCCAGCGTGGCGGGGCGCCTGGGCAGGGGCGGGGGCGCGTCGAGATCGTTCGGGAATCGGCCCACCGACGCGCGGTAGTTCTCGCGCGCGACCTCGAGCTGGCCCTCGGCCGAGGCCAGCGCCGCGCGGCTCGAGGCCAGCTGCGCCTCGGCCAGGGCCACGTCGGTCGACGTGATCTCGCCCACGTCGAAGCGGTCCTGCGCCGCCTGCCGTTCGCGCGTCAGAAGCTGGAGCGAGTTGCTCTGCAGGGCCACCTGCTGCTCGGCGCTGCGGACGTCCAGGAAGGCCTGCACCGCCGTCAGCAGCACGTCCTGCTCGACCGCGACCAGCGATTCCCGCGTGGCGAGCACCTGTTCCTTGGCGATGTCGATGGCCAACTGGCCGCGGCCCCAGTCATAAAGCGTCATCTGGCCGACCAGTTCCAGCGTGGTCGAGACCGCCTCGATCCCGTCCACCTGCTGGAAATTGTGCGAGGCGGCCCATTGCACCACGGGGCGCAGCGTGGACATGGCCTGCGCCACGTCCTCGTCGGCGGCCCGCAGCAGCGCGCGGTTCTGATCCAGAAGGGCCGAGTGGCGGTAGGCCCCGACAAGCGTGTCAGCCAGCGATTCGGCCCAGGCCGGTGCGCTGGACAGCGCGGTTCCCAAGGCAAGCGCGGCGGTGAGAAGACGACGCCGGATCATAGCGTGAACTCGCGGGCACGGCGGAAGCCCGCCAGCACGGGCGCCCCGGCATTGAAGGCGTAGCGCCAGGTGATCGCCCCGTCCAGCTTGACCCCGCTGCGCACGACCCCCACGCCTTGGTCGTCGAACAGCGCGATGATGCGGCCGCCCTCGGCCAGCTGCGCGGCCAGGGGCCCGGGCAGCTCCTCGATGCCGCCCTCGATCAGGATGGCGTCGTAAGGGGCCTCGGCCTTGTGCCCGGCGGCCAGCGGCCCCTGGACGACCGCCACGTTGTCGGCCCCGATCCCCGCCAGCCTGCGCGTCGCCTCGGCCGCCATCTCGGCGTCCTCCTCGACGGCGACGACCGCCTGCGCCAGCCGCCCCAGCACCGCCGCCGCGTAGCCGTAGCCCGCGGCGAGGTTCAGGACCAGCTCGGTCGGCTGAAGGTCCAGCGTGTCGATCATCTTGGCGATGGTGCGGGGTTCCAGAAGCACGCGGCCCCGGGCGATCTCGATGTTCTCGCCGACATAGGCCACGTCGCGGCGGCTGTCGGGCACGAATTCCTCGCGCGGGATCTCGAGCATCGCGGCGATGACGTTGTACTTGGCGACATCGTTCGGGCGGACCTGCGTGTCCACCATCATCGTGCGGCGTTCCTGGTAGTCGATCATGGCGGCAATCCGGCTGTGCTTTCGCCTGATCTTTGGCACGATTGCCCGCGCGGAGCAACGCCGGCGCGTCCCGCGTCCGGCGCAGATCGGCATTTCCAATGTTGCAGGTTGCGGGCAGGATGCAGGTGCACACCCTGCCGGAGCCGCCCTTGACCCAGCGCCAGACTGCCCGCATCGCCATCGTGACGGTATCCGACCGCGCCAGCCGCGGCGAATACGAGGACCGCGGCGGCCCGGCTGCCGAGACCTGGCTGCGCGAGGTCGTCACCTCGCCCGTCGAAATCGCGCGCCACATCATCCCCGACGGCCGCGAAGGCGTCGCCGCGACCCTGCGCCGGCTGGCGGAAGGCGAGGGCGCCGACCTGATCCTTGTCACCGGCGGCACCGGCCCCGCGCCCCGCGACGAGACGCCCGAGGCGCTGGCCGAGGTGATCGAGAAGGAACTGCCGGGCTTCGGCGAGGAGATGCGCCGCGCGAGCCTGGCCGAAGGCGTGCCGACCGCGATCCTGTCGCGCCAGACGGCGGGCATCCGCGACGCCTGCCTGATGATCCTGCTGCCCGGCAAGCCCGCCGCCATCGCCACCTGCCTGGAGGCCGTCTTCGCGGCGGTGCCCTATTGCCTGGACCTGATCGGCGCCGCGCGGATCGAAACGAACCCCGCGCGGATCGCGGCCTTCCGGCCCAAGGGGTGAACTGGCGCCAGCGGGGCAGGATGGGCCGCTGGCACGGACCGGGGCCGGAGCGCCTGTGGCGCCGGCTCCCGCGCCCTCGCTTCCGTCAGCCGGGGCTGCGATCACTGGCCGGCATCGGGGCGCTGGTGCTGGCAGGACTGCCCCTGGCGAGCGTCTTCTTCATTGCCGCAGGGATCATCCCCGCCGTGCCTGCCGCCGCATGGGCAGGGACGCCCGCCGATGTCGTGCGGCTGATCGCCCTGATGTCCATCGCCTTCTGGCATGCCGCGGTGGCCTGGACGGTCCTTCTTGCAGCCTTGGGCCTCTGGGCCCTGAGCCGTTAAGCCCCGGATCCCGGCCCTGCCCGCAGCAGCGTGACCAGCGTGTCGCCGTAGCGACGCTGGTCGATCTGCGCCAGGCCCGCAGGGGGAAGGGGGGCGGTGTCCTCCTCCCACACGACCAGCGCGTCGGGGGCAAGCCAGCCGCCCGCCAGCGCCGAGGCCAGCGCGGCCTCGCCCAGCCGCCGGCCATAGGGTGGGTCGAGGAAGACGAGGTCATAGCCCGCGCCCCGGTTCGGGCCGAGGTCCGTGGCGTCGCGCCGCCAGATGTCGGTCACCCCCATGGCCCGGGCCTTTTCCACGTTCGCCCGCAGCAGCGCGCGCGCGGCCGCACCGTCGTCCACGAAGGCCACGCGGGCGGCGCCGCGCGACAGCGCCTCAAGCCCCAGCGCGCCGGTGCCGGCGAAAAGGTCCAGCACGCGCGCGCCCTCGATCGGGAAGCCGTGGCTGTTAAGCAGCAGGTTGAAGACGGCCTCGCGCACCCGGTCGGTGGTGGGGCGCAGGTGGGCGGCGGGATCGCCCACGCCGACTTCGGCCAGTTTCAGCCCGCGCAGGCGGCCGCCGACGATTCGCATGGAAATCTCTCCCTGTTGCAGTGCGGCGCGGGACCGCCGCGGTTGCAGGCGGCTTTCCCTTTCCGGTGAAAAATGGCAAGCGATCCGCGCGGAAGTGAGAGGTGGCGATGCAGATCGAGGAAACGGCCCTGCCGGGCGTGCTGGTGCTGACGCCCGCGCGGCACGGGGATGCGCGCGGCTTCTTCTCGGAAAGCTGGAACCGGCGCACGCTGGAACAGGCGGGCGTCCACCTGCCCGAGTTCGTGCAGGACAACCACTCGCTGTCGGCAAGGGCGGGCACCCTGCGGGGCCTGCATTACCAGGCGCCGCCGCATGAACAGGGCAAGCTGGTGCGCTGCGGGCGCGGCGCGCTTTACGACGTGGCGGTGGACGGGCGGCGCGGCAGCGCGACCTATGGGCAGTGGGTCGGCGTGGAACTCAGCTTCGAGAACGGCCGCCAGCTCTGGGTGCCGCCGGGCTTCCTGCACGGCTTCGTCACGCGGACGGACGACACCGAGGTCGTCTACAAGTGCACGGGCTTTTACGACAAGGCGGCGGACGGGGCGGTGCGCTGGGACAGCCTCGGGATCGACTGGGGCGTTTCGGACCCGCTCCTGTCGGACAAGGACAGGGCGGCGGTCCCCTTCGCCGAGTGGCAATCCCCTTTCGAGGCCTGAGATGAAGATACTGGTGACGGGCGGCGCGGGCTTCATCGGCTCGGCGGTGGTCAGGCTGGCGGTTTCGCGTGGGCACGAGGTCGTCAACCTCGACGCGCTGACCTATGCGGCGAACCTGGAAAACGTAGCCCCGGTTGCGCAGAGCGCGCTTTATGCCTTCGAGCAGGCCGACATCCGCAACCGGGCGGCGCTGGACCGCGTTTTCGCGAAGCACCAGCCCGACGCGGTGATGCACCTGGCCGCCGAAAGCCACGTGGACCGATCCATCGACGGCCCCGGCGCCTTCATCGAGACCAACGTGACCGGCACCTACAACCTGCTGGAAGCGGCGCGGGCGTATTGGACGAAGCAGGGCAAGCCCGGGGGCTTCCGCTTCCACCACATCTCGACCGACGAGGTGTTCGGGTCGCTGGGCGAGACCGGGCAGTTCACCGAAGCCACGCCCTATGACCCGCGCTCGCCCTACTCGGCCTCGAAGGCCGCATCCGACCATCTGGTCCGCGCCTGGCACGAGACCTACGGGCTGCCGGTGGTGCTGACGAACTGTTCCAACAACTACGGGCCGTTCCATTTCCCCGAAAAGCTGGTGCCGGTGGTGATCCTGAATGCGCTGCACGGGCGGCCGATCCCGGTTTATGGCGACGGGGCCAACGTGCGCGACTGGCTGTATGTCGAGGACCACGCGGACGCGCTGCTGCTGTGCCTCGAAAAGGGCGCGGTCGGGCGCAGCTACAACATCGGCGGCGAGAACGAGGCCCGCAACATCGACCTTGTCCGCACCATCTGCGCGCATCTGGACGAGATGCGCCCCGTGGGCGCGCCCCACGACCGGCTGATCACCTTCGTGACCGACCGCCCCGGCCACGACCGGCGCTATGCGATCGACCCGACGCGCATCCGCACGGAACTGGGCTGGCGCCCCTCGGTCACGGTCGAGGAAGGGCTGCGCCGCACCGTTGCCTGGTATCTGGACAACGAATCCTGGTGGCGCCCGCTTCTGGACCGCGAAGGTGTGGGCAGGCGGCTGGGGAGGGGCTGAGTTGCGCAGCCGCATGGGTATTTGGGTCAGGAAGAAGCCCCTGCGCCTCGGAGGGGAGGGCTGATGCCCGGCCGCCGCTCGCTGTTCCTGCATGTGGGGCTGCCGCATTGCGGGTCCTCGGCGCTGCAGGACTGGGCGGGCACGAACCGCGCGCTACTGGCGGCGCAAGGGCTGGTCTGGCCGGACACGGACGACTGCGGGCTGATGGCGGCGCGCCACCGCTGGCTGGTCTCGGCGCTGCGGCACGGGCCGGACGGGCGTCTGCCCGCGGTGCTGGCGCAGGCCGAGGGCGACGTGCTGATCTCGGCCGAAGGGCTGACGCTGCATTTCCATGACTTCGCGCCCGAGCATCTTGCCTGGTTCCGCGACGTGACGGCCGGCTGGGACGTGCGGCTGATCCTGATGACCCGCGACCTGTCGGGCTGGCAGCGGTCCATGTGGAAGCAGTGCATGATCAATCCGCCCGAGGAGGGCATGGACTTCGCGCTGGACCTGGACATGGCCGATTTCGCCGCCCGTCCCCGGGTGCAGAAGCTGACCGACCTCAAGGGGCTGCGGCGCGATCTGGCGGCGGGCTTCGGCGCGCGCGACCTGATCGAACTGTCCTCGCTGGACAACTGGATGCCGAAGCTCGCCCGCCTGATCGACATCGATGCAACCGGGGCGACGGTGCCCGAGCGGCGACATGAATCCATCGCGGATTCGGTTGTCCCGGCGGTGCTGAGGATCAATGCGCTGGGTGCCCGGGGCGGGCCGCGCGACGCGCTGCTGGCCCTGATGCAGCATACGCTGGACACCCGCAACGATACGCTGCACGAGCTGGCGCGCCGGCACGGGGCGCGGCTGGACGCCGGGGCAGAGGCGCTGGCCGCGCTGCTGGACGAGCTTGAAGCCGACAGTCGAGCCGAGCCAACAACTGCCTGGCTGTTCCAGGCGATGGCCGAGCAACTGCAGCGTCGCAGGCAGGAGGACCCGACATGACCGATCTTCTGATCTTCGGCCGCACGGGGCAGGTGGCGCTGGAACTGGCGCGGCTGGCTCCCGACGCGCGGTTTCTGGGGCGCGACGAGGCTGACCTGGCCAATCCCGCCGCCTGCGCCGCATCGATCCTTGGGGCGCGGCCCGCAGCGGTCATCAACGCCGCGGCCTACACCGCCGTGGACCGCGCCGAAAGCGACCAAGGCACCGCCCGGCTGGTCAATGCCGAAGCGCCTGGCGCGATGGCCAAGGCCTGCGCCGAGCTGGGCATCCCCCTTGTCCATGTCTCGACCGACTATGTCTTCGACGGCTCGGGCGCGGCGGCGCGCGCCGAGAACGCGCCGACCGGACCCCTGGGCGTCTACGGGCAGACCAAGCTGGATGGCGAGCGCCTCATTGCCGCCGCCGGCGGGCAATGGGCGGTGATGCGGACAAGCTGGGTGTTCTCGGCGCACGGGACGAACTTCGTCAGGACCATGCGGCGGCTCGGGGCCGAGCGCGGCCGGCTGACCATCGTGGCCGATCAGGTCGGCGGCCCCACGCCGGCCGCCGACATCGCGGCCGCGCTTCTGGCCATGGCGCGGGCGATGATCGCGGACCCCTCGAAAGGCGGCACCTATCACTTCGCGGGGGCTCCCGACGTCAGCTGGGCCGATTTCGCGCGCGAGATCTTCACGCGGTCGGGCCTGTCTCCGCAGGTGGTGGATATCCCGACCAGCGCCTATCCGACGCCCGCGCGGCGGCCGCTGAACTCGCGGCTCGACTGCAGCGCCATTTCCCGCGACTTCGGCATCCCGCGCCCGGACTGGCGCGAAGGGTTGGACCGCGTCATTCAGGAGCTTTCCGCATGAGCAGCCGCAAGGGCATCATTCTGGCAGGCGGGTCGGGCACCCGCCTTTATCCGATCACGCTGGGGGTCTCGAAGCAGCTGCTGCCGATCTACGACAAGCCGATGATCTACTATCCGCTGTCGGTGCTGATGCTGACCGGCATCCGCGAGATCGCCATCATCACCACGCCCGACGACCAGTCGCAGTTCCAGCGCCTTCTGGGAGACGGCAGCCAGTGGGGGATCGAGCTCACCTGGATCGTCCAGCCCAAGCCCGAGGGCCTGGCGCAGGCCTATATCCTGGCGGAAGCCTTCCTGGCGGGCGCGCCCTCGGCCATGGTGCTGGGCGACAACATCTTCTACGGCCACGGCCTGACCGAACTGCTCGGTGCCGCCGACGCTCGTCCCGACGCAACCGTCTTCGGCTATCACGTGGCCGACCCCGAGCGCTACGGCGTCGTAGCCTTCGACGACCGGGGCCGGGCCGTCCAGATCATCGAGAAGCCCGCCGTGCCGCCCTCGAACTACGCGGTGACCGGCCTGTACTTCCTCGACACCGACGCGCCGCGCCGCGCGCGCGAGGTCCAGCCCTCGGACCGGGGCGAGCTCGAGATCACCACGCTTCTGGAAACCTACCTGCACGAAGAGCGGCTGACGGTCGAGCGGATGGGGCGCGGCTTCGCCTGGCTCGACACCGGCACCCACGGCAGCCTGCTGGATGCGGGCAACTTCGTGCGCACGCTGGAAAAGCGACAGGGCATGCAGTCGGGCAGCCCCGACGAGGCCGCCTACCAGCAGGGCTGGATCACCGATGTCCAGCTGCGCCGACAGGCCCAGAAGTTCGGCAAGACCGACTACGGAAGATACCTGGCAAGACTGCTGGACTGAGACAGCCGCAGCGGCCGGCACGCCCCGGAGCTTCTTCTTCGCGCAAGTATCCTCCGGGGGTGCGGGGGTGGAAAACCCCCGCTTGCGGCGGTGACGCAAAGGCTCCGCCTCAGTCCGGCACCAGCATGTAGCCCATGCCGCGCACCGTCTGCAGATAGCGCGGCTCGCGCGGGTCGGGCTCGATCTTGCGGCGCAGGCGGGTGATCTGGACATCGATGGCGCGGTCCGAGTTCTCGCCCGTGTCGTCGGGTTCGCGCCCCAGTTCCTCGATCAGCGTGGGGCGGTCCACGGCCTCGCCGGGCGTTTCGGCCAGCCGCCGCATCAGCGTCTGCTCGCTGCCGGTCAGGCGGATGGGCGTGTCGCCGTTCCACAGCTCGCCCTTGGCGGTGTCGAAGCGCATGGGGCCCAAGGTCAGGAACTTGGGGCCGCGGCTTTCGACCGTGGGCACGCGGCGCAGGATCGCCGCGATGCGCAGCAGAAGCTCGCGCGGCTCGAAGGGCTTGGGCAGGTAGTCGTCCGCCCCCGCTTCCAGCCCCGTGATCCGGTCGTCGGTGTCGCCCTTGGCCGTCAGCAGCAGGATGGGCGTCTGGCTGTGGCGCCGCAGCGATCGGGTCAGCGTGATGCCGTCCTCGCCCGGCATCATCACGTCCAGCACGATCAGGTCGAACTCCAGCCCCGCCAGCAGGCGGCGGGCCTGCGCGGCGTCGCGCGCCGCCGTGACGTAATAGCCGTTGCGCACCAGAAAGCGGCGCAGCAGCGTGCGGATGCGCTCGTCGTCATCGACGATCAGCAGATGCGTTTCGGGCGTGCTCATCCGGCAGACCCCGCGCGGCGGGGGGCCAGCCGCTGGTCCGGCGCCTCGCGCAGTGCGCGGAACTGCGCCAGCATCTCGCCGTCCATCATCGCTTCCAGCACCTGCCGGAAGCCTGCCACCGCCTGCGGCCCGGCGGCGCGATAGGCGGCGCGGACGCGGGCGCGCTGGGCCTCGGACAGGCGGCGTTCCAGCGCCACGCCCTTCTCGGTCAGGTGAAGCTGGCGCTCGCGCCGGTCGCGGCGGCCCACCCGGCTGTCCACCAGCCCGTCCTCGATCAGCGTCCGCAGCACGCGGTTCAGCGACTGCTTGGTGACGCCCAGCACCTCCAGCAGTGCCGTCACCGTCAGGCCGGGATCGCGGGTGATGAAATGCAGCGCCCGGTGGTGCGCCCGGCCATAGCCGATTTCCTCGAGGATCAGGTCGGGGTCCGCCGTGAAGGCGCGATAGGCGAAATACATCGCCTCGATCCCCCGCCGGATCTGGTCGTCGGTCAGGAACAGCAGGCTTTCGCCGCCGGGAATGGGATGGGGGTCGTTTCTCATTCCGGTTTGCCGCGTCCTTGTTGCCGGGGGTCTGTGCAAGGATAGGGCAGCCTTGTTGACTTTCCAAGAATCAATCTCTACGCCTTGCCTCCGGCGCAACTTTTTGCCGACTTGGCGGGGTCGCGCGAAACATTCCGAAAAGACGGGGGTCATGGGGATCATGGCAGGCAGCTACGAAGACCGCGACGGCAAGATCTGGATGGATGGGGAGCTGGTCGACTGGCGCGACGCCAAGGTCCATGTCCTGACCCATGCGCTGCATTACGCCAGTGCCGTCTTCGAGGGCGAGCGCTGCTATGACGGCAAGATCTTCAAGTCGCGCCAGCATTCGGAACGCCTGCTGAAGTCGGGCGAGCTGATCGACATGGAGATCCCCTGGACCGCCGAGCAGATCTGCGCGGCCAAGCGCCAGGTGCTCGAGGCCAACGGCTTCACCAACGCCTATGTCCGCGCGCTGGCCTTCCGCGGCGCCGGTCCCGACATGGGGGTCGCCGCCAGCCACAACCCGGTGCGGCTGGCCATCTGCACCTGGGAATGGGGCAGCTACTACGGCGACGCCAAGTGGCAGGGCGCCAAGCTCGACATCTCGAAATGGAAGCGCCCCAGCCCCGAGACGATCCCGGCGGCGGCCAAGGCGGCGGGGCTTTACATGATCTGCACCATGTCCAAGCACGCGGCCGAGCGGAAGGGCTGCTCCGACGCGCTGTTCATGGACTATCGCGGCTATGTGGCCGAGGCGACCGGCGCCAATGTCTTCTTCGTGAAGGACGGGGAAATCCACACGCCGCTGGCCGACGCCTTCCTGAACGGCATCACCCGGCAGACCATCATCCAGATGTGCAAGGACGCGGGCATGACGGTGCATGAGCGCCACATCCTGCCCGAGGAAGTGGACAGCTTCCAGGAATGCTTCCTGACCGGCTCGGCCGCCGAGGTGACTCCTGTCGCCCAGATCGGCGAGAACTGGCACTTCCAGGTCGGCCCGACCACCCGCAAGATCGCCGAAGGCTACGAGGCGCTGGTCCGGTCGTAACCGCGCCCGGGACCACCGCGAAACATGGAACCGCCCGAAGGTCATGCGCCTTTCGGGCGGTTCCCTCCGTTGCGGGAAGCGGTTTTGAACGCTACATGCCGCCCATGCTGGACAATCGCCCCCAACTTCCGCCCGAAATCGCCCGCCGCCGGACCTTCGCGATCATTGCGCACCCGGACGCCGGCAAGACCACGCTGACCGAGAAGTTCCTGCTGTTCGGGGGCGCGATCCAGATGGCCGGCCAGGTCCGCGCCAAGGGCGAGGCGCGGCGCACGCGCTCGGACTTCATGAAGATGGAGCAGGACCGGGGGATCTCGGTCTCGGCCTCGGCCATGTCCTTCGACTTCGGGCAATACCGCTTCAACCTCGTGGACACCCCCGGCCACTCGGACTTTTCGGAAGACACTTATCGGACGCTGACCGCCGTGGACGCCGCGATCATGGTGATCGACGGGGCCAAGGGCGTCGAAAGCCAGACCCGGAAACTCTTCGAGGTCTGCCGGATGCGCGACCTGCCGATCCTGACCTTCTGCAACAAGATGGACCGGGAATCGCGCGACACCTTCGCCATCATCGACGAGATCCAGGAAAACCTGGCCATCGACGTGGCCCCGGCAAGCTGGCCCATCGGCTCGGGCCGGGACTTCCTGGGCACCTACGACCTGCTGCACGACCGGCTGGAACTGATGGACCGCGCCGACCGCAACCGCGTGGCCGAGTCGATCAAGATTTCCGGCCTCGACGATCCGAAGCTGGCCGAGCACGTGCCCGCCGACCTGCTGGAAAAGCTGCGGGAAGAGGTCGAGATGGCGCGCGAGCTGCTGCCTGCCTTCGACCGCAAGTCCTTCCTGGAAGGGCACATGACGCCCATCTGGTTCGGCAGCGCCATCAACAGCTTCGGCGTCAAGGAGCTTATGGTCGGCATTGGCGAGTTCGGCCCCCAGCCCCAGCCGCAGAACGCGGCCGAGCGCGAGATCGCGCCGGAGGAGGAGAAGGTCGCGGGCTTCGTCTTCAAGGTGCAGGCCAATATGGACCCCAAGCACCGCGACCGCGTGGCCTTCGTGCGCCTGGCCTCGGGGCACTTCGAGCGGGGCATGAAGCTGCTGCACGTGCGGTCCAGGAAGCCCATGGCGGTATCGAACCCGGTCCTGTTCCTCGCCGCCGACCGCGAGCTGGCCGAGGAAGCCTGGGCCGGCGACATCATCGGCATCCCGAACCATGGCCAGTTGCGCATCGGCGACGCGCTGACCGAAGGCGAGGCGCTGCGCTTCACCGGCATCCCGTCCTTTGCGCCCGAGCTTCTGCAGACGGTGCGCGCGGGCGACCCGATGAAGGCCAAGCACCTGGAAAAGGCGCTGATGCAGTTCGCCGAGGAAGGCGCGGCCAAGGTCTTCCGCCCGATGATCGGCTCGGGCTTCATCGTGGGCGTCGTGGGCGCGCTGCAGTTCGACGTGCTGGCCAGCCGGATCGAGCAGGAATACGGACTGCCCGTGCGCTTCGAATCCTCGCAGTTCACCTCGGCCCGGTGGCTTTCGGGTCCGAAGGACGCGGTCGAGAAGTTCGCGCAGACGAACAAGCAGCACATGGCGACCGACAACGACGGCGACCTGGTCTATCTGACCCGGCTGCAGTGGGACATCGACCGCGTGCAGCGCGACCATCCCGAGCTGAAGCTGACGGCGACCAAGGAAATGATGGTCTGAACACCGCCTGCGAAAGGCTGCCGGCCTCTTGCACCCGACCCTTGCCCATGATGCCGGGCGCGGAAGCCGAAGGCCTGATCACCCCGTGGCCTCGCGTGCTCTGGCAGGCGGTCATGCGGCCACGAGAAGCCGTGGCCATCGTCGAGCCACGGCTGGCTCAGGCTGGGGCCGGGGGGCTTACTGCGACGGTTCCGCCGCCCGTTCCGCCGCCGTGCCTGTCGCGGGGGCGGTCGTCCCGACCTCGCCCGGCGGTCCGGCCTCTTCCTGTTCGGCCCGTCCAAACACCAGCATGAGCACGACGAGCAGCAGGAACCCTCCGGGGATGAGGGCGTAAAGCAGCGAGCGTGGCATGCCGCGCGAGGGCTTGGGTTCCGGCGCCATGAGGTGTCCCCTTTTCCGATGTCCTTCCTATAACCTGCAGGGGACGAGGAAGTTTCAGGAAGAACGACCCGGCACCGTTCCTGCGGAACATGGGATTGCCACGGCCCTTGGGCGGCCTGTTCCCCATGGCGATCCTGCCCAGCGCCACAGTGCAGAAGGCAGCCCATACAAGGCCAGCCGCCCAGGCTGCCCCTGCGATTCACGGCAAGGCGGCGCGGCCCCAAGCCGCGCCGCGGAATGGGTTTTCGTCAGCCCACCGTCAGGTCCATCGTCAGTTCGGCGTTCAGCACCTTGCTGACGGGGCAGCCGGACTTGGCGGCCTCGGCGGCCTGGCGGATGGCGGCTTCGTCGCCCTGGCCCGAAACCCGCGCGGTCAGGTGGACCCTAGTGATGGCAAAGCCGTCGCCCTGCTTCTCGAGCGTCACCGCCGACGAGCTTTCGATCCGCGCGTCCTTGACGCCCGCCTTTTCCAGTTGTCCCGACAGCGCCATGCTGAAGCAGGCGGCGTGGGCGGCGCCGATCAGTTCCTCGGGGTTGGTGCCGGGCGCGCCTTCGAAGCGGGTGTTGAAGCCGTAGGCCAGACCCGACAGCGCGCCGGATTCGGTCGAAACCTCGCCCTTGCCGTCCTTGATTCCGCCCTGCCAGCGGGCCGAGCCGGTCTTGGTGATCGCCATGTCGCTTCTCCTGAGTTGGTTCGCGGTCGAACGCGGCGATCATTGCCCAGGTTCAACGCCCGCGCTAGCAGTTGCGCAAACGAGCGGGGGACGGGCCGGAAGTGCCGATTCATGAGCTTGCGGCACTTGGCGCGGCGGCCTGCTGGGCGCTGACGGGGCTTCTGGCCGCGCGGCCGGTGGCCGAGGTGGGGCCTTTCGCCTTCAACCTTTACCGGCAGTGCTTCGTCACCCTGGTCCTGGGCGGGCTGGTCCTGCTGTCGGGCGCCTGGAACGGGACCGATCCCGCGCTGCTGCCGGTGCTGGCGCTGTCCGGGTTCGTCGGCGTCTTCATGGGCGACACGGTGCTGTTCTTCGCGCTGCGGCGCCTGGGCCCGCGCCGGACCGGGGCGCTGTTCGCGATGAACGCGCCGATGGCGGCGGTGCTGGGCTGGGCGGTGCTGGGAGAGACCTTGTCGCCGCAGGGCGCAGCCGGGGTGGCCCTTTGCGCGACCGGGGTCGCGATCTGCGTTCTGGGTCGGGCGCCGTCGAATCACCTGGAACGGGTGCAGGGACCGATCTGGCAGGGCATCGCCTTCGGGCTTCTGGCGGCGCTGGGGCAGGCCTCGGGGTCGCTGATCGCGCGGCCGGCGATGGCGGCGGGGCTGGATCCCATGGTGGCCTCGCTGGTGCGGGTGGTGGTGGCGGTGCTGTGCCTGGGCACGCTGACGCGGCTGCCGCTTGGCGCGGCGCGGCCGACGGGCCGGCTGTCGCGCAGGGGCGCGGCGCAGATCGGGCTGTCGGGGCTGCTGGCGATGGTGATCGGCATGACGCTGCTGCTGTTCGCGCTGCAGGGCGGCAAGGTCGGGATCGTGTCCACCCTGTCGGCGCTGTCGCCGGTGCTGATCCTGCCGGTCCTCTGGGTGGTCACCGGGGAACGCCCGCCCGCCGCAAGCTGGGCGGGCGCGCTGATCGCCGTCACGGGAATGGCGCTGATCTTCCTGCGCTGAGGGCGGTCAGTCCGCCCCGCCCGTCAGCCGCCGCCATTCGGCGATGGCGAAGCGGTCGGTCATCCCGGCGATGTAGTCCAGCACCACCCGGGCGCAGGCGGTGCGGTCCCCCGCGCCCAGCGCCTCGGCCTGCCAGTCCTCGGGCATCAGGCGGGGGTCGTCCAGCATCATGGGGAAGATCGTGTTCAGGATGGCGGTGACGCGGGCGCGTTCCTCCATCACCGAGGGGGCGCGATACATCCGCTGGAACAGGAACTGCTTGATCGACTTGAGGCTTTGGTACAGCGGCTTCGAGAAGCGGATGATCGGACCGTCCATCAGGCGGATCGCCTCGGCGCTTTGCGGCTGGGCGGCCTCGATCCGGCCCTGGGCCACGGCGATCACATCCTCGACCATGACGCCGAAGACGCGGCGCAGCGCCTCGTGCCGGCGGCGCATCACCGCAAGCCCCGGATGGCGGCGGTCCACCTCGGCGAAGGCGGGACCGATCAGCGGCAGATCCATCAGGTCCGCTTCCGTGAACAGGCCCGAGCGCAGCCCGTCGTGCAGGTCGTGGTGGTTGTAGGCCACGTCGTCGGCGACCGCGGCCACCTGCGCCTCGGCGCTGGCATAGGTGGACAGGCGCAGGTCCCAGGCGGCGTTCACCTCGGCCAGCGCCCAGGGGTAGGGGGCGGCGACGGGGCCGTTGTGCTTGGCGATGCCTTCCAGCGTCTCCCACGTCAGGTTCAGCCCGTCGAAGCCCGCGTAATGGCGTTCCAGCCGCGTCACGATCCGCAGCGACTGCGCGTTGTGGTCGAAGCCGCCGTAGGGCGCCATCAGGGCGGCCAGCGCGTCTTCCCCCGTATGGCCGAAGGGCGGGTGGCCGAGGTCATGGGCCAGCGCCACCGCCTCGGCCAGGTCCGTGTTCAGGCCCAGCGCGGCCGAGATGGTGCGGGCGACCTGCGCGACCTCGATCGTGTGGGTCAGGCGGGTGCGGTAATAATCGCCGCGGTATTCGTCGCCGTCATGTTCCACGAAGACCTGCGTCTTGTGCTTGAGCCGCCGGAAGGCCGAGGAATGGATGATCCGGTCGCGGTCCCGCTGCCAGGGGCTGCGGAAGGTGGACAGTTCCTCGGGGTGAAGGCGGCCCCGGCTTTCGCCCGGCTGGCAGGCATAGGGGGCGGGCAGGACGGCAACCATCGGGCGGGTTCCTTGCGGCAGTGCGTCCGCGACCCTATAGTCTGGGAAACCTCAACGAAACGGGAACGCCCCATGAACCTGCCACCGATGGTCACGCCCCGCGCCTTTGCGCGGCTGGCCGAGATCAACGCAGGCGGACCGGGGCCGGCGCTGCGCGTGGCCGTCCTCGGCGGCGGCTGCTCGGGCTTCCAGTACGACATCCGTATGGACGAACCCGCCGCGGAGGACCTGGTGCTGGAAGGCGAAGGCCAGCGCGTGGTCGTCGATCCGGTCTCGCTGCCCTTCCTTGCCGGCGCCAGGATCGACTGGTCGGACGAGCTGATCGGCGCGCGCTTCACCATCGACAACCCGAACGCCAGCTCGTCCTGCGGCTGCGGCACGTCCTTCTCGATCTGACGCCCCATGATCCTCGAGATCCTGCTGATCGTCGGCCTGACCATCCTCAATGGCGTGCTGTCGATGTCCGAGCTTGCCGTCGTGTCCTCGCGCCCCGCGCGCCTGACCAGCATGGCCGAAAAGGGCAATCGCGGCGCGCAGGCGGCGCTGGACCTGCTGGAGCATCCCGGCAAGTTCCTGTCCGCCGTCCAGATCGGCATCACCCTGGTCGGCGTGCTGCTGGGTGCGGTTTCGGGGGCGACCCTGGGCGCGCGCGTAGGCACCGCCCTTGTGGCGGCCGGGGTGCCCTACAGCGTGGCGCAGTCGCTGGGCGTCTTCCTGGTCGTGACCGCCATCACCGCCCTGTCGGTCATCATCGGCGAGCTGGTGCCCAAGCAGATCGCCATGTCGAGCCCCGAAGGGATCGCCGCCCGTGTGGCGCCCTCGATGCGGATGGTGGCAAAGATCGGCACCCCCCTGGTCTGGTTCCTCGACACGGGCGCGCGGCTGGTGCTGCGGCTGATCGGGATCGACAACAGCTCGGACCGCGCGATCACCGACGAGGAAGTGCGCATGACCATCGCCGAGGCCACGCAGGCCGGCGTGCTGATGGAAGGCGAGCGCGGCATGATCGCGGGCGTGATGCGCGTGGCCGACCGCTCCGCCGCCGCGATGATGACGCCGCGCCGCGACGTCGAGATGATCAACGTGAACGACCCGCCCGAGGTGGTCGTGGAAAAGGCCCGCAGCGCCCGGTTTTCGCGCCTGCCCGTGACGGAAGGATCGGACGACGAGATCCTGGGCGTCGTGGCCCTGCGCGACCTGATCGGGGTGGAAAAGCCCGACCTGCGCGCGCTGATGCGCGAGGCGCCCACCGTCCTGGACGCCGCCGACGCGCTGTCGGTGATCGAGGTCATGCGCGCTACGCCCTCGCGCATGGTGCTGGTCTATGACGAATACGGCCATTTCCAGGGCATCATCACCGCGATGGACCTGCTGGAGGCCATCACCGGCGACTTCGCCGACGCCGAGGGGGACGAGCCGGACATGGTGCGCCGCGCCGACGGCTCGTGGCTCGTTTCGGGTGGCGAAAGCGCGGACGAATTCGCCGGAGAGACCGGCTTTCCCCTTCCCGAGGGCGATTTTAACACCGTGGCCGGCATGGTGCTGTCCATCATCAACCGCATCCCCCGCGCGGGCGACATGTTCCATCACCAGGGCTGGACGGTCGAGGTGGTCGACATGGACGCCATGCGCATCGACAAGCTGATCGTCACCCCGCCCTTGGCCGAGTGACGGGCGCCTCCGGGCTCACGCGGCGGCGCTGCCGCTGGCGTCGCCTTCGCCGCCGCCGCCGCTGTCTGTTGTCACGACGCTGAGCCGTCCGTCGCTTTCCACATGGGCCGAGCGGACCTGCGAGATGTCGTCCACGCCATTCAGGCGCAGGTGGCCCATCAGTTCCTCGGGGGTCAGAAGCTCCTTGCGCAGGGCGCGGGGAATCGTCTGACCGTCCCTGATGATCTGCAAGGGCCGGTGCTCGATCAGCTGCTCGAACCAGCGGAAGTGAAACGACAGCTGGTTGGTCAGGTAGTTCAGCGCCAGCATCGTCACGATCTGCACCGTGCCATCCGCAACCGAGCTGTAGTCCCCCAGCGAATGCGAAGCCGCCTCTGTGATCAGCAGCAGAAACACCAGGTCCATCGGTGCAAGCTCGCCCCCCGTGCGGCGCGGCAGCAGCCGGAACAGAACCATGAACAGGATGAACAGAAACGCGCCGCGCGCGATCAGTTCAAGCAGGGGGGTTTCAAGCTGGAACATGGCGATGTCCTTTACTTTATTGGTAAATCGCTCAACCCCGGCTGTGCTGGCGGGTTCCTGTGCTGGTCCTTGCCCCCTTCCCGGACCCGGCTTAGGGTCGCGGCCATGAAGATCGCCAGTTTCAACGTCAACGGGATCAAGGCGCGGCTGCACCAGCTGACCGCCTGGCTGCCCGAGGCGCAGCCCGATGTGGTCGTGCTGCAGGAAATCAAGACCGTGGACGAGGGCTTCCCCTCCGGGATCATCGAGGACCTGGGCTGGCGCGTCTGGACCCATGGCCAGAAAAGCTGGAACGGCGTCGCCGTCCTGTCGCGCCTGCCCGTCGAGGAGGTGCGCCGCGGATTGCCGGGCGACGACACGGACGAGCAGGCCCGCTGGATCGAGGCCGTGGTGATGGGCGACACCCATGCCGTCACCGTGGCGGGCCTTTACCTGCCCAACGGCAACCCTGCGCCGGGGCCGAAATACGACTACAAGCTGGCGTGGATGGAACGCCTGCGGCAACGCTCGGCGGAACTGCTTGAAACGGAAGCGCCGGTGGTGATGCTGGGGGACTACAACATCATCCCCGAGCCTCGCGACGCCGCCAGGCCCGACGCCTGGGTCGAGGATGCGCTGTTTCTGCCCGAAAGCCGCGCGGCCTTCCGCCGGATCGTCAACCAGGGCTGGACCGATGCCATCCGCGTCACCGATCCCCATGCCACGCGCGGCCCCTTCACCTTCTGGGACTACCAGCGCCAGTCGTGGGAACGCGACCACGGCATCCGCATCGACCATCTGCTGCTGTCGCCGCAGGCCGCCGACCTGATGCGCGGCGCGGGCATCGACCGCGACCAGCGGGCGGGCGAGAAGCCCAGCGACCACGTTCCCGTCTGGGTGGACCTGGCCGCCTGAGCGCGGCCGCGGCGTTCTCTCTTGCCCGCCGAACGGGGCGGGGCTTAGGGTGCCGGGCCATGGACCAGCCCGCTGACCTTTCCATTGTCGAGATCACCCCCTCCGCGCGGGTCGAGACCGCCACCCACGGCTGGCGGGCGAAATGCCTGCAGCGGCTGATCCGCATGGACCTGCCGGTTCCGCGCAGCTTCGCCATTCCCGCCGCCGCCGTCCGCGCCATCGCGGCGGGCCGGCGGCTGCCGGGCGCGGACCTGGGGCGCCTGACCGGCAACTCGGGCGGGCTTCTAAGCGTGCGGCCCTCGGCGCTGGACCCCGAATGGGGCGGGCCGAGGTCCATGCTGAACGTCGGCATGAACGCCGCCCGCCATGCCGAGCTGACCAAGACGCTGGGGCCCGAGGCGGCGGATGCGCTTTATCGCGGCTTCGTCCAGGCCTATGCGATCCATGTCGCGCGGCTTGACCCCGACATGTTCAGCGACTCTGACGCGACGCTGGCCGAGGCGCTGCGCAGCTACAGGGACGAGACCGACGAGGAGTTTCCGCAGGACCCCGAGCGGCAGCTGGTCGAGGTGCTGCGGTCCATGGCCCGTGCCTGGGAAGGGCCGACCGCCCGGCTGCTGCGGCAGGCCAAGGGCGCGCCTGCGGACGCGCCGCTGGGGCTGGTGGTGCAGGACATGGCGCTGGCGCTGGGACCGGGTGTGACCGGCTCGGGCACCATCCAGTTCATCGACAGCGTGACGGGCGATCCCCGCATCACCGGGCGCTTCCGCGGCCAGACCCAGGGGCGCGCGCAGCGCCATGACGCCGAATCGATCTTTCTGACCCGCGATGCGCGCGGCCCCTCGCTCGAGGAAGCCGCGCCCGGGGTCTTCGCCGACCTCGTCCGGTTCGGCGTGGCCGCCCGCGAGCGGCTGAAGGAAGAGATGCAGATCGAATTCGTGGTGG
The DNA here is from genome assembly GCF_002287065.1 of Paracoccus salipaludis. Taxonomy (GTDB): domain Bacteria; phylum Pseudomonadota; class Alphaproteobacteria; order Rhodobacterales; family Rhodobacteraceae; genus Paracoccus; species Paracoccus salipaludis. The sequence continues at coordinate 35,635 of NZ_NSJZ01000001.1, forward strand.
CCGACAGCCGGTTGTCGATCATCGACGCGATCCGGGTGCAGCGGTCCTCGCGCGCGGCCGTCCGCATCGCGGTGGGCCTGGCGCGCGACGGCATCATCCCGCCGGAACAGGCGGTGATGCGGGTCCAGCCGCGCGCTCTGACGGACCTTCTGCACCACCAGGTCGATCCGCGTGCGCCGCGCGACCTGATCACCCGGGGCATGGCCGCCAGTCCCGGCGCCGCCACCGGCCGCATCGTCTTTTCCGCCGCCGCCGCCCAGGCCGCCGCGGCGCGGGACGAATCCTGCGTGCTGGTGCGCCGCGAGACGCTTCCCGAGGACATCCGGGGGATGCACGCCTCGGTCGCGGTGCTGACCGAGCGCGGCGGCATGTCCAGCCATGCTGCGGTGATCGCGCGGGGGCTGGGACTGCCCTGCATCGTGGGCGCCTCGGGGCTGGCGATCGACCTGCGCGGCCGTGTCCTGCACGCCGGGGGCCGCAGCTTCCGCGAGGGCGAGGAGATCACCGTGGACGGCACCTCGGGCGAGGTGCTGGCGGGCGCGGCCGCCATGCTGGAGCCGGCGCTGGACGACAGCTTCAACCAGTTGCTCGAATGGGCCGACGCCGCGCGCACGATGAAGGTGCGGGCCAATGCCGACACGCCGCAGGACGCCCAATGCGCCCGCCGCTTCGGCGCGCAGGGCATCGGGCTTTGCCGCACCGAGCACATGTTCTTCGACGACGAGCGCCTGCCCGCCATGCGCGAGATGATCTTCGCGGACCGGGCCGAGGACCGGCGGCTTGCGCTCGACCGCCTGCTGCCGATGCAGCGCACGGACTTCACCACGCTGTTCCGCATCATGGACGGCTATCCCGTCACCATCCGCCTGTTCGACCCGCCCCTGCACGAGTTCCTGCCCCATGACCGCGAGGGGATGCGGGAGCTTGCGGAATCGCTGGACCTGCCCCTGTCGGACGTGGTGCGCCGGGTCGAGGCGCTGGCGGAATACAACCCCATGCTGGGGATGCGCGGCGTGCGCCTGGGCATCACCATGCCCGAAATCTACGAGATGCAGGCCCGCGCCATCTTCGAGGCCGCCATCGAGGTCGGCCGCGACGGCCACGGCGTCGTGCCCGAGATCATGATCCCCCTGGTCAGCGCCATGCGCGAGGTCGAACTGGTCCGCCACCGCATCGACGGCATCGCCGCCGCCGTCCGTGCCGAAACCCGGGCCGAGTTCACCTATCGCCTGGGCGTCATGGTCGAAACGCCCCGCGCCGCGCTGCGGGCGGGTGACATCGCCGAACATTGCGCCTTTCTGTCCTTCGGGACGAACGACCTGACCCAGATGACCTACGGGCTGTCGCGTGACGACGCGGCGCGCTTCATGGGCAGCTATGTCGCGCAGGGGGTCTATGCCGAGGATCCCTTTCACATCCTCGACCAGGAGGGCGTGGGCGAACTGGTCCTGACCGGCGCCCAACGGGCACGGGCGCGCAGGCCGGGGATCACCGTCGCCATGTGCGGCGAACATGCGGGCAATCCTGAATCCATCGCCTTCTGCCAGCGCGCCGGGCTGGACTATGTCAGCTGCTCGGCCTTCCGCGTCCCTGTCGCACGGCTGGCCGCCGCGCAGGAGGCGATTCTGTCCAGGCTTGCTGAATCGGTGCGCGAAGACCGCGATCTTGTCGCCCGCGCCCCCTCGGCCTCGGGGTCCCTGCACGGCGCCTGAGCGCCGATTTTCGCCGAAGGGGCCATTTCATGTCGGCAGGAACCTGCCGGAAAACGCCCATTTTGCCCCGTTTCCGGCCTTTGCGGTTTCTTTCTGTAGCGCGGCAGGGAACCCGCGGCGCATGACCGTCGCCAGCCGCCAGGGACTTTTCCGGGTCCATGGCGAAAGGAATGGCAACAACAGGACCCTTCATGAGCAAGCTGCTGAAATGGCTGGCGCACGTCGGAGTGTGTATCGCACTGGCGCTTCCCGCCACGGCACAGGCCCAGAACCCGCGTGCAGCCGCGGGCGGCCCCGAGCGGTTGATCCAGGCCAAGGCGGGCGGAACCTCGCGCGCCTCCCTGCAGTGCCTGACCGAGGCACTGTATCACGAAGCGCGCGGAGAGTCGGTCAAGGGCCAGCGCGCCGTGGCCGAAGTCATCCTGAACCGCGTCGACCATCCCGCCTTCCCCAAGTCGGTCTGCGGCGTCATCAACCAGCCCAAGCAGTTCAGCTACAAGGGCAAGGTCGGCAAGATCCGTGACCGCGCGGCCTTCCAGCGCGCGCAAAGGGTCGCCTCCGAGGCGCTGGCCGGGGCACCGCGCAACCTGACTGGCGGGGCCACCTATTTCCACACCACCTATGCCAAGCCGTCCTGGGCCAAGCGGTTCACCCGCACGACGAAGATCGGCGCCCATGTCTTCTATCGGCGTGGCGGGCAGCGCATCGCCTCGAACTGAGGCTTGCTTGGTGCAGATACTGCGGCCCCGCCCTTGCGGCGGGGCCGCGTTCGTTTCAACTGGCGCCCATGAACAGACCCGACCGCATCCACCTGCGCGACCACGTCGTTGCCGCCGACATCGGCGCGTTCCAGAGCGAGCGTGGCCAGACCCAGCGCCTGCGCTTCTCGCTCGAGGTCGCGCTGGCCCGGCCCGTGACCGGGGCGGGGGACGAGGTGGATGCCATCCTCAGTTACGACGTGCTGGTGGCGGCCGTGGCCGACGGGCTGGCCGACCGGCGCTATGACCTGCTGGAAACGCTGGCCGAGCGGATCGCGGCGCAGGTGCTGACGCATCCGCAGGCCGCCGAGGTGACGGTCACGATCGAGAAGCTGGACCGCGTGCCGGGCGCGCTGGGCGTGACGCTGACGCGCCGGACGGCGCAGGTCGAAGTGCAAGCGCAGGCGGCGCGCCCGGCGCTGCTGGTCATGGGGCGGCGGATCGCGCTGCCCCCGGGCCCGCTGGTGATCGTGCCGCCCGCGCCCGGCCTGTCGGTGCCGCAGGGCGGGGACCAGCGGCGCATCGCGCTGCTTGCGCTGGACCAGGGCGCCTGGGCGCTGGCCGGTGCCCTGGGCCTCGATGTGGCGGACAGCCGGACCGAGATCGACTGGGCGGCAGCGAACGGCCTTGCCGTCGTCTGGGCGCCCTGCCGGATGGCCGCCGATGCCGATGTGCCCGCCACGCCCGGGCTGCTGGCCCTGTGGCTGGCGGACAGGCTCGACGCCCCCCGCATCGACTGGGCCCTGCCCGAGGGCGCGGCGCTGCCACCCGAGGCGGCGGGTTTCCGCATCCCCTCGGTGCTGCTGGGTGCCTGAGCCTTGCGGCGCAACCGGCACGGCGGCATGAGTCGCTGATCCGAGCCGATACAGCATGTCCATCCAGTATTTCCGCCCCATTCCCGACCTGTCCGGTGGCCGCTGGCGCCTTGCCGGCGGCTGGACCGGCTTTTCCTCTTTCGAACTGCTGGAGCGCGGCACCGCAGCCCGAGTCGTCCAGGACGCGCCGCTCGAGGTGATCGGGGCGCTGACCGCTCCCCGCCCGCCCGTGCTGGGCCTGTCCATGGATGCGCCGCGCATCATGGGCATCGTCAACGTGACGCCGGACAGCTTTTCCGACGGCGGGCGCTGGAACGAGGACGGCGGGATCGCCCACGGGCGCGCGCTGATCGCGGAAGGCGCGCATATCCTCGACATCGGCGGCGAATCGACCCGCCCGGGCGCGGCCGCCGTGCCTGTCCCCGAGGAGATCGCCCGCACCCGCCCGGCGATCGGGGCGCTGTCGCGCGAGGCGGCGGTCTCGGTGGACACGCGCAAGGCCGAGGTGGCGCGCGCCGCAGTGGCGGCCGGGGCGGGACTGGTCAACGATGTCTCGGGCTTCGACTTCGACCCCGGCATGGCGGCGGCGGCGGCGGAAACGGGCGCGGCCGTCTGCCTGATGCACGCCCGGGGGCTGCCGGAAAACATGCAGGACGATCCGCGCTACGGCGACGTGCTGCTGGACGTTTATGACGCGCTGGCCGAGCGCATCGCGCGCGCCGAAGCTGCGGGCGTCCCCCGTGACCGGATCGTGATCGACCCCGGCATCGGCTTCGGCAAGACGCTGGAGCATAACCTGGCCATCCTGCGGCGCATTTCGCTGTATCATGGCCTGGGCGTTCCGGTGCTGCTGGGGGCCTCGCGCAAGCGCTTCGTGGGAACGCTCGGGGGGACGGAAACGGCCGCGCAGCGCGACCCGGGCAGCCTGGCGGTGACGCTGGCGGCGGCCCAGCAGGGCATCCAGATCCACCGCGTCCATGACGTGGCGGGAACCAGACAAGGGCTTGCCCTGTGGCAGGCGATAAAAGGGGCAGAGGCATGAGCAGGAAGCTTTTCGGCACCGACGGCGTGCGGGGGCGCGCCAACAGCCACCCGATGACGGCCGAGATGGCGCTGCGCCTGGGCGCGGCCGCCGGGCGCTATTTCCGGGGCGACGGCACCAACGGGCATCGCGTGGTGATCGGCAAGGATACCCGGCTGTCGGGCTATATGCTGGAAAACGCGCTGACGGCGGGGCTGACCAGCACGGGCATGAACGTGCTGCTGCTGGGACCGGTGCCGACGCCCGCCGTGGGCTATCTGACGCGGTCGATGCGGGCGGACGTGGGCATCATGATCTCGGCCAGCCACAACCCCGCCGAGGACAACGGCATCAAGTTCTTCGGCCCCGACGGCTTCAAGCTGTCCGACGAGGCCGAGGCCGAGATCGAGGCGATCCTGTCGGCCGACATCCCGCTCGCCCCGCCCGCCAAGATCGGCCGGGCCAAGCGGATCGACGACGGGCGCGGACGCTATGTCGAATATGCCAAGACCACCTTTCCGCAGGGCCAGCGGCTGGACGGGCTGAAGGTCGTCATCGACTGCGCCAACGGCGCGGCCTATCGCGCCGCCCCCGAGGTCCTGTGGGAGCTTGGCGCCGAGGTAATCCCGCTGGGCGTGGACCCGGACGGCTTCAACATCAACGACGGCGTGGGGTCCACCCACCCGCAGGCCGCCGCGGCGGCGGTGCTGGAACATGGCGCGCACATGGGCATCAGCCTCGACGGCGACGCCGACCGGGTGATGATCATCGATGAAACGGGGGCCGTGGCCGACGGCGACCAGATCATGGCGCTGCTGGCGGGCCGCTGGGCCGACGAGGGTCGCCTGCGGGGCGGCGCGCTTGTGGCGACCGTGATGTCGAACCTCGGGCTGGAACGCTTCCTGATCGGCCGGGGCCTGCGGCTGGAACGCACCGCCGTCGGGGACCGCTATGTGGTGGAACGGATGCGGGGGCAGGGCTTCAACCTCGGCGGCGAGCAGTCGGGCCATATCGTGATGACCGACTATGCCACCACCGGCGACGGGCTGATCGCGGGGCTTCAGTTCCTGGCGGCGCTGGCCGACAGCGGGCGGCCGGCCAGCGAGCTGGTGCGCCAGTTCACGCCCGTGCCGCAGATGCTGAAGAACGTCCGCTACAAGGCCGGGGCCGATCCCCTGTCGGCCGAGGCCGTGCGCGCCGAGATCGCCGCGGCCGAGGCGCGGCTGGCGAAATCGGGCCGCGTCCTGATCCGCAAGTCGGGCACCGAGCCCCTGATCCGCGTCATGGCCGAGGCCGAGGACGAGACGGTCCTGCGCGAAGTGGTCGATGGCATCGTCGCGGCGGTCGAGAAGGCCGCCGCCTGAGCGGAAACGTCGGAGCGGGGGCTTCGCGCCCCCGAACCCCCGCGGGATATCTGGACGAAGAAGAACCTGGCCCCTCACGCCAGGGCAGTGGCGTCGTGGTCATAGACCCAGGCGAATCGCTCGAATACCGCGCGGGGGGCGAGGTGGTTGGCGAGCCTGAGCGCAGTATGGCCTGCGAGGCGTCTCGGACCCGAAAGATGATAGTTCCGCGCATTCGCCGTGGCCGCCGCGACGATGCGGGTGCAGCGGTCGCGGCGCAGCGCCTGATAGCGGGCCAGCGCCCGGGGCTGGTCGGGGTCCGCGTCGAGGCAGGCAGCCAGCACCCAGGCATCCTCGATCGCCATGCAGGCGCCTTGGGCAAGGAAGGGCAGCGTCGGATGGGCCGCGTCGCCAAGGATCGCGCGGGTGCCGTCCTGCCAGCGCGCCGCGACCTGATGCCTGAATAGGCCCCAGAGGCCGGTGTCCGTCACCTGTGCCAGCCAATCCGGCACCGGGCCGCCGAAGCCCGCGAAGGCGCGGCGCAGGTTCTGCGGATTGTCGGTCTGCGACCAGCTTTCGGCGGTCCAGTCGTCGCGCTCGATCACCGCGACGAGGTTGCGCTGCCCGAATCCCAGCGGATAGCTGACCATGTGCCGCCCCGGCCCCATGAAGACCTGCGACACGGGGCGGGCGTTGTCTTCTGCCGGGATGATGGCCCGCCAGGCGGTCTGGCCGGTGAAGAAGGGCGTCTCGGGTCCGTTCAGCGCCAGACGGACCCGGCTGTGCAGCCCGTCCGCGCCGATCAGCAGCGACGCTTCGGGCAGCGTCTCGACGGGAGAATCGAGCCGGATCTCGACGCCGGCCGCACGCGCGGCCTCCTCCAGGACCTGCAGCAGCCGGGCACGGTGGATGGTCCGGAAGCTCGCCTGCGGACGGGCGCGGGTGAAGTCCATCGCCAGGACGAGGGCGCCCCCGGCATCGCGCAGTTCGACGCCATGAGAGGGTGCGGAGGCGGCATGGAAGGTATCCCCCAGGCCCAGCGCGTCCAGCACGCGGCCCGCGTTGGGGCTGACCTGGATGCCCGCGCCGACCTCGCGGTAGGCGCCGGCGCGTTCATGGACGGTGACGCGGGCGCTGCGCCGGGCCAGCGCCAGGGCAGCGGTCAGCCCACCGATGCCACCGCCGACGATGACCGCCTTTCGTCCCGACAGCGCCCCGCGACCCTGATCCGCCATGCTCGAACCTCCTGCTTCGGGGCGCAGCCATAGGGCAGGCACCACCGGCAGGCGATGCGGTCAGTCGTCCCGGTGCACCCGCTCGCGACGCTCGTGCCGTTCCTGGGCTTCCAGCGTCATCGTGGCGATGGGGCGGGCGTCCAGGCGGCGCAGGCTGATCGGCTCGCCCGTCATCTCGCAATAGCCGAACTCGCCCGTCTCGATCCGACGCAGGGCGGCGTCGATCTTGCTGACCAGCTTGCGCTGGCGGTCGCGGGTGCGCAGCTCGATCGCGCGGTCGGTTTCCTCGGACGCGCGGTCGGCGATGTCGGGGACGTTGCGGGCGCTGTCCTTCATCCCTTCCAGCGTTTCGGCGGATTGCTCCAGAAGCTCCTGCTTCCATGCCAGCAGCTTGCGCCGGAAATATTCGAGCTGGCGTTCGTTCATGAAAGGCTCGTCCTCGGCGGGACGGTATTCATCAGGAAGGAATGTCTGGCGCTTCATGGCTCCTCCGCGGGGCGGGCACAGGTCCGCGGCCCGGTCCTTTGGGCGTCCCCTTAAAGGATGAGCAGGGGGAAGGAAATAGTCGCGTGACGCGGGGGCAAAACTTGCCCGTGCGCGGCCCGCGCCCTAGTGTCCGCGGGCCTGTCCGCCCATCAGCCTGCCTGCCAGAAGGACCGATCCATGCAGTTCCGTTCGACCGAAAGCTACGTGGCGCCCCCCGACCTGGCGCTGGCCGTGAACGCCGCCGTCACGCTTGAACGCCCGCTGCTGGTCAAGGGAGAGCCGGGGACGGGCAAGACCGAGCTTGCCCGGCAGGTGGCGGCCAGCCTCGGCCTGCCGATCATCGAATGGAACGTGAAGTCCACGACCAAGGCGCAGCAGGGCCTGTATGAATACGACGCCGTCAGCCGGTTGCGCGACAGCCAGCTTGGCGACGAGCGGGTGCATGACGTTGCCAACTACATCCGTAAGGGCAAGCTGTGGCAGGCCTTCGAGGCGCCGGGCAAGGTCGTCCTGCTGATCGACGAGATCGACAAGGCCGACATCGAGTTCCCGAACGACCTTCTGCAGGAACTCGACCGGATGGAGTTCCATGTCTACGAGACCGGCGAGACGGTGGCGGCCCGCCATCGGCCTATCGTCATCATCACCTCGAACAACGAAAAGGAGCTGCCCGACGCCTTCCTGCGGCGCTGCTTCTTCCATTACATCCGCTTTCCCGATGCCGAGACGCTGAAGCAGATCGTCGGCGTCCATTACCCCGGCCTCAAGCAGCGCCTGCTGGACGAGGCGCTGACCCAGTTCTTCGAATTGCGCGAAGCGCCGGGGCTGAAGAAGAAGCCTTCGACCAGCGAGTTCCTGGACTGGCTCAAGCTGATCCTGGCCGAGGACCTGACGCCGGAGGACCTCAAGCGGCCCCCGAACGAGATGCTGCCCAAGCTGCATGGCGCGCTGCTGAAGAACGAGCAGGACGTGGCCCTGTTCGAGCGGCTGGCCTTCATGGCGCGCAGGCAGCGTTGAAACCCGCCGGCCGGGGCTTATCTTTCCCGCCATGGCCGAACTGACCGTTTCCATCCTGCACGGCGTGGACGCGCTGGACGCCGCCGCGTGGGACGCCTGCGGTCCGGGCGGCGATCCCTTCACCACGCACCGCTTCCTGCTGGCGCTGGAACAGTCGAAGTCGGTCGGCAAGGGGACGGGCTGGCACCCCTCGCATCTGGTCGCCCGCAGCGGGGACAAGGTGGTGGGGGTCGCGCCGCTTTACCTCAAGACCCACAGCCAGGGCGAATACATCTTCGACCATGCCTGGGCGGATGCCTGGCGCCGCGCGGGCGGGCAGTATTACCCCAAGCTGCAATGCGCCGTGCCCTTCACCCCCGCCACGGGGCCGCGCCTGATCGCGGATGACCCGCAGGTGCAGGCCGCGCTGCTGGCGGCGATGACGCAGATCGCGGGGCGGGCGGACCTGTCCTCGGTCCATGTCACCTTCTGCACCGAGGCCGAGCGGGCCTTGGGCGAGGCGCAGGGCTGGCTGGGCCGCACGACGACGCAGTACCACTGGCAGAACGCGGGCTACGGCAGCTACGAGGATTTCCTGGACGCGCTGTCCAGCCGCAAGCGCAAGGCGCTGCGCAAGGAACGCGAGCGCGCCAATGCCTTCGGCGGGCGCATCCTCGCGCTGACGGGCGACGACCTGCGGCCCCATCACTGGGACGCGATGTGGACCTTCTACCAGGACACGGGCGGGCGCAAATGGGGCCGGCCCTACCTGACGCGCGCCTTCTTCGACCTGCTGCACCAGACCATGCGCGACGACTGCCTGCTGTTCCTGGCGGAACGCGACGGGCGCGCGGTCGCGGGCGCGCTGAACCTGATCGGGCGCGAGACGCTTTACGGCCGCTACTGGGGCTGCACCGAGGACCACCCCTTCCTGCATTTCGAACTGTGCTATCACCGCGCGATCGACTGGGCGATCGAACACCGCCTGTCGCGCGTCGAGGCCGGGGCGCAGGGCGAGCACAAGCTCGCGCGCGGCTACATGCCGGCCGAAACCCATTCGATCCACTGGGTCGCCGACGCGGGCTTCCGCAGGGCCTTGCAGGGATATCTCGCGCAGGAAGCGGACGCCGTAGGCGACGACATGGCCGAGACCGCCGCCTTCGGCCCCTACCGGCGCGGCGATGGTTAGAATGCAAGGCAAAGAGCTGCTCCGGGCCCCCCGTTTTCTCACCCCTTCTTAAGGGATGCGCCGCAGGCTGAGCGCTGGTTTCACCAGGGCGATCGGCGGGGCGGATGGTCGAGTTCCGGTATGTCACGACAATCACGCAGGGCTTCGTCCGAAGCCTGACCGACCTGACCCTGGGGCAGGTGGGGGATCGCGTCGTTCTGGTCGGCGCCACCCACGCGGGGGGCGGGCTGTCGGTCTGGGGCGTGGCCGCGGGCGACCAGCAAGCGCGGCCGATCGCCAGCTATGAATATCCCCGGCAACTGGCCCACCTGTCCGAGCCGCAGGCGATCCTGCTGGACCGCCCGGGCGGCGTGTCGCTGCTGCCCGCGGGGCTGCAAGACGGCGCGGATGCGGTGCGCCAGTTGAACCCGGACGGCCGGCAAGGCGCGGTGGACGCGGGCCTGGAACGCGCGGCGCTGCCGGCGGACCTGCTGCAGGCGGGCAGCTTCACCACCGCCAGCGGTCAGGCGATGATCTGTGCCGCACGCCATGACCAGCCGGTGTTCAGCTTGTGGCGACAGGAGGACGACGGGCGGATCGTGCAGGCGGGCACGACGGCCCCGCCGCCCCGGATGCCTGCCGACGCCCAGATCGACGCGCTGGTGCCGTTGCGCATCGGGGGCGTGGACCTGATCATCTCTGCCTCGATCCGGGGCAACTTCGTCGCGGCGCACAAGGTGCTGCCCGACGGGCGCCTGGACGCGGGCGAGTTCGTGGGCACCGGCCGGGGCACAGGCTTCAACGGTCCCCGCGACATCGCCGCGGTCGAGGTCGAGGGGCGGCATTTCCTGGTCGTCAGTTCAGCCCACAGTTCCTCGCTGACGACGGTGCGCGTCCTGCCCGGCGGCGGCCTGGTGCCGGTCGATCACGTCATCGACGAACGCACGACCCGCTTCCAGTCCGCCACCGTGATGGAGGCAGTGACGATCGACGGCCGCGCCTTCGTGGTGGTGGGGGGCGCCGATGACGGGCTGAGCCTGTTCACCATCACCCCTGACGGGCGGCTGATCCATCTGGACAGCATCGCCGACGACAATCGCGCGGCACTGAGGGATGTGTCGGCGCTGGCGATCCGTGTGATCGACGGAAAGATCGTCGTCTTCGCGGGATCAGCGACGGAAAGCGGCGTCAGCCAGTTCGTCCTCGATCCCGGCCGGATCGATCAGACGCGCCACGTGGCCGACGGCGCCCATTTTGGCACGGACGGCAGTGACCTCATCCAGGGCGGGCTGAACACCACCCGGATCGAGGGCGGCGCGGGCGACGACATCCTGATTGCGGGATCGCGCTCGATCGACCTTTACGGCGGGGCGGGGGCGGACCTGTTCGTGCCGCTGCCGGTGTCGGGCCGCATCACCATCCGCGACTTCCAGCTGGGTGTCGACGATATCGACATGTCGATGCTGGGAATGGTGCGCTCGGTCGCGCAGCTGCGCTTCACCCCGCAGAACTGGGGCGTCCGGATCCGCTTCGGCGACACGGTGATCGAGGTGCGCAGCCACAACGGCCGCCCGCTGAGCGGCGCGGATTTCGACAACGGCCTGTTCCCGATCGCCCATTACCAGCCGCCCGACGTGCGCTCGACCATCCTGGGCACGTCGCGCGCCGACGTGCTGAGTGCGGCGCGCGGCGGCTCGGCCGTCCACGGCTACAACGGCAACGACACGATCCTCGGCAGCGAGCTCGAGGATTACGCCAGCGGCGGGACCGGCCACGACAACATCGTCACGCGCGACGGCGACGACACCATCTGGGGCGGAGGAGGCAACGACACGATCCGCAGCGGCGGGATGGACGACCTGATCCTGGCGGGAGAGGACCACGACCTCGTCATGGGCGAGGGCGGTCATGACCGCATCGCCGGACAGGGCGGCAACGACCGGATCTACGGCGGGGCGGGCGAGGACCGCATCAACGCGGGGGCGGGGGCCGACGAACTGTCGGGCGACGACGGCAACGACCGGCTGTTCGGCATGGGAGGCGACGACCGGCTGATCGGCGGGGCGGGTGACGACATCCTGCTGGACCTGTCGGGGAACAACGTCTTTCGCGACCATGCCGGCAACAACATGATGTTCGGAGGCGCGGGGAATGACAGCATGACCGGCGGAAGCGGGGGGGACACGATGCGCTCGGGCGACGGCGCGGACATCCTGGCGGGCGGGGCGGGCCATGACAGGATCAACAGCGGCGCGGGCGACGATACCGTCCTGGGCGGGGACGGCGACGACCTGATCATCGGCGGCAGCGGACGCGACGTGCTTCACGGAGGGGCGGGGAACGACGCGATCCACGGGGGCGACAGCGACGACCATCTGGAGGGCGAGGACGGCAACGACGTCCTGATCGCCAATGGCGGCAACGACCGGGCCCTGGGGGGCCGGGGCAACGACACCATGCGCGGCGCTGAAGGCAACGACAGCCTGTCGGCAGGCGAGGGCGACGACCGGCTGCTGGGCGGCACCGGCGCGGACACGCTGGCGGGCGACCCCGGAAACGACATCATGATCGGAGAAGGCGGCGCGGATCTTCTTCGGGGCGGCGCGGGACGCGACACGCTCGACGGCAGCTGGGAGAACGACGACCTGTTCGGCGACGAGGACGACGACCTGCTGCTGGGCGGACACGGGGCCGACGGGCTTGACGGCGGCATGGGTCATGACACGCTGAAGGGCGGCGATCACGACGACGCGCTGAATGGCGGCGGCGGCACCGACTGGCTGGAGGGAGAAGCGGGCGACGACCGGCTGGACGGGGGCGAGGGCGACGATACCCTTCTGGGCGGGGATGGCGCCGACTGCCTGAACGGCGGCACCGGGGCCGACAGGCTGACCGGCGGCGCGGGGGCCGATGTCTTTGTCTTCGGCCCCTCGGGACCCGAGATCTCGGTCCCCGATGCGGTCACGGACTTCTCGTCCGGTGCGGACCGGATCGACTTGTCGTCGCTCGGCCTGGCGTCGGTGAGGGAGCAGTCGGCTTTCACGGGCGCCGGCGCCGAACTGCGCTGGACCGCGAGGGGCGACATGCTGCGGATCGAGGCGGACCTGGACGGCGACCGCTTGGCCGATGTCGTGGTTCTGCTCGAAGGGGTGCAGGCGATCTCGGAAAAGGACTTCATCCTGTGAGGGTGGCGGTCTGGACCTTGCTTCCTGCACGGCCTAGCCTTGCCCATCCACGGGGACACCACATGAGACCGCAAAGCATGGATCGCGACTTCGTTACCACCGCCCGCACCCTCTCCGAGGCGCTGCCCTACATGCAGCGTTACGCCGGCGCCGTGGTTGTCGTGAAGTTTGGCGGCAACGCGATGGGCGATGACGAGGCCATGGCCGAGTTCGCCCGGGACATCGTCCTGATGAAGCAGGTCGGCATCCACCCGGTCGTCGTCCACGGCGGCGGGCCGATGATCAACGACCTGCTGGACCGGCTGGGCATCGAAAGCCGCTTCGTCCGCGGCAAGCGCGTGACCACCGCCGAGGCGGTGCAGGTGGTCGAGATGGTCTTGTCCGGTCTTGTCAACAAGCGCATCGTGCAGGCGATCAACGACGCGGGCGGCCGCGCCATCGGCATCTCCGGCAAGGACGACGACCTGATGGTCTGCGAGGCCGACGACCCGGAACTGGGCTTTGTCGGCCGGCCTATCGAGATGAACGTGCAGATCATCCGCGACCTTTACAATGCCGGGCTGATCCCGGTGATTGCGCCGGTGGCCACCGGCATGGCCGACAACGAGACCTTCAACGTGAACGGCGACACGGCGGCGGGGGCCATCGCGGGCGCGCTCAAGGCCGACCGGCTGCTGCTGCTGACGGACGTGGCGGGGGTCAAGGACGGGCAGGGGCAGGTGCTGACCCAGATCCACCCCGACCAGGTGCGCGCGATGATCGCGGACGGCACCATCGCGGGCGGCATGATCCCCAAGACCGAGACCGCGCTGACCGCGCTGGACCAGGGGGTGCGCGCCGTCGTGATCCTGGACGGGCGGGTGCCTCATGCCGCGCTGCTGGAACTGTTCACCGAGCAGGGCGCGGGCAGCCTGATCCGCTCGACCGAGCCGCGGGTCAAGCCGCACGGGCTGCGTCAGGGCGGAAGCGGGCTTTGACGACTTGCCGCCGAGGAACGGGAGAGCCGCTTGCGGCTGGCGGTCGCGGGTGGCACTCTGATTCGTGAACAAAGGGAAAGGGTCAGGATGACACCGCTGGGACATTGCCGCCTGATCCTGACGCGCCATGCGAAATCCGACTGGGACGACCCCACGCTGCCCGACCATGACCGCCCGCTGAACGGGCGCGGCCGGCGCTCGGCGCGGGCGCTGGGGGACTGGCTGGCCAGCCGCGGCTATGACCCCGAGGAGGTGCTCTGCTCCTCTGCCCTGCGGACGCGCCAGACCTGGGACTGCGTGGCGCAGGCCGTTTTCGAGACGCGGCCCGATCTGCGCATCGAGCCCGCGCTTTATCAGGCGGCGCCCGAGACGATGCTGCGGGTTCTCAAGACCGCCACTGCTTCCACGGTGATGATGATCGGCCATAATCCCGGCATCGCCGCCTTCGCAGCCATGCTGCCGGCACGTCCGCCTCTGGACCCGCAGTTCCGCAGCTATCCGACCGCCGCGACGCTGGTCGTGGATTTCCAGGCCGGCAGCTGGGCCGAGGTCGAGCCCGGTCAGGGCAGCGTGCGCGATTTCATCCGCCTCGACGGCCGCAGCTGAAGCGCTTGCCGCAGAGCGGAACTGCAAGTGGCGCGGCTTTCTGAACCCTCGGCGGAAAGCGGTTGAGCCCGGCCCCGTTGCCCTGAGGATCCTGCGGGTCGCACGCTGAGCGGCAGGAACGCGCTTGGCAAGGAAACCGGTGCGGGTCGCTGGACGCGGGATTGCAATCCCATGGGACGGGTGGGGAGCCTGTGACCTCCGACGCCCTTTGCAGATCTTCTAATCTGACGCTTCCCGGTTGTCGTGGCCTTGGGGCGCAGTCCCTCAGGGACGGTTCCCTTATGGCCCGATTGATCGGCCTTCCCGCCTTACACCTCGACCGGTGCGCGTCGCCATCCGCAACCGTCCGTGGCAGAAGGCGCGGTCCAGCTGGCCGGGCATTTCCTGCTTTGGCAATGGAAGGCGCACCTGCCCGATCTGCAACGCTTGGCCGCGCCGGTCTCCGGCACGGGCCGGCTGCGGGACGGGCCCGCAGTCCGGTTCCTTCATCTCTCCTGTTGCCCTGCCAACGCACGACCGGCGAAAGTCGAACCAGTGACGCCCCTGTGAGTTGATCTGCACCCGTTCACGGCTATGTGCTCGGCTCACGAACGAGGCGATCGCCACGAAGCCCTCAAGGGCCAGGCCGACAGGAGAACGAGATGCCCGCGACCAAGCCGTCCGCCGTTGACCGGCGGTCCTTCCTTGCCACCACGCTCGCACTGGGCGCCACGAGCCTGGCGGCCCCGGCCCTCGCGCAGGCGGTGGATCCCTATACGGGCCAGGCGCTGCAGGGCACGCCCGGCGCTGGGGCGACCCCCGACGCGGGCGTGGTCCAGTATGACGCGGGCCAGGACAATCGCCGCAACGTGTCGAGCTTCCGGATGCACGACTGGCAGCCCTATTTCAGCGACCTGACCAACGGCGCGATCCTAGTGGACCTGACGTCGCGGGCGCTGAGCTACTGGTCCGAGGACGGCACCGACTTCCGCCTGTTCCCGACCTCGATCCCCGTCAGCGAGGACCTGACCCGGCGCGGCCGCACCGAGATCATCAAGAAGGTCGAAGGCCCGTCCTGGTCGCCCACCCCCGAGATGAAGAAACGCAACCCCGAATGGCCCGATTTCGTGCCGCCGGGGCCGGACAACCCGCTGGGCACCCATGCGCTGTGGCTCAGCTGGCAGTATTACCGCATCCATGGCACTCACGACACGCGCAAGATCGGCCGCAAGTCATCGAACGGCTGCATCGGCCTTTACAACGAGCACATCCAGCAGCTTTACGCCCTGACCAAGGTCGGCACGCAGGTTCTGGTGATCTGAGGACGAGCGGCGCCGGGATCATCCCGGCGTCCCGCCCGGGCCCGCCAGCACCGGCGCGGGCGGAAGATGCTCGATCAGCACGGCGGAAAGGTCGTCGGCACGCTCGCCGCTGGCGAAGGCCGCGACCGACCAGCACATGGATTCCAGCAGCGCGTGTCCCGTCAGGGGCGCGTTCAGTTGCATGATGGCCCGCAGGCCGTCCTCGCCCAGCAACTCGCCACGGCAGCCCGAGGCATCGGTGATCCCGTCCGACACGATCAGAAGACGGTCGCCGGGAGCCAGGGTCACCTCGATCTCGTCGAAACGCGCGCCTTCCAGCACGCCGACCGGCAGCCCGCCCCTGCCGACCCGCTCGATCCGGCCATCGGCGCGCTGCAGGAAGGGGTGGGGGTGGCCCGCCTGCACGAGCCGCAGGCGGTGCGTTTCGAAATCCAGACGAGCATAGACCATCGTCAGGTAGACGTCCGTCAGGGGACCGTCCAGCATCATGTCGTTCAGCGCCGAGACGAGCCCGGCGGGCGACAGGTGGCGATCCTGAGCCAGGCCGTCGATCTGTGCCGCAAGCCGCGCCGTCAGCAGCGCCGAGGCGACGCCATGGCCCGAGACATCCACGGCATGCAGCCCGACGGCATGGTCGTCGAGCTGATGGAAGCCCACGAAGTCGCCGCCGATCATCCCGGCCGGACGCATCAGCAGCGACACGCGGAAGGGCCCGAAGCTGCGCTGGCGTTCGCGGATCATCGCCTGCTGCAGCTTGCGCGCTTCGCGCAGTTCGGCCGTCATCTGCTCCTGCGCCTCGTTCAGCCGTTCCAGCGCACTTTGCAGTTCGCGGTTTGCGGCGGCGAGGTCGTCGTGCATGTCCAGCACCCGCTCGGCCGCTCGGATGCGCGCCAGCAGTTCGGCGCTCGAGATCGGCTTGACCAGGAAGTCGTCTGCCCCCGCCCCCAGGGCCACCGCGATGTCGGCGCGCTCGGTGCTGGAGGTCAGCAGGATGAAATAGCCGTAGCCCTGCCGCGCCATGTCCCGGTGCGCGCGGCAGAGTTCGAGTCCCGAAAGGTTCATCAGCAGCGAGTCGGACAGGATCAGGTCGGGATGCTGTTCGCGGCAGATCTTCAGCGCGGTTGCGCCATCCGCGGCCTCGGCCACGCGATAGCCCGCCCGTTCCAGCTGGATCGACAGCATCCGCCGGTGCGCCCGGTTGCCGTCCGCCAGCAGCACCAGGCGCCGCGTCCGGTGCCCGGTCGCCCGGCCGGGCGAGGAAGACGTGAGTGACCGATTCGGCTGTCTCATGCGCCAAGGCTAGCGCGCCGGGGTGAACGGCAGGTTAAGCGCGGGCCTTCACGATTTCTCAAGAAATCCCTGCAAGGAAGGCCGGAAGCCGAGGGAATGTGCCGCATGATCGACAGGACGCGCGTGGTTGCCCTTCATGAAGATGCCGGGAATGGGACGTCCGGGCTGCCGGCCTCGATGTTCCTGAAGATCGAGGGCAGGATCATGGTCTTGGGCATGGAAGGCGCTGCGGCTTTGCCTCAGCGCCTGCGGGTCCTGAATGACGGTGCCTCGGACACGGGCCTGCGCGTCCGGCACCAGATGCGAACCGAGGATTCGGGCCGCCATTCGTGGGCTGGAGCGGGACCCGGGCCCGAGGAATGCTGTTGGTGTGTCACGCGCGCTCGGCCCCTGCCGATGCGATGTCGCCCGGGGGGCCGCATCGGCGGAGGATGCGGCCCGGCGGCTCAGATCAGGAACTCGGACAGGACCGGGTCGCCCGTGATGTCGCGCCAGTCGAAGCCCCGTGCCGCCAGCCGTTCGGACAGCGCATAGAGGTTCGCGGGGCTGGTCGTCTCGATCCCGATCAGGACCGAGCCGAAGTTGCGCGCCGATTTCTTGAGATACTCGAATCGCGCGATGTCGTCCTCGGGACCGAGCAGGTTCAGGAACTCGCGAAGGGCGCCGGGCCGCTGCGCCAGCCGCAGGATGAAGTATTTCTTCAGCCCCGCCCAGCGCTGCGCCCGCTCGCGCACCTCGGGCAGCCGCTCGAAGTCGAAGTTGCCGCCCGAGCAGACGCAGACCACGCGCTTGCCCTCCAGCGCGCCCGCCGCGCCAAGGTCGCGCAGCGCGTCCACGGCCAGCGCGCCGGCCGGTTCCAGCACGATGCCTTCGACGTTCAGCATCTCGATCATGGTGGCGCAGATGCGGTCCTCGGGCGCGATCACCACGTCCGAGGGCGAAAAGCGCGACAGTTGCGCAAAGGGCAGCTCGCCGATGCGCGCGACGGCGGCGCCGTCCACGAAGGTTTCGATCGCGGGCAGCGTGACCGGGTGGCCGGCCTGCAACGCCGCCTGCAGGCTGGCGCCGCCCGCAGGCTCGACAAAGGCAAGGCGCACCTGCGGGGCGGCGACAGAAAGAACGCCGCTGACCCCCGCCGCCAGGCCGCCGCCCCCGACCGGCAGCACGACAAGATCGGGGGGACCCTCCATCTGGTCCAGGATCTCGGTGGCCACCGTGGCCTGCCCCTCGATCACATGGGCGTCGTCGAAGGGCGACAGGAAGATCGCGCCCTGAGCCTTGGTGAACTCCTGCGCGGCCCGCAGCGTCTGGTCGAAATAGTCGCCCGTCAGCACGATCTCGACCGCGCCGTCGCCGAAGGTGCGCGTCTTGTCGATCTTCTGCTTCGGCGTCGTCACCGGCATGAAGATCGTGCCGCGTGACCCGAAATGCCGGCAGGCGAAGGCCACCCCCTGCGCGTGGTTGCCGGCGCTGGCGCAGACGAAATGCGCCCCCGGTCCCGCGCCCGCCCGGCGCATCGCGTTGAACGCCCCCCGCAGCTTGTAGCTGCGCACCGGCGTCAGATCCTCGCGCTTCAGCCAGATCTCGGCGCCGTAGCGGGCCGAAAGGTGGTCGTTGCGCAGAAGGGGCGTCGGCTCGAACAGCCCGCGCAGCGCGGCCGCCGCATCAAGGACGGGGGAAAGGGGGGTGCTCATGGCGCAGGGATAGGGCGTCATGCGCCGAAATGCCAGCGGCTCTGCGCGCCAGCGCCCTTGTGAGAAGGCGGGAAAGGCCATAATCGGCAGGCAAATCTGGATGAAGGGGGCCCCGATGTCTGACGCGCCGAAGAAAGTCGTTCTCGCCTATTCCGGGGGGCTCGACACCTCGATCATCCTCAAGTGGTTGCAGACCGAATATGGCTGCGAGGTCATCACCTTCACCGCCGACCTCGGCCAGGGCGAGGAACTGGAGCCTGCGCGGGCCAAGGCCGAGCTGCTGGGCATCAAGCCCGAGAACATCCACATCGAGGATGTGCGCGAAGAGTTCGTACGCGACTACGTCTTCCCGATGTTCCGCGCCAACGCCGTCTACGAGGGGCAGTACCTGCTGGGCACCTCGATCGCCCGCCCGCTGATCGCCAAGCGGCTGGTCGAACTGGCGCAGCAGCACGGCGCGGATGCCGTGGCCCATGGC
The DNA here is from genome assembly GCF_002287065.1 of Paracoccus salipaludis. GTDB lineage: Bacteria > Pseudomonadota > Alphaproteobacteria > Rhodobacterales > Rhodobacteraceae > Paracoccus > Paracoccus salipaludis. The sequence continues at coordinate 54,700 of NZ_NSJZ01000001.1, forward strand.
GCGACCGGCAAGGGCAACGACCAGGTGCGGTTCGAACTGTCGGCCTATGCGCTCGACCCCTCGATCAAGGTGATCGCGCCCTGGCGGATCTGGGACCTGACCAGCCGCACCAAGCTGATCGAGTTCGCCGAGGCAAACCAGATCCCGATCGCCAAGGACAAGCGCGGCGAGGCGCCCTTCTCGGTCGACGCCAACCTGCTGCACACCTCGTCCGAAGGGAAGGCGCTGGAGAACCCGGCCGAGCAGGCCCCGGACTATGTCTACCAGCGCACGGTGAACCCCGAGGATGCGCCCGACCAGCCCGAATACATCGAGGTCACCTTCGAGAAGGGCGACGCGGTCGCCATCAACGGGCAGGCGATGTCGCCCGCGACGCTGCTGGCGGCGCTGAACGACTATGGCGGGCGGCACGGGATCGGACGGCTCGACTTCGTCGAGAACCGCTTTGTGGGCATGAAGTCGCGCGGAATCTACGAGACGCCCGGCGGCACGATCCTGCTGGAAGCGCACCGGGGGATCGAGCAGATCACGCTCGATTCGGGCTCGGGGCATCTCAAGGACAGCTTGATGCCCCGCTATGCGGAACTGATCTACAACGGCTTCTGGTTCAGCCCGGAACGCGAGATGCTGCAGGCGCTGATCGACAAGTCGCAGGAATACGTCTCTGGCACGGTGCGGCTGAAGCTGTACAAGGGCCTTGTGACTTGCGTCGGCCGCTGGTCGGACATGAGCCTTTATTCCGAGGCGCATGTGACCTTCGAGGAAGACGCGGGCGCCTATGACCAGAAGGACGCAGCCGGCTTCATCAAGCTGAACGCCCTGCGCCTGAAGCTGATCGGCAACCGCAACGCGCGGGTGAAGTAAGCAAGGGGGCGCTGCCCCCGCCGCCCCTGGCGGCTCCCCCGGGATACTTTCATCCGGCCCGAGGGGCTACGCAGCGACTTGCAGGGCAGAACGCTTTGGCATATCTGTCCTGCACCTCACCGAGGCGGGTTGGCGGAGAGGTTACGCAGCGGATTGCAAATCCGTGAAGACCGGTTCGATTCCGGTACCCGCCTCCATGGTGAGACGCCCGCCTGAGCGGCGGTGTTTCCTTCCAAGATTGCTGCACTGCCTTCAGGACGTCGGTTCCCATGATCCTTGAGGCGCGCTCGGAGGCCTCGCTTCCGTCACCGTGTTCATGAAAAAGGCCCGGACGCCTTATGCGCGCCGGGCCTTTTCCGATTGAGCCTGGGCCCTTACCGGCCGCGCAGCTGTCCCAGGACGATCGAGGTCGCATAGCCGTCGGGGGGCACGCCGATCGAGCGCTGGAAGGCCGAGATCGCCTCCATCGTGCCGGTGCCGATCTTGCCGTCGATCTCGTCGCGGTAGAAGCCGCGCGCGGTCAGCAGGCGCTGGATCTCGGACCGCTCGGCCTGAGTCAGCGGGCGGTCCGACCGGGGCCAGGGCGCCTGGATGCCGGGGCGGCCGGCGATGGCCTCGGCCAGGTAGCTGACGCCCAGCGCATAGCTGTCCGAGTTATTGTAGCGCAGGATCGAGCGGAAGTTGTCGAGGATCAGGAAGGCCGGTCCCCGCGCGCCCGCAGGCCGGATGATCGAGCCGGTGCCCGCCGGAAGGCCGCGGCCGTTGACCGCGCGCACGCCCATCGCCTCAAGCTGGCGCGTGCCGGTCCGGGTGCCCTTGCCCACGGCGCTGAAGCCTTCGGGCAGCGAAACCTCGGTCACCCAGGCCTGGCCGCGCACCCAGCCGTTCCGCGCCAGATAGGCCGCCGTCGAGGCCAGCGAATCGGTGGGGTCGTCCGACCAGATGTCCCGCCGCCCGTCGCCGGTGAAGTCGACGGCGTAGGACAGGTAGGAGGTCGGCATGAACTGGGTGTGACCCATCGCGCCCGCCCATGAGCCCAGCATGTGTTCCGGGTCCGTGTCGCCGGCCTGCAGGATCTTCAGCGCCGCGACCAGCTGTTCCTGGAACATCTGCGAGCGGCGGCCGTCATAGGCCAAGGTCGCCAGCGAGGGGATGATCTGCATCCGGCCCCGGTTCGCGCCGAAGTTCGATTCCATTCCCCAGACGGCCAGCACGATCTCGCGCGGGACGCCGTAGGTGGCCTCGATCGCGGCGAGTGCCCGGCCGTGCTGGGCGAGCATCTGGCGGCCGGTGGACACCCGTTCGGGCGACACCGCGCTGTCGAGGTAAAGCCAGACGGGGCGCGAGAATTCGGCCTGCTTGCGGTCGAGGCGGATCACTTCGGGGTTGTAGCGGGCGATCGCCATGGCGCGGTCGTAGGTGGCCGGGCTGATCCCCGAGGACACGGCGCGCGGGCGGAAGTTCCGTACCCACTGCTGGAAGCTCGCCTCGGTCGCCGGGTCGGCCGCCGGGATCGGGGCCGGCGTCCAGCTGCTGCCGCTGGAGACCGGGCCAAGGCCCGGGCGGCCCATCGGTGCGCAGGACGCCAGCGCTGCCATCACGGCGGCCGACAGCGCAAGGCGCATCATGCTGGATTTCATTCTCACTGCCTCGTCACGTTATCGTTCTTGTTGCACGGAATCTTAACCGTGCAACCGCGAGTCTGACAAGGCGAAGGCTCGGCGTCAGCCGTGGTCCGGCTCGTCGAAGAACGGTTCGAACTGGGCCACGATGACGCTGTTCTCGTCCCGCGCGCGGTCCATCAGGGCACGTTCCTCGTCCGGAACCTCGTGCCCCTCGGCCAGACGTTCGTCCAGCGTGCCATAGGCCTGCACCTCGAGGGGCGCGAGATCGGCCTGCTTGAGGATCGCCACCGTTTCGCGCACCGCCTCGTCCTGGTCGCGGCCGGCGGCATAGCAGACCAGCGCCGCGCCCGTCGCGCCCTCGGGCAGGCCGTCGCCTTCCTTGCGGCCGACTTGGACCAGCAGCGTGTAGACCTGTTGCACCATCGCCCCCTCGGATCGCCTGCCTTGCGGGATGGGGGATCGGGGCCCGTTTGGCAAGCGCTGGATGGGGTCAGGCGGCCGGCCTGATCACGGGGGGCGTCACGGCAGGGGTCCAGCCATCGGTCCGCCCGCAATCCGTGCAGCGTGTCACGGGCGTCACCAGTTCCGCCCGCCGCAACGAGCCGCAGTTGACGCAGCAGGCCTGGGTATCGGGCGCCGCGTCCGACAGGGATGCCAAGGGCTCCACGTCCTGCGGCGGAACGATGGGCAGGCCGGGAACGGGGGTGTCGCGGTGGAAGACCGACAGCCCGCCGCCGGATTCGTGAAAGGCGAACTCGACTTGGCCCAGGTTCGATACGCCCTTGAGCCGCAAAAGCGACTTCAACTCTAGCGCGCTGATGTCGCGCAGGATCAGCCCCTGCCGGACGATGCGGCCATCGCGGACCACGGCCACGGTGCGGCCGTCGATCAGCCGCTTGGCGGTGTCGTAGCGCTCGATCAGGTTGTCGATGAACTTGTTCAGGCAGACGATGACCGTGATCACCAGCATCGCCTGCAGCATCGGCACGTCGGGGTAGAAGGTCGCATCCCCCACCGCCGATCCCAGCGCGATCACCAGAAGCAGGTCCACCATCGACAACTGCGTGACCGACCGCCCCCCGATCCAGCGGATCAGGCCCAGGGTGTAACCGTAGATGATGACGGTCCGGACCGCGATCTCGACATAAAACAGCAGCGGCGCCTCGCCCAGAAACATCCGTTTCAGTTCGAAGGGAATGATGGGGTCTTCCATGTGTCTTTCCGGCGGAACCGGGCGGCTCCACGCGCAGGCTGGGGGATGGCGAGGGTTTACGAGGCGGTCAGCCGATCGGAGAAAGCGGCGAAGATCCGGTCATAAACCTCGCGCTTGAAAGGGACGATCTTCGCGGCGATCTCGGCGGGCGTCATCCAGCGCCATTCGTCGAACTCGGGATGCTCGGTCGCGATATCGACCTGATCGTCCCGGCCGTTGAAGCGCACCAGATACCACTTCTGGATCTGCCCGCCGTAGCGGCCGCGCCAGATCTTGCCCACCAGTTCCGGCGGCAGGTCATAGCGCAGCCAGTCGGGGCTTTCGGCCAGGATCTCGCACAGATCGGCGGGAATGCCGGTTTCCTCGCGCAGCTCGCGCAGGGCGGCCGCGCGCGGGTCCTCGCCCTCGTCGATGCCGCCCTGGGGCATCTGCCAGGCGTCCGAGGGGTTGTCGATGCGGTGGCCGGCGAAGACCCGGCCCTCGGCATTGATCAGTACCACGCCGGCGCAGGGGCGATAGGGCAGGCCGCCCGGCCCGGTCGCGGCATCGTCGGGACCCATGCCCGCGGGGACGTCGTTCGTCACTTGCATCGGCGCGCTCAGGGCTGGGCCGGACGGTTGGCAGGACGGGCCGTCGGGGCCGAGACATCCGTCGCGGGTGCGGCCTCGACGGCGGAAGGCGCCTCGGTCGCGGGGGCAGCGCCTTCGCGCGCGTCCTCGCTGGTCGCGTCCTCGCCGGTCACGGCAGGCTTGGCGGCCTCCGCCACCTCGCGGGCCGAGAAATCGACGGCGGCCAGCCCCTTGAGGATGTCCACGGCATAAGCCAGCTGGTAATCCTCCTCGCGCAGCTTGGCCGTGGCCTCGACCTGCTTGGCTTCCTCCTCGATCTGCCGCCGTTCCTCGTCCGAGATCGAATCGTTGTTCAGCGCGCCCCGCAGGTCGCTTTCCGAGGTCGAGAAGTTCGAGGCGCTGCGCGGCGCTTCCTCTTCCTCGTCGGCCGGGCGGGCAGGGGGCTGCTGGACGATGATGTCGGGGTTGATCCCCAGCGCCTGGATCGAGCGGCCCGAGGGCGTGTAATACAGCGCCGTCGTCAGCCGGATCGCGCTGTCCGAGGTCACGGGCATCACCGTCTGCACGGATCCCTTGCCGAAGCTCTTGGTGCCCACGACGATGGCGCGGCGGTGGTCCTGCAGCGCGCCGGTCACGATCTCGGACGCCGAGGCCGAGCCCCCGTTGATCAGCACCACCATCGGCTTGCCCTGCGCCAGGTCGCCCGGCTCGGCGTTCCAGCGGCCGCTTTCCTCGGGCTGGCGGCCACGGGTGGACACGATCTCGCCCTTGTCGAGGAAGGCGTCGCTGACCAGCACCGCCTGGTCCAGAAGCCCGCCGGGGTTGTTGCGCAGGTCCAGCACGAAGCCCGTCACCTTCTCGATGCCGCCCGCTTCCCCGACCGCCTTTTCCAGCTCGGACTTCAGCGTGTCATAGGTCTCGTCGTTGAAGGTGGCGACCCGCAGCACCACCGCATGGCCTTCGACGCGGGTGCGAACAACCGTCAGCCGGATCGTTTCGCGCGTCATCTTGACGTCGAAGGGCTCGCTTTCCCCTTCGCGCAGGATGGTGACGGTGACTTCGGACCCGATCGGGCCGCGCATCTTTTCCACCGACTCGTCCAGCGTCAGGCCCATCAGCGATTCGCCGTTCACATGGGTGATGAAGTCGCCGGGCTTGATCCCCGCATTGGCGGCGGGCGTGCCGTCCATGGGCGAGATCACCTTGACCAGCCCGTCCTCCTGCCCGACCTCGATCCCGAGGCCGCCGAAGCTGCCACGGGTCTGGGTCTGCATGTCCTCGTAGTCGTTGGCCGACAGGAACGAGGAGTGGGGGTCCAGCGAGGTCAGCATCCCGTTGATCGCCGCCTCGATCAGGGTCTTGGAATCGACCTGCTCGACATAATCCTGCTGCACGCGCTCGAAGACGTTGCCGAACAGGTCGAGCTGTTCATAGACCGAGGCATTGCGGCCGGATTCCTGCGCAACAAGGGGCCCGGCCAGCTGGGTCGTGACCAGGATGCCGGCCAGCGTGCCGCCGATGCCCGCCATGAGATAATTCTTCATTCCGTCGTCCTGACCTGCTCAGGGGCATCCTCGCCCGCCGTATCGCCGTTGTCGCGGGCGGCATCGTTGCCGGTCGCGGGGGTAATGACCGGATTCATCACGAACCACTCGGCCGGGTCCAGTGTTTCCTTGCCGTGGCGCAGCTCGAGATAGAGCGGCTGCATCGCGGGGGGCGTGTTGCCGACGGCCGCGGCTTCCACGAAGGTCGCCCCGAATTCCGCGGCCGAGCCCTCGTGGCCGCCCATCAGCCCCATCGGTTCGCCCGCAAGCAGCACGTCGCCGGTTTCTCCGAAGACCTGAGATAGGCCCGCGACGATCAGAAGGTAGCCGCGCGCCGGTTCCACGATCATCACGTTGCCGTAATCCAGCAGCGGGCCGCGATAACGGATCGTGGCGGGCCAGGGCGCGGTGACCAGCGCGGCGGGCGCGGTGCCGATGGTCAGGCCGGGGCGGTGGATGCCCTTGGCGTCGGGCTCGTCATAGCCGCGCAGCACGGCACCGACCGCCGGCAGGGCCAGGCTGCCCTGCGCCGCCTCGAAGTCGGCCATCGGGGCGCCGATGTCCTGTTCCATCGCGGCGATCCCGGCGGCGAAGCTGTCCAGCGTGTCGGCCGAGGCCACAAGCGCCGTCAGCTCCTCCGGGTCCTCGCCGAAGCGCACCGGCATGGAGGAGCGGTCGGTGACGGCCGAGGCCAGCAGCCGCCGCGCTTCCTGCACCTGGGCCAGGCCCTGCGCCAGCGTGTCGGCGGCGGATTGCTCGATGCCGCGCACGATGGCGATCTCGTCGAGCCCCGTCCTGAGCCGGTCGGCCTCGGCCTGCAGGGCAGGGGTGACGGCCGACAGGATCATGCCCGACTGGGCGGTGCTGGTGGCCCCGGCGGGGTGCAACAGCATCAGCGTCTCGGGCGACTGCTGCATCGCCGTCATCACGCCGATGATCCGGGACAGGTGGTCGCGCTGTTCCTCGAACTCGGCGCGCACCTGGGCCTCGCGCAGGGCGGCGCGGCGCAGGCTGTCGCGCAGCGCGGCCTGCCCCTGCTCATAGGCGCGGATCACCTCGGACAGCGCGATCACCTGATCGTCGGCGGTCAGCGCCACGTCCAGGCGGGCCATGGCCTCGCGCAGGCTTTCGGCGGCGGCGGCGGCTTCGCGTGCGGTGGCCTCGGCCGGGGTTTCGCCCACGGCCGCGCCGGGGGCCGCAGGATCGCCCGCGGCCGTGGTGACGGCCCCGCGCCCGCCTTCCGAAACCACCGTCTGCGCCAGGCCCGCATCTGCGGCCAGCAGCGCGGCAAGGGCCACGGCGGCGGTGCGCCAAAGGGCGGGGGCGCGCGTCATGACCGTTCGATCAGGCTGCGCCCGGTCATCTCGGGCGGCGGGACCAGGCCCATCAGGTCCAGCACCGTGGGCGCCACGTCGGCCAGCCGCCCGCCCTGGCGCAGGGACGCGCCCTGCGGGCCGCGGTAGACGATCACCGGCACGGGGTTCGTGGTGTGGGCGGTATGCGGGCCGCCTGTCGCAGGGTCCACCATCATCTCGCAGTTGCCGTGGTCGGCGATGACGACCGCCGCGCCACCGACGCGGTCCAGCGCCTCGACCATCCGGCCGAGGCCCCGGTCCACCGCCTCGCAGGCACGGATCGCCGCGGGCAGGCTGCCGGTGTGACCCACCATGTCGGGATTGGCGTAGTTGACCACGATCAGGTCGTAGCCCTCGCCGATGGCCTGCACCAGCCGGTCCGTGACCTCCCCGGCCGCCATTTCCGGGGCGAGGTCATAGGTCGCCACCCTGGGGCTCGAGGGCATGTGACGGTCCTCGCCGGGCTCGGGCGCCTCTTTCCCGCCGTTCAGGAAGAAGGTGACATGCGGGTATTTCTCGGTCTCGGCCAGCCGGAACTGGCGCAGCCCGTGCGAGGCCACCCAGGCGCCCAGCGTGTTCGCCACCTGCCGCTTGGGGTAGGCGGCAGTCATGAATTCGTCATGGCGCGTCGAGTAATCGACCATCCCCAGCACCCCGGACCAGGCGGGGCGGCCGGTCACGTCGAACTCGGCAAAGCCCGGCTGGGCGATGGCGGCCATGATCTCGCGCGCGCGGTCGGCGCGGAAGTTCAGGCAGAAGAAGCCATCGCCGTCCCGTGCGCCGGTGTAGCCGGGCAGGACGGTGGGGGCGATGAACTCGTCGGTCTCGCCGCGCGCATAGGCGTCGGAGACGGCGGTGGGCGCGTCGGCGGCATGAAGCCCCCGGCCGCGCACGATGGCGTCATAGGCGCGCGCCACCCGGTCCCAGCGGTTGTCCCGGTCCATCGCGTAATAGCGCCCCGTGACGGTGCCGACCGTGACGCCCTCGGGCAGGTTGCCCGCCAGTTCGGTGACAAATCCCAGCGCCGATTCGGGCGGCACGTCGCGCCCGTCCGTGATCGCGTGCAGCACGACCGGCAAACCCTGGTCCGCCACCGCCTTGCAGGCCGCGACCACATGGGCGATGTGGCCGTGCACCCCGCCGTCCGACACCACGCCCATCAGGTGCGCCGTGCCGCCCACGGCGCGCAACCGATCCACGAAGGTGCGGATGCCGGGGTTCTGAAAGAAGCTGCCGTCCTCGATCGCCAGGTCGATCTGGCCCAGGTCCATCGCCACCACGCGCCCCGCGCCGATGTTGGTGTGCCCCACCTCCGAGTTGCCCATCTGCCCGCGCGGCAGCCCCACGTCCGGGCCATAGGTGATCAGCGTCGCGCCGGGGCAGTCCCGCCGCAGCCGGTCCATGTTCGGGGTCGCGGCCTGGTCGGGGGCGCTGAAGTCGGGGCGGTCCGCGATCCCCCAGCCATCGAGGATGCAAAGGACGACGGGACGGGGGCTGGACATGGACAACTTCTTTCGGCCGCGTGAAGTGCCGGGTTTTTACGGCCCCGCCCGCCAAGGGGCAAGGCGCGAGCCCGCAAGGGCGCGCCCTGCGCGTGACCTTGGGCGGGCGATGGCTTAAGCCGGGGGCGGACCAACCCCGAGTATGCCGATGCAAGCCTGCCCGCCCGTGGAACTGAAGGTGCTGGACGCCCGCCTGCGCGACTGGGGCCTGCCCGACTGGCAGACGCCCATGGCGGCGGCACTGGACCTGCGCGCCTGCCTCGACGCGCCGCTGGCGCTGTATCCGCAGGCCCCGGCCGAGCTGGTGCGCTCGGGGATCGCCCTGCACATGGCCGATCCGCATCTGGCGGCGGTGATCCTGCCCAGGTCGGGGCTGGGGCATCGCAAGGGGCTGGTGATGGGCAATGCGCTTGGCCTGATCGACGCCGACTATACCGACGAGATCCTGATCAGCGCCTGGAACCGCAATCCGCCGGGCAGCGCGCCCATCCTGATCCAGCCCGGAGAGCGGATCGCGCAGATGCTGTTCGTTCCGGTGGTCCGCCCCGTGCTGACCGAGGTGGCCGAGTTCTCGCGCGGAAGCGAGCGGGCAGGCGGCTTCGGCTCGACGGGGGTCTGAGATGCTGTGGACGCTGCTGCTGGTCGTCGCGGGGATCGTCGTCATCCGCCGATTCGGGGCGGGGGTGCTGGCCGCCGTCCTTGCGGCGGTCTGGCTGGCGGGGGTCGCGGGCCTGTGGCAGCGGCATCAGGCGGGACAGGCGCTGCTGCCCTCGGACCTGTGGGTTCCGGCCGCGGGACTCGCGGCGTTGGCTGCAGGTTACGCGGCGCTGATCGGACGCCTGAGATCGCGCGCCCGCGCGCGGCAGCCGGTGGGCTCGGGGGTGGCCGCGGCGCGGCCGCGGGGCAGGGCCGAGCCACCCGCACCGCCCCCGGTCAGCCAGGCAGGATCAGCGCCCGCAGGCGAGGTCGCGCCGGCCGATCCCACACAACCCCTCAGCGACGCCGAACTGGACCGCTATGCCCGCCACATCGTCCTGCGCGAGATCGGGGGCGCGGGGCAGCGGCGGCTGCGGGCCTCGCGCGTGCTGGTCGTGGGGGCGGGGGGGCTGGGCGCGCCGGTGCTGATGTATCTGGCGGCGGCGGGCGTGGGGCGGATCACGGTCGCGGACGACGACACGGTCGGGCTGTCGAACCTGCAGCGGCAGGTGATCTTTTCCACCGCCGACATCGACCGCCCCAAGGTCCAGGCTGCCGCCGAGGCGCTGAACCGGCTGAACCCCCATGTTGGCGTCACCGCGCTGGCGCGCCGCATCGGGACAGGAGATGCCGATCTGGTCGCGGGCCATGACCTGGTGATCGACGGCACCGACAGCTTCGCCTCGCGGCAGGCGATCAACGCGGCCTGCGTCGCGGCGGGCGTGCCGCTGCTCGCAGGCTCGATCGCGCAATGGGAAGGGCAGGTCGCGCTTTACGATCCCGCGCGCGGCGCACCCTGCCTTGCCTGCGTCTTTCCCGAACCGCCCGCGCCAGGGTTGGCGCTGTCCTGCGCCGAGGCGGGCGTCGTGGGCGCCCTGCCGGGTGTCGTCGGCAGCCTGATGGCGCTGGAGGCGATCAAGGAACTGGCCGGCATCCCCCAGAACGGCACGGGCGCGGGACTGCGCGGGCGCATGCTGATCCTTGATGGCCTGTGGGGGGACACCCGGACCGTCAGCCTGCCGCGCCGGCCCGGCTGCCCGGTCTGCGGCGCCGAAGATACATCAACCTGACGTGAACGCATGTGAGCCTGCGGCTCTCCGAAGCACCGGAGAAGACGTGGCTGATGTGGCGCCAGCGCCTCAGTTCACCGGCGGCTTGCTGCCAATGAAATTTCTCTTGAGAAAACAGGGAACGAAATCGCACGCTTGCGACGTTGAAGGGTGACGCGGCCCGCAGCCGATCGTTGTTCAAGTGGGAGTAACCGAAAAATGACCTATCTGAAGCCCGTTCTGGCCGTCGCCGCCGCCCTGTCGCTGTCGGCCTGTGTGCCCGGCGCAACCGTCACCACCGTCAGCACCCCCGGCGCCGAGCCGGTCACGGTCGTGGACGGCCCCGCCATCGCCCCCGCCGCGCCGGAAGCGACCGCCGGCACGCCCGGCCCGGACACGCTGGACGGCACCTGGAACCTCGTCGCCTCGCAGTGCGGCGATCCCGCCAGCGAAGGCCGTCTGACCATTCAGGGCAACAAGTTCACCTTCCCGACGTCGGACTGCACCGTCGGGACGTCCGAGGTGCAGACGAACTACACCTCGGTCTCGCTTGGCTGCTCGGGTGCGGCGAACCGCCAGCTCAACATCTCGATCCGTCCCGGCGTGATGCGCATGACCGAAGGTTCGACCACGCTGACCTACTATCGCTGCATGTGACCGGGCCCGCCGGCACGGCATCTGGCCGGAACGCGTAGGCACCCCGGGCCTTGCCCCGGGGTGCGGGACGGAAATGGTTACTCTCGGGTTTCCTCGGGATCGACGCCCCAGAGCGAGATCTTGGGGACCCACCCCTTTTCGCCCCCGCCCGAGACGCGGCACCAGTCGATCTCGCATTCGTGCAGACGCACGATCGCGCCCGCCTCGGCCCGGGCCAGTACCGACGCATTGGCGTCGGGCCGGCTGCGCAGCTCGGCCATGTCGGTCGTGACAATGGCGGTCCTGACGCCGGACAGCAGCGAGTAATGCACCCAGCCGCCCGCGCCGTCCTGGTCCTCGACCCGGCGCCAGTGGCCGAACTCGGCCACCACCCGCAGCGGCATGCCGGGGTGGCGGAACACCCAGTCGATGCGATGCGACAGCGAGGGACCGCGCCGGGCGTTCCCCTCGCCGCCCTTCAGGCTGACATAGCGAGGCAGGGGGAGATTGGTGACAGGCCCGCGGTTCGGGTCGCGGGGCTTGTCCTGGTGACGGCTGATCAGCGAATCCGCGGACACATCGCCCGGATTGATCTCGATCGCGGGCGCCTCGGCCGAGGCCGCACCATCGCCGCTGGAGCGGGGGCTCTGCGCGGTGGCCGGAAGGGCCAGCGCCAGCCCTGTCGCCAGCAGTCCCGCACCCGCTGCGGCCAGCACGGGGCGGCGCAGCCGTGCCGCGCACGCCTCCGCCACCGATCGGGTCACGGATCGCAATGTCATGTCGTCGTCCTTGCCTGCCGCGGCCCGCGCCGCGTGTCTGCCTGTCGGGCGCATGGCCCCGGGGCCTTGTGCCTGCCCCGCCTGACGGTAAGTTTGCCAAACGCAACGTGGTATTGGAAGAGAGGTCACATGGCTGGCACCGCACCCCCGCGTGATCGGCTGAAGGTCACCGTGACCCGCCGCCTGCCCCAGCCCGTCGAATCGCGCCTGGCCGAACTGTTCGACGTGTCGCTGCGCGAGGTCGATGGCCGCATGAGCCGCGAGGAACTGGCCCAGGCGCTGAAGGACAGCGACGTGCTGGTCCCCACTGTCACCGACCAGATCGACGCGCGGCTTCTGGGTCAGGCGGGCGAGCGGCTGAAGCTGATCGCCAACTATGGCGCCGGTGTCGATCACATTGACGTGGAAAGCGCCCGCCAGCGCGGCATCCAGGTCACGAACACCCCCGGGGTCGTGACCGAGGACACTGCCGACATGGCCATCGCCCTTATGCTGGCCGTGACCCGCCGCATCCCCGAGGGGCTGGCCGAGATGCAGACCGGCCGCTGGGAAGGCTGGGCCCCGACCGCGCATCTGGGCGGGCGCATCGGGGGCAGGCGCCTGGGCATCCTCGGCATGGGGCGGATCGGGCAGGCGGTCGCGCGGCGCGCCAATGTCTTCGGAATGCAGGTCCATTACCACAACCGCCGCCGCCTGCGCCCCGAGGTCGAGGCGGATCTGCGCGCGACCTACTGGGAAAGCCTCGACCAGATGCTCGCACGGGTGGACATCCTGTCGATCAACGCGCCGCACACGCCATCGACCTTCCACCTTCTGAACGCGCGGCGGCTGAAGCTGATGAAGCCCTCGGCGGTGATCGTGAACACCTCGCGCGGCGAGGTCATCGACGAGAACGCCCTGACGCGGATGCTGCGCGCCGGAGAGCTTGCGGGCGCGGGCCTCGACGTCTTCGAGCACGGGCACGAGATCAATCCGCGCCTGCGCGAGGCCCCCAACGTGGTGATGCTGCCGCACATGGGCTCGGCCACGACCGAGGGCCGGAACGAGATGGGCGAGAAGGTCATCATCAACATCAAGACCTTCGCCGACGGCCACCGCCCGCCGGATCTGGTGCTGCCCTCGATGCTGTAAGCCTCTGCCCCGCGCCGCAAGGTCGCGGGGCGCTTTCGTTCAGGCGTGGTGCAAAAGCAAAAGGCCGGTCTTGCGACCGGCCTTTTTGATATTGGAGCGGGCGATGAGATTCGAACTCACGACCCTAACCTTGGCAAGGTTATGCTCTACCCCTGAGCTACGCCCGCGCTCCGTCCCGGTTGCTTCCGCCGCCGGTGGAGGGGGATTTAGCCAAGGCGGCGGTGGGCTGCAAGAGAAAAAATTCACCAATCGTCACATGACGCGCCGTCGCGGTCGGGGCGCAGCGCGCCGGCGCAGGCAACCTTGGGCGCCTGCAGGGCTTTCCTCTTGAAAAAGGCAAGGTTTGGCGGCATATGGCCAAGGTCCGCGAATGGCGGGCTCCAGACAGGAGAGATCATGGCCAAGGAAGAGATGCTCGAATTCCCCGGCGTGGTGAAGGAACTCCTGCCCAACGCGACGTTCCGGGTCGAGCTCGAAAACGGCCATGAGATCATCGCGCATATGGCAGGCAAGATGCGCAAGAACCGCATCCGCGTTCTCGCCGGCGACAAGGTTCAGGTGGAAATGAACACCTATGACCTCAGCAAGGGGCGGATCAATTACCGCTTCAAGTAAGGCGGGCCGGCCGCGATTCGTGCTGGCTTCGGCCAGCCCGCGCCGGATCGAGCTGCTGGCCCAGATCGGCGTCACCCCGGACGCCGTCATTCCCGCCGATATCGACGAATCGCCCCGCAAGGACGAATCCCCCCGCGCCTATGTCACGCGCATGGCGGCCGAAAAGGCCAGCGCCGTGGCCGCGGTCGAGCCGGGTGTGGTCCTGGCCGCCGACACCACCGTCGTTGCGGGTCGCCGCATCCTGGGCAAGCCCGCCGACGAATCCGAGGCCGCGGGTTTCCTGCGCCTGCTGTCGGGGCGCCGTCACCGAGTCATGACCGCGGTCACCGTCATGGCAAATGGCCATGCCCGCCACAGGCTGGTGGAAACCGTGGTGCGCCTGCGCCAGCTCTCGGATGCCGAGATCGCGGGCTATGTCGCGGGCGGCGACTGGCGCGGCAAGGCGGGCGGTTATGGCATTCAGGGTCCGGCCAGCGCCTTCGTGCCCTGGATCCAGGGGTCGTTCAGCGCCGTTGTGGGATTGCCCTTGTCCGAAACATCCGTGCTGCTGTCGGCCTGCGGGATCGCCCCGGCCACCGCGAAGGAGTAAGCACATGAAGGGTCGTCAGGTCGTCCTGGGCCATCAATGGGGCCGCGAGGCCGCCGCCCTGATGGTGGACGGACAGGTCCAGGATCTTCTGCTGGATCTCAGCGCCCTGACCACGCTTCCACCGGGGGCGATCTGCCGCGCCGTTGTGGACCGGCTGGTGAAGGGGCAGGGCGGCGTCTTTGTCCGCCTGCCGGAAGGCGAGCGCGGTTTCCTGCGCGACGCCAAGGGCCTGTCGGAAGGGCAGAGCCTGATCGTGCAGGTCACGGGGGCCGCTGACGACGGCAAGGCCATTCCCGTCAGCCAGCGGGTGCTGTTCCGCGGCCAGAACGCCATTGCCACGCCGGGGGCCCCCGGCGTGAACGTGTCCCGCCGCATCAGGGATGAAGGCCAGCGCGCGCGGCTGACCGCGTTGGGGACCGCCGTTCTGGAAGGCGCGCCCGAAAACCTGGGGCTTGTGATGCGCAGCGCGGCGGCCGGGGCCGAGGACGAGGCGATCGACGAGGAGCTTGAAGGGCTGGTGGCGCTTGCCATCGCCGTCATGTCGGACACGCAGGGTCGCCCCGAGCTTCTGGTGGATGCCGAGCAGCCCTGGCGCGCGGCCTGGATCGACTGGGCCGACCCGCCGCCGGACGACGTCGACGACAGCGAGGGTGCCTTCGACCACCACGGCGTCAGTGCCGCGATCGAGGCGCTGCTCGACCCCGAGCTCGACCTGCCGGGCGGCGGTTTCGCGGTGATCGAAGCCACCCGCGCGCTGGTCGCGGTGGACGTGAACACCGGCCGGGACACCTCGCCGGCGGCCGCGCTCAAGGCCAACATCGCGCTGGCGCGCGACCTGCCGCGGCAGCTGCGCCTGCGGGGCCTTGGCGGGCAGGTGGTGATCGACTTCGCCCCCATGCCCAAGCGCGACCGCGGCACGCTCGAGCAGGTGCTGCGCGCCGCCTTCAAGGCGGACGGCACCGAAACCACGATGGTCGGCTGGACCGCGATGGGGCTTTACGAGTTGAACCGCAAGCGCGACCGCGTGCCCCTGGTCACCGTCGCCCTTGCGGGAGAAGAGGAATGACCTGCCCCATCTGCGGCAAGCCAACCGTCGAGGCCTACCGCCCCTTCTGTTCCAAGCGCTGCGCCGACGTTGACCTGGCGCGCTGGCTGCGTGGCGACTATGCGATTCCGGGCGAGCCTGCGGGCGATATCCCGCCCCACGACGACAAGAGTTGATTTTCGCTCTGGACAGCCGCGTTGCGCTTGTCTAGGAACGCTCCACCCTCAGGCAGATGCCTGGACCGGGGCCCGGATAGCTCAGTTGGTAGAGCAGCGGATTGAAAATCCGCGTGTCGGCGGTTCAAATCCGTCTCCGGGCACCAAATTTTTTCATGTTATACAGAGAGCACTGGATCAGCACGGTGTCAGTCCTTCGTAGAGGGTTTGACGCTTTCTGAGCTGGGTTTGACAAGCGTTGTTCGCCGTTCGATCTCCACGTCCAACAACTCGGCAGCGGCCCTGTTGCGCTCGGAAAGGTCAGCATCTCGAGAACACCAACCTGTCATGGCCTCCTTCTGCCCCGGATAGGCGGCGATCTCCCGTTGGTCCATTCCGGCTTCTCAACGGATTGTTCCCACCATGTGGTGTAACCCTTTGAGTGTAAGGTCGGCTGGAAGAGCGCCAGTCTCGACTTGTTCCTTTCGCCAGTTATGCCAAACGGTGCAGAACCCGTTATATGCCCAAGGTCTGTCCCGAAGGGTCAGGACCCATTGATCTGCCTGCTGCTGCGTGACTCAGGCTCCGCGAGGAGACTGATCGATGAGCAGATGGCGCGGCTCCGGCCCTTCTTTCCGAAGGGGCGAGCCCGCGAACGCAAGCCGCGTGTCGATGATCGGTATGTGGCTCTAGTGGCATGATCTTCGTCAACCGCGACGGGTTGCGGTGGCGGGACGCTCCGAGCGGGTAGGACCCTGCAAAGACGCTTTACAGCCGTTGAAAGCGGTGGGGCGACATGGGCGTCTTCGCGCGGATAATGGAGGGGCTGGCCGCGGCGAGCCCTGAACCCAAGACGATCATGATTGATGCGACCTATCTTAAGGCGCACCGCACGGCGACCAGCCTGCAGCCAAAAAAGGGCGCGCGGTCGATTGATCGGGCGAACCCGGGGTGGCATGAACACCAGTCTGCATACCGTCACCGATGCCGGCGGGCGGCCGATCCGCGTGCTCGGGGGCTTGGTTCACTGAACCAATCCCTGATCCTCGAACTCATGACCGCAGGCCAGGTCAGCGACTACACTGGCGCCGCCGCCTTGCTGGAAGGTTTCACCTACAGCAGTTGCTCGTCCAGGACGCCATGCCAGGACAGGCCCTCCCGAAGCTGCTCTTCAGGCGTGCTGCAGCACTTCAGGCAGTTGACGCCTGTTTGGCTGAGCCTGATCGGGCGCAAAGGCCTGCAACCGCGACCAGAAAGCTCTCGGTCCGGAACGGCTTCGTGAGAAACGCCCCTGTGCATCACGTCCGCCATGGCGAATAGAACGCCAATGACCCACCCCGCCCGATTGCGACGGCCTCGCGGCAACAAATATCATGATCAATTCCTGCAACGACAATTGATTGTCGCCCGCCTCTGGCAGAGCCTCTTCCGGCAAGGTTACCACAGCAGTATCGTGCGGCGAGAGCAGGAGATGGCCGGACCCGGTCCCGAGATGCCGGCCGATGAGGCAGCGGAACGGCTGGAACTCCGCCGACGGCTTGGCAATGGCCATGCGCTGCCGCGCCCGATCATCCGCCGCTCGGCTGAAAGTGCAACAAGCGTGGACAGCTACGCCTGGTATCCCCGGAAGGACGACTGACCGATGGTGCCGCATGACCGCTTTCCTCCCCCATGGCCCCTGGACGGCAGCGAGATGGCCCACCTCATCCGCGCGCACGACTGGGCAGCCACCCCGCTCGGGCCGGTCAGGGAATGGCCTGCCCATCTTCGGGCAGTCGTGGACCTGATGCTCGGCTCGGGGACGCCCATGTGCCTGCTGTGGGGCCACGACGCGATCATGATCTACAACGACGCCTATGCCCGCAGCATCGGGCAGCGCCATCCGGCGGCGCTTGGCCGCTCGGCCCACGATGCCTGGGCCGATGTGCGCGAGGGATGGTTGCCGCTGTTCGAGCAGGCCTGGTCGGGCAAGGAGGCCGTGGCGCGTGGCCAGCACCTCCGCTTCGTGCGCTCCGACATGCCACGGCAGGAGGCCTGGTTCGATCTCACCTACACGCCCGTGCGGAACGAAAGGGGAGAGGTGGGCGGCGTACTGGCCCTTGTCCGCGACGCCACCGGCGAGGTGCAGGCCGAGCAGAGCCGCCAGAGCGCCGAGGCGCGGCTGCGCGAAAGCGAGACCCGGCTCCAGAACGTGCTGAACGGCATGGACGAGGCCTTCGGGCTTCTGGACCACGACTTCCGCATCCTCGCCTTCAACGATGCGGCGCTGCGTCTCGAGACCGGCACGCGCGAGGAGATCCTGGGGCGCAGGCACTGGGAGGTCTATCCCGGAAGCGAGAACAGCGAGGCTGGACGTCTTCTCAGGCGCGCCATGGAGGAACGGACAGCGGTCACGCTCGATCATCTCTACACTTGGGAAAGCGGACCGGCGCGCTGGCTCGAGATGCGGGCCTATCCCGTGCCGGAAGGACTTGCGGTCTTCTGGCGCGACATTTCGGGGCGCAAGGCGGCGGAAGCGGCCCTGCGCGAGAGCGGGACAGGTTACCGCCAGCTCGCCGAACAGTTCGAGAAGAGCCAGAGGCTGCAGTCCGCCATGCTGGAGGTGGTGCCGGTGGGCCTTGCGCTTCTGAGCAACGAGGGAGAGGTGCTTCTGTCCAATCCCGCATGGGACCGGTTCACGCCGGGCCGGCGCATGCCCTCGCGCGATCCGGACAGGGGCAGGCGCTGGCGGGCCTGGGACAAGGACGGCCGCCCGGTCATGCCTGGCGACTTTCCCGGCGCACGGGCGCTGCGGGGAGAGCGCTGCCTGCCGGGCACGGAGTTCCTTTATACAGACGACAATGGCGACGAGATCTGGACCAATGCCGCTTCTGTGCCGCTTCTTGATTCTCAAGATCAGGTCACGGGCGCCGTTTCGATCATCATGGACATCGATGCCGGCAGGCGGGCAGAGCAGATCCTGCGCGCGGTTGCGGCACGGCAGGCCTTTCTGCTGGAACTGGGCGATGCCCTGCGGGCCCAGACCCGTACCGAAAGCCTGATCGAGGTCGCGGCCCGCCTGCTGGGCGAGCATATCGGTGCTTCACGGATCATGTTCGCCGAGATCGACGAGGCACGGGGCGTGGCCGACATCTTCCACGGCTGGTTCGCGAATGGCGCCCAGCCTTTCCCTGCGGTGATGCGGCTTGAGGACTATGAAGGGCCGATTCTGCAGGATCTCCGCGAAGGCCGCACCGTGCGGATCGACGACACGCGAAACCCTGCCCTGGCCCGCCCCGATCTCGCCGCCATTGCCGAGCTTGGGGTGGAGGCGCTGCTCAGCGTTCCCCTGCTCGTCGACGGCAGGCTGTTGGTCAACCTGTCCGTTCACCAGCACAGCCCGCGGTGCTGGACCGACGAGGATGTCGCGCTTGTGCAGGAGGTGGCCGAGCGGCTCTGGGCGGACCTCGTGCGCTTCCGGGCGGAAGCCGCACTGCGTGACAGCGAAAGACGCTTCCGCGCCCTGCTCACCACCGGGGGCTACATGGTCTACCGCATGAACGCGGACTGGACCGAGATGGCCGAGCTTCGCGGAAACGGGATCCTGGCCGATACGGAGGTGCCGTTTCCGGCCTGGCCGGATCGCTACATCCTTCCCGAGGACCTCCCGATGATCCAGGCCCGGATCGAGGAGGCAATCCGCACCAGGTCGCTGTTCGAGCTGGAACATCGTGTTCGCCAGGCAGACGGAAGTGTCGGCTGGGTTCTCTCGCGCGCGGTGCCGATCGTTGGGAAGAATGGCGGGATCATCGAGTGGTTCGGCGCCGCCACCGACGTGAGCGCGCGGCGCAGGGCCGAGGAACGCTTGCGGAACGCCGAGGAACGCCATCGCACCGACCTCGAGCGGCAGGTCGCCGAGCGCACGGCCGAACTCAGCAAAAGCCGCGACCTTCTGCAGGCGACGATGGACAGCTCCACCGACATGATCCAGGTGTTCAGGGCGGTGCGGAACGCACAGGGCGAGATCGTCGACTTCCGCTGGGTTCTGAACAACCACACCTCCGTGCGCTACTACGGCAAGGTCGAGGGGGAGAGCCTGCTCGAGCGCAACCCGGGCGTGGTCACCGTTGGCATCTTCGATGCCTTCAAGCGCGTCACCGAGACCGGCGTGCCCGAGCAGGCCGAGCGCCACTATGTCCACGAGCAGTTCGACGGCTGGTTCCTGCAGTCCGTCGTGAAGCTCGATGATGGCGTCGCCACCACCACGAAGGACATCACCGACTGGAAGAGCGCGCAGGCCGAGGTCCCGCGCCTGCAGGAGGAGGTAGCCCAGGCCCGGCTGCGCGAAAGCGAGGATGCGCTGCGGGAAAGCGAGGCCCGCTTCCGCCAGTTCGGGGAGGCCTCGGCCGACGTGCTCTGGATCCGGGACTGCGAGAGCCTCGCTTTCGAATATGTCAGCCCTGCCTTCGAGCGGGCCTATGGAACAAGGATCGAGGATGTCCTGAAGGGCAACCATCTCCGCCGCTGGCTCGAGATGATCCTGCCCGAGGATCGCGAGAAGGTTCTCGACGTCTTCCGCCGGGTGCGCAGGGGCGAACAGGTGGTGCACAGCTTCCGCATCCTGCGCGGCGATGGTCAGCTCCGCTGGATCCGCGACACCGACTTCCCGCTGTTCGATGCGGCAGGAAAGGTGCAGCGCATCGGCGGGATCGCCCATGACGCCACCGAAGAGGTGGAGTTGCAGGACCGGCTGCAGGTGCTCGTGGCCGAGCTTCAGCACCGTTCGCGAAACCTCGTGGGCGTGGTGAAGGGGATCACCGAGCGCACGCTTGCGACCTCCGACACGCTGGAGCGTTTCCGCGGCCGCTTCCGACCCCGGCTCGACGCGCTTGCCCGGGTCAACGGTCTGCTGTCCCGTCTTGAAGAAGGCGACCGCATCACCTTCGACCAGCTCTTGCAGGCGGAGCTTGCCGCGCATGGCATTCTCGATGGAGAAACCAACGGGACCGCGGTCCATCTGCACGGGCCAAAGGGGATCCGGCTGCGTTCGGCCACGGTGCAGACCTTTGCCCTTGCCCTTCACGAACTCACGACCAACGCCCTGAAGTATGGCGCCCTCTCGCAGCCAGAGGGAAAGCTCGAGGTGACCTGGAGCCTCATTCCCGGCAACGGCACCGAGCGCCGGCTTCGGGTGGACTGGCGCGAGACGGGGGTCCTGCTCGATCTGCCGGTTGCGGCCGCGACCAATCGGTGGGCTCCTCCGCGCCGGCAAGGCTACGGCCGAGAGCTGATCGAGCGGGCGCTGCCCTACCAGCTGAAGGCCGAGACGAGCTACGAACTGACGCCCGGGGGCGTGCGTTGCACCATCATCGTGCCTGTGTCCTCGACGCTGGACGTGGCCTTCTCGAGCCAGGGAGATCCGGATGCCTGACGCCGCGCTGACCGCCACCCTTCGGGGCCGCCGCATTCTTCTCGTCGAGGACGACTACATGATGGCGCAGGATCTCGCGAACGAGCTTCAGGGCGCCGGTGTCGATGTGCTCGGGCCCGTGCCTGACATCAGGGGTGCCCTGGCTCTGCTGGACGCGGGTCCTGCGCCTGATGGAGCGATCCTCGACATCAATCTGGGCGGCGAGATGGTCTATCCCCTGGCCGACACCCTGCAGGCACGGGATATCCGGTTCGTCTTCGCCACGGGCTACGAGGGGTGGTCGATCCCCGAGCGCTACCGGAACCTCCCGCGCCTCGAGAAACCGCTCGGCCTCAGGCAGATCGCCGAAGTGCTTGTGGCCTGAGCGACATGCCGGCCTGAACGCTCGAAGTCCGAAGGCGAATACTGACTGAAGTCTGGCCCTGGCTGCGCGATTTCCAGAAAGGCCGCATCGCTGCGACGGCCGCCTCGTCCCGCAAGCCGTCACTCGTCGGCGAGCCACTCCAAGGTCGCATTCCTCGCCAGTTCCTCGTTGTCGCAAACCAGAACAAGCCGGTTATGATGGTCGGAACACTGAACCAGTATGTTGACCCCGGCTTCGGCCAATGCACGAGAGATCGCGCCCAACTGGCCGGGCGTGCCCTGCTTCAGCTTGCGGATTATCGGCTTGCGGATCGCAACAACCGCGATCCCGGCATCTCTTGCGGCACGGGCTGCAGCCTCGCCGTCGCGGAACAGGAAATGCGCGATGGCCGTCCCGCTGAGGCTGAACAGCCCGCCACCCTCGAATGAGATCCCGGCGTGCCCCATCGCCTCGCCAAGCCCCGCCAACGCGCCGGGATGGTTTCCAAGATGGAACTCAAGGTCGAACATGATCGGGGGCCTCCTTGTGGATGGCGCGGCTGTCAGGCGGAGCCTCGTTTCGGGATTGCATGCTGTAGTCCCGCGTCACCGCTGCGATGCGCAGATGGTAATCCGCAAAGACGTGATCCCGGCCAGCGGCCTGCACGCGCCGATGCTCCGGCAGGTTGCGCCACGCCGCGACCGCCGCCTCGTCCTGCCAAAATGACAATGACAGGACCTTGCCGGGGTTTGTCAGGCTCTGGAAACGCTCGATGGAGATGAAGCCATCGAGGTTCGCCAGCAGCGGGTGCAGCTCGGCCGCCAGGTCGAGATACTCGGCCTGCGCCTCGCCCGAAACCCAAGCCTCGAAGATGACGGCTATCATGCGCGATCCCCCTGCGAGGCCGAGGCCGACTTCACGAAAGGCCGGCTTTCTCGGCGGATGAAGCCGTCACGCTTGGCGAACTCGCAGGTTTCGCGACCCGGCGGGCCTGCCGCCGGCCGGGCGCGAGAGGCCTCATGTCCGGCGAGGGGCGGCCGCGAAGAGATCCCATGGGCTGTCGAGGTCGAGCCTTCATGGGGGGCGAAGCAGCCAACCAGATCAGCCCCCGGCTGCGGGCATATTGCGCGGATGGTTCGCGCCGGTCCGGATCGATGTCCTGGGTGATGACGCAGGTGATCATGGTGCTCCGCCTTTCTTGCTGACACCGGGTCTAGCGCGTTGGAGACGGCCCATGGTTCGGTTAGGATCGAACCATGAGAGAAGGCCCGGACATTGCCCGTGTGGCGGCCCTTGTTGCGGACCCTGCCCGCAGTGCGATGCTGATTGCATTGATGGACGGGCGCGCCCTGACCGCGACGGAATTGGCGGGGCGGGGCGGGATCACGAAGCAGACCGCCAGTTCCCACCTTGCCAAGCTCGTGGACGGCGAAGTGCTGGTGGTCGAGGCGCAGGGGCGGCACCGTTATTTTCGCCTGGCGGGCCCCCATGTTGCCAGCCTGCTCGAAGCCCTGATGGTCTTTTCCAGCGATGCCGCGCCACCCCTGCGCACCGGGCCGCGCGATCCCGGCTTACGCAAGGCCCGTATCTGTTACGATCATCTCGCTGGAGAGATGGGCGTCAGGCTTTTCGAGCGGATGCTGGCGGATCAGTGGCTGCAAGACGACCTGACCGTGACAGAGCGCGGCAACGACAAGCTGGCCGAGATCGGCCTGAACCTTGAGAGCCTGCCGCCAAGCAACCGGCCTTTATGCCGCGCCTGCCTCGACTGGAGCCAGCGGCGACAGCATCTGGCCGGGCGACTGGGCAAGACCATACTGGACCACCTTCTGGCGCAATCCTGGGCACGGCGGTTGCCTCAGTCACGCATCATCAGATTCAGCCCTGAAGGCGAGCGGATCTTCAACGGGTGGCTGGGCTGACCGGCCGCTTTGGTCCTGCATAGTGGCCGCACCTCGCAGGCCGCAGTACTCACCGATGAGGCCAAGCGTCGGCGGACCAACACGCATCGCGACGTAGCCGATGATCACAACTGCTTCGAGACGGGCCGCGGGATCGTTATCTCACTGGCCTGCAGTTGACAGCGAGAAGCCGCTTCATGACGGTTCCGCTCTTGCCATGAGTGATGGCGGAGGGATCGAACGGAATGTTGTTCGTATCCGGTTCTGCGATCGCCTTCTGCGCGGAACTCAACTCAACCTGTTCCGGAACAGCCAGGCCGCAAGCGGCAAGGTCGCCGCCGCCACCCCGATCAGTGGCAGAAAGCTGGGCGCGATGTCGGCAAGGGTGGCTCCTTCCAGATAAACGCGCCGCACGATGTCGATGCCGAAGCGCATCGGGTTCACATAGGTCGCAAGCTGCAGGATCTGGGGCATGTTCCGCACCGGCGTCAGCAGGCCCGAGAGCAGCATCAGCGGCATGATCAGCATGAAGGTGTAAAGCATCGCCTGCTGCATGGTCAGCGACACGGCAGAAATCGAGAGGCCGATGCCGACCGCCGCCGTGGTGAAGGTCAGAAGCCCGAAATAGAGCAGCCAGACCGAGCCGGCCATCGGGATCCGGAACCAGAACAGGATGATCAGGAAGATGATCGTCGACTGCATGATCCCGACGAGGATCGCGGGCAGGGCCTTGCCGATCAGAATCTGGGAAGGTGTCAACGGCGTCACCAGCAACTGATCGAATGTGCCCTGCTCGCGCTCGCGCGCGACGGACAGCGCCGCGATCATGAGGGTCTGAAGCATGCTGAGCGAGGCGATCATCGCGGGCATCAGGTTCCAGCGCGACTCGAAGTTCGGGTTGAACCAGGCCCGGCGCGTGATGGTGACGGGCGAGGTCGCGCCCAGCGACTGGTTGTAGGCGGCGACGATCGCTGCCACCTGTGCCGCCGCCGTACCGGAGGTCGCCGAGTTCCTTCCGTCGAGGATCACCTGCATCGGGGCCTCGGCCCCGGCCGACAGGCGCCTCTCGAAATCCGCGGGGAAGATCACCACCAGCAGGGCCTTGCCGCTGTCGATCTGGCCCGCGATCTGAGCCGAGCTTTCCAGCGTTGCGGCACGCCTGAAGACGCCCGTGCCCTCGATCCGCGCGGTGATCTCGGTCGAGGCCGCGCCCCGGCTGTGATCGAGCACGGCGAAAGGGGCATGGGTCAGGTCGTAGGTCGCGCCATAGCCGAAGAGCAGCGCCTGCAGCAGCGCCGGCGCGAACAACAGCGTGCGGCTGGAGGGGTCCTTGAGCAGCGCCAGCAGTTCCTTGCGGATCAGGGCCAGGGTCTGGGCGACATAGAGAAGCACGGCCTGCATGAGGTCAGTCCAGTTTCTTGGTCAGCGTGCGGGTGGCCATCAGGATCAGCACGGCCGCATAGGCCGCCAGAGTCAGGTTGGCGCGCAGGATCTGCGGCCAGTAGTCGCCGGCCATGAACAGCGTCTTGATCAATCCCATGAAATGCGTGGCGGGAAGGACATTGCTGACGACCTGGATGACGACCGGCACGTTGCGCAGATCGAACACGAAGCCCGACAGCATCATCGCGGGCATGAAGCTTGCCAGCAGCGCCATCTGACTGGCGGCGAACTGGTTCTTCGTCACACCCGAGATCACCAGCCCCAGAGCCAGCGAGACCAGGAGGTAAAGCAGCGAGGACAGGATGATGATCCAGAGCGAGCCGCGCATCGGTACGTCAAAGACGTATCTTGCGGCGATCAGGCACATGGCAAGGTCGATCACCCCGATGACCAGATACGGCGCGAGCTTCGCCATCACCATCTCGATCGGACGCGCCGGGGTGACGAACAGGGACTCCAGCGTCCCGCGCTCCCATTCGCGGGCGATCAGCAGAGAGGTCAGGAAGGCACCGATCAGCGTCATGACCAGCACGACCAGGCCGGGAACAAGGAACCACGTGCTGTTGCTCGCCTCGTTGAACCATGTCCGCTGCAGGACCGTGACGCTGGCCGATGCGGCGGCGGGGCTGCCCTGCCGGTCCGCGATATGCTGAAGCGCGGTCGAGATGGCGCCGGTGGCGTAGCCCTCGATGGCCTGCGCGGTGTTGGAATCCACGCCATTCAGGATCAGTTGCAGGTTCCCCTGCCCATGCAGCAGGTTGCGGGTGAATTCGGCGGGGACGCGCAGGATGGCGTCCGCCTGACCTGCGCGGATCAGCGCCTCTGCCTCGACCATGGAATAGGTCCAGATCGGGCTGAGATAATCCGAACCCGCCAAGCCCGCCACCGCGTTCATCGTGGCGGCTGAGTTGTCCTCCATCACCACGGCGACCCGGGCATCGGTCACGTCGAAGGAAAGGCTGTAGCCGAACAGCAGGATCAGAACGACGGGCAAAGCCAATCCGACGAACAGGTTGCTGCGGTCACGCAGCATCTGGCGGGCCTCCTTGCGGATCAGGGCGCGCAGCCGGAGAAATGCGCCATTCATGCGGCGGCCTGGGCGTCACGCCGCTTGCGGCCTGCCTCGACAATGGCGATGAAGGCGCTGTTCATGTCCCTGGCGCCCGCGTGTCCCGCCATGTCGCGGACCTGTTGCGGCGTGCCGATGGCCAGCATCTCGCCCGCATCCTGAATGGCGATGCGGTCGCAATATTCGGCCTCTTCCATGAAGTGGGTGGTGATGATGACGGTGACGCCGCCCTTGGCGAGCGCCGTGATCCGCCGCCAGAAGGCGCGCCGGGCAAGCGGGTCGATGCCGCTGGTCGGTTCATCCAGAAACAGGATTTCAGGGCGGTGCAGCAGGCCCGTCGCCATGGCGAGGCGCTGCTTGTAGCCTGCGGGCAGAAGCCCGCTTTGCGCCGCAGGGTCAAGGTCGAACTGCTCGACGGCGTCCCTGATGCGGTCGCGCAGCATCTTGCCGCCAAGGCCATAGGCACCCCCGAAGAATTCGAGATTCTGGCGCACCGAAAGATTGCCGTAGAGCGCGAATTTCTGCGACACATAGCCGATCCGGGCCCTTGCCTGCGCCCGGGCGACGCGCAGGTTGCGGCCCGCCACCTCAAGCTGCCCGCTGGTCGCGGGCAGCAGTCCGCAGAGCATGCGGAAGGTCGTGGTCTTGCCCGCGCCGTTCGGACCGAGCAGGCCGAAGATCTCACCCCGCGCGACCTCGAACGAGGTGCTGGCAACGGCGGTGAAGTCACCGAACTTGCGGACCAGATCGCGCACCACGATGACGGGCTTGCCGTCACCGGGGGGGCGATCTGGCTCGGCCTGCGCCACGAGGGGCTCTGCCGCCCGATCCTGCTCGCGCAGCAGGATCATGAAGCTGTCCTCCAGCTCTTCGCAACGGGTCTGGCTCGACGCACCCTCCAGCAGGTCGGCCAGCCGCGCCGGATCGGCGTCGGGCCTGCGGATGAAGCGGACATTGCCGCCCCGCGGCACGGCGTCGATGATGGCATCGGGCGCGTCGATCAGCCGCGCCTGCAGGTCGCGCGCGGGGGTGCCTGCGGGCGGGGTCGCGACAAGGGTCAGGCCGTGCGCCCGCGCGCGCAGGGTTGCGGGAGTGCCCTCGGCCAGCATCCGCCCCTCATGCATGACATGGACCTGCGCGCAGCGCTCGGCCTCGTCCATATAGGAGGTGCTGACGATCACGCTCAGCCCCTCGTCCTCGACCAGTTGATGCACGATCTTCCACAGGTCCCGGCGCGACAGCGGGTCCACCCCCACGCTGGGTTCATCGAGCAGCAGAAGATCCGGCGAGCGCACCAGCGTGCACGCCAGCCCCAGCTTCTGCTTCATCCCGCCCGAAAGCTTGCCCGCGGGACGTTCGGTGAAACGTGCCATGTCGGTCATTTCCAGCATCCGTCCGAAGCGGTCGCGACGCTGGTCCGCCGGCACGCCATGCAGATCGGCATACAGGTCCAGATTTTCCTGAACGCTCAGATCCTCGTAAAGGCCGAAGCGCTGCGGCATGTAGCTGATCCGGTCCTGCACTGCCTGCGGGCGTCGGGCGACATCAATGCCAAGAACTGTCAGGCTGCCCTGATCGGGCTTCAAGAGCCCCGCGAACATCCGCATCAGGGTGGTCTTGCCCGCCCCGTCGGGGCCGACCAGCGCCGTCAACTCACCCTGCCCGACGCAGAGCGACAGACCGTCGATCGCGGTGACATCGCCGATGTCGCGATCGTGGAAGGTCTTGCGGAGCCCTGCTGCCTCGACGATCGGCGTCATGAGGCGGCCTCTTCGACCAGCCGGACCGTGACCGGCTGGCCCAGCCGCAGCCTGTCACCCTCGTCCCGGACGTTGACATGCACCTCATAGACCAGATTGGTGCGCAATTCCTCGGTCTGCACGGCCTTCGGGGTGAACTCGGCGACCGAGGAGATATAGCCGACCTGGCCCTCGACCGGCTGGTCCGGGAAGCTGTCGGTCAGGACCTGAGCCGTCATGCCCGGACGGATGCGGCCCAGATCCGCCTCGCGGACATAGACGCGGATCCATTTCGGATCGGTCAGGGCCAGCGCATAGGCCGGCGACTGCGCCGTTGCCATGTCACCGGGTTCACGCAGGCGCGAACGGATGACTGCATCCGCCGGCGCCCGCAGTTCGCCCAGCGCAATCTCGTGCCGCAGGAGCTCCAGTTCCGTTTCGGCGGCGCGCAGCTGCGCCTCGGCGGCGGCAATCGACTCGGGGCGCGGTCCGGCCAGGATCAGGTCCAGCGCAGCGATATCCTGGTCGAGAAGGGCGTTGGCCGCCTTGGCCTCGGCTTCGGCGCGATCCAGATCCTGCTGACTTGCCGCGCGCGAGGACACCAGCCGCATGGCGCGATCGCGCTGCAGATCGGCAAGCTCTGCCGAGGCCCGGGCGGATGCAACCCTTGCCTGCGCCTGGGCGATCTCCTCGCGACGCGACCCGGCCTTCAGTTCCAGAAGCGTCTGCCGTTGCGCTTCCACGACCGCTTCCTGCGCCTTGGCCTGCAGTTCCAGGGAATGCGTATCAAGGCGGCCGATCACATCGCCGGCCTTGACGAGATCCCCTTCCTCGACCGCCATCTCGGTGATCCTGCCATTGCCGTCGAACGCCAGTGCCACCTGCCGGATATCGACATTGCCGTAGAGCGTAAGATCGCCCGACTCGGCCGCACCGCGATGCTGCCACCAGAACCAGCCGCCCGCAGCGAGAGCCATGACGATGATGATGGGAAATATCTTCTTCATGAGCGAAATCCCAAGGCTTTGGCCAGATTCTTAAACTAAATTGCATTTAATATAAATGCAATTTAAAGTCTGCCTGCTGCTCGCGCGACGCAGGCCGATCTTGATGGAAAGGTGGGCCGCCGCATAGGAAACAATGTCCATCCAGACCAAGGCCCTGCCGAGATGACGAAAACTCCGGTCCCCCGACCTCGCGCCAGTCGCAGCGATGGCGAGGCAACCCGCGCGCGCATCCTGGCCGTCGCTGGCGAACGGTTCGCGGCGTCGGGCTTCGCCGACACGACGAACAAGGATATCGCTGCCGATGCCGAGGTCGATCTTGCCTCGATCAACTATCATTTCCGCGATCGCGCGGGCCTCTACCAGGCGGTTCTGATCGAAGCGCATCGCCGGATCGCCGATCTTCAGGACATCGAAAGGATCGTCGGAGGAGACCGGCCCGCCGAGGACAGATTGAGGGAGCTGATCCGCTTTCTTCTGGGCGGGCGCAGTGGCCAGCCGCAATGGCCGATGATCGTGCTCGGACGCGAAATCATCGCGCCAGGCCCGCATCTTTCGGTCCTGCAATCCGAGGAGGTGCTGCCCAAGCTGCGGGCGGTCCTGCCGATCATCGGCGAGATCACCGGGATACCCCTGGACGATCCGGCCCTGCTGCGCTGCCTGCCATGCATCGCCGCGCCCTGCGTGGCCTTTATGCTGTTGGGGCGCAGTGGAACACCGGCTGCAGACTTGATGCGTGCGAACTCGCCGGATGATCTTGTCGAGCATCTGTTTCGATACGCAATGGGCGGGCTGGCGGCCGTGGGACAGGACTTTCACCGCAAGAAATGACCTCGGCCTTGGCGAGATCGTGTCGGACCGTCCCCCTCCCGGTGCGCTCGTCGACCTGCCCGCTTCCGGTGATCTTGAAGCGAAGCCGCTGGCCTGTTCTGCGCCGGGTATCCCCATGCGCCATGAAACCTGAAGGCTGCCGATCTCAAAGGGACAAGCTGACGCGACCGGAAGGCGCAGGCCCATCTCCTTGACAGTCCGCGGGAGGTTAATGCAAACCGACTAAAATCGTCGAGAATGGAAGCATGGCCGGGATCAACGGGTTTCTTCGCGCGGCAGCCATGCTTGCGCTGGTCTGGGTGCCTGCCGCAGCAGGGGCGCAGGATGCGCAATATCCCATTGTCATCAAGCACGCGCTGGGCACGACGGTTATCGAGGAAAAGCCGGAACGCGTGGCGACGGTCGCCTGGGCGAACCACGAGGTTCCGCTGGCGCTGGGCGTGGTGCCGGTGGGCATTGCCGCCGCAGGCTTCGGCGACCCGGATGGAGACGGGCTGCTGCCCTGGGTCGAGGCGCGGCTGAAGGAGCTTGGCGCCGAGGTGCCCGCGCTCTTCGACGAGGGCGATGGCATCGACTTCGAGGCGGTGGCGGCGACAGAGCCGGACGTGATCCTTGCGGCCTATTCCGGGCTGAGCCGGGCCGACTATGAAACGCTCAGCATGATCGCCCCGGTCGTGGCATATCCGGACTCGCCCTGGGCCACGGACTGGCGTGCCATGATCCGCGCGAATGCCACCGGCATGGGCATGGCTGCGGAAGGCGAGGCGCTGATCGACAGGCTGGATGCCCGGATCGGCGAGGTTGCCGGCGGCCATCCCGAACTGGCGGGCAAGGCAGCGATGTTCATCACTCACCTGGACGCCAGCGACCTCAGCGTCCTGCGGTTCTATTCCGACAACGACACGCGGGTGAAGTTCTTCGCGGATCTGGGGCTGACCTCTCCGCAAAGCGTCCGCGACGCCACCGCTGCCGGGCAATATGCAGGCGAGGTCAGCGCCGAGCTGATCGACCGCTTCGACGACGTGGACATCTTCGTGACCTATGGCGACGAGAACCTGCGGCAGCGGTTGCTGTCCGACCCGCTCGCGCTGCAGATGCCCGCCATCGCGAAGGGGGCTCTGGTCATGCTGGGCAATGATGCGGTCGGGACCGGCGCCAACCCCACGCCGCTGTCCATCCCGTGGGTGCTGGACGACTATGTCGCCTTGTTGGCGGATGCCGCGCGCAAGGGCGAATGACGGTCGCGGAACGCCAGCGGGTCCGGCCGGTTTCAGGTCGCGAGGGATGGCGGGCCGCCGCGCTGCTGGCGCTGGCGGCGGCTGTCGTGATCCTGTGCCTGGTGTCGGTCGCGACGGGCACCCGCAGCGTGGGCTGGGTCGACATCCGGGCGGGGATAGGCGGCGCGACCGAGACCATCGGCCAGGCGGCGGTGGCCGCGCGGGTGCCGCGGACGCTGCTTGCGGCGCTGGTGGGCGCCGCGCTGGGGCTGTCGGGCACGATCCTGCAGGGGGTGACGCGCAATCCCCTGGCGGATCCCGGCATCCTCGGCATCAACAACGGTGCGGGGCTGGCGGTGGTGATCGGGCTTGCGTGGTTCGGGATGAGCGCCGATTCCAGTTTTGTCTGGGTTGCGATCCTCGGCGCGGGCATGACAGCGGTCTTCGTTTACGCCATCGGCTCGCTGGGCCGGGGCGCGGCAACGCCGCTGAAGCTGGCGCTGGCGGGCGCGGCGACCGCGGTGGCGTTCTCGTCGCTGACCATGGCGGTGGTGCTGCCCCGCAGCGATATCTCTGGCGGGGCATTGGGCTGGCAGATCGGCGGGGTGGGAGGCGCTACCTTCGAGCGGATCGAGCTGGTGCTGCCGTTCCTGCTGGCCGGCTGTGTCATCGGCATGCTGTCGGCCCGCAAGCTGAACATGCTGGCCCTGGGCGACGAGGTGGCCGCCGGCCTTGGCGAACGCGTGGCACTTGCACGGGGCATGGCCGCGCTGGGGGCGGTGATGCTGTGCGGTGCGGCGACCGCCGCTTGCGGGCCCATCGCCTTTGTCGGACTGATGGTGCCGCATGCGGGACGGCTGGTCTTCGGGGTCGATCACCGCTGGCTGCTGCCCTGTTCGGCACTGGCAGGGGCCGCGCTTCTGATCGGCGCGGACGTGATCGGCCGGCTGGTGGCGCGTCCCAGCGAGCTTGACGTCGGCATCGTCACCGCCTTCCTGGGCGCGCCGTTCTTCATCTGGATCGTGCGCCGCCACCGGGTGCGCGAACTGTGACGACGCCCGCGTCGTCCTCACTGGGCATTCTGTCTGCCGGTCGGGTCCGGCGTGCCCGCCGCCTGCGTGCCATGTTGCTGGTCCTGCTGTGCGGGCTGGCCGCGGCAATGGCGCTGGCGCTGATGCTGGGACAAAGCTTCACCCCGCCTGGGCAGGTGCTACGCGTGCTGGCGGGCGAGGATGTGCCGGGCGCAAGCTTCACCGTCGGCCAGCTGCGGCTGCCGCGGACGCTTCTGTCGGTGCTTGCCGGCTTCAGCTTCGGGCTGGGCGGCGCGGCCTTCCAGATCATGCTGCGCAACCCGCTGGCGAGCCCCGACATCATCGGTGTCAGCGCCGGGTCGGCCGCCGCGGCGGTGTGGGGCATCGTGTTCATGTCCCTGGAGGGACCCGCCCTTTCGGCCCTGTCAGTGGCGGCGGGACTGTCGGTGGCGCTGCTGATCTACGCGCTGTCGTTCAAGGGAGGCGTCACCGGATCGCGGCTGATCCTTGTCGGCATCGGGGTTTCGGCCATGATCAACAGCTTCATCTCCTATGCGTTGACGCAGGCCCCGTCCTGGGACCTGCAGGAAGCGCTGCGCTGGCTGACCGGAAGCGTGAACGGGGCACGGCTGGGCCAGTCGGGTTTTCTTGCGCTGTCGCTGCTGGTCTTCGGGGCGCTGATCCTCGGCCGCCGCCGTGATCTCGAGGCGCTGAGGATGGGCGACGACCTTGCCGCGGCGCTGGGCGTGCGGGTGGGCCTGACGCGTCTGTCGGTCATCCTGGGTGCCGTGGGCATGATCGCGGTGGCGACGGCCACCACCGGCCCCATCGCCTTTGTGGCCTTCCTGTCGGGGCCCATTGCCGCGCGGATCGTCGGCCCGAACGGCTCGATCCTGATCCCTGCGATGCTGGTCGGGGGCGGTCTGGTGTTGGGGGGCGACCTTGTCGGGCAGTTCGCGCTGCCCAGCCGCTATCCGGTCGGCGTGGTCACGGGCGCGCTGGGGGCACCGTTCCTGATCTATCTCATCATCCGCGCGAACCGCACGGGGGCCTCGCTATGACCGTCGATCACCACCTCGTCGCGCGGAACCTCTGCGCGGGCTATGGCGAGCGGCTGATCATCGAGGGGCTGAGCCTTGCCATCGCGCCCGGTCGGATCACTGCCATTGTCGGTGCCAATGCCTGTGGCAAGTCCACCCTGCTGCGGGCGATGTCGCGGCTTCTGTATCCCCGGCAGGGACAGGTGCTGCTGGACGGGCAGTCGATCCACGGGATGCCCACGCGGGAACTGGCACGCGTGCTGGGGCTGCTGCCGCAGTCGCCCATCGCGCCCGAGGGGATCACCGTCGCCGACCTCGTCAGCCGCGGTCGCCATCCGCACCATGGCCTCGTGTCCCGCTGGAGCCGGGCGGACGACGAGGCCGTCGCCGCCGCCCTGGACGCGACGAAGATCGCCCCGCTGGCCGACCGCATCGTGGACGAACTGTCGGGTGGCCAGCGCCAGCGCGTCTGGATCGCCATGGCCCTGGCGCAGCAGACCGACCTTCTGCTGCTGGACGAGCCGACGACCTTTCTGGACGTTGCCAACCAGATCGAGCTTCTGGACCTGCTTTGTGATCTGAACGCCCGGCGCGCGACCACCATCGTGATGGTGCTGCACGACCTGAACCTTGCCGCGCGCTATGCCGACCGGCTGGTCGCGATGGAAGGGGGCCGCGTTCATGCCGAGGGAAGCCCCTCCGAAGTGCTGACCGAGGACAACATCCGGCAGGTCTTCGGTCTGAACAGCCGGGTGGTCCCGGACCCCGTGTCGGACCGGCCCATGGTTCTGCCGATCGGCCGGCACCGCGTTGTCGAGCAATCCACCAAGGGTTGACTGTCGCTTTCGCGCAACATCGCAGGCCCTGCCGATCGCCCGCTGGAACTAGCCATTGCGTCCGGAAGCGGCCAGAAGCTACTTCATCTAAAAACCAACTAAAACTATTGGGATTGTTGATGACCATCGCTTCTGCCCGCCGGCCCCTCCGGATGTCCCGCCTTGCGGTGCTGTCATGCTGCACCGCGATCCACCTTCTGCCCTTGGGCGCGCTGGCGCAGGAGACCGAGGACGCCGACGAATATCGCCTTTCGCCCGTCCTGCGCCTGCCCGAGATCACCATCACGGCCAGCGGGGTGGGGGGCGACGACGACGCGAATTCGGTCGTCGCGCATGAACTTTGGGTCGGCGGCAAGGTGGCAACCAGCATCCTCGACACGCCGGCCTCGGTTTCGGTTGTCACCCAGAAGGAAATCGAGGAGCGCAACGCCACCACGCTGGAGGAGGTGCTGCAATATTCGGCCGGGACGGTCACCGACTACTACGGCACGGACGACCGCAACGATTACTTCCTGATCCGCGGCTTCCAGGCCTCGACCTATCGCGACGGGCTGACGCTGGGGTCCATGCGCGGCATCCGCGAGGAGCCGCTGGCCTACGAGCGTGTCGAGATCATCCGCGGCGCCAACTCGACCCTGTTCGGCATTGCCGATCCCGGTGGCTCGATCAACTTCGTGACCAAGCGGCCGCGGGCCGAGCGGTTTTCCGAAGTCTTCGCGACCGTGGGATCGTTCGACCAGAAGATCGTCGGCTTCGACTTCGGCGATACGCTCGACCCCGATGCGACGCTGTCCTACCGCTTCACCGGCAAGCTGCAGGATTCCGAACGCGAATACGACTATTCGAAGGACGACGAGGAATTCCTGATGGGCGGCCTGACCTGGGCTCCCAGCGGTGCGACCTCGCTGACAGTCGTCGCCGACTACCTGAACCGCGACGCGACGCCCAACAGCGGCGGCTATCCGCGCGGCGGCGACTATGACCGCGACCTTTTCCTGGGCGAGCCGGACTTCAACTATCTCAACGTCGAGCGCAGCGCGCTCAGCGCGATCTTCGAACATGACTTCGGTGGCGGCCTGACGCTGCGCTCGAACCTGCGCTACAGCGACACCGAGGACGACTATGGCTATGTCTACATATCTGGCGACGCCGGCAACGGCCCGGTTCCGCGCGGCTACCTGGCATCGGACAATGCCGCGCACGAGATCATCGGCGATGTTATCCTGCAATATGACCGCAGCTTCACCCAGGTCGACAGCAGCACGCTGGCCGGGATCGAGTTCAGCGACGCGACGAGCTACAATTCGGCTTTCTACGGCATCGACGCAGGCGCCATCGACCCGAACGATCCGGTTCATGTCGGTGCGCCGTCCGAGCTGATCCTGTATCAGGACGAAAAGCGCGAAAGCCGCACCAAGGCTGTCTTCGTCCAGCAGAACCTGTCCTTCAGCGATCGCCTGATCGCGACCGTCGGGGCAAGGCACGACTGGCTGGACCTGTCCGTGGACGACCACCTGGCCGGAACCTTCACCAGCGACGATTTCTCGGAAACCTCGGTCCGCGGGGCGCTGACCTACAAGGTGACGGACGAGATCTCGACCTACGTGAGCTACGCCGAGTCGATCGCCCCGCCGTCGATCGGAGTCGAGCCCGAGCGTGGCGAGCAGTACGAGATCGGGGTGAAATACGATCCCGCCGGCATGAATGCCCTGTTCAGCGCCGCGATCTACGACCTCAGCAAGACCAACATCACCGTGGTCGATCCCGACACGCTCGAGCGCGAACTGGTGGGCGAGATCCGCGCCCGCGGCCTGGACGTCGAGGCCAAGGCCGAGGTCCGCGAGAACATCTCGCTGACCGCCTCCTATTCCTACACCGACACCGAGGTTGTCCGTTCGGACCCGATCCGCGGCGTCGACGTGGTGGGCAACGAGGTCGGCTCGGTCCCCAACCACGCGGCCTCGCTGTGGGTGGACTATACCCTTCCGGGGGCGGGCAACCGCGGCGACATGACCTTCGGCCTGGGCGCGCGCTATGTCGGGTCGTATTTCTTCGCGACCCAGAACAACAACGGCAAGAGCGAGGCGACCACGCTGCTGGACGCGGCCTTCAGCTATGATGTGTCGGAAAGCACCGAACTGGCGCTGAACGTCAGCAACCTGCTGGATGAACAACATGTCGTCGGCCGGGGGACCGCTGACTACTACAATCCCGGCAGGGCCGTTTACGCCACGCTGCGTCACCGCTGGTGAGCAGCGTGTCCGGGTCGCCCGACTTGCCGCAGTTGCTGATCGCGACCGAACGGCCTGGCCTGGCCACCGCCCGCCGGGCCGGAACTTGGTTCTGCTCGGGCGCGGCGCAAGTGATGGCAGGGTTGCAGGACGGCGTGCTTGCAGGGGGTTCCGGGCTTTCGGATACCAGGGCCCTTGCCGGCAGGGTCATCCCGGCCTGGCTTTCCCTGTGATCCGGCGGGATGTCCTGCAAGGCGCCCATTCCTCTGCGCCGAGTCGCCGGGGATGAACTGCCGGGCCTGCCAGAAAGCGCTCGCAGGCCCGGTTGATGCTTCGGGGCGCATGTCTGCGCAGGGCAGTCGCGGTGCCGCACCGTTGCCGGCCGGATCGCCCCGTTCGGGCCGCAGCCCGGTCCGGCATCGGCCATTGGGCGCAAGGCCCGCTGCGCGGCAGGACCCGATCCAGGTCCAGGACATCCTTGTTGCAATCCGGCTTTCGCCGTATCGCTTGGCCATGGGGCGGAAACTCGGACTGCACATGCGCGCGGCAGCTCTCTGGACAGGGCTTTTCGCTTTTGTGCTGTGGTCGCTGATCGGGTTCGGCATCATGCCTGCGCGCGCCGGGAATGGGGCGCTGGTGCTTGTCATCTGCACCGGGGATGGCGTCGCCGAAATGGCGTTCGATCCCGTCACCATGACGCCGGTTTCCGACAAGGGGAAGGGCGGGACGGACGGGCCCGGCCCGGGCGACTGTCCTTGGGCGGCCGGCCAGTCGGCGCTCGCTCTCGATCCGCCGAGGCTGATGATCCAGCCTCGCCCCGTTGCGGGGCGTCTGGCCCCTTCATTCACCGAAATGGTGCTGGCCGTCTCGCAAGTGACCGGCCTGCCGCCCGCGACCGGGCCCCCGACTGCCGTCTGACGCTTTCCTCCCGAAATCATCAGACCGGATAATCGACATGACCGATGCAGCCGACGGGGCCGCTGCCCTGAAACTTGCCGCCCAGCGTGGCGGAGCTTCTGATCTTTATCGCGCGATCTGGCGCTGGCATTTCTATGCCGGGCTGCTGATCCTGCCCTTTCTCATCACCCTGGCGATCACCGGCGCCATCTACCTGTTCCGGGACGAGGTCGACACATGGGTCCATGCCGACTTCATGCAGGTCACCCCGGCCGGGGAGGAACGCCTGGTGCCTTCGGAAATCATCGCTGCGGCGCTGGCGGCGCAGCCCGGAACGGCGGTGAAATATACCGACCCTCCGGCCGACAACCTTTCGACCGAGATCACCGTCCGGCCCGCGACAGGCGGCTCCATGGCCGTCTACGTCAACCAGTACAGCGGCGAGGTGCTGGAGGTGCGCCCCGACCGCAGCACCTTCGCCTGGACCGTGCGCTACCTGCATTCGTTCCGCTTCTTCGGCGCGACGCCGCGCATGGTGATCGAGATCGTGGCCGGATGGGCCATCCTGCTGGTGCTGACCGGCATCTTCCTGTGGTGGCCGCGCGGCCAGCAGGGGGGTGTCGTTTCCGTCCGTGGCACACCGACGCGACGGGTGTTCTGGCGCGACCTGCATGCCGTCACCGGAGTGTTCGTCGGTGGGTTCCTCCTGTTTCTGGCCATTACCGGCCTGCCGTGGTCGTCTGTTTGGGGCGCCAAGGTCAACGAATGGGCGAACGGCAGCAACTTCGGCTATCCCGCAGGGCTTCGCATCGACCTGCCCATGTCCGAAGAGCATCTGGATCACGTTGCCAAGACCTCTTGGTCGCTGGAGCAGGCGCGCATCCCCGAAGCCGTGCCGCCCGAAAGCGGGATGCCCTCCATCGGCGTCGATGCTGCGGTCGGAATTTTCGACACGCTGGGTCTGCATCGTGGCTATGCGGTTTCCCTGCCGACCACGCCCACCGGAGTGTTCTCGGGCTCGGTCTATCCAGATGATCTGAGCCAGCAGCGCGTCGTCCATCTGGACCAGTATACGGGCGATCCCTTGCTGGACATGACCTACGCCGAATACGGCCCCGGAGGCCGTGCGCTCGAATGGGGCATCAACACCCACATGGGCCAGACCTATGGCAGGATGAATCAGATTGTCCTGCTGCTGGCCTGTCTGGCCATCGTCGTGCTGGCGGTTTCGGCCGCAGTGATGTGGTGGAAGCGGCGCCCTTCAAGCAGCCTTGGCGTGCCGCCCCTGCCTTCGGACCGGCGCGTATTCGTCGGGCTGTTCGTCATGCTCGGCATCGGTGGGGTGCTTTTCCCGCTGACGGGTCTGTCCCTGCTGGTGATGATCGCGCTGGACCTGATCTGGCAATGGTCCACGAACCGGCGGCGTCCGGACCTGGCGGTCTGACAGCGCCTGCAACGGCCGTGCCGCCGGAAAGGCGGCACGTGCGGACTTGGCTTCGGTGCACGGGTTGCCGTTTCCTGCCACGGCGGCAAAGTGCGAAGGCTTGGCCCATCAGGAGGTCCTTCGCCGGTCCGCCGACCGGAGCGCCTGGGCCCGCGCCAAGGATGACGCCCTATCCGCAATGCGAAACTGTGCGGGGGCGCGCGCAGGATCAGGACGACCTTCCCCACCCATCCCGCAACGGTTTCCGTTTCTCATGGCCGAAGCGCTGCCGGCGCCTTGGCGCGAGGTCAGCCGGACACCGGAGAAGATCTTCCCGGGACGACCGCAGGACAGACCCCCTCGGCGAACGCTTCGCCACCGCCCGTCCGTGTGGAACCGGTCGAGGCTCGCGCGGCGTCGCTCTGCAGCGTCGCCGGCATGATCAAGGCGGTCCGCACCCATGAGCATGGGGGGTGGCGCTGATGCCTCAACCTGCGCCCGAGCCTCCCGGGTCCTGCACGCCTCAGGGCTCATCCTCGAATCTCCGGATCGCCGCAGCGGTCGATCGGAGGTGAATGCCGCAGGTGCTGGCCGTCCGCGCAAGCTTGCATTGCGGGTTTCGATCAGCGTGCATGCCTGAGATCGTTACGCAATTGCCCCGGCGTCGGGCTTGTGCTCGCTCCGGTCACTCCGGGCTGCGTTGAAAGGGCATGAGCGTCCGGTTCGGTGAAGCCGCAGCATGGCATGATGCGGCAGCAGGGTCGGACTGCTTGTCGCGCGCTGTTCTGCGCACCCGGGCAGCAGGTGGGCCGTCCGCATCCTTCCGGTTCCTTTCGGGACCTGTGCCGCCGTCGCCCGACGCATGGGGTGCACGGCAGATGTCGCCCCATTTGCCCCTGCCGTCAGGCAAGCGGGCGCGCAGGACTTGCTGTCAGGGCAGCGACTCGTCCACGACGCAGAGGCCAGCGTCCGGCCCTTCTGCGGGGGAGAGTGGGTGCGTGCTGACCGCTGCAGCCGCCAAGGGCGGGATCCCTGCCTGCAGACACAGATCTGTCCGCCCCGGCCAATCACTCCCTGAACAGCAAGTCAGAGACTGCACGCCTGACCCTCGCCAGCACGGCAGGCGTGCGGGGCAGCCGCCTCGGGGTCGCCCTCGATCACTCACTGACCTGTGCAGCTTCCGCGATTTCGCTGACCTCGTCGCGTTGCTGACGAGCTGCTCGCACGTGGCAGGCGACGGCAGAAGGCGGCCATGTGCCTTGAGGCAGAGGGCGCCGCAGTGGCTGGCCGAACGCAATCCGACATCCGGCGAAAGGCACATCCTGCAATGATTGCGTCCTGCACTCCTCCCGAGCCCTGGCATCGGGTACCCGAAGATGTCCTTGAGGGCAGGGCGCCATCCGGCGTGGCAGCGGGTTGCGTTCCTCCCCGAGCCGGCCGCTGCCAACTCGGGGAGGAATGGCTTCGCGTCAGGCGAAGAACTGGGCGCCGTTGGCGCTGATCGTCGAGCCCGAGATGAAGCCGGCATCGTCCGAGGCAAGGAAGACGACGCAGCGGGCGATTTCCTCGGGCTCGCCCAGGCGGCCGACGGGGATCTGCGGGATGATGCGCTCGTTCAGCACCTTCTCGTCGATGGCGCGCACCATCTCGGTCCCGATATAGCCGGGCGCGATCGCGTTGACCGTGATGCCCGCCCGAGCCCCTTCCTGCGCCAGCGCGCGTGTGAAGCCGATGTCGCCCGCCTTGGCGGCCGAGTAGTTGGCCTGGCCCGCCTGGCCCTTCTGCCCGTTCACCGAGCTGATGTTGATGATGCGGCCGAACTTGCGGTCACGCATCCCGTTCCAGACGCCATGCGTCATGTTGAACAGGCCAGTGAGATTGGTGTCGATGACCTCCTTCCATTGCTGTGGAGTCATCTTGTGGAACATGGCATCACGGGTGATCCCGGCATTGTTCACCAGGACGTCCACGGGGCCGACCTCCGCCTCGACCTGGCGGATGCCTTCGGCACAGGCGTCATAATCGGCGACCGACCACTTGAAGGTCCTGATGCCGGTTTCCTGGGTAAAGGCTTTTGCGGCATCGTCGTTGCCCGCATAATTCGCCGCGACCTCGTAGCCGGCCTCTTTCAAGGCCCTTGAAATCGCCGCGCCGATCCCCCTCGATCCGCCCGTCACCAAAGCAACTCTCGCCATCATCCCCTCCAACCTGGCGTGAAATCCTCTTTCTTCTAAGGGGTAGGGGGAGAAAGAATGTTGCGCAAGAGGCCGTTTGCACTTTCGCCCTCAGCGCTGAGCCGCCGCATTCGGCGCCTGCCATGGCGGAGAGATCGTAGGCGCCCCGAAATAGAATCCCTGCAGGCAATCGATGCCCAATTGGATCAGAAAGGCGGCATCATCTGCGGTTTCCACCTGCTCGGCCACCGTGAACATGTCGAAATGACTGGCAATGGACATCAGCGCGCGGGTCAGCACCTGATTGTCGGGATGCCCGGCAATCTCGCGGATGAACTGGCCGTCGATCTTGATGAGGTCGAACGAGAAATCCCGCAGGTAGCGGAACGAGGTGTAGCCCGCGCCGAAATCGTCCAGCGCGAAGCTGACACCGGCCTGCTGCAATTCGCGCATGAACTGGCGCACCTGCTCGGGCAGGCCCATGGCCGAGCTTTCGGTGATCTCCAGGATCAGCCGCTCGGCCACCGTCTTGTCCTCGGCCACCCCGCGGCGCAGCGTCCGCAGCCAGTCGGGGTATCCGATGGAACGGGCCGACATGTTGATCGACAGCCGCAGCCCGGGTTCCTCGGCCAGCGCGCGCAGGCCCAGCGCCAGCGCCAGGCAGTCGATCTGGCGGCCCAGTTCGCCCAGTTCCGCCACCGGCATGAAGTCGCGCAGCGGGATGATGCGGCCGGTCTCGTCGATGACGCGGATCAGCCCTTCGTGAAAGGCGGGGCGGTCGGTGCGGCTGGCCTGCACGATGGGCTGGAAGGCCAGCACCGCGTCGCCCCGTTCCACTGCGCGGCGAACCGTCGCCATGGTCAGGCGCGTCTGGTGGTCAACCGCGAAATCCAGCGGAGAGCTTTGCCCGGCGGGCGTCTGTCCATCTTCGAATCGCATCGCTGTCCCCTTGTTCCCGACGAGACTCTGGCAAGGATGAGCGAACAAACCGTAAATGCCAGACGCGAACTGGCAAGTGAGTTAACGGATCACTCCGACAGCATCTGGTCCACCAGCGCCAGCGCGGCGGGCGAGGACCAGTCGGCGTCCCCGGTCATCCGGGCGACCTCGTTGCCCTCGGCATCGATCAGGATCGTGACGGGCATCGCCATGACCCCGAAGGCGCGCGCCAACGCCATCTGCGGGTCGGTCAGCGTGGGCAGGCCGGTCACGCCGGACTCCTGAAAGAAACGGTTGATCGCGGCGGCGGTGTTGCGGCCCGAGGCGACGGTCAGGACCTCGAAGTCTTCGCCCCCCTTCGCCTTCTGCAGCGCGTCGAGCGACGGCATCTCCTCGCGGCAGGGGGCGCACCAAGTGGCCCAGAAGTTCAGCAGCACGACCTTGCCCTTCCAGTCGGACAGCCGGTGCGTGTCGCCCTCCAAGTCGGTGAACTCGACCTCGGGCACGGGCGCCACCTCGGATTCCACCAGCTTGGGCAGGCCCGCATCGCGCGCGGCCTGCCAGTCCACCGGCCCCGCCACGGCCGCGTTTGCAGCGATAAGCAGCGACGTATAAAGGGCGAGTGAACGCAACATGTGACCTCCGACAGGACCGATCCGATGACCGACACGCCCGAGACACCCACGGCCAACACCATGTGGGGCGGGCGCTTCGCCGCAGGTCCCGACGCGATCATGGAGGCGATCAACGCCTCGATCGGCTTCGACCGGCGGCTCTACGCCCAGGATATCCGGGGCAGCCGGGCCCATGCCGCGATGCTGGCCGCGCAGGGCATCATCAGCCCTAGCGATGCGGATGCGATCCGGGAAGGGCTGCTCACCGTCTTGTCAGAGATCGAGGGCGGGCGCTTCCGGTTCCAGACCGCGCTTGAAGACATCCACATGAACGTGGAAGCGCGGCTGAAGGAACTGATCGGCGAACCCGCGGGCCGGCTGCACACGGCGCGGTCGCGCAACGACCAGGTGGCGACCGACTTCCGCCTGTGGGTGCGCGACCAGTGCGACGCGGCGGTGGATAGCTTGCGCGCCCTGGTCCGGGTGCTGGTGGATCGGGCCGACGAGGGCGCGGACTGGGTGATGCCGGGCTTCACCCATCTGCAGACGGCGCAGCCGGTCACCTGGGGCCATCACATGATGGCCTATGTCGAGATGCTGGGCCGCGACATCGGCCGCTTCACCGACGCCCGGGCGCGGATGAACGAAAGTCCGCTGGGCTCGGCCGCGCTGGCAGGCACGGGCTTTCCCATCGACCGCCATGCGACTGCCGAGGCGCTGGGCTTCGACCGGCCGACGGCGAACAGCCTGGACGCCGTCAGCGACCGGGACTTCGCGCTGGAGTTCCTGTCGGCGGCCGCGATCTGCGCCACGCACCTGTCGCGTCTGGCCGAGGAGCTGGTGATCTGGTCCAGCGCGCAGTTCCGCTTCGTCGCCATGTCGGACCGCTGGTCCACCGGGTCCAGCATCATGCCGCAGAAGCGCAACCCGGATGCGGCGGAACTGATCCGCGCCAAGATCGGCCGCATCCTGGGCGCGGCGGTGGCGCTGTTCACGGTGATGAAGGGCCTGCCGCTCGCCTATTCCAAGGACATGCAGGAGGACAAGGAGCAGGTCTTCGACGCCGCCGACACGCTGATGCTGGCGCTGGCCGCGATGACCGGGATGATGTCCGACCTGACCGTGCACCGCGAGCGGCTGGAGGCTGCGGCCTCTTCGGGCTTTTCCACCGCCACCGACCTTGCCGACTGGCTGGTGCGCGAGGCCGGGCTGCCCTTCCGCGACGCCCATCACGCGACCGGCGCGCTGGTGGCACGGGCCGAGGCGCGCGGCGTCGATCTGCCCGAACTCACGCTGGAGGAGATGCAGGCCGTGAACCCGGCGATAACTTCTGCCGTGTTCGACGTTTTGGGCGTTCACAACTCGGTCGCCTCGCGGCAATCATACGGGGGAACCGCGCCCGACCAGGTGCGCGCGCAGGTCGCCCGGTGGCGCAAGGCGATGGAGGAATGGTGAGGACGCTGACAGTCGTGGCCGCCGCACTGGTCCTGTCGGGCTGCGGCGTCGATGGGCCGCCGGTGGCGCCGATGGCGCAGGCGCAGCCGGGCGTGACCGTCACGGGCGATGCCCGCATGGGTGCGGTCTTCACGCCCTGACCGCGCGGCCGGGCAGGGGAGCGATCCTTGCCCGCCGCACCCGCCGCGACACGCCGGAACGGCAGCGCGGATCCAGGCAGAAGCGGGCAGAAGACCCGCGCATCACGAGCAGACGAGGCACAAGATGATTGGACGTTTGACTTTGATCGCCGTGGCGCTGGCGGCGCTGACCGCCTGTGGGGGCGGAGGCTCCGGCACCGTCAGCGATTCGGAGCAGGTGATGATCCAGAAGGGCACCTATGTCTATAACCCGAACAAGCGTCACGCCCCGGTGTCGCTGTCGGGCGCGGACCTGATCGGGCTCGAGCCCCGCTGACGCGCCGCATCCGTCCGCACGATTGCGTGCAATCGCCTGACTGACGGCAGGGGGCGCTGCGGCGCCCTTTGCAAAGCGGTCGGCGCTGGCGCAATATCGTCGCCTGACTGGCGCGATACGGAACGGCATGGATCACTTCAACTACAAGGACGGCGCGCTTCACGCCGAGGACGTCGCGCTGGCCGAGATCGCGCGGGCGGTCGGCACTCCGGTTTATGTCTATTCGACCGCGACGCTCACGCGGCATTTCAACCTGTTCCGGCAGGCCCTGGACTGGACGGACCACCTGGTCTGCTTTGCGGTCAAAGCGAACTCGAACCTTGCCGTGCTGAAGCTGCTGGGCGACCTCGGCGCGGGGATGGACGTCGTGTCGGGCGGGGAATACGCGCGCGCAAGGGCCGCCGGCGTGCCCGGCGAGCGCATCGTCTTTTCCGGCGTCGGCAAGACGCGCGAGGAGATGGCGCAGGCCATCCGGGGCGGCATCCGCCAGTTCAACGTGGAAAGCGAGCCCGAGCTTGCCGCCCTTTCCGAGGTCGCGCAGTCCCTGGGCGCGACCGTGCCCATCGCCGTGCGCGTGAACCCGGACGTGGATGCGAAGACCCACGCCAAGATCGCCACCGGCAAGTCGGAAAACAAGTTCGGCATCCCCATCGCGCGTGCGCGCGAGGTTTATGCCCATGCCGCCGCCCTGCCGGGCCTTCAGGTCGTCGGCATCGACATGCACATTGGCAGCCAGCTGACCGACCTGGAGCCCTACCGGCAGGCCTATACCCGAATGGCCGACCTGTGCCTGACCCTGCGGGCGGACGGGCACCCGATCATGCGGCTGGACCTGGGCGGGGGCCTCGGCATTCCCT
The DNA here is from genome assembly GCF_002287065.1 of Paracoccus salipaludis. Lineage (GTDB taxonomy): Bacteria > Pseudomonadota > Alphaproteobacteria > Rhodobacterales > Rhodobacteraceae > Paracoccus > Paracoccus salipaludis. The sequence goes on from NZ_NSJZ01000001.1 coordinate 98,977, forward strand.
ATCGCCGCGACAACGCCGCGCCGCCCCTGCCCATCGAATACGGGCAGGTCGTGCGCGAGACGGTGGGCGACCTCGGCTGCGAGATCGAGATCGAGCCGGGGCGCAACATCGCGGGCAATGCGGGTATCCTGCTCGCTTCGGTCATCTGGACCAAGCAGGGCGAGGGGCGCGACTTCCTGATCGTCGATGCCGCGATGAACGACCTGATCCGCCCGGCGATGTATGACGCGCATCACGACATCCTGCCGGTGCGGGAACGCGCGCCCGGCACCGAGCCCGCGCCCGTGGACGTGGTGGGCCCTGTCTGCGAGACGGGCGACACCTTCGCCCGCGGCGTGCCGCTGCCTCGGATGGACGACGGCGAGCTGGTCGCCTTCCGTTCGGCCGGGGCCTATGGCGCGGTGATGGCGTCCGAATACAACTCGCGCCCGCTGGTGCCCGAGGTGCTGGTCGCGGGCGACCGCTTCGACGTCATCCGCCCGCGTCCCACGATCGAGGAGATGCTGGCCCGCGACCGCATCCCGGACTGGCTGACATGACCGGCCCTTCCCGCCAGCCCGAAGGCCTGCCCCCCGCCGCCCGGCGTGCGGTCGGCCTGACGCTGGCGGGGATGTGGTGGGAACGGCTCGCCCGCGCCTTCTGGGTGCCGGTGACGCTGGCGATGCTGGCCGCGGCCGCGCTGGCCCTTGGGCTGGTCGCGGCGCTGCCGCCCGCGCTGCTGGTCTGGGGGACGCTGGCCTGGGCGCTGGCCTTTCTCGCGTCGGCCCTTGCCGGCTGGCGGCGGTTCCGCCGGCCCACGTGGAACGAGGCGCTGGTGCGCGTGGACGCCCGCCTGCGCGGACGGCCGCTGTCGGCCCTGGGCGACCGCATGGCACTGGGGGGACCCGAGGCCGAGGGCCTGTGGCGCGCCCATGTCGAAGCCGCCCGCCGCGCGGCGATCAGGGCGCAGGCAGTCGGACCCCGCGCGGGGCTTGCCACCCGCGACCCCTTCGCCCTGCGCCTCGTGGGGCTGACGGCGCTGGCGATGGCGCTGCTGTTCGGCGGCGCGGGCCCGGTGGGGCAGGGCCTCGGCGCGCTGGCCGCAAGCTGGGCGCCGGCGCCGCGCGCGCCAGACGAGCCCTTGGCGACCGGCCCTGCCTGGGAGGGCTGGGCCGAGCCGCCGCGCCATACCCGCCGGCCGACGATCTACCTCAATGCGCTGAAGGACGACGCGCTGACCGTCCCCGAGGGCACGGTGCTCAGCTTCCGCCTTTACGGCGAGGGCCTCGACGTCCGGCAGGATGTCGGTCCCGCCCTCGAAAGCCCTGCCGATGCGCCGCAATTCGCCGCGCAGAACAGCGGCCTGGTCGAGATCTGCGGCCGCAGCTTCGCCCTGGCCGTGAACCCCGACGACGCGCCCACGGTCCAGCTTGCCGCGCTGGCCGAGCGCCGCGCGGATGGCCGCATGGCACAGGGCTTCTCGGCCGGGGACGATCACGGCGTCGAGGCCGGGTCGGCCACGATCCGGCTGGACCTTGACGCGATCGACCGCCGCTTCGGCCTGACCCCCGAGCCCGAGCCGCGCGAGGCGCTGGTTCTGGACCTGCCGCTGCCCGCCGCGGGCCAGCGGCGGCAGGTCACGGGAACACTGGCGGCCGACCTGTCCCGCCACCCCTGGGCGAACCTGCCCGTGCGCGTCACCCTGTCGGTGCAGGACGGCATCGGCCAGCCGGCCGAAACGCAGCCCGCCGCGATGATCCTGCCCGGCCGCCGCTTCTTCGACCCCCTCGCCGCCGGGCTGGTCGAGATGCGCCGCGACCTTCTGTGGTCGCGCGAGAATGCCGGCCGCTCGGCCCGGCTGCTGCGCGCCATGGTCTGGCAGCACGACCGCGCCACTCCGCCCGAGGCCGCCGCGGCCATCACCGACGCGGTCCGCACGCTGGAAGCCGGGCCCCTTTCGCCCGAGGACCGCGACCGGCTGTCGGACGCCCTGTGGGATGCGGCGGTGCAGATCGAGGACGGGGGCTTGGGCGATGCGCTGGAACGGATGCGCCAGGCGCAGGAACGCCTGTCCGAGGCGATCCGCAACGGCGCCAGCCGCGACGAGATCCAGAAGCTGATGGACGAGCTGAAGGCCGCGACCGACGACTACACCCGGATGCTGGCCGAGCGCGGCGAGGACCCGGCCGCCCGCTTCGACCGGTCCGAACAGCAGGGCCAGCAGGTCACGGGCGACCAGATCCAGCAGATGATGGACGAGATCCAGCGCCTGATGAACGAGGGCCGCATGGCCGAGGCGCAGGAGCTGCTGGAGCAGTTCAACCGCATGATGGAGAACCTCCAGGTCCGCGAGGGCGGCCAGGGCGGCGAAGGCTCCCGCCAGATGGAAGGGCTGGAGGACACCCTCCGCGAGCAGCAGCGGCTGGCCGACGAGGCCATGCGCGAGGCCCAGCGTGACCCCTTCGGCCAGCAGGGGCAACAGGGCGAGGGCGAACAGCCCGGCCAGCAGCCCGGAGCGGGGGAGCAGCCCGGCGAAGGGCAGCAGCCGGGCCAGGGCCAGCAGCCGGGACAGCAGGGGGCGCAGTCCGGGCAACAGGGCGGTGGAGGTCAGGGCGGCCAGGGACAGGGCGGGCAGGGCGGAGAGCCGGGCGAGGGCTCGCTTGCCGACCGCCAGCAGGCCCTGCGCGAGGAACTGGAGCGGCAGCAGGGCCTTCTGCCCGGACAGGGTACGCCCGAAGGCAATGCCGCGCGCCAGCGTCTGGACGAAGCGGGCCGCGCGATGGCGGACGCCGAACGCGCGCTGCGCCAGGGCGATCCGGCGGGCGCGATGCAGGGCCAGGCCGATGCCATCGAGGCGCTGCGCGAAGGGATGCGCGCGCTGGGCGACCTTGCCCGTTCGCAGCAGGGCCAGCAGGGGCAAGGGCAGGGACAGGGCGAACAGCCGGGCCAGCAGGGCCAGTCGCAGGCCGATGGCGGCGATGGAACCAGCGATGGCCGCACGAGGCTCGACCCCCTGGGCCGCCAGAGCAGCGGCCAGGGCGGCAACGTCACCACGGGCGAGCCGCTGGCCGAGGGCGAGGCCCGCCAGAACCGCGCCCGCGAATTGCAGGACGAGATCCGCCGCCGCAGCGGCGAGCCGGAACGCCCGCGTGCCGAGCGCGACTATCTGGGACGGCTGCTGGACCGGTTCTGAGGCCGCGTGGCGAAGGGTGCCGCCCCCCACGGAACACGGCAACAAGGCGCCGTGGAACCGCTGTTGCCCGACCAAGCCGCGAATCGGCTGCCGAAAGCGGAAGGACGCGCCGAGGTCGGGGACCAGCCACCGGCAGGGCGGCTTCCCTTAGGGCTGTTGCGAGAAGCGCCCTTACTCGCCGTCCCGCTCTCCCTGTTTGCGGCCGGTGATGGCCTCGCCCTTGAGGGCGAGCCAGTCGCGGCCCTTGTCCATCTCGCCACGCCATTCGGCGATCGCCGCGCCGATGGGACCCGGGCCGCTCAATCGGGGGGCCAGCGCGTAAAGCGCGACCACCGCGACTGCGAGGATGACCGCGAGGCCGAAACCCGCATCATAGCCGCGCCGGGAGCCTGGGGCCGAGGCCATCGGCACGGGCGGGGCAGGGGCAGGATCGGAAGCTGCGGGAACGGCCGACATGCGGGTCGTCCCGGCCGCAGGTGCGGCACCGGCAGCAGCGACATGCCCGGCCGCGGCGGTGTCCCCGCCCGACGCCGTCTGCACCGGGGATGCCGGTGCCGGCAAGGAGACGGCGTCGCGGACGACAGCGCCAGCGGCCCCCGGCACCGTGCCCTCATCGTCCATGCCGCCCTTCGGGCCGATGGCGGGAAGGGCGTCCGCATCGACGAGGGGGGCGGAGGCGCGCGAAGCGTCATCCGCCAGTGCCCGGCCCTGGCCTTCCTCCGCGGGGTCCTGCGCCTCGGGCAGGGCCGGAAAGCCGGCGGCCCGCTCGGCCGCGCGAAGGGAACGCCGCTCGGCGGCGCGGACCTCGAGCTCGCGGGCGGCTTCCTCGCGCAGGATCTCGATCACCGAATCGCTCAGGGGGCGGCTCAGCTGCGGGCGGGCGGCCGGGTCGAAGGATTCGGGCGGGGGAAGGGCGCGCCAGACGTGGTCGCAGGCCGAGCACTCGACGTCGCGCCCCGCCGGCGGGATCGCGGCGCCGTCGATTTCATACTGCGCGCCGCAGCGCGGGCAGACCAGCCGCATCGCATCGCCTCCGTTTCGCCCAAGCCGCGTGGTTTTCATCGCCGCGCCGACGTTCTATCAACGCCGCCATCGGCCGCCAAGCGCGCCGGGTCAAGGAGGGCGGACGTGATCGAGATGCGGGATGTGGGCTTCGCCTATCCTCGGGGCGGCGCGCTGTTTCAGGGCATCACGCTGGACCTGCCGCGCGGGTCCTTCCAGTTCCTGACCGGTCCGTCGGGGTCGGGAAAGACGACATTCCTGCGGCTTTGCATCGCGGACCTTCTGCCCAGTTCCGGCACGCTGACCGTCTTCGGCCAGAATGCGGCCGCGCTGGGCCGGGACGAGATCGCGGCCCTGCGCCGGCGGATCGGGCTGGTGCAGCAGGACACGCAGTTCCTCGACCACCTGCCGGTGGCGGAGAACATCGCCCTGCCGATGATCGTCGCGGGCGAGCCGGTGGACATGGCCGCGATCCGCGACCTGCTGGCCTGGGTGCAGATGACGCAGGCCGCGCGCGAGATGCCCCCCTCGCTTTCGGGGGGCGAGCGCCAGCGGGCGGCGCTGGCCCGCGCGGTGATCCTGTCGCCGGACGTGATCCTGGCGGACGAGCCGACCGGCAACCTCGACTGGGACATGTCGCTGCGTCTGCTGCAACTGCTGATCGAATTGAACAAGTCGGGCAAGACCGTGCTGATCGCCACCCATGACCTGAACCTGATCCGGGCCGCCAAGCAGCAGGTCCCCGTGCGCGTGCTGCGCATCGCGGGCGGCCGCGTGCAGGCCGGGGGGACCGAGCTGTGAGCGCGGCCCCGAAGAAGCGCCCCGACTGGCGGGCCCTGGTCCGCCGCGCACCCCGCGCGCCCCGCGCACGCACGGGGCTGGACGCGCTTGATTTCCGCACCCTGTGGCGCAGCCTGGCCGGGCGCGAGGCGGGGCTGGCCGACCGGATCGTGCCCCCGTCCGGCGCGACGGCGAAGCTGACGGTCTTCGCCGCCGGGGTCATGGCCTTCCTCGCGGTCTTCGCCCTGGCGCTGGCCCTGGCGACCGGGCGGCTGGCCGACCGCTGGGCCGAGGGGCTGGCGCAGACCGTGACGATCCGCGTCTCGGCCCCCGCGTCCGAGATCGAGGCGCAGACGGCGGCCGTCCAGCAGGCGCTCGCGACGACCCCTGGCGTGGCCGAAAGCCGCCTGTTGGGGGGAGAGGAGGTCGAGGCGCTGCTGGAGCCCTGGTTCGGCCCCGACGTCCCCGTGGACGCGCTGCCGGTGCCGCGCCTGGTCGAGGTCACGACCGAGCGCGGCTTCGACGCCGAGGGCCTGCGCCTGCGGCTCGAGGCCGAGGCGCCCGGTGCGGTGCTGGACGACCACACCCGCTGGCGGCAGCCGCTGGTTTCGGCGGCCTCGCGGCTGCGCTGGCTCGGCTGGCTGTCGCTGGCGCTGATCGGGGCGGCGGGGGCCGCGATGGTGACGCTGGCCGCGCAGGCCGCGCTGGCCGCGAACGGGCCGGTGATCCGCGTCATGCGGCTGATCGGCGCGCGCGACCTGACCATCGCCCAAGCCTTCGTCCGCCGTCTGACCCGCCGCACGGCGCTGGGCGCGGCCGCGGGAACGGTGCTGGGGATGCTCGCCGTCTTCGCGCTGCCCGACATGCAGGCGGCGGGCGGCTTCCTGACCGGCCTCGGGTTCACGGGCTGGGGCTGGCTCTGGCCGCTGCTGATCCCGCCCGTGGGCGCGCTGGTGGGCTTTGCCGCCACCCGCGCCGCCGCGCTGCGGATGCTGCGCGAGGTCCGCTGATGGTGACGCGCCCCCTTGAGCAGCCCGGCTGGGCACTTGTCCACGACCCCGCCGCGCAGTCACCGGCAGCCCGGGTTCCTGCGCTGGTCGACCGTCCTGCCGATCCCCGCTATCATCCCGGCCGGCTTTCGCCGCTCTGGCCGCTGCAAACGGCGGTTTTCTACATCTGGATCGCACTTGTCACGCTGGTCATGGGGCTGGCCTGGTGGCCGAAGATCCGCCGCGACCCGTCGCAGGCCCATGTCCTGCCAGTCGTCTGGACGGGCCGGCTGCTGGCCGCCGCCCGCACGATCCTGGGCATCTCGGTCGAGGTGCGGGGCACGCCGCCAACGCAGGACTGCATCATCGCCGCCAAGCACCAGAGCTTCCTCGACATCCTCGCCATCGCCCATGCGGTGCCGCAGTGCGGCTTCATCATGAAGCGCGAGGTGCTGCGGGTGCCGGTCATGGGCCATTACGCGCGGCTGGCGGGCTGCATCCCCATCGACCGCACGCGCGGGTCCGAGGCGATGCGCCAGATCATCGCCGGGGTGCAGGCCGCCCGCGCATCCGGCGACGGGCTGGGGCAGCTCATCATCTATCCCGAAGGGACCCGCACCCGCCCCGGCGAGCGGCGCAAGTACAAGCACGGCGTGGGCACGATCCAGGCCGCGACCGGGCTGCCGGTCCATCCCGTCGCCGTCAACTGCGGCCTGTTCTGGCCCAGGGACGGACTGCGGATGCGCCCCGGCCGCGCGGTGATCGAGTTCCTCGACCCCGCACCCCCCGGGGGCTCGGCAAGCGAAGTCGTCGAGCGGCTGGAAGTGGTGGTCGAGGGCGCCTCGGACGCGCTGATGGCCGAGGCAGGGGCGCGCTGAAGGCCCGCACGGCTGGACAAGCGCGGTCCGCGCACATAGCTCTCGGCAGTTCGCAAGGAGAGTGCCGTGCCCCCGATCATCGAGATCGACCATCTGTCGAAGCAGTATGCGGGCGGCACGCGGGCGCTCGATGACGTCAGCCTGTCGATCGAGCAGGGCGAGATCCTTGCGCTGCTGGGACCGAACGGGGCCGGCAAGACGACGCTGATCTCCATCATCTGCGGGCTGGTCGTGCCCACGGGCGGCACCGTGCGCGTGGGCGGCCACGACATCCGCACCGACTGGCGCGCCGCGCGCAAGCTGATCGGCCTCGTGCCGCAGGAAATCTCGCTCGAGCCCTTCGAGACGGTGGCGAACTCGGTCCGCTTCACCCGCGGCCTTTACGGCGAGGGACCGGACGAGGCCTACCTGGAACAGCTTCTGCGCAGCCTGGCGCTGTGGGACAAGCGCGACGCGCCTTGCCGTGCGCTTTCGGGCGGGATGAAGCGGCGGGTGCTGATCGCCAAGGCGCTGTCGCACCGCCCCAAGGTCCTGTTCCTCGACGAGCCCACCGCCGGGGTGGACGTCCACCTGCGGCGCGAGATGTGGACTGTCGTCAGCGACCTGCGCGCTTCGGGCGTGACGATCATCCTGACTACCCATTACCTGGAAGAGGCCGAGGAGATGGCCGACCGCATCGGCGTCATCGACAAGGGCCACCTGATGCTGGTCCGTCCCACGGCCGAGCTGATGGGCGAGTTCGGGCGCAAGCAGCTGACCGTGGAACTGGACGCGCCGCTGGACGCGCTGCCGCAGGGCTGGGCCGACCGGGGGATCACGCTGTCGCCCGACGGTCGCCGTCTGGGCTATGATTACGACGCGCGGGCCGAACGCACCGGGATCGGGCGGCTGCTGGCCGATCTCAACGCGCAGGGCATCGGCGTGCGCGATGTCGCCACCACGCAATCCTCGCTGGAAGAGGTGTTCATGTCGCTGCTGGAAAACGGGGCGGAGGCGCGGCGATGAACTGGCAGTCCGTCAGCATGATCTATCGCCACGAGATGGCGCGCTTCTTCCGCACGATCTGGCAGTCGCTGGCCTCGCCCGTGCTGTCCACGGTCCTGTATTTCGTCGTCTTCGGCGCCGCCATCGGCGGACGGATCGAATCGGTCGAGGGCATCCCCTATGCGGCCTTCATCGTGCCGGGGCTGATGATGCTGACGGTGCTGCAGCAGTCCGTCTCGAACGCGAGCTTCGGCATCTATTTCCCCAAGTTCTCGGGCACGATCTACGAATACCTCGTCGCGCCCACCGGCTGGGCCGAGGTCACGCTGGGCTTCGTGGGGGCGGCCGCATCCAAGGCGATCCTGATCGCGGTGATCATCCTTGTGACCAGCTTCTTCTTCGTGGGCGTCCACATCGTCCACCCGTTGTGGATGCTGGCCTTTCTGGCCCTGACGGCGACGGCCTTCGCGCTGCTGGGCTTTGTCATCGGCCTGTGGGCCAAGAACTTCGAGCAGCTGCAGATCGTGCCGATGATGGTCATCACGCCGCTGGTCTTTCTGGGCGGGGCCTTCTACTCGGCCTCGATGCTGCCGCCCTTCTGGGAACAGGTGGCGAAGCTGAACCCGGTGCTCTACCTCGTTTCGGGCTTCCGCTGGTCCTTCTTCGGGCTGGCCGACGTGCCGGTCGGCGTCTCGCTGATGGCGGTCGGGCTGATGATCGTCGTGCTGCTGGCCGCCATCCGCTGGATCTTCCTGACCGGCTGGCGCCTGCGCGACTGAGCCGGACTTTCGCTGCGGCCTTAACCTTGCGTTAACCAATGATCGTTAACCCCTTGTGAAAAATGGGGGCAGCGATGGTCAAGCTTTACGACGCCAGCATCTTGACGGGGCCGCCTTTGCGCGCGGGTGCGCAGATCATGGCTCAGGGCAGGGAGGGCGGCACCCATGTGCTGTCGCAGGGCCTCGAGGCGCTTGATGTCACCCAATCCTACCCGACCATGCTGTCGAAAGGGGATACCATCACCCTTGCGGGAACCGCGTATCGGGTATCGGGCCTCAACTACCTGAGCAGCTACGTGGAATATGCGGGCGGCAGGTCGGGCGACACCCGGGCTCTGCTGATATCCTTGACAGGGATCGCGGACCAGGCCGCGGAAACGCGCCTGCTGGTGCCGCTGGACGGCCAGACGGTGCCCTATGACGGCACATTGGGCGAAGCCATCTCCGTCATGCACGTGAGCTATGTCGAGGACCTGTCCGGATACCCTTGGGCCGAGATCTCGCGCGACGACGACTTCAGGGTCGACGTCACCTGCTTCACGACCGGCACCCTGATCGAGACGGAGCGCGGCCTGCAGCCCGTCCAGCGCCTGCGGGTGGGCGACCTGGTCCGCACCCGGGATCACGGGATGCAGCCGCTGCGCTGGCTGGGCGGGCGGCAGCTGTCCGGGGCAGAGCTTGGCGCCAATCCCGGGCTGCACCCGATCCGGATCGCGGCAGGGGCCCTGGGGCCGGGCCTGCCCGCGCGCGACCTGATCGTGTCTCCGCAGCACCGGATGCTGGTCCGTTCCGTGATCGCCCAGCGCATGACGGGCTCGGCCGAGGTGCTGATCGCCGCCGTCCACCTGCTTGGCCATCCCGGGATCGACCGGGTCGAGGCGCAGGGCAGCCTTGGCTACTGGCACCTGATGTTCGACCGGCACGAGATCGTCTTCGCCGAAGGAGCCGAGGCGGAATCGCTCTACCTCGGGCCGATGGCGCTGGCCGCGCTGACCCGGGATGCCGTGCGGGAACTGCACGCGCTGTTTCCCGAACTCGTCTCGGCGGGCGGCCTGGCCGAGCCGCAGCCCACCGCACGGCCCGTCATGCGCGGCAAGCCGGTGGCCCGCCTGATCGAGCGGCAGCTTCGGAACCTCAAGCCGCTGGTGACGGCGGCCTGAGCCTCAGCGCGGGCAGAGCCGCGTCTGCGGGTCGAGCCGGACATATTCCTGCGCGCTGATCTTCTGGATCTTCAGCGAATGGCGCCATTCCGCGTTCCAGCGTTCCAGGATGCCGTTCCGGTAGTGCAGGGCCATCAGCTGGTCCACGATGGGCGGGATGATGTCGGTCCCCGGCAGCCGCGGCGCGTGGAATCCGACCGAGGCATCGCGCGCGAGGCAGGCGTTCGGCAGCGTGATCAGCATCGTGCAGGCCGAGTTGCAGCGGCCGCTGATGCGGACAGGCCGGCCCGAAGCCTCGAGCTCGGTCCGCCGCTGGATCATCTGCAGGACGTTGCCGCCCCGGTTGTCGTGGATGACGATGGGCTCGGGGCCGACCGCCGCAGGGGTCGCGGCGATGCCGCGGGTCGGGGGCGCGGCGCAGGCGGGCAGGGCGATCAGCACCAGAAGCGCGGCGCGGCGGACAAGGCAAGGGATGATCTGCATGGCCGCATCATGACGGCCCGCACCCGGAATGGAAATGCGCTCTCCGGCCCTTCGGACCCGCCGTCCATCACGACCGCGCCAGCCCGAAGGGACCGCGATCCCGCGAAAGGCGCGTCCCTCGCGCATCATCGCGCCACAAACGCCGCGTCGCGCGCTTTGCGTTCGGCCTGCGCGTCGCTATATGCCGGGCCATGAGCCTGAACCCTCCCAGCCTTCGCCCGGATCTTGCCCCCGCCCTTCGCCTGGACGACGCGCATGCGCGCGCAGCCGCGGGCCGCGGCGGCCAGCCGACCATCGGCATGGTCTCGCTCGGCTGCCCCAAGGCGCTGGTGGACAGCGAGCGCATCCTGACCCGCCTGCGGGCCGAGGGTTATGCGATCAGCCCGCAGTACCAGGGCGCGGACGCGGTGATCGTGAACACCTGCGGCTTTCTGGACAGCGCCAAGGCCGAAAGCCTCGAAGCCATCGGCGAGGCGCTTTCGGAAAACGGCCGGGTGATCGTGACCGGCTGCCTGGGCGCCGAGCCCGAATACATCACGGGCGTCCACCCCCGCGTGCTGGCCGTCACGGGTCCGCACCAGTACGAGCAGGTGCTGGACGCCGTGCACTTGGCCGTGCCGCCCGCGCCGGACCCGTTCATCGACCTGCTGCCTGCGTCCGAGGTGCGGCTGACGCCGCGCCACTACGCCTATCTGAAGATTTCCGAGGGCTGCAATCACGCCTGCAAGTTCTGCATCATCCCCGATCTGCGCGGCCGCCTTGTCAGCCGCCCGGCCCATGCGGTGGTGCGCGAGGCCGAGAAGCTGGTCGCCAGCGGCGTGCGCGAACTGCTGGTGATCAGCCAGGACACCTCGGCCTATGGCCTTGACCTGCGCCATGCCGAGGAGCGGGGGCACCGCGCCCATATCACGGATCTTGCCCGCGACCTTGGTTCGCTGGGGGCATGGGTGCGGCTGCACTATGTCTATCCCTATCCCCATGTCCGCAACCTGATCCCGCTGATGGCCGAGACGGCGGCCACGGGAACGGGCGTGCTGCCTTACCTCGACATTCCCTTCCAGCACGCCCACCCCGACGTGCTGAAGCGCATGGCCCGCCCTGCGGCGAGCGCCAGGACGCTGGACGAGATCGCCGCCTGGCGGGCGGCCGCACCGGGAATCACGCTGCGCTCCACCTTCATCGTCGGCTATCCCGGCGAGACCGAGGCCGAGTTCCAGCACCTGCTCGACTGGCTGGACGAGGCGCAACTGGATCGCGTCGGCTGCTTCCAGTACGAGAACGTGCAGGGCGCGCGGGCCAACGACCTGCCCGGCCACGTTCCGGACGAGGTCAAGCAGGACCGCTGGGACCGCTTCATGCAGAAGGCGCAGGCGATTTCCGCCGCGAAGCTGGCCGCCAAGGTCGGCACCCGCCAGCAGGTCATCGTGGACAGCATCGACGCCGACGGCGCCACCTGCCGCACCATGGCCGACGCCCCCGAGATCGACGGCAACCTGTTCATCGACGAGGGCTTCGAGGCCCTGACGCCCGGCGACATCGTGACGGTCACGGTGGACGAGGCCTCCGACTACGACCTGTGGGGGACACTGTGACCGACCTGCCCAAGTGGGACCCCGAGGGCGCGCCGAAGAAGCCGCAGATCGTCGGCATCGGCGCGCAGAAGGCCGGGACCACCTGGCTGGGGCAGATGATCTCGCAGCATCCGCAGGTCTGGCTGCCGCCCTTCAAGGAAGCGCAGTTCTTCAACCACCGCTTCGTGCCGGAACACCGGCAATGGCTGCCCTGGCATTTCAAGCGCGCCCGCCAGAACCAGGAAAAGCGCTATGCCGCGAAGGGCGAGGCAATGCCCCCCGCGCTTGACGCCTATCTCGACCGGATCACCCGGGGCGAGATGTTCACCAACCACTGGTACAAGCAGGTCTTCGCCCCGGCGCCCGAGGGCACGGCCCCCTGCGACATCACCCCGGAATATTCCACCCTGCCGGATGAAGGCGTCGAGTTCGTCACGGAGTTCCTGCCGCAGGCGCGCTTCATCTACATCATCCGCCATCCGGTCGATCGCGCGATCAGCCAGCTGAAGATGAACCTGACGCGCAAGAAGAAGACCCCGAAAGGAGTCGAGGCCTGGCTGGCCGAGATCGACGACCCGGTGCTGTATGACCGGGGCGACTATGCGACCTATGTGCCGCGCTGGACCTCGCGCCTGCCTGCGGATCGCCTGCTGATCCTGCCCTTCGGCCTGATCGCCAGGGACCCGGCCGGCGTCATGAGCCGGGTCGAATCCTTCTGCGGCCTTGCCCCCCACACCTATCGCGGCCTGAACGCCAAGGTCTTCGCCGCCAATGCCGAGCTTTCGGTGCCCTCCGAGGCGCGCGCGAAGATCCGCGAACGGCTCGAGCCGCAGTTCGCCTTCCTTGCCGCGACCTTTGACGCCGAGTTCAACCGCCTGATCAGGTGACGTTCCCGACACGCTGCTTCACCTCGGGCGGGCGATGGCCTACATGACCTGTCAAATCGACAGGAGCGGATCATGGCCTCGTATCAGTATGTCTATCACATGGACGGCGTGTCCAAGACCTATCCGGGCGGCAAGAAGACCTTCGAGAACATCCGCCTGAACTTCCTGCCGGGCGTCAAGATCGGCGTCGTCGGCGTCAACGGCGCGGGGAAATCCACCCTGCTGCGGATCATGGCCGGCATCGACAAGGACTTTTCCGGCGAGGCCTGGGCCGCCAAGGGCGCGACCGTCGGCTACCTGCCGCAGGAACCCCAGCTTGACCCGCAACTGAACGTGCGCGGCAACGTGATGGAGGGTGTCAAGGCCAAGCAGGCCAAGCTCGACCGCTACAACGAGCTTGCCATGAACTACTCGGACGAGACCGCCGAGGAGATGGCGAAGCTGCAGGACGAGATCGACGCCGAGAACCTGTGGGATCTGGATTCCCAGGTGGACGTCGCGATGGAGGCCCTGCGCTGCCCGCCCGACGACGCCGACGTGGAAACGCTTTCCGGGGGCGAGCGCCGCCGCGTGGCGCTGTGCAAGCTGCTGCTTGAGGCGCCCGACATGCTGCTGCTGGACGAACCCACCAACCACCTCGACGCCGAAACCATCGCCTGGCTGCAGAAGCACCTGATCGAATATCCCGGCACGATCCTGACTGTCACCCACGACCGCTATTTCCTGGATGACATCACGAGCTGGATCCTGGAACTCGACCGCGGCCGGGGCATCCCCTACGAGGGCAACTACTCCGCCTGGCTGGAACAGAAGGCCAAGCGGCTGGAACAGGAAGCCCGTGAGGACAAGGCGCGCCAGAAGCAGCTGGAACGCGAACTCGACTGGATCCGCGCGGGCGCCAAGGCGCGGCAGGCCAAGCAGAAGGCCCGGATCAACGCTTATAACGAGATGGCGTCCAAGTCCGAGCGCGAGAAGATCGCCAACGCCCAGATCATCGTCCCGAACGGCCCGCGCCTGGGCGGCCGCGTGATCGAGGTGGCGGGCCTGACCAAGGCCTTCGGGGACAAGCTTCTGATCGAGAATCTCGACTTCAACCTGCCGCCGGGCGGCATCGTCGGCGTGATCGGCCCGAACGGGGCGGGGAAATCCACCCTGTTCCGGATGCTGACGGGCCAGGAAAAGCCTGACGCGGGCGAGATCACCTTCGGCGACACCGTGCAACTCTCCTACGTGGACCAGAGCCGCGACGCGCTGGACCCCAACAAGACCGTGTGGGAGGAAATCTCGGGCGGCGCCGAGCAGATCGACCTGGGCGACGCGCAGATGAACAGCCGCGCCTATTGCTCGGCCTTCAACTTCAAGGGCGGCGACCAGCAGAAGAAGGTCGGCCTGCTCTCGGGCGGCGAGCGCAACCGCGTCCACATGGCGAAGCTGCTGAAGTCGGGCGGCAACGTCCTGCTGCTGGACGAACCGACCAACGACCTGGACGTGGAAACCCTGCAGGCGCTGGAAGCCGCGCTCGAGGATTTCGCCGGCTGCGCGGTCATCATCTCGCACGACCGCTTCTTCCTCGACCGCCTCTGCACGCATATCCTCGCCTTCGAGGGCGACGCGCATGTGGAATGGTTCGAGGGGAACTTCGAAGCCTACGAGGAAGACAAGGTCCGCCGCCTGGGCCCGGACTCGATCGAGCCGAAGCGGGTGAAGTACAAGAAGTTCGCCCGGTGAGCAAAAAGGGGCCTGCCGGCCCCTTTCTTCTTCGGATCAGGTTGTTGAACAGAAGAAGGCGGGCAAGCTGTGCGCTTCTCTTGATTGAGCGCAAGCGGCCAAGCCGTTGAAGCCTGCATAGAGTGCATGCTTCACAAGCACCCTCCTGAGTCGGATGCGATTCCGGATTACCGGCGAGGCACTTACCTCACGACATGACCTGCCGCGCCTTCATACCGCATCCGGTGCGGCCGGCGGGCTTGGCGGGCGTCGCGCCCTGGTCCGGGGTCGTGACCACCGGCTGGGGGGCGGGCGTCGTGGTGGCGGCGGATTGGGCCAGGACCGGCGAAGCGGCGAGGACGCAGGCCGAGGCGAAGCTGATGATCGTCAGGCGGGGCATGGCGGTTCCTTTCCGGCAGGAGAGGTCCGATGGTGCACCCGAATCACTCATTCTCCAAACGCTGAGCCGCGCAGGCGGGCAGGATGACGCGGCTGTGATGACGTCGCATGAGACGCGCCGATGACCCGGGCCGCATCATGCATGGGCTGAGGCCGCTTTTCCCAAGATCGCCCGCACACAGCACGACCTCCCACAAGGGCGGAACGGCGCGTGCCGGGCACGCAGCCTACGCCTCGCCTCCGTAGGGTGCGTGCCTGGCACGCACCGCCTCACCGCACCTTGCCCTTCCATCCCGGCGGGCGCTTTCCCACCCAGTCGAAGAAGCGCCGCAACTCGGGATGCCCGCGCAGGGCCTCGACTGTGGCGTAGTTCCGCGCCAGTTCCGTCTCGCCCAGGGTGCGGTGGATCGTGGAGTGGCAGACCTGGTGCAGCAGCACCGTCTCGCCGCCCTTGCCGCCGCGCAGCTTGGGGATCAGGTGATGGCGGCTCTGCGGTACGCCCGGCGGGATCGGGCGCAGGCAGAGCGGGCAGGTGGGCACCGCCTCGGGCTCTCGGATCGGGGGGGGCGGCGGATCGGCGCGGCATCTGTCCTCCGGGGCGCGGCCCCCGACACTGGAGGCTTCGTGATTTCCCTCTGCCCCCCAACGTTCCTAGCGTGGCGGCGGATCACGGAAAGGACGTTTCATGCCCAGCCGCCGCGCCACGATTGCCCTTCTTGCCGCCGCGGCGGCCTCGCCCGCCTTGGGGCAGGGGGCCGACCGGCCGAACCCGATGCCCGCCGAACTGCGCGAGGCGCTGGAGCGGGACCGCAATGCCGTCGTGCTGGGCAATCCGGACGGCAATGTCACGCTGACCGAGTTCTTCGATTACAACTGCCCCTTCTGCAAAAAGCTGGTCCCCGCGATGCAGCGGCTGATCGGCTCGGACCCGCAGTTGCGCGTCGTCTTCCGCGAATGGCCGGTCTTCGGCGAAGGCTCGGACTTCGCGGCGCGGGCGGCGCTGGCCGCGCGCGAGCAAGGGAAATACTGGCAGGTCCACGCCGGGCTGATGGCGATGAAGGACCGCGCGGCCGAGCCATCGGTGATGCGCGTGGTGCGCCGCCTGGGGCTGGACGAGGCGAAGCTGCGCGAAGCGATGCAGTCCGACCCGGTCGAGGATCACATCGCCCGCTCGTTCATGCTGGCCGATCACATGAGCCTGATCGGCACCCCGACGCTGATCGCGGGCGACGAGGCCCTGTTCGGGGACCAGAGCTTCGAGGACCTCACGGCTCTGGTGGCGCGGGCGCGCAAGACCCTGGGGGTGGCGGCAGGGTGACGAAGACCGGCCCCGCGGGCGTCGGCACGAAGGCGCCCGAGACGCCGAAGACCTGTTCCAGCCGCGCGGGCGTCAGCACGTCGGACGGGTGGCCGTCCGCGACCAGGCGTCCCCGGTCCATCAGCACCAGCCGGTGGCAGAAGCGCGCGGCCAGCGCGAGGTCGTGGATCGAGGCGATGACCGTGCGCCCCTGCTGTGCGAGGCGGGCGAAAAGCTCCATCACCGCAAACTGGTGCGAGGGGTCGAGCCCCGCCACCGGCTCGTCGGCCAGGATCAGCGGCGTGCGCTGCGCAAGCAGCCGGGCGATCAGCACGCGGGCCAGCTCACCGCCCGAAAGCTCGGTCGCGCGACGGCTTGCCAGATGGGTGACGTCCAGCGCGGCCATGGCTTCGGCCACGGCAGCCGCGTCGGCGCGACGGTCGGGATCGGCGCGGCGGCCCAGGCGCACCAGCGCCTCGACCGGGATGGGCCAGGCGATCTCGCGCGCCTGCGGCAGCCAGGCGGCACGGCGGGCGCGGCGAGCTGGCGGCAGGGTGGCGAGGTCCGACTGCCCCTCGGAGGGGATCAGCCCCAGCGCGGCCTGCATCAGCGTGGTCTTGCCCGCGCCGTTCGGGCCGATCAGCCCGACGAAGCTGCCCGCCGGCACCGACAGCGTCACGTGATCGACGGTCGGGCAGCCGTCCCGCCGCACTGTCAGGTCCTGAAGGATCAGGCTCATCGTCCGGCCTGCGTGCGCCAGATGAGATGCAGGAAGACCGGGGCGCCGACCAGCGCCATCATCACCCCCAGCTTGAGGTCGCGTTCGGGCAGGATCATCCGCACGGCCACGTCCGCCGCCAGCACCAGGGCCGCGCCTCCCAGGCCCGAGGCGGGCAGCAGGCGCGAGGGCATCGCCCCCACCGCGCCCCGCAGCAGATGCGGCACCACCAGTCCCACGAAGCCAATCGCCCCTACCACTGCGGTCGCCGCGCCCACCGCGGCGGCCGAGCCCAGCACCACTGCCAGCCGCAACCGTGGCAGGTTCACGCCCATCGAGGCCGCGGCTTCCTCGCCCAACGACAGCGCGTCGAGGTCGCGCCCCGTCCGCGCCAGCGCCAGCCATCCCGCCAGCATCAGCGGGGCCGCGGTCAGCACATGGCCCCAACTGCGGTCGGCCAGCGAACCCATTGTCCAGAACATGATGTCATAGGCCGCGAACGGGTTGGGCGACAGGTTCAGGACCAGCGCGGTCAGCGCCCCCGCCAGCGCCGAAACGGCGATGCCGCCCAGGATCAGGCCCAAGCCCCCGGCGCGGCGTCCTGCCAGCCCCAGGATCAGCGCGACGCCCCCCAGCGCGCCCCCCAGCGCCGCGAAGGGCACGCCCAGCGCCAGCGCCGAGACGCCTGCCTGGATCGCGATCACCGCCCCAAGCGCGGCCGAGGCGGAAATGCCGATCAGCCCCGGCTCGGCCAAGGGGTTCCGCAGATAGCCCTGGAGCGCCGCGCCGGAAAGGCCGAGGCTGGCGCCGACCATGATGGCCAGCACGGTGCGCGGTGCGCGGATCTCGCGCAGCACGATGCCCAGCGGTCCCTCGCCGGTCCACAGCGCCTGAAGCCCCGCGCGCGGTCCGGCGCCTGCGGGGCCTGTCAGCAGCGACGCCAGGGCCAGAGCCGCAACCAGCGCGGCGAGGACGACCAGAAGGCGCGCATCCCGCCTCATCGCAGCGCCTCGGCTTCGGCCGACAGCATCGCCAAGGCTTCCAGCGAGCGGGGCAGGGCGCAGGTCCACAGCGCGTCCGGCACGCGCAGGACACGGCCGTCCAACCTGTCCAGCGCGGGATGGTCCAGCACCTCCTCGGCCCGCGAGTTGCCGGGATAGGGGGTGCCGGTCACGATCAGGTCGGGCTGGGCCATGACCAGCACTTCCAGCGGGACATAACCCGAGGTGTCCATGCCCAGCCGGTCCGTCACCAGCGAAAACCCCGCCCGGCGCATGATGTCCCCCGCCAGCGTGTCCCCTGCGACCGAATAGCCGTTGGGACCCCAGGTCGCCGCAGTCGGCACATCGGGTCCCACGGGCCGGGAAAGTTCAGCCAGTTCCCGGTCGAACGCGGCGATCATCGCCGCCGCCTCCTCGCTGCGGCCCAGGGCCGCGCCGACCTGCGCGATCGCCTTGCGCGCCTCGTCCAGCGAAGTGGGAGGCGCGACCTCGACCACCGGGACGCCCAGCCGGTGCAGCATGGCGACGGCCGGTCCGCCGAAGCTGCCCGCCAGCACAAGGTCGGGATGCAGCAGATAGACTTCCTCGGCCCGCCCCCGGTTGACGGGGTAACGCAGGGCTTCCTCGACCATGGCCGAGGCGCGGGGATCGCGTGCGATGTAGGACACCGAGATCAGCTGCCCTGGCGCCGCCAGCGCCATCGCCAGCTGGTCGGTGCACAGGTTCATCGACACGACCCGCTTGGGCGGCTCGGCCCCGGCGGGCACCGCAAGTCCCGCCGCCAGCGCGAGCACCGTCAGGGCGCGCAGGCTTACCACCGCGTCTCGATCCCCAGCCAGGCCTCGCGGCCGGGGGCGGCATAGCCCCAGGTTTCGGAATACTCCTCGTCGAACAGGTTGGTGACGCGGGCGGACAGCCGCGCCTGGTCGGTCAGGTCATAGCTGGCGGCAAGGTTGACGCTGGTGAAGTCGGGCAGGTCCTCGATGGCGTAGCTGCCCCAGTACTGCGTGTCGGCAAGGTCGCGGACATGGCGCAGATCGGCCGCCACCCAGCCCCGCCCGCCGAAGGTCTGCAGGCTCACGTTCGCCGCAAGCTCGTGCCGGGGCCGGCGCACCTCGACCGAGCCGTCGGAATTGGTCGCATCCAGATAGGTATAGGCCGCGCCGAGTGTCAGCGTCTCTGTCACCTCTTGCCGCAAGGCCACCTCGACCCCCTCGCGCCGGCTGGTGCCGTCCTGGTTGTAATAGTTGGTCCCGTTGGGCAGCAGCACGCCGCTGAAGGTGATCTCGTCCTCCAGCCGCTCCTTGAACCAGGTCACGTCGATGACCCCGCGCCCGTCCGGCAGGCTGTATTCGAGGCCGAAGTCGATGCTGCGGTTCTCCTCGGGCTTCAGGTCCGGGTTGCCGATATAGCCATAGCCGCCGAGGATCTCGAAATACTGCGGGTTGCTGATGCCTGTCCCGGCCGAGGCGTGCAGGCGCAGGGGCGTGCCCTCGATCCGCCAGGACAGGCCCGCGTTCCAGGTGGTCTTGGATTCGAACTCCGAGCTGTCGTCGTGGCGCAGGCCCAGCTGGATATCGAGGCCGTTGGCATAAGCGCCCCGGTATTCCAGTGCCGTCGAGCGCGTCTCGCGCCGGTTGTCGGCCACGCCCGTGGCCTCGTCGGTGATCCAGTCCTGCGCCAGTGCGAGGGTCTGGTCCGCTTCGGCCACCGGGCCGTCAAGGCCAAAGGTCGCGCGATACTTCAGCGCCCGCGTCCGCGCGCGCGAGGTGGTGCCGTCATCCGATTCCAGCCGGTAGCGGGTGTCCTGCCAGGCCAGCCGGTGCTCGAGCCGCCCGTCAAGCGTGTCCAGGGTGGCCCAGACCGTGCCGATCCGCTCGTCGCGCTTTGCCTCGTCGTCGCTGTCGATCAGGTAGTCGTCGGGGCCGGTGGCGGCCCAGTTGGTGGCGTCGAAACCATAGCGTTCGTCGGAACGGCGGGCCGAAAAGCCGAAGGTCAGCGTCTCGGTCGCGCGGTAGTCGCCGGACAGCGCCAGGGTCCCCCGGCGGATGCCGTCGTCGTCGCCCCCATCGCCCGCCGAGACGTCGAAGCCCTTGTCGTCGCGCCACGACCAGTCGCCCTGCAGCCTCCAGCGATCGCCCACGATGGACTGCCCCAGGGCGATCGCCTGGCCATTGCCAAGCTCGGCGCGGGCGAGGCCCCCGGTCCTGTCGGCCTTGCGGGTGATGATGTTGACCACGCCCGAGGCGGCGTTGGAGCCGTAGAAGACCGACTGCGGCCCGCGCAGCACCTCGATGCGCTCGACATCGGCCAGCTCGAGGCCGGAAAGGAAGTAGGGCTGATCGCCCGCCGCCGCGCTGACCCCGTCGATCAGGACCAGCGTGTGCCGCGTTTCGCCGCCGCGGATGCGGATCGCGGTGATCGAGGCGCCGGTGCTGCTGACCGAAACGCCCGGCAGGCCGCGCAGCGCATCCTGGACGCTGCTGACGCCGCGCCGGCGCAGGTCCTCGGCATCCAGCACGGTCGCGGCACGGCCATATGCGTCGGCCTCGACCGACGAGAAGCCGCCCGACAGGATCACGGGGTCCAGCGTCAGGGTGTCCTGCGCAAGGGCAGGGGCGGAAAGGACCAATGCGGCGGCAACGGGCGCGGCGGTCAGGCAAAGGATGCGGACGGGCATGATCGGTCCCAAGGGGCGGGCAACGCCCGCGAGGTTGGCGTGGGTCCGGGGGCATGGCGGCCCCGCAGACGGCTGACGGATCACCGCTGCGGTCAGGCCGCTTCGCTGGCGCGCCCCGCACCATCGAAAGGGTGTCGCCGAGCAGGTCTCCTGGCTTGCGGGTCATCGCGTGCGCCGGCCTTCCCGGGGCCGGGGCCCCAGTGGCGTGTCGGCGCCGCTCTCCGCGCACAGTTGCGGGGGCAGCCACGGCCTCGGCCTGTTCCGGCCGTCCCGTGTTCCCTTTCAATCCGGCGGGGCCGGAACTCGGACAGCGGCACATACGCGCAGGGCCGGTGCCGCGTCAATGGCCGGGACAGGGCCGCCGCTGCCCGCCCTGCCGCCACAGCCCGCGAGACGAGGGACGCCCCCCGGACCGGCACTCGGCAGACCGCAATGCTCTTGCGCGCCTTTGTCGGTCGGCCCGGCGCTTTTCGGTGGGCCGATGCCTCCGTCGGGTCGCTTCGGGAAACCGCCCCGAGGATGCGGGGGAAGGCGAAGGGACCGCGCCCGCAGCGCAGGGCTGATCCCCAAGGCCCGGTTTCGTCCGGGTGCCTCCGGAGTATGTCCGTCGATGGGCGGTTCTGGCCCTTTCAGCAGGCGCCGCCCGGGCCCGATCCCTTAGGGCGTCAGGTCCATTCCCAGGGGACGGTGAACTCGCCCAGCCGCTTTGCCACCTCGGCCTCGTCAGTGCCCGGTGCCCGGCTGACGCGTGCGGTCAGGCCCTTCCTGCGATCCTCGGCCACCTCGGCGACCGAGACGCCGGTGCCCTCCAGCGCCGCCGACAGGACGCGGGCGATCGCCAGCTTGCGCAGGGCGGGCTTGAAGACCTTGCCCACCGCGGTCGTCGGCAGTTCGGGCAGGATCTCGATATGCTTGGGGACGGCGGCGCGTTCGTGGATATGCGCGCGGGCATGTTCGGCCAGCGCCCCGGGGGACACGCTCGCGCCGTCGCGCAACTGGACATAGACGCAGGGAAGCTCTCCGGCGAAGCTGTCGGGCTGGCCGATGGCGGCCGCGCCGACCACGTCGGGGTGCGACAGCATCCCTTCCTCGATCTCGGCCGGGTCGATGTTGTGGCCGCCCCGGATGATCAGGTCCTTGGCGCGCCCCGTGATCCACAGGTAGCCGTCCGAGTCGATCCGCCCGAGGTCGCCCGTCCGCAGGAAACGGTCCTCGGCGAACAGGTCGTGGTTCTTGTCCGTCTCGGTATAGGTCGACCCCTCGAAGACGCCGGGGTTGGCCACGCAGATCTCGCCCACCTCGTCGGTGCCGCAGTCCTTGAAGCCCTCGGGGGTGCGCCGCAGGATGCGGACATGGGTGTAGGGCAGGGGGATGCCGACCGAGCCCACCTTCTTCAGCCCGTCCACCGGGTTGCAGCTGACAAGGCAGGTGGCCTCGGTCAGGCCGTAGCCTTCGGCGATCTCGACGCCGGTCGCCTGCTTGAAGCGGTTGTAAAGCTCGATCGGCAGCGCGGCCGAACCCGAGATCGCCGTGCGGAGGCTGGACACGTCGGCGTTGACGGGGCGCTGCATCAGCGCGGCGATGGCCGTCGGCACGGTGATCAGGAAGGTCGCCTGCCAGCGTTCCACCAGCTTCCAGAAATTGTCCATCACGCCCTCGCCCCGGTATCCGGCGGGCGTCGGCATCACCATCATGGCGCCCGACTGGATGCAGGACATCAGGATCGGATAGGCCGCGAAGACGTGGAACAGCGGCAGCGGGCACATCAGCACGTCGCTTTCCCCAAACAGCAGCGAGCCGCCCAGGAAGCCGTTGTAGATCATGCCCGAATACTTGTGCTGGGCGATCTTGGGCATCCCCGTGGTGCCGCCCGTGTGGAAATAGGCGGCGACGCGGTCGGCCTGCACGTCCTCGAAGGTCAGCCGGTCATGGGGCTGGGCCGAGGCCGCCGCCTCGAAGTCCAGCACCCGCGCCTTGTGCTTCGCCACCACGCGCGGACGCAGGAAGCGCACGATCAGCCGCTTGAGCCCGCCAAGGTAGCGTGCCAGGTCGACCTCGAGCAGGGTCTGCACGTTGGGTGCCAGCTCCAGCGCCGCCGCCGCCTTCTGGGCCACGTCCGACTTGGGCATCGACTTCAGCGTGACCAGCACCTTGGCATTGGTTTCGCGCAGGATGCTGGCGATCTGTTCCGGTTCCAGCAGGGGGTTGATCGGGTTCACGATCCCCGCCGTCGCCCCCGCCAGCAGAACCACGGGCGTTTCCAGGCAGTTCGGCAGCAGATAGGCCACGGTGTCCGTGGGCCCCACGCCGAGGCTGCGGAACAGGTTGGCCGTCTCGGTCACGCGCTCGTGGAACTCGGTCCAGTTCAGCGTGCAGGCCCGGCTGCGGGGGTCGGACAGCAACTGGAATGCCAGGGCCGGACGCTGCGGGAAACGGTCGCGCGCGGCGGAAAGGAAGCCATGGATCGTCTTCGGCAGCGGCCGCTCGGCGTAAGGCATCTCGGCCTCGACCCGGTCACGATCCGCGATGCTGACAAAGCGCGACATCGGCTCCCCCTCCGTAATTCCCGCAAGGGGAAGATGGGCTGAAATCTGCCCAAGGGGCAAGTTTCCGGCGACGGACCCGCACAGGAACGCGGCGTCAGGCCTTGGATCAGGCGAAGGAATAACAATCTATGGTTGATTATGACAAGACGTGATGCCTGCTTGCGCGTGTGCGTGATCGGGCGGATCGCCAGCCAGTTCAGAGATCGGAAGCCAGGATGAAAACACGCCTTTCGCTCGCCGTCGCGGCCCTTGCACTGGCCCTGCCAGGGGCGGTCCTTTCGAATCCGCTGCGCGTGCAGGCGGCCGCACCCGGGGCCGCAAGCTGCCCGGCGACCAGCCGTGGCGAGAACGAGGCCGCCGCCCGCGTGACCAGCCAGCAGCGCGCGGCCGCCAACCTGCCCCCGGTCCGCGCCAATGCGCGCCTTGCCCAGGCGGCGGCGAAGCACGCCTGCGACATGGCCCGGCGCGGGGTCATGGCCCATCAGGGCAGCCGCACGCAGGGGCCTGCGCAGCGGGTCAAGGGCGTGGGCTATCGCCCCATCGTGACGGCCGAGAACATCGCTGCCGGTCCCTTCGACCTCGGACAGGTGCTGACGGTATGGAGCCGATCCTCGGGCCACGCGCAGAACATCATGCTGCCGCCCGTGGCCGACTTCGGCATCGGCCGGGCGATCGGGTCGGACGGCAAGACCGTCTTCTGGGCCGCCGTCTACGCCGCCCCCAAGGGCTGAGGCCCATCCCGGAAAAGACAGCGCCGCCCGGCAGGGGCGGCGTGGCAGGCGAGTGAATGGAAGTGGTGCCGCAGAAGGGACTCGAACCCCCGACCCCATCATTACGAATGACGTGCTCTACCAGCTGAGCTACTGCGGCGTGCGGGGCGGATTAGCACCATCCCGCGGGCAGGGGAAGGGGGTCAGCGCATTTCCTGCCCCGGTGACGTCACAGGTTCGACATCGGGCCGCACCGGGGGCTCGCCCGCCGCGGGTTCGATCACCTCGACGGTGACAACCGTGGGGGGCTCGGCCGCGCCGGGTGCCGGGTCCACCGGCGGCTGCGGACCGGCCTCGGCGACGGTTGCGGGACCCTCCGAAGCCGGCGCGGCTGCGCCGATCATTCCGGGCGCCGAGGGCTCGGCCCCCGAGGCGCCGCGCCGCGATTTCCTGCCCGAGGGCTTCTCGCGGTGGGTCACGGTCGAGGAGGGCTCGTAGTCCGAATCACGCTCGATCATGCCGGGCTGGACGGGACGAGGCGCCGGGCGCTGCGGCTTGGGCGCAGGCAGGGGCGGCGAGACGCCGGCCACGGCGGCGGCATCGGCATCCTCCGCCGCATGCTGCGGGCGGCCGACGATCAGGGGCAGCATCTCGATCCCGTTTCCGGCCGTCGCCATGCGCGAGGCCACGGGGGGCTCGCGCCAGGTCAGCGTGTCGAAGCTGTGGCAGCTGTCGCAGACGGGCGACCATTCGGGCATGATGTTGTGGCAGTTGTCGCAAACCCACTGCGGCCCGCGGCTCGCGTTCATGGCGCGCGCCAGCCAGCCGCGCACGACGCTGTCGTCGGCGCCCGAGCCGCGTTCCACCGCCGCCATGATCGCGATGGACCGCACGGTCGGATGCGTTTCGGCCAGGTCGCCCAGCGCGCGGCGGGCGGCGGGGAAGTCCTCGGCCGCCAGCGCAAGTTCCGCCCGCAGCAGGCGCGATTCCTCGTGGTCGGGGTTCTGGCGGATCAGGTCCTCGAAGCGGCGCATCCGCTGGGCGGGCGTCTCGTCGGGGACGATCTCGGCATAGGCCGCGGCCAGCGAGGGGTGGGGCTGCGCGCCCCAGGCCTTCTGCAGCAGGCGGCTGGCGTTGCGGGTGTCCTTCTGCGCCAGGTAGCTGCGGGCGGCCAGCACGGCGGCCGGCACCAGATCGGGCGAGGCCTTGTTGGCGCTGATCGCGGCCTCGCGCGCGCTGATGGAATTGCCGTGGGCCAGCACCTCGGACGCTTCCTGCAGGGCCAGAACGGCGTCGCGGCGGATCGCCACGTCCTTGGGCAGCGCGCCCTGCCGGCGCTTGTCCTTCAGGGTCGAGCGCGCCCCCTTCCAGTCATGGGCGCGGGTCTGCAGCGTCAGCAGCGTGTCCTGAAGGCCCGCGTTGGTGGGCTTGATCGCATAGGCCTTCTCGGCCAGCCGCAGCGCGGTCGAGGTGTCGCCCATGGCAAGGCGCTGCTGCATCAGCCCCCGGATGCCGACAAAGCGGGTGCGGTTGTCGGTCAGCATCTCGCGGTAGACCTGTTCCGCATGGGTGGCGTCGCCCGCCGTCTCGGCCGCCTGCGCGGCCAGCAGGTTGGTCAGGTGCGGCTGGTCCAGGTACCTGGCGGCGCGCTTGGCGTGGTCCTGCGCCAGGCGTCCCTCGCCCGAGGCGACGGCGAGCATCCCCTCGGCCAGTGCCTGGTAGCCGCGGCGTTCGCGCGTGCGGTCGAAATAGCGGTGGATCGCGGTGCGGTCGCCCGCGAGGAACCGCAGGAAGGCCAGCGCCAGACGCAGGATCTGGACCGCGAGCCAGGCCAGGAACAGCGCCACGAGGGCGGCGATGGCGGCCTGCACCGGCCCCAGCGTGTATTCGACGCCGTTGAACTGGATCAGCAGAGGCTCGCCATGTTCGGCCAGGTACATCGCCCCCAACGCCGCCGCCAGCACGACGGCGAAGAAGAACGTGACCTTGAGAAGCGTAAGCAGCATCGGCGGGAACCTCAGTTGGACGGGGCTGCGGCGCGGGCGTCGGCCGGCGGCGTTTCGGGTTGGTGCAGGGGCACGGTGGCCGTGATGACCGGCGGCGTGGGACGAAGTGCCGCGCCTGCCGCCGCCGGTTCGGCGGCGGGGGCGGAGGGTTCGGCGGGCGCGGGCGCTTCAGCGGCCCCGCCCTCGGGCGCAGGGGAAGCCTCGGCGGCAGCTTCAGCGGCGGCGGCCGGGGCAGGCTCGGCAGGTGCGGGCGCTTCAGCGGCCCCGCCCTCGGGCGCAGGGGAAGCCTCGGCGGCAGCTTCAGCAGCGGCGGCCGGGGCTGGCTCGGCGGGGGCAGCGGCCGCTGCGTCCCCGGCGGCAGGGGCAGGTTCCGGTGCGGGCGGCGCCTCGGGCGCGCCGGGGGCGGCGTTAGCCGCGTCTTCTGTCGCAGGGGCGGCCGGGGCGACCAGCGTGCCCAGGGCGGCCTGCGCCTGGACATAGGCCTGCGCCTGCGCGGTCCAGTCGGCCATCGCGGGGCGCGCGGCTTCGGGCAGGGCGGCCAGTTCGTCCAGCGCGGCCTGGATGTGGCCCCGCTCGACCGCCGCGCCCGAGCGCGACAGCACCGCGTCCGCGTCCGAGCCTTGCCGCGGCTCGACCGAGCGCGCGCCGGTCTGGGCGCGCAGGAAGTTCCCCAGGATGCTTCCTTCGCCCTGCGCCGATTCGGCCTGCAGGGACGCGCGCACACCGGCGCGGGCGGCAGGGGGGAAGGCCGCGACCAGCTCGTCCAGCGTGGGAACCCGGGCCGTCAGCGCGGGCGGCGGCGTCACGCCCGCCTCCTCGAGCTGCGCCAGCGCGGCCGTGGGGGGCGCGCCGCTTTGCAGCGCCTCGCCGATGGCCAGCGCGGCCGAGGCGGCCTGGGCGCGGCGCGCGGCGTCCTCGGCCGACTGCGCCAGCGTGGTGGCGCGCGTCTCCGCCTCGGCCAGCCGCGCTTGGGCCTCGTCGGCGGCAGTGGCGATGCGCTGGGACAGGGCATCCGCCTCGGCGGCCAGCGCGTTCAGCCGCTCGACCGCGGCGGGATCGACGGCGGGGCGCTGCGCCAGTTCGGCGATCCGGGCCGCTTGCGCGTCAAGCTGCTGCTGAAGCGGGGCCAGATCGACGGCCGGGGTGTCCCGCAGCGTGGCAGCCGCCTCTTCCAGCGCCGTGAGCCGCCCGGCCTGCTCGTCTGCCGCCGATTGGAGCGGGGCAAGATCCACGGTCTGCTGGGGCGCGCTGCGCAGGGCGGTCACGGCCTCGTCCAGCGTGGCAAGCTGCTGCGCCTGGGCCGCGAGCGTCGTCGCGACCGAGGGGTCTGCGCCCGGTGCCGCGGGTGCCTCGGCCAGCAGCTTGGCGGCCGCATCGGCGCCCGCCTGACGGGCCTGCTCGACCAGGGTTCCGCCTTGGCCGGCAAGGCTGGCGCTCGCGGCCTGGGTCGCGGCCTCCGACGCGGCCTGGCGGGCGGCCTCGACGGCGCGGGTCTCGATCTCGGCCGCCTGCCGCTCCATCTCGGCGCGCAGCGCGTCCGTGGCGGCGGTGCTGGCGACGGGGGCAGGCTGCCACGCGGGGGGCAGGCGCGGGACGGCCCACCAGGCGGCGCCTGCTCCCAGCGCCGCTGCGATGACCCCGCCCAGGAACAGGGGCATGAACCCGCCTCGCCGCCTTGGCGCGGGGGCGGGGGCGGGGGCGGGGGCCGAGGCGGGGGAGCGGGCGGCGGTGGACGCCGTGCCCGGCTCAGGCGACGCGGGGCGCGTCACCGTGGGGATCGCCGAGGGGGCTACGGTTTCCTCGGCCCGGGCGCCCGAGGGCCCGGCTGCATCCGCCTTGCCGCCGTCCGGCATGTCGATCGTGACCGGCCGCTCGGCGCTGCCCTCGTCGGGGGCGCGGCGCGACATGGCGGGTCGGTCGCCGTTCTCGCCCACCAGCGCGGATTCGATGGGCGGCGCGGGGGGCGCCTCGGCGCCTTCCGTGTCGGGCGCCGACGCCTCGCGCGAGGGGAGGGCCGTGCCGGGGGCCGCCGGCTCGGGGCGGCGGTGCGGTGCGGCGTCGTCGGGGCGGTCGGTCATGGCGCGGCGATCCCTTGAAGTTTCCGGCGGCAGGCCAGCCTCCGGTGCGGTCGAAAACCCTTGCAGAAGACACGCCGTTGGCAGCGGCGCGGTGGCGCCAACCCTAGACGGGCGCGTCGGCCTGCTCAACCCGCGCCGAGGGCCGCGCGTTCCCCATCCAGCAGGCGATGGATGGCGTGAACAATCCCTTCCGCATCAGGCCTGTCCGCGACCTCGGATCGCAGGAGCCCCCCGGTCCAGGCCGCAGCCCATGCGGCCTCGGCCGCAGGACTGATCGGCGCGATCCACAGCGGGGCGGCCGCGTCCCGCGCCGCCCCTGCCGCCAGCCTGGCCGAGCGGGGCGAAAACAGCGGCAGGATCACGGGTGCCGACCCCTGCAGCAGCGCGATGCCCTCGGCCGGAAGGGGCAGCGCCTGCTGGTCATAGACGACGACGCCCGGCATCGGCAGGCGCGCCGCCAGATGCGCGCCATGCGGATGCACCCAGCCCGGTCCGAGGTCCTGAAGCATCGGCATCAGCCCCGCCGCGTCGCCCGGCCCCTCGGCCACGACGAACCCCGCCGCCCGCGCGCGTTCCGCCGTCCGGGGGCCCACGCAGAAGGCCGGCCGGCCTGCCCCGGGACCGGCAAAGGGGACTGCGTTCTCCGAGGTGAAGACCAGTCCCTTCGCCGTCTCCAGCGCGCGCGCGTCATGGGGAACGGGCACGATCCGCTGCAGGGGTGCGACGACGCAGCGCAGGCCCAGCCCGGCGATCCGCGCGGCGAACCGGCGCCCCGCGGGTTCGGGACGCGTGATCAGGAGCGCGGGCGGCAGGGGGGCAGGCTCTCGCATGGCGTTTCCTTCGGGCCGGTGCTAACCCCCGATAAGCCGCAGCATCCCCGCGAATTCAACCATGCCCCTGACCGTCCTTGGCATCGAGAGCAGTTGCGACGACACCGCCGCCGCGGTCGTGACCGAGGACCGCCGCGTGCTGTCCTCGGTCGTCTCGGGCCAGGCGGCCCTGCACGCGGCCTTCGGCGGCGTCGTGCCGGAAATCGCCGCCCGCGCCCATGCCGAGCGGCTGGACCTTTGCGTCGAGGCCGCGCTGGAGCAGGCGGGGGTCGGCTTGCGCGATCTCGACGCCATCGCCGTGACGGCGGGGCCGGGGCTGATCGGGGGGGTCATGGCCGGCGTGATGCTGGCCAAGGGGCTTTCCGCCGGGACCGGCCTGCCGCTGGTGGGGGTGAACCACCTTGCCGGTCATGCGCTGACGCCCCGGCTGACGGACGGGATCGGCTTTCCCTACCTGATGCTGCTGGTGTCCGGCGGTCATTGCCAGTTCCTGCGGGTGTCGGGGCCCGAAGAGTTCACCCGCCTTGGCGGCACCATCGACGACGCGCCCGGCGAGGCCTTCGACAAGGTGGCCAAGCTTCTGGGCCTGCCCCAGCCCGGCGGTCCCGTGGTGGAAGCCGAGGCGGCCAAGGGTGACGCCGCTGCCATCCCCCTGCCGCGTCCGCTGCTGGACCGCCCGGGCTGCGACATGAGCTTTTCCGGCCTCAAGACCGCCGTCCTGCGCGTCCGCGACCAGGCGGTGGCGGCCGAGGGCGGGTTGCGCGAAAGCCTGCGCGCTGACATCTGCGCCTCGTTCCAGGCGGCCGTGGCCGAGGTGCTGGCCGAGAAGACCCGCCGTGCCCTGGCGCAGGCCGATGTGCCCGTGGTTGCCGTTGCCGGAGGGGTCGCGGCCAACCGCACCATCCGCGCGGCGCTGGAACGCGTGGCGGCAGAGGCCGGCGTCCGTTTCCTTGCGCCGCCCCTGCCGCTGTGCACCGACAATGCCGCGATGATCGCCTGGGCCGGGATCGAGCGCTTCCGCCTCGGCCACCGCGACGGCATGGACCTCGCCGCGCGGCCCCGCTGGCCGCTGGACCAGAGCGCCGCGCCGATGCTGGGCGCGGGCAAGCGCGGGGCCAAGGCATGAACATCGCCGTTCTGGGCGCAGGCGCCTTCGGCACGGCGCTGGCCGTCACCCTGTCGGCCAGGGGGCCGGTGTCGCTGTGGGGCCGCCGCATCGGCTGGCAGGGGGAAAACCCGCTGCTGCCCGGTGTCACGCTGCCCGGAAGCGTGGACGTGACTGAAACCCTGCCCGAGGCCGAGATCCTGCTGGTCGCCATTCCCGCGCAGGCCACGGGCGCCTTCCTGTCGGATCACGGGGCACGGCTCGACGGCCGCGCGCTGGTCAGCTGCGCCAAGGGGATCGACCTCGCCACGGGGCGCTCGCCCGCGCGGATGCTGGCCGAGGCCTGCCCCGGCTCGACCGTGGCCGTCCTCACCGGTCCCAGCTTCGCCGCCGACATCGCGCGGGGACTGCCGACCGCATTGACGCTCGCCTGCGCGGACGGCCAGGCGGGGCACCGGTTGCAGCACGCGCTGTCCACCCCGGTCCTGCGGCTTTACCGCACGACCGATGTGACGGGGGCAGAGCTGGGGGGCGCGCTGAAGAACGTCATCGCCATCGCGGCGGGCGTCGCCATCGGCGCGGGCCTGGGCGATTCCGCACGCGCCGCCATCATCACGCGGGGCTTCGCCGAGATGACCCGCTTCGCTGCCGCCAAGGGTGCCGACCCCGAGACGCTGACCGGCCTGTCGGGCCTGGGCGACCTGATCCTGACAGCCACCTCGGAACAGTCGCGCAACTTCCGCTATGGCTTGGCGCTGGGCCGGGCCGAGGCCTTCGACCCCCATGTCACCGTGGAAGGTGCCGCCACCGCCCGCGCCGTCGCCGCCATTGCCGCAAGGACCGGGATCGAGATGCCCGTCTCGACCCTGATCGCCGGGCTTGCCGGGGGCCGCGTCGGCGTTAAACAGGCGGTGGAGCTTCTGCTCGCACGCCCGCTCAAGGAGGAATGATGCCGCTGTTCGCCGTGATCTGCCGGGACAAGCCCGGACGCCTGAATGCCCGCATGACCACGCGCGAGGCGCATCTCGCCTGGCTGAACGGATCGGGCCGGGTGCAGCTGGCCGGGCCCTTCCTTGAGGACGGCAACCCCTGCGGCTCGCTGCTGATCATCGAGGCGGACGATCTGGACGCGGCAAAGGCCTGGGTGGCCGAGGACCCCTATGCGGCGGCCGACGTGTTCGACTCGGTCGAGGTCATGGCCTGGCGCAAGGCCATCGGATGACCCGCTGGCTTTTCAAGTCCGAGCCGGATGTGTTTTCCTGGGACGACCTCGTCGCGAAGGGAAACGCGGGCGAGGAATGGGACGGTGTCCGCAGCCATCAGGCCCGCAACCTGATGCGCGAGATGAAGGTCGGGGACCGGGGCTTCTTCTACCATTCCAACCTCGGCAAGGCGGTCGTCGGCATCGTCGAGGTGATCGCCGAGGCCCATCCCGACTCGACCGCAGAGGACCCGAGATGGGAATGCGTGGACCTGCGCGCGGTCGAGGCCCTGCCCCGGGCGGTGGGCCTGGCCGAGATCAAGGCCGACTCGCGCTTTGCCGAGATGGTGCTGGTCAGGAACTCGCGCCTGTCGGTCCAGCCGGTGACGGCCGAGGAATGGGACGCGGTGCTGGCGCTTGCGGGCGCGAAGGGGTGATCCGATGGAACTGATGATCGTCATTGCCGCCGCCATCCTGGCCTGGGTGATCGGCGCGATCTGGTATCGGCTGAACGACAGGGTCTACAGCAATGCCTCGGGCCTGCAGGTGCAGAACATCGGCCACCCGCTGTCGCGGTCGGTCACGCCCTACCTGCTGGCCGGCGTCGCGCTGGTCGCCATCGCGGCGATGATCCGCATCCTTTACGTGCGCGCGGGCATCGACGGGGTCGTCGCGGGGCTGGGCTGGGGCGCAGGCATCGGCGCGGCCATCGTGGCGCCCTGGTTCTTCATCACCAACACCTATTCACCCCGCCCCATGGTGATGACGCTGATCGACATGGGCTATGCGGTGCTGGCCTGCGCGGTGATCGGCGCGATCATGGGCGGCGTCTGAAGCAGGCCCCTGCACGGGACGCCACAACGGGCGGCCCTGCGGTCAGGATGCCGCAGGGCTTCGGGTTGCCCCAGGGCGGCCCAATGCCTACACCATCCCGGACCCAGCGCCGGAGCAAGCCCTTGGCCCGCCAACCCAAGCCGACGATCGACCGCCCGACCACCCGCCGCATCGGCGCGCTGAGGGCGCTGTGGCCCTTCCTGCGTCCCTATCGCGCGATGATGGCCGGGGCGTTCGTGGCGCTGCTGGCCACCTCGGCCGTCAGCCTGGTCCTGCCTGTCGCCGTGCGCCGCATCGTGGACGGCTTCGGCCAAGGGGCGAGGCTCCTCGACCAGTATTTCCTCGCGGCCCTCGGAATCGCGGCCGCCCTCGCCCTGGGCACGGCACTGCGCTACGCCCTTGTCACGCGGCTGGGCGAGCGTGTCGTGGCCGACATCCGCCGCGCCGTCTTCGACCGGGTGATCGGCCTGTCTCCCGCCTTCTTCGAACGGGTGATGACGGGCGAGATCATCAGCCGCATCACCACCGACACGACGCTGATCCTGTCGGTGATCTCCAGCTCCGTCTCGCTGGCGCTGCGCCAGACCATCGTGGTGATCGGCGGGCTGGTCATGCTGCTCATCACCTCGCCCAAGCTGACGGGCCTTCTGTTCCTGCTGGTGCCGGTGGTGATCGTGCCGATCATCGTGCTGGGCCGCCGCCTGCGGGCCCTGTCGCGCGAGAACCAGGACTGGATCGCCAGTTCGTCCGGCACCGCCTCCGAGGCCCTGCTGGCCGCGCAGACCGTCCAGGCCTTCACCGCCGAGGAACCCACGCGCGCCGCCTTCGCCCGCGTGACCGAAACCGCCTTCGGTTCGGCCGAGCGGCGCATCCGCATCCGCGCGATGATGACGGCACTGGTGATCTTCCTGATCTTCGCGGGCGTCGTGGGCGTGCTGTGGGTGGGCGCGCGCGACGTGCGCGCGGGCACCATGACGGTGGGCGAGCTGGTGCAGTTCGTGATCTACGCCGTCCTTGTCGCCGGTTCCCTGGGGGCGCTGTCGGAAATCTGGGGCGAGCTTCAGCGCGCCGCCGGCGCCACCGAGCGCCTGGGCGACCTGCTGGCGACCGAGGACACGCTGCGCGATCCCGCAAGGCCCGTGCCGCTGCCGCGTCCGGTCGCGGGACGCATCGACTTCGAGGCGGTCGGCTTCCGCTATCCGACCCGCCCCGACATCTCGGCGCTGGACGATGTCACGCTGGCGATCCGCCCCGGCGAGACGGTCGCGCTGGTCGGCCCCTCGGGCGCGGGCAAGACCACCGTGGTGCAGCTGATCCAGCGCTTCTGGGACCCCGACCGGGGGACCGTCCGCATCGACGGGATCGACCTGCGCGACATGGCCCGCGCCGATTTCCGGCAGGCCATCGCGCTGGTCCCGCAGGACCCGGTGATCTTCGCCACCACCGCGCGCGAGAACATCCGCTTCGGCCAGGCCCATGCCACCGACGCGCAGATCGAGGCCGCCGCCCGCGCGGCCAACGCGCATGACTTCATCATGTCGCTGCCGCAGGGTTACGACACCGAACTGGGCGAGCGCGGCGTGATGCTGTCGGGCGGGCAGAAGCAGCGCATCGCCATCGCCCGCGCGATCCTGCGGGACGCGCCGAT
Source organism: Paracoccus salipaludis (assembly GCF_002287065.1). GTDB lineage: Bacteria > Pseudomonadota > Alphaproteobacteria > Rhodobacterales > Rhodobacteraceae > Paracoccus > Paracoccus salipaludis. Next base: position 132,422 of record NZ_NSJZ01000001.1, read on the forward strand.
CCTGCTGCTGGACGAGGCGACGAGCGCGCTGGACGCCCAGTCCGAGCGGCTGGTTCAGGACGCCATCGACGCCCTGGCGCAGGGCCGCACGACGATCATCGTGGCCCACCGCCTTGCCACCGTGAAGAAGGCCGACCGGATCGTGGTGATGGAAGGCGGCCGCATCGTTCAGCAGGGCACGCACGAGGAACTGGTGGCGCAGGGCGGCCTTTACGCCCGCCTCGCGCGGCTTCAGTTCACCGACGGGCCGGTCGAGGCGCCGGCACCCGCGCTGGCGTGAACCGGCCGGGCGGGGCGATGCGCTGAAACTTCGGCGCGCCGGATGCATTGAGCCAGTCCCCTCGCAAGGAAAGGCTGGCCATGTCCTATCGTCGCAATGTCAAGACCGGCCTCAAGGTCGCGCGCTTCGTCCTGCGCAACCGCAAGACCGTTGCGCTGGCCGTGACCACCCTTGCCGGGCTTGCGGCCAGAGGTGCGGTCAAGCTGGCCAGGGGCACCCGGCGCTGAGCGGGCTCAGATCGCCGGGAAATACCTGCCTGCGGGCGAAAGGGTGAAGATCTCGCAGCCGTCGGCGGTCACGCCCACGGCATGTTCGAACTGCGCGGACAGGGACTTGTCGCGGGTGACGGCGGTCCAGTCGTCGGCCAGCACCTTGGTCTCGGGACGGCCGAGGTTGATCATCGGCTCGATGGTGAAGAACATCCCTTCCTCGAGCTTCGGACCCTTGCCGGGCCGGCCGAAGTGCAGGACGTTCGGCGGCGCGTGGAAGACGCGGCCGATCCCGTGGCCGCAGAAGTCGCGCACGACCGACATGCGGTGGCCTTCCGCATAGGCTTGGATCGCCGCGCCGATGTCGCCGAAGGTGGCGCCGGGGCGCACGGCCTCGATCCCCTTCATCAGCGCGTCATGGGTGACCTGGATCAGGCGCTTCGCCTTCACCGAGGGCGTGCCCGCGACATACATCCGGCTGGAATCGCCGAACCAGCCGTCGAGGATCACGGTGACGTCGATGTTCAGGATGTCGCCGTCGACCAGCCGCTTGTCGCCCGGAATGCCGTGGCAGACGACGTGGTTCACGCTGATGCAGCTGGCGTGCTGATAGCCGCGATAGCCGATGGTGGCGCTTGTCGCGCCCAGTTCCTCGACGCGGCTGCGGATGAAGTCGTCGATCTCGCCCGTGGTGGCGCCGGGAAAGACCCGCTCGCCCACCTCGTCCAGGATCTGCGCGGTCAGCCGGCCGGCAGCATGCATGCCCTCGAAGTCCTCGGCGGCATGGATGCGGATTCCCTCGGGGGTGACGCGGGCTTCGTTCATCGGGCAGTCCTTTCGCTTGACTTGCCAGATAGTCCCCGCGGCCCACTTGTTCCAGCCCTGCCGCCTGTCATTATGGCGCGCGAACAGAAAGGCAGCCCCATGCAGTCCGACAATCCCACCGCCGCCATCCTGCTGATCGGGGACGAGATCCTGTCCGGCCGCACCCGCGACGCGAATGCCCATCACCTTGCCGGCATCCTGAACGCGGTGGGCATCGACCTGCGGGAAATCCGGGTGGTGGCCGACGACCACGACGCGATCGTCGCGGCGATCCGGGCGCTTGACCGGCACCTGGGCGGGGCATGGGACATGGTCTTCAGCTCGGGCGGGATCGGGCCCACGCATGACGACATCACCGCCGATGCGGTCGCCGACGCCTACGGCGTGCCGCTGGAGATGAACGCCGAGGCCAGGCGCGTGATGGAGGAACGCTGGAACCGGCTGGGCACCCCCGTCACCGAAAGCCGCCTGCGCATGGCCCGCATCCCCGTGGGGGCCAGGCTGATCGAGAACGCCGAATCGGCTGCGCCCGGCTTTTCCATCGGCGGGCTGCATGTCATGGCGGGGGTTCCCTCCGTCTTCCGCAGCATGGTCGAGGCGCTGCTGCCGCGCCTGACCCCCGGCCGCCCCCCGGTGTCCGAGACGATCCGCGTGGACCGCCCCGAATCCGAGATCGCCGACGGGCTGCGAGAGGTCGCGGGCGCCTATCCCCGCCTGTCACTGGGCAGCTATCCCTTTGCCGAGGGCGGGCGCTACGGCACGAACCTGGTGATCCGGGGACTGGACGCCGAGGAGGTGGCGCAGGCCCGCGCCGCGCTGGTCGCCCGGCTGGCCCTGTGATCCCGCCCGAGTTCGAGGCGGCCTGGACGGCCACATGGCCCGCCGTCGACTACGCGCACGAGGGCGGATTCCTGATCGCGCGCGGCGAGGGTGGGGGCGGCCGCGTCAGCGCCGCCCGCGCCGTGGCGGACTGGACAGACGCCGACATCGACGACGCCGAGACCCGGCACCGCGCCTGGGGCCAGCCGCTTCTGTTCTCGGTAGATTCGGGCGATCGTGACCTGTCCGGGGCGCTGGCGGCGCGCGGCTACCGGGAAACCGATCCCACGCTGATCCTCGTTGCGCCGGCAACCCGCTTGGCCGAGCCGCCGATCCCTCCCGTCACGGCCATGGACTGCTGGCCGCCGCTGGCCATCCAGCGCGACCTGTGGGCGCAGGCCGGCATCGGCCCCGAACGGCAGGCGATCATCGAGAGGGCTAGGCATCCCAAGGCCGCGATCCTCGGGCGCAGCAGGGACCGCGCGGCGGGCGTGGCTTTCGTCGCGGTCCACGGGGGCGTCGCCATGCTGCACGCGCTGGCGGTGCTGCCGGAATGGCGGGGCAGGGGCCTGGGCGCGTGGATGGTCCGCCGCGCCGCCCGTTTCGGGCTTGACCACGGGGCACAGGACCTGGCGCTGGCCGTGACCGTGGCGAATGCGCCGGCGAGGACGATGTATGAACGGCTGGGTTTCACCCAGGCGGGCGCCTACGCCTATTGGCAGCGGGACTGAGCCTTCAGTCGGTGGCCAGCCGCCTGAACTCGCGCTTGAGCAGGTCCAGCTCGGCCCGCAGCAGGTCGATCTCGGCCCGCAGGTCGCCGTCCAGCCCCTCGCCCGCCAGCACGGGCAGATAGCCGACCCGCCGGGCGCCCGGCCGGGGGGGCTCCAGCCCCACGCCGTCGTCGGCGATCAGCATGTAGGTCTGCATCCCCTCGGCCAGGGTCTCGGCGGGGACACGCGCGCGGATGCGCCACAGGCCCTCGGCCTCGGGCTCGACCTCGGCCAGCCCGATGATGTGGCCGCTGAGGGTCAGGGCGATGCGGGCCGGCACCTTGTCGACGTGCAGCGCGCCTTCCCAGACGCCGCCCTTCAGGCCCAGCGAAGCGAAATTCCCGATCATCTTGTCCTCTATACATCCGCGCGCAGGTGGCGCGACAGGAACAGGTCCCGGATGCGGACCGAGTTCATCTGCGGCGCCTCGAAGATCAGGTCGAGCCACATCCGCTCGAGCCGCCGTTCGTTGATGTCGAGGTAATGCAGGTCGAACTCGATCACGCGGGTCGTGGGCATCCCAGGCAGCAGGTCGCCCAGGTGGCGCAGCAGCTCGTCGGTGTTGGGCCCGTGGCCGATGTTCAGCCGGGCATAGATGCTCATGGGGCGCTCGACGCCCAGCGTGGCGTCCAGCCGGACGATATGGGACCGGGTCAGCCCGTCCAGGCTGTCCGGCGGCAGGTTGATCGCCACCGACAGATAGCTGCCCGTGAATCCCAGCGTTTCCAGCTGCAATCCATGGGGCGCGAGGTCGGCGGCGTTGCGGTTGGGCATCTGGCGCAGGATCAGCGCGCGGGCCGAACAGTCGTGCCAGACCGCGGCCTCCTCGCCCAGCCGCTCGCCGCTGACCGGCGCGGCGATGCCTGCGGGCGTGATCCGGGACGACAGGAACGAGGGGCGCCAGCGCCAGTCGGTGCCGGCGGGCAGGTTCAGCACGTCGGCGGATCGCGCCGCGCCCTCCAGCCGCAGCTGCGCCCGCGACAGGAAGCGGTCAAGGCTGCGCCGGAGATCCTGCGCCTCGGACTGAAGCGAGCGGAGGGCGTGCCGGCTCAGGCCGCCGGCCTGAACCGCCATGTCGGACCACTGTGCGGCAGCCCGACGCCGCACCCGGTTTGCAACCCACCTGCGAGGACGGAACGCCATGCCGGGCCCTCTGCCGTCACTGGTCCATGTAGATATGGGTTTCCGCCTCGGCGCCCGGATGCGTCACCGCACCGTAGCGGGCCGAGCCGACCAGCCGCGCGTATTTCCACAGCGCCCCCGAGGCATAGTCGGTCCTGCGCGGACCCTTCCATTCCGCGCGGCGGCGTTCCAGTTCCTCGTCCGACAGATCCACCGAGATGGTGCCGTCGATGGCGTTCAGCGTGATCATGTCGCCGGTCCTGACCAGCGCGATGGGGCCGCCATGCGCCGCTTCGGGGCCGACATGGCCCACGCAGAAGCCGCGCGTCGCCCCCGAGAAGCGCCCGTCGGTGATCAGCGCGACCTTCTTGCCCATGCCCTGCCCGGACAGCGCGGCGGTCGTGGCCAGCATCTCGCGCATCCCCGGGCCGCCTGCGGGGCCTTCGTTGCGGATCACGAAGACGCAGCCTTCCTGATAGTTGCGGGACTGGACGGCCTCGAAGGCGTCTTCCTCGCATTCGAAGACAAGGGCGGGGCCGGTGAAGACCTGGTCCGCCTCGCTCATCCCCGCGACCTTCACGATGGCTCCGTCGGGGGCGAGGTTGCCGCGCAGGCCCACCACGCCGCCCGTGGGGGTCAGGGGCGTGGCGACGGGGTGGATCACCTTGCCGTCGGGCTCGCCGCGGATTTCGTCCAGTTCCTCGCCCAGGGTGCGGCCCGAGGCGGTGATGCAGTCGAGATGCAGCAGGCCCGCCTTGGCCAGTTCCTTCATCACGACCGGGATGCCGCCGACCTCGTAAAGGTCCTTCGCCACGTATTCGCCGCCCGGACGCAGGTTCACGAAATAGGGGGTGTCGTGGAAGATGTCGCAAACGTCGAACAGGTCGAAGTCGATCCCCGCCTCATGCGCGATGGCGGGCAGGTGCAGGCCCCCGTTGGTCGAGCCGCCGGTGCAGGCCACGACGCGGGCCGCGTTTTCCAGCGACTTGCGGGTGACGATGTCGCGGGCGCGGATGTTCTTCTCGATCAGGTTCATGACCGCCACGCCCGAGGCGTCGCAGAACTGGTCGCGGGATTCGTAGGGGGCAGGGGCGCCCGAGGAGTTCAGCAGCGCCAGCCCGATCGCCTCGGACACGCAGGCCATGGTGTTGGCGGTGTACTGCGCGCCGCAGGCGCCCGAGGACGGGCAGGCCACCCGTTCCATGATGTCCAGTTCCGCGTCCGAGATCAGGCCCGCCGCGTGCTTGCCCGCCGCCTCGAACATGTCCTGCACGGTGATGTCGCGGCCCTGATACCGGCCGGGCAGGATCGAGCCGCCGTAGATGAAGACCGAAGGCACGTTCAGCCGCACCATCGCCATCATCATCCCCGGCAGCGACTTGTCGCAGCCCGCAAGGCCCACCAGCGCGTCATAGCAATGCCCGCGCATGGTCAGTTCCACCGTGTCCGCGATGGCGTCGCGCGATGCCAGCGACGAGCGCATCCCCTCGTGCCCCATGGCGATGCCGTCGGTCACGGTGATGGTGGTGAATTCACGCGGCGTGCCGCCGCCCTTCTTGACGCCCATCTTCACCGACTGCGCCTGGCGGTTCAGCGCGATGTTGCAGGGCGCGGCCTCGTTCCAGCAGGTGGCGACGCCGACCAGGGGCTGATGGATCTCCTCCTCGGACAGGCCCATCGCGTAAAGATAGCTGCGGTGCGCGGCACGCGCCGGCCCCTCGGTCACATGACGGCTGGGCAGTTTCGACTTGTCGAAGCGCGTGTTGTGCATGGCTATCCCCCTTGGCGTGCATCCGGGAATAGTCGCGCGCGGCAGGGCGGGCAAGGGCAACGGGCGCTCAGACAGACAACCAGTAGGCGACAACGCCCGCCACGGTGGCCAGTCCCGCGTCCCGCCGCCACAGCATCATCGCCGCCGCCGCGCCCGAGCCCAGCGCGAAGGGGCCCAGGCTGCCTTCGGCCCAGGCGCCCCGCGCCTCGGGCAGCAGGACCGCCACGGCGATGGCGGCGAGGATGCAGGGGCCCAGCGCATCCAGCCATGCGGGCGGAGGCGCGTCGGCCGTCCCGCTGCGCTCGCGCAGCAGGGGCAGGGCGCGGGTGAGATAGGTCACCGCGCCGATCACGACAAAGGCGACCCACAGCCCCGGCGTCATCGGAACCACCGCGCGGAAAGGCAGGCGAGCGCCCCGCCGGGGATCGCCAGCCTGTCGTGGCCGGTCAGCACGGCCAGCGCGGCGATGGCCGCCGCCAGCGCAACCGGCACCGCGACCTCGCGCCGGACGGACCCGAGCATCAGGCCGATGAACAGCGCGGGCAGGGCGAAGCCCATCGCCGCTGCGGCCGATTCGCTCGTCTGCCGCAGGGCGTCGCCCGCGGCCGCGCCGATGAGGCTGCCGCCCGTCCAGGCGGCCCAGGCGGTCAGCGCCAGCCCGATCAGCCAGCGCCCGCCCGGCCTCCAGCCGTTGGCGGTCGCCGCCAGGGCGGTCGCGAAGACCTCGTCGGTCAGGCCGATGGCGAAGACCGCGCGCCGGGTGCGATCCGCCGCGATGCGGCTGCGCAGGACAAGGCCGTAAAGCAGGTGGCGCAGGCTCGCCGCGCCCGTCAGCAGGATCATCAGCGGAAGCGACATCCCGGCCGGGATCGCCGCCAGCAGGAAGGCCTGGTTCGCGCCGGAGAAGACAATGGCCGACATGGCCCCCACCTCGGCCACGCCCAGCCCGATGCCCGTCGCCGCCGCCCCGAAGGCGAAGGCCGCGGGCAGGTAGCCGAGGGCGATGGGCATTGCCGCGCGAAGTCCCGCGCGAAAGCTGTCAGGTGGCGCTTCGGGTGTCATGGCGGGCTTCTGCCAGCCCGAGGCGCGATGTTCCAGCGCCGCTCAAAGCAGCGGCGCGGCCAGTGCCAGGACGTTGTTGCGCAGCCGCCGCCACCAGGGCCAGCGCCGCACCTCGGCCAGCGTCAGCAGGCGCGAGCGGGCCACGTAGCTGCGCTGGCGCTCGTCCAGTTCGGCGCTCAGGCCCTCGTCCACGACCATCAGGTTCAGTTCGTAGTTCAGCTCGAAGCTGCGGCGGTCGAGGTTGGCGCTGCCCAGCATCGCCATCTGCCCGTCCACGGTGATGATCTTGGAATGGATCAGCCCGCCCCTGAACAGCCGCATCTCGACCCCGGCCGACAGAAGCCCGTGCCACAGCCCCTCGCTGGTGGCGTTGACGAACAGCGAATCGTTCCGTTCCGGCAGGATCAGCGTGACCCGCACGCCGCGCCGCGCGACGGTGCGGATGGCGGCATCCAGCGGCTGTTCGGGGACGTAATAGGGCGTGGTGATCGTCAGCCGGTCACGGGCCGAGTGGATCAGCGTCGTGATGGTGTCCGACATGGACGCCTGCCGACGGTCGGGGCCCGTGGCGATCACCTGCGCGATGGCGCCGGGGCAGGCGCGGGCGCCCCCGCCGTCCAGCATGTGGCTGAGGTCATGGCCCGTGTAGCTCATCCAGTCGGCCAGGAAGGCGGTCTGCAACTGGCGCACGACCGGCCCCTCGATCCGCACGAGGATGTCGATCCAGGGGGCGAAGCGCGGCTTGATGGCAAAGGCCGTGTCGGCGCAGTTGCGGCTGCCGGTAAAGGCCACGCGGTTGTCGATCACGACGATCTTGCGGTGGTTGCGCAGGTCAATCCGCTGGAACAGCACCTGCAGGAAGGGATAGACCACCGGATAGGCTGCCCGGCATTCCACCCCCGCGGCCTTCATCCGCGCCCAGTGGTCCGACCGCAGCAGCAGGCGCGAGCCCACCGCATCCACGATCACCCGCACGGCGACGCCGCGCCCGGCCGCGCGGATCGCCGCCTCGACCATGCGGACCCCCGAGCGGTCGGGCAGCCAGATGTAGAACAGCAGATGCGCGTGGTCGCGCGCGGCATCGACCTCGGCCACCAACGCCTCGATGGCGCGGTCGTCCTCGGGCAGCAGATGCAGTTCGTTGCCGTCCACGGCCGGAAAACCGCCCACCGCGCCGCCCGACCGCAGCACCGGCTCGGCCTGGTCGGGCAGGGCCGTCAGGTCGTGGGGACCGCGCCGCCAGCGCCCGCTCAGCCGCTCGCGCACGTGACGCCGCGTCTGCAGATATCCCCGGCGCAGGCGGATCTCTCCGAACAGGACATAGGCCGCGATGCCCACCAGCGGCACCACGACGATCATCAGCACCCACGCCAGCCTGACCGGAGGTTCCAGCCGGGGCCGCATCAGCACGCGGGCCGACACGGCCAGCGCCGCCGCGGCATGAAGGATGATCGGCACGTCCGCCCACATGGTCCGGCAGCTTGCCGAGACTGCGCCCGATTGCAATAGCGCGGCCCCCGGCCTATCTCGGCGCGACGCCGACATCGGAGGCCGCCATGAACTGGATCACCAACTACGTCCGCCCGCGCATCAACTCGCTGTTCTCGCGGCGGGAGGTGCCCGAGAACCTGTGGACCAAGTGCCCCGAATGCGGGACGATGCTGTTCCACCGCGAACTGGCCGACAACCTGAACGTCTGCACGAACTGCGACCACCACCTTGCGATCAGCCCGCGCGCGCGCTTCACCGCGCTGTTCGACGCCGGCGCCTTCGTCGAGGTGAAGGTGCCCGAGCCGTTGGCCGACCCGCTGGGCTTCAAGGACCAGAAGAAATATCCCGAGCGGCTGAAGGCCGCGCAGAAGTCCTCGGGCGAAAAGGACGCAATGCTGGTGGCCGAGGGCGAGATGGGGCGCACCCCCATCGTGGCGGCAGCGCAGAACTTCGACTTCATGGCCGGATCGATGGGCATGTATGTCGGCAACGCCATCATCGCGGCGGCGAAGCGCGCGGTCGAACTCAAGCGGCCGCTGGTGCTGTTCTCGGCCTCGGGCGGGGCGCGGATGCAGGAAGGCATTCTGTCTTTGATGCAGATGCCCCGCACCACCGTCGCCGTGCAGATGCTGAAGGAAGCGCGGCTGCCCTATATCGTCGTGCTGACCCATCCGACGACCGGCGGCGTGACCGCCAGCTACGCGATGCTGGGCGACATCCAGATCGCCGAGCCCAATGCCCTGATCTGCTTCGCAGGCCCCCGCGTGATCGAGCAGACCATCCGCGAGAAGCTGCCCGAAGGCTTCCAGCGCGCCGAATACCTGCTGGAACACGGGATGCTGGACCGCGTCACGCACCGCAAGAAGCTGCGCGAGGAACTGATCTCGATCCTGCGGATGCTGACGGGCCAGTCCGCGCCCGTGGTGGCCGACCTGCCGGCGCCGGGCGTGCTGCCCTCGGCCCTTCCCGAGACGCCCGAAGCGTCGGACCCGCCCGCCGGTTCGCTTGCCCCGGAGGCCGAGCCGTCGCCCGAAGCGGTCCCCGCGCGGGACTGACGTGAGCGGGGCGACCGACGCGATCCTGCAGCGGCTGACGGCGCTGCATCCCAAGGTCATCGACCTGTCGCTGGACCGGATGCGGCGGCTTCTGGCCGATCTCGGCGATCCGCAGGACCGGATTCCCCCGGTTGTCCATGTGGCGGGGACGAACGGCAAGGGCTCGACCCAGGCCTATATCCGCGCGGGCCTGGAAGCGGCGGGGCTGCGCGTCCACGCCTATACCTCGCCGCATCTCGCCTTCTTCAACGAACGCATCCGCCTGGCGGGGCAGCTGATCGGCGACGAGATGCTGGCCGAGACGCTGGCCGAGGTCGAAATGGTAAACGCGGGCCAGCCCATCACCTTCTTCGAGGTGACGACCGCAGCCGCCTTCCTCGCCTTCTCGCGCGTGCCCGCCGATTACACGCTGCTGGAAGTGGGCCTGGGCGGACGTCTGGACGCCACCAACGTGGTCGAGGCGCCGCTCCTGACCGTCATCACCCCCGTCAGCATCGACCACACGCAGTACCTGGGCGAGACGCTGGCCCAGATCGCGGGCGAGAAGGCGGGCATCCTCAAGCGCCGGGTGCCCTGCGTGGTCGCCCGCCAGCCCGACGCGGCGCTGGAGGTGATCGAGGCCCGCGCTGCCCGCCTCGGCTGCCCCCTGTCCGTCGCGGGCCAGCACTGGACCGTCGCGCGCGAAGGGGATGCGCTGGTATGGCAGGACGAACGCGGGCTTCTGGACCTGCCGCTGCCCGCGCTGCCGGGGCCGCATCAGGTTGACAACGCGGGCACGGCCATCGCCGCGCTGCGCGAACTGGGCTTCGGCCAGGCCGAGGCCTCGGCCGCCATGAGGCGCGTCGAATGGCCTGCCCGGATGCAGCGGCTGACGCGCGGTCCGCTGGTGCAGGCAGCGCAGGGTTGCGAACTTTGGCTCGACGGCGGCCACAACCCGGCCGGGGGCGAGGCGGTCGCAGCGACGCTGGCCCTGATGCCGCGCAAGCCGACGCACCTGGTCTGCGGGATGCTGAACACCAAGGACGTGACCGGCTACATGCGCCCGCTCGCCCCCCGGGTCGAAACCCTGACCGCCGTCACCATCGAGGGCGAGGCCGCGACCCTGCCCGCCGAGGACACCGCCGCCGCCGCCGAAGGCGCGGGCATCCCGGCCACGACCGCGCCCGGCGTGACCGAGGCGGTCACGGCCCTTGCCCGGCAGCATCCGGGCGCGCGCATCCTGATCTGCGGCTCGCTGTATCTCGCGGGCCGCGTGCTGCGCGAGAACGGCTGAGCCTCGCGCCGGTCAACCCGGGGCTCCTCCACCGAGGACCGGCCAAGGGATTTCTTCCTGACCCAAATACCCATGCCGGCCGCGACGGCAGGACAGCGGCTGCACGTGAGAAGCGGCCTCTAGGACGCCCTGCCCCAGCCCGCGCCCTGCATCTCGCGCAGGCGGCTTGCGGTGCGCTCGAACTCGAAGGCGCCGGTGCCTGTCGGGTAAAGCGCCTCGGGCTCGGCGGCGGCGCTGGCGTAAAGACGCACCTTCGCCTCGTAAAGCGCGTCGATCAGCGTGACGAAACGCTTGGCGCGGTCGTGGTTCGCGGGGCCGAGCGTCGGGATGCCGTCGATCAGCAGCGCGTCGAAGGCCTCGGCCATGGCGAGGTAATCGGCAGGGCCCAGCGGCTTGCCGCATAGGTCCTCGAAGCCCGCGCGCGCGACCCGGCCCGCGGCGGCGGGGATCGTGACGCTGCGCCCGTTCACGGCCAGGTCGCGCGGCTGCGGATCGGCCTCGCCCGTCAGCTCGGCCCAGGTCTCGTCCAGCGCCTCGCGGGCATCGGCATCGGCGGGGGTGAACCAGACGTCGCCACCGGCGCGCCGCCCCTGCCGGTGGTCGCGCGGGGATTCGAGATGCAGCACCTGCATCCGCTCGCGGATCAGCGCGATGAAGGGCAGGAACAACTGCCGGTTCAGCCCGTCCTTGTACAAGTCCTCCGGCACCCGGTTCGAGGTCGTGACCACGATCACGCCCCGGTCGAACAGGACCTGGAACAGCCGCCCCACGATCATGGCATCCGCGATGTCGGTGATCTGCATCTCGTCGAAGCAGAACAGCCGGGTGCGGGCGGCGATGGCCTCGGCCACGGGGCGCACGACGTCCTGGTCGCCCCGCGCGCGGGCCTCGTTCAGGCCGGCCTGCACCTCCTGCATGAACTCGTGGAAATGGACGCGGCGCTTTTCCGGGATCGAGGCCGTCTCCATCACCAGGTCCATCAGCATCGACTTGCCGCGACCGACGCCGCCCCACAGGTAGATGCCCCGGCGCGACGGGTCGGGCGGCGGGTTGGCCTTGGCCCCGAAGATGCGGCCCAGAAGACCGCCCGGCTTGCTGGCCGGATGCGGCCGCGCCAGCGCCGCCGCCAGCCGGTCCAGCGCGGGCAGCACGGCGCGCTGGGCGGCATCGTCCTTGATGGCGCCCTCGGCGACGCGGCGGTCATAGGCGGCGGTGACGGGATGCGAGACGGGATCGGCCATGGCCCGAGCCGTGCCAAAGATCGGGGGCGCCCGCAAGGCCGCCTGTCATGCGGGCGGCGCGGAAGAAACGCGGGGAGCTGCCCATGGTCGGGACCCCATCCCCGCTCGTCTCGGGATATTCAGACGAAGAAAAAGCCTGATGCCCGCGCCACGCGGCAAGGTCGTGCAGCCCGTCCGGCCTTCTTCAGGTGGCGGCCTTCAAGTTGGACCTCAGGGCTCCACGCTGACCATCGCGGCTTCGATCCGCCGCAGGACCCCGCGCTTTTCCTCGTCGCTCATCCGGCTCCAGCGGGCGATCTCGTCCAGCGTCCGCAGGCAGCCGGCGCAGACCCGCGTGGCGGGGTCCAGGGCGCAGAGCTTGCGGCAGGGGCTTTCGACGCTCATGAAAGGTGGCGCAGGCGGTCCAGCGCACCTTGCAGGATATAGCCCGCCGCCACCTGGTCGATGACCTCGGCCCGCTTGCGGCGCGAAGCGTCGGCTTCCAGCAGGGCGCGCTCGGCGGCGACGGTGGACAGGCGCTCGTCCCAGAAGGACAGGGGCAGGGGGGTCAGCCGCTCGAGGTTGCGGGCGAAGGCGCGGGTGGACTGGACGCGGGGGCCTTCGCTGCCGTCCATGTTCAGGGGCAGGCCCAGCACCAGCCCGACAAGGCCCCGGTCGGCCGCGATCCGCAGCAGTTCGGCCGCGTCCAGCGTGAACTTCTGACGCCGGATCACCGTCAGGGGCGAGGCGACCTGCCGCAGGCCGTCGCTGACGGCGACCCCGATGGTCTTGGTGCCCAGGTCCAGCCCGGCGATGGCGCCGGTGCGGGGAAGGGCGGCGGCAAAATCCTCGAAGGCGGCGCAGATCATGGGGCGGACACCCCGACTTCGGCGGCGGCAGCCTCGATCACGGCGCTCGCCTCGGGCATCGCGCCGAAGCGGGTGCGCGCCTCGGCCAGGATCTCGCGCGCGTGGGATTCGTTGTCGATGCGGACCAGCGAGGTGATGAGCCGCGCCCATTCCTCGGGGGTGCCGCCCTCGGTCGCAAGGCGGGCTTCCAGGTTCCGGACCATGCCCGCGATCATCTCCTGGCGTTCCTCGGGCGTCATGTCGCCTGCCGCCGCCATCGCCCCGGCATCGGGGCCGGGCAGGGCGGGAGCGGAGGGAGCCTCGGGCGGGACATAGTCAGGCTGCCCGGCCAGCCAGGCAAGGTCGGGGATCAGCTGACGGATGGGTCCCACCCACGGCGCAGCGGGGGGGCTGCTTTCCAGAAGGTCGCGCCAGATCCCGAAGGCGATGTCGGGCCGGTCGTTCTGGGCATACATCAGACCCTGAAGATAGCGCGCCTGCCCGTTGGCGGGGTCGATCCGCAGGGCCGCCTCGATCTGCCCGCGCGCCTCGGTCGAGACGAGACCGCCCGCCGCCTCGATCATCAGCGCGGCGAGACGGGTGTGATCCGCCGCCTGCGCGTCCGTGCCCCGCACGGCGATCAGCCGTTCCTGCGCCTGCCGCGCGGCGGCGGTGTTGCCCAGCCGCGCCTCATGCTCGGCCAGCAGCGCGAGGCCCTGCGGATCGTCGGGACGCTGCGCCACGGCGGCGCGAAGCTGCTCGATCAGGCGCAGGTAGTCGGGGTCGGGCTGGGGCTTCGGCCGCTCGGGGGCGCGGGCCTCGGCATCGGCCTGCAAGGGCAGGTCGCGCAAGCGTTCGTCGGCGGCGGCGATGCGCGCACCCAGCGGCAGGTCGGGCATCGCCGGGGCGCCGAGCCGCCAGTAGACGGCGGCGCTGGCCACAAGCGCGGCACCCAGCAGCACGGCCGCGATCCAGGGGCGCGACACCTTCCCGGACGGTGCAGCCTGCCGTGCCATCGCCCGGTCGGCGTCGAGGATCTTGCGCCCGATCTCGGTCCGCAGCCGCTCGGCCTCGGTCTGGGTCAGCACGCCCCGGGTGACGTCGCGGTCCACCTCGCGCAGCTGGTCGCGGTAGACGCCCAGATCATAGGCCGCGGCCGGCTCTGCCGTGCCGGCGGAGCCCCGGAAGAAGGGCCGCAGGATCGCCGCCGCCACCATCGCCGTCATTGCCGCCGTCAGGATCCAGAACATCGCCGCCTCGCTTTCCTGACGGAGCAGATAAGGACAAAGCCGGCCGGGCGAAAGCGGCCGGACGCCGCAGAGGGTCCCCGAAGGCCGTCCTGCGACCCGCGGGCACCCTGCCCGGACATGCGGCCCGCCCCGGACTTGCGACGAACCGCCTCGCCGCGCGGCGTTTCAGCGACGAAGGGGCGATGGTCGAGAGGGCGCATCGGATCTGGCCGGGAAACCCGCGCGGGGCGGCATGCGTTCGAAAAGCGTCAAGGAGAGTCGGTCATGGCAGCCCGCAACCCGTCGAACAGGAACCTCTGGATCATCGCGGCCCTCGTGGTGCTCAGCGCGGCGATGCTCGCCTGGCTGGTCGGTTCGGGTGGCCTGCCGGGCGCCAGTGTCGCGGATGTCAGCGTGGCCCCGCCGCCCGGCCAGAGCGCAGTGCAGGCCGGCAGCACCTGACCGGAGCGTCAGGCTGAATGAAATCATGCCGCGTCCTGCAGGATGGTTTGCAGGGCACGGTCGGGGCCGGAACGTTCCGGCGGTCAACGTCCAGTATGCGGAGGTCTTTTCATGGCAAATCCCGGAAATTCGCGGTCCGGCAGCGGCGGCATCAGTCCCTGGACGCTGGTCATCATCGCGGCGGCCGTCATCCTGGCGATTGTGCTGTTCTTCCTGTGGGCCCCCCTGCAGGCGCCGGTCCCGAGCCCCGACAGCCCCGTCGCGACCGGCACCGTGGGCGCCCCGGCCGGAACCACCGGCCAGACCAGCGACGCCCAGCCCGGCGCGCCTGGCGCGGCGCCCGCGAACCCGGACCTCGCGCCCGGGTCCGGCACCGACATCACGCGCGGAAACAACTGACGCGCCTGCGGCCGCCCGGTTGGTGCCGGGCGGCCCTGCGACCGGGCCATGGACTCGCGGGCCGCGTCGGCGGCGGGGGCTTTGCCCCCCGGCCCCTGCGGGTCGTTCCCCCCCGGGATAGTTGGGCGAAGAAGAACGCGCGTGGCACCGATGCCGACCGGCGCAAAGGAAAAGGCCCGCCGGATGGCGGGCCCTCGTCGTTCGGTGGCCGTCCGCGGCTTACATGCGCGAGGCGACGTTTTCCCAGTTCACGAGGTTTTCCAGGAAGTTCTCCAGGTACTTCGGCCGGGCGTTGCGGAAGTCGATGTAATAGGAATGTTCCCACACGTCGCAGCCCAGCAGCGCCGTCTGGCCCTTGCAGAGCGGGTTCACGCCGTTTTCCGTCTTGGTGATCTCCAGCCCGCCCTGGCTGTTGCGGACCAGCCAGGCCCAGCCCGAGCCGAACTGACCGACACCGGCTTCGGTGAACTTCTTCTTGAAGTCCGCGACCGAGCCGAAGGATTCGATCAGCGCGGCTTCCAGGTTGCCGGGGATCTTGCCGGGGTTCGGGCCCATCATCTCCCAGAACTGGGTGTGGTTCCAGTGCTGGCTGGCGTTGTTGAAGATGCCGTTCTGGGCCACCGCGCCGTCCTGGTAGGTGCCCTTGACGATTTCCTCGAGCGAGGCGTTTTCCCACTCGGTTCCCGCGATCAGCTCGTTCAGCTTGTCCACATAGGCCTTGTGGTGCTTGTCGTGGTGGAACTCCAGCGTCTCCCTCGACATCCCGCCGCTCGACAGCGCGTCGTGGGAATAAGGCAGGTCGGGCAGGGTGAAAGCCATGTTCGCAGTCCTTTCAGGGATTTGTCTGATGCGTCGGGACGCACTCTCGCCGCCGCGAAAACGCCTTGCAAGAGGAAGCGGTTCCTTTGGTCCGTTTTGGACGGCGCCCGTGCGGGCGTTGGCAAACCGGCGCGCGCATGTGTAGAAGGGCGGGAACACGACCAAGGGCAGGGGCGCAGGCGCGCATGGCGAACCAGAACGACCGTTTCATCGACGAGGTCACCGAGGATCTGCGCCGCGACCGGCTGTTCCTGATGCTGCGCCGCTATGGCTGGATCGCGGTCCTGCTGATCCTGGCCCTGGTGGCGGGGGCCGCCTGGCGCGAATATGCCTCGTCGCGCGACCGCGCGGCCGCGCGCGCCTTCGGCGACGCGATCCTTGCGGCCGAGGCCGAAACGGACGCCGCCGCGCGTGCCGACGCCCTTGCCGCGGTGCCGGCCGCCAACCCGCGGCAGGCGGGACTGCGAGACCTGTTGTCGGCGAACGCCCTGGTCGAGGCGGACAACCCGTCCGCTGCCGCCCAGCGCTATGACGCGGTGTCGACGGCGGCGGGGGACAACACCGTCGTGCGCGACCTCGCGGCGCTCAAGGCCGTGATCGCGCAGGGCCGCGAGATGAACCCGGCCGAGCGCGACGCCGTGCTGGCCCAGCTGTCCGCCCCCGGCGCGCCCTTCGAACTGATCGCGCTGGAACTGAAGGCCGTCGCGCTGTCGGGCGCAGGCCGCAAGGACGATGCCGTGACGCTGATCCGCCAGATCCAGCAGAAGGACGGGCTGACCCAGACCATGCGCCAGCGCCTGGCCGAGCACCTCATCACCCTGGGTGTCGATCCCGAGCCCGAGACCGACAGCCAGACCGCCCCCGACTCGACCCTCGCGGCCGAGGTGATGCCGCCCGCGACGGGCGGTTGAGACCGCACGTTCCCGCCCGCGCCGCACCGGAGCCCGCCATGACCAGACTGACCACGCTGCTGCCCCTGATCGCCCTGTCCGCACTGGCGGCCTGCCAGCAGCGCGATGAGATCCTGCCCGGCACGCGGCTTGACCCGCGCGAGATCGTCTCGCCCGAAGGACCCGCGGTCGAGGGGCCCGCGGGGGTGACCTCGACGGCGCTGAACCTGTCCGCACCGGTGTCGGTGGAATGGACCACGCGGGCGGGCAACCCGGCGCACCGCATTCCCCATGCCGCGCTTGCGGGCAACGGCCAGCAGCGCCTGTGGTCGGCGCCCATCGGCGAGGGCTCGGCCCGGCGCTATCGCATCACCGCCGACCCGGTGGTCGCGGGCGGGCGGGTCTTCACGCTGGACAGCCGCGCGCAGGTGATCGCGACGGCGCTGAACGGCGCGACGGCCTGGCGGCGCGACCTGACGCCCGCGGCCGAAAGCGGCGACAGCGCCTCGGGCGGCGGCATCGCCTTTGAGGGCGGGCGGGTCTTCGTGACCACGGGCTATGGCGAACTGGTCGCGCTGGACGCGGGCACGGGCGCGGTGCTGTGGCGCCAAAGGGTGGACGCGCCCATCGGCGGGGCGCCCACCGTGCAGAACGGCGTGGTCTATGTGGTCGGCCGCGATGCGACCGGCTGGGCCGTGCGCGCGGCCGACGGGCGCGTGCTGTGGACGGTGGCGGGCATCCGCGCGCAGTCGGGCGCAACCGGCGTCGCGGCCCCCGCAGTGGACGGCGACCTCGTGATCTTCCCCTTCGCCTCGGGCCAGCTGCTGGCCGTGGACAGCGCCACCGGCACCGAGCGCTGGAGCGCGCAGGTCGCGGGCAGCCGGCGCGGCCGCGCCATCGCCTTCATCCGCGACCTGACCGGCGATCCTGTGATCGCGGGCGACGTGGTGCTGGCGGGGTCGTCCTCGGGGCGGATCTATGCCTTCGACCGCGCGACCGGCACCGAGATCTGGACCGACAAGGACGGGGCGAACAGCCCGGTGCTGCTTGCGGGCGGCTCGGTCTTCGCGGTCAACGACCAGGCGCAGCTGGTGCGGCTGGACGCGGCCACCGGCGGGCGCATCTTCGCGGTCAACCTGCCCTATTACACCGACAGGCGCGAGCGGCGGCAGGATTCGATCCATGCCCATTACGGCCCGGTGCTGGCGGGCGGGCGGCTGTTCGTCGCCTCGTCGGACGGCATCCTTCGCAGTTTCGATCCCCGGTCCGGTGCGCTGGTCGGGCAGGCGCCGATCCCCGGGGGCGCGGCAACCGCGCCAGTCGTGTCGGGCGGCACCTTGTATGTCACCGGCCGCGATGGCCAGCTTCACGCGTACAGGTAATGACCTTCACACTCGCCATCGTCGGACGGCCCAATGTCGGCAAGTCCACCCTGTTCAACCGCCTCGTGGGCAAGCGGCTGGCGCTGGTCGATGACCAGCCGGGCGTCACCCGCGACCTGCGCGAGGGCGACGCGCGCCTGGGCGACCTGCGCTTCGTCGTGATCGACTCGGCCGGCCTCGAGATGGTCGAGGACGATTCGCTGCAGGGCCGGATGCGGCGGCTGACCGAGCGCGCCGTGGACGAGGCCGACATCTGCCTGTTCGTCATCGACGCCCGCGCGGGCGTCACGGCGGCGGACGAGTATTTCGCCGACATCCTGCGCAAGCGCGCCAAGCACGTCATCCTGGCCGCCAACAAGGCCGAGGGGGCCGCGGGCGAGGCCGGCGCGACCGAAGCCTGGTCGCTGGGGCTGGGCGAGCCGCTGCGCATCTCGGCCGAGCATGGCGAGGGGCTCGAGGACATCTACCGTGTCCTGAAGCCCCTGTCCGAGATCGTCGAGGCCGAGCGCCCCGCGCCCATCGCGCCGGAAACCGACGTCACCCTGACCGACGAGCAGGCGGAATCGGGCGAGGGTGCCGAGGACTGGCGCCCCAGCGCCGCCCGTCCCTTGCAGATCGCCGTGATCGGGCGGCCGAACGCGGGCAAGTCCACGCTGATCAACAAGATCATCGGCGAGGACCGGCTGCTGACCGGCCCCGAGGCGGGGATCACGCGCGACTCGATCTCGGTCAGGTCCGACTTCATGGGCACTCCGGTCCGCATCTTCGACACCGCGGGGATGCGGAAGAAGGCGCGGATCACCGACAAGGTGGAAAGGCTTTCCGTCGCGGACGGGTTGCGCGCGGTGCGCTTCGCCGAGGTCGTGGTGGTCCTGCTGGACGTGGCCATCCCCTTCGAGCAGCAGGACCTGCGCATCGCCGATTTCGCCGAAACCGAGGGCCGGGCGGTCGTGGTCGCCGCGAACAAGTGGGACCTCGAGGAAGACAAGCCGCAGAAGCTGAATGAGCTGCGCGAGGCCTTCGAGCGGCTGCTGCCGCAGCTCAAGGGCGCGCCCCTGGTCACCGTCTCGGCCCGCACGGGCAAGGGGCTGGACCGGCTGCACAATGCGATCCTGAAGGCGCATGAGGTCTGGAACCGCCGGATCAGCACGGCGCGGCTGAACCAGTGGCTGATCGCCATGACCGAGGCGCATCCGCCGCCCGCGCCGGGCGGCCGCCGCATCCGGCTGCGCTACATGACGCAGGTGAAGACGCGCCCGCCGGGTTTCGTCGTCATGGCCACGCACACAGACCAGATCCCCGAAAGCTATCGCCGCTATCTGGTCAACGGGCTGCGGCAGGATTTCGACCTGCCGGGAACGCCGATCCGGCTGACCTTCCGCGACCAGGGAACCAAGAACCCCTACAAGGACAAGTCGAACAAGCGGCAGACCGGGGCGCTGGCCAAGCACAAGGACCGGCAGAAGCCCAGGGAAGCGTGAGCTTCGGCGCCGGACCGGGGCGCTGCCCCATCGTCGTATACGACGATCCCGGGATATTTGCCTCCGGCCCGAGGACCGCGGCTTGCGTCAGTCGAGGCCCGCCATCGCCTGCATGACCCGGACAAGCTCAGCCGCGATGCGGGGCTCGGTCAGGGCATGGCCCGAGGCGGGGATCATGCGCAGTTCGGCCCTTGCCCAGCCTTGGGCCAGCGTCCAGGCGCTGAGCGGCGGGCAGACCATGTCGTAGCGGCCCTGCACGATCACGGCGGGCAGGTGCTCGATCCGGCGGCGGTCGCGCAGAAGCTGGCCTTCGTCCAGGAAGCAGGCATGGACGAAATAATGGTTTTCCAGCCGGGCGAAGGCGCGCGCATAGGCAGGCGGCGCATGGCCGGGCGAGCCGTTGTCCAGTCCCGCCAGCGCATTTTCCCAGGCGAGCCAGGGCATGGCATAGCGCGTCTCGATCGCCGGGTCCCCGCTGAACAGGCGCCGGTGATAGGCCGCGACCAAGTCGCCCCGCTCGGGTTCCGGGATCACGTCGCGGAAGCGCTGCCAGAGTTCCGGCCAGAAGCGGCCCGCGCCGCCGCCGTAGAACCAGTCGAGTTCCGATTGCTGGCCGAGGAAGACCCCGCGCAGCACCAGCGCCGACACGGCGTCCGGCCGGGCCTCGGCATAGGCGAGCGCCAGCGTCGCGCCCCAGGAGCCGCCGAACAGCACCGCCGGGGGCAGGCGAAGCTCGGCCCGGATCGCGTCGATGTCCGACAGAAGATGCCCGGTGGTGTTGGCCATCACCGAGGCATGGGGCTGCGAGCGTCCGCAGCCCCGCTGGTCGAACAGCACGATCCGCCAGTGCCCGGGGTCGAAGAAGCGCCGCATCATCGGGCTGCAGCCGCCGCCGGGGCCGCCGTGCAGGACCATGACGGGGCGGCCCTGCGGGTTGCCGCATTGCTCGACATAGATGCGGTGGCCGTCGCCCCGGTCGATCATGCGCGCGTCAAAGGGCTCGATCGGCGGGTAAAGCCGCCCGTGCGAGGGTGACGCGGCGTTTCGGTCTGCCATGCGGTCCATGTCCAAGATATATACCGCCCCGCGGCAGGACGCCAACCGGCGCAGAACGAGGGACTTGAGATGGACGCAACCGGACCCAGCAGCATCGACGCGGCCGAGGTCGCCAAGTTCCAGGCGATGGCCGCCGAATGGTGGGACCCGGCGGGCAAGTTCAAGCCGCTGCACATGCTGAACCCGGTTCGGCTGGACTATATCACGGGCCAGATCGCCGCCGAGTTCGGGCGCGACCGCAGGTCCCTGCGGCCCTTCGAGGGTCTGCGCCTGCTGGACATCGGCTGCGGCGGCGGGCTGGTGGCCGAGCCCATGGCGCGGCTGGGGGCCACCGTCACGGGCGCGGATGCGGCGGCCGAGAACATCGAGGTCGCGCGCGTCCATGCCGCCCAGTCGGACCTGCCCATCGACTATCGCGCGACCACCGCCGAGGCGATCCTGGCCGAAGGCGCCCGCTTCGACGTGGTGCTGGCGCTGGAGATCGTCGAGCACGTGGCCGACCCGCAGGCCTTTGTCGCCACCTGTGCGCGGCTTCTGCGGCCGGGGGGGCTGCTAATCGCCTCGACGCTGAACCGCACGCCGCAAAGCTTCGCCGCCGCCATCGTCGGGGCCGAATGGATCATGCGCTGGCTGCCGCGCGGCACGCATGAATGGTCGCGCTTCATCCGCCCCGACGAACTGGCGGGCATGTTCGAGGCGGCGGGCGTCGGCGTGGTGGACCGCAGCGGGATGGTCTTCAACCCGCTCGGCTGGTCATGGTCGCTGTCCAAGCGCGACCTGTCGGTGAACTACCTGGTGACGGGGGTGAGGCAGTAAGGCTTACGCCTCTTCCTCAAGCCGCTCGCGCAACCGGCGCAGGACGGGCAGGGCGCGGCGGACCTCGGACGGGCCGATGTCGCGGACGACCTCGGTCAGGCGCGGCAGAAAGGCCGCCAGCGCCGCGTCGCGCGCCACCCGCCCCGAGGGGCTGATGCCCACCCACTTGCGTCGCGCGTCGTCCCAGTCGGGCCGGACATGGACATGGCCCGCCCATTCGAGGCGACTGATGGTGTTGGTCATGGCGCTGCGGTTGACGTGGAAGGCCTCGGCCAACTGCGCGGGCGTGCGTTCCTCGTTCAGGTGGGCAAGCAGGTTCAGCACCGAGAAATGCGACAGCTGCATCCCCTTGGGCAGGGCGCGTGTGACCATCGCGCGGGCCATCTGTTCGCTGATGATGACCTCGGCGAATAGGCTGGCCGCCAGCGAGGCGGTGGATTCGCCGTCGTCGCTCATGGCCCCCAGACCACGGGATCGTGGCGCCAGGCGGGAACGCGGCTGCGGGCGTCGTCCACGAGGGCCATGTCCAGATCGACGGGCGTGACGCCGGGCTCAGTGCCCGCGTCGGCCAGCACCTCGCCCCAGGGTGCCACGGCCAGCGAACGGCCATAGCTTTCGCGGGGCTTCTTGCCGGGGCTGTGGGGCGCGGGGTGGGTGCCGGTCTGGGCGGCGGCCAGCACGAAGCAGCCCGTCTCGATGGCGCGGGCGCGCAGAAGCACGTCCCAATGCGCCTCGCCCGTCTGGGGATGGAAGGCCGAGGGAACGATAAGGACCCGCGCGCCGGCCTTGGCGAGCCTGCGGTAAAGCGCGGGAAAGCGCAGGTCGTAGCAGACCGTCATCCCGATGGGCTCGGGGCCCTGCGCCAGCACTGCCTGGTCGCCGGGCCGGAAGGTGCGGCTTTCGCAGAAGCTCTCGCCTTCCGAGATGGTGGCGTCGAACATGTGGATCTTGTCGTAACGCGCGGCGATTTCCCCGTCGGGCGCGAGAAGAAAGCTGCGGTTGACGAAACGGTCCTCGGCCGGGTCGTCCTGGCGCAGGGACAGCGATCCGACCGACAGCCAGACGCCAAGCTCGCGCGCGGCGTCGCGCAGGGCGGCCAGCGTGGGGTCCTCGCTTTCGGGGACCAGCAGCGCGCGCTGGCGGTCGCGGTCGGGGGTCAGGATGTTCGTGGCTTCGGGCGTCAGCAGCAGGGTCGCGCCGCCCGCCGCCGCCTGGCGCACGAAGTCCAGCGTCACGGGCAGGTTGGCCGCCGGATCGTCGCCGACGTTCAACTGGATCAGGGCGGCGCGCATGGATTACAGGCCCAGCAGCGCGTCCAGCTTTCCCTGCCGGTCCAGCGCGTGGATGTCATCCGAGCCGCCCACGTGCGTCCCGTCGATGAAGATCTGCGGCACGGTGCGGCGGCCGTGGGCGCGCTGGGTCATCTCGACCCGGCGCCCGGGCTCGCGGCCGACGTCGATCAGTTCGTAATCCACGCCCTTCTTCTGCAGAAGCCCGCGCGCGGCGTGGCAGTAGGGGCAGCTCTGGGTGGCGTAGATCTCGACGCGGGCGGTCATGGCAAGGCTCCTGTCAGGCGATGGTGATGATCTAGGGGCGAACACCCCGGCGCACCAGATGGGCGAGCGCCCCGGCGCGACGCAACCGCAACGCGGCGGGCGCGGGCCCGTTCCCCGGGCAGCGGCTGTCACGCGGGCGTCGCAGTTGCTTGTCAGGCAGGGCCCACGCCCCTATATGCCCGGTTTCCCTTTGCCGCCCGAGGCTTCCGCCCATGACCGAACCGCAGACGCCCTTCTACCTGATCGACCGCGCCAAGCTGCAGGCGAACATGGACAAGATGGCGCGGCTGCGCGAGCGGTCCGGCGCCAAGACCCTGCTGGCCCTGAAATGCTTCGCCACCTGGGGCGTCTTCGACCAGATGTCGCAGTTCATGGACGGCACCACCTCGTCTTCGCTGAACGAATTGCGGCTGGGGCGCGAGAAGTTCGGCGGCGAGACCCACGCCTATTCCGTCGCCTGGGCCGATCACGAGATCGACGAGGCGGTGGGCTACGCCGACAAGATCATCTTCAACTCGCTCGGCCAGCTCGACCGCTTCGCCGACAGGGCGCAGGGGATCGCGCGCGGGCTGCGGCTGAACCCGCGCTTCTCGACCAGCGGCTTCGACCTGGCCGACCCGGCGCGCCAGTTCTCGCGCCTGGGCGAATGGGACATGGCGCGGCTGGAACAGGCGCTGGACCGGATCACCGGCGTCATGATCCACTACAACTGCGAGAACCGGGACTTCGATCTCTTTTCGGGCCAGCTCGACCGGATCGAGGCCGAGTTCGGCGGCTTCCTGGAAAAGCTGAAATGGGTCAGCCTCGGCGGCGGCATCCATTTCACCGGCGAGGGCTATCCGCTGGACGCCCTGGCAGACCGGCTCAGGGCGTTTGCGGACCGCTTCGGCGTGCAGGTCTACCTGGAACCGGGCGAGGCGAGCATCACCGGCACCACGACGCTGGAACTCACGGTGCTGGACATCCTGAACAACGGGAAAGAGGTCGCGGTCGTGGACAGCTCGATCGAGGCGCACATGCTCGACCTGCTGATCTACCGCGAGAACGCGAAGCTGCCGCAGGACGGCGCGCATGAATACCAGATCGCGGGCAAGTCCTGCCTTGCGGGCGACATCTTCGGCGACGGGCGCTTTCCCGCGCCGCTGAAGGTCGGCGACCGCATCAGCGTGCAGGACGCGGCCGGCTACACCATGGTCAAGAAGAACTGGTTCAACGGCGTCGCCATGCCCGCCATCTGCATCCGCGAGCTTGACGGCCGCATCACGACCGTCCGCTCGTTCGGTTACGACGACTACCGGGACTCGCTGTCCTGACCCCAACCTCGAAAGGAGATCGCTGCGGTGGCTAAACCCAACGTCCTCATCATCGGCGCCGGCGGCGTCGCCCAGGTCGTGGCCCACAAGGTCGCGCAATGGTCGGGCGAGTTCGGCGAGATCCACATGGCGAACCGGACCCAGTCCAAGGCCGACGCCATTGTCGAGGGGATCAGGACGAAGGGCCACGCGAAAGGCCGCACGATCACGACCCACGCGCTGGACGCGATGGACAGCGCCGCGGTCGCCGACCTGATCCGCAGGACCGGCGCGAAGATCGTCATCAACGTGGGCTCGTCCTTCGTGAACATGACGGTGCTGCAGGGCTGCATCGACGCCGGCGCGGCCTATATCGACACCGCGATCCACGAGGACCCGGCGAAGATCTGCGAAACGCCGCCGTGGTACGGCAACTACGAATGGAAGCGGCGCGAGGCCGTCGAGGCGGCCGGCATCACCGCCGTCTTGGGCGCGGGCTTCGATCCCGGCGTCGTCAACGCCTATGCCCGGCTGGCCGAGGACGAGTATTTCGACACGGTCGAGTCGATCGACATCGTGGACATCAACGCGGGTTCGCACGGCCGCTATTTCGCCACGAACTTCGACCCCGAGATCAACTTCCGCGAATTCACCGGCACCGTCTATTCCTGGCAGGGCGGCGAGTGGCGCGAGAACGCGATGTTCGAGGTCGGGCGCGAGTGGGACCTGCCGGTGGTCGGCAAGCAGACCGCCTATCTCTCGGGCCATGACGAGGTCCACAGCCTGTCCGCGCGCTATCCGCAGGCCGACGTGCGCTTCTGGATGGGATTCGGGCCGCATTACATCAACGTCTTCACCGTGCTGAAGAACCTCGGCCTTCTGTCCGAGCAGCCCGTCCGCACCGCCGAGGGGCAGGAGGTCGTGCCGCTCAAGCTCGTCAAGGCCGTGCTGCCCGACCCGGCGAGCCTCGCGCCGGACTATACCGGCAAGACCTGCATCGGCGACCTTGTGAAGGGCACCCGCGACGGCCAGTCGGGCGAGGTCTTCATCTACAACGTGGCCGACCATCGGGAAGCCTACGAGGAAGTCGGCAGCCAGGGCATCAGCTACACGGCGGGCGTGCCCCCGGTCGCGGCCGCGATCCTGATCGCGCGCGGCCCCTGGGACGTGAAGCGCATGGCCAATGTGGAGGACCTGCCCGCCCGTCCCTTCCTGGAACTGCTGGGCGAGATGGGCCTGCCCACCCGCGTGATCGACGCGGATGGCGACCGCCCGATCTGAGACGGGGCAGGGGCGGGCCGTTCGGGTCCGCCACCTTGCCGGCCCGGAAAAGGCCGCCCGACAGGCGTGCCCGTCGCGGGTCGTGTCGCGGGCCTTGCATTCGGGGTGATCTTCCCCTATCTAGACCTCACAGCGGCGCGGGGGTCCAAACTTCGCCCACCGGATGCTTGCACGGGCCGCCTGACGGCCCGTTTTTCATTTTCAGGATCGGACAATGACCGACCTCATCGCCAAGACCGCCATCGACCGGCGCCTGGCCGAGATCATCCAGCCGGTGATCGAGGGCATGGGCTTCGAACTCGTGCGCATCCGCCTGCAGGGCGGCAAGACCGCCACGCTGCAGATCATGGCCGACCGCCCCGAGGGCGGCATCAACGTCGAGGACTGCGCCGAGATCTCGACCGCGGTCAGCGCCACGCTGGATGTCGAGGACCCGCTCGAGGACGCCTATCATCTGGAAGTCTCCAGCCCCGGCATCGACCGGCCGCTGACGCGCCTCAAGGACTTCGCCACCTTCGAGGGCTATGACGCGCGGCTGGAAACCAACCAGCCCATCGACGGCCGCAAGCGCTTCAAGGGCGTGCTGGCGGGCGTCGAGGGGGACGAGGTCCTGCTGAACATCGAGGAGCAGGGCCAGACCCATACCATCGGCCTGAACTTCGACCTTCTGGCCGACGCCAAGCTTCTGCTGACCGACGAGCTGATCGCGCTGATGCTGAAGCAGCGGAAAGAGGCGGGCACGCTGCCCCCCGGCGCCGAAGCGGGCGCGGGCATCGGCGACGGCCGCGCGATCGACCCGGACGACGCGGGCTTCGACGAGATCGAAATGGATGACGAGGGGCTGGACCCCGAAACCGAACAGGGCGGCCGTGATGCCGCGACCAAGGAGTGATTGATGGCCATCACCTCTGCCAACCAGCTTGAACTGCTGCAGACCGCCGAGGCGGTCGCGCGCGAGAAGATGATCGACCCGGGCCTCGTCATCGAGGCGATGGAGGACAGCCTCGCCCGCGCGGCCAAGTCGCGTTACGGTGCGGAAATGGACATCCGGGTCGTGATCGACCGCAAGACCGGCAACGCGCGCTTCACCCGCGTCCGCACCGTGGTCGAGGATGATGCGGTCGAGAACTACCAGGCGCAGTTCACCGCCCGCGACGCCAAGCCCTATTTCGAGGTCCGCAAGGACGCCCGCTGGCTGCGCGACGGCGCGCCGGTCGAGGCTTTCTCGGGCGGCCCGCAGGTCGGCGACATCTTCGAGGAGCAGGTGCCCCCGGTCGAGCTGGGCCGCATCGCCGCGCAATCGGCCAAGCAGGTGATCCTGCAGCGCGTCCGCGAGGCCGAGCGCGACCGCCAGTACGAGGAATTCAAGGACCGCGCCGGCACCATCATCAACGGTGTCGTCAAGCGCGAGGAATACGGCAACATCATCGTGGACGTGGGCCGCGGCGAGGCCATCCTGCGCCGCAACGAGAAGATCGGCCGCGAAAGCTATCGCCCGAACGACCGCATCCGCGCCTATGTCAAGGACGTGCGGCGCGAGGCCCGTGGCCCGCAGATCTTCCTGTCGCGCACCGACCCGCAGTTCATGGCCGAGCTGTTCAAGATGGAAGTGCCGGAAATCTACGACGGCGTCATCGAGATCAAGGCCGTGGCCCGCGACCCCGGCTCGCGCGCGAAGATCGCCGTGATCTCGTATGACAACTCGATCGACCCGGTCGGCGCCTGCGTCGGCATGCGCGGCAGCCGCGTGCAGGCCGTGGTGGGCGAGCTTCAGGGCGAGAAGATCGATATCATCCCGTGGTCCGAGGACCAGGCGACGTTCCTGGTGAACGCGCTGCAGCCCGCCGAGGTCGCCAAGGTCGTCCTGGACGAGGAGGGCGGCAACCGCATCGAGGTCGTGGTCCCCGAAGAGCAGCTTTCGCTGGCCATCGGACGGCGCGGCCAGAACGTGCGCCTTGCCTCGCAGTTGACCGGCCTCGACATCGACATCCTCACCGAGGAAGAGGAATCCAAGCGCCGCCAGGCCGAGTTCAACGCCCGCACCCAGCTGTTCATGGACACGCTGGACCTGGACGAGTTCTTCGCGCAACTGCTGGTGGCCGAAGGCTTCACCAACCTCGAGGAAGTGGCCTACGTCGAGCTGGACGAGCTTCTGTCCATCGAGGGCGTGGACGAGGGCACGGCCGAGGAACTCCAGGCCCGCGCCCGCGACCACCTGGAAGCGGCCAACCGCGCCGCGCTTGAAAAGGCGCGCGAACTGGGGGCCGAGGACAGCCTGATCGAGTTCGAGGGCCTGACCCCGCAGATGGTCGAGGCGCTGGCCAAGGACGGCATCAAGACGCTGGAGGACTTCGCCACCTGCGCCGACTGGGAACTGGCCGGCGGCTGGACCACGCAGAACGGCCAGCGGACCAAGGACGACGGCATCTTGGAACCCTTCGGCGTGTCGCTGGAGCAGGCGCAGGACATGGTGATGACCGCCCGCGTCATGCTGGGCTGGGTGGACCCCGATGAACTGCACCCGGCCTCGGACGAGAACGAGGACGAGGCCGAAGCCGAGGAGGCCGGGGTGTAACGCCCCGGGTCACGCCGCTTGACGCGCGGGGGTCGGGACAAGGATCGCGAGGCGGCGCCGGAACGGCGCTGCCTTGTCACGGGCGAGGTGCAGCCCAAGGCCGGGCTGGTCCGCTTTGTCGCGGGGCCGGACGGAACGGTTGTGCCCGATCTTGCCGAGAAACTGCCGGGCCGGGGCTTCTGGGTCACGGCCGACAGGGCTGCACTGCAAAAAGCTGCCGAGAAGGGACTGTTTTCCCGCGGCGCGAAGGCCCATGTAAGGGCAGAGCCGGATCTCGTGGACGGGATCGAGGCGGCGCTGGCACGCCGGGTGGTCGAGTTGATCTCGCTGTCCCGCAAGGCCGGCGACGCGGTGGCGGGATTCGAGAAGGTCAAGGGCTGGCTGGCTGACGGAAAGGCGAAGGTGCTGTTTCAGGCCAGCGACGGCTCGGACCGGGGCAAGGGCAAGCTGTGGACGCCGACCGGCGGCCGCTGGTTCGGGTGTCTCACGGCATCGGAATTGGGTTTGGCTTTTGGGCGCGATCATGTCATACACAGCGCGCTCGCGCCGGGGGGCCTGACCGACAAGGTGATCAGGGACGCCAGCAGACTGAACGGTCTGCGCGGGCATATCGGCAGTTCGGCTGCCGGGAAGGATTCGAGAGCGGATGAACGATAGAGACGGAAAGAAGCCCCTGGGTCTGGGCGGCGGCGCGGGCGGGCGGTCCGGCCAGGTGAAGCAGAGCTTCAGCCACGGGCGCACGCATAACGTGGTGGTCGAGACCAAGCGCAAGCGCGTCGTGACGCCCAAGCCGGTGTCGGGCCCGAACCCGGCGCTGCGGCCGAATTCGCCTGCGTCCGTGGCCTCGGATCCGTCCAAGCGCCCGGCCGGGATCACCGAAGCGGAAATGGAACGCCGCCTCAAGGCCCTTGCCGCCGCCAAGGCGCGCGAGGCCGAGGACAACGCGCGCCGCGCCGCCGAGGAAAAGGCCCGCGAGGAAGAGCGCGAGCGTCGCCGCGCCGAGATCGAGGCGAAGGAACGCGAGGAGCGCGAGCGCGAGGAAGCCCTGCGGCTGAAGGCCGAGGAGGACGCCCGCAAGCTGCGCGAAGCCGAGTTGCGCGCCCAGAAGAAGGCCGAGGTCACGGCGAAGCCCGCCGAGCGTCCCGCTGCCCCTGACCGCGCCGCGGCCGAGGCCGCTGCCGCGCGTGCCGAGAAGCCGGGCGTGGCCGCAGGCCCGCGCCGCACGGACCGCGACCGTCGCGACGCCGGCGGCGACAGCGATGCCAAGGCCAAGGCGAAGGCCGAGGAAAGCCGCCGCACGGGCCGCCTGTCGCTGACCCAGGCCCTGGCCGGGGGCGAGGGCGGGCGTCAGCGCAGCCTTGCTGCGATGAAGCGCAAGCAGGAAAAGGCACGCGCAAAGGCGATGGGCCAGATGCAGCGTGCCGAAAAGCAGGTGCGCGACGTGCAGCTGCCCGAAACCATCGTCGTCAGCGAGCTGGCGAACCGCATGGCGGAACGCGCGGCCGATGTCATCAAGTCGCTGATGAAGATGGGCATGATGGTCACGGCCAACCAGACCATCGACGCCGACACCGCCGAACTGGTGATCGAGGAATTCGGCCACCGCGCCGTCCGCGTGTCGGACGCCGACGTGGAACAGGTCATCCATACCGTCGAGGACAAGGCCGAGGACCTGCAGCCGCGCCCGCCGATCGTCACGATCATGGGCCACGTGGACCACGGCAAGACCTCGCTTCTGGACCGTATCCGTCAGGCGAACGTCGTGGCGGGCGAGGCCGGCGGCATCACCCAGCACATCGGCGCCTATCAGGTGACGACCGACTCGGGTGCGGTGCTGACCTTCCTGGACACGCCCGGTCACGCCGCCTTCACCTCGATGCGTGCGCGCGGTGCGAACGTGACCGACATCGTTGTGCTGGTGGTGGCCGCCGATGACGCGGTGATGCCGCAGACGGTCGAGGCCATCAACCACGCGAAGGCCGCCGGCGTCCCGATGATCGTGGCGATCAACAAGATCGACAAGCCCACGGCCAACCCGCAGAAGGTCCGCACGGACCTGCTGCAGCACGAGGTCGTGGTCGAGGCGATGTCGGGCGACGTGCAGGATGTCGAGGTGTCGGCCCACACCGGGCAGGGCATCGACGAACTGCTGGAAGCCATCGCATTGCAGGCCGAGATCCTCGAACTGCGCGCCAACCCCCACCGGGCGGCGCTGGGCGCGGTGATTGAGGCCAAGCTGGACGTGGGCCGCGGCCCCGTCGCGACGGTCCTGGTGCAGAACGGCACGCTGAAGCAGGGCGACATCTTCGTCGTGGGCGAGCAGTGGGGCAAGGTCCGCGCGCTCATCAACGACAAGGGCGAGCGCGTGTCCGAGGCCGGGCCGTCGGTCCCGGTCGAGGTGCTGGGCATCAACGGCACGCCCGAGGCGGGCGACGTCCTGAACGTCGTCGAGACCGAGGCGCAGGCCCGCGAGATCGCCGACTACCGCATCCAGGCGGCCAAGGACAAACGCGCCGCCGCCGGTGCCGCGACCACGCTGCAGGAGCTGATGGCCAAGGCCAAGGCCGACGAAAGCGTGGCCGAGCTGCCGGTCGTGGTGAAGGCCGACGTGCAGGGCTCTGCCGAGGCCATCGTCCAGGCGCTGGAAAAGGTCGGCAACGACGAGGTGCGCGTCCGCGTCCTGCATTACGGCGTGGGTGCGATCACCGAATCGGACGTGGGTCTTGCCGAGGCGTCGAAGGCTCCGGTGATCGGCTTCAACGTCCGGGCAAACGCCCCGGCGCGGAACGCTGCGAACCAGAAGGGCGTCGAGATCCGGTATTACTCGATCATCTACGACCTCATCGACGACATCAAGGCGGCGGCCTCGGGCCTGCTGTCGGCCGAGGTGCGCGAGAACTTCATCGGCTATGCCGAGATCAAGGAAGTCTTCCGCGTCACCGGCGTCGGCAATGTCGCGGGCTGCCTTGTCACCGAGGGCGTGGCGCGCCGTTCGGCGGGCGTGCGCCTGCTGCGCGACAACGTCGTCATCCACGAGGGCACGCTCAAGACGCTCAAGCGCTTCAAGGACGAGGTCAAGGAAGTGCAGTCGGGCCAGGAATGCGGCATGGCCTTCGAGAACTACGACGACATCCGCAAGGGTGACATCATCGAGATCTTCGAACGCGAAGAGGTCGAGCGGCGGCTGTAAGCGGACACCGGGAAATCAGAACGGCGCGTCCCGTCGGGGCGCGCCGTTTCCTTTTGGGGCGAAGGCTTGATGTGGAGAGGGCAGGACGCAGCAGGCTGAGGCGCAAGCTTTGGTTCAGCCCGGTAACCGACGGCCCTGCGGTCCGGCCCGAAAAAAGGAAGGCCGGGCAAGCTGCCCGGCCTTTCTCATCCTCCGCGTGACGCCCAGATGACCAGGCTGCCGGTTTTTCAGCGTGCAACCGGCTTTCCGACGTAGGTCTGCTCGCCCACGCGAACGGCGATCTGGCCATTCCCCAGATCCCGTTCGAACATGCCTTGTACCGAGATGCAGCTTCCCACGGTGATCGTCCGAATCATTTCCTTCTCCCCTCCGAATATCCGCCCTGACTTGAGGTTCCCTCAGGTTGCGGAAAAATGGTTTATGAAAAGTTAGCGATCCCGTCAGGATTTGCCAGTATGACGGTTGAGTGACGCAACGGCGCCACACCCGGATGCGACGATTGTCGCAGTTACAGCCAGTCCCGCAGGATCGGCACCAGCGGAAGGTCTGCGGGCGGCATGGGATAGCGGGCCAGGTCGGCCGCGCGCACCCAGGCAAGTTCCTGCCCCTCGCGCGGCTGCGGCGTGCCCTGCCACCGCCGGCAGGCGTAAAGCGGCATCAGCAGGTGGAAGCCTGCATAGGCATGGCTGGCGAAGGTCAGCGGCGCGAGGCAGGAGTTCCAGGTCTGGATGCCCAGTTCCTCGTCAAGCTCGCGGATCAGGGCGGCCTCGGGGGTTTCTCCGGGATCGACCTTGCCGCCCGGGAACTCCCACAGGCCGGCCATGGACTTGCCGGGCGGGCGGCGCGCCAGCAGCACCCGCCCGTCCGCGTCGATCAGCGCGACCGCCGCGACCAGAAGCAGACGCACGCCATCGGGCGGCGTCTCCGGGGCGGCCGCGTCCAGGGTCACGACCGATAGTCCGCGTTGATGTCGATGTAGCGGTGCGTCAGGTCGCAGGTCCAGACGGTGCGCCTGCCGCGTCCCATCCCCAGATCGACGCCGATCACCAGGTGGTCGCCCTTCATGTAGGCGCTGGCTGCGGCTTCGTCATAGCCCGGCGCGCGCCAGCCGTTCTCGGCCAGCACCATGTCGCCGAAGCGGATCGACAGCCGGTCGCGGTCGGCCAGTGCGCCCGACTTGCCGACGGCGGCCACGACGCGGCCCCAGTTGGCGTCCTCGCCCGCGATGGCGGTCTTGACCAGCGGGCTGTTGGCGATGGCCATGGCGACCTTGTGGGCGTCCCCGTCGCTGGCCGCGCCCGTCACCTGCACCTCGACGAACTTGGTCGCACCCTCGCCGTCGCGGACGACCTGCTGGGCCAGGTCCAGCATCACGCCTCGCAGCGCCTGGGTGAACTGGCGCGTGACCTTGCTGCGCAGGTCGGTGATCGCCGGCGCGTCCGACCGCCCCGTCGCCGCCAGGATCAGCGCGTCCGAGGTCGAGGTGTCGCTGTCCACCGTGATGGCGTTGAAGGTCTCGTCCATCTGCGAGGACAGGATCCGCTGCAGCAGGAGCGGTTCCACCCTTGCGTCGGTGAAGATGTAGACCAGCATCGTCGCCATGTCGGGCGCGATCATGCCCGAGCCCTTGGCGATCCCCGCGATGCGGATGGTGCCCCCGCCGACCTCGATGGTGGCGCCTGCGCCCTTGGGGAAGGTGTCGGTCGTCATGATCGCGCGGGCCGCCCCGGCGATGCCATGCTCGTCCAGCGAACCCGCGAGCTGATCGACCACGGCCGTGATCTTCTGGGCGGGCAGGGGCTCGCCGATCACGCCGGTCGAGGACGAGAAGACCCGCCGCGCCGGAACCCCCAGCACGCGCGCAACCGCATCCGTCACCGCGTCCACCGCCCGCTGGCCGTCCGCGCCCGTGAAGGCGTTGGCATTGCCCGAGTTCACGATGATCGCGGCGCCGCCGTCGGTGTCCTGCGTGCCCGTCAGCTTCTCCTGGCAGTCCAGCACGCTGGCCGCCCGGGTCGAGGACCGGGTGAAGGCCCCCGCGATGGCCGTGCCCGGGGGCAGGCTGATCAGGGTCACGTCGGTGCGGTCCTGGTACTTGATGCCCGCCGAGCCGGCGGCGAAGCGGACACCCTTGATGACCGGCAGGTCGGGGAAGCGCTCGGGCGCCAGGGGCGAGACGATCGCCTCCTTGGCGGCCTGGGCCTTCTTGCCGGCCTTCTTCGCCTTCTTGGCCGCCTTCTTCGCGGCCTTCTCGGCGTCGTCCTTGTCCTTGGCCATGATCACTTGTCCAGAAGGTCGGAGCGGTTCAGCAGCGCGGCGTCCAGACCCTGCGTCTTTTCGACGGTGGCGGCATCGACGCGCTTCTGGATCTCGGCCTCGACCTTGTTGCGGCGGACCTCGGTGGCAAGCTGCTCGCGGACGGCCTCGAACTCGGGCGGGGTCTGCGTGCGCTCATCGATCAGCTTGATGACATGCCAGCCGAACTGGGACTGGACAGGCGCCGAGACCTGGCCCTTTTCCAGCGCCTCGACGGCCTTGGCGAAGGGCTCGACCATCATGTCGGCGGTGAACCAGCCCAGATCGCCCTTGTTGGCCGAGCTGTTGTCGGTGGACCGCTCTTCGGCCAGCTTCCCGAAGTCGGCGCCCTTGGCCAGTTCGTCGGCGACGGCCTTGGCCTCTTCCTCGGTTTTCACGAGGATATGGGCGGCGTTGTATTCCGTCTTGGGCTCGGTCTTCTGGCCGAAGGCCGCGTCATAGACGGCGCGCAGCTCTTCCTCGGTCGGCTCGGCGGCGGCCACGCGTTCGAGGACCGAGGCATACTGATAGCCGCGACGCTCGTTTTCCAGGAAGGCCTTGTCGCGCTTGGTGGGCGACTGGGCGGCGACCTGGGCCACGGCGGTCTGGCGGATCATCTGGTCCAGCATCAGGTCCCACAGCGCGGCGTCAGGCAGGCCCTCGACCGACCCCGCATGCAGGCCTTCCTTCATCGCGATCATCTGACCCAGCGTGATCGCCTCGCCGTTCACGGTGGCGATGACGGTGTCG
Organism: Paracoccus salipaludis; assembly: GCF_002287065.1. GTDB lineage: Bacteria > Pseudomonadota > Alphaproteobacteria > Rhodobacterales > Rhodobacteraceae > Paracoccus > Paracoccus salipaludis. The sequence goes on from NZ_NSJZ01000001.1 coordinate 166,640, forward strand.
GCGTCGGGGGCGCCGGTCGCCTCGGCTGACGCGGGCGGAGCAGCGGGGGCAGGCGCGGGCGTCTCGGGCGCGGTCTGCGCCAGCAGGGGCTGCGCCATCAGCGCGGCGGCCACCAGGGCGGGAAGCGATTTCAGCATGGCACGGATGTCCCTTTGAAGGTCCGCCTTGCGGCCATCCCGGCCGGGGCGTCGGCGTTGACAGTGGGGCGGGCGGGGCCTACATCCGGCGCAACCGAAAATGCGCGCCCGCCGCCGATTTTCCGGCCTCGTGATAGGGCAAGGCCGTCGGTCGGGGCAAGTGGGTGTCACGCCCGCCGCGCCAAACCTGACAGGACACCATGCTCGGCATCGGAAATCTGGCCAAGTCGATCTTCGGCACCCCCAACGACCGCAAGGTGAAATCGGTCCGGCCGCTCGTCGCGCAGATCAACGCGCTGGAACCGCAGTTCCAGGCGATGTCGGACGCCGACCTGATTGGCAAGACGCGCGAACTGCAGGGCCGCGCCCAGGCGGGCGAGGATCTGGACCGCCTGCTGCCCGAGGCTTTCGCCAACTGCCGCGAGGCTGCGCGCCGCGCGCTGGGCCTGCGCGCCTTCGACACGCAGCTGATGGGCGGCATCTTCCTGCACCAGGGTAACATCGCCGAGATGAAGACGGGCGAGGGCAAGACCCTGGTCGCGACCTTCCCGGCCTATCTGAACGCGCTGACGGGACGCGGCGTCCATGTCGTCACCGTCAACGACTACCTGGCCAAGCGCGACGCCGAGTGGATGGGCAAGGTTTTCGCCGCGCTGGGGATGACCACGGGCGTGGTCTATCCGTTCCAGGGCGACCAGGAAAAGCGCGACGCCTACCGCGCTGACGTGACCTATGCCACGAACAACGAACTGGGCTTCGACTACCTTCGCGACAACATGAAGGGCTCGATCGAGGAAATGACCCAGCGCGGTCATTACTTCGCCATCGTGGACGAGGTGGACTCGATCCTGATCGACGAGGCGCGCACGCCGCTGATCATCTCGGGGCCGTCGCAGGACCGCAGCGAGCTTTACCGGACGCTGAACCAGTTCATCCCGGAACTGACCGAGCATCACTACAAGATCGACGAGAAGACCCGGAACGCCACCTTCACCGAGGACGGCAACGAATACCTGGAAAAGCGCCTGCAAGAGGCGGGCGTCCTGCCGCCGAACCAGACGCTGTATGATCCCGAATCGACCACGGTCGTCCACCACGCGAACCAGGCGCTGCGCGCCCACAAGCTGTTCCGCCGCGACCAGAACTATGTCGTCAAGGATGGCGAGGTCGTGCTGATCGACGAGTTCACCGGCCGGATGATGGCTGGCCGCCGCCTGTCGGACGGGTTGCACCAGGCGATCGAGGCGAAGGAGGGCGTGGATATCCAGCCCGAGAACGTGACGCTCGCCAGCGTGACCTTCCAGAACTACTTCCGCCTTTACGAAAAGCTGTCCGGCATGACCGGCACAGCCGCGACCGAGGCCGAGGAATTCGCGGAAATCTACAAGCTGGGCGTGGTCGAGGTGCCGACCAACCGCCCCATCCAGCGCGTCGATGAACACGACCGCGTTTATCGCACGGCGACCGAGAAATACGCGGCCGTGATCGAGGCGATCAAGGAAGCCCATGCCAAGGACCAGCCGCTGCTGGTCGGCACGACCTCGATCGAGAAGTCGGAAATGCTGTCCGAGATGCTCAAGCGCGAGGGCATCCCCCACAATGTCCTGAACGCCCGCCAGCACGAGCAGGAAGCCTATATCGTGGCCGAGGCGGGCAAGCCCGGCGCCGTGACCATCGCCACCAACATGGCCGGGCGCGGGACCGACATCCAGTTGGGCGGCAACGTCGAGATGAAGGTGCTGCAGGCGCTGGCCGCGAACCCGCAGGCCAACCCCGACGAGCTGCGCGCCCGGATCGAGGCCGAGCATGCCGCCGACAAGCAGGCCGTCCTGAACGCGGGCGGATTGTTCGTGCTGGCGACGGAACGCCACGAAAGCCGCCGCATCGACAACCAGCTGCGCGGCCGTTCGGGCCGGCAGGGCGACCCCGGCCGCTCGCTGTTCTTCCTGTCGCTGGAAGACGACCTCATGCGGATCTTCGGGTCGGAACGGCTGGACAAGGTGCTGTCCACGCTGGGCATGAAGGAAGGCGAGGCCATCGTCCACCCTTGGGTGAACAAGTCGCTGGAGCGCGCGCAGGCCAAGGTCGAGGGGCGCAACTTCGACATCCGCAAGCAGCTGCTCAAGTTCGACGACGTGATGAACGACCAGCGCAAGGCGATCTTTTCGCAGCGCCGCGAGATCATGGAATCCGGGGACGTCAGCGACATCGTGGCCGACATGCGCCATCAGGTCATCGACGACCTGATCGACGACTTCCTGCCCGAACGCGCCTACCCCGAGCAGTGGGATACCGCCGGCCTCAAGGCCGCCGTGGTCGAACGCCTGAACATGGACCTGCCCATCGCCGACTGGGCGGCCGAGGACGGCGTGGACCGTGGAACCGTGGCCGAGCGCATCCGCGAGGCGACCGACGGCTACATGGCCCAGAAGGCCGAGCAGTTCGGCCCCGAGCAGATGGGCCAGATCGAGAAGCAGGTCCTGCTGCAGCAGATCGACGGCAAGTGGCGCGAGCATCTGGTCACGCTGGAACACCTGCGCTCGGTCGTGGGCTTCCGCGGTTACGCCCAGCGCGATCCCCTTTCGGAATACAAGACCGAGGCCTTCCAGCTGTTCGAGAACCTGCTGGAAGGGCTGCGCGGCGATGTCACCCAGAACCTCGCCCGCATCCGCCCCCTGACGGATGCCGAGCGCGAGCAGATGATGCGCCAGTACCAGGCGCAACTGGAAGCTCAGGCCGCCGCGATGCGGCCCCAGCACGAGGAAGCCGAGGGCGGCGAGCCGTCCGCCCACGTTCCGGGCTTCGACGAGAACGACCCCTCGACCTGGGGCAACCCGTCGCGCAACGACCCGTGCCCCTGCGGCTCGGGCGAGCGGTTCAAGAACTGCCACGGGCGTCTGGTCTGACGCCGCGGCCCGCACGGAAAGGACCGGCGGGCCTGCGTCACAGCCTTCGGACGACGGTGCTCATGTTCTTTCCGGCCGGGAAGGTCGGGAGGCGGACAGGAGGGGGCGAGGGCCTGCCGCTGCACCCGCAGTCCCGGCTCTCGGCCGGGCAACTCGGGCCACTGTAACCGGTCTGCGAGCCACCCGCCGCGTGGGCGCGGTTCGAGGCGGCCACCTTTGGCGGCAGCCTCCGGTTCCCTCTGCCGGGCTCAATCCGCGAGGTGGAACGGAATATTCCGTCGTGCCGCCGCGGCTTCGAGCCGCAGGCGGATCGCGGGCGAGAGCGGCGTCACCATGTAGCCTTGGCGCAGGTCGCCCAGCATGGCGCCGGACCCCGCCGGACCGGCCCGCCAGATGACCCCGACCAGCGCGCAGATCGCGGCGTCGAGGCGGTCCTGGTCGGCCTTGCGCGGCTTGCGCTGCGCCATCATCCCCTCGGCCCAGTCCGCAAGCGCGGGAATCCCCAGCGATCTCGCGGTGTTTCCCACCGTCCGGGCGACGGCCTGCCAGTGTTCCAGCCTGAACTTGCGGGCATGTGCGGGATTGTATTTCGGCGCTGCGAGCCGGCCGGCATAGCTTTCGTTCAGCGCAGGCAGGGCAAGCGCGGGAAAGACCTCGATCAGGAACAGGCCCTCGAGGGCGGCGCGGGCCCGGTCAGGGTCCTGAAGCGGCTGAAGCGCGGCAAGGAATCCCCAGACCGGCGCCAGGTCGCAGAACATCCCCGTCTTGCCGCGATTCGCCGGCTGCACGCCGCCGCCGATATAGCTGACGACCGATCCTGCCAGTCGGTCCACGGGCCGCATCCCCGTTGCGTTCGGCACGACGCTGGGCTGGTCCAGCGCGATCAGGGCCAGGTTGAAGCCGTGCCGCGCGCTTGCGATGAAGGCCTGCGCCTGCGGAAATGAGGCCAGCCGGGGCGGGTGGAACTGGACTCCCCCTTCCTCGGGGAACCCGACGGCACAGATTGCGCCCGGCGCATCGGGGCGATCGGTCCAGGCGGAATCGAAGCCGAAGATGATCACGCGCTTCAGCTTCCCGGTCATGCGGGGGTCCGGGGCGCCCTGAGCAGGCGGCGCCTCGCCACGGGCGGCAGTGTCCCCGGACGAGGGCAGGCTCATCGCAGCCGCCCCGCCGCTGCCGCAAGCAGCAGCGCCGCCGTGCCCGCGCGCGTCTGCCGGTAAACACCAAGCCGCGCCAGCCGGGCCGCGGCCTGCGGGCCGGGGGAGTCGATCGCTGTGGCGAACTGGTCGAGCATCGCGGCATGTCCCGGGGTCAGCAGGTCGCGCGCGGCCTGCAGGGCGGCCACGTTCTGTCGCAGCCACGTGCCATAGTCTCCCGCGCCAAGCCGGCCCAGCCTGGCAAGGATCGCGCGCGGGGTGTCGTTGCGGCCCATGACGTTGCCGCGATGCTGCCGGTACAGCACCGTCCGCGCCGGGTCGCGGATGACCCGGCCACCCGCGCCCGAGATCATCTGGTAGGCCCACCAGTCATGCGAGATCACGTCGGCCGCAATGGCCCCGTGCCGCGCCGCGCGAAGCCGCGCGACCCCCGCGGGATCGACCAGCATCGTGTTGGCGGGCGTGCAGGCCTGGACCAGCGCATTCGCAAAGCCGGGCGGGCGGGTGTAAAGCGGCGCGGGCCGCAGCGCCCGCAGCGCCTCGTCGCAGATCGTGGTGCGGGTCACGTGCAGGGTGCCTTCGGCCACAGCGGCACCGTCCACCGCAAGGGCCGCGACGCCGCGCGACAGGCGGTCGGGCAGCCACAGGTCGTCCTGGTCGCAGAAGGCAAGCGCCTCGCCGGGCTCGACCAGTTCGATCATGGACAGGAAGTTCCGGGTGGCACCCCGGCGCGGCCCTTGGCGGATCTCGATCTGGCGGGACGGATGGGCGGCGGCGAAGCGGCGCACGATCTCCAGCGTGCCGTCGGTCGATCCGTCGTCCGACAGGATCAGACGCCAGTTCCGGTGGTCCTGCCGCGCAAGACTGTCGAGCTGCGCGCCGATGAACCGTTCCCCCTGAAAGGAGGCCAGCAGGATCGTGATGCGCATGCTGTCGGTCATGCGGGGCGCATAGCGCCTGCAGGGTTCAGGCGCCAGCGCCGGGTCCCGGGGACCCGGTGTCCGCCTGCGGGACCTGTCCGGCGGCCAACGCCGGCGCCTGCAGCGCGCACGGTCTTCCGCGGTATGCGGCATCGTGCCAAGCGGGCTTTGCAGGTCGGGCTTGGCGCCGACGGGCCACCGCCGACCGGACCCGGAAGGCTCCGGATTTCAACGTGAGTCCGCACAAGATTCGAATGCGCTGTCTTCTCGGCCCCTTGTCCTTCCGGACACAACGGGGCGGGGTCGTCCCACCTTCATCCTTGCACAAGGCGGACCGCCGTGGCCTTGCTGGCGGGCTGCCGGTCGCCGGGGGACATGGACCCACAAGGGCAGCCTCCGGATCCCCGCGCCTGACAGGCCTGCAACAAGCGGAAAGCCGGCCAGCGCTGGTGCCGTTTCCGCCACCTCAGCGTTCCTGCCGTCCGATGTCGCCGATCAGGACAGCCGTGATCCCGGGAATCACGCCTTGGGCCACTGCCGTCAGGTCGGCGCGCAGCTTGCGCAGGTGAGCCTCGCTGGTGAAGTTGCCATCGAAGCCGCCCGTGTTGGCGTGGATCAGCAGTTGCCGCAGCAGGGCGTCGCGCAGCTTGATCTCGTGGGCATGGACCGTCTCGCGGGCCGTGCCGGGCATCTCGAGGGAAAGCGACAGGATCATCGTGCTGTCCAGTCGCCCATCGTGAAGAACGGGCACCAGGAACTGCTGCGGAAACTCGAACCAGGCGATGGCGGGCACATCCCCCGAGGCTCCATGTCCGCCTGCGGTGCCGCCCTCTGCGCCCGTGCCGCCATGGCCGGCAGGCGCCGCATGATCCGCCTGCGGGCTGTCCTGCGCCGAGGCCGGGAGCTCCGCATGTTCCGCCCCGCCCTTTGCCGTGTCAGGCGATGCGGCCGTTGCATCATGCCCCTGCTCGGGCGCCCCGGCTGCGGCCTCGACAGGGGCAGCAGGCCGCCGGAGCATCTCGCCGCCCGCCGCCCCCCCCATGAAGGCGGCCAGAGACAGAAGGACGGGCAGCAGTTTGCGCAGCATGAGGGACCTCAGTAGGGCAGGACGATGTCGGCCAGCTGCTGGCCGTATCGCGGCTGCTGGACGTCGCTGATCTGGCCATGGCCGCCATAGCTGATGCGTGCGCCCGCGATCCGGTCATAGGCGACCTCGTTGTCGCGGCTGATATCGGTGGGGCGTACGAAGCCCGACACGGTCAGCTCGCGCACCTCGTAGTTCACCCGGACCTCCTGGCTGCCTTGGATGTGCAGGACGCCATTGGGCAGCGTGTCGATCACGGTGGCGGCGACCCGCAGCGTCAGCTTGTCCCGACGCGAGATGTTGCCCGCCCCCTTGAAGGTCGAGGCGCCCTTGGCGGAGGCAAGCTCGGCCATGCTCGCGCCCTCGGGCAGGTGCTCGTCGATCCGCTGCGGCAGGCCCATCATCTGCGGAATGCCGACGCTTTCGGAGGATGCGCGCGAACGGCCCGAGCTGTTCTGGATTTCGGCACGGTCGTCGATCTCGATCACCACGGTCAGGATGTCGCCCCGCGCGCCGGCACGGCGGTCGCCCACCAGCGAGGACTGCTGGCCCGCCCACAACGAGGCCGCCGTGTCCGGGCGCAGCGTGCCCTGCGCCAGCGGCATGACGGGTTCCGCCATCGCTTGGAACTCGGGCGTGGCATGGGGGGCGGTCATGTCGGGCACCTGGCCCACCTCGGCCACCCGCCCGCAGGCGGTGACGGCCAGAAGGCAAAGGGCCAGGGGAAGGTGTCTGGTCTTCATGCGCGAATCCTTCAGCGCTGGGCGACGGTCACGGTGCCGTCGGCGTTGACGCGGGCCATCAGCGTGGCGCGCGAACTGAGGTTCATGACCCGGATGATGTCGCCCTCGCCGCCTGCACCCAGGGCGCGGCCCCCGGTCTCGATCCTGAGGGCGGCGTTCTCGTAGGCCAGGGTGACAAGCTGGTTGCGGCTGACGAGGGTCGGCGCGGTCAGATGGCCCGCCGAGACCGGGCGGCCTTCGTAGACGGCGGTGCGAAGCTGCTTGCCGAGCGCCTCGGCCGGCGAAAGGCCCCCGCGCGGGCCGGGCACCCTGGCGATGTCCTCGGCGGCAAGGATCGTTCCGGCGGGAAGGTGGCGCGTGGCGATCAGGTCGTCGGCCAGCGCCGCCGCCGGCATCAGTGCCAGGAACAGCAGGACGCGCATCACCGCACCTGCACCGTGGCGCCCAGCATCTGGTCGGCGGCCGTGATGACCTTGGAGTTCAGCTCGTAGCCCCGCTGCGCCTTGATGAGCTCCGAGATCTCGCGCACCGGATCGACCGCGCTTTCTTCCAGGTATCCCTGCCGGATCGTCCCCAGACCCTGCTCGCCCGGCACGCCGACCAGCGGCGCGCCCGAGGCGGGGGTTTCCAAGAAGAGGTTCGACCCGACCGCCTCCAGTCCCTTTTCGTTGACAAAGCTTGCAAGCGTGATCTGGCCCAGGTTCTGCGGTTCGATCTGGTTCTCGAAATGGGCGAAGACCTCGCCCGCCGCGCTGATGGACAGGCTGCGCGCCTCGGCCGGGACGGTGATGCCGGGCGCGACCGGAAACCCGTCCGACGTCACGATCAGACCGTCCGCCGAGCGCTTGAGGCCCCCGTCGCGGGTATAGCCCGACATGCCCGAGGGCATCGTCACCTCAAGATAGCCCGGGCCGTCGATGGCCAGGTCCAGGTCGCCCCCGGTCTGCGCCAGCGCGCCCTGCGCCAGCGTCAGGGTGACGGCCGTGGGGCGCACGCCCAGGCCCATCTGCACGCCCGCCGGGACCATCGTGCCGTCGGCCGCCGCGATCGTGCCGGGGCGCGTGACCTGCTGATAGGCGAGGTCCGCGAACTCGGCGCGGCGGGCGTTGTAGCCGGTCGTCGACATGTTGGCGAGGTTCTGCGAGATGACCTCGACCCGCGTCTGCTGGGCCGCCATGCCGGTGGCCGCGATCTGCAATGCTCTCATCGGGATGCCTTTCAGCGGACGGAAACGGAGATGACGGCGCGAATGCGCCCGTCCTCGCCGTCGAGGAAGGACTGGCCCAGCTCGTAGGCGCGCTGGACCTCGATCATGCGGGCGATCTCAAGGACCGGGTTGACGTTCGATTCCTCGAGAAAGCCCTGCCGGACCACGGCGTCCGGTGCGGGTTCGGCGCCCTCGGCGGAAAAGAGCGTCCCGCCTTCGTGCCTCAGCAGCGTCCGGTCGGGCTGGTCGAAGACGCCCACCCGCCCGACCGGCTGGCCGTCGGCCGAGATCGTGCCATCCGCGCCGACACCGATGCTGCGCGCGCCGGGGGGCAGGGCGATCGGCGCCTGGCCTTCATCGAGGACGCGGTAGCCGTCGGCGTTCACCAGCTCGCCCTCGGGCGACATCATGAAGGCGCCGGCCCGGGTCAAGCGGTTGCCCTGCGGCGTCTGGACCATGAAGAAGCCCTCGCGTTCCAGCGCCAGGTCCAGCTTGCCGCCGGTCTGGGACAGGGCGGCGGGGGTCAGGTCCACCTCGCGCCCCTGGGCGTTCGCCATCGACAGCGTGCCGCGCTGGCGGTCGAGCGCGGTCATGTGTTCCGAAAACACGACCCCCTCGCGCCGGAAGCCCGTGGTCGAGCTGTTGGCCATGTTGTTGGCGACGGCCCGCATTTCCCGCATCAGACCGGCCTGCCGGGTCAGCGCTGCGTAGATCGCGTTGTCCATTCCTTCACCCTCCCGCGACCAGGGGAAGGATCTGGCCCGTGAAGAAGCTGCCCAAGGTCGCGGTCATGAAGCTCATGGTGGCCCAGAAGACCGCGAGCATCAGGCCCACCTTGGGTACAAAGGTCAGCGTCATCTCCTGCACCGAGGTCAGCGCCTGGAAAAGCCCGATGGCGACACCCGTGACCAGCGCCACCACCAGCAGGGGCGCCGACATCTGGACCGCGATCCAGAGGGCCTGCCGGGTCACGTCGAAGATCAGGTTCTCGTCCATCAGACCGGCATCCTCAGGATGTCCTGATAGGCCTCGACCACCTTGTCGCGGATCGCGACCGCCGTCTCGAGCGCCATCTGCGCCTCGGCGATGGACTGGACGAGCGCCTGGGTGTCGTTGCGCCCCTGCATGGCGCCCAGCGCAGTTGCGTCGGCCTGTTCCATTACGGCGGCGAAGTCGCGTGCGGCGGCGCTGAGGCCCTGCGGCGCCGCGGGGGTGGGCGAGGGGGCAGCCGCGGCGCGTGCTTCGGCGTAGGCCGAAGCGACGCGGCTGCCGGTCTGCAGGGCGGCGGTGGTCAGCGAGATCATGGCGTGCCCTTTCAGCGGCGAATCAGGTCCAGCAGCGAGGCGGACATCTGCCGCGACTGCTCGAACATCTTCAGGTTGGCCTCGTAGCTGCGGCTCGCCTCGCGCGCGTCGGCGACCTCGACGACCAGATTCACGTTCGAGCCCAGGTAATAGCCGTCCTCGCCCGCCATCGGGTGCCCGGGGTCATAAACCTGCGGCAGTTCGGCCCGGTCGTGGCGCATCCGGCCCGCGCGCACCGCGCCGGTGTCGCGGCCGAAGTCGCGCCCCGGCTCGAAGGCCACCAGCTTGCGGCGGTAGCCCGGCGTGTCGGCATTGGCGATGTTTTCCGAGATGTGGCGAAGCCGGACGCCCTGCGCGCGCAGGCCCGAGGCGGCGATGGCGGTGGCGGAAAGCTCGGTCATGCTCAGCCCCTCCGTCCGATCGCGGTGCGCATGAGGTTCAGCCCCGACTGCATCACCGCCAGCGACAGGTCGAACTCGCGCTTTGCATCGGCCGAGCGCACCATTTCATCTTCCAGCGAGACGGTGTTGCCGTTGGGCGAGGGTTCGCCCTCGGCCTCGACCGCCCGGACGGGGGGGCCCGAAAGGCCCGCGGCCAGATGCCCGGCCCGGGTCGTGCGCAGCTCCAGCGAGCTGCGGCGGAGGCTTTCCTCGAACTCGGGCAGGTCGCGGGTGCGATAGCCGGGGGTGTCGGCATTGGCGACGTTGGTCGCGATGACGCGCTGGCGCCGCGCCGCATGGGCGCCCAGGTCGCGCGCCATCCGCATCGTGTCGATCTGTGCAAACAAAGAGGATCCTCCTCAGCCGCGATAAACCCGGTCTTAACCGCAACAGGTTTATAAACCGTTTCGCGAAATGCATTTTCCGCAGGTCAGGGGAACGGAATGGACAGGATCGAATCCGTGGCGGCGCGCATCCGGGACCTGCGCGTCAGTCGTCATTTCGGCCGCGTGGCCGCGATCCGGGCGGGGCTGGTCGAGGTCGGCGGGCTGAACCACATCGCCTCGGTGGGCGACCGCGTGGCGCTGATGGAGGGTGCGCTGAGCGGCGAGGTGATCGCGCTGGACCCCAAGTGTGCGCTGGTCCTGCCCGAAGGAGCGACGGACGGGCTGTCCATCGGCGCGCAGGCCGAGCTGCTGTTCCGGCCTGCGATCTCGCCCTGCACGGCCTGGATCGGCCGCATCGTCGATCCGCTGGGCCGCCCGCTGGACGGGCGTCCCCTGCCGCGTGGCGCGCAGGAGCGGCGCTATCGCAATCCGCCGCCGCCCGCCGCCTCTCGCCGGCGCCTTGGCGGGCGGCTCGACACGGGACTTGCGGTGTTCGACACGCTGCTGCCCATTGTCCGGGGGCAGCGGATCGGGCTTTTCGCGGGCTCGGGCGTCGGAAAATCGACGCTGCTGTCGGCGCTGGCGCGAGGGGTCACGGCCGATGTCGTCGTGATCGCCATGGTGGGCGAGCGGGGACGGGAGCTGCGCGAGTTCGTGGAAACGACGCTGGGCCCCGAAGGGATGGCCCGGGCGGTGGTAGTGGCCGCGACGTCGGACCAGTCGCCGCTGATGCGGCGGCGCTGCGCCTGGGCCGCGATGGCGGTCGCCGAGCACTTCCGGGACGAGGGGCGCCACGTCCTGTTCCTGGCCGATTCGATCACGCGATTTGCCGAGGCGCACCGCGAGATCGCACTCGCCTCGGGCGAGGCGCCCAGCTATCGCGGCTTTCCGCCCTCGACCTCGCAGATGATCATGGCCTTGGCCGAGCGATCAGGACCGGGACCCGAGGGTGCGGGCGACATCACCGCGATCTTCAGCGTGCTGGTGGCGGGCTCGGACATGGAGGAGCCGGTGGCCGACATCCTGCGCGGCGTTCTGGACGGCCATGTGGTGCTGGACCGTGTCATCGCCGAACGCGGGCGTTTTCCGGCCGTGGACGTGCTCCGGTCAGTCTCGCGCTCGCTTCCCCAAGCGGCTACGGCGGCCGAGAACGCGCTGATCGGCCGGGCGCGCGCGGCGCTTGGGCTTTATGCCGAATCGGAGCTGATGATCAAAGCCGGGCTTTACGCCCCCGGAAGCGATCCCCGACTGGATGAGGCGGTGCGGATGCAGCCCGCGCTGGACGGCTTTGTGGCGCTGCAATCACCGGACGCGGGCCACAGCTTCCGCCTGCTCGAGGACGTCCTGGCGAATCGCGCGCGCTCGGCGGGTCGCCCCGTCTGAAGCCGCGCGGCTCGGCTCCTCCGAGGCGAAGGCAGAGAAAACTTTTATCAATCGCCGAAACCGCGGGCCGCGTGGTCACGTTCATGGGGGACAGCGGCAGAAGTGGATGTGCCGCAACCAGACAACGACGAAAGGCTCAAGCCCTCGATGACGGCCAGCACCGATCGCGAACCCGCAGGCTATCGCCCCGCGGATCGACAGGATCCCGAGGGAGTGGCCGGCCGACTAGCGGGCGAGGACTCTTCCCGAGAAGATGTCCTGACCATCGCCCAAGAGCAAGCGCATGTTTCGGTCGAACGGCGCGAAACGGGCGGCGTCCGGGTTCGGGTCGTGACCGACGAGGGGCCGGTGCTTTATCCGGTGGCCCTTGAGGCCGAGACGGTGGAGGTCACCCGCCACCCCGTCGAGCGGGAGGTCGAGGCCGTGCCCGGCCCGCGCGAGGAAGGCGACGTCACCATCATCCCCGTCGTCGAAGAACGCGCGGTGCTCGTCACCAGGCTTTTCGTTGTTGAAGAGATCCACATTCGCCGGACCCGCGTGACCGAGACGGTCGAGGTTCCGGTGACACTCCGCCGCCAGCGCGCCGTGGTCGAGCAGCTGGAGCCCGGAGCGGCCGAATCCGGCCCCGGCGAGGGCTAGGGCGGTCTTCCCGACCGCGATCTGTAACTTGTGAGGACGTGAAAATGGCTATGGAATCCGTGAACACCGGTTCGATGCGCAGCCTTTCGGCTTTGTTCGACAGCAAGGCCGAGGCCGACCGGGCCGTGGCTGCCCTTGAGGCGGCCGGCGTGGCCGACGTCGTGCTGACCGGCAACGACAATGCCAGCACGGGCGGCACGCAGGATTACTCGGGCGAGGCTCGCACCGACCGCGGCTTCTTCGAATCGATCGGCGACTTCTTCTTCCCCGAGGAGGACCGCTACGCCTATGCCGAGGGTCTGGACCGCGGCGGCTATCTTGTCACCGTCCGCAACATCCCCGAGCACCAGTACGAGACCGCGCTGGACATCCTGGACAGCGAAGGCGCGGTGGACCTGGATGCGCGTGAGGCCGAATGGCGCAGCGAGGGGTGGACCGGCTATTCCGCCACCGCCGGCGCTGCCGACATGGACACGACCACGGGCGCGGCGACCGGTGGCATTTCCACCACCCGCGAGGCTTCGTATGACGCCGACCTGAACGCCGACGGCAAGATCGACGTCGTCGAGGAGCGCCTGACGGTTGCCAAGCGCCAGACCGAGGGCGGGCGTGTCCGCGTGCGCTCGTATGTGGTGGAAACCCCGATCGAGCATGACGTGGAACTGCGCAGCGAGCGCGTCCATGTCGAGCGCCGCGCGGTCGATCGCCCCGCCGACTCGGCCGACTTCCAGGAGCGCAGCATCGAGGCGCGCGAATACGCCGAGGCGCCCGTGGTCCACAAGGAAGCCCGCGTCGTCGAGGAGATCGGGCTGAACAAGGACGTCGAGTCGCATGTCGAGACCGTGCGGGACACCGTCCGCAAGACCGAGGTCGAGATCGAGGACGAGCGTGGCCAGGTCATCGGCGACCGCGACGTGAACGGCGATCCGAACCGGCGCTGAACGCGGCAACGCTTGCAGACGAAAGGGGCGGCGCAGTCCGCCCCTTTTGGTATTTGTCAGGTCCTGCCAAGGCACTGCATTGTCTTTTGTTAAAGCGGTGTTTCTCGGCATTGCATCCTTGCTTGCTGCCCGACAATCAGCCGCTGGCCAGTGCGGCGGAGTGGAACATGGCGCTTACGGAATATTTTATCCGTTACCTTCAACAGCGTGACGAATTGAGTGCGCGCGACTTGGCGAGGCTGCGCACGATCCCGACCGAAACGCGCTGCTTCGACAACGGCCAGACCATCGTCCAGGCCGGAACCGAGCCGACGCAAAGCTGCCTTGTCCTGCGCGGAATGGCGGGGCGGCTGCACATCCTTCCGGGCCGGACCACCCAGCGCGTCGTCAGCGCCCTGCATGTCCCCGGCGACTTCATGGACCTGCACGGCTTCGTGCTGTCCGAGGTCCAGGAAAGCATCGTCGCCTTCGGCCCGACCGAGGTCGAGTTCGTCGATCACGCCCATATCGAGGAACTGACCAACAACCACCCGCACCTGACGCGGCTGTTGTGGATGACAACGGCAATCGACGGCGCGATCCACCGGCAGTGGCTGGTCGCCGCCAACGCGCTGCGGTCGAGCGCGCATCTGGCCCACCTGATCTGCGAAATCTACACGCGCCTGGCTGCCGTCGGCGTGGCGAAGAACCACAGGATGACGCTGCCACTGCTGCAGCGGGAACTGGCCTGCATCCTGGGCTATTCCCCCATCCACATCAACCGGGCCGTCCGTGACCTGCGCGACCGCAAGCTGGTGCGCTGGTCGGGGACCGAGATCGAGGTGCTGGACTGGCCCGGCCTCGTCCGTCTTGCGCGGTTCGATCCGGGCTATCTCGACCTGGAACGCAAGCGCCGCTGAACGTCACTGGCAGAGGCGGAGGCCCCCCTTGCGCGGCTTGGTGTCCAGGTGCAGGTGGTCGTCATGGGCGGCATTGCTGCCCGGCCCCAGGACCGTCGTGAAGAAAAGGCACGCCCCGGACTGCACCGTGTTCTGGAAGGCGGTGTCCAGTCCGCCCCGGTCGGCGGCGGGTGCGATCTCCAGCCGAGTGCCGCCCTCGAAGCCGAAGCCCGCGATGTCGAGCGCGTTGCCCAGCGCATGTTCCGACAGCCGCGCCTCGGGCCCGTCGCCCACGACGCCGCGGCAGAAATAGCTCGTGCCCGTGGCGATCGAGGTCAGCCGTGGGCTGCCCGCCATCCGCCGGGCGGCCGGGATCACCATCTCGCGCGTCCACAGTGCCAAGGCTCGGGCGGTGTCGCAGCGCATGACCGCGCCGCCTTCCAGCGTGACGCCGGGCTGGATCGCGCGGATCTCGACGGGACGGGAGATGCCACACTCGCGCTGATCCGGATCGACGACGGGCGCGACCTCGACATGATCCACGCCCAGAAGCGTCAGCCCGTAAAGGCAGGCGGCGTGGTCGAAGTCAGACTCGCGCGCCACCTTGGGCACAAGCGGCGACAGCACCTTGCGGAAGGGCTCGACGGGTTCGGCATAGGTTTCAGGCGGGATCAGCGATCCCGCCGGGGCCGGAACCGGGGCAGGGGCAGGAGCCAAGGCAGGCGCGGGCCGGCCATCGGGCCTGTTCCCACCCGCGTCGGGGCGCGGGGCGGGACGGTCCGCGTCTGCCGATGCAGCGGGGCTGGGCACGGGCGGAGCGCTTTCCTGCGCGGTGGCGGGCACCGCCAGGGCCATGGCCAGAACCAGCGCGGTGGCCGGCCCCTGCCGCATCAGTTGATGTTCCCCGGCAGGACGCCGGTCTGCGCCGGGGCGGGCAGGGCCTGCGGATCGAGTGCGCCGTCGCTCGCGCTGCTCAGCGCGGCCGCCAGCGGGTCGATTCCGGGAGCAGGAAGAGGGGCGGACGGGACCGGGACTGCATCGTCCGTCGCCGCGGTAGACACGGGGGCGTCGGCGGGCAGCATCGTGCCGCTGACCGGCGTCGTGCCCGGCAGCGTCCGGCGAGGGGCAGGCCGGCTGGCCGTGATCGTGGGGGCAGGGGCGGCGCCAGCCTGTCCCGCAGTGGCCACGTCGGTGGTTGCAGCGGCGATCCCCGAAGGGTCCGGCAGGATCGTCGGCGCGACGGCGGGGGTCACGTCGGCGATGGCCACTCCGGGGGCAAGGAAGTCCACCACCGTCTGCCCCGGCTGCACCATGCGGGCCAGTTCCTGGGCGTCCCAGTTGGTCAGCCGCACGCATCCGTTGCTCTGGTTGACGAAGAGCTTGGAGGGAGTGGGCGTGCCATGGATGCCATAGGTGGGCTTCGAGAGGTCGATCCAGACGTTTCCGACCGGCGCGTTCGGCCCCGGCGGGATGCGCAGCACCTTGTCGTTGTCGCCCTGCTTGAAGTTGATGTTCGGATTGTAGGTGTAGTCGGGGTCCAGCACCGCCGCTTCGACCAGATGGGTCCCCTGGGGCGAGGGTGTCGCATCCGAGCCGACCGTCGCCGGGTAATCCGCGACCATCCGGCCGCTTGCATCATAGGCTGCGACCCGGCCGCGTTCCGCATCCACGATGACGCGCAGGACCTTGGCCCTCATCGGTGTCGCGGGCACCGTCACGTTCAGCGTTTCGCCCGGCACGAAGCTTTTGCCGGGGTTCAGCTGCACCAGGAACTTCTCGTCCATGTGAAAGCGCTCGGCCAGCTTCTCCTGCACCGAGGTAAAGCCCATCGACGACATCTTGGCCTTTTCGGCGTAGTCGTTCGGGATGCTCTCGACCAGCCCGCCCGCATCCTCGGACGTGACCGTGTAGGTGCTGGTCAGGGGCGCGCCCGCATGGTTCTGCAGCAGCGTCCAGACCTGGGGGTCAAGCCGCCCGTCCTGAGGCAGGCCATGCATGCGCTCGAAGGCACGGATGGCGCTTTCGCTCATTCCGCCGCGGAAGCCGTCCACCACGCCCGGCGACACGCCCGAGCGGTCCAGAAGGATCTGGACCTTGGCCGTCAGCGCCGACTGGCCCGAGGGCAGCTCGCCCGTGCCAGCGTAGGTGGCCGCCTCGATGTCCGCCGGCACCATGTTGACGCGCTTGTCCTGTGCCAGGGCGGGCAGCGCGGCGGACAGCATCAGCGTTGCGGCGGTCAGAATCGGCAACGGGCGGGACATGCGGCAATGGCTCCTTCGAACGGCGAAAACCATCACTCGCAGCCTGGCGAGGTCCTGCCAAGACGCATCGGGTCAACAATGATTGACCTGTGGCAGGCGCGCCGCGTGACCTTGCGTCGGCGGGGCTTGCCGCTTCGCGGGTCCCGCGCCTAGCCTGCGCCGGGCCAAGGGGGAGAGGATACATGCAGCAGAACTGCCGGATCGAGGATCGGGGCACGCATCTCGTTGTGGTCAACGACAATCCGCAGCGTCGCAACGCGCTGACGCCGGGGTTCTATGACGGCCTGCGCGCAGCCCTGGCCCAGGCGGCGGCCGAGCCGCGCATCGCGGCCGTGGTGGTGACGGGTGCCGAGGGGTTCTTCTGCGCGGGCGGCGACCTGACCATGCTGATGACGGCGCAGGGGATGACCCATGCGCGCCGCCGCGCGGCGATCGAGGACCTGCAGTCGCTGATCCGGTCGATTCTCGACTGTCCGCGGCCCGTGATCGCGGCCGTCGAGGGCGGCGCGGCGGGGGCGGGCTTCTCGCTGGCGCTGGCCTGCGACCTGATCGTGGCGGCAAGGGACGCGCGCTTCACGGCCTCTTACATCAATGCCGGGCTGATCCCGGACGGGGGGCTGACGGGCAGCCTGACGGCCGCGCTGCCTCCGGCGCTTGTGGCCGAGATCTGCCTGCTGGGCCGCCCGGTCGAGGCGCAGCGGCTGCTTGACCTGGGGGCGATCAATGCCGTGGCCGAACCCGGCGAGGTGCTGGCTGCGGCCGAAGCCATGGCCCACCGGCTGGCCCAGGGTCCGGCCGAGGCGCAGGCGGGGATCAAGGCGCTTCTGACCGGCGCGCGGGCGGCGCTGATGGACGCGCAGCTTGATGCCGAGGTCGAGCCGATGGCGATCGCGCTCGCCTCGGCCGAGGCGGGTGAGGGGATCGCGGCCTTTCTGGGCAAGCGTGCCCCCGATTTCGCGGCCCTGCGCCGGCGCTGAACTCAGCCGATCGGGCGGTCCATCTCGAAGCCGGGCGCGAAGCAGTGCAGCGTCCGGCTGACCGGCTGCGTCTTGATCCACAGCGTCGAGTCATAGACCAGCACCGGTGTGTCGGCCGGGCAGCGCAGCATGCGGTCAGCCTCGACCTCGCCTGCGCGCCTGGCCGAGATCACCTGCTCGCAAAGCGAGATCGCGGCATGGCAGGCAAGCCATTCGTTGGCGGTGGTCGAGGTCATCACCTCCTCGGTCAGCGCGGGCAGGGCCGATGTGTCGGTCCAGCGCCGCTCGGCGCAGATCACCGTGTCGTCCGAGCAGATCAGCGTGCAGTGCTCCACGATGTCCTGCGGGTCGCTCTGGAACAGGCGCTCCTGCACTTCGGCGGGGACCGGGCGCTCCACCGGGCCGAGGAAGCGGAAGCTGAAGCGGCCGCCGCGCTCTTCCACCAGGTCGCGGAAGACTGGAAGGCTGACCTGCTGCGTGCGCGGCTCAAGGCCCAGGACGACGCGCGTGCCGACACGGCGGCGGCGTTCGACCACGCCCCGCTCGGCCAGCGAGGTCAGCGCACGGTTCACGGTCGCGCGCGCGCTTCCGAATTCGGCCGCGAATTCCTGTTCCGTGGGGATGAGCGAGCCGGGAGGGTAGATGCCATGAGTGATTCGATCCATGATCACGCCACGGATCCCTGCCCAGGTCACTGGTGTGCCGCGTCCATTCGCCGATCGCGTGAGTCTGGTCCCGTGCCTGGATAAATTAGCCATATCATTCCGATCCTTGCGGCAGGGATTATAGAAGATGCTTCACCATCCGCAGAAGTTGACAAAAAGGACTGGTATCACTGGTTCTACCAAGGCTACACCCCATTGACGTTACGTCAACATGACAATTGAGAGGATTGACAGATTGGTGTAAGCCTGAGGCCGTGTCTCGCAATAGGCCTTCCGGCGGATCTGCCTTCCCGAGGGTGACGCGCTCTTGAAAAGCGGGCAGAAAAGACGGCGACTCCCCATCCGAGAGAAGCCGCCCCATGACGACCAGCGATATCACGGCCCTTCCTGACACCTCGGCCCGGGCGAAAGCGGGGCCGGTCTGGCCGGTGCTGATCGCGATCAGCCTGTGCCACATGGTCAACGACATCCTGCAATCGCTGCTGTCGGCGATCTATCCGCTGCTCAAGGCCGAGTTCGCGCTGTCCTACGCGCAGATCGGGCTGATGACCTTCGCCTTCCAGGTCACGGCCTCGCTGCTGCAGCCGGTGGTGGGGATGGTCACCGACCGCCACCCGATGCCGCGCTCGCTGGCGGTGGGGATGCTGTGCAGCTTCGCGGGCGTGCTGACGCTGGCGCAGGCGGGCAGCTACGGGATGCTGCTGACGGGGGCGATGCTGATCGGGCTCGGGTCGTCGATCTTCCATCCCGAAAGCTCGCGGGTGGCACGCACCGCCTCGGGTGGACGGTTTGGCACGGCGCAGTCGCTGTTCCAGCTGGGCGGCAACGGCGGGCAGGCCATCGGACCGCTGCTGGCCGCCTTCCTCGTGGTGCCGCTGGGGCGCTCGGTGCTGGGCTGGCTGGCGCTCATCGCGCTGGCCGGTTCGGGCGTGCTGTGGCAGGTCGGCCGATGGGCCGAGGGGCGCCGCAAGGCCGGCGCACTGCGGGTGGCGGCGGGACCCGGTCTCGCCAGGGGGCGCATCGTCATGGCCATCGGGGTGCTGGCGGTCCTGTCGATGACCAAGGCCTTCTACATGGCCAGCCTGACCAGCTACTACACCTTCTTCCTGATCGAGAAGTTCTCGATGTCCGCGCAAGGCGCGCAGGTGATGCTGTTCCTGCTGCTCTTCGGCTCGGCCGCGGGCGTGATGCTGGGGGGCATCGCAGGCGACCGGGTGGGCGCGCGCAGGGTGATCTGGTTCTCGATCTTGGGCGTGCTGCCGTTTTCCCTGCTGCTGCCGCATGCGGGGCTGACCGTGACCGCTGTCCTGACCGTGCTGGTGGGCGCCATCATGGCCTCGGCCGCGCCCGCCATCGTGGTCTTCGCGCAGGAACTGGTGCCCGGCCGCACCGGGCTGATCGCGGGGCTGTTCTTCGGCTTTGCCTTCGGCATGGGCGGGATCGCGGCGGCCGTGCTGGGCGCGGTCGCGGACGCGCGGGGCATCGGCTTCGTCTTCAACCTGTGCTCGGTCCTGCCGGTGCTGGGCCTGCTGACCGCCTTCCTCCCGCGTGAGCGCGAACTGGTGCCCGCACGCTAGGTTGCCGCCTGCCGGAAATCCGGCAGCGGCCCGCTGGACAACTGCGGCTTTGCGCATGACCTTGCCCCCCGCACGAACGAGAAGGGTGAGACATGCGCTACAGCCGGGACATGCGAGGTTACGGGGCCGAGGCGCCCGATCCGAAATGGCCGGGCGGCGCACGCATCGCCGTGCAGATCGTCGTGAACTACGAGGAAGGTGGCGAGAACTCGGTCGAGCATGGCGACGCCGCCTCGGAAGCCTTCCTGTCGGAAATCGTCGGCGCCCAGCCCTGGCAGGGCCAGCGCCACTGGAACATGGAAACGATCTACGACTACGGCGCCCGCGCGGGCTTCTGGCGGCTTTACCGGATGCTCGAGGGCATTCCCGTCACCTGCTACGGCGTGGCGACGGCGCTGGCCCGCAGCCCCGAACAGACCCGCGCCATGATCGATGCCGGATGGGAGATGGCGACCCACGGGCTGAAGTGGATCGACTACAAGGACGTCCCGCGCGAGATCGAGGCCGAGCACATCCGGCAGGCGGTCGAACTGCACACGCAGGTCACGGGCGCGCGGCCCCTGGGCTTCTACCAGGGCCGGGCGTCCATGAACACGGTGCCGCTGGGCTGCGAGGAGGGCGGCTTCGAGTATCTGGCCGACACCTATGCCGACGAGCTGCCCTTCTGGCACGTCCACAACGGCCGTCCGCAGCTGATGGTGCCCTATACGCTGGACGCCAATGACATGCGCTTCGCCAACGGCGGCTTCACCAATGGCGAGGAGTTCTTCCTGTATCTGCGCGACGCCTTCGATTGCCTGTACCGGGAAGGCGGCGAGGGCAGGGCGCGGATGCTGTCCATCGGCCTTCACTGCCGCCTGGCCGGGCGGCCGGGCCGGGCCGAGGGACTGAAACGCTTCCTCGACCATGCCCGCGCGCATGAGGGCGTGTGGTTCGCTACGCGGCTGGACATCGCGCGCCATTGGGCGGCGACGCATCCCTTTGCGGCAGGCGAGCGGCCCTCGCAGATGGACCGGGCCGCTTTCGTCGAACGCTTCGGCTCGATCTACGAACATTCCCCGTGGGTGGCCGAGCGGACCTGGGACGCCGAGATGGGCGCGGCCCATGACAGCGCTGCAGGGCTTGCGGCCGCCATGGCGCGGGTCTTCCGCGCGGCGTCCGATGACGAGCGGTTGCAGGTGCTGCGCGCCCACCCGGACCTTGCCGGCAAGCTCGCGGCGGCGAAGCGCCTGACGGCGGATTCGACCGCCGAACAGGCCAGCGCCGGGCTTGACGCCCTGACCGACGCGGAACGCGCCGAGTTCACCCGCCTGAACGAGGCCTATGTGGCCCGCCACGGCTTCCCCTTCATCATCGCCGTGCGCGACCACGACAAGCCGGGAATCATGGCGGCGATGGCGCGCCGGGTCGAGAACGACACGGCCACCGAACGGGCCGAGGCCGAGCGCCAGGTCACGCGCATTGCCGAACTGCGGCTGAAGGCGGCGCTGGGATAGGCTCTCACCCGGCGCACGCCCGCTCCGGCGGCACGGGCGCATGGGTATTTGGGTCAGGAAGAAGATCGTGAGGCGCGGCGGAGCCCGGATTGCTCTTGTCGGCCCGCCATGGAACAGGGGGGCCAGGCAGCGATGCGCCGGCTTTTGCCCGCAGCACCCCATCGAGCGGCAGGATCGGCTGCCGCATCTCCAGCACGAAGGGACACCTCCATGAATCAGGAACCTGCCGCAACCCCAACCCCGGGCCGTCCCTCCTTGCCCCTGCTGGATCTGACCGTGGTCGAGGCCTTCGACCTCCACCCCGGCCTGCGCCGCGTCGTCTTCACCTGCGCGGACGGGCTGCCCGGCTACAAGCCGGGCAACGACCTGGTCTTCCTGCTGCCACTGCCGGACGGGACCGAGGGGCGGCGCCATTACACGATCCGCGGGGCGGATGCGGCGAAGGGGACGCTGTGGGTGGACTTCGTCATGCACGCCGACACGCCCGGCCCCCGCTTTGCCCGGACCGCCCGGGCTGGCGACCGGGTGCAGGCGCGCGGACCCAGGGGGCGCACCTTCCTGCGCGACACCGGCTTTCACCTGATGATCGGCGACGAGACGGCGCTGCCCGCCATCCTGCACATGATCGAGGCGCTGCCGCAGGGCGCTGCCGTCCGGGCGATCGTCGAGGTTCCCGATGCCGGCTGGGAGCAGCCGGTCCCTGCCGGAACGGATGCCGAGATCCGCTGGGTCCACCGAAACGGGCCTGCCCGGCCCAGTTCGCTTCTGGGGGGTGCGCTGGCCGCCAGCGGCCTGACGCTGGGGCAGGGGACGGCCTACCTGCTGGCCGAAACCGGCACCGTGCGCGCCCTGCGCCATCGCCTGCAGGACGAGGGCGCGACAAAGGACCAGCTTGTCTGCGAGGGCTACTGGCGTCCCGGACGAGAGGGCGGGCATGACCACATCTGACATCCCGCGCCGCGCTTGCGTGCCTGTCCCGCCGAGGGAACGGCCCCGCGACTGCCGCGCCACCCAGCAAGGACCGCAGCGATGATCGACGACACGACGCCCACCGGCAATCCTGCCCAGATCCCCGGAAAGGCAGAGGCGCCCGCGCCCGCGCTGCGGGGCAGCTATGCGGGACCGGTGGCCGGGCTGCCCCCGCAGACGGGACTGACCACCGACACGGCGGTCTTCACCAATGCCTATGCGGTGATCCCGCGCAGCGTGATGCGCGACATCGTCACCAGCTTCCTGCCCGGCTGGACGGGGATGCGGATGTGGATGCTCGCGCGGCCCATGTCGGGATTCGCGGAAACTTTCAGCCAGTATGTCGTCGAACTGACCGAGGGCGGCGGCTGCGACACCCCCGAAGAGGACCCCGAGGTCCAGTCCGCGATCTTCGTCACCGGAGGCGACCTGGACATCACCATCGCCGGCGCGACCCACCGCCTGACCCCCGGCGGCTTCGCCTATGTCCCGCCCGGCACGCCCTGGTCCGTCCGCAACGCCACGCCGGGCAACGCGGGCTTCCACTGGTGGCGCAAGCGGTGGCAGCCCGCCGCCGGGATCACGCCCCCCGACCCGATCGTGGCACGGGAACAGGACATCACGCCCTCGCCGATGCCCGACACGGAAGGGGCCTGGGCCACGACCCGCTTCATGGACCCCGCCGATCTGCGGCACGACATGCACATCACGGTCGTGACCTTCCAGCCCGGCGGCTCGATCCCCTTCGCGGAAACCCACGTGATGGAGCACGGTCTTTTCGTGCTGGAGGGCAAGGCGGTCTATCGCCTGAACCGCGACTGGGTCGAGGTGGGCCCCGGAGACTTCATGTGGCTGCGCGCCTTCTGCCCGCAGGCCTGCTATGCGGGCGGTCCCGGCCGCTTCCGCTACCTGCTCTACAAGGACGTGAACCGCCACGCGCCGCTGTGGTTCGGCACCCACGGCACGGGCCGGGCAGGCTAGGTTCCGTCGGCACGGTCGGACCGGGGGCTGTCCGCCCCCGGACTCCCGGAGGGTATTTGGTCAGGAAGAAGACCTCGTGTTTCTTCCTGACCCAAATACCCATGCAGCCGTGACGCAAGGGCTCCCCGTCGGTCCCTTGTGCGCAGGCTGGCCGCATCGCCCGCACGGGGGTAGAACGCGGCCATGAAGGAACCCAGGCCCCGCCCCACTTTCCGCCACGAGCGCGCCTGCATGGCGCAGGGCGCACGCTTCATCTGCGGCGTGGACGAGGTCGGGCGCGGGCCGCTGGCCGGGCCGGTCACGGCGGCGGCGGTGATCCTGCCGCGCAGGGGCATCCCGCGGGGGCTCGACGATTCCAAGAAGCTGTCGCCCGCCAGGCGCCGGCAACTGGCGGAGCAGATCAAGGACTGCGCCGACTGGTCGATCGCCCATGCCAGCGTCGCGGAGATCGGGCAGCTCAACATCCACTACGCCAGCCACCTTGCCATGCGCCGGGCCGTGGCCGGGCTGCGGCAGCGTCCCTGCATGGCGCTGGTCGATGGCAAGCGCCTGCCTTGGGGTCTCGACTGCCCGGCCGAGGCCATCGTCCGGGGGGATGCCGCGTGCCTCTCCATCGCGGCGGCCTCGATCATCGCCAAGGTCGAACGCGACCGGATCATGGCGGATCTGGCGCAACAGTTCCCCGGTTACGGGTGGGAACAGAACATGGGCTACCCCACCGAAACGCACCGCCGGGCCCTGGCCGAGAAGGGGGCAACCCCGTTCCATAGGATGGGATTTCCGGCCATCCACAAGATATTGTGTCCAGACCCCAGCCTAAATCTCTGATTCAAAATAACAATTGACGCCGAATCACCTCTGACTCATCCTGTGGACAACAAAACAGCGGTTCCGAACGCCGCCGGAGAGCAGAGATGACCACCACGAAGACCTCGGCGCGGACTCCCGCGCGCAGCCAGACATTGCCGCTCAACAGCATCCTCGCAGGCGACTGCATCGAGGTGATGAACGGGCTGCCCGAGGCCTCGGTGGACCTGATCTTCGCCGATCCGCCCTACAACCTGCAGCTTCGCGGAGAGCTGCACCGTCCCGACAACAGCCGCGTCGATGCGGTGGACGACGCCTGGGACCAGTTCGGCAGCTTCGCGGCCTATGACCGTTTCACCCGCGACTGGCTGGCCGCCGCGCGCCGGTTGCTGAAGCCCACGGGCGCGATCTGGGTGATCGGCAGTTATCACAACATCTTCCGCGTCGGCGCCGAGCTGCAGAACCAGGGCTACTGGATCCTGAACGACGTGGTCTGGCGCAAGTCGAACCCGATGCCGAACTTCCGCGGCAAGCGGCTGACCAACGCGCATGAAACGCTGATCTGGGCGTCCAAGGCCGAGGGTGCGAAATACACCTTCAACTACGAGGCGCTGAAGTCCCTGAACGAGGGCATCCAGATGCGCTCGGACTGGAACCTGCCGATCTGCACCGGGGGCGAGCGGCTGAAGGACGCCGAGGGCGGCAAGGCGCATCCGACGCAGAAGCCGGAAAGCCTGCTGCACCGGGTGCTTGTCGGCACGACGAATCCCGGCGACGTGGTGCTGGACCCCTTCTTCGGCACCGGCACCACCGGGGCCGTCGCCAAGATGCTGGGCCGCGACTGGATCGGGATCGAGCGCGAGGCCGCCTATCGCGAAGTCGCCGAGCGTCGCCTGGCCCGCGTCCGCCGCCTCGACGCGGCCGCGCTGGCCACGACCACCAGCAAGCGGGCCGAGCCGCGCATTCCCTTCGGCCAGGTGGTCGAGCGGGGGATGCTGCGCCCGGGCGAGGAACTGGTTTCCCTGAGCGGCCGCCACACCGCGCGGGTGCGCGCGGACGGCTCGGTGATCGGGCGCGACGTGAAGGGCTCGATCCACCAGGTCGGCGCTGCGCTGGAAGGCGCTCCCTCGTGCAACGGCTGGACCTATTGGCATTTCCGCCGTGACGGGAAGATGATACCCATCGACATCCTTCGTCAGCAGATTCGAGCCGAGATGGCCGAGACCGCCTGACGCAGGTTCGCCGGTGTCTCGGGCCGCAGGATCCTTCCTGGGCCGCGGGACAAACTCGCCCCGCCCGGGTCCGCCCCGGCGGGGCCTTTTTCCTTACAGCGCCCCGCGCGGCATCGGCGTCTCGCCGCGGTTGTAGGGCTTCCAGTCGGTGATGTCGGGATAGAACTGCCGCCGCCAGGCGCGCACGCGCGGGTTCATCCGCCGCCGCCACCAGGGCGGCACCATCGCCACGAAGGTCATCGCCGGATAGCCGAAGGGCAATTGCGGCGCCTCGTCCTCGGCATAGGTCTGAAGCAGCGGGAAGCGGCGGTCGGGCTTGTAATGGTGGTCCGAATGGCGCTGCAGGTTGATCAGCAGCCAGTTCGAGGCCGTGTGGCTTGCGTTCCAGCTGTGGCGGGGCAGGACATGCTCGTAGCGGCCTGCACCAAGATGCCGGCGGGTCAGTCCGTAATGCTCGACATAGTTCGTCAGCTCGAGCTGCCAAATGGCGATGAAGGCCTGGAAGACGAACAGCAGGACGCCCTGCCAGCCGCCAAGGACAGCCGCCAGCAGCAGCATCCCCCCTTGCAGCGCGGCGTATCGCCAGAAGGGGTTGCGCCGGTGCCACACCGGGCGCCTGGCGCGCGCGAGCAGCTTCTTCTCGGCATGCCAGGCGGACCGGGGGCAGGTCCACAGCACGCGCAGGAAATACCGGAAGAACCCCTCGTTGTAGCGCGCCGTCACGGCATCGGCGGGGGTCGCCACCCAGGAATGATGGACCAGCAGATGCTCGGTCCTGAAATGCGAATACAGGTTCGAGGCGAGGATCAGGTCGCCCAGCCAGCGCTCGAAGCCAGGTTTCTGGTGCAGAAGCTCATGGGCATAGACCATGCCGATCGTGCCCGACATGACGCCGAGGCCGAAGAACACGCCCAGCTTCTCCCACCCGCCAAGATGCGCGACATGGGTGACGTACCAGATCGCCCAGAAGGTGACGGCCGCCTGGATCGGGAACCAGATCACCGTGATGGCGCGATGCCAGAACAGCCGCGCGACCGGCGTCTCGGCATCGGGGTTGTCGCCGTTCAGCCCCAGCAGCCCGTCGAGGGCCGTAACCAGATACCAGGCGTAGGACGGCATCAGCATGAACCACCAGCCGCCCCGGACGGCCGCCAGCACGGCCAGCGGCACCAGCCCCAGCGACATCCAGAAGGGCAGCGCGGATCGAAAAGAGAATGTCATGCGCGCCTTCTACCCCAGGGCGATCGCGAGTCGCCACCGGCTCATGCCTGACACGGACTTCCTTTCTCCGGGGTCAGGGCAAGCGGTGGTGCGGGCGGCGGGACTCGAACCCGCACGGGCTTCAGCCCCAGGGAGTTTAAGTCCCATGCGTCTACCATTCCGCCACGCCCGCAGCGGATGCCCTCCGCTAGGCCCTTCGAAGACGGGATTCAAGCGCGACCCTTGACCGGCGCCGATCTAGAAAAAATGCAGGGTTCCGACTCGAGGTCGGAACCCTGCATCCCCCGCGTGCCCCTCAACCACCGCACGCGAAACCTTGTCCTGTGGGCCTGCCCGGCCGTGACAAAGGTATGCCACGATGCGCGATTCGCGGCAAATGCGGATCGCGCAACATTCTATGCATTCAAGCTTGGTCTCGGGCGTGGCAGGGTCTATCTCCCCGGGCGAAAGCCAATGCCCGAAGGTGATCCGATGACCCAGCGCCTGCATCTCGTTTACGGCGGCGAACTCGTTTCGACCGACTCGCACGAGTTTCGCGATCCGTCCGCCATCCATGTCGTGGGGATCTTCCCCGACTTCGCCTCGGCCCATGCCGCCTGGAAGGCACAGGCCCAGCGGACCGTCGACCAGGCGCAGACGCGCTATTTCATCGCGCATCTGCATCGCCTGCACGACCCGGCCGAAGCCGCCGCCCAGGCGGGAACGGCCTGAGGACGGGCGGGCCGTGGCGGGAATCGGCGATCTCGCCTACTGGTGGCAACTGCGGGGGCCGCGTCCCGAGGGCGATCCTTCCGACCTGGTGCTGCCCCCCGGCGACGGCCCCCTGGTCCTGATGTGCGGTGGCGCGTCGGACCTGCGCGGGCTTGCGCAGGAACTGCGCC
This sequence comes from Paracoccus salipaludis, assembly GCF_002287065.1. Lineage (GTDB taxonomy): Bacteria > Pseudomonadota > Alphaproteobacteria > Rhodobacterales > Rhodobacteraceae > Paracoccus > Paracoccus salipaludis. The sequence goes on from NZ_NSJZ01000001.1 coordinate 193,832, forward strand.
GCCGCCGCCCTGGCCTGCGGCTGGGGGCGCTGGGCCCCGTCGCCGTGGAACGCGGCGACCGTGCCGTGCCCGCCGTTCTGCCCGAGCCGCCGTCCGATCCGATCTCGGCCCGGCTGCTGGTCGAGCAGGCCGCGCCGGCGGCGCTGGTGCTGACCGACGGCGTGCTTCCGGCCGCCCTGATCGCCGCCTGCGACGAGGGCGACGTGCCGATCACCCTGGTCGCCAACCCCACCCAACTGGCCGCTGCGGCCGCCCGGCGCGTCTGGCGGGGCGCGCGCCGGGGGCCCGTCACGCGGCTCAGCCGGGTGCTGGTGCCCGACGAGGTCGCGCACGAGGCCGCGCTGCGCGAAGGCATCGCCCCCCAGCGGATCGAGGTCATCGGCACGGCCGCCCCCATCCTGCCGCCTCTGCGCTGCAACATGCGCGAGCTTGCGGCCCTGCGCCCGATGCTGCGCGACCGCCGCGTCTGGCTGGCCGCGTCGCTGCCCCTGCGCGAGGTCGTCCCCGTGCTGGCCGCGCAGGAGAACCTGCTGTCCGCCCACCACCGCGCGCTGCTGATCATCGCGCCCGCCCGCGCCGAGGAGGCCGCCGCCATCGCCGACGCGGCCGAGGCGCGCGGCCTTGCCGTGGCGCTGCGGGAGGCGGTGGACCCCGGACCCGACATCCAGGTCCTCGTGGCCGAGGACAGCGCCGAACTGGGGCTCTGGTATCGCCTCGCCTCGGTCACCTACATGGGCGGAACGCTGACAAACGGCGCCGGGGTCGCGCGCCATCCCTTCGAGCCTGCGGCCCTGGGCTCGGCCATCGTCCATGGGCCGCACCTGTCGGCCCAGGCGGCCGAATGGCAGGGGCTGGACCGGGCAGGGGGCGCGCGGCGCATCCACGCGGCGAGCGCGCTGCCCGCGGCGATCGAGGATCTGAGCGCCCCCGACGCGGCTGCGCGGCTTGCACGATCGGCGTGGGAGGTTTCCACCGCCGGGGCGGAGATCACCCGCCGTATCGCCGACGCGATCCTGTCGGACCTGCCCGAGGGCGCGCCATGAGGGCCACGCCTCCATGCTGACCGCGCCAGCCTTCTGGAACCGCCCGCCCGGTGCGGCCGCCCGCGCGCTGGCCCCCTTGGGGGCGCTTTACGCCCGCGCCACGGCCCGGCGGCTGGAAGGCGGCCCGCGCCTGCGCATGGGCGTGCCGGTGATCTGCGTCGGCAACCTCAATGCCGGCGGCACTGGTAAGACCCCGACGGTCATCGCCCTGATCGAGCGATTGTCCGCGCGCGGGATTGCTGCCCATGTGGTCAGCCGGGGCCACGGCGGGTCCGAGGCAGGCCCCCTGCGCGTGGACGAGCGCCGCCATTCCGCCGCGCAGGTGGGCGACGAGCCGCTGCTGCTGTCGGCCTTCGCCCCGGTCTTTGTGGCAAAGGACCGCACGGCAGGGGCGAAGGCGGCGGTCGAGGCGGGCGCGCAGGCGATCCTGCTGGATGACGGCTTCCAGGACCCGAGCCTCGCGCAGGACCTGGCGCTGGTCGTGGTGGACGCAGCCCGCGGCTGGGGCAACGGACTCTGCCTGCCCGCCGGTCCCCTGCGAGAGCCGGTGGCGGCGGGCCTGTCCCGCGCCGACCTCGTGCTGACGATCGGAGAAGCGGCCGCGCAGGACAGCTTCACCGCCCGCTGGCCCGCGTTGCCCGTGCCGCGCGTCACGGGGCGGCTGAAGCCGCTGATGACGGGCATGGATTGGGAAGGGCTGCGCGCCCTGGCCTTTGCGGGCATCGGACACCCGGACAAGTTCTTCGCGACGCTTCGCAGTCTTGGGGCCGAGATCGTCCGTGCCGAGGCGCTGGCCGATCACCAGCCCTTTTCACGCCAGATGCTGACGCGGCTGGAAACCGAGGCGCGGATGCTGGGCGCCCAACTGGTCACGACGGAAAAGGACGCCGCGCGCCTGCCGCGCAGCTTCCGACCCAAGGTCCTGACGCTGCCCGTGCGGCTGGCCTTCGACGATCCGGCGCCGCTGGACGCCGCGCTGGACCGCATCTTCGGGTGAGGGGGGCGGCAGGACGCCCCCCCCCCCCTTTATTTGTGTCAGTTCGCGGCGGTGGGGGCAGCGGCCAGCTTCTCGTCGATCTTGGCCTTCAACTCCTCCCACGGGGCATTGCGCACGGTTTCGCCGCCGATGATGAAGGTCGGTGTCCCTTCGATCTTGTCGGCCACGGCGTTCTGCTGGAAGGTCGCCAGCAGGCTTTCCACCTTGGCCTGGTCCTTCCAGCAGGCGTCCATCTGCTCGCCCGAGAAGCCCGCGGCGGCGCCGATCTTGCGCAGGTTCGCGGCCAGTTCGTCGCCGGTCTTGGCGCCCAGCCATTCGCGCTGCTTTTCGAACAGCATTCCCGCAATCGGGTAGAACTTCTCCTCGCCGCCGCAGCGGGCAAGGATGCCGGCCCACAGGCCCGGTTCGTCGAAGTAGACGTCGCGCTGGGTGAAGCGGACCTTGCCGGTGTCGATGTATTCCGCCTTGAGCTGCGGATAAACGTCGTTGTGGAAGGCCGCGCAGTGGCCGCAGGTGAAACTGGCGTATTCGATCATCTCGACCGGCGCATCCTCGGCGCCCTGCCAGTAGTCGGGCTGGGTGGCAGGTGCCTGCGCCGGCGTGGAGGCGGGCGCGGCCTCGGCGGGCGCCGGCGTCGCGGTCTGGGCCGCGGCGGGCAGCGCCAGCATGGCAAGCACTGCGGCCGAGACGAGGCTGCGAAGGGTCGGGGTCATGGGGTGGCCTTTCAGTCCTGGGAAAAGAGCGGCCGCTTCCGCGTGTCGCGGGCAGCCCGCGCAAGCGCCAGCCGCCGCATGGAATCGGCAAGTTTCGGATCGTCGAAGCGCGCGGCAACCGCCTCGGCGCTGGCCACGACCTCGGGCAACGGCGCCGGAGGCTGCTGCGGAAGGGCAGGGCGGAACTGCGCCTGCCCTTCGGCGAAACCCTGCGCGGCGGTCTGCGTGACGACGATCCGCGAGATGGCGTTGAAGCCGTAGACCGCGTTCACCCGCTCGCGCAGGCGCGGCAGTTGCATCTGCACCAGGGGCGCATGGGCCCCGTCGGTCAGCACCGTCAGCGTGGCGCCCATGCCCTTGCCATGGGTCACCTTGACGGGGCGGGTATGGGCGGCGGTTTCAGGGCCCACGATCTCGGGCCAGTCGGTCAGCAGGCGGGCCACCGCGAAGCCGCGCTTTTCGGCGGCGCGGCGCAGGTCGGGGGCAACCAGCGCAGCGGCAGGCTCGAACCCCCGCATCCGGCGCCGGGGGGGCGCGTCGGGACCTTTGGCGCTCTTGCGGGCGCGAGGGGGCTGCGGACTGGACGTCATGGCCTCGGGCGTCTGTTGGTGGGATCAATCTGGACGCTTCCCGCGCCGGATGCCAGACGGGTGCGATGAGCACCGGGGCAAACTTGCGTGAAACCGCCGTCAGCCAGCAGGCCGCGCCGCGCCTGCTGGAATGGTACGACCGCCATGCCCGGGTGCTGCCCTGGCGCGCGCCGCCCGGCGCACCGGCGATGGACCCCTATCGCGTCTGGCTGTCCGAGATCATGCTGCAGCAGACCACCGTCGCGGCTGTGAAATCCTATTTCCAGCGCTTCACGGCGCTGTGGCCGACGGTTCAGGCGCTGGCAGCCGCCGACGAGGCGCAGGTCATGGCCGAATGGGCGGGCCTCGGCTATTACGCCCGCGCCCGCAACCTGGTCGCCTGCGCCCGCCAAGTCGCCGCGGCCCGCGGCTTTCCCGACACGCGCGAGGCCCTCGCGCAGCTGCCCGGCATCGGTCCCTATACTTCGGCCGCCATCGCCGCGATCGCCTTCGACCAGCCGGAAACCGTGGTGGACGGCAACGTCGAGCGCGTCGTTTCGCGCCTTTTTGCCGTCCTGACGCCGCTTCCCGCGGCCCGGCGCGAGTTGACGGAACTGGCCTCGACCCTGACCCCGCAGGCGCGACCGGGAGATTTCGCCCAGGCGATGATGGATCTGGGGGCCACCATCTGCACGCCGCGCAACCCGGCCTGCGGCATCTGTCCCCTGATGGACCTTTGCGCCGCCCGCGCCCAGGGCATCGCCCCCGAGCTTCCCCGCAAGGCGCCCAAGGCCGCCAAGCCCCTGCGCACCGGCACCGCCTGGGTCGCGCTGGACGACCGCGCCGTCCTGCTGGAACGCCGCCCCGCGCGGGGCCTGCTGGGTGGAACGCTGGCCTTTCCGACAAGCGGCTGGGACGGCACCGACCTGCCGCCGCCGCAGGACGGTCCCTGGGACGCGGCAGGAGAGGTCCGCCACGTCTTCACCCATTTCGAACTGCGCCTGAGCGTGCTGTGCGCGCCCCTGGCCAACCCGACCAGGGGCGAGGTGACCCCGCGCGACGGCTTCGACCCGAACACCCTGCCGGGCCTGATGCGCAAGGTCTGGGCGCTGGCAAGCTGAAGCCGACGCCCGGACTTGATTCTGCCGGCTCGCCTGCACGGCAGGCAACCGCAGGCGTTTCCCCTCGCCGGAATAGCCTCGGGGATCGTCCTGAACGATGGGAAACCCCCGGTCGGGCCGCGACGGCAGGCCGTCTCAGACCCCCAGGCACCAGCGCATGATGGCCTTTTGGGCATGCAGGCGGTTCTCGGCCTCGTCCCAGACGACGCTGTTGGGCCCGTCCATGACGGCCGAGGTCACCTCGTCCTCGCGATGCGCGGGCAGGCAGTGCATGAACAGCGCATCCGGCTTGGCGTGGGACATCAGTTCCTCGTTCACCTGGTAGCCGCGCAGCATGTTGTGGCGCCGCTCCTTGGCCGACTGAGGGTCGTGCATGGACACCCAGGTATCGGCAAAGACGAGGTCGGCGCCCTGCACCGCCTTGACCGGGTCGCGCTCGATCTCGGCCCGCACTCCCTGAGCGCGGGCGAATTCGAACCACTCGAACTCGGGGTCCAGAGGTTGGGGCCCGGTGAAGGTGAAATCGAAGCCGAACTGGCCCGCCGCGTGCATCACGCTGGCGCAGACGTTGTTGCCGTCGCCGACCCAGACCACCTTGCGTCCCGCGATGGGGCCGCGGTGTTCCTCGAAGGTCATCACGTCGGCCATGATCTGGCAGGGATGGGTGCGGTTCGTCAGCCCGTTGATGACGGGCACGGTCGCGTATTCCGCCATCTCCAGCAGCGTCGCCTCTTCGAAGGTGCGGATCATGATGAGATCGACGTAACGGCTGAGGACGCGGGCGGTGTCGGCAATGGTCTCGCCATGACCCAGCTGCATCTCCTGCCCGGACAGGACCAGGGTCTGCCCCCCCATCTGCCGCACGCCGAGGTCGAAGCTGACGCGGGTCCGGGTCGAGGGCTTTTCGAAGATCAGCGCGACCATGCGGTCCGCCAGCGGCTGCCTGGGGTCCGGCGCGCCCTTGGGCTGGCCGTCGCGCGCGTCCTTCATGGCCCGGGCGCTGTCGATGATCGCCCGCAGGTCGTTCTTGGGCGTGGTGTGGATGTCGAGAAAGCTGTTCATCTTTGGTGTCCTGTTCCGTTCCGTGGGGCGAGATCGCGGGCGCTATCGTCGGCGCCCGAATCCCCGGGGGCTCGGAACGGAACGGAGGGCGAGGGCGGGCAGCTTGATCGGCGTGAACATGATCGCGGCACTTCACCGGGACGCCATGCCGGGGTCAAGCCCCGTCGCCGCAGGATCCGGGCCCGAGGGGGCTTCTTTCTGATCCAAATACCCCGGGGGCGCGGGGGCGGAGCCCCCGTTTCACCCGGACCGGGTCGGCCGGTCGAAGACCTTGCGCCCCATCAGGCTGCCGACGAGGTCCACCATCATCCTGGACGTCTTGCCGCGCTCGTCCAGGAAAGGGTTCAGTTCGACCAGGTCCAGCGAGGTCATCAGCCCGCTTTCATGGATCAGCTCGCAGACCAGATGCGCCTCGCGGAAGGTCGCCCCGCCCGGAACCGTGGTGCCGACCGCCGGCGCGACGGACGGATCAAGGAAATCCACGTCGAGGCTCACGTGCAGCATCCCGTTCGCCGCGCGCACCTTTTCAAGGAAGGCCCGCATCGGCACGGCGAATCCGAACTCGTCCAGCACGCGCATGTCGTTGACGGTGATCTCCGACTGCTCCAGCGCCGCGTGCTCGGCCGGATCGACGCTGCGGATGCCGAAAAGGCAGATGTTCTCCTCGGGAACCCGAGCGGGAAAGGGGGGAAAGGCCTCGAAGCCCGGCCGCCCGGCGATATAGGCGATGGGGGTGCCGTGCAGGTTGCCCGACTCGGTCGTGGCCACGCTGTGGATGTCGGTGTGCGCGTCCAGCCACAGAACGAACAGCGGTCGCCCCTGCGCCTTCGCATGGGCCGCCACGCCCGCGACCGATCCCAGCGACAATGAATGATCCCCGCCGAGGAAGATCGGCATTCCCTCGGCCATCGCGCGCTCGCCCGCCTCGGCCAGGACGCGGGTCCAGGCGACCGTCTCGGGCAGGTGGCGCACGGCGGCATTGGGCGCCACCTCGCTGCCCAGTGCGCCGGGCGCGAGATCGCCCCGATCCTCGACGCCGTGGCCGAGGCTCTGCAGCGTCCGCGCGATCCCGGCGACGCGGTAGGCGGCGGGCCCCATCAGGCAGCCTGGCCTCTGCTGGCCGCTGTCCACGGGGGCGCCGATCAGGATGCAATGGGTCATGGAAGCCTCGGAAACTGGATGCGCGGCGAGGTTGCGGGCCCGAGCGCCCGAGGTCAACCGCGCGCCAGCGCCACGCTTGCCGTGCCGATCAGCCCCACGCCCGACAGGAACAGCAGCACCAGCGCCGCCCGCCGGATCGCCAGCGGGGAAACGCGGGGCGGAAAGCGGCGCGCCGCCCATGTCCCGACAGCCACCGCCAGCAGCGCGCCCGCAAGCGCGATGGCGGTCAGCCGGTCGAAGCTGCGGTCCGCCGCCGTCAGCACCAGCCTGAAGGCCTGGGTGATCACGAAATAGACCACCAGCGTCACCCGGATCGTGTCCAGCGTCAGCGGCTGGCGATACAGAAGCCAGATCAGCGGCGGCCCCGAGGTGGCGAACAGTCCACCCATGATGCCGCCCGTGGCCCCGGCGACACCGAAGGCCGGGGTGGGCGAGCGCGCCTCCCAGGGCTGCGGGCGGTGGACCAGTTGCAGCGCGGCCACCGCGATGAAGACGCCCAGGATCAGCCGCAGCCATTCAAGCGCCGATCCGACCATCCAGTGCAGCAGCCAGTAGCCCAGCGCGATCATCGGGGTCGCGCCGATCACCGCGGCGATCACCGCCTTGCGGTCGGCGTGGTGGTGGTCGCGCCACAGCACCATCGCCCCGTTCAGCAGCACCAGGATCGAGATGATCTGCGCCGTCACCGGCACCGGCAGCAGGCCGAAGAGCGTCGTCCCGCTCATCACGATCAGGCCCAGCGCAAAGCCCGTCAGCGTCTGCGACCAGGCCCCCAGCGCGCTGAGGCCCCAGAAGGCCAGCAGCGCGGACCAGCCGACCTCAGGCACGGACGCCCTTAAACCGCTCCTGCCACTCGTCGCGCTGCTCGTCGGTGATCTTGGCGAAAAGCACCTCGGGGACGTCGAAGGCGTGGCCGGGGGGCAGGGTGGCCAGCGCGGCCGTCACGTCGTCGGGCCAGGCGCGGTCCTCCGTCCGCATCGCGGCCAGCATCGCGTCGGCCGCGAAGGGGATGAAGGGGGACGACAGCACCGCGTAAAGGCGGATCAGGTTCAGGCCGAGGCGCACCTGCATCGCGGCCTTTTCCGGGTCCGTCTTGAAGGTGGACCAGGGCGCGGCCGATTGCAGGTATTCGTTGCCCAGCACCCAGATCGCGCGCAGTTCGTTCGCGGCCTTGCGGACCTCCATCGCCTCCATGAAGCCCTCGTAGGCCCGGATGCGGGTGGTCAGCGCCTCGACCAGCGCCTGCTCCTCGGCGCCGTAGCTGCCGCCCTCGGGGATGGTTTCACCGAACTTGGACCGGCAGAACTTGGTGATGCGGCTGACGAAGTTGCCCAGCACGTCCGCCAGGTCCTTGTTCACCGACTGCTGGAAGTTTTCCCAGGTGAACTCGGAATCCGATCCCTCGGGCGCATGGGACAGAAGCCACCAGCGCCAGTAGTCCGCGGGCAGGATCGACAGCGCCTGGTCCTGGAAGACGCCGCGGCCCTGGCTGGTCGAGAACTGGCCGCCGTCATAGGTCAGGTAGTTGAAGGACTTGATGTAATCGACCAGCCTCCAGGGCTCGCCCGAGCCGATGATCGTCGCTGGGAACGACAGCGTGTGGAACGGCACGTTGTCCTTGCCCATGAACTGGGTGTAGCGCACATCCCCGGCGCCCTCGTCCAGCCGCCACCAGCGGCGCCAGGCGGCGTCGGGCTCGCCCCGCGCATCGGCCCATTCCTTGGTCGCGGCGATGTATTCGATGGGGGCGTCGAACCAGACGTAGAAGACCTTGCCCTCCATCCCCGGCCAGGGCTCGTCGCCCTTGCGGACGGGCACGCCCCAGTCGAGGTCGCGGGTGATGCCCCGGTCCTGCAGGCCCTCGCCGTCGTTCAGCCATTTCTTCGCGATCGAGGTCGTCAGGATTGGCCAGTCGGTCTTGCTGTCGATCCAGTCCGAAAGCTCCTGCCGCAAGGCCGACTGGCGCAGGTAGAGGTGCTTGGTTTCCCGCACCTCGAGATCGGTCGAGCCGCTGATCGCACTGCGCGGATTGATCAGGTCGGTAGGGTCGAGCTGCTTGGTGCAGTTCTCGCACTGGTCGCCGCGCGCCTTGTCATAGCCGCAGTTGGGGCAGGTGCCCTCGATATAGCGGTCGGGCAGGAAGCGGCCGTCGGCATTGGAATAGATCTGCCGCTCGGACACCTCGGCGATCAGCCCGTTCTCGGCCAGCTTGCCCGCGAAATGCTGCGTCAGGCGCTGGTTCTGCAGGCTCGACGAGCGGCCGAAGTGGTCAAAGGACAGGCCGAAGCGGCGGGCGATGTCGGCCTGCACCTCGTGCATCTCGGCGCAGAAGACGTCCACCGGCTTGCCGGCCTTGGCGGCGGCAAGCTCGGCCGGAGTGCCGTGCTCGTCGGTGGCGCAGACGAACATCACCTCATTGCCCCGCGCCCGCTGGAAGCGGGCAAACAGATCGGCGGGCAACTGGCTGCCGACCAGGTTCCCCAGGTGCTTGATGCCGTTGATGTAGGGGATGGCAGAGGTGATGAGATGGCGGGCCATGCGGGCTCCTGAAGGCAGGTCGGGGGCTGTTTACCCAAGCGGCGCGGTCATTGCCAGAGCGGCAGGGCCTTGTTTCGCCTGCGGGGCAGTTCAGGGCGACCGCTGGGGGTCACGAGGGTCCGCAAGGTTCCTTCACCGGGATTTTCATGGCCCGTCTCTCGTCCCGGCCGCCCTTGCCTCTGGCTGCGGCAATGGTCAGGCGCGCGCAGGTCGATCTGCAGGTCCCGGACATCCGGATCGATACCCGCCTTGCGGAAGGACAGGGTTCCACGGGAGCCCCTGCCCCCGGGTGGGACAGCGACCCGCCGCCGGTGACTGCATCGGTGAAGAAGGGGGCTCTGCCCCCGCCGTGCGCCGCACGGCTCCCCCGGGATATTTGTGTCCGGCCCGAGGAGGCCATGGCGTGAGGGCCCCAATGCACCGTGCAAGGGAGGAGTGCCGTCGTTCGCATTGCCAAAGGGCAGCGAAGCGGCACGGGGACCGGAACGTGGTGGAGGTGGTCGGTACCGGTGGCAGGCGTCGGAGGGGGTGGCTCACGTCTGCGGAAGGGCCGCCTTCCCGCTGCCGCTGAAAAAAGAACGCCCCCGTTCCGGCGGTGAAGCAGGGAACGGGGGCGCCTCGGTCCGGAGCGGTCATCGGCGTCCCCGCCTGTCCCGCCCTGTCATATTGGCAGCGGAGTCTTGAGACTTCGTAAAGGGCGCCCCGGGCCGGACAGAAACATTCCCGGGGAGCGATGGGGCAGAAAGCCCCCGGCTGCCGAGAGTTCGACCGGGCGCCGGAAAGGCTGCCTCAGCGCCGCCGGTCCCGACGTGCGCTCATCGGCTGGAAGGCCACGCCGACATGGGCCTCGCAGTAAGGCTTGCCGGCGGTGCTGGGCAGGCCGCAGAACCAGAACTTTTCCGTCGCGGGATCGCCGATCGGCCATTTGCAGGTCCGCTCGGTCAGTTCCATCAGCGACAGCTTCAGGGCGCGCTTCTCGACTTCGCGGACCGAGGCGAGCGTTTCGGGCGAGATCTCGTTGGCCGAGGGCTGCGGGGGCAGGGGCTGGCCCGCAGGCACGATGGGCCGGCGGGGCGCAAAGACCGGCTGCGGCGCGGGCTGCGGCTCGGGGGCCTCGGCGGTTTCCGCCTCGGGCTCGGGCTCGGGTTCGGGCTCGACGCGCGGGGCTTCGGCCGGGGCGGCCGCGGCAACGGGCTCGGCGACGGGCTGGGGCTCGGGCGCGGCGGGGGCGGCAGGCTGGTCCTCGCCCTCGACGCGGTTCGACAGGCCCAGGCGATGCACCTTGCCGATCACGGCGTTGCGGGTCACCCCGCCCAGCTCCTTGGCGATCTGGCTGGCCGACTGACCCTCGGCCCACATGCGTTTCAGTGTCTCGACGCGTTCGTCGGTCCAGGACATGGGTTGCTCCTTGACGGCTGGCGGGCTTGCACAAGCCGCGCGGCGCGGTTCTAACCGGGAATGCCCGGAAATAGCGCCCCGCGCCCGCAGTTTCAAGGATCGCCCATGACCTCCCCGACATCCGCCGACTATGGCGCCATGCCCGTCCGCCGCTTCGGGCGGGTCAACTGGCTGGGGACGGCGACGCTGGCCGCGCGCGAGATCCGGCGCTTCATGACCGTCTGGCAGCAGACCGTGCTGGCGCCGCTGATGACGGCAGGGCTGTTCGTCGTGGTCTTCGTCGTGGCGCTGGGCCGCGGCCGGGGCGAGGTCATGGGCCTGCCCTTTGTCGAGTTCCTGGGCCCAGGCATCCTGATGATGACGGTGATCCAGACCGCCTTCGCCAACAGCTCGTCCTCGCTGATCTCGTCCAAGATGCAGGGCAACATCGTGGACACGCTGATGCCGCCCCTGTCGGCGGCCGAGATCCTGGCGGGTTACCTCGCGGGCAGCCTCGCGCGGTCGCTGCTGGTCGCGGGGGTGATCGGGATCGGGCTGGCGCTGCTGGTGGGGCATGTCGCCGTCCATCCGCTGCTGGCGTCGGCCTTCATCGTCCTGGGGGCGCTGATGCTGGGCGGGTTGGGACTGCTGGGCGGGATCATCGCGCAGAAGTTCGACCAGATGGCGGCGCTGACGAACTTCGTCGTGACGCCCCTCTCCTTCCTGTCGGGCACCTTCTATTCGGTCCAGGCGCTGCCCGAGCCCTTCCGCACCCTGTCCCACTGGAACCCGATCTTCTATCTGATCGACGGCGCCCGCTATGGGTTCGCCGGGGTCAGCGACGCGCCGGTCGGGCGGGGTCTGGCCGTCTGCCTGCTGACGGTTGTCGCGGTCAACGCGCTTGCCTGGTGGTGGCTGCGCAGCGGTTTCCGCATGAAGGCGTGACGCGGCGTTGAAGGCGGCGGCCGCGCTTGGTAACGCTGCATCCCATGACGACGACTCGCTCCGCGCTGCGACGCTGATGCGTCCCATCCTCGCCCTTCGTGGCGGGGCCTTTCCTGTTCGTCACATCCCCAACACAGCCAAGGACCGACCCATGATCGACGCCGTCCTGCCGACCTACAATCGCGCGCCCCTTGCCTTTGAACGCGGTGAGGGCGCCTGGGCCATCGCTGCGGACGGCACCCGATACCTGGACCTGGGCGCGGGGATCGCGGTCAACGTGCTGGGCCATGCGAATCCCGAACTGGTCGCGGCCCTGACCGAGCAGGCCGGGAAGATCTGGCACGTGTCGAACCTGTACCAGATCCCGCAGCAGCAGCGGCTGGCCGAGCTGCTGGTGGGCAGCACCTTCGCCGACACGGTGTTCGTGACGAACTCGGGCACCGAGGCGGCAGAGCTGGCGATCAAGATGGTCCGCAAGTACTGGTCCGAGAAGGGCCAGCCCGACCGCATCGAGATCCTGACCTTCGAGGGCGCCTTCCACGGGCGGTCCACCGGGGCCATCGCGGCGGCGGGGTCCGAGAAGATGACCAAGGGCTACGGTCCCCTGATGCCCGGCTTCCGCACCCTGCCCTGGGGCGATCTGGCGGCGCTGGAGGCCGCGATCTCGGACCGGACTGCCGCCGTGATGCTGGAGCCGGTGCAGGGCGAAGGCGGCATCCGCCCGATGGCCGACGAGGACCTGCGGAAGATCCGCGCGCTGTGCGACCGCACCGGGGCGCTGCTGGTGCTGGACGAGGTGCAGTGCGGCATGGGCCGGACCGGACGGCTGTTCGCGCATGAATGGGCGGGCGTGACGCCCGACATCATGATGGTCGCCAAGGGCATCGGCGGCGGCTTCCCGCTGGGCGCGGTGCTGGCGACGGCCGAGGCGGCCTCGGGGATGGGCGTGGGCAGCCATGGGTCCACCTATGGCGGCAATCCCCTGGCCTGCGCGGTCGGGACCCGCGTGATGGAGATCGTCGCGGATGACGCCTTCCTGGCCGAGGTCAACCGCAAGGGCGCGCTGTTCCGGCAGAAGCTGGAAGGGCTGGTCGCGGCCCATCCCGATGTCTTCGAGGACGTGCGCGGTGTCGGGCTGATGCTGGGCCTGCGCTGCAAGGTGGCGCCGACAGAGGTGGTGGCTGCGGCCTATGACGAGCATCTGCTGACGGTGCCCGCCGCCGACAACGTCGTGCGCCTGCTGCCGCCGCTGAACATCTCCGACGAGGAGATCACCGAGGCGGTGGCCCGGCTGGACCGTGCGGCGACGACGCTGGAGGGGTGAGGCAAAGGGGGCTTGCGCCCCCGTGCCATGCGTTCGGGGGCGCAAGCCCCCGCCGCCGTGCGGCTGCCCCGGGAGGTTTGGACGAAGAAGACGCTCAGGCGAGTTCGTGGCGCCAGGGCGGGTCGGCGCCGGGGCGTGAAACCGTCACGGCGGCGGCGCGCGCCGCGTGGCGCAGAGCGGCGGCAAGGGTCGGCTCGTCGAGGTCGTCCAGTCTGTTCAGGGCGCCTGCGCGGGAAAGCGCGTCGAGGATGCCCGCGTTGAAGGTGTCGCCTGCGCCGATGGTGTCGGCGACGGTCACTTCGGCGGCGGACGCCTCGGCACGGTGACGGGGGGTGAAGGCCAGCGCGCCTTCCGCGCCGCTGGTCACCAGGACAAGGCGAGCGCCTCGGGACAGGAGGTCGCGGGCGATCCGCTCCCGGTCCGCCCCCGGCCAGAGCCAGGCGCAATCGTCGGCCGACAGCTTGACGATCGCGGACAGGCCGAGCAGCCGGTCGAGCCGGGCCCGGTAGGCGGCTTCGTCTGCGATGAAGAAGGGGCGCACGTTGGGGTCGAGCATGACCGGGACGCCCTGCTCCGCCGCCCGGGCCGCAAGCGTTTCCACGGTGGTCCCGCAGGGCTCGGCGACAAGGCTGATGCCGCCGATGAACAGCGCCTGCAGATCGGAGGGCAGGGGCGCCAGGTCCGTTTCGGCGAACATCCGGCCTGCCGAGCCCTCGTCGTAAAAGGAATAGCGCGCCTCTCCCCCGGCAAGGCTGACAACGGCGAGGGTGGTCGGCCGGTCCGTGCGGGGGCAGGCGGACGTGTCCACCCCGGCCCGTGCCAGCGGCCCGAGCAGCAGGTCGGAGAAGCCGTCGCGCGAGATCGGCCACAGGAAAGCGGCGCGCGCCCCCAGCCGGCCCAGCGCCACGGCGGTGTTGTAGACCGCACCGCCGGCGAGCGGCCGCAGCAGGCCGCCCGGCTGCGGGATCAGATCGATCAGTGCTTCGCCTGTGCAAAGGATCATCGGCCGGTCCCCGGTGCTGTCTTCAGGCGTGATAGGCTGGTGGAGCCGGCAGGGAAAGCAGCCGCGGGTCCCGGCTTCGGGGGACCGCAGCGGCCGGACCATGGGCGGAGGCGTGCAGGACGGACGGCGCAAAGGCCGGAGTTGCGGCCGAGCCGATGCGGATGTTGCCGCTGTCCGTCGCCAGCAGCAGGACCGCTGCCGCGATAAGCGCCAGGATGACGGCCGCGGCGATCTTCCAGACCGACCAGGGACGGTCGCCCTGGACCCGGCCCGACTGGCCGTTGACGACGAATCGGTAGCTTTTTCCGTTGTACTTGTAGGCGGCCAGCCAGACCGGCAGCAGGATGTGCTTGAAGGTTTCGTTGCTGTGATCGGTGTCCATCGCCTGGATCTGCTGGACGTCGCCGCCGATGTCGCGGCGCACGTCCCTGGCGATCACGCCCGCCATCTCCTGCCGGGCAATGGCGTGGCTGTCGGCCAGCGGGACCGTGTAGCCCTCGGCCTGGAAGCCGGACAGGTAGCGCGGGTCGTAGGCCACCAGATGCGACAGGTCCCAGGGCGCCAAGGCGTCCGTGTACTGGCGCGGCAGCGAGGTCGAGGCGAGCACCAGCACGTCGTTGAAGGCGCGGGCGATGCGGCCTGCGGCGGGGCTCCAGCGGGTGCGGACGACCTGCTGGGGGACGCGCTGCATCCGGCCGTTGACCTCCTGCATGACATAGACGGTTTCATAGTAATGGTCGCCCCGCATCCCGCGATAGGCGGTGCGGGTGTCGGCGTCGAAGGTCCAGAAGGGCGAATAGACCCCCTGCATCTGCCGCGACTTGCGGGCGTACTGCTGAAGGCCATTGGGGGCAAACCACAGACCCTTGAGCCATGCGTCCAGCGCGGCCCGCGCCTGGTCCTGCGTCAGCACGAAGGGCAGGACGCCCTGCGGCTTGATCAGCCGCGTGGTGCCGGTGTCGGTGACGACAGGGGTTGCGCAGAAGGGGCAGGTGCCGGCGTGGGTGTCGGTGCCGCGCTCGATCTTGGCGCCGCAGTTGGGGCAGGAAAGGGTGCGGACCGTTTCCGTCAGGTCGCTGCGGTCGTCGAGCCGCAGGCCCTGTTCCAGCGGAATTTCTTCAAGCTGCGGCGCCTTGTGGCCCGCATCCCACTGGATCGCGCGGCCGGTGGCGGGATCGCGCAGCAGCAGGTCCCGGTCCTCGGGCTGGCGGGCAGGGGCGCTGGCCGCCCCGGGCGAGATGCGTTGCAGGTGGCCGCAATAGGGGCAGACGAGCGCGTCCTGGCCCGGCGCGAACTGCAGGCTGCCGCCGCAGCTTTCGCAAGGGTAGCGGTGTTCGATCTGCGGTGTGGGCATCGGGCGTCCCGCCTGGTTGAGCCGTCGGTCCGGGGGCCAGCCCCCGGGCCCCCGGGATATTTGGGCGAAGAAGAACGGGCAGGTGCAGGCGGGGGGCGGGCGCCTGCGCGCCGGGTCACCGCTGCGGCAGCGGCGGGGGCAGCATGGTGAAGAGCTGGGCGAGAGCGGGGACCTCGTCGGCTTCCTTCCAGCCGTCCTGGCCCGGGGTCCAGACCAGCGTGTCCCGGGTGAAGCGGCCCTCGTTCATCAGGCGGCCGAGGTGCGCCTTGCCATAGGGACCGCTGGGCTGCCCCTCGATCGCCACGTGCCAGACGGTTTCCGACGGGATGGGCGGGGGCGCGATCATGTTGGGCTGCGCCTGCGGAAGCTGCGGCGGTTGAGGCGACGCGGGCCCCCAGGGACCGCGCAGCATCCCGCCCGCCATGCCCATGCCGAGGGCCGCGCCCATCCCAGCGCCGATGCCCGCGCCCATCCCCCCGTCGCGGGTCGAGGCGTTCAGCATGGATTCCGCCTGGGCATAATGGCCGAAGCGGTTGAGATCGCCCACGACCCCCATCGAGGTGCGCTTGTCGAGCATCCGCTCGACCTCGTCGGGCAGGCTGATGTTCTCGATGTAGAACTCGGGGATCGCGAGGCCGTATTGGGCGACGGTGGGTTCGATGGCGGTGGCGACGATCTTGCCGAGGTCCTGGGTGTTCGCGGCCATGTCGAGGACCGGGATGCCCGACCCTGCGATCACGCGCGAGAATTCCTGCACGATCACGTTGCGCAACTGGTAGCTGATCTCGTCCGCGGTGAATTCGCCGTCCGTGCCCACAATTTCCGACATGAAGCGGGCGGGGTCGGTCACGCGCATCGAATAGGTGCCGAAGGCGCGAAGGCGGACGGGACCGAATTCGGGGTCCCGCGCGATGATGGGGTTGCGGGTGCCCCATTTCAGGTTGTTGAAGCGCGTCGTGTTGACGAAGTAGATTTCCGACTTGAACGGGCTGCGGAAGCCGTGATGCCAGTGCTGAAGCCGCGTCAGCACCGGCATGTTGTTCGTTTCCAGCATGTACAGGCCAGGACCGAAGACATCGGCCAGCTGGCCCTCGTGGACGAAGACGGCCGCCTGGCCTTCGCGCACGGTCAGCTTGGCGCCGTACTTGATCGCGCGGCCGCGGGTCTCATAGCGCCAGACCATCGTGTCGCGGGTGTCGTCCACCCATTCGATGACGTCGATGAACTCGCCGGTCAGGAAGTCGAGGACCATGGTTTCCTCCTTGAACTTGCCCCCTCAAGCGCCAGGGGCGGGTGCGGGTTCCGGTCCGGATGCAAGCTCGGCCGCGATGCGGGCGACGATGGGGCGGGCCTCGGCCTCGGTCATGCCGGGGCGCAGGCGGGGGTCGTAGAGCATCTTCAGCAGGCGCTCGTCATGGGCCGTGAGATAGGCGAATTCCTCGTCGTCGTTGAAGATCGAGGGGCGCGCGGTCGGGCTGTCGTTGGCAAGGCCCATGCCCTGGGCCAGTTCCTCGTGGATGCAGCTGAGGCGCAGGCGATCGGGCAGTTCCGCCCGGATCACGGCGACGGCATTGGAATAGGCCGCGCCCGCACCAGGGGAATAGGCAAAGACGGTGCAGTAGTTCTGGGGGGCCAGCCGCTCGATCGCGCCGAGGTCGGCAGGGGGAATGCCGGGGATGGCGGCGGCGAGGCGGGGGCCGATGCTGCGGCGCTCGTCCTCGTTCACGATCATGACGACGAAATTGCCGTTGTCGCCTGTCAGGCCGACGGGGTGGCCGGTCGCGCGCTGCAGGCGGTCGGCGAAATCCGCCACCAGCCCGCGGTCGCGGGTGCGGGTCGCGGGCGGGACCGAGTCGCCGAAGATGACCGAGATGCGGACCGGGCGTTCCCATCGGCGCAGGGGCGCGGCATGGGCCTGGGGAACGAGGCGGCCGCCCTGCATGACATATTCGTCGCGCAGCGCGATCTGGATGAAATCCTCGGCCAGGCGGTCGGCGCCGGGCATTTCGCCGGAATCGGTCCGCAGCAGGCCCCGCGCCAGCAGGCTGTCCTGAACCCCGGAAAGATACTGCGCCATCATGGCGCTGGCCGGACCGGGCGCCGCGGCGGCGGTCGCCTGCGCGGCTTCGGCGCGTTCGCGGCGCAGGCGTTCCTGCAGGGTCTCGGGCCGGGGCGAGGGGGCGGGCACCACGGCGGGACGCGCGGCGGGCGCGGGCGGCGGTGCCGTGGGAGCTTGGGGCTCGGCCGAACAGGCGGCAAGCACCAGCAGGGCCGGAATGGACAGACGCCGCCCCAGGGACGGGGCGGCGCGAAAGGCGCGGAGGCGGTCGGTCACGGGAAAGGTCCGGTCTGGCGAAAGGGGCCCTCAGGCCCGGGGAGAGAGGGTGGCGGCGCCCATGCTGGTCGGGGCCTGGGCACGGGCGCGCGAGGCGGAAAGCGTCTGGCGCAGCTCGGCCTCCATCTTCTGCAGGTCCATCTCGGCCGCCGCGCGGCGGGCCTTGCCCTCGTCGGCGATGCGCAAGCTGTCCTCGATGGTGGCGATCAGTTCGGCGTTGGCGGTGCGGACCGATTCGATGTCGAAGACGCCGCGTTCCATCTCCGTGCGGATGCGGGCGTTGGCCTCGCGCAGGTTCTTGGCGTTCGAGGTCAGCAGGTCGTTGGTGAGGTCCGTGGCCTGCTTGACGGCCGCCGCCGCCTGCGACGACCGCTGGATCGTCACCGCCTGCGCAAGCTGCGTTTCCCACAGCGGCACGGTGTTCACCAGGGTCGAGCTGATCTTGGTCACCAGCGACTTGTCGTTTTCCTGCACCAGCCGGATCGAGGGCAGCGACTGCATCGTGACCTGTCGAGTCAGCTTGAGGTCATGGACCCGCCGTTCCAGGTCGTCGCGCATCGCGCGGAGGTCGCGCAGCTCCTGCGCCTCGATGATGTCGCCGTCGGTGGCCGAGCCCTGGACCTCGGCCTCCTTGGCGGGGATGACCTTGGTGTCCAGCTCGCGCAGCTTTTCCTCGCCCGCGGCGATGTACAGCGCGAGTTCGTCGTAGAAATCCAGCGTGCGTTCGTACAGCACGTCCAGCGACTTGATGTCCTTCAGCAGCGTGTGCTGATGGCTTTCAAGATCGGCCGTGATCTTGTCGATCTGGCCCTGCACCTGTTCGTAGTTGGCCACGAACTTGGCGAAGGGCGCGGCGCGGCCCATCAGCTTTTCCCACCAGCTGCGCTCGCGCCGAACGTCCAGTTCCGACACGGAAAAGCCGCGGATGGTGGACACGATCTCGCGCAGGGAATCCCCGGCGGGGCCAATGTCCTTGTTCTTGACGTCGGCCAGCATCGCCTGGCTGATCTCCTGCAGCCCCGCCTGCGCGCGCGACCCGAAATGCACGATGGACGTGGTGTCCTTCAGGTCGATCTCGTCCATGCGCTGGCGGATCGCCTCGGCCACCGGGGTGTCGGCGCGCTCCAGCGGGACGACCTCTCCGGCCGGTTCGGGCAGCACCACCGAGGTGACGGCCTGAAGTTCCGGCAGGGCGGCCTCGGCGCGGGCCTGGGTTTCGGTGCTCATCGTGCGCTTCCCCTTGGTCGGGCCCGGAGGATGGGCCTTTCGGTCGTCGTTGATCGTCGGCTCGGCCACGCGGCGTCAGCGCAGCATAGGCCCGATTGATGGGCGTTCAACAAGGCACGGGGGGCAAAGTTCCGGAAAGTGCAAGCCAAACGATGTATTGGCGGAAGCGTGCCCGGCCCCCGCGGCTTGCGTTGCGCGGCACAAGGGGCGCGTGTATTGAGCGACCGTTCAACCGTTGGGAAGGAACATCGATGCGCAGGGTCGTCGTCACCGGTCTGGGGATGGTCACGCCGCTGGCGTGCGGGGTCGAGGAAACCTGGGCCCGCCTTCTGGCCGGCCAATCGGGGGCGGGGCCGATCACGCGCTTCGACGCCTCGAACGTGGTCACGAAATACGCCTGCGAGATTCCCTTCGGCGACGGCTCGGACGGCAGCTTCAACCCTGACGACTGGATGGACGCCAAGGACCGCCGCAAGGTGGACGACTTCATCCTCTACGGGATGGCCGCGGCCGAGCAGGCGGTGAAGGATTCGGGCTGGGAGCCCGAAACCGAGGAACAGCGCGAGCGCACGGGCGTCATGATCGGCTCGGGCATCGGCGGGCTGACCACCATCGCCGAGACGGCCGTCCTGATCAAGGAACGCGGCCCCAAGCGGGTGTCGCCCTTCTTCATCCCCGGTTCGCTGATCAACCTCGTCTCGGGCCAGGTCTCGATCCGCTTCGGCTTCAAGGGGCCGAACCATGCCGTCGTGACGGCCTGCTCGACCGGCGCGCATGCCATCGGCGACGCGGCGCGGCTGATCGCGGCGGGCGACGCCGACGTGATGATCGCGGGCGGGGCCGAGGCGCCGATCTCGGAAATCGGCATCGCGGGCTTCAACGCCTGCAAGGCGCTGTCCACCAAGCGCGACAACGACCCCAAGTCGGCCAGCCGCCCCTGGGACGTCGACCGCGACGGCTTCGTCATGGGCGAGGGCGCGGGCATCCTGGTGCTTGAGGAATACGAGCACGCCAAGGCGCGCGGCGCGAAGATCTACGCCGAGGTGCTGGGCTATGGCCTGTCGGGCGACGCTTATCACATCACCGCCCCGTCCGAGGACGGCGACGGCGGCTTCCGGTCCATGACCGCGGCGTTGAAGCGGGCGGGGCTGGAAGCGTCGTCCATCGACTACATCAATGCGCATGGCACCTCGACCATGGCCGACGTGATCGAACTGGGCGCGGTGGAGCGCCTGCTGGGCGATCACGCGGGCAATGTCACCATGTCCTCGACCAAGTCCTCGATCGGCCATCTTCTGGGGGCTGCGGGCGCGGTCGAGGCGATCTTCTGCATCCTCGCCATCCGCGACCAGGTCGCGCCGCCGACCATCAACCTGGACGAGCCCGCGCGCGAGACGGCCATCGACCTGGCCGCCAACGCCGCCGTGCGCCGCAAGATCGACGTGGCGCTGTCCAACAGCTTCGGCTTCGGCGGCACCAACGCCAGCCTGGTCGTGGGCAAGGTCCGGGGCTGATGTGGCGATCCATCGCCTCGAACTTCCTGACGCTGCTGATCGTCCTTCTGGTCGCGGCGGCGGTGGCCGTCGCCTGGGGGCGCAACCAGTATAACGCGCCCGGCCCCAGCGCCGTCGCGCAATGCGTGGAAATCCCGCAGGGCGCGCGGCTGAACGAGGTCAGCAAGCAGCTCGAGGCGCAGGGCGTCATCGCCTCGCCCTACATCATGCGGACGGGGGCCGACTACGCCGGCAAGGCGGGGCAGCTCAAGTTCGGCAGCTACCTGGTCCCGCCCCGTGCCAGCATGGCCGAGGTGGTGGACACGATCACCGCAGGCGGTCCCTCGACCTGCGGGACCGAGGTCATCTTCCGCGTGGGCGTGCGCGACAACGCGCTGGTCCTGCGCGACATGAACCCGGAAAACGGCCGCTACGAGGACCGCATCCGCCATGACCCTGCGGCCGGCGAGACGCCCGAGGCTATCGTGCAGGCCGTGGCCAAGCCGGGTGCGCGGCTGCGCGTGGCCGTGGCCGAGGGCACGACCGTCTGGCAGGTGGTCGAGGCCGTCAGGCAGGCGCCCTTCCTGGAAGGCGCGGTCGGACCCGTGCCTCCGGAAGGCACGCTTGCCCCCGATACCTACGAGGTCAACCGCGGCGCCAGCCGGCGCGAGCTGATCGACCGGATGCGCGTGGCGCAGGACGCGATCCTGGCGGCCGCCTGGGAGAGCCGGCCCTTCGGGCTGCCCTACCGGACCCCGGAAGAGGCGCTGACCATGGCCTCGATCGTGGAAAAGGAAACCGGTGTCGCCGAGGAGCGACCGCGCGTCGCCGCCGTCTTCGTCAACCGCCTGCGCGAAGGAATGCGGCTGCAGACGGACCCGACGGTGATCTATGGCGTCACGAACGGGCGCGAGGTGCTGGACCGCGGCCTGCGCCGGTCGGAGCTGGAACGGCGCACGCCCTTCAACACCTATCAGGTGGACGGCCTGCCCCCGACCCCCATCGCCAACCCGGGCCGGGCGGCGATCCAGGCGGCGCTGAACCCCGAGAACAGCGACTACCTGTATTTCGTGGCCGATGGCACCGGCGGGCACGCCTTCGCCCGCACGCTGGAAGAGCACAACGCCAACGTCGCCCGCTGGCGCGCCATCGAGCAGGCGCAGGGCGTCGAGGCCGAATCTGCCGTCCAGACCGACTGAGGCGGCCCGCGCCCGGGGCGCTTATTCGACCACGCCCTGCGCCGACCAGGCGCAATGGACGGCGGGCGTGCCCTCCGGGGCGGGGGTGCAGGCCGCGCCCTCGGCGAGCGGCTCGATCACCGCGCCGGTTTCGGGCAGCGTCACGCGCCAGGGATGGGGGTGCCCGGCGCTGTCGCCGCCGTGGCCATAGGGCGTGAACTCCAGGTCCGTCTCGGCGCAGCGGGCGGCCAGAACCGTATGGCCCGCGCCTTCCAGCACCTTCTGCACCGCCTGCGCCTTTGCCACGCAGTCCTGGGCCGTGTCGGCCGAGGTCAGGCCCAGATGTGTGGCGTCTCCGCCTTGGGCGAGGGTCAGGACGACCAGGACGGGCTTCAGCATCGGGCAGTCTCCTTCAAGGGCCGGGCGGCGCGATGCTAGCGGCGGGGCAAAGGGTTGCCCAGACCGGCCGCGCGGACCTGCGACCCTTCCCTTTCCCGTGCATTTGCCGCATGGATTTCGCATGACGCGCGAGCCCGACCACAACCAGACGCTGATCGCCGCCGAGAACGGCCCGGTGATCGAGGCCGACGACACCGGCCTTGTCCTGCGCCTGTCCGACCGCGTGATCCGCGATATCGCCCGGCGGATCGGCCTGCCCGCCGCACCTGAAGCCGCGCCCGAGGCTGCGCCCGTGCAGCCCGCATCCGCCACGGTCCAGTGGCTGGACGCGGCCCTTCTGGGCGACATCGATGCCTGGGACCTGCAACGCGAAGGCGAGTGGCTGCGCTTCCTCGCCCACCGCCCCGGTCCTCAGGGCGCGCGCCGCTATCGACGCCACGCTTCCGGTGGCGGCATTATCGCCGAAACGCCGGGGCCGGTCCTGGGCCTGCTCTCGCTCGGCGCCGGCCGCCGGATGACGACCTTTGGCGGCACGCCCGATTTTCCCCATCATGTGATGGCCTGCCATGTCCCCGACGAGGGCGAGCCGGACCATCCGGTCCACGGCTGGCGCAACCGGAGCGCGGACACCATGCTGGCCGAGACGACGAACCTCGCCGACAGCGCCCCGATGGACCGCTTGCGGGACGAACTGGTGCGCAATGCGGCCGAACTGGGGCTGGACCTGTCGGGGGCCGAGAACCCGGCCGACGGGATCAACGCGATGATGGCGGTGGACGGCTCGGTCGTGCTGGCGGGCGGGGCGCGTGAGACAGACTACTGGGCCTATGGGGCGGACACCGCAAAGGTGAAGGCAAGCGCCGCGGGCGGCTACGACACGCTCTGGTACATGGCAGGACCCGACGATTACGTCCTGCACATGCCCGCTCATATCCAGCAGGTCAGGATCGCGACAGTAGTGGCCCGCAGCGAGAGCGGCACTGACACCAAGACCCTGCGCGTCGTGGCTCATCCCGAGAGCCCCTTCCGCTTCGAAACCTCCGAACGGGTCGAGGTGCATGTCATAGGCTCGAACGGCGACGATGTCATGGTCGGTCCCAAATATGGCGGTGCTACCTTCCACGGCGGGGCAGGCGACGACCTGCTGAGGTCAGTGGCCAGGCCCGGGACAAAGCGCAACACCTTCCATGGCGGTTCGGGAAATGACACGCTGATCGGGGGCTTGGGGCAGCGCGACATCCTGATCGGCGGGTCCGGTGATGACGTGCTGCAGCTTGTCGGCGGCGGGGGCAAGATCTTCGCCGGCCCCGGCAACGACGTGATCCGCGCCTCGGACGGCAAGGCCGAGATCGATGCGGGTCCCGGCCGCAACACGATCGAACTGGGGGCGGGAACCCACCGCGTCACCCTGGGCCCGGGTCCGAACCGCATTGTCGCGGGCCCCGGCGCCAAGCGCTTCATCCTGGAACGCGGCGCCACCGTGGCGCTGACCGGCTGGGACAAGGCGCAGCGCTACGTGCTGAAGGACTGGCCCGGGCCGGTTCAACAACGCGTGCTCGACGGGGGCGAGGTGATGATCTTCGCCGCGACCTCCTGTCTTGTTGTCACCGACTGTCCGCCCGGCCTTGATCTTGTGTCCCAGGTCGAGGGCGAGGGCGCCTGACCGCGCCAGGAAAGGATCACGATGGATTGCGACGCGCTTGAATTCCATTCGCGGATGGCGGGCTGGAACGCCGTCTCGATGGCGACCGAATACAAGACCGTGGTCAGCGACCCTGCCGCGCTGAAGACGCGCGAGGGGACTGGCGTGGACGAGGCGCTGCGCGGCTTCATGCTGTCCCGGCTGAACGCCCGGTCGGCCGCGCGCCTGTCCGACGAGGACGCGGACCTGGCCGCCGAGCTGAAGGACGGCGGCCGCATCGCCCTGCTGCTGGACCCCGTCACGCGCGAGCCCGCGCGCCTGCCCGACGGCCGGCTGCTGACCATCGACGCCCCGCAGAAGCGCAGCAAGACCGCGGGGCTGGAATCGATGGTCAGCTGGCGCTCGGACGTGGGCGTCTACCTTCAGGTCGGCGGCGGGGCCGAGCGCTTCGTCTCGGTGCTGCGGGAAAGCTTTCCCGAGGTGAACGTGGTGCGCCTCGATTTCAACGCCGAAAGCGTCGACAACGCCTCTGTCACCGAGGAGTGGCGCGACTTCGCGCTGACCGCCGCGAATGCGGGGCTTGGGCTGGTCATCCAGAACTCGGACGGCGACCTGGCCGGCGGGCTCAAGCGCGCGCAGCCGGTTGAACTCGGGCCCCCGGACGCGCTGGCGCAGGTGTCGGGGGAATGGAAGATCAACCGGGTCCAGGCGGACTGGCAGAAGATGCTGGACTGGTTCCGCCGCCCCGAGAACGCCCGGATCCTGGATGCCGTGGTCGGCTGGGAGCTGATCAACGAGCCCATGGCCTATGGCAACAAGCCCGAGGCCGGCGCGCTTTACAGCCGTCACATGGCCGACCTGATCGGGGCGCTCGACTGGGGCGACAAGCGGCTGTTCGTCGGCGGGCTGCGCGCCTCGGCGCAGTTCGAGCATCTGGACCACGACCTGATCCGCCAGGCCGCGGGCGACCGGCTGGTCTGGTCGGCGCACATGTATCCCGGCTGGGTGGTGGCCAAGACCCCCGACCCGGACGGCGGCAAGTTCCACGACCAGATCTGCCGCCGCATCGGCACCCTGACGCAGCCGGGCGACGACATCATGGTGACGGAGTCCCAGCTTTACACCGAAGCGGGTTCGCTGGACCCCGCCACGGGGGGCGGCAAGGCCGCGCAAAGCTACAACATGGCCCGCAAGCTGCCGTGGTTTGCCGACAACGGCATCGGCTGGACCTGGTGGCCGCCTGTCGGGCGCGCCTCGCAGATGCTGCGCTGGAACGGCGGAAAGGTCGGCTACGAGGTCGAGATCGAATCCGCGGCCTTCGCGCATTGGGGCTGGGTGCGCGACGAGACGCAGGCCCCCAAGGGCGCGGCCGAGCACTGGGGCGGGGTCGGGGGCGAGACGCTGGCCGTCGATCCCTCACGCGGCGAGAAGGTGGACCACGTCGTCGGGGGCGTCTCGAACCCGCACGGTCTGGTCTATGCGCTGGCAGGCGACGACCGCGTGACCGGCGGCGAGCTGACCGACCTGCTGTATGGCGGGGCGGGCGGGGACAGGCTCGAGGGCGGCACGGGCGGCGACTGGCTGTTCGGCGGTCCGGGCGACGACCTTCTGGAGGGCGGCGCCGGCGACGACGTGCTGATCGACCCCGAGGGGGCGAACAGCCTGACCGGCGGGGCGGGCAACGACCATCTCGAAGGCTCGGGCATCCTGGACGGGGGCGAGGGCGAGGATGTCCTGACCGCCACCGGCGAAGGCACGACCCTGACCGGCGGACCCGGACCGGACCGCTTCCTGCCGCCCCTGCGCGGCCGGATCACCTTTGCCGATTTCACGCCCGGCGAGGACAGGCTGGACCTGTCGCTGCTGCAAACCCCCGACCGCGCGCCGACGCTGGAACTGCGCGGCGCGGACGGTGAAACGACGCTGGTCTGGGGCGACCTCGCGGTGACGATGCCGGGCGTGACCGGGCTGACCGAGGCCGACATCATCAACGCGGGCCCGAGGCGCGTGGTGCTGACGGGCGGTTAAGTCAGGAACGGGCGCGCCGGGAAGCATCTGGCAGGCGCTGCCCTTCCATTCCGCCAGAGACCCCTTCGCCCTCGGGGGTGACGGCCAGGGCACCTGACGCCCTGGCGGCTCAACAAGCGGTCAGCGGTTCGGTCCTGTCCTGCTTCAGGAACAGCAATGCGCCGTTTTCGGCAGAGGTCGATCTTTCGGCCAGACCATGCGCCGCAAGCACGCGGCCGTCGTCGTGGCGAGTCCCCTCGGCCTCACCCTCGGTCACGACGATCACCCGCCTGACCGAATCCAGCGGCATCGCGGCCAGCAGGTCGGGCGTGACCAGCTCGGGCCGGGACAGGCGCAGCGTGTCGGGGCGGAAGTCGCGCAGGCAGGCGGCCAGGCCCGCGGCCTCGGCGGCGCCGTCCGAGGGCAGGCGGAGGGGGCCGTCCACCACCTTCAGCCGCGTGCTGTCCTCGAAGCCGTTCCGGCGGTGGATCATGCGGGCGGCGGCGGCAAGGCCGGGGCGGTCCTCGTGCAGCATGACCACCAGCCGGGGGTGAAGGCGCAGCGCGACCATGGCCGGGAAGCCCAGGCCGCCGCCCACGTCAAGAAGCCGCGCCGTCCCGGCAAGCTGGCCGGGCAGGTTGCGGGCATTGCGGCGGTCGAACTTGCCCGCCAGCACCGCCTTGACCGCCTCGGTCGAAAAGATGCGGAAGTCGCCCGGCAGCAGCACGCCGTGGTTCTCGGCCCATTCGATCTCGCCCTCGGGCTCGGACGAAAGATCGACCGGGATGACATAGGGCCCTGGGGCCCGGGCCGGGGCGGGCAGGGGCGCGCCCCGCTCCTCGGCGGCGGCGTCCTTGGGGCGCCTGACACGGCCCATCAGCTCGGCGATGCGGGCCGGGTCGCGGGCCTTGGGCGGCTTGGCCTCGACGCTGGAGATCGGGACGCGGCCCGCCTCGATCAGGCCGTCGCGCAGGGCGCGGTAGGCGTCGGACTGGCGGTATTCAGCCAGCCGCGCCTCGACCCGGGCCAGCGCCGTTTCGTGCAGTTCGCGCAGCACGGGATCGGTCAGAAGCTCGGCCATGATCGCCGCGCGGGCGGGGGCATGGCGCAGGATGCGGGTGTCGGGCACCTCGTTGCGGTCCTGCAGCGACCAGTAGCCGGCGTTGTACTTGTCGGCCTTGTTGTTCACGTTGGCGCGGAACTTGCGCAGCGCGTAGCTGTCCACCGACTTGACCGCGTAATGGTTCATCTGCGCCCAGTCATAGCCGATCGTGCGCGTGATCGAGCGCCAGCCGTGGAAACGGAAATAGTCCTCCATCGGCTTGCCCGAGCCGTTCAGCCGGCGCACCGTGTCGGGAAAGCCGTCCTCGAGATGCTTGTTCTTGATGGACGGCCGATGGATGCCGAGCTTCCAGTATTCGGGATCGAACTTGAACAGCGTCTTGACGCCCCAGCCCTTGTTCCAGTCGGGGGGCGCGGCGCGGGTGTACTGTTCCGTCACGGGCGCGCGCGACCAGTCCACGACCCCGTTCGAGCCGAAGATGCGCCAGGTCACGACGATGCCGTTCGCGTCCCGCGCCACGGCGTCGTCCAGCATCCCGTCCAGCGTCCCCGAAGGGTGGTTGATCGACAGGAACTCGTCGGCGTCGAAGACCAGCACCCAGTCGGCATCCTGCACCAGCGGCTCGTTCTGGGCGTGGTTCAGGGCCGAGGGCTGGGGCTTCACCCCCTGCGGGATGACGTTGTGGCGGTGGTGGCCGAGGCCGAGTTCTTCCAGCCGCTGCAGGATCTCGACCGTGCCGTCGGTGCAGTCGTTGGTGTAGACAAGGATGTCGGTGAAGCCCACGGCAAGGTGGTGCGCGAACCATTCCAGCAGGAACGGTGCCTCGTCCTTCATCATCGACACGGCCATCACCGTGCCGTGGGGGCTTTCATGCTTCTTCAGCTTCACCTTGGGCCTTCCATTCTTCCTGCGCCCCTCAGCCCTCGCGCGAGATCCGCGCGGGATCGGTCCGGGCCACCCGCTCGTCGCGCCGCATGACGGCCACCGCATGGGCGTCCCGCACGGCGGGGTCCGCCAGCGCCTCAACCATCATCGCGCGCACCGCGGGGGCGAAGCGGTGGATCTCGGTCCGCTCGGCCTCGTTGATGTCGAAGCGGTTGAGATAGCCGTCCGCGAAGCGTCCCTTGTTGCCCAGGCCGGACCGGCGCGTCCGCTTCAGCAGGAACTGCCGCAGCGACTTGACCGGGTAATGGTTGATCTGGGCGACCCGCGGCTGCTTCTTGAACTCGCGCGGCAGCAGTTCGTCGGGGCGGCCGTTCTCCTTGGCCCGGCCCGCGAATTCGTCGGGCAGCAGGCTCAGGTCCTGCGCGGCCATGCGGACCGTCGCATCCGCAGACCAGATGGGGCGATGCGCGAAAAGCTGTTCGATGTCGGCCGAGGCGCGGAACAGGCACTTGAAGGTGCGTTCCATCCGCGTCAGCTGGGCCGAGGTCATGGTGAAGCTTTCTATGACCAGCCCCTCGGGGACATCCACGTGGCCCGAACTGCCGAAGTTCCGCCAGGGCAGGGCCATCGCGTCCGCGCCGCGCTGCTCCAGCGCCGCGACAAGCGCGGGCAGGTCGGGCACCGTCAGCGGCAGCAGGAACTCGTCGGCATCGGCCCAGAAGGCCCAGTCCGCCCGGCGATAGACCGGATCGGCGAAGATCAGGCGGGCGGCTGCATCCTGTGGCGCAAGCTCCTGGCCCAGCACGCTGTGGCGGCGGTGGTGGACAAGCCCGGCCGCCTGCAGGGCGTCCAGCAGGTCGTCCGAGCCGTCCGTGCAGTCGTTGGTATAGACCAGCACCTCGTCGAAGCCGACGGCGCGCTGATAGCAGACCCATTCGAGGACATCGGGCCCCTCGTCCTTCATCGCCGAAAAGGCAAGCTTCACCGGGGCTCTCCCTTGTTCGCCGCCGTCATGGCCCGCGGGGGCCGGGACAGCCCTCACTCCTCCAGCGCTGCCGCCGGGTCGATGCCCACCTGCTCGCACATGCGCGCGACATAGGAGTTCGCCAGCGGCGGGTTCTTCCGCCATCAGGGCTTGGTGCCGTTGGTGTAAAGATGGACCGAGACCGTCTTGTCGGTGAAATGCCCCTCGACCCGGCCATGGGGGTCGAAGAACACGTCGTTCAACTGGAACGGAACGGGATAAAGCACGTCGGGGGTCATGGCCTTGTCGATGTCGCCGGTCTGCTGGGCGAACCAGGTGAAGGCCTGCGGGCCGAAGGCGGTGCGCTCGGTCTTGTAGATCGCGGCGCCATGCGACAGGCCGCCCTTTTCGGTCAGCTTGTCCATCTGCTTGCGCTGCTTCTTGTTCCACCAGGCCGGGTAGTCGGGCAGGTTGTCGTAGTAATCCAGCAGCAGGTCCATCAGGCGGCATTCCTGCGGCAGCCCGACGACGCCGAAGTTCAGCGCCCCCCGCATCCCGTGACCCGCGAAGACATAATCCCATTCGTCCGGGAAGGGCTTGTGGCAGAAGGCGTCGCAGTCGATCCACAGCGCGCCCGTCTTCCGGATCATCTTGTAGCGGAAGACGTTCGACAGGAACGAGGCCGAGGTATCCTCGACCAGCTGCATGTCCAGGTCCATGATCTCGGACGCCGGGCGGATGTCCACGCCTTCGGGCGCATTGTCCACCTTGCCGGTGCAGTAAAGCGTCACCGGATGGCCGTGCAGCAGATGCGACTTGAGACAAAGCTGGTTGAGGTAGTGCAGCTTGTCGCCGATCCACAGCGAGGCTACCGGGCGTCGATCGAGTTGCATTGGAATCTCCCGCTAGAAAGGGAGTTGGCGCCCTATACCGCAGGTTGCATGGTTCATCCAGCCGCCTCGGGAGGATTGTCGCTGCCCTGTGGCGGCCGGGACTTGGCAGGCGGGGCAAGCTGCCGCATCCGGCACAGTTCCACCTGCAGCGACATGGGCAGGACGGGCGTATCGGGCGACTGCGCCAGTCGCGTGAACATCAGGAAGTTCTGATGGTCCCTCAGCAGAGCTGCGACCTTTTCGCGCCGCCAGGTGATGCCCTGATCATGCAGCCGACGGATCTCGGGGTCGGCCAGGAACGCCTCGACCCCCGCACGCACCGCGTCGGCGTGGCGCAGGATGCTGCGGTCCTCGACCGTGTTGAAGTTGCGCTCGATCCAGTAGCCGAGGTCGATCGGGACATCCATGAGGTTGGCCCGGCCGCGATAAGCCTTGAGCAGGAAGTTCTCGACCGAGTTCAAGGCGTAGTGATTCAACTGGGCAAGGCCGTATCGCTTGGCCCCGCTGATCATGAAGGAACTTCTGCTCAGCGTGAAGGGCTGCCCGTTGCCGTCCACCCAGCCCTCGGTGACCGCCTTTCCGCCTTCGGTGACGGGGCGGTGCACGCCGAGGCGCGCGAATCTCGGGTCCTTGCGGAACAGGCTCTTGAACTGGCCGGCGCGCATGGGCCACAGCATCTGCTCGGGCGCTGCGCGCTGGAACTGCTCGATCACCAGCCCGGGTTCGAACCGCAGCCGGCCCGAGCTGCCGAACATGCGCCAGGGCACGGCGAATCCCTGCGCGCCGGGCACGGCCGCGAAAAGGTCGTCGAGACGCCCGCCGCCCGCATGGATGACGAGGAACTCGTCCACATCCGCCACCATGATCCATTCGGCCCGCTTGGTCAGGCGGTGGTTTCGCGCGCGTGACAGCGCCTGCCACTGCACGGCCTTCCTGCCCCGCCGGGGATTGGGGACATGGGTCAGGACCTTCAGTTCCGCCAGCCGGTCCAGAAGGGCGTCGGTGCCGTCGTCGCAGTCGTTCGTGTAGACCAGGAAGTCGGTGAAGCCGATCAGGCGGTGATAGGCGATCCATTCCAGGACGAATGGCGCTTCGTTCCGCATCGAGGTGATCATCAATCGCATGGCAGGGTCCGGACTTTGCGTCCGGCGAGCAGGCTCGGACCGATAGGGCATGGATTATACGCAAGTTTCTGTTAAGAGAATGGCGAATTGCAGCTTAGGAAGAACGCCATGAAGATCGCAGTTGTCGGCCTGGGTTACGTGGGCCTTTCCCTGGCCGTCCTGCTGGCGCAGAGGGACGAGGTGGTGGCGCTGGACGTCAACACCGCCCGCGTGGACCAGGTGAATGCGGGCATGTCGCCCATCGAGGACGCCGACATCAGCGATTTCCTGAAGAACCGGAGCCTGAACCTGACCGCGACGACCGACGTCCGGCAGGCGATGACCGGGGCCGATTACGTCATCATCGCCACGCCCACGAACTATGACACGCGCACCAACCGCTTCGACACCTCGACGGTCGAGGGGGTGATCGCGCAAGCGCGCGACTACGCGCCCCAGGCCACCGTTGTCGTGAAATCGACCATTCCCGTCGGCTTCACGGAACGGATGCGGGCGGAATACGGCACGGACCAGATCCTTTTCTCGCCCGAGTTCCTGCGCGAAGGCCGGGCGCTGCACGACAACCTGCACCCGTCCCGCATCGTCGTGGGCGACAGCACGGCGCAGGCGCGGCGCTTTGCCGAGCTGCTGGCGGCGGGCTCGCTGGACGCGGACGTGCCGGTCCTGTTCACCGGCTCGACCGAGGCCGAGGCGGTGAAGCTGTTTTCCAACACCTATCTCGCGATGCGCGTGGCCTTCTTCAACGAGCTGGACAGCTACGCGCTGACCAACGGCCTCGACGCCCGCCAGATCATCGACGGCATGTGCCTCGACCCGCGCATCGGCTGCCATTACAACAACCCCAGCTTCGGCTATGGCGGGTACTGCCTGCCCAAGGACACCAAGCAGCTTCTGGCGAACTACGCCACCGTGCCGCAGAACCTGATCGCGGCGGTGGTCGAATCGAACCGCACCCGCAAGGACGTGATCGCCGACCAGATCGTGGCCAGGCAGCCCCGGGTCGTGGGCGTGCACCGGCTGGTGATGAAGGCGGGCTCGGACAACTTCCGCGACAGTTCCGTCCAGGGCATCATGAAGCGGATCAAGGCCAAGGGCATTCCGGTCATCGTCTACGAGCCCGTGCTGCAGGACGACCTGTTCTACAATTCGCCCGTGATCCGCGACTTGGGCGAGTTCAAGACCCAGGCCGACCTGATCATCGCCAACCGCCTGACGCCCGATCTGGAAGACGTGGCGGACAAGGTCTATACCCGCGACCTCTTCGGGCAGGACTGACCCATGCGCACCATCCTCGTCACCGGCGCGGCCGGCTTCATCGGCTTCCACCTGAGCCGGGTCATGCTGGACGAGGGCTGGCGGGTCGTGGGGCTGGACAACCACAACGACTACTACGACCCCGCGCTGAAATCCGCGCGCGAGGCGCAGTTGCTGGACAACCCGAACTACCGGGCCGTGCGCGGCTCGGTCGAGGACCCCGGCCTTCTGATGGACCTGTTCGCCGGGGAAAGGCCCGAGGCGGTGGTCCATCTCGCGGCCCAGGCGGGCGTGCGCTATTCGATCGACAACCCGCGCGCCTATGTCCAGGCCAACCTGCTGGGCACCTTCGAGCTGCTGGAAGCCGCCCGCGCCCATCCGCCCCGGCACATGCTGCTGGCCTCGACCAGCAGCGTCTATGGCGCGAACACGGAAATGCCCTACCGCGAGACCGACAAGGCGGACTCGCAGATGTCCTTCTACGCGGCCACCAAGAAGTCGAACGAGGCGATGGCGCATTCCTATGCCCATCTCTTCGGGCTGCCGATGACGATGTTCCGCTTCTTCACGGTCTACGGCCCCTGGGGGCGTCCCGACATGGCGCCCTACCTGTTCACCAGCGCGATCTTCGAAGGCCGGCCGATCAAGGTCTTCAACCACGGCGACATGAAGCGCGACTTCACCTTCGTGCTGGACCTGGTGCGGGCGATCCGGCTGCTGATCGACGCGGTGCCGGGGGACAAGCCTGCGGGCGAGTTCGACAGCCTGTCCCCGGTCGCGCCCTTCCGGGTGGTCAACATCGGCAACGGAGCGCCCGTGCCGCTGCTGGACTTCATCGCTGCGATCGAGGACGCGGCGGGCCGCCCGGCGGAACGGCAGATGCTGCCCATGCAGCCCGGCGACGTGCCCGCCACCTGGGCCGACACCACGCTGCTGCGGGCGCTGTCGGGCTATGCCCCCCAGACCGAGGTGCGCGACGGCGTGAAGCAGTATGTGGACTGGTTCCGCGACTATTACGGCGTGGACAAGGGCTGAGCCTCACGCGTCGTCGCGCGGGGCGCGGCCCACGTCCGCCGCATCGTGGGCCACGGACTTCACGATGGCGGTCAGCGCCTCGCCCGGTGCGATGCCAAGCTGAAGGGCTGACCGCCGGGTGATCCGCGACAGGATCGGCCCGGCTCCGGTGGACAGCCGGACCAGCACCGCGCCCCCCCGGTCCGTGACCGATTCCACGATCCCCGGCAGGATGTTCAGGGCCGACAGTCCCTGCGGCTGGCCCCGCGCCAGCATCACGTCGGCGGCCGCGATCCGCAGCCGCAGCCGCGTGCCGGGCGGGGCCGCCAGCGTCGGCAGAAACAGCGGCCGCCCGCCCGCGCGCAACTCGGTCACGCCGTCGGGGTGATGTGCGGCAACGGTTGCCTCGATCACGGCGCCCGCCTCGCGTCCCGGCCCGGCGGCGGCGGGGTCGGCCAGCACCTCGGCGGCGGGGCCCATGCGGGTGATGCGGCCCGCATCCAGCATGACGACGGTGGTGGCGATCCGCGCGACCTCGGCGGGCGAATGGCTGACATACAGCATCGGCACCCGCCAGTCGTCGCGCAGCCGTTCCAGATAGGGCAGGATCTCGGCCTTGCGGTCGTCGTCCAGCGCCGACAGCGGCTCGTCGGCGAGGATCAGGCGCGGCTCGGCCAGAAGCGCGCGGCCGATGGCGACGCGCTGGCGCTCTCCGCCCGAGAGGGTCGCGGGGGCGCGGTCCAGAAGGGAGCCGATGCCCAGCATCTCGACCACCGCCGCTTCCGCGGTCCGCCGGGCGGCACGGGGCGAGAACCAGCGGCCGTAGCGCAGGTTCTGCCGGACGGTCAGGTGCGGAAACAGCCGCCCGTCCTGGAAGATGACACCCAGGCGGCGGCGGTGCGGCGGCAGGTGGATGCGCCGCGCCGTATCGGTCAGCACCGTGCCGTCCACCACCACGCGGCCCGCGTTCGGGCGCAGCAGCCCGGCCACCGCGTTCAGCACCGTGGACTTGCCCGAGCCGGAATGCCCGAACAGCACCGTCACTCCGGGCGGGGCGTCGATACTCACGTCCAGCGAAAAGCCCGCGAAACGGTGGCGCAGCGCGACGGACAGGCTCATCGCCCCTGCACCCGGCGCATGGCCCGGCGGGCGAGCCATTCGGACGCCACCAGCGCCGACATGGCGACGACGACCGAGATCACGACCAGCCGGGCCGCCGGGGCCTCGCCCCCCGGCACCTGCAGGAAGCTGTAGATGGCCGAGGGCAGGGTCTGCGTCTGGCCGGGGATGTTCGACACGAAGGTGATGGTGGCCCCGAACTCTCCCATCGCCTTGGCGAAGGCCAGCACCGCGCCCGCGATCACGCCGGGCAGGATCAGGGGCAGGGTGACGGTGGCCCAGACCCACGGGCCCGAGGCGCCCAGCGTTCCCGCCGCCTGTTCCAGCCGGGGGTCCACGGCCTCGACGGACAGCCGGATCGCGCGCACCATCAGCGGAAAGGCCATGATGGCGGCCGCCAGCACCGCCCCGGTCCAGCGGAAGGCGAACACGATACCGAACCACTGGTCGAGCCACTGGCCGACCCAGCCCCGCCGCCCGAAGGTCAGCAGCAGCAGATAGCCCGTGACGACGGGCGGCAGCACCAGCGGCAGGTGCACCAGCCCGTTCAGCAGCCCGTGCCCCGGAAAGCGCCAGCGGGCGAGCGCATGGGCCACCAGCAGGCCGAAGGGCAGGCTGACCAGCGTCGCCCAGAACGAGACGCGCAGCGAAAGGCGCAGCGCGTCCCATTCCGCGGGGGAAAGCCAGTCGGCCAAGTCAGTTCAGGACCGTGAAGCCCTGCTGCCGGAACAGGGTCCCGGCCTCGGGCGCGCCCAATGCATCAAGGAAGGCGCGATCGGCCTCGTCGGCGGCATTCTTCAGCAGGGCGGCGGGATAGGTGATGGGGGCGTGGCTGTCTTCGGGAAAGGTGCCGACGACATGGACCCCGGGTTCGGCTGCCGCATCGGTGGCATAGACGATGCCCAGCGGGGCCTCGCCCGTGGCCACCAGCGCCAGCGCGGCGCGGACATTGTCGGCCTGCGCCACATGCGGCTCGACCTGGTCCCAGACGCCCAGCTTGGTCAGCGCCTCTTTCCCGTACTGCCCCGCGGGGACCGCATCGACCAGCGCCATCGCCAGCTTGCCGCCGTTCAGCGCGCCCGCCAGATCAAAGCCCTGGGCGGGCGTCAGTTGCGGCGCGGCCGCATCATGGGCCACCAGCACGAGCCGGTTGCCCAGCAGGTCGGCGCGGGTGCCCTCGACCAGGTCGCCGCCCTTTTCCACCTCGTCCATCCACTCGGTCGAGGCCGAGATGAAGATGTCCGCCGGCGCCCCCTGCAGGATCTGCTGGGCCAGGGCGTTCGACCCCGCGTAGCTGATCGTCACCCTGTCGCCGGTGGCCTGCTGGAAGGATTGCGCGATCGGGTCCAGCGCCGTCTTCAGCGAGGCGGCGGCGAAGACCACGACCTCATCCGCAGCGGCGGGCAGGGCCAGTCCGGCGGCAAGCAGCGGCCCGGCGACGGCGAGGAACGGGCGGGGCATGGGCGACCTCATCGGTTATGTCTGTCCGAACATAACCAAACAGCGCCGGCGCTCAATCGTTATTTCCTGCCGGACGTATCGGTCTGCAGCGCCTTCAGCGCGGCGATCCGGTGCGCGTTCACCTCGGCCGCGGCGGCCTCGATCCCGCGATACAGCGCCAGCACCTGCTGCCCGGTTTCGGTCAGGGTGGCGCCGCCACCGCCCGCGCCGCCCCGCGCGCTTTCCACAAGGGGCGCGCGGAACATGGCATTCAGCGTTTCGACCAGCATCCAGGCGCGCTTGTAGCTCATCCCCATCTCGCGCCCGGCGGCGGAAATCGAGCCGGTGCGCGCGATCCCGTCCAGCAGGGCGGCCTTGCCCGGACCGAGCATCGCCGAGTCGTTCAGGAACAGGCGGATGAAGAACTCGGGGTGCAGTCGCGGCGCGCTCATGCCCCCGAGGTTCCCGTATCGCGGGTACGAGGGCAAGGGCGCGCCGCTGCCCGTCAGGCGGGCATGGTGACGCGGCCGGTGCCGGTGCGGCGGTTATCCAGCGCCCAGGCGCCCGGGCCCGCGACAAGGATGTAAAGGAAGATGAAGCAGTAAAGGATCGCCGCCTCGCCGCCGTTCGCGCTGGGCCAGAAGCCTCCGCCCGCGTGGCCGATGAAATAGGCGGCGGCCATCAGTCCCGAGGACAGGAAGGCGGCGGGCCGGGCAAAGAGGCCCAGCACCAGCAGCAGCCCACCGAAGGTTTCGATCAGCCCGGCGATCAGGAGCATGGGCGGCAGCGTTTCGGGGCCCGGGCCGGGAAAGCCGATCAACTTGATGAGGCCATGTTCCAGGAACAGCAGGCCCGCCATGATCCGCAGGGCGGCAAGGGCACGGGGCGACCAGGTCGAAAGCATCGGGAACTCCTTTTTCTGATGTCTTAGGGGTGTCGTGAAAGGTCAGGCCTTGCGGATCGTCATCCGCGTGCCCCAAGGGTCGTGCACGTCCAGCATTTCGGCGGGCGTCACGCCCAGGCGGGCGGCAATGTCGGCCAGGGGGCCGGGTCCGGCCAGCAGCTCGATCCCTGCCAGGCCCGTGGTGCCTGCGGGACGGGGGCCCGCGCCCCGGCTGTTCCAGATGTTGGCGCCGATGTGGTGGTGATAGCCGTCCGCGCCGAAGAAGTCCGCGCCCGGATAGCGGGTCGTCAGGCCCATCCCCATCCGGTCCGTCCAGAAGGCCTCGGCCGCGTCAAGTTCGCCCACCTGCAGGTGGACATGGCCGACAACCGTGTCGGGGGGCATCCCCGCGAAGGGCCGGGAATTGCGCACGGCGGCAAGCGCGTTCAGGTCCAGCCGCAGCGTCGCCATCGCGACCGAGCCGTCGGGCAGGATCGACCACTCCTCGCTGGGGCGGTCGCGGTAGATCTCGATTCCGTTGCCTTCGGGGTCGGTCAGGTACAGCGCCTCGCTGACCAGATGGTCGGATGCGCCCTCCAGTTGCACATGCTGCGCGGCTGCATGGACCAGCCAGTCCGCCAGGGCAGCCCGGTCCGGCACAAGGAAGGCGGTGTGGAACAGCCCCGCGTGCCGGCGATCCGCCGGGCGCGCCTGCGGATCGTGGCGCAGGTCCAGCAGCACGTCCCTGCCGACACCAAGGCGATGGCCCTGCGCGTCGCTGTCGATCAGCGTCAGGCCGATGACATCCCGGTAGAAGCGGCTGACCCGGTTCAGGTCGCGGACAGTCAGGGCAACGCGGCCGATCCGCAGGCTGGCGCCGGCCGAGGTGATGCCGGGGCGGGCAGGCGTGCCTTGGGGGCGCACGCGGTGTCTGGTGTCGAGCATGGCGAACTCCGTTCCTGTTGGCACTGATGTGGGCCATTGCTGCTGGTTTGATAATCCTGTGAATTGGCATCACAGCTCACACCCAGAGGACCAGATCGTGCTGGACCGTTTCACCGGATTGCAGGTCTTCTCGCGGCTGGCGGCGCTTGGCAGCCTGTCGGCGGCGGGCCGGGCGCTGGGCATGTCGCAGACCATGGCGACGCGGCACCTCGCCGCGCTCGAGGATCGGCTGGGCGTCAAGCTGGTCCACCGCACGACCCGTCGCATCACCCTGACCGAGGCCGGGCGGCGGTATCTGGACAGCGCCGAGCGTATTCTCGAGGAACTGGAGGAAGCCGACGCCACCGCCGCGGCCGAGCGGGTCGAGGTCGGCGGCACCCTGCGCGTCAACGCGCCCGTGTCCTTCGGCGTCCGCGTGCTGGCGCCGATGCTGCCCCAGTTCTCCGCACTGCATCCGGCGCTGCATCTCGACCTCGGGCTGAACGACCGCATCGTCGATCTGGTCGAGGAAGGCTGGGACGCCGCCATCCGCATCGGACGGCTGACCGGGGGCGACCTGATCGCCCGCAGGCTTGCGCCCTGCCGGCTGGCGCTGGCGGCGGCCCCGTCCTATCTGGCCGCGCATGGAGCGCCCCGGACGGTCGAGGACCTGACGCGGCACAACTGCCTGCATTACACGCTGTCGCACACCCTGGCCGGGCGCGTCTGGACCTTCGGCGCGGACGGCGCGGCGCGCGTGACGGTCGGGGGCAATCTGCAGGCCAACAACGGCGACGCGCTGCTGGTCGCGGCGCGGGCGGGGCAGGGGCTGGTCTACGAGCCCAGCTTCATCTTGGGCGACGACCTGCGCGCGGGCAGCCTGGTCGCGCTGACGCTGGACCATCCGCCGGTCGAGCTGGACGGGGTGTATGTGGTCTATCCCAGCAACCGCCGCCCACCCGCGAGGCTGCGCGCCTTCGTGGACTGGATCGCGGAACGCTGCGCGGGCGTGCCGCCCTGGGACCGGGGGCTTCCGCCGGGCTGACCACCGCGTGTCGCCGGGGCAACAGCAGGGCGCGGGCAGGGGGTGCCGCCTTGTCGCGCATCCGTATTCCTGACAATAGCAGTAAGGAACAACAAACCTGCTGCACGGACCCCGGACATGACCAGACTGCGCCTTTTCCTTCTTGCGACGGCGGCCATTCCGCTGTCCGCCCTGCCGCTTTCGGCGCAGGAGGCCGCGGACATCGTCACGCTGGATACCGTCACCCTGCGCTCGACCTACGACACCGAGGGCACCGGCAGCTACACCACCGACTTCATCAGCGTGGGCGACAAGGACACCCGGTCTTTCCGCGAGATCCCGCAATCCACCACCGTCGTCACGCGCGAGCGGCTGGATGACGGCAACTATACCTCGCTGGACACGGCGCTGCGCGAAGCGCCCGGCGTTTATGTCCTGTCGAACGACGACGGGCGGTCCTCGCTGTATTCGCGGGGGTTCGAGTTCGACTCGCTTTACCTCAACGGCCTGCCGACGCCCCTGTCCAGCATCTACGGCACCCAGCCCGACATGGCGACGGTGGATCACATCGAGATCCTGCGCGGCCCCTCGGGCCTGTTCGGCGGGGCCGGAGAGCCCGCGGGCGCCATCAACATGCGCCTGAAGCAGCCGCAGGACGTGGCCGCCTTCGCCGTCAACGGTACGGTCGGCACATGGAACACCCGGCGGATCGAGGGCGACGTGACCGGCCCTCTGAACGACAGCGGCACCGTGCGCGGTCGGGTCGTCGGCGCCTGGGGCGATCGCGACAGCTGGGTCGATGAGGTCGATAACGGGGTGGGCGTGCTTTACACGGCGCTGGCCATTGACCTGACGCCCGAAACAACGGCCAGCTTCGCGATCAACCATCGCAGCCGCGACATCACGCCCTTCAACGGCCTGCCCACGGACGAGGACGGCAACCTGCTGGACCTCGACCGCTCGACCTTCACGGGGGCCGAGTGGAACGACTTCGACAACAACGTCACCGACTACATCGCCGAGGTCGAGCATCAGCTCGAAGGGGGCGGGCACCTGAAGTTCTCGGCCCTTTATTCCAACGCCGAGGTGGATTTCTTCTATGCCAACGCGGGCAGCCCCGCGGCGGCGGACGGCACCGTCAACGGGCTGGCCTGGCTGCGCCGCAGCTATGACCAGGACGCGCTGTCGCTGGACGCCCATCTCAGCAAGCCCTTCGACGTGATGGGCCGGGACAGCAACGTCATCCTGGGGATGGACTGGCACCGCTACGAAAGCGACCTCTACGAGGCGCGCGGCCGCATTTCCGGCAGCTTCGACCTGTCTGACTGGAACGCCGACATTCCCCGGCCCGATGCGCCCTTCACAAGCCGCACGGAAGGCGAGACCACGCAATACGGCCTTTACGGGCAATGGCGCGTGAAGCCCGCGGACAGCTTCACCGTGGTCGCGGGCGGGCGGCTGTCCTGGTATGACGGCACGGCCACCACGACGATCCTGGCCAGCGGCGAGGCCGAGGTCAGCGAGACCGACGAAAGCGGCGAGTTCACACCCTATCTCGGCCTGATCTATGACCTGGACGACCGCAGTTCGCTTTATGCGAGCTATACCGAGATCTTCCAGCCGCAGTCCGGGACGGACATTTCCAACGACCTGCTCGAGCCGCGCACCGGCCAGCAGGTCGAGCTGGGCTACAAGGCGCAGCTGGCCGCCGGCCTGAATGCGACGGCCGCCCTGTTCCACCTGCGCGACAAGAACCGTGCAGTGTCGGACCTGTCGAACCCGGGCTTCGCGCTGGCGCAGGGCGAGGCCACCGTGCAGGGCCTCGAACTTGAAGCGACCGGCAACCTTGCCCCCAACTGGGAGCTTTCGGCGGGCTACACCTATACCGACACCGATTTCGAAAACACCGAGACGGCGGCAGGGTCCGAGTTCTACACGCCCCAGCACATGCTGCAGCTTTGGACGAAATACCGCTTCGACC
This sequence comes from Paracoccus salipaludis, assembly GCF_002287065.1. Taxonomy (GTDB): domain Bacteria; phylum Pseudomonadota; class Alphaproteobacteria; order Rhodobacterales; family Rhodobacteraceae; genus Paracoccus; species Paracoccus salipaludis. The sequence continues at coordinate 233,888 of NZ_NSJZ01000001.1, forward strand.
AGCCCGGTTGGGAAGGCCTGAGCATCGGCGGCGGCATCCGGGCCTTCTCGGACTTCAGGAACATCGCCCGCACCTCGGCCGGCAGCACCACCATCGAGGCGCCGGGCTATGCGGTGGCCGACCTGATGGCGTCCTACGACATCACCGACACCGTCACCGCGACGCTGAACGTGAACAACCTCTTCGACAAGACCTATTACGAACGCGTCGGCGGCACCTCGGTGTTCAACTTCTACGGCGCGCCCCGCAACGTCAGCCTGCGGATCGGCGCCAGGTTCTGACCCTACAAGGCCAGCGTCAGCCCGTAGGCTGGCGCGTAATGCTGGCGCGCCAGGGTGATAGGCGCGCCGTCCAGCCAGGTCGCCCGTTCCACCACAAGGACGGCGTCCCGTGCCGTGCAGCCCAGGTGGCCGGCCATCGCGCCCGCAAGGGCGGCCCGACAGCGCATCGTGCCCTCGGAATAGGGCGCGTTGCGGACCAGCCATTCGTTCGGGTTGTCGCGCGTCAGGTCGGCCGCTTCGATCGCGGGAACGGTCGCCAGGACCACCCAGCGGTCCTCGACCATGTGCGGCACGGCATCGGCCAGGTGCAGCGTGACGACATGCAGCAGCCGCGCGCCGTCCTCCAGCCGCAGGGCCGCGCGGACCTCGGGCGGGGGCGGCGCGACTTCCCGCGTCAGCAGGCGGAAGGAATAGGCCGCGCCCAGATCCTCGATGGCCGCGCGGATCAGGGGGATCTCCAGCGTGGCCTTGCGGCGCGGCTCGGCCACGACGCGGGTGCCGGCCTTGCGGCGGCGCTCGAGGAAGCCTGCCGCCGCCAGTTCCTGCAGCGCGCGGTTGACGGTGGCGCGGGCGCAGCCGAACTCGGCCGCCAGATCGGTCTCGTTCGGGATCAGCGCGCCCGGCGCGTAATGGCGCGTCCGGATGCGGTCCATCATCACGTCGCGGATGCCCTGCCAGCCCAGCGGCGGGCCGCCCGCCGCCTCGGCCTGCGGCTGGGCCGTGTCAGAGTTCATGCCTCAGCTTCCGCATCACCCGCGCATAATCCGCCTCGACCGCGTCGCGCCGGATGTGGCGGCCGTCCCGGACGACATGGCGCCCGGCCGACCAGACCTGCGTGACGGCCCGATCATCGCGGGCAAAGATCCAGCTGTCCAGCAGCGTGTCGCCCTTCCGCCCGATGGCATCCACGCCCAGGCCGTCCAGCGCCAGAAGGTCGCCCCAGGCGCCCGGCGCGATGCCCGCGGCCCCGCGACCCGCCGCCTGCGCGCCGCCCTTGACCGCGCCCTCGAACAGCACCCGGCCGGTCGAGGCCCCAGCGGTCGCCAGCGCCGCGCGCGAGCGGTCGCGCAGGCGTTGCGAATAGTCCAGCGTCCGCAGCTCCTCGGACAGCGAGATGCGGATGTTGCTGTCGGACCCCACCCCGAAGGTGCCGCCCGCATCGGTCCAGCGCACCCCGTCGAAGATGCCGTCGCCCAGGCTGCTTTCGGTGATCGGGCAAAGCCCCGCCACCGCGCCGGTGCGGGCAAGGGCCAGGGTCTCCCCCGGTGTCATCTGGGTTGCGTGGATCAGGCACCAGCGGCCATCGACGGGGGCGTTCTCCACCAGCCATTCGACGGGGCGGCGGCCGGTGGCGGCCAGCACCTCCTCGACCTCGGCCACCTGCTCGGCCAGGTGCATGTGGATCGGGCCGTCCCCGGCCAGGGACTGCGCCAAGGCGAGGCCTTCGGCATCCACGGCGCGCAGGCTGTGAGGGGCGATGCCGACCCGGCTGTCGGGACCCAGCCGCGCCACATGGGCGCGCGCGCCTTCGACAAGGCGCGCAAAGACCTCGGGCGTGGTGCCGAAGCGGTCCTGCCCGGACACCAGCGCCCGGCGGTCCAGCCCGCCCCACTGGTACAGCACCGGCAGCAGCGTCAGGCCGATGCCGGTCTGCTCGGCCGCCGCCGCGATCCGGCCCGACATCTCGGCCAGGTCGGCATAGGCGCGCCCGCCGGTGTCGTGGTGCAGATAGTGGAACTCGACATTGGTGGCATAGCCCGCTTCCAGCATCTCGACCTGCACGAATGCGGCGATCGCCTGGATGTCGTCGGGCGTCAGCTGGTCGAGGAAGCGGTACATCAGCCGCCGCCACGTCCAGAAGCTGTCCTTCGGATCCGGCCCGCGCCGTTCCGTCAGCCCGGCCATCGCGCGCTGGAAGGCGTGGCTGTGCAGGTTCGCGGGCGCGGGCAGCAGGATGCCGACGCGCATGTCGCCTGCCCCTCCGCTCTCGACCGAGGCGATGCGGCCTGCCTCATCCAGCGTCACCGTGACGTCCTCTGCCCAACCGTCGGGCAGCAGCGCCTGATCGGCACGGATGGTCTGCATGGCGCGAATCTCCCTCGTTGACAGGGTTATTATGTGCAGACATAAAAATCCCATCAAGATCGAATCGGGGCCGCCATGACGACGCTCACCCTTGCCAATGCCCGCCTCGTGACGCTGACCGGCGAGGGTTACGGCATGATCGACAAGGGCTGGCTGCGGATCGAAAACGGACGGATCGCCGCCTTGGGGCAGGGGGACGCCGAGGGCGAGGACATGGGCGGCCGCCTGGTCACGCCCGCGCCCATCGACTGCCACACGCACCTGGTCTTCGGCGGCGACCGCGCGCGCGAGTTCGAGATGCGCCTGCAGGGCGCGAGCTACGAGGAGATCGCCCGGGCAGGCGGCGGCATCCTGTCCACCGTGACCGCCACCCGCGCCGCGTCCGAGGACGATCTGGTCGCCAGCGCCCTGCCGCGGCTCGACGCGCTGCTGGCCGAAGGTGCCGCGACGGTCGAGGTCAAGTCCGGCTACGGCCTGACGGTCGCCCACGAGTTGAAGATGCTGCGCGCCGCGCGCCGTCTGGCCGCCGAACGCCCGGTGCGGATCGTCACAAGCTGGCTCGCCGCCCATGCGGTGCCGCCCGAATACAAGGACCGCGCCGACGCCTATCTGGACGAGGTCGCCATTCCCGGATTGCGGCAGGCCCATGCCGAGGGGCTGGTCGATGCCGTGGACGGCTTCTGCGAGGGGATCGCCTTTTCCGTCACCCAGATGGCGCGGCTGTTCGACGTGGCCGCCGAGCTTGGCCTGCCCGCCAAGCTGCATGCCGAGCAGCTCTCGCACCTGGGCGGCAGCCGGCTGGTGGCCGAGCGTGGCGGGCTGTCGGCCGATCACGTCGAATATGCCGACGAAGCCGACGCCGCCGCGCTGGCGCAGGCGGGCAGCGTCGCGACCCTGCTGCCCGGCGCCTTCTACACCCTGCGCGAGACGCAGGCCCCGCCGATTGCCGCCTTCCGCAAGGCCGGCACGGTGATGGCGCTGGCGACCGACTGCAATCCCGGCACCTCGCCGCTGACCTCGCTGCTGCTGACCATGAACATGGGCGCGACGTTCTTCCGCCTGACGCCCGGGGAATGCCTGCGCGGCGTCACCGCCAATGCCGCCCGCGCGCTGGGACTGGCCGACTGCGGGCGGCTGGAACCCGGCCTGCGCGCCGACCTCGCCGTCTGGAACGTCGCCCATCCGGCCGAACTGACCTACCGGATCGGCTTCAACCCGCTTCACCGCCGCTATTTCGAGGGCAAACCATGCTGACCCTGACCCCGGGCGCCGCCACGCTGGCGCAGCTGGAAACCATCTGGCGCGAGGGGCTGGCGGTCCGCCTGGACGATTCCGCCCGCCCCGGCATCGAGGCTTCGGCCGCCCGCATCGAGGCGGCGGCTGCGGGGGACGCGGCGGTCTATGGCGTGAACACCGGCTTCGGCAAGCTCGCCTCGGTCCGCATCGCGCCCGAGGACACCGCGACGCTGCAAAGGAACCTGATCCTGTCGCACTGCTGCGGCGTGGGCCCTGCGCTCGACGCGCCCGCCGTGCGGCTGATGATGGCGCTGAAGCTGCTGTCGCTGGGCCGCGGGGCCTCGGGCGTGCGCCCGGTCATCGTCGAACTGATGGAGGCGATGCTGGCGCGCAGCGTGACCCCGGTGATCCCGGAACAGGGCAGCGTGGGCGCCTCGGGCGATCTTGCGCCGCTCGCGCACATGGCCGCCGTGATGATCGGCCATGGCGAGGCCCTTGTCGGCGGCGAGCGCCTGCCCGGCGCCGAGGCGCTGGCCCGCGCGGGGCTGGCCCCCGTGACGCTGGGGGCCAAGGAAGGGCTTGCGCTGATCAACGGGACGCAGTTCTCGACCGCGCTGGGCCTGATCGGGCTGTTCCGCGCCATGGCCTGCGCCCGGGCGGCGGTCGTGACGGCCGCGATGTCCACCGACGCCATCATGGGCTCGACCGCGCCCACGCGGGCCGAGATCCACAGCCTGCGCGGCCATCAGGGCCAGATCGAGGTCGCCGCCGCCATCCGCGCCCTGCTGGAAGGCAGCGCCATCCGCGAAAGCCACCGCGAGGGCGACGCGCGCGTGCAGGACCCTTATTGCATCCGCTGCCAGCCGCAGGTGACGGGCGCGGCGCTGGATGTGCTGCGCTTTGCCGCCCGCACGCTGCTGATTGAGGCCAATGCCGTCACCGACAACCCGCTGGTGCTGTCGGACGGCTCGATCGTCTCGGGCGGCAACTTCCACGCCGAACCCGTGGCCTTCGCCGCCGACCAGATCGCGCTGGCCGTGGCCGAGATCGGCTCCATCGCCCAGCGCCGGATCGCGCTGATGGTGGACCCCGCGCTGAACTTCAACCTGCCGCCCTTCCTGACCCCCGCGCCGGGGCTGAACAGCGGCCTGATGATCGCCGAGGTCACCACCGCCGCGCTGATGAGCGAGAACAAGCATCTCGCGAACCCCTGCTCGGTGGACTCGACGCCCACAAGCGCGAACCAGGAGGACCATGTCAGCATGGCCGCCCATGGCGCGCGCCGGCTGGGGCTGATGACGCGCAACCTCGCCGTGATCCTCGGCGTCGAGGCGATCTGCGCCGCCCAGGGGATCGAGTTCCGCGCGCCCCTGGCCACCTCGGCGCCGCTGACGCGCGTGATGGCGGCCCTGCGCGCCCGCGTGCCCGCGATGGGCGAGGACCGCTATCTCGCCCCCGACCTGCTGGCCGCGCAGGAACTGGTCGAAAACGGCACGCTGGCCGCCGCGGCCGGTGTGGAGATCTCCGCATGAGCCTCGCACCCGATCCCGTCGAAGTCGAGCAGGGCGACAGCCCCGTCATCCTGGGCCTGCCGCACACCGGAACCTGGCTGCCGGACGACATCCTGGCCCGGCTGAACGAACGCGGCCGGACGCTGGCCGACACCGACTGGCACATCCATCAGCTTTACGCCGGGCTTCTGCCCGGTGCGACGACAGTGCGGGCGACCTTCCACCGCTATGTCATCGACGCGAACCGGGGACCCGAGGACGAGAGCCTTTATCCCGGCCAGAACACCACGGGCCTCGTGCCGGTCACGGATTTCGACGGCAATCCGATCTGGACCGAGGAGCCTTCGCCCGAGGACGTGGCCGGCCGCCTCGCGCGTTTCCACGCGCCCTATCACGCGGCGCTGTCGGCCGAGATCGAGCGCGTGCGGGCGAAGCATGGCGTGGCGATCCTGTACGACTGCCACTCGATCCGGTCGGTGATCCCCTTCCTGTTCGACGGCGTCCTGCCGGACTTCAACATCGGCACCGCGAACGGAACATCCTGCGCGCCGGCCATCGAGGCCGCCGCGCAGGAGGTCGCCGCCGCGACCGGCCGCAGCTGGGTGGTCAACGGCCGCTTCCGGGGCGGCTGGACCACGCGCCACTACGGCCGCCCGCAGGACGGCGTTCACGCGATCCAGATGGAACTGGCGCAGTCCACCCATCTGGCGACCGAGGCCCCGCCCTTCGACCTCGACCCCGCCAAGGCCGGGGCCATGCGCAAGCCGCTGGGCGAGATTCTTTCCCGGCTGGAAGCCCTCGCCCCGGAACTCGCGCGATGAAGCCGCTGGACGGTCTGCGCATCCTTGACCTGACGCGGGTGCTGGCGGGGCCCTTCGCCACCGCGATCCTGGCCGATCTGGGCGCCGAGGTCATCAAGCTGGAACCGCCGCAGGGCGACGACTACCGCCACATCGGCCCCTTCCGGGACGGCGAATCCGCGCTGTTCGCGCTGACCAACCGGGGCAAGAAATCGGTCGTCATCGACCTCAAGTCGCCCGACGGGCAGGCGCTCGCCCGCCGCATCGCGGGCACCTGCGACGTGGTGGTGGAGAACTTCCGTCCCGGCGTGGCCGAGCGGCTGGGCCTGGGCGCGGAACGCCTGCGGCAGGGGAACCCGCGTCTCGTGGTCTGCTCGATCTCGGGCTTCGGCCAGTCGGGGCCTTCGGCGGAACTGCCTGCCTATGACATCGTCGTGCAGGCCATGTCCGGCTGGATGGACGCGACCGGCGAGGACGGCGGCCAGCCCCTGAAGGTGGGCGAGGCCTTGGGTGACATCGCCGCAGGCCTTTACGCCGTGATCGCCATCCTGTCGGCGGTGATCGGCAGCGCGCGCACGGGGCAGGGGGCGACGCTGGACGTGGCCATGCTGGACTGCCTTGTGGCCATGCTGCCGACCAGCCACGCGCTGCATCTTTATGCGGGCCGCAGCGTTCAGCGCGTGGGCAACCGCCATCCGCTCTCGACCCCCTTCGGCGCCTTCCGCACGAATGACGGCCACGCGATTATCGCGGTCCTTGGCGCGCGCCAGTTCCACGCGCTGGCCGGGCTGATCGGCGCGCCCGAGGCGGCGGACGACCCCCGCTTCGCCAGTGACGAGGACCGCACCGCGCATGAGCCCGCCCTGCGCGCCCTGATCGAGACCTGGACCGCCGCCCGCCCCACGGCCGAAGTCGTGGCAGCGCTGTCGGCGGCCGGAATCCCCGCCGCGCCGATCCAGACGCTGGCCGAACAGCTCGCCTCGCCCCATGCGCAGGCGCGGGCGCTGGTGTCCGAACTGCCGCACCACCGCCTGGGCCAGTCCCCGGTCGTGGGCCAGCCCGTCCGCTTCGGGGCCGAGAAGCCGCTGGCCCCGCAGGGCGCCCCCGCGCTGGGCGGCGACTCCCGCGCCGTGCTCGAACGCCTGGGCCTGACCACCGACCAGATCGCCGGGCTGATCGAGGCCGGCATCGTGCAGGAGGTGACGCGTGCCTGACTTCGCCCATCTGATGACGCCCGAGGAGAACGCCTTCCTCGACATGCTGACCCGCTTCGCCGCCGAGGAGCTTGCCCCCCGCGCCGCCGGGACGGACGAAAGCGGCGCCTTTGTCCATGCGCAACTGGCCGCGCTTGCCGAAACCGGCATGATGGGCGCGAACCTGCCCGAGGAATGGGGCGGGGCGGACATCTCGGCCCATGCCCTGTTCGAGGCGGTGGCGGCGGTCGCGGGCGGCTGCGGCTCGACCGTGTCGGCGCTGACGGCGCATTACCTGGCGACGGACTCGATCCTGATCGGCGCCGACGACGCCCTGCGCGCCCGCATCCTGCCGGCCGCCGCCGAAGGGCGGATGCTCGGGGCCTTTGCCCTGACCGAGCCCAATGCCGGGTCCGACCCCGCCGATATGCGCACCCGCGCCGTGCGCGAGGGCGACGGCTGGCGGATCAAGGGCCGCAAGTGCTTCATCTCGAACGGCGGCGTGGCCGACTTCATCGTGGTCTATTGCGTGACCGACCCTGAGGCTGCGCATCGCGGCATCTCGGCCTTCGTGGTGGAAAAGAGCACGCCCGGGCTGGTGCCGGGCCGGGTCGAGCAGACCACCGGCCTGCGCGGCGGCCATGTCTGGGAACTGGACTTCGACTGCCTCGTCCCCGACGGGAACCGCGTGGGGCCCCTGGGGTCGGGCTTCCGCACCGCGATGAAGGTGCTGGACAACGGCCGGGTCGAGGTCGCGGCCATGGCCGTGGGCATCGCCCGCGCGGCGCTGGCGGCATCCGTCGCATGGGCGAAGTCGCGCATCATCGGGGGCGAGGCTCTGGGCCGCCGCCAGGGCATCCAGTGGATGCTGGCCGACATGGCGACCGAGCTGAACGCCGCCGAGCTTCTGGGCCACGAGGCCGCCCGCCAGCGCCACGCGGGCCAGCGGTTCACCGCTGCGGCCAGCCGCGCCAAGCTGTTCGCCAGCGAGGCCGCCGGCCGCATCGCCGACACCGCCATCCAGATCCACGGCGGCTACGGCTACACCAGGGATTTCCCGCTGGAGCGATACGCCCGCGACCTGCGGATCATGCGGATCTACGAGGGCTCGTCCGAGATCCAGCGCAACATCATCGCGGGCCAGCTGCTTTCCTGAAAGGACCGGACATGAACAACCCCCGTCACAACATCCGCGACGTCTTCCCTCCGACCGGGACCGAGATTTCGGCGAAAAGCTGGCTGACCGAGGCGCCGCTGCGGATGCTGATGAACAACCTGCATCCCGACGTGGCCGAGAACCCGCACGAGCTGGTCGTCTATGGCGGCATCGGGCGCGCGGCGCGGACCTGGGACGACTTCGACCGGATCGTCGAGTCCCTGCGCAGGCTGAACGAGGACGAGACGCTGCTGGTCCAGTCCGGCAAGCCCGTGGGCGTCTTCCGCACCCACAAGGACGCGCCGCGCGTGCTGATCGCCAACTCGAACCTGGTGCCGCACTGGGCGAACTGGGACCATTTCAACGAGCTCGACAAGAAGGGCCTGGCCATGTACGGCCAGATGACCGCGGGCTCGTGGATCTACATCGGCACGCAGGGCATCGTTCAGGGCACCTACGAGACCTTCGCCGAGGCCGGCCGCCAGCATTACGGCGGCGATCTCAAGGGCAAGTGGATCCTGACGGCGGGCCTGGGCGGGATGGGCGGCGCGCAGCCGCTGGCCGCCGTCATGGCCGGGGCCTGCTGCCTTGCCGTCGAATGCGATGAGACCCGCGCCGACTTCCGCATCCGCACCCGCTATTGCGACGCCAAGGCCCATTCGCTGGACGAGGCGCTGGCCATGATCGCGGACTGGACCGCCAGGGGCGAGGCCAAGTCCGTGGCCCTGATCGGCAACGCCGCCGAGGTCTTCCCGGAACTCGTCCGCCGCATGAAGGTGGGCGGACCCCGCCCCGACATCGTGACCGACCAGACCTCGGCCCATGACCCGCTGCACGGCTACCTGCCCAAGGGCTGGACCGTCGCGGAATGGCGCGCCAAGCAGGAAACCGACCCCAAGGCCGTCGAGGCCGCCGCCCGCGCCTCCATGAAGGACCACGTCGCGGCCATGGTCGATTTCTGGAACGCGGGCGTGCCGACGCTCGACTATGGCAACAACATCCGCCAGGTCGCGCTGGAGGAAGGGCTGGAGAACGCCTTCGCCTTCCCCGGCTTCGTGCCCGCCTATATCCGCCCGCTCTTCTGCCGCGGCGTCGGTCCCTTCCGCTGGGCGGCGCTGTCGGGCGACCCCGAGGACATCTACAAGACCGATGCGAAGATGAAGGAGCTTTTCCCCGAGAACGAGCACCTGCACCGCTGGCTGGACATGGCGCGTGACCGCATCGCCTTCCAGGGCCTGCCCGCGCGCATCATGTGGATCGGCCTCGGCGACCGTCACCGCGCGGGCCTCGCCATCAACGAGATGGTGCGGAACGGCGAGTTGAAGGCGCCGGTCGTGATCGGCCGCGACCACCTCGATTCCGGTTCGGTGGCCTCGCCCAACCGCGAGACCGAGGCGATGAAGGACGGCTCGGACGCCGTGTCGGACTGGCCGCTGCTCAATGCGCTGCTGAATACCGCCTCGGGCGCGACCTGGGTGTCGCTGCACCACGGCGGCGGCGTGGGCATGGGCTTCAGCCAACATTCCGGCATGGTCATCTGCTGCGACGGGACCGCCGACGCCGACCGGCGGATCGAGCGCGTACTGTGGAACGACCCGGCCACCGGCGTCATGCGCCACGCCGACGCGGGCTATGACATCGCGCTCGACTGCGCGCGCGAGCATGGGTTGAACCTGCCGGGCATCCTCAAGTGAGGCTGCTGCGTCGGGGCGAGGGCAGGGCCAGCCGCTGGAAGAACGGCGGCGGCGTCACGCACGAGCTGGCCGTCTGGCCGGACGGCGCGGACCTGTCCGGCTTCGATGCGCGGCTGTCGATGGCCGAGGTGGCGGCGGACGGCCCCTTCTCGGCCTTCCCCGGCATCGACCGCACGCTGGCCGTGCTGGACGGCGGGCCGATGCGCCTGTCCTTCGGCGGCGCCGAGGTGGCCGTGACGGCGAACGGCCCGCCCCTGTCCTTTCCGGGCGAGGCGCCGGTCCGGGCCGCGCTGGACCAGGGGCCGGTGCTGGACCTGAACATCATGACCCGGCGCGGCGCCTTCTCGCACCGGATGGTCGAGCTTTCACCCGGCGACAGCCTGCCCGAAGGGACGGTTGCGCTGGTCGCGCGCGGCGGCGTATCGGTCGCGGGGTTGGATCTGGCAGCGGGGGACGCGCTTCTGGGCGGGAAATCTGCTTCCTTGCAGGGCAGGGTGGACCGGGGCAGGCCCCTGGCCGTGATCCTCGACTGCCTCAAAAACAGGCAGGAGGCCCGGTCATGACGAGGGCCCCTTCCTGCGCGGCATCTTGTGACTTGCGATCCGGCCCGCATGACCGTCACGGTGACGCGCGCCACGGCAAACCGAGCGGACAGGGCCGAGCCGAACGGACCACCCAAGGCCACGACAGGAGAGAGAGATGACACTTCGCACCACCCTGCGCGCCGCGCTCTTCGGGGCGACCGCACTGGCGCTGACCGCGACCGGCGCGCTGGCCGACATGCTCGAGGACATCAAGGCGGCGGGCAAGATCACCACCGCGACCGAGATGCATTATGCCCCCTTCGACATGCTGGAGAACGGCGAATACGCCGGCTTCAACAAGGAACTGTTCGACGAGGTCGCCAAGGAGCTTGGCGTGACCGCCGAATACCAGGACCTGCCCTGGGCCTCGATCCTGCCGGGCCTGGAAGTCAGCAAGTTCGACTTCGTGAACGCCCCCGTCACCATCACGCCCGAGCGGATGGAGCGTTACGCCTTCACCCTGCCGATCAGCGACGCGACCGTGGCGCTGGTCCAGCGCAAGGGCGGCGACCTGACCAAGCCCGAGGACATCAAGGGCAAGACCGTCGGCATCCAGAAGGGCACGGCGCAGGAAAAGCAGCTCGAAGCCTATTCCGACACGCTGGGCGGCTTCACCATCCGCGGCTACGGCTCGCCGGATGAAGCCTATGCGGACCTCGCCGCCGGCCGCCTGGACGCGGTCGCGGGCTCGGCCCCGAACCTCGCCTACCTCGCCAAGACCCGCCCCGACGTCTTCGAGACCATCCAGCCGCCCTTCGGCGAGCCCAAGTACTTCGCCTGGGTGACCCGCAAGGAAGGGTCCGAGTCGCTGATCGAGGCGATGAACGCCGCCCTGATCAAGATCCAGGACGACGGCCGCCTGGCCGCGATGCAGGAAAAATGGTTCGGCACCGCGACCGCGCTGCCCAAGGAAATGCCTGCGATGTGATCCCCCGCGGGCGGGCCTTCCGGGGCCCGCCCGCATCTTCCGAAGGGCGCTGAATGTTCTCGTTCCAGACGATCATCGACAACCTGCCCGTGCTGGCCGCCTCGGCCCGCTACACGCTGCTGATCTCGGGCGCGGGCTGCCTTCTGGGGCTGATCTTCGGCGCGCTGATCTGCGTGGCCGCGGTGTCGCGCGCCCCGGCCGCGCGCGCCTTCGCGGGCCTTTACGTCAGCTTCTTCCGGGGCGTGCCGCTGCTGATCCAGCTGCTGCTGGCCTTCTACCTTCTGCCGCTGGTGGGCGTGAACGTCCCGGCGCTGGCCGCCGCGATCTTCACCGTGGGCCTCTGCGCCGCCGCCTATATCAGCGAGATCCTGCGCGGCGCCCTGAACGCCATTCCCCGGGGCCAGGCCGAGGCCGCCATCGCCGTGGGCCTGTCGCCGCGCCACATCTGGACCCGGATCCTTCTGCCGCAGGCGCTGAAGATCTCCATGCCCGCGCTGGTCAACGAACTGATCCTGCTGGTCAAGGCGTCGTCGCTGGTGACGGTCGTGGGCATCGTCGAGATCACCCGGATGAGCCAGGCCATCGCCTCGGCCACCTACCGCCCGCTGGAAATCTACCTGACCGCCGCCTTCCTGTACCTGGCGATCAACCTCGTCATCGCAGCCCTCGGCCGCAACCTGGAACGGAGGCTCGCCTGGTGATGGAGCTTGACCTTTTCCGCGAATACGGCCCGGCGCTGCTGCGGGGCCTGGGCGTCACGATCTTCTGCTGGATCGTGGGCACCGCCTGCGCCATGGCGCTGGGCTTCCTGCTGGCGCTGGTCCAGCGCGGCGTGTCCGCCCGCCCCGTCCAGTGGATCCTGCGCGCCTATGTCGAGTTCATCCGGGGCACGCCCTTCCTGGTGCAGCTTTTCGTGCTGTATTACGGCGCCCCCATGCTGGGGCTGCGGCTGGACGCCATGCCCGCGGGGCTTCTGGGCCTGACGATCTACGGCAGCCCCTATTTCGCGGAAATCTTCCGCGCCGGCCTGAACGCCGTCCCGCTGGGCCAGATCGAGGCCGCCCGCGCCATGGGCTTCGCCCCCGCGACCATCCTGCGGCGGATCATGATCCCCGTGATGCTGGTCTCGGCGCTGCCCGCGCTGGTCAACTTCTCGATCATCCTGACCAAGGAAACCGTGATCCTGTCGATGATCACCGTTCCCGAGATCATGTTCGAAACCCAGACCATGATGGCCGAAACCTTCGCCTTCGCGGAATCGACCCTCGTGCTGGCGCTGTTCTTCTGGGTCTTCGTGGAAACGATCTCGCGCATCGGGCGCAGGCTGGAACGCCGCGCCACCCATTACCTGCTGGACCGGAGCTGAGCCGTGACCCTTGCCCCTTCGCTGACCGGAACGGTCAACCCCGCCTCGGCCCGGCTGGAGAACGTCTGCAAGTTCTACGGCGAGTTCCAGGCGCTCAAGGACATCAGCCTGGTGATCCCGCCGGGCAAGGTGACCTGCCTGATCGGGCCCTCGGGCTCGGGCAAGTCCACGCTGCTGCGCTGCATCAACTTCCTCGAGGAATACGACCGCGGCGGCATCTGGATCGACGACCGGCTGATCGGCTACGAATCCGTCGGTGGCAGGCGGATGGGCGGGCGTGCCCTGCGCGAGATGCGCCGCGACATCGGCATGGTCTTCCAGCAGTTCAACCTGTGGCCGCACATGACCGCGCTGCAGAACGTGGCCGAGGGGCTTGAGCGCGTGAAGGGCATCCCCCGCGCGCGCGCCCACGAGATCGCGGCCGAGGCGCTGGCCAAGGTGGGCCTGGGCGACAAGACCGGGAACCACCCCAGCCGCCTGTCGGGCGGCCAGCAGCAGCGCGTGGCCATCGCCCGCGCCGTCGCCATGCAGCCGCGCATCATGCTGTTCGACGAGCCGACCTCGGCCCTTGACCCGGAACTCGTGGGCGAGGTGCTGGGCGTGATGAAGCAGTTGGCCGCCGAGGGCATGACGATGGTGGTCGTCACGCACGAGATGGGCTTCGCCGCCCATGTCGCCGACCGCGTGGTCTTCATGGAACGGGGCGAGCTGGTGGCCCAGGGCTCGCCCGCCGAGATCTTCCAGAACCCCGGGGACCGGCGGCTCGCGGCCTTCCTGCAGGGCTACCTGGAACGGAACTCGCTGGAACTGTGATCGCGGCCGGCCTTGACGGGGAAGGGCGCGGCATGGTCCGCTTCGGGGCCGCCGCCCAAGTCCCGGACACGCCATGTCACCTGACGAGAATCCCGCCATCCTCCTGAACCCCGCCGACAGCGTAGCCGTCGCGCGCCGTAGCCTGAAGGCGGGCGAGGCCGTCGGCCCGGACGGCCCCGTCGCGGCCGAGCCGATCCCGCGCGGCCACAAGATCGCCCTGCGCGCCATCGCCGAGGGCGAGGAGGTGCGCAAGTTCGGCCAGGTGATCGGCGTGGCCTCGCGCGCCATCGCGCCGGGCCAGCATGTCCACCTGCAGAACCTCGCCATGGTCGAAAGCAACCCCGACCATGCCTTCTGCGTGGAAAACCGCGACCCCGGCCTGCTGCCCGAGGCCGAGCGCGCCAGCTTCATGGGCTATGACCGGGGCCTGGGCGGTGTGGGGACGCGCAACTACATCGGCGTGATCTCGACCGTGAACTGCTCGGCCACCGTGTCGCGCTACATCGCCGAGCATTTCAACCGGCAGGGCGGCCTTCAGGGCTTCGCCAACGTGGACGGCGTCGTGGCCCTGACCCACGGCAGCGGCTGCGCCATCGCCACCAAGGGCGAGGGCTACGAATACCTGACCCGCGTCATCAAGGGCTATGCCACGCATCCGAACTTTGGCGGCATCCTGATGATCGGGCTGGGCTGCGAGGTGAACCAGATCCGCCCCATCATGGAGCATTACAAGCTGGAGGAAAGCGACCGCTTCCGCACCATGACCATCCAGCAGCTTGGCGGGACGCGCAAGACCATCGAGGCCGCCTGCGACATGATCCGCCAGATGCTGCCGCAGGTGAACGCCGCCCGGCGCAGCCCGCAGCCGCTGCGCCATCTCAAGGTCGCGCTCGAATGCGGCGGGTCGGACGGCTATTCGGGGATCACCGCGAACCCGGCGCTGGGCGTCGCCTCGGACCTGCTGGTGCGGCACGGCGCGACCACCGTCCTGTCCGAAACGCCCGAGATCTACGGCGCCGAGCACCTGCTGACGCGGCGCGCGAAGTCGCCCGAGGTCGCGCAGAAGCTGCTGGACCGGATCGACTGGTGGCGCGACTACACCTCGCGCAACGGGGCCGAGCTGAACAACAACCCGTCCTTCGGGAACAAGGAAGGCGGGCTGACGACGATCCTGGAAAAGTCGCTGGGCGCGGTGGCCAAGGGCGGCTCGATGCCGCTGAACGCGGTCTATGAATATGCGGAACCCGTGACGGCGCAGGGGTTCACCTTCATGGACACGCCCGGCTACGACCCGGCCGCCGTGACGGGGCAGGTGGCGGGCGGATGCAACGTGGTGTGCTTCACCACCGGCCGGGGCTCGGTGTCCGGCTGGAAGCCCGCGCCCACCATCAAGATCGCCACCAACACCGCCATGTACGAACACATGCGCGAGGACATGGACATCAACTGCGGCGACATCGCCCGCGGCACCGACACCATCGAGGCCGCAGGCAAGCGCATCTTCGACCTGATCCTCGCCGTCGCCTCGGGCGAACGCACCCTGTCCGAGCAGTTCGACTATGGCGACAACGAGTTCGTCCCCTGGCAGGTCGGCGCGATCACCTGACGGGCGGGACGGTCAGCCCGCCCGGCCCTTGCGCCCCAGCATCCGCGCCAGCGTGCCGTCGCGCCACATGGACTCGTGGACGCCGACCATGACGATGTGCCCTGCGACAAGGATCGCCAGCAGCCAGCCCAGTTCGCCATGCAGCAGGCCGCCCAGATTGACCATCCAGCCGATCGGCGGCTCTTGCGCGGGGAAGATCGTGAAGCCGAAGGGCGCGAAGACCCGGTCGTTGCCATAGGCCCGCAGCAGCGCGATCGTGGGCACCGCCAGCATGACGACATACAGCGCTGCGTGCCCCAGCGAGGCCGCGCGGCCCCAGAAGTGATGGCCGTGGGTCGGCCGGTTCTTCCGGTTCGACCAGGCCCACAGCGCGCGGATGACGATCAGGACGAACAGGATCGTGCCCACCGGCTGGTGAAAGGCGACAAAGGGCGAAAGCCAAGGCTGCTTGTCGAAGATCAGCCGCAGGCCCATGCCGACGAACTGGTACAGGACCAGAACCGCGATGGTCCAGTGAAGGAAGCGGCTCATCCGGCCATAAACGGCATGGGTGTCGCGGAAGGGCAGGGGGCTGCCGGCATTGCCCCGCCCGGCTGTCTGGATCGCCTGTTGCGAGTCTGTCATCTGAAGCCCCTGCGGTTGTCCATGCATGAGGGAACCATACCGCCGATTCCGGCGCAGGTCCAAAGGGCTGGCGGAAAGTTGACTAAATTCGTCGCCGGGAATAAGCCGCCCCCTGCGGATGCGCCGCGCGCCCGAGGCTCTCGATGGATGACTTTTCGACTGACATTCCCCGCCAGGTCTGGCCGGAGGATTTCGCAGCCCGCTACCGCGCCAGGGGCTACTGGCGCGGCGAGACATTCGGGGATGTCCTGCGCGCCCGCGCCGCCGAGCATCCCAGCCGCGTCGCGGTGACGGCGGGCGAGGTGAACCTCAGCTACGCCGATCTCCTGTCGCGGGCCGAGTCCGCCGCCGCAGGATACCTGTCGCTCGGCCTTCGGCCGGGCGATCGCGTGATCGTGCAGCTTCCGAACGTCGCGGCCTTCCTGCCCTCGGTCTTCGGCCTGTTCCTGGCCGGGCTGGTCCCCGTCTATGCGCTGCCCGCGCATCGGCGGACCGAACTGATCCACTTCGCCCGCCGTGCCGGCGCCCGCGCGCTGGTCATCACCGAGCGTTTCGAGGGCTTCGACTACACCGCCCTTGCCGCCGAGGTGCAGGCCGAGGTGCCGAAGCTTGAGCACATCATTGTCGCGGGCGAACTGGGGCCGTTCGAGGGCGTCCCCGCCCCGGCCGGGCTGCCGCAGGTGGACCCATCCCAAGTCGCCTTTCTTCAGATTTCCGGCGGCTCTACCGGCCTGTCCAAGCTGATCCCCCGCACCCACGACGACTACATCTACAGCTTCCGCGCCAGCGCCGAGATCTGCGGGCTGGGGCCGGAATCGGTCTATCTCTGCGCTCTGCCGGCCGCGCACAACTTTCCCATGAGCTCGCCGGGCATCTTCGGAACGCTTCATGCCGGGGGCAGGGTGGTCATGTGCCCCAACCCGAACCCCGAGACGGCCTTTTCGCTGATTGCCCGCGAGCGCGTCACGATCACCGGCGTCGTGCCCCCCCTCGCGCTGCTGTGGATGGAAGCCGCGCCGAAGACCCGCCACGACATCTCCAGCCTTCAGGTCCTTCAGGTCGGTGGCGCCAAGTTCATGCCCGAGGCGGCGGCGCGGGTGCGCCCGACCCTGGGCTGCACGCTGCAGCAGGTCTTCGGGATGGCCGAGGGGCTGGTGAACTACACCCGCCTCGACGACCCCGAGGAGATCGTCGTCAATACCCAGGGCCGTCCGATCAGCGAGGATGACGAGGTGCTGGTGCTGGACGACGCGGGCAACCCCGTGCCGGACGGCATCCCCGGTCATCTGCTGGCCCGCGGCCCCTACACGATCCGCGCATATCACAACGAACCGGCGGCGAACGCGCGCAGCTTCACCCCCGACGGCTTCTACCGCACCGGCGACATCGTCAGGCGCCTGCCCGGCGGCTACCTGTCCGTGCAGGGCCGTGCCGGCGACCACATCAACCGCGCGGGCGAGAAGATCTCGGCCGAGGAGGTCGAGGACCACCTGCTCGCCCATCCGCAGGTCTACGACGCGACGGTGGTGTCCATCCCCGACCCGCATCTGGGCGAGCGCATCTGCGCCTTCGTCATCCCGCGCGAACCGCGCCCCCGCGCGCCCGAGATCAAGGCCTTTGTCCGCGCCCGCGGCATCGCCGAGTTCAAGGTGCCCGACCAGATCGTCTTTGTCCCTTCGTTCCAGACCACCGCCGTGGGCAAGGTCAGCCGCAACGTGCTGCGGGCCGAACTTCGCGCGCGCTACCTCGCCGAGGAAAACACATGATCACCAAGGACCGGATGCGCGCCGACATCGCGAAGATTCTGCACATGGACGCCGGGGACGTGCAGGACGACGACAACCTGCCCGACCTCGGGCTGGATTCGCTGCGGCTGATGAAGCTGGTGCTGGGATGGGAGGAAGCGGGGCTCAAGGCCGACTTCGGCCTGTTCGCGGAACATGGCACGCTGGGCGAATGGTGGCAGGCCATCGAAGCGCAGCAGGCGGGCTGACATGGGGGGCAGGGGCGGCGCGGCGCTGACCGAGGCGCAGGAAGGGCTGTGGTATTTCCAGGCGCTTGACCCCGCCAACCCGATCCTGAACACCGGCCAGTACCTCGACCTGCGCGGCCCCGTGGACGACGCGGCGCTGCGCGAGGCCGTCGCCCGCACGGTCGCCGAAAGCGAGGCGCTGCGGCTGCGCTTCCGTCCCGTCGCGGGGGGCGCGGTGCAGGTCCCGGGCGATGCGCCCGAGCTTGCATGGGCCGACCTTTCCGGCTTTCCGGACCCTCGGGCCGAGGCGGTGCGCCGCATGGCCGAGGACAGCGCCCGCCCCCTGGACCTGTCGGCCGAGCCGGCGGCCGCCTTTGCGCTCTACCGCCTCGGGCCGGACCGGCACCTTCTTTACGAGCGCATCCACCACCTCGCCATCGACGGCTACGGCATGGTGCTGGTGACGAACCGGATCGCAGAGCATTACTCGGCGCTGGTGAACGGCACCGTGGCGCCCGCGCCTTTTCCGCCCTTGTCCCGCGCCGACGAGGCGGATGCGGCTTACCGCCATTCGCCCAGGCGCGCCGAGGATGCCGCCTGGTGGCGCGCGGCGATGCAGGGGATGCCCGAGGCCACCGGCCCCGCGCCCGGGCGCGCCGTCAGCGGCGCAACCTTTCTGCGCGAAGACCGCTGGCTGCCCGGCGACCTGCTGGGGGCCCTGGCCGATTGGTCCGATACGCATCGCCTCAACTGGACCGACGTGCTGACCGCGCTGACCGGCGCCTACCTGTCCCGCTGGACGGGCGGAGAAGTCGTCGCGGGCCTGCCCTTCATGGCGCGCATGGGCCGCCCCATCGCCCGCATCCCGTGCATGGCGATGAACGTCCTGCCCCAGCGCATCCGCCCTGACGAGGACGCCGCGCTGGCCGACTGGATCACCCCTCTTGCCACCGAGATGCGCGAGGCCCGCAAGCACGGCCTTTACCGCAGCGAGCAACTGCGCCGCGACCTCGGCCTGATCGGCGTGGCGCGCAGGCTTCATGGCCCGCTGATCAACGTCCAGCCCTTCGACCGGCCGCCGGGCTTCGCGGGGCTGGAGGTCGGGCTGCATATCCTCGGCGCAGGGGCGGTGGACGACCTGACGCTGACCTTCCGGGGCGATCCCGCCTCGGGGATGCTGTTCGAGGTGGACGCGAACCCCGCCCTCTACTCGCCCGAGGACGTGGCCGGCCACGCCGCGCGCCTGCCGGTGTTCCTCGCCGCCGCGCTGGCCGAGGGCCGCCTTGCCCCCGTCCCGACCGCCACGCCCGACGAGATCGCGGCGACCGAGGCCCTGACTGCCGCCGCCGTCCACCCGGTCCCCGACACCACGCTGACCGCGCTGATCGAGGCGCAGATGCAGGCCACGCCCGGCGCGCCCGCGCTGGTCTTCGGGGACGCGACGCTCAGCTATGCCGACCTCGACCGCCGCAGCGCCGCCCTGGCCGGGCGGCTGGCCGAACTGGGCGCCGGGCCCGAGACCATCGTGGCCGTCGCGCTCGACCGCTCGCTGGAACTGTCCTTTGCGCTGGTCGCCATCCTGCGCGCGGGCGCGGCCTACCTGCCGCTCGACCCGGACCACCCGCCGGAACGCCTCGCCCGCATCCTCGACCGTGCCGCGCCGGTGGTGCTGCTGACCTCGCCGGATCTTGCAGGCCGCTTCCCTGATCCCGGGCAATCCGACGATGCCCCCCGCCGCCTTCTGACCACCGACTGGCCGCAGGAGGGCCGCGCGCCGGATACCCCGCCGCAGCCCGGCAACATGGCCTATGTCATCTACACCTCGGGCTCGACCGGCGAGCCGAAGGGCGTCGTCATCGAGCACCGGGCCATCGTCAACCGCCTGCTGTGGATGCGCGACCACTACGGCTTCACCCCGCAGGACCGCATCCTGCAGAAGACGCCCGCGACCTTCGACGTCTCGGTGTGGGAGTTCTTCCTGCCCTACATCGCCGGCGCCACGCTGGTCATGGCGCCGCCCGGCGCGCACCGCGACCCCACGGCGCTGGCGGGCGAGATCCGCCGCCACGCGATCACCACGGCGCATTTCGTGCCCTCGATGCTGTCGGCCTTCCTGGCCGCGCCCGCATCCCAAGGCATCCGCATGGCCCGCGTCTTCTGCTCGGGCGAGGAACTGACGGCGGAACTGCGCGACCGCTTCCATGCGCGCGTCACCGCCGGGCTGCACAACCTTTACGGCCCGACCGAGGCGGCGGTGGATGTCAGTTACTGGGCCGCCGCGCCAGGGGACAGCTCGAACCCGCTGCCGATCGGCTGGCCGGTCTGGAACACCCGGCTTGCCGTGCTGGACGACCGGCGCCGGCCGGTACCGCCGGGCCTGCCGGGGAACCTGTATCTGGGCGGCGTGCAACTGGCGCGCGGCTATCTGGGGCGCGACGACCTGACGGCGGAACGCTTCATCATCGGCCCGGACGGGCAGAGGCTTTATGCCACGGGCGACCTTGCGCGGCTGCGCCACGACGGGGCGGTGGTGTATCTCGGCCGCTCGGACCATCAGGTGAAGATCCGCGGGTTGCGGATCGAACTGGGCGAGATCGAGGCCGCGATCATGGGCTGTGGCCTCGCGCGCGAGGCGGTGGTGCTGGCGCGCGAGGACCGGGGCGACAAGCGCCTGGTGGCCTATGTGGTCCCGCAGGACGGCTGGTCGGAACAGGCGGCGGCTGCGTATCTGGCCGCCCGGCTGCCCGCCTACATGGTGCCGCAGGCATGGGTCACGCTGGACGCGCTGCCGGTGACGCCGAACGGCAAGCTCGACCGGAAGGCGCTGCCCGCCCCTCGCTTCGCGCAGGCGGGCCGGGCGGCGGAAACCCCCGCCGAAACGCTGCTGGCGCGGCTTTACGCCGAAATCCTCGCGCTGCCCGAGCCACCCCCGGCCGAGGCGGATTTCTTCGCGCTGGGCGGCGACTCGCTGTCGGCCGTCCGCCTGTCCCTGCGGATCGAGGAGGAAACCGGCCGCGATCCCGGCCTGGGCGCGATCTTCGAGCATCCGGTGGTCGCGGCGCTGGCCCGCGTGATCGAGGGCGGGGTCACCACCGGCGGCCTTTCGCCCCTGCTGCTGCTGGCCGAGGGCGATCCCACGCAGCCGCCGCTGTTCCTGATCCACCCGGCGGGCGGCCTTGGCTGGGGCTATCGCCGCCTCGCCCTTGCCCTTGCGCCCGCGCGCCGCGTCTGGGCGATCCAGCATCCGGGGCTGGACCCGCATCATCCGCTGCCGGAAAGCCTTTCCGCACTGGCCGCCGATTACGCGCGCCGCATCGCCGAACTGGTGCCGGAAGGTCCCGTGCATCTGGCCGGCTGGTCGGTCGGCGGCGTCATCGCGCAAGAAATGGCGGCGGCCCTGTCCGACATGGGCCGCGAGGTCGGCATGGTCGCGGCGCTCGACAGCTACCCGGCCGACGTCTGGCGGGCCGAGCCGGACCCCGATCCGGTGTCCGCCCTGCGCGCGCTGCTGGCCATCGCGGGCCACGATCCCGAGGCGCATGCGGACCTCGACACCCGCGAGAAGGTCGTAGGCTTCCTAAAGGCCGGGGACACGGCCCTGGGTGCGCTGCCCGAACGGGTGCTGGACGGCGTGGTGCGGGTCGTGACCGACACCTCGGGCCTTGTCCGGCGCCATCACCACCGCCCGCACCCCGGCACCTTGACCCATGTCCGCGCGGGGCTAGGGCACGGCGACCGCCACCTGACCGCCCAACTGTGGCGCCCCTACGGCGAAGTCGATGCGCTGGAGGTGCCATTCCTGCACCCCCAGATGATCTCGCCCGAGGCGGTGGTCCTGATCGCGCCGATGCTCAGGGCCGCGATGGACCGGGCGCAGCATCGTGCTTCGCCCCGGTCAGCAGCGGCGGAGTGAAGGCCAGCGCGAAGACCCCGCAGGCCAGCCCGCCGATCAGCCAGGCAATGCCCGGCAGGATCGCGTTTGCGTCCGCCCGCAGCTCGGCAATCCCGCGTGGGATGTAATCGCCCGGGACCCCCTGCCAGACCTGCACCGCGCCGATCAGCCCGAAGAACATCCCGGCAGCCACGAGGACATCTCTTGTCATCTTCCACGACCTCCCCTTTCCGGCCGTGGTGACAGGGGACCGTCGAGATCGCGTCAAGCCCCGGCCGCGAAGCGGATCGCCAGCGGCAGCGATCCCGCGATCGTCTCGATATGCCGCAGGCCCGGCAGGACATGCACCTGCGGATCAAGCCCCGGATGGCGGCGCAGGCTGTCCACGAAGTCCATGGTCGCGGGCGCCGGCCCGTCTGGCGGCGGCCCGTCCGAGCCCGATCGCTTTTCACGGTCCCCCAGCGCCACCAGCAGGGGCGGCCTGGCCTTCGGGTCCGCACCTGCGGCAACGCGGCGGATCAGCGCCTCGTCCCACCAGATCGAGGGGCTGATCGCGGCGAAGCGGGCAAAGCTGCCCGGCCGCCTCAGCGCCGCATACAGCGTGAACAGCCCGCCGAAGCTGTGGCCCCAGAGCGTCCGGCGTGACGGATCGACGCGCAGCCCGTCCTCGGCCGCGGCGCGCAGCACGCCCGTCAGGCGGTCGAGGAACTGCGCGGCGCCCCCCGCCATGCGGCCCTCATGGACAGGATCGGGGCGGATGCCGTCGCCGGGCCCGTCCGGCGCGGTGAAGTCGAAGGTGCGCTGCTCGCGCGCGAACTGGCGGTCGGTGTCATAGCCGATGCCCACAAGCGCCAGACCCTCGGCCTGCGCCAGATGGTCGGGCGTCAGGAAGTCGAAGGCCGCGTTTCCGTCCAGCAGGTACAGCACCGGCCAGCCGCCCGACGGGGCCGGGCCGCGCGGCGTCGCGATGAACAGCCGGTGCCCGGGACCCGCCGCCACGCCCTTCTGCGACAGGGCATGGGTGGGATGCCCCGCCTCGAAGATCGCCAGCCGCGCCTCGGCCCGCGCATGATCCGGGCCCACGCGCCCGATTGCACCGGTCGTCTTCTCCATCCTCGCCCTCGGGGTAGTTAGTTGACAGTGACGATCAGGATTATACTCATGCGCCGCATCCAGCCAGATCGGACTGCCGGTTCAGCCATTTCGGATCAACAAAGGAGATCGTCATGGCTGTCTGTCCGCCCCTGTCCCCCCGCATGATCTGCGGCGCATCCATCCTGGCGCTTGGCCTTGCGGCCGGCCCCGCGCTGGCCGAAAGCATCTTCACCCCCGCCAGCGACGAGTTCACCGGTGATGTCCGCGCCGGTGCGGCCGAACAGGGTGCGCCGCTGGTGAAAGGCGGCGCGGCGCGGGTCGAGGGGCAGGGGCTGGTCCCCGGCCAGACCATCACCCTGATGCGCGGCACGACCGTCCTGAACGAGGGCGCGCCGATCACCGTCGATGCCGAGGGCAAGTTCAGCTTCGACCTGACGGTGGACGCCGGGGCCGCGACCGGCCTGCATCCCATCGTCGTCATCGCCGAGAACCCGGCGGCCGCCGAGGTCGTGACGCTCAAGGTCTCTCCGCAGGTGCCGGTTTCGGGCGCCGAGAACTTCGAGATCAAGGACGCCAAGGTCACGCGCGGGCTTTACCAGGTGATCTACTCGCCCGCCTCGGACGCGGTCTACGTGACCTCGGCCGTGGGCCGCCCGCCGGTGCGGGAATCCGCGCTGGTGCGGATCGACCCCGAGACGCTGGAAATCGAGGCGCAGGCGACCCCGCCCGAGGCACCGATGCCCGCACGCGCCGCGCCGCCCGCCGGGGGACAGGACGCCAACGACACGCGTCCCGCGCTGTTCGCCACCTATGGCGTCGCCGTGGATGACGAGAACGGCCATGTCTGGGTGACCAACACCCGTCAGGACACCGTGGCCGTCTACAAGCAGGACGACCTGTCGCTGGTGAAGCAGCTCGAGCCGGGCGCCGTGAACCACGCCCGCGACGTGGTCGTGGATGAAGGCCGCGACCGCGTCTATGCATCCTCGACCATGACCGGCAACATCGAGGTCTTCGACAGCAAGACGCTGGAAAAGCTGGATCCCATCGTCATCGAGTCGGCCGAGCGGGGCGAGGATTTCTCGGTCATGGCGCTGGACGTCGATCCCGAAAGCGGGACTCTGGTGACGGTTTCGATGACCACGGACGAACTGGCGGTGGTCGATCTGGGTTCGGGCGAGGTCAAGGTGCATCCGCTGCCGGGCGCGGTGCGCGCCTCGGGGGTGGCCTATGACCCGAAGGAAGATCTGGCCTTCGTCGCCTCGCAGGAAACCGACAACCTGCTGATCGTGAAGGCCGCGACCGGCGAGATCCTCCATGACGTGGACACCGGCGCGGGCGCGCTGAACGTGACCTTCGAGCCGGTGAGCCGCCTGGCCTTTGTCGCCAACCGCGGCGCGGGCACGATCACGGCCGTGGGCACGGACGGCAAGGTCGTGGCCAACATCGACGCGGGCACCTATCCGAACCAGTTGCGCGCCGACGGCAAGGGCAATGTCTGGGCCGTGAACAAGTCGCGCGGCGAGAACGACGAGGAAGGCGACCGCATCTGGAAGATCTCGCCCAAGGCCGACTGAGGCCCGAGGCTTGACAGCAAACGGGGCGGGGGCCGATACGGGCCCCCGCCCGCACCCATTCAGGACGCCCTGCATCCTTGGGGCACCGAAGGAGGTCGCGATGCCTGTCCTGTTCCGCGCACTGGCCCTGCTGGCCGCCCTGATCGCCGCCCCCGCGCTGGCCGAGGTCACGGCGACCGACATCCTCGGCCGCGAGGTCACGCTGGAGGCCCCGGCCCGGCGGATCGTGCTGGGCGAGGGACGGCACATGGCGGTGCTGGGCCTGCTGCACGACGATCCGGTCTCGAAGGTCGTCGGCTGGCGGCAGGACAAGGCGCTGGACGAGCCGACCCTGGCCGCCTATCGCCAGCGCTTTCCGGCCATCGACGCGATCCGGCCCGTGGGTTCGGGCAACCGCGACATTTCCGTCGAAAGCATCATCGCGCTGGACCCCGACCTGCTGATCCTGTCGCTGATGGATGCGAACGATCCCGGAACGGACCGCGCACGCGAGCAGGTCGAGGCCGCGGGCATTCCCGTGGCATACGTCGATTTCTTCTCGCAGCCGCTGGAGAACTCGATTCCTTCGCTGCGCATCCTCGGCGCGCTGACCGGGGGCGAGGCGAAGGCCGAGGAGTTTGCCGCATTCTACGAAAGCCGCCTGTCCCGCATCCGCGAGCGGCTGGCGGACCCGTCCATCCCCCGCCCCAGCGTCTTTTTCCACGTCCATGCCGCGCCGCAGGGCTGCTGTTCCACCGTCGGGCAGGGCGTCTTCGCCCAGTTCATCGAGACGGCGGGAGGGCGCAACATCGGGGCCGAGGCGGTGCAGGGCGTCCTGGGCAACGTCAGCCTGGAATTCCTGATCGGCTCGGACCCGGATTTCTACATCGCCACAGGGGGCGCCCACATGGCCGCGCGCGGGGGGCTGGTGCTGGGGACAGGCGTCCCCGAGGACGCCGCGCGCGACAGCTTCGCCACCCTGATCGCGGCGCCGGGCTTTTCCTCGCTTCGCGCGGTCGAGGAGGGCCGCGCGGTGGGCGTCTGGCACCTGTTCAACGACACGCCCAGCCATATCGCGCTGATCGAATACCTCGCCAAGGCCTTCCATCCCGACCTGTTCGCGGACGTGGACCCGGCCGCGACGCTGGCCGAGATCGACGCGCGCTTCTCGCCCGTGTCCGTGCCCGGAACCTGGTGGATCGCACCGCAGCCCTGATGCAGACGGAAAGCCTCCACCGCTATCACGCGCTCAACCGCCGCCGCGTCCTGCTGGTCGCGGGAATGCTGGCCGTCGCGTTGCTGGCGGTCGTGGCCGACCTGATGACCGGCCCGGCGGGGCTGCCCTTGGCCGAAACGCTGGGGGCGCTGACCGGCTGGGGCGAGGTCGCCCGGTCCGCCGAGGTGATCGTCTGGCAGGTCCGCCTGCCGGTCGCGATCATGGCGCTGCTGGTCGGCGCGGCGCTGGCCCTTGCCGGGGCCGAGATGCAAACCGTGCTGGAAAACCCGCTGGCCGAGCCGTTCACGCTGGGCGTCTCGGCCTCGGCGGCCCTCGGAGCGGCAACGGCGATCGTGCTGGGCCTCAGCCTGCCCGGCCTGCCCCCGGTGTGGAGCGTGTCGGCCAACGCCTTCCTGTTTGCGCTGGGCGCGCTGGCGCTGCTGCAGCTGATGGGACGGCTGCGCGGCGGCGGCCCCGAGGTGCTGATCCTTTGCGGCATCGCGCTGAACTTCACGGCGGGGGCCTTTCTGTCGCTGCTGCAGTTCGTGGCCTCGGCGGACGCGCTGCAGCAACTGGTCTTCTGGACCATGGGCAGCCTGGCGGCGGCAAGCTGGCCCGGCGTCACCGTGCTGGCCGTGGTGCTGGCCGTCACCGCGCCCTTTTCGCTGAAGGCCGCATGGCAGTTGACCGCACTGCGGCTGGGCGAGGAACAGGCGCGCAGCTTCGGGGTGGACGTGGCGCGGCTGCGGCGCTGGTCGCTGCTGCGGGTCAGCCTGCTTGCGGCCTCGGCCGTGTCCATGGTGGGCGTGATCGGCTTTGTGGGCCTCGCCGGGCCGCATATCGCCCGGATGCTGCTGGGCGAGGACCACCGCTTCTTCCTGCCCGGCAGCCTGCTGACCGGGGCGGTTGTCATGTCGCTGGCCTCGCTGGTGTCCAAGACCGTCGTGCCGGGGGTGCTGCTGCCGGTGGGGCTTGTGACCTCGCTGATCGGGCTGCCGATCTTCTTCTCGCTGATCCTGCGGGGACGCGGACGATGAGCGGCTTGCTGATCGAGGGGCTGACCGTTTCCTACGGTCGCCGCAGGATCGTCGAGGGGCTGGACCTGCCGCCGCTGATGCCGGGCGAGATCACCGTGCTGGCGGGGCCGAACGCGGCCGGGAAATCGACGCTGCTGAAGGGGATCGCGGGGCTTCTGCCGACGCGGGGACGGGTGATGTTCGGGGACCGCGACCTTGCGGCGCTGTCGGCGGGGGATCGGGCGCGGACCCTGGGCTTCATGCCGCAGACGCTGCCCTCGGGCGCGGCGCTGTCGGTGCTGGAAAGCGTGATCGCCGCGCGTTCGGCCAGTGGCGAGGGCGCAGGCGCGGACCGGGCCGCGATGGCGGTGCTGGAGCGGCTGGGGATCGGTCCGCTTGCGCTCGATCCTCTGGACCGCCTGTCGGGCGGGCAGCGGCAGATGGTGGGGCTGGCGCAGGCGCTTGTCCGCGACCCCGCGCTGCTGCTGCTGGACGAACCGACCAGCGCGCTGGACATGGCCCGTCAGGTCCGCCTGCTGACCGAGGTGCGCCGCGTCG
This sequence comes from Paracoccus salipaludis, assembly GCF_002287065.1. Classification (GTDB taxonomy): domain Bacteria; phylum Pseudomonadota; class Alphaproteobacteria; order Rhodobacterales; family Rhodobacteraceae; genus Paracoccus; species Paracoccus salipaludis. The sequence goes on from NZ_NSJZ01000001.1 coordinate 261,070, forward strand.
CCGCCGAGGGGCGGGTGGTGCTGGCGGTGCTGCATGATCTCGCGCTTGCCGCGCAATGGGCCGACCGGATCGCCGTCCTGCACAAGGGCCGCCTGCACAGCTTCGGCACCCCTGCCGAGGTCGTCACCCCCGCCATGCTGGCCGAGGTCTATGGCGTCGAGGCGCGGGTCGAGCGTTGCTCTCGGGGCCGTCTCATGGTGCTGATCGACGGCGAGACGGTGTGAGGGGCACCGCCCGAGCCGTGAGGGGTTCCCGATGATCTACCGTGCCGCCACCACGCTTGCCGACGCGGCCCTGCGCGCGGCGGCCCCGCTGGCGGGCGCGGCGCTGCGGCAGAGGCTGGTGCTGGACGACCCGCCACCGGCCATTCCGGGCGGCATCTGGGTCCACGGGGCAAGCGTCGGAGAGCTGAACTCGGCCCGTCCGGTGATCGAGGCGCTGGCCGCGAACCGCCCGCTGCTGGTGACGGCGAACACGGAAACCGGCCGCGCCGTGGCGCAGGGCTGGGGCCTGCCCGCGCGGCTTGCCCCCCTGGACGTGCCGGGGGCGCTGGGGCGCTTTCTCGACGCCGCGCGGCCCGCGCTGATGGTGACGGTCGAGAACGAGATCTGGCCCAACCGCGCGGCGCAGGCACGCCGCCGGGGCATCGCCCAGGCGGTGATCGGGGCGCGGATGTCGGCGCGCTCGGCCCGCCGCTGGAGCAGGGCGCGGGGGCTGATCGGCCCGGTGCTGGCCGGGCTCGACCTGCTGTCCGCGCAGGACGACGGGACCGAGGCGCATCTGCTCGCCCTGGGTCTGCCCGAAAGCGCCCTTGCGCCGAGACTGAACCTCAAGCTGCTCGGGCCGGCCGCGGTCCGTCCCCCCGAGGATTCGACGGCGCGCGACGGCGTGTGGCTCGCCGCCTCGACCCATGAGGGCGAGGAGGAGCCGGTCCTTGCCGCCCATGCCGCGCTGCGGGCGCGCTTTCCGGGCCTGCGGCTGATCCTTGCGCCCCGCCATCCGCGGCGCGCCGACGAGGTGGCGCGCCTGATCGCCGCGCAGGGCTTTCAGGTCACGCGGCTGGGGGATCGCCCCCTTGCCGAGGCAGGCGTGCCGCCCGTCCTGCTGATCGACCGCCTGGGCGTCCTGGCCGGGGCCTATGCGGCGGCGGGCGTCTGCCTCACCGGTGGCTCCCTGGCGGACCGGGGCGGGCATACCCCGTGGGAGCCCGCCGCCTGGCGCTGCGCGCTGCTGCACGGGCCGCATGTGGCGAATTTCCGCGCCGACTACGCCGCGCTCGACGCCGATGGCGCGTCCCGGCCGGTCGATGCCGGCACGCTGGCCGAGACCCTGGGCGCGATCCTGGCCGATCCGTCTGCGCGCCGGGCGATGGGGCAGGCGGCACGCGCGGCGCTGGACCGCGCCGCCCCCGATCCCGCCCCGCTGGTCGCGCGCCTGCTGGCCCTGGCCACGCCCGCGTGAGCCGCCTTTCGTCCTGCCGGGACAATGCCTATATCCAGCCCGCTGAAGGGATGATCCGCATGATCCGTTACGCATTGCGCTGCGACAAGGGGCACGACTTTGACAGCTGGTTCCGCTCGGCCGCAGGCTTCGACACGCTGAGCGCCGAAGGGCAGGTAAGCTGCTCCATCTGCGGCAGCACCGAGGTCGCCAAGGCCCCCATGGCCCCCGCCATCCCGCGGGACGAAAGCGCGCGCCCCCTCGACAACCCCGCTTCGGCGCTGGAGCAGGCGATGCGCGAACTGCGCCGGCATGTCGAGGAGAACTCGGACTATGTGGGCGAAAGCTTTGCGACCACCGCGCGCGCGATGCACGAAGGCAAGATCCCCGAGCGGTCCATCCACGGCGAGGCCCGCCCCGACGAAGCCCGCCAGCTGATCGAGGACGGCATTCCCGTCGCCCCCTTGCCGTTCCGCGCCCCCCGCAAGCTGAGCTGACGCTTTCCAAATGAAAAAGACCGGCAGTGCCGGTCTTTCTGCTGTCATGGGCAGGGCCGTGGGTCAGGCCACCAGCGGCCTGCGGTTCTGGGCGTGGCGCATCGCCAGCTTGCGCCCCATCCGCCCCGAAGCCATCACGCGGGCCGACGGGCGCGCGAAGCTGCCGTCCCGCAGTTCCGGGAACAGCGCCAGGATTTCCTCGCGCGCAGCCTCGCCCGCCATGTCCAGCGCGTTCCGGCCGGGATGCAGGGACTCGGTTTCCGCGCCGTTCGACCAGACCACCTGATGGTCGTCGAACAGGAGGTGGACATAGGTCACGCCGTCCAGGTCCTGCGCGATGTCGATGCCCTCCACCAGCAGCAGCTGCTTGGCGGCGACCAGCACCTCGTCCGTGCCGAACATCTTCTGCGCGATCCTCGAGCGGACCAGCACCCGGTGCTGGGGCGACACGATCAGGTCGGCCGAAGGCGTGCCCGCCCCCAGCGCACCCGCGCGGATGCGGATGGGGCGCAGGTTCGGCGCGGCCTCGAACTCGGCTTGGGTCAGGACGCGGCGGCCCACCCAGCGGACGGGCTGCAGGCCTGCGTCGCGGGTGCGCACCAGGTCGCCCGCCTTCAGGTCCTCGGCCGGAACCGGCCCGCTGTCGGTGTCGATCAGCGCGTCCGCCCCGAAGCAGAGGACGTTGGTGTTGGTGGCGTCCAGCGCCGCCCCCAGGACAGCCGTGCCGTCAAGCCGGATCGCCAGGTCCAGCGTGGTTGTCAGGCCATTCTGCCCGTCCAGCATGTTCAGCCGCCCGTCGGCCTGGTCGGCCCGCAGCCAGGCCAGCGGATTGTTGAACTGCCGCCCCGGGTTGGCCTGGTTCCACAGCGCCAGGTTGGCGGCGTTGTAGTAGCCCGAAAGATCGATGAAGTCGCGATTCTGCGCGTCGGCGCCGGTGTTGAAATCCTCGATCCCGTCACCGCTGCCCGCGACAAAGGTGTCGCGGCCCGCGCCCCCGAACAGGGAATCGCTGCCGTCGCCGCCGTTCACGACATCGTCCCCGTTGCCGCCCAGCAGCGTGTCCGCACCGAGCCCCCCGAGCAGCGAGTCGTTGCCGTCGCCTCCGCTCAGCGAGTCGTCCCCCGCGTCGCCCGAGATGGTGTCGTTGCCGAAGCCGCCGAGGATCGTGTCGCCGCCCTCGCCGCCCGAGAGCAGGTCCGCACCGCCCTGGCTGTCCGTGCCGAGGCTGTCGTCGCCGTAGATCAGGTCCGCGCCCGCACCGCCCTGGACGGTGTCGGCACCCAGTCCCCCGGTCACGGTGTCGTTGCCTGCGCCCGACACGACCGAGTCGTTCCCGATGCCCGCGTCGATGCGGTCCGCACCGCCCAGCGTGTCGGTGCCCAAGGTGTCATCGCCGAAGATCCGGTCGTCGCCCGCGCCGCCCTGGACGGTGTCGGCACCCAGTCCCCCGGTGACAGTGTCGTTGCCGAAGCCCGCCACGACCGAGTCGTTCCCGATGCCCGCGTCGATGCTGTCCGCACCGCCCAGCGTGTCGGTGCCCAAGGTGTCATCGCCGAAGATCCGGTCGTCGCCCGCGCCGCCCTGGACGGTGTCGGCCCCCAGGCCGCCGGTGACGGTGTCGTTGCCGAAGCCCGCCACGACCGAGTCGCCTCCGACCCCCGCATCGATGCTGTCCGCACCGCCGAGCGTGTCGGTGCCCAAGGTGTCGTCACCATAGACCGTGTCGCTGCCTTCGCCTCCCTGGATCGTGTCGGCGCCCAGTCCCCCGGTCACGGTGTCATTGCCGACGCCCGCGACAACCGAGTCGTTCCCGGCCCCCGCGTTGATCAGGTCCGCGCCGCCCAGCGTGTCGGTGCCCAGCGTGTCGTCGCCGTAGATCGTGTCGCCGCCGTTGCCGCCGTCCAGAAGGTCCGCGCCAGTGCCGCCGATCAGAAGGTCGTCGCCGTTGCCACCGTAAAGCGAGTCGTCGCCTGCACCGCCGTCCAGCGAGTCGTTCGAGCCGTCATCCACCGTGGCGCTGGTGTAGCCATACAGCAGGTCGTTGCCGTCGCCCCCGCGGATCGAGTCCGCCCCGGCCCCTGCCCAGACGGTGTCATTGCCGATGCCGGCCCGGATGAAGTCCTGGTTGCCGGTGGCGCCGGGGAGCATGGCGTCGTTGTTGTCGACCCTGTCGCCATCGACGTCACCTGTGTAGCTCGCATCGATGAGGTCGTTGCCGTCGGTGCCGTCCACGTAGCCGTCCTGAAAGGCGCGCAGCGCCTGACGGACGGTGGACACTTGCGAGAAGTTCGAGGAATAGCTGCTGGAGGTCGTCGGCAGGGTGACGCTAATGATAGGATACTCGAGAACCTGAGTATCCGTGGTCGTATCGCTCATCGGCGGCATGATGAAGGCATTGCCGTTCACGTCCTGCAGGATTCGTGCAGGTCCGGTGATCGTCCGGATCGTGCCGCCCGGAAGCAGTTGCGTGAACGAGGCACCTTGGACAACGACAGCCGTGTCCGGTTGGTAGCTGAACTGCTGGTCTCCAATCCGATAGGAGATCGTTTCGGTAGATCCGGCCGTCTGGTTGAACGGAATCCCGTTGTCATTGTTGGTGTCGTTCAGCGTGATCCGCGTGCTTTGCGCATACAAGGGCTCGCCTGAGGCCCCGAATGTCCTGCCATTCAATACTGAAAAGGCGTTTTCCGCAGCGTTACTGGGGTTGGTGCCGGTGGTAACGGTCCCTTCGATCGGGTCCATGTCGGCCAGTTTGCCCAGGTAAAGTCCGGCATAGGTCACAGTCGCCATATGGGTCTTACTCCATTCTGAAATAATCTCGCGGATGGCGATGCTTGGGCCGCATCCCGCAAACCCGCGCGCATGCCGGGGCGGGGTGCCGGCGCGAACAAGGGGTCAGCGTCTCGAAGGCAGGGTACATGTCGCCGCATTCCGTCCGCATTCTGGCTGCAGGCGACGAGCAGGAACGCGAACGGTGCAGGGCGTCGGACGCTCCGCGGGACACAACAACATACAGACTGCTAGCCGCCGGGACGGCCGAATCGTCGGGCTGCAAACCCGTTAAAGATGTTTAACAAGAAATGGGTTCCCTGCAAAGTTGTACGGCCTGCTGCAGCCGGAAACCTTGCGGCAGGTTGCGCCACGGCCGCCCTTGCCCTTGCCCGGACGCCGCCCTAAGAGCCTGCCGTTCGATCCTGCTGGCTGGGGGGCTGTCATAGATGCCGCTTCTGGTGATGAAATTCGGCGGCACCTCGGTGGCCGACCTCGACCGCATCGCGAATGCCGCCCGAAAGGTGCAGCGCGAGGTCGAGCGGGGCTATGACGTCATCGTCATCGTCAGCGCCATGTCGGGCAAGACCAACGAACTGGTGGGCTGGGTCGAGGGCACCTCGCGCCTGTATGACGCGCGCGAATACGATGCCGTGGTCGCCTCGGGCGAGAATGTCACCGCCGGGCTGATGGCGCTGCGCCTGCAGGAGATGGGCGTGCCCGCGCGCAGTTGGCAGGGCTGGCAGGTGCCGATCAACACCACCGACCAGCATGGCTCGGCGCGCTTCGTGTCGATCCCGCGCGCCAACATCGACCAGAAGTTCGCCGAAGGCATGAAGGTCGCCGTCGTCGCGGGCTTCCAGGGGATCGGCCCGGACGGGCGGATCACCACGCTGGGGCGGGGCGGGTCGGACACCACCGCCGTCGCCTTCGCCGCCGCCTTCGCGGCAGAGCGCTGCGACATCTACACCGACGTGGACGGGGTCTACACGACCGATCCGCGCATCAGCGACAAGGCGCGCAAGCTCGACAAGATCGCCTTCGAGGAGATGCTGGAACTCGCCTCGCTGGGCGCCAAGGTGCTTCAGACGCGCTCGGTCGAGCTGGCGATGCGCTTCAACGTGCGCCTGCGGGTGCTGTCGTCCTTCGAGGACACCGACGAAACCAGCGGCACGCTGGTCTGTGCTGAGGATGAGATCATGGAATCCAAGGTTGTCTCCGGCGTCGCCTACTCGCGCGACGAGGCCAAGATCACGCTGGTCACGGTCGAGGACCGGCCCGGCATCTCGGCCGCCATCTTCCAGCCGCTGGCGGATGCGGGCGTGAACGTGGACATGATCGTCCAGAACATCTCGGAACGCGATTACGAGGATCATCCGGGCGCGGTCACGGACATGACCTTCTCGTGCCCCGTGAACCAGGTGGAACGCGCCCGCCGCGCGATGGAGGACGCGCGCGCCGCGGGCAAGATCGCCTATGACGAGCTGGCGGTGGACACGGACGTGGCCAAGGTCTCGGTCGTGGGAATCGGGATGCGGTCGCACGCGGGCGTCGCCGCGCGCATGTTCCGGGCACTTGCCGACGAGAACGTCAACATCAAGGTCATCTCAACCAGCGAGATCAAGATTTCGGTTCTGATCGACCGCAAGTATATGGAACTGGCCGTGCAGGCGCTGCATGATGCCTTCGAGCTGGAAAAGGCCTGATTGACGCGCGTCGGTCACGGCACGCTCGTGATCGCGGAAAGGAACGCGCTACCCATGCCCGAGCGGACGGACAGCGAATCGCGGAAGCTGCTGAAGCGGCTGCGTGACACGCTGGCCGCTCCGGGGGACGGGCAGGCGCGGCTGGACAGCATCACCCATCACATCGCGGACTCGATGGGGACGCAGGTCTGCTCCATCTACCTGTTCCGCGATCCCGAAACCCTCGAACTCTGCGCGACCGAGGGGCTGCGCCGGCAGGCCGTGCACCAGACCCGGTTGCGGCTGGGCGAGGGGCTGGTCGGCCGCGTGGCCCGCACCGGCCGCGCGATCAACACCGCCAATGCCCCGGCCGAGCCCGGCTTCCGCTACATGCCCGAGACGGGCGAGGAGGTCTTCCCCTCGTTCCTGGGCGTGCCGATCCAGCGGGTCGGGGAAAAGCTGGGTGTTCTCGTCGTCCAGTCCCGCGACGCGCGCCAGTATTCCGAAGACGAGATCTACGGGCTCGAGGTCGTGGCGATGGTGCTGGCCGAGATGGCCGAGCTGGGGGCCTTCCTGGGCAGCGACGCGCAGAAGTCGGCCCATCGCCTGCCGGTCGCCTTCCGCGGCGTGACGGGACAGGAGGGGGCGGCCGAGGGCCAGGTCTGGCTGCACGAGCCGCGCGTCGTCATCACCAACCCCGTGGCCGACGACCCGGAAAAGGAACGCGCCCGCCTGGTCGAGGCCGTAGCCATGCTGCGCCAGACCGTGGACCAGATGGTCAACGCCGCCGATCTGGCCGGCGGCGACGGCGAGGGCGTGCTGGAAGCCTATCGGATGTTCACCCGCTCGCGCAGCTGGCTGCGCCGGATGGAAGAGGACATCGACTTGGGCCTGTCTGCCGAGGCGGCGGTGGAAAAGGAACAATCCCACGCCCGCGCCAAGCTGGAAAGCACGGCCGACCCCTATCTGCGCGACCGGCTGCACGACCTGGACGACCTGTCGAACCGCCTGCTGCGCATCCTGACGGGGCAGGGGCAGGACACCGGCATCGTCATGCCCGCGAACCCGATCCTGGTCGCCCGCAACATCGGCCCGGCCGAGCTGCTGGAATACGGGCGCGGGCTTCGCGGCGTCGTACTGGAAGAAGGTTCGGTCGGCAGCCATGCCGCGATCGTGGCCCGATCGCTGGCCATTCCGCTGGTGATCCATGCCGCGCGCATCACGGACGAGGCGCTGAACGGCGACCCGATCCTAGTCGATGGCGACACGGGCGTCGTCCACCTGCGCCCCGAGGACACCGTCGCCGCCGCCTTCCGCGACAAGATCGCCATGCACGCCGAGGCGCAGAAGCGCTATGCGGGCCTGCGCGACCTGCCTGCGACCGCCACCTGCGGCACCACCGTCAGCCTGCTGATGAACGCGGGGCTGATGGCCGACCTGCCCAGCCTCGAAGGCTCGGGGGCCGAAGGGGTGGGGCTGTTCCGCACGGAACTGCAGTTCCTGATCCGCACGCGCGTGCCGCGGCGCAGCGAGCTGGCCGCGCTTTATCGCCGCGTCATGGACAACGCGCGCGGCAAGCCGGTGATCTTCCGCACGCTGGACATCGGCTCGGACAAGGTCCTGCCCTACATGAAGCGCATCGACGAGCCGAACCCGGCGATGGGCTGGCGCGCGATCCGCGTCGGGCTGGAAAAGCGCGGCGTCCTGCAGATGCAGCTGCAGGCGCTGATCCGCGCGGCCGAAGGGCGCGACCTGCACGTCATGTTCCCCTTCATCGCCGATTGCGACGAATATCACGAAAGCCGCGCCATGCTGCTGGCGCAACTGGAACGCGAGGCCGCTCTGGGGCATGCCCCGCCCACCAGCGTGCGGATCGGCGCCATGCTGGAAACGCCCTCGCTGGCCTTCGCGCCCGACGCCTTCTTCCGCGAATGCGACTTCATCTCGATCGGAGGCAACGACCTCAAGCAGTTCTTCTTTGCCGCCGACCGGGAAAACGAGCGGGTCCGCAAGCGCTATGACACGCTGTCGGTGCCCTTCCTGAACCTGGTCGAGATGATCGTGAGGCGTTGCGCCGCGCTGGGTGTCCCGCTCAGCTTCTGCGGCGAGGACGCGGGCCGGCCGGTCGAGGCGGCGGTCATGGCGGCGCTGGGGCTGACGACCCTGTCGATGCGGCCGGCCTCGATCGGGCCGGTCAAGGCGCTGCTGCGGCGCACGGACCTGCGTGCCCTGCGCGCGCTGATCGACGACAAGCGCGAAAGCGGGGCGACGAACCTGCGCCCCGCCGTGACCCGCTTCCTGGCCGAAGGCTAGTTGCAGGACGCAAGCGCAGTGCCGACCGACCGGATCAGATCGGGATACATGTCCGGTCCCAGCGGAATGCCCGAGCCCGCCGGATCGACCACCGCCGTCTTCAGGTCGTGACCTTCGAAGACCGTCTGGACCAGGTCGAGGTCGAACTGCGGCTCGGTCAGGGCGCAGGTGACCTTCAGCGCCGCCACCCGCTCGCGCAGTTCGGCAATGCGGGCGGGGCCCGGCGGCGAGGCGTCGCTGAGCGCGATGGCCCCGGCGGCCCTCAGGCCGAAGCGGTGCTCGAAATACTGGTAGGCGTCGTGGAAGACAATGAAATTCAGGTCCTGCACCGAGGCCAGCGTGGCGCGCGTGTCCGCCATCGCCTTGTCGATCTCGGCCGCGCCGGTGCGGGCGTTGGCCCGGTATTCGGCCGCGTGCTCGGGGTCCAGTTCGGACAGCGCGTCGGCGATGACCGGCAGCCAGACCTTGCCGTTCTCGGGGTCCAGCCAGGCATGGGGATCGACCGCCTCATGGGCGTGGTCATGCCCGCCCTCCTCGCCGTCGGGGTGGTGGTCGCCGTGGTCCATGTGCGGCTCGAATGTCGCGCCGGTGCGGGCGGCCAGAGTGATCGTCCCCGGCAGTTCCATCAGCCGCAGCCGCTTGGCCCCCCGCGCCAGCGAGGTCAGCGGCCGGTCCATCCAGGGCGACAGTTGCGGCCCGATCTTGATGACGATCTGCGCGTCCCGCAGCTTGCGGGCGTCCGAGGGCTTCAGCGCGTAGAAATGCGGCGAGGCGCCGGCCGGGATCAGCAGCTCGGGCTCGGCGACGCCCTCCATCACGCGGGACACCAGCGAGTGCACGGCCGCGATGTCGGTCACGACGCGCGGCGGCGCGGCCCAGGCGGGCAGGGCGACAGAAGCCAGGGCAATGGCAAGAAGGGATCGCAACATTTTTTCGGCTCCGCTCTGGATCAAGCGGGTTCGTTATAGTATAACGTATCAAGCGTCAATAATGAGAGGGGCGGCCATGCATGACCACGCCCACTGCATCGCCCGGGCCATGGCCCATGTCGATGCGACCTGCGCCGAGGACGGATTGCAGATGACCCCGGTCCGCCGCCGGGTGCTGCAGATCCTGCTGGAAGGCCACCGCGCCCTGGGCGCCTACGAGATCCTGAACAGGCTGCGCGACGAAGGCCTGGGCAGCCAGCCCCCGGTCGTCTATCGCGCGCTGGACTTCCTGCGGCGCGCGGGTTTCGTCCACCGGGTCGAGACCCTGAATGCCTTTGTCGCCTGCACCGAGGGCACGCCCGGTCATGCGCCCGCCCTTCTGATCTGCCGGCAGTGCCACCGGGTCATCGAGATGCCGGCCGATGCTGCGGGGGGCCAGCTCAAGCAGGCCGCCGAGGGCGCGGGCTTCGCCATCGAAAGCGCGGTCCGCGAGGCCGAAGGGCTTTGCGCCGACTGCCGGGGCGCCGCATGACCCCGCAAGGCGAGCCGCTGGTGACGCTTGCGGGCGTTTCGGTCGCGCTGGGCGGCCAGTCCATCCTGACGGGCATCGACCTGGCGATCCGGCGCGGCGAGATCGTGACGGTCGTGGGCCCGAACGGGTCGGGCAAGACGACGCTGATGCGCACGATCATCGGCGCGGTCGCCCCCACCGCAGGGCGGATCGCGCGGGCGCCGGGGTTGCGGCTCAGCTATGTGCCGCAGCGGCTGGCCATCGACCCGACCATGCCCATGACGGTCGCGCGCTTCATGAACCTGCCGCGCCGCCGCGATGCCGCCGTGGTCGCCGCCGCGCTGGACCGGGCGGGGCTTGCGGGGCTGCAGGCGCGCCCGCTTTCGGCGCTGTCGGGCGGGCAGATGCAGCGGGCCCTGCTGGCACGCGCGCTGCTGAACGACCCCGACCTGCTGATCCTCGACGAGGGCACGGCCGGACTGGACCAGCCCGGCGTCGCCTCTTTCTACGAACGGATCGAGCAGGTGAACCGCGACACGGGCTGCGCCGTCCTGATGGTCAGCCACGACCTGCAGGTGGTGATGCGCGCCTCGGACCACGTGATCTGCCTGAACGGCCATATCTGCTGCGAAGGCACGCCCGAAAGCGTCTCGCTGTCCCCCGCCTATCTCGGGCTGTTCGGGGGCGCGGGTGGCGCGCTTGCGCTGTATCGCCATCGCCACACCCACAGCCATGACGACGGCCAGCCCTGCGCGGGCCATGGCCACGAGGACACGGCCTGATGCTTGACGATTTCATGCTGCGCGCGGCGCTGGCCGCGATCGGCCTTGCCATGGCTTGCGCCCCTCTGGGCTGCTTCGTTGTCTGGCGCCGCATGGCCTATTACGGTGATGCCACGGCCCATGCCGCGCTGCTGGGCGTGGCGCTGTCGCTGGCGCTTGCGCTGCCGCTGTTTCCGGCGGTGATCGTGGTGGCGCTGGTCATGGCGGCAATCGTGGCGGGGCTCGCCGGACGGCAGTCCGTTGACACGATGCTGGGGGTGCTGTCGCACGGGGCGCTGGCCGCCGGGATGGTCGCGGTCAGCTTCGTGCAGGGGGTGCGGACCGACCTTTCGGCTTATCTGTTCGGAGACATCCTGTCGGTCACGGGCACCGACCTTGCCCTCATCTGGGGCGGGGCGGGGACCGTCGCGGCGCTGATCGCCTGGCGCTGGCCTGCGCTGCTGCTGTCCACCCTGTCGCCCGAGATGGCGGTCGCGGACCGCATCCGTCCCCGGGCCGAGCAATGGGTGCTGAACATCGCGCTGGCCCTGGTCGTCGCGGCGGGCATCCGCATCGTGGGCGCGCTTCTGGTCAGCGCCATGCTGATCATTCCCGCCGCCGCAGCCCGCCCGCTGGCGCGCTCGCCCGAGGCGATGGTCGCGGCGACCGCCCTGATCGGCTCGGCCGCGGGGCTGCTTGGCCTTGGCGCGGCCTTCCGGCTGGACACGCCCACCGGCCCCACCATCGTCTGCGCGGCGGTGGCGATCTTCGCGGCGGTGACGACCCTGGGCCTGGCCATCCGGCGGCGTCCCGCCTGAGCGGATTTTTTCCGTGACGCAGCGTCCTTTCCTTTGCCTATACTGCTGGCAGGGAGAGGTCGAATCATGGAGACACGCCATCACGCCGACCGCGTGATCGAGCGGACCCACGCGTCCAATGACCTGACGCCGCTCACGGCAAGCTGGCGGCGTTCGGCCCTGCGGCACGGGCTGGACCCGGCCCAACCCATCCGCGCGCGCCGGCTGACGGCGGCGGAACTCGCCGCCCGGCGCGAGGCGATGGGGCCGTTCCTGTCGGTCGCGGCCCAGGCGGTGGACGAGCTTTACCGCGTCGTCAGCGGCTCGGGCTGCGCGGTGCTGCTGACGGATGCGGACGGCATCCTGCTGGACCGCCGCGCCTCGGCGGCCGACGCGCCTGCCTTCGACGCCTGGGCCTTGGCACCGGGCGCCGACTGGTCCGAGGCCGCGCAGGGCACGAACGGCGTCGGCACCTGCCTGGCGGAGGGGCGCGGGGTCATTATCCATCGGGACCAGCATTTCCTGTCCGCCAACACGGGAATGAGCTGCATCGACGCCCCGATCCACGGCCCCGAGGGCCAGATCATCGCGGCGCTGGACGTGTCCAGCGCGCGGGCCGACGCGACCGAGGGGATGAACGCCCTGATCGCCGCCATGGTCGGCCAGTCCGCCCGCGCGATCGAGGCCGCCTGGTTCCGCGCGGCCTTTCCCGGCGCGCGCATCGTCGTGGCGGGCGACGGGGTCGAGGCGCTGGTCGCCGTGGACCGCGACGACCTCGCCATCGGCGCGACCCGCGCGGCCCGCCGCGCGCTGGGCCTGCCGAAGACCGGCGCGCTGAAGCCCTGTCCGCTGTCGGACCTGCTGGCCGAGGTGGCCGAGGGCGAGGGCGGCTTCGGCCATGCCGAACGCGCCGCCGTGATCCGGGCTCTGGCCCGCGCGGACGGGAACGTCACCGCTGCGGCCCGCGCCCTCGGCGTGGGCCGCGCCACGCTTTACCGGCGGATGAGCCGGCTGGGGGTTGCGCCCGCCCATGGCGCGCGTCCCGGAAGTGAGACAGTCCGGCGGGACGATATCGGTCACGCGAGTTGACCGGAACCGGACGGATTCGCACGATGCTGCCGTCCGGGAACGAGGAGCCGGGCGGCATTCCTGGGGAGGAGACACCATGCCCAACGACCAGACGCATGAATTCAAGGGCGTCAGCGCCATGCCCTTCGCGGCGCGCTATGACAACTTCATCGGCGGCAAGTGGGTCGCGCCGAATGCGGGCCGCTACTTCGACAACACGACGCCCATCACCGGCGCGAAGATGAGCGAGATCGCCCGCTCGGACGAAACCGACATCAACCTCGCGCTGGACGCGGCCCATGCCGCCGCCGACGCCTGGGGCCGCACCAGCCCGCAGGAGCGCTCGCAGATCCTGCTGAGGATCGCCGACCGGATGGAGGCGAACCTCGAACTGCTCGCCACGGCCGAGACCTGGGACAACGGCAAGCCCATCCGCGAGACGATGGCCGCCGACATCCCGCTGTCGATCGACCACTTCCGCTACTTCGCGGGCGTGCTGCGCGCGCAGGAAGGCAGCCTGTCGCAGATCGACGACAACACGGTCGCCTATCACTTCCACGAGCCTCTGGGCGTCGTGGGCCAGATCATCCCGTGGAACTTCCCGATCACCATGGCCTCGTGGAAGCTGGCGCCCGCGCTGGCGGCCGGGAACTGCGTGGTGCTGAAGCCCGCCGAGCAGACGCCGGGCAGCATCATGGTGCTGATGGACCTGATCGCCGACCTGCTGCCGCCGGGCGTGCTGAACGTCGTGAACGGCTTCGGGCTGGAAGCGGGCAAGCCGCTGGCCTCGTCCAAGCGGATCGCCAAGATCGCCTTCACCGGCGAGACCTCGACCGGCCGGCTGATCATGCAATACGCCGCCGAGAACCTGATCCCGGTGACGCTGGAACTGGGCGGCAAGTCCCCCAACGTCTTCTTCGCCGATGTCGCGCGCGAGGATGACGACTTCTTCGACAAGGCGCTGGAAGGCTTCGCCATGTTCGCGCTGAACCAGGGCGAGGTCTGCACCTGCCCGTCCCGCGCGCTGGTGCAGGAATCGATCTACGAACGGTTCATGGAAAAGGCCGTGAAGCGCGTCGAGGCGATCAAGCAGGGCGACCCGCGCGCAACCGACACCATGATCGGCGCGCAGGCCTCGAAAGAGCAGCACGACAAGATCCGGTCCTACTTCGACATCGGCCGGGGCGAGGGCGCCGAGGTGCTGACCGGGGGCGACGTGGCGGACCTCGGGGGGGAACTCTCCTCGGGCTACTACATCAAGCCCACGATCTTCCGCGGCTCCAACAAGATGCGGGTCTTCCAGGAGGAGATCTTCGGCCCCGTGGTGTCGGTCACGACCTTCAAGACCGAGGCCGAGGCGCTGGAGATCGCGAACGACACCCTTTACGGCCTTGGCGCGGGCGTGTGGAGCCGCGACGCGAACACCTGCTACCGCATGGGCCGCGGCATCAAGGCGGGCCGCGTGTGGGTGAACAACTACCACGCCTATCCGGCGCACGCGGCCTTCGGCGGCTACAAGCAGTCGGGCATCGGCCGCGAGACGCACAAGATGATGCTGGACCACTACCAGCAGACCAAGAACATGCTGGTCAGCTACTCGCCCTCGAAGCTCGGCTTCTTCTGAGGCGCCGAGGATCAAGCCAAGGGGCCCGCCGCAGCGATGCGGCGGGCCTTTTCGTCACGCGCGCGGCATGACGGGAACGTCACGGAACGCCCGGCGTCCGGCGCCGTTGTCTGGAAGCAGTGCATCCGGAGAAACGGCGATGGACGACGAACGCGTATGGAAGTTCGAGGAAAGCCTGTGGCGCGCCAGCGAGGAGCGCTATCATGAGCGGGTCGATCCCGACTGCGTGATGGCGCTGAGCCGCGAGCCCTGGCTGTTCACCGGCAATGACGCCGTCGAGGCGGTCAGCCACACCCCCGCCTGGGAGCAGGTCTCCTTTTCGCAGCAGGACGTGCGCCGCCCGCAGGAGGGTCTGATCGCCATCGCCTACCGCGTGGCCGTGACAAAGGGCGACACGCGCTTCGCCGCCGCCTGCACCTCGGTCTATCGCCGCCGCGCGCATGACGACTGGACCGTCGTCCAGCACACCCAGATCGCCCTTGATCCCCAGCAGGAGACCGCATGATGACCGACGACGCCAAGATCGAGGCCCGCTTCTGGAAGTCCCTCGCCGCCGAGCGGGTGGTGATGCTGGGCGTGGACGGGGTCGAGGACGGCTTTGCCCGCCCGATGATCGTCCAGATCGACGAGGAGCGTTCGCCCTTGTGGTTCTTCACCTCGAGCGAGAACCACATCGTCGAGGCGCTGGCCCAGGGCCGCCGCGCCATCGCCACCTTCGCGGACAAGGGCGAGCTTTACGCCTCGATCCAGGGCAGCCTCAGCCTGTCGCAGGACCGTGCCATGATCGACAGGCTGTGGAACCCGCAGGTCGCCGCCTGGTACGAGGACGGCAAGGACGACCCCAAACTGCGGCTGCTGCGCTTCGACGCGGAGCGTGCCGAGATCTGGCTGGACGGGTCGAGCCTTGTCGCCGGGATCAAGTCGCTGCTGGGGGCAGACCCCAAGCAGGACTACAAGGACGACAAGGCCACCGTGACGCTTTGATGCGCAGGGGGCGGGCCGTTCAGGCCCGCCGCCCGATCCCGAGCAGCTGGTACAGGATCAGCGCCGCCAGCGTGGCCGTGCCGATCCCGCCGATGGCGAAGCCACCGACCGAGAACGAGAAGTTCCCCGACCCGAAGATCAGCGTCACGCCGACCGTGAACAGGTTCCGCGGGTCCGAGAAATCGACCTCGTTGTCCACCCACAGCCGGATCATCGCCGCCGCGATCAGGCCGAAGACCGCAACGCCCAGGCCGCCCAGCACCGGCGCCGGGATGGTGCGCAGCAGGGCCCCGAACTTCGGCGAGAAGCCGAGTGCGATGGCGATGACGGCCGCGATGACGAAGACCAGCGTGGAAAACACCTTGGTCACGGCCATGACGCCCATGTTTTCCACATAGGTCGTGACGCCCGTGCCGCCGCCCGCGCCCGACACCATCGTGGCGATGCCGTCCCCGATGAAGCCGCGCCCGATATAGGGGTCCATGTTCTGCCCGGTCATGCCGCCGATGGCCTTGATGTGGCCCAGGTTCTCGGCCACCAGGATCAGCGCCACGGGGGCGATCAGCAGCATGGCCGAGGCCTCGAAGCTGGGGCTGTGGAAGGTCGGCGTGCCGAACCAGGGCGCGGCCGCCAGTTCCGTGAAGTCGATGGCGGGCAGCAGTCCCAGGCCGTTGCCCAGGACCAGCACGGCAAGGTAGCCGACGGCGATCCCCAGCAGGATCGACACGCGCCGCAGCGCGAGCCGCCCATAGGTGGAAAACAGGGCGACCGACAGCAGCGTCAGCAGCGCGACGCCCGTATGCGCGCCGGTCCCCTGGATGCCCTGCACGCCCACCGAGGCGAGGTTCAGGCCGATGGCCGCGCCGATGGCGCCGGTCACGGCGGGGGGCATCAGGCGCTCGATCCAGGCGGTGCCGGTCGCCATCACCGTGAGGCCGATCAGCGTATAAACCGCGCCCGCCGCGATGATCCCGCCCAGGGCCGGGCCGATGTTGGGGTTGGGCCCGCTGCCCGCGTATCCGCTGGCCGCGATCACCACCGCGATGAAGGCGAAGGACGAGCCCAGGTAGCTGGGCACCCGGCCGCCGGTGCAAAGGAAGAAGATCAGCGTCCCGATGCCGGAAAACAGGATCGCGAGGTTCGGGTCGAAGCCCATCAGCAGCGGCGCAAGGATGGTCGAGCCGGACATCGCCACCAGGTGCTGCACCCCCATGGGGATCGCGGTCCCCCAGGGCAGTCGCTCATCCGGCAGGACGACCGCATTGCGCGTCACCGGCCAACGGGGAAAGTAGCTCATTCTTCGGGTCCATCCTGGGTGCAGCGCCCTTCCTTCCCGAGTCCCTGCGCGCCTGTTTCCAGCGCGGCGGGGCCGGGGCAGGAAGCCTGCGGCGTCATGCACCGGCCCTTGCGCCCGCGCAAGCCCACCGGACCGAAGGAGAAGGGGGTATCGCAGGGACGCCCGCTTCGAAAGCGGACGGCCCGCCGGGGTGGCGGGCCGTGGGGCAATCACCAGGCGGGGATGACCGCGCCTTCGTATTTCGTCTCGATGTAGTTCTTGATCTCGGGCGAGTGATAGACCTCGACCAGCGTCTTCAGCCAGGGCTGCTCCTCGTCGCCCTTGCGGACCGCGATGACGTTCGCATAGGGGCTGTCGGCCTTTTCCATGGCGATGGAATCCTCGCGCGGGCTGATCCCGGCGGCCAGTGCAAAGTTGGTGTTGATCACCGCCGCGTCGGCGTCTTCCAGCGCCCGGGGAAGCTGTGCCGCGTCAAGCTCGCGGAACTTGAAGTTTTTGGGGTTCTCGGTGATGTCCAGCGGCGTCGGCACCAGGCCCGCGTCGGGGCTCACGGTGATGACGCCCTCGTCGGCCAGCACCAGCAGCGCGCGGCCGCCGTTGGTCGGGTCGTTCGGAATGGCCACGGTCGCGTCGTCGGCCAGCTCGTCCAGCGACTTCACCTTGTTCGAATAAACGCCCATCGGGGTGGTGATCGTCTTGGCGACGGCCACGATCTCGAAGCCGCGGTCCTTGATCTGGTTTTCCAGATAGGGGACGTGCTGGAAGCTGTTGGCGTTCAGGTCGCCGTCGGCAAGCGCCGTGTTCGGCACGACATAGTCCGAGAACTCGATCACGTCGATGTTCAGGCCCTTGGCCGCGGCCAGGGGAACGATCTGTTCCATGATCTCGGCGTGCTCGCCGGGGGTGACGCCGACCTTGATGTCCTCGGCGGCGGCCATTCCGGCGCTCAGCGCCAAGGCGGCAGCGATCAGTCGCAGCATGGGTTGCTCCTTCGGGTTAAAGTCCACGGTCCTTGGCGGCGCGGTGGTCGAGCCGGCGGGCGATCCATTCGCCCAAGGACTGCACCGCCTGCACCAGGACGATCAGGATGACGACCACGGCCAGCATCACGTCCGGCATGAAGCGCTGGTAGCCGTAGCGGATGCCGAGGTCGCCCAGGCCCTCGCCCCCCACGGCGCCCACCATCGCGGAATAGCCGATCAGGCTGACGATGGCGAGCGTCAGGCCCAGCACGATCCCCGGCAGCGCCTCGGGCAGCAGGACCTTGGAAATGATCTGGCCGGGAGTGGCGCCCATGGCGCGGGCGGCCTCGATCAGCCCGCCATCGACCTCGCGGATGGCGGTTTCCACGATGCGGGCGATGAAGGGGGCGGCGGCCAGCGTCAGCGGCACGATGGCCGCCGTGGTGCCGATGGATGTGCCCGCGATCATTCGGGTGAAGGGGATGATCGCCACCACGAGGATGATGAAGGGAATGGAGCGCAGCGCGTTCACGACCAGTCCCAGCGCGGCGTTGACGGCGGGCGCGGACAGAAGCTCGCCCCGCTTCGAGGTCGCCAGGAACACGCCCAGCGGCAGGCCCAGAACCGTGCCGATCAGGCCCGAGACGACGACCATGTAGATCGTCTGCAGCGTCGCCTCCCAGAGGATGGGGATGAGGTTAGCCGACATGGCCCAGCACCTCCGTCCGCAGGTCATGGGCGTGCAGGTAGGCCTGCGCGCGGGGCAGGGCCTCGGCCGGCATCTGAACGGTCAGGTTGCCGAAGGGGCGGCCGTCGATCTCCTCGATCGCGCCGCCGAGGATGCTGGCGTCGATGCCGAGTTCCGCGCCGAGGCGGGACAGCACGGGATGGGTGGCGCTGTCGCCGGCGAAGGTGATGCGCAGGATCGCGGGGCCGGTGCCGTCGGGCGTGATGCGGCGGGCGATGAATCCGGGCAGCACGGTCCCGGTCACGCCCGACAGGAAGCTGCGGGTCACGGGGTCCTGCGGGTTGGCGAAGATGTCGTAGGTCTCGCCCGTCTCGACGATGCGGCCGGCTTCCATCACCGCGACATGGTGGCAGATGTCCCGGACCACGGCCATTTCATGCGTGATCAGCAGGATCGTCAGCCCGAGTTCCCGGTTGATGTCGCGCAGCAGCGCCAGCACCGCCTGTGTCGTCTCGGGGTCGAGCGCGCTTGTCGCCTCGTCCGACAGCAGCACCTTGGGTTCCGTGGCCAGGGCGCGGGCGATGCCCACGCGCTGCTTCTGCCCGCCCGACAGTTGCGCCGGATAGCGGTCGGCCAGCGCGCCGAGGCCCACGAGGTCGATCAGGCGGCCGACGCGGCGGTCGGTCTCGGGGCCCGCCACGCCCGCGATTTCCAGCGGCAGGGCCACGTTGCCGCGCACGGTGCGGTTGGCCAACAGGTTGAAGTGCTGGAAGATCATGCCGACGTCGCGGCGCAGGGCCCGCAGCTCGCGCCCGCTGGCGGCCGTCACGTCGCGGCCCAGCACCTCGACCCGGCCGGCCGAGGCGCGTTCCAGCCCGTTGACCAGCCGCAGCAGCGTGGACTTGCCTGCGCCCGAGCGGCCGATGACGCCGGTGATCCCGCCCGCCTGCACGTCCAGGCTGACGCGGTCCAGCGCGGCGACCGCACCCCCGCGCTGGGGCCAGGTCTTGCTGACCTCGCGGAAGGTGATGGCGGCTTGGGACGGGGCGCTGTTCATGGGCGGTGAGGTATCGGGACTGACCGCGGGCTTCAATGGCCGCAGGCACGGCGAGGGGCGAAAAGGACGCCCTTCGCCATGCCGCGAAGGCAGGGCGGAACGCCGTGCCCGCCCTGCCTGCAAACGCCCGCGACTTTCCTCGTTTGCAGCACGGCGCGGAAGATCGTTCCCCGCAGGGCGCCCGTGCAGCCGCTCCTGCGGACGTTTTTCCGCGAGGCCGCGGCCATGCGCCGGATATGGAAGGTCATCCTGCCCCGGACGGCCGGGGCAGGCGGGGCAGGGTCAACTTTCCGCGCTTCCTTCCAGATCGAACAGCGACCGGTACTGACGCGGCTGCGACCGCAGGTACTGGTCGGGCGCCCGGACGCTTGCCCCCAGGTGGGCCGCCGCGTGCCAGGGCCAGCGGGGATCGTAAAGGATCGTGCGGGCAAGCCCGATCAGGTCGGCGTCGCCCGTGCCGACGATGGCCTCGGCCTGGTCGTAGTCGGTGATCAGCCCGACGGCGACGACCGGCATGTTCACCGCGCCCTTGACCGCCCGGGCCAGCGGCACCTGGTAGCTGGGCCCCACGGGGATCTGCTGGCGCGGGTCCAGCCCGCCGCTGGAGATGTGGATCACGTCGCAGCCCCGCGCCTCCAGTGCCTGGGCCAGCGCGATGGTCTGCCCGATGTCCCAGCCTCCCTCGACCCAGTCCGTGCCCGAGACCCGCACCGAAACGGGGCGGTCCGCCGGGAAGGCCTCGCGCACCGCGTCGAAGACCTCCAGCGTCAGGCGCATCCGGTTTTCCAGGCTGCCGCCATATTCGTCCTCGCGCCGGTTCGACAGGGGCGACAGGAACTGGTGCAGCAGGTAGCCGTGGGCCGCGTGGATCTGGACGGCTTCGATTCCCAGCCGCCCGGCGCGCCGTGCCGCATCCGCGAAGGCGGTGCGGACCCGTTCGATCCCCGCGCGGTCCAGCGCGGTGGGCGGGTTCTCGCCATCAGCAAAGGGGGCCGCGCTGGCCGACAGGGTCTGCCAGCCGTTCGCGTGATCCGGGGCGATCTGGCGGCCGCCCTTCCAGGGCAGGTCGGTCGAGGCCTTGCGGCCGGCATGGGCCAGCTGGATGGCGATGGGCATGTCCGACCAGCGGCGGATGCTTTCCAGCGTGCGGGCCATGGCCTGCTCGGTCTCGTCGGACCACAGGCCCACGTCGCCATAGGTGATGCGGCCCTCGGGCTCGACAGCCGTCGCCTCGATGGTCAGCAGCCCCGCGCCGGACAGGGCGAGCTGCCCCAGGTGGATGAGGTGCCAGTCGGTCATGCAGCCGTCCTGCGCCGAATAGGTGCACATGGGCGCGATCACGATGCGGTTGGACAGCTTGAGCTTGCCCACGGTCAGGGGGCTGAACAGGCGGGATGTCATGGGGCACCTTTCTTCTTTGCCTCCGAAACAGCGTTGGGGCGGGATCGTTCCGGGTGCAAGCGCATGGCAGGGCTGCGATGGAGGCAGTTGATCACGGGACAGTTCGCCCTATGTTCACGCGTCATGGATGGATCTCCCGCACTGATGACCTGGGCCGCGCAGGATGCGTCGGGGCCGCCGCTTCTGGCCGGCTTCGAATGCGGACGCCTGCACTGGAACGGCCACGACCTGCTTCACTCGACCGGCCACCTGCCCGACGGCCGGATGCAGCACCATTATGCCACCGCCCTGGCCGAGGGCGCGGCGGGCGCGCGTGACGGGCTGTCCTGGCGCCACGACATCGTGGCGCGCGTGCGGGCCGTGCCGGACGGCTTTCCGGTGATCTGGGACTTCGCGCATTTCGACCTGCCGCCGCGTCCCGCGCAGCACGCGCTGGCCTGCGCCACCGCGCTGCCGCCGAATTCCTGGGCGATCGCCGTCAACGAGCCCTCGGTCGGCCGGCGGGTGTCGGGCGTCATCCGGTCGCGCGCGGTCAAGGCGGCGCTGCGGATGATGACCACGGTGGCGATGCTGCCGGACCGGCCGCGCTTTGCCACCTGCGACCCCTTCCACCACCTGCACCCCGAGGTGTTCCGCGCCACCGACCAGCTGGTCGCCAGCGGCCTGATCGAGATGGTGGGCATCAACTACTACCCCCATCACGCCATCGAGCCGCTGCACCATGTCCTGCGCGTCGTGGCCGACCGCTGGCGGCTGCCGGTGATGATCACCGAAACCGGCTGGCACGACGGGCTGCACGCAGCCCACCGGCGCTTCCCCCATATCCACGACCGCTGGGGCTGGCTGGCCCATGTCCGGGCCGAGGTGGAGCGCTCGGGCGTGCCGGTCGCGGGGATCTGCTGGTATCCCTGGCTCGACATGCCCGACTGGGGCGACCCGCACCGCGGCCGCTGGCCCTGCGGCTGGCCGGGCCGGCAGGCCTGAGGTTGCCTCAGTCCTGCGCCGTCAGGGCGGCGGCTTCCCCCAGCAGGCCCTCGAACAGGGGCGACTTGGCCTTCCACTGGTCGTGATAGGCCTCGATCGCAGGGCCGAACCAGGCGCGGTCCACCTTGACCACGGGGACGCCGGTGCCCTGCAGGCTGGCCAGGAACTCCTGCTCCAGCCCCGCGTAGGCCTCGACGATATGGGCGGTCTCGGCGCTGAACTCCTCGGCGATGATGGCCTGGTCCTCGGGCGCGATCTGGGCCCATTTCCGCCCCGAGGCCGCCGCCAGCATCGGGAACATGCCGTGGTCCGAGTTCAGGATCATGCCCGCGTTGGCGTAGTAGTTGCTGTTCCAGGTGCCTTCGAGGTCGATCTGCATCCCGTCGATCTGCCCGTTGGCAAAGGCGTCATACAGTGCGGGCAGCGGCATGGGGGTCGGCACGGCCTTCAGCCCGGTCCACAGGTCCAGTTCCGGCGCATAGGGCAGGGTGCGGATCTTCCTGCCCGCAAGATCCCCGGCGGTCTCGACCGGATCGCGCAGCACGACCTGCCGCATCCCCGACAGCGCCCAGCCCAGGCCTTTCAGCCCGAAGGCGGGCAGCTTGCCGTCCAGCGTGGCCGTGGTCTCGCCCCCCAGCAGGCGGCCCGCCGTGGGGATGTCGGGAACCAGGTAGGGCGCGGCGAGGATGCCGAAGTCCGGGTCGCGGTTGGCAAGCTCGCCCATCGTCAGGAAGGCGAAGTCCAGCGCTCCCGTCTGCATCTGCTGCAGGATCTGCGCCTCGGGTCCCAGCTGGCCCGAGGGGAAGATCAGGATGTTCACGCGGCCTTCCGTGCGGTCCTTGATGCGCGCGGCCATCTCGGTCGCGCTTTTCGCCCATTGGTGCGAGGGCGGCACGATCATGGACATGCGGTAATCGGCGGCCCCTGCGGCCCCGGTCAGCAGGGCGAGGGCGGCCCCGAGAAGGACGGAAATCTTCATGCGATGCTCCGGGTGATGCGCCCCGTCACAGCCAGCGCGCCAGCGCCAGCGTGACCTCGGGCCAGACGATGATCAGAAGGATGACAAGGAAGGCCACTGCCAGGAAGGGCACGAGCAGGGCGGCGATGCGTTCCGCGCGCACGCCCGTCAGCAGGGAGGCCGTGAAAAGGCCCGTGCCCACGGGCGGGGTCACCAGCCCGAGCGTGAGGTTCAGGCACAGCACGATCCCGAAGTGGATCGGGTCGAGGCCATAGACCCCCGTCGCCACCGGCAGGAACACCGGCACGATCAGGATGATCGCGGGGATCGGGTCCATGACCATGCCCACCCCCAGCAGCAGGATGTTCAGCAGCAGCAGGAACAGCACCGGCGAATCCGTCAGCCCGCTGAGCCAGGCGGCGACAAGGGCGGGAATGTTGGCGAAGGTGACGACCCAGGCGAAGACCTGGGCGCAGGCGATCAGGAACAGCACGACCGCCGCCCCACGCCCGGCGCTGACCAGCGCGGGCCAGGTGTCGGCCAGGGTCATCTCGCGGTAAACGAACCGGCCGATCAGGATCGCCAGAAGGCTGGCGACCACCGCCGATTCCGTGGGCGTGGCGAAGCCGCCCAGGATCGAGACGATGATCGACAGCGGGATCAGCGCGGCGGGCAGAGCCTCGATGACGGCGCGGCGGCGCTGGGGGGGCATCATCGGGGCCGTGCGCGGAAAGTCGCGCCGGCGGGCCTGCCAGCCGATCAGCCCGCAGAACCCCGCGAAGATCAGGACGCCCGGCAGGATGCCGGCGACGAACATCTCTCCGATCGGGACCT
The DNA here is from genome assembly GCF_002287065.1 of Paracoccus salipaludis. GTDB lineage: Bacteria > Pseudomonadota > Alphaproteobacteria > Rhodobacterales > Rhodobacteraceae > Paracoccus > Paracoccus salipaludis. Next base: position 284,629 of record NZ_NSJZ01000001.1, read on the forward strand.
GCGCGATCACGCCGTAGATGATGAACAGCATCGAGGGCGGGATGATCGGCGCCAGCAGCCCGCCCGCCGCCGTGATCGCGGCCGAAACGTCGCGGGGATAGCCCGCCCTTTCCATCTCGGGCACGGCCAGCCGCGCCATGATGGTGATCTGCGCGACGGTGGATCCCAGGATCGAGGCCATCATCATGTTCGCGCCCAGATTCACATAGGCCAGCCCCCCGCGCAGCTGCGGCAGCAGCGCGAGCGTCAGCGCCATCAGCCGCCGCCCGATGCCGCCCGCGTTCATGAACTCGCCCAGCAGGATGAACAGCGGCAGGGCCAGCATCCCGTAGTTTTCCAGCCCCCCGAACATCTGCTGGGGATAGGATTGCAGCAGCACGAGGTTGCCCGAGACGGCGATGTAGATCAGCGCCACCGCCGCCAGCGCCAGCGAGATCGGCAGGCCCGCCAGCAGCAGGCCCACGAAGGACAGCCCCACGGTCATCGCGCGGCGCCGTCCCGCAAGCGGCGCAGGTCGCGCTGCAACGCGGCCAGCGCATGGACGGACGACAGCAGCGCGAAAAGCGGCATGACCAGCCAGAACCACAGCTTGGACACCCCCAGCGTCAGCGTCCGCTCCTGGTAGATGAAATTGTAGCTTTCCAGCGAATAGGCCTGCAGGGACTCGGCGGCGAAGGCCCGGACCGGGTCGAACCAGCGCCAGCAAAGCCAGGCGAGGGTGAGGAAGAAGCCCAGCACGATCAGGTCCACGCAGACCGCAAGCGGTGCGCGCAGGCGGGCGGGCAGGGCCTCGGGCAGCAGCGTCACGGCCATGTGCTGGCCCCGCGCCAGGGCCGCCGCCGCCCCGAGGAAGGCCGCGCAGGCCATCAGCAGCACGGCGGCCTCGTCGGCCCAGGCCAGCGGCGCGCCCAGTGCCCGCAGGATCACGTTCACGGCCAGGATGGCGAAGATGGCGGCGATCAGGCAGGCCGTCGCCCGTTCCTCGAACAGGGCAAGCCATCGGTCCAGCCGCGCAAGCGCCGTCGCCGGTTCGGGTCCGGCCCGAAAGCGGGAGGCGGCAAGGCTGTTCGTCTCGTTCACAGGTGCTCTCACAAGCAGGAAGCCTTGGGATCGGTTTGCCTGGGCATCGCCTGGGTACGAGTTCCGCCGCAGCGGCGGCGGCAGAAGCTTATGTTGCGTCTTCGCGGAAGTCTCCAGCCCCTTCAAGGCGCGACTTCCCGGAAGGGGCGCGACCGCCCCCTCGGGAGAACAGGCGCGAGGATGACCCGCGCCTGCCGGTTGCCGGGCGCGGCCCCGAAGGGCCGCGTCACGGGAAGGGCTCAGCCCTCGCCCATGCCCTCGGCGGGCTGGGGCGCGGCGCCCGAGCGGACCTTTTCCTCGATCCGCGCGCCGATGCCGGCGTCGATCGACTTCCAGTAGTCGAAGGCGCGGCTCAGGACCGGCTCGCGCACGCCGCCCGACAGGCTGCCCGCGACGGTGTTGACCAGGGCCTCACGCTCGGCCTCGCTGAAGACCTCGCGCACCATGGTGCCGGGCTGGCTGAAGTCGTCGTCGCCCGGGCGCAGCGTATAGGCGCTGCGGACCATGTCGCCGTCGGCCTGCCAGCCGTTGTCCACGCGGCCCTGTTCGTCCGACCACGGACGGTTCGCGCTGTTGGGCGCATAGACCGGGGCCGAGCCGGTGTGCAGGTATTCCATCGGGCCGCCGAACATGTAGGTGTTCACCGGCACCTTCGGCCGGTTCACCGGCAGCTGGTGGAAGTTCGCGCCGATGCGGTTCCGCTGCGCGTCGTTATAGGCGAAGGCGCGGCCCTGCAGCATCTTGTCGGGCGACAGGCCGATGCCCGGAACGGTGTTGCCCGGCGAGAAGGCGGCCTGCTCGATCTGGGCGTGGAAGTTCTCCGGGTTCCGGTTCAGCGTCATCCGGCCGACCTTGATCAGCGGATAGTCGCCATGCGGCCAGACCTTGGTCAGGTCGAAGGGGTTGATGCGGTAGGTCCTGGCGTCCTCGTAGGGCATGACCTGGACCGACATCTCCCACGACGGGAAGTCGCCCTGGGCGATGGCGTCGAACAGGTCGCGGCGGTGGAAGTCGGCGTCCTTGCCCGACATCTTCGTCGCTTCCTCGTCGGTGAAGAACTTCATGCCCTGGTTGGTGTGGAAGTGGTACTTCACCCAGAAGCGGTCGCCGTCCTCGTTCACCCACATGTAGGTGTGCGAGCCGTAGCCGTTCATGTGCCGCCAGGTGCGCGGCAGGCCGCGCGGGCCCATCAGGTAGGTGACCTGGTGCGCGCTTTCGGGGTTCAGCGTCCAGAAGTCCCACTGCATGTGGTTGTCGCGCAGGCCGCTGTCGGGCAGGCGCTTCTGGCTGCGGATGAAGTGCGGGAACTTCATCGGGTCGCGCACGAAGAAGATCGGCGTGTTGTTCCCCACGAGGTCATAGTTGCCCTCGGAGGTGTAGAACTTGAGGCTGAAGCCGCGCACGTCGCGCCAGGTGTCGGGGCTGCCCTGCTCGCCGGCGACGGTCGAGAAGCGCGCCAGCATCTCGGTCTGCGCGCCCTTCTGGAACAGCGCGGCCTTGGTGAAGCGCGACACGTCCTCGGTCGTCTCAAAGACGCCGAAGGCGCCGGCGCCCTTGGCGTGCGGCTGGCGCTCGATGGTCTTTTCCCGGTTGAAATGGGCCATCTGTTCCAGGAAGTGCACGTCGCTCAGCACGATCGGGCCATCGGCGCCGACGCTCAGGCTGAAGCGGTCGCTGACGGCAGGCGCACCCGTGGACATGGTCGAGGGGAACTTCGGCTTATCGGAATGATCCGACATGATATCTTTCCTTTCTTGGTGGCGCGCACCCTGAAGGGTGCCGACTGCCTTGAAAATGACTGCGCGCCCGTAACCTGACGGGAGCCGCGGCGGGGGCCGCGATGCATGGTCAGCCACCTTTCGGGGTCACCCACGCCTCGCTGGGGATTGCCGTCTTTCACCGTTTTCCAGGGGACATGCAAGTCCCCTGACATATTTCGTCAGGTAAGTGCAGCGAACGGGATCGCCCCGAACTGGACCCTTGCGGAGGGGTCGGCCAAGCTGCTCAATCGCGCGCGGAAAACAGGAGCGGCGCGCCATGCGCCGCGGGGCAAGGGGACGTCACATGGCTGAGCACACGATCTATGACTATGCGCTGGACAGGAATGCGGCCAACCATGTCCCGCTGTCTCCCTTGTCCTTCATCCAGCGGACGGCCGCGATCTACCCGGATTACCCTGCCGTTTCCTACAACGGCGTCCGCCGGACCTGGGCCGAGACCTACGACCGCACCCGCCGCCTGGCCGGCGCCTTGGCCGCGCGCGGCGTCGGGCGCGGCGACACGGTGGCGGTCGTCGCCGCCAACATCCCCGAGATGTTCGAAGCGCATTTCGGCGTGCCCATGGCGGGCGCGGTGCTGAACGCGATCAACACGCGGCTGGATGCCGAGGGGATCGCCTTCATCCTCAAGCATGGCGAGGCCAAGGTCCTGATCGTCGATCCCGAGTTCTCGGAGGTCGTGGAACGCGCCGTCCGCATCGCCCATGCGCCCGACCTGCTGGTCGTGGACATCGTCGACCCCAGCTTCCCCGGCGGCCAGCGGATCGGGCGGCTGACTTATGACGAGCTTCTGGCCGAGGGCGATCCCGCCTTCGACTGGCTGATGCCCCATGACGAATGGGACGCCATTGCGCTGAACTATACCTCGGGGACGACGGGCGATCCCAAGGGCGTCGTTTATCACCACCGGGGGGCGGCGCTGAACGCCCTGTCCAACATCGTCACATGGGGCATGGGACACCATGCGCGCTACCTGTGGACGCTGCCCATGTTCCACTGCAACGGCTGGTGCTTCCCCTGGACCATCGCGGCCAACGCGGGCGTCGCGGTCTGCCTGCGCGCCGTCCGGGCCGAGCCGATCTTCCAGCTGATCCGGGACGAGAAGGTCACGCATTTCTGCGGCGCCCCCATCGTGCTGAACATGCTGGCCAGCGCCCCCGACGAACTCAGGGACTTCGACCACGAGGTCAAGGTGATGACCGCCGGTGCCCCGCCCCCCGCCAGGGTGATCGAGGCGATGGAAGGCATGGGCGTCGAGGTGACGCATGTCTACGGCCTGACCGAGACCTACGGCCCCTCGGTCGTCTGCGCCTGGAAGGGGGAATGGGACAGCCGCAACCGGGGCGAGCGTGCCCGGCTGAAGGTGCGCCAGGGCGTCCCCAACATCGCCCTGTCCGAGATGATGGTGGCCGACCCCGAGACGCTGCAGCCCGTCCCTGCCGACGGCACCACGATGGGCGAGGTCTTCATGCGCGGCAACAACGTCATGAAGGGCTATCTCAAGAACCCCAGTTCCACCGAAAAGGCCTTCCGCGGCGGCTGGTTCGCCTCGGGCGACCTCGGCGTCATGCACCCGGACGGTTACGTGGAACTCAAGGACCGGTCCAAGGACATCATCATCTCGGGCGGCGAGAACATCTCATCCATCGAGGTCGAGGACGTGCTGTATCGCCACCCGGCAGTGATGGTTGCGGGGGTGGTGGCCAAGCCCGACGAGAAATGGGGCGAAACGCCCTGCGCCTTCATCGAGCTGCGGGACGGCGTCAGCACGGACGAGGCCGAGATCATCGCCTTCTGCCGCGACAATCTTGCCCATTACAAATGCCCGCGGAAGGTGGTCTTCGGCGAGCTGCCAAAGACCCCGACGGGCAAGATCCAGAAGTTCATGCTGCGCGCCCGCGCCAGGGAGATGTGACGGCCCGCGTGTCCCTTGGAACAAAGGGGGGGCGCAACGCGGCGGCCCCCCGGCATCGGAGGGCGCGGTCTAGGCGCCGATCCCCTCGGCCGGGTGGGACAGGGCGGTCATGATCCCGCGCAGCTCGGCCAGCCCCTTGAGCCGGCCGATCGCCGGATAGCCGGGCTGCGCCCTGCGCTTCAGGTCGTCGAGGATGTCCTGCCCGTGGTCGGGGCGCATGGGGATGTCGCAATCGGCGCGGCCTTCCGCGCGGCGGCGGGCTTCCTCGCGCAGCACGGCGGCGATGGTGGCCACCATGTCCGTGCCGCCGCCCAGGTGCTCGGCCTCGTGGAAGCTGCCCATGATGCCCTCGCTTTCGCGCAGGACGTTGCGCAGGTGCAGGAAATGCACCCGGTCGCCCAGCCGCGCCATCATGCCCGGCAGGTCGTTGTCGGGCCGCGCCCCCAGCGACCCCGAGCACAGCGTGATCCCGTTCGCGGGCAGGTCCACGGCCTCCATGACGGCGCGGTAGTCCGCCTCGGTGGACATGACGCGGGGCAGGCCCAGCAGCGGGAAGGGCGGGTCGTCGGGGTGGCAGCAGAGCCGCAGGCCCAGGTCCTGGGCCACCGGCGCGACCTCGGACAGGAAATCGACCAGATGCGCGCGCAGGCGCTCGGCCGGGATGCTGGCATATTCGGCCAGGTGGGCGCGCACGTCCGCCAGCGTGAAATGCTCGGCCGCGCCGGGCAGGCCGAAGACCACGTTGCGGGCCAGCGCCTCGCGGGCGGCCTCGGGCATCTCGGCAAAGCGGCGGGCGGCGGCTTCGGCCACCTCGGGCAGGAAGTCCTGCGCGGCGCCGGGGCGGGCGAGGATATGGATGTCGAAGGCCGCGAAGTCGGTCAGGTCGAAGCGCATGCAGGTCGCGCCGTTGGGCAGCCGCCAGGCGAGATCCGTCCGCGTCCAGTCCAGAACTGGCATGAAGTTGTAGCAGATCACCTCGATCCCGGCGTCGCGCAGGTGGCGCAGCGAGGTCTTGTAACTGGCGATGTGTTCGCGCCAGTCGCCCTTCTGCTTCTTGATGTCCTCGGACACGGGCAGGCTTTCCACGACCTCCCATTCCAGGCCCGAGGGCGCGCCGTCGGTCATCCGGGCGATCTCGCCCTGGCGGCGGGCGATCTCCTCGGGCGACCAGACGGCGCCCGTGGGGACATGGTGCAGGGCCGAGACGACGCCCTGCACGCCCGCCTGCATCATGTCGTCGATGGACACGAGATCCTTCGGCCCGAACCAGCGCCAGGTCTGCCGCATGACGTGCCCTTCCCCCAAATGAGCGTCAGGGATGCGTAGCACCGCCTGTCCCTGCGGGGAAGCGGTCAGCTTCGTCCCGCGTGCGACCAGGCGGCGGCCCTGTCCTCGAGCGCGCGCAGCCCCGCGTGGATCAGCAGCGCGAGGATGCCCACGACGACCCCGCCCTGCACCACGAAGGCGGTGTTCGACGACAGAAGCCCCGCGATGATGACCTCCCCCAAGGTGCGCGCGGCGACGGTGGACCCGATGGTGGCCGTGGACAGCGCGATGACGGCGGACAGCCGCACGCCCGACAGGATCACCGGCAGCGCCAGGGGCAGTTCCACCCGCCACAGGCGCTGGGCGGGCGTCATGCCCATGCCGCGCGCGGCCTCGATCACCTGCGGGGGCAGGCCGGCCAGGCCCGCCAGCGTGTTCTCGAAGATGGGCAGAAGGCCGTAAAGGAACAGCGCCAGCATCGTGGGGCCGGTGCCGAAGCCCATCACCGGCACGGCCAGCGCCAGCACCGCCACGGGCGGGAAGGTCTGCCCGACCGAGGCCACGGTGCGCGCCAGCGGCAGGAAGTCCCGGCCCGAGGGGCGCGTGACCAGCACCCCGAAGCCCACCGCCAGCACTGACGCCGCCAGCACCGCGCCCGCCACCATCCCCAGGTGCGACAGCGTCAGCGACAGCAGGCTCGTCTGCGTATAAACCGGTGGCGCGCCGTTCCGCGTCAGGGGCCGCAGCAGGGGCGCGAAGCTGTCGGGCGACAGCAGGAAGGCAAGCAGCAGGACCGCCGCGAGGCCAAGGGCAAGCCGCCCGGTCATGGAGGCAGGCCCTCGGCCGCCCGGCGCAGGGCGTCCAGCGTCACCACGCCGCCGCCTTCGACGGGCAGCGCCGCGCGGCCGGACCACAGGCACAGCGCCAGCGCGTCCCGCAGCGAGGCGCCGGGGGCGAGGGGCGGCCCCTCGGCCTCTCCGGGCTGGGCGAGGTCGGCCACGCAGGTCAGCGAGAGCAGGTGGAAGGGCCGCTCGTCCGTCCCGATCAGGCGGGCCACGAAGGGGGTGGCCGGCGCGGTCAGGATCTCGCGCGGGGGGGCGTATTGCAGCAGGCGGCCCCGTTCCATCACGGCGATGCGGTCGCCCAGGGTGATCGCCTCGGCCATGTCATGGGTGACGATGACCAGCGTGGTGCCAAGCTCGCGCTGGATGCGGCGCAGGTCGGCCTGGGCTTGGGCGCGGATCACGGGGTCGAGCGCGCCGAAGGGCTCGTCCATCAGCAGCAGGTCCGGCTTTGCGGCCAAGGCGCGGGCCACGCCCACGCGCTGCTGCTGGCCGCCCGAAAGCTCGTGGGGCATCCGGTCGCGGAACTCGCCGGGCGGCAACTGGAACAGGTCCAGCAGCTCGTCCACGCGGGCGGCGATGCGGGGGCGGTCCCAACCCAGAAGGCGCGGCACCGTGGCGATGTTCTGCGCGACGCTGCGGTGGGGAAACAGCCCGTGCCCCTGGATCGCATAGCCGATCCGGCGGCGCAGCAGGTGCGGGGGCAGCGCTGCGGTGTCGGTCCCGTCGATCCGCACGCGGCCCGAGGTGGGTTCCACCAGCCGGTTGATCATCCGCAGCAGGGTCGTCTTGCCGGACCCCGAGGTGCCGACCAGCGCCGCGATCCGGCCCCGCTCGACCGTCAGGCTGACATCCTCGACGGCGGCAAGGGGGCCGTAGCGCTTGGTCAGGTTCTCGATCTCGATCATGCGTGCCCCTTCCGTGGGTCGAGCCCGTCCAGAGCCAGGTCCAGCGCGATGCCCGACACCAGCGCCAGCGCGATGGTCGGCAGCGCGCCCAGCAGCACGAGGTCCATCGCCGTCTGGTTCAGCCCCTGGAAGACGAAGCTGCCGAAGCCGCCGCCGCCGATCAGCCCCGCGATCACGGCAAGGCCGATGTTCTGGACCAGCACGATGCGGACCGCCGCCAGCAGCACGGGCAGCGTCAGCGGGATCATCACCTGCGCCAGCGCCTGCGCGCGGGTCATGCCAAGGCCCGCCGCCGCCTCGCGGACCCCCGGAGGGACACCCGCCAGCCCGGCCAGCATGTTCGAGACCACGGGAAGCAGCGAATACAGGAACAGCGCCACCAGCGCGGGGAAAGCGCCGATCCCCGCGATGCCTGCGGCTGCCGCCCCCGGCACGCTTGCGGCGATCCAGCCGAAAAGGGGGATCATGATCCCGAACAGCGCCAGCGACGGAATCGTCTGGACGACGTTCAGGACGCCCAGCACGGCCCCTCGCAACCGCGGCGCCTCGTGGATCACGATGCCCAGCGGCAGCCCCACCGCCAGCGCCGCGCCCAGCGAGCCGAAGGCCAGCGCCAGATGGCGCTGCGCCTCGCGCCAGAACATGTCGCGCCGCGCGGCGTATTCCCGCATCACCGACAGGTCGTCCAGAAGCCCCGTGCCGAGGATCAGCGCAATGGCCGCAACCGTCCCGGCCAGCAGCGCCCAGCGCCATGCGGGCCTCAGGGCCAGACGCGACAGCGCGTCGGCGAGGGCCAGCGCGAAGGCCGCAAGCAGCAGCCAGAAGCCAGCGCCCAGCGACACCCGCGCGATGCGGTCGCCTTCGGGCACCAGCGCGCCGGCCGCGGCCCCTGCGGACAGGGTGACGGCCAGCAGCCCGCAAGTCGCGGCGACCAGCGCCGCGCGTGGCGGGACGCGGGACAGCGCCAGAAGGACCGCCACCACCAGCGCGGCGGCGGCCCAGCCCCAGGGCCCGAGAGCGTCAGGCAGGCTCAACCCCTCTCCGCCAACGATGCGGTTCGCGCGGAACTGGACAAAGGGAAGGGCAAGGCCCGTCAGCCCGACTGCCGCGAACAGAAGGGCGGGGCGGCTGATGCCGGGCCGCGTTCCGGCGGCGGCCGGGTTCATCCGCTGCCGGACGGGCAGGGGGTCACTCGATCAGGCCCTTGCGGGTCAGGTAATCCTCGGCCACCGCCGCCGCGGGCTCGCCGCCCACCTGGATGCGGGCGTTCAGTTCCTGCAGCGTGGCGAGGTCCAAGCCCGCGAAGATCGGGTTCAGCACCTCGGGGATCTTCGGGTATTCCTCCAGCACCCCGGCACGGACGACCGGCGCGGGCTGGTAGAAGGGCTGCACGGCCTTGTCGTCCTCCATCACGACCAGCCCGGCGGGCTCGATTCCGCCGTCGGTGCCGTAAACCATTGCGGCGTTCACGCCCGAGGTCTGCTGCGCCGCCGCCGCGATGGTCGCGGCCGTGTCGCCGCCCGACAGCTGGACCAGTTGCGCGGGGGCAAGCTGGAAGCCGTAGGTTGCCTGGAACGCGGGCAGGGCGGCGGGCGAGGTCACGAACTCGGTCGAGGCCGCCAGCTTGACCTCGCCGCCCCCGGCAACCCAGCGGCCGAAGTCGGACATGGTGCGCAGATTGTTCTGCTCGGCCAAGTCGCGGCGGACCGCGATGGCCCAGGTGTTGTTGGCGGGCGCGGCGTCCAGCCAGACCAGGTTGCCCGCACGGTCCAGTTCCGCCGCGCGCGCATAGGATTGCGCGGCGTCCTTCCAGACGGGGCTGTCGGCCTCGTTGTGGAAGAATGCGGCGTTGGCGGTGTATTCGGGGTAGATGTCGATCTGCCCCGAGGCGATCGCGTCCCGCACGATGGGCGTGCCGCCAAGTTGCAGGCGGTTTTCCACCGGCATCCCGGCATGCTCCAGCGCCAGCAGGATGACGTTGCCGAGAAGCCCGCCCTCGGTGTCGATCTTGGAGGACACCACGATGTCGCGCGCGATGGCGGGCGAGGCGAGGCCCGCCAGAACGGCAAGGGCGATGGTCGTGATCTTGCGCAAATCCGGTTCTCCTCGTCGGGGCCGCGGTCAGGGCAGCCTATGCGGCAAAGGCCCGGCCTGGAAAGGCCCCTCTGCCGGAACGCAGTCGAACGCGCGCCGGGGCAGGCCCGTTCCGTGAGACGGGCGGCGCTCGGGTGCTTGACGGCGGCGCGCGCCTCGGCTCTCGATGCGGCGCAAAAGAAGGAGCGCGCCCGTGACCGCAACGATCTTCCCCGCCCCCGTCCCGCCGACCGTTCCCGTCAGCGGCGAGGCGGCGGCCTTCCCCGTCCGCCGCATCTTCTGCGTGGGACGCAACTATGCCGCCCATGCCGCCGAGATGGGGGTCGAGGTGGACCGCGAGGCGCCCTTCTACTTCACCAAGTCGGCCTTTTCGCTGGCCGGCGCCGGCACGCTGCCCTATCCGCCCGGCACCGGAGATTATCACCACGAGGTCGAGCTGGTCGTGGCGCTGGGCCGCCCGGCCTTCCGCATCGACCCCGACGAGGCGATGGGCTGCGTCTGGGGCTATGCGGTCGGCCTCGACATGACCCGCCGCGACCTTCAGGCGGTGGCCAAGTCCAAGCAGCGGCCCTGGGATCTTGGCAAGGATGTCGAGAACTCGGCCGTGATCGGCGCGCTCACCCCGGCCGCAGCCTTCCAGCCCGGCGAACAGCGCATCACCCTGCATGTGAACGGCGAACCGCGGCAGGACGCGCCCCTGTCCGACATGGTCTGGTCGATCCCCGAGCTGATCGCGGACCTGTCGCGCTATTACCACCTTCAGCCGGGCGACCTGATCTATACCGGCACGCCCGCGGGCGTGGGCGCCGTCCAGCCCGGCGACCGGCTGGAGGCGCGGGTCGAGGGGCTGGAGCCGCTGGACGTCGCCATCGGCCCCGCCGCGTGATCAGTCGCGCAGAAGCTCGTTGATCGAGGTCTTCGAGCGGGTTCTGGCATCGACCCGCTTGACGATCACCGCGCAGTAAAGGTTGACGCCGTTCTTCGAGGGCATCGAGCCCGCGACCACGACCGAGCCGGCGGGGACTTCGCCATACATGACCTCGCCGGTTTCGCGGTCCACGATCTTGGTGGACTGGCCGATGAAGACGCCCATCCCGAGAACCGATCCCTCGCGCACGATCACGCCCTCGACGACCTCGGACCGGGCGCCGATGAAGCAGTCGTCCTCGATGATCGTCGGACCGGCCTGCATGGGTTCCAGCACGCCGCCGATGCCGACGCCGCCCGACAGGTGGACGCGCTTGCCGATCTGGGCGCAGGAGCCGACGGTCGCCCAGGTGTCCACCATCGTGCCCTCATCGACATGGGCGCCGAGGTTCACGAAGGACGGCATCAGCACGACGCCTCGGGCGATATGGGCGGAACGGCGGACGACCGCGTTCGGCACGGCGCGGAAGCCCGCCTCGCGCCAGCGGGCCTCGTCCCAGTCCTTGAACTTGCTGTCCACCTTGTCCCACCAGGTGCCGCCCTGCGGGCCGCCCGGGTGCAGTTCCATGTCCTTCAGGCGGAAGCCCAGCAGCACGGCCTTCTTGGCCCACTGGTTGACGTGCCAGTCGGCCCCGCGCTTTTCCGCCACGCGCAGCTCGCCCCGGTCCAGCGCCTCGAGCGTGGCCTCGATGGCGTCCCGCGTCTCGCCGGTGGTGGCGGGGGTGATGCGGTCGCGTGCCTCCCATGCGGCTTCGATGGCGGTTTCAAGCGCGGCGTACGACATGGCGGCCCTTTCTGGCGGTCGGGTGGAAATCCTTGCCGTTGGGCTATAAGCGGGGGGTCAGCACCGTGCAACGCCGGTGGCCAGCATTGAGGTTCTGATGACGCCCCCCGACGACGAACGCAGCCACACCCTGCGCCACAGCCAACAGGACGCGATCGTCGCGGCGCATGACCCCTCGACGCCGCAGACGCGCTCGCCTTCCTACCGGCTGGCCTTCACCGACACGGAGTTCCTGCTGCGCGAGGAACTGCGCCCGGTCCGCCTGCAACTGGAACTGCTGAAGCCGCAGATGATCATGGACGAGCGCGGCGTCGCCTCGACCGTGGTGATGTTCGGCGGCGCACGCATCCCGGCGCCAGAGCACGCGAACCGTGCACGCACGCCCACCCTGGCGGCGCTGTCCACCTATTACGCCGAGGCCGAGCACTTCGCGCATCTCATCACGCAGCGGTCCATCGCCAGCTACGGGCGCGAATGGGTGATCTGCACGGGCGGCGGACCCGGGGTGATGGAGGCCGGGAACAAGGGCGCCTACGAGGCGGGCGGCCAGTCCATCGGGCTGGGGATCGTGCTGCCGCACGAGCAGGCGCCGAACCTGTACGTGACGCCGGACCTGGCGTTCAACTTCCATTATTTCGCCATCCGCAAGATGCATTTCCTGATGCGCGCGCGGGCGATCACCATCTTCCCCGGCGGCTTCGGCACGCTGGACGAGATGTTCGAGGCGCTGACGCTGATCCAGACCGGGCGGATGAAGCCCGTCCCCTTCCTGTTGTTCGGGACCGAGTTCTGGAACCGGATCATCGACTGGCAGGCGCTGGCCGAGGCGGGCACCATCAGCCCCGAGGACCTCGGGCTGTTCACCTTCGTCGAAACCGCCGAGGAGGCGATTGCCGCCATCGACGCCTTCGATCTGGGGTAACGGGAAAGGGGCCGGTCAGACCCGGTGATAGGGCGATCCGGCCAGGACCGTCGCCGCCCTGTAAAGCTGCTCGGCCAGCATGACGCGGGCCAGCATGTGCGGCCAGACCATCGCGCCGAAGGACAGCATCAGGTCGGCGCGGTCGCGCAGCGAAGGGTCCAGCCCGTCCGCGCCCCCGATCAGGAACACGGCGTCGGACCGGCCATCGTCGCGGAAGCGGGCAAGGGCCGCGGCGAAGTCGGGCGAGGACAAGAGCCGGCCGCGTTCGTCCAGCGCGATCACCGCGGCACCGTCGGGGATCTGGCGGGAAAGCAGGGCGGCCTCGGCGGGCTTGCCGCCGCCCTTGCGGTCCTCGACCTCGGCCATCTCGGCGGGACCGAGGCCGAGCGGGCGGCCGGTCTGGGCGAACCGGCCGAGATAGTCCTGGATCAGCGCTGCCTCGGGCGCACGCGCGGCCAGCCGCCCGACCGCGGCGATGCGGACCCGAAGCATCGCTGGCCTACTGCGTCAGCGGCTGGGCGTCAGGGGCCGCGCCGCCCCGCAGGGTGGCCAGCGCGTCGGCAGGCATCCACATCTTCTCGAGCTGGTAGAACTCGCGCACCTCGGGGCGGAAGACATGGACAATGACGTCGTCGGTGTCGATCAGCACCCAGTCGCCGGTGTCCTTGCCCTCGATCCGGGCCGAGCGCCCGCATTCGGTCTTGAGGCGGTCAACCAGCTTCTGGGCGATGGACGCCACTTGGCGCGAGCTGCGGCCCGAGGCGATGACCATGTGGTCGGCCATGGCGGAACGCCCGCGCAGGTCGATGGTGACGATGTCCTCGGCCTTGTCGTCATCAAGCGAGGCGAGGATGCGGGCAAGCAACTGGTCGCTGCTTTCCGCGGTGGTCGCGGCCGGCACTTCGGCCGACGGGACGGTGGTGGACAGGGGACTTCCTCCGGTCAGCGCGCCGATCTTCCCCGGCGCCGGGATGGGGATAAAGATAGCACGCGACAGGCTGTTCTCAACCGTCGCGGACGCAGTTTCCGCGCCGGGGCGGCCGGAAACCGGTCATGCGGCCCGCACAAACCCGCCAACCCCTTGCAGGACGCGGCGTCAAGGGCGTATCTAGGGCCCATGATCCGGTTCTTCGACATCCATGATCGCGCTCGTCTGCCCGGCCGATTCTACGGCGTGACCCGGACGGTGACCGCGCGACTGTGAGGCAGGCCCGCCCTGCGCCCTTGCGCGCCTGCTTTCCCTCGATCGCCATCCCTTCCGAAAGAGACAGCCATGACCGGCACCCCGACCCATAGCGGCCCCCGCACGCTTTACGACAAGATCTTCGACGCCCATGTCGTCGACCGCCAGCCCGACGGCACCTGCCTGCTGTACATCGACCGCCACCTTGTCCACGAGGTGACCAGCCCGCAGGCCTTCGAAGGGCTGCGGATGTCGGGCCGCAAGGTGCGCCGCCCCGACCAGACCATCGCCGTGCCCGACCACAACGTGCCGACCACGCCCGACCGGGTCGTCGGGATCGAGAACCCGGAAGGCCGCATCCAGGTCGCCGAGCTTGACAGGAACGCCCGCGACTTCGGCGTGAACTATTACCCGATGAACGACATCCGGCAGGGGATCGTCCATATCGTCGGCCCCGAACAGGGCTGGACGCTGCCCGGCATGACCGTCGTCTGCGGCGACAGCCACACGGCCACGCATGGGGCCTTCGGCGCGCTGGCGCACGGGATCGGCACCTCCGAGGTCGAGCATGTGCTGGCCACCCAGACGCTGATCCAGAAGAAATCCAAGAACATGAAGGTCGAGATCACCGGCAAGCTGCGCCCCGGTGTGACGGCCAAGGACATCACGCTGTCGATCATCGGCCACACCGGCACGGCGGGCGGCACCGGCTATGTCATCGAATACTGCGGGCAGGCGATCCGCGACCTGTCCATGGAAGGCCGCATGACCGTCTGCAACATGGCGATCGAGGGCGGCGCCCGCGCCGGCCTGATCGCGCCGGACGAGAAGACCTTCGAATATGTGAAAGGCCGTCCCCATGCGCCGAAGGGCGCGGCATGGGAGGCCGCGCTCGCCTGGTGGAAGACGCTGTTCTCGGACGAGGGCGCGCATTGGGACAAGGTCGTGACGATCCGGGGCGAGGACATCGAGCCGGTCGTGACCTGGGGCACCTCGCCCGAGGACGTGCTGCCGATCGGCGCCACCGTCCCGGCCCCCCAGGACTTCGGCGGTGGCAAGGTCGAGGCCGCCCGCCGCTCGCTGGACTACATGGGCCTCAAGCCCGGCATGAAGCTGACCGACATCAAGGTGGACGCGGTCTTCATCGGCTCCTGCACCAACGGCCGGATCGAGGACCTGCGCGCCGCGGCCGAAGTGCTGCGCGGCAAGCATCTGGCGCCCGGCGTGCGGGGGATGGTCGTCCCCGGCTCGGGCCTTGTCAGGATGCAGGCCGAGGAGGAGGGTCTGGACAGGATCTTCACCGACGCGGGCTTCGAATGGCGGCTTGCGGGCTGTTCCATGTGCCTGGGCATGAACCCCGACCAGCTGGCGCCGGGGGAACGCTGCGCGGCGACCTCGAACCGCAACTTCGAGGGCCGGATGGGCCGGGGCGGGCGCACCCACCTGATGAGCCCGGTGATGGCGGCGGCGGCGGCCGTGACCGGCCACCTGACCGACGTGCGCGAGCTGATGGCCGCGCCGGTGGATGCCTGAGGGAAGACGAGGACGACATGGACAAGTTCACCACCCTGACCGGCATCGCCGCACCCATGCCGCTGGTCAACATCGACACCGACATGATCATCCCCAAGCAGTTCCTGAAGACGATCCATCGTTCGGGACTGGGGAAGAACCTGTTCGACGAGATGCGCTATTTCCCCGACGGGACCGAAAACCCGGCCTTCGTGCTGAACAAGCCCGCGTATCGGGACGCGCAGATCATCGTGGCGGGCGACAACTTCGGCTGCGGCTCGTCGCGTGAACACGCGCCCTGGGCGCTGCTGGACTACGGCATCCGCTGCGTGATCTCGACCAGCTTCGCGGACATCTTCTACAACAACTGCTTCAAGAACGGCATCCTGCCCATCGTCCTGCCGCCCGACGCGGTCGAGGCGCTGATGAAGGACGCCGAGAACGGCGCCAACGCGCGCCTGACGGTCGATCTTGAATCGCAGACGGTGACCGGCGCGGATGGCACGGCCTATCCCTTCGAGATGGACCCGCATCGCAAGCACTGCCTGCTGAACGGGCTGGACGACATCGGCCTGACCATGGAGAAGGCCCCCGCGATCGAGGCTTACGAGGCGCGGATCGCCCAATCCCAGCCTTGGGTCTGAGAACCGCGCTCGGCCTTGCGCTGGCGCTGGCCTCGGGGCCGGCGCTGGCGGACCCCGTCCGCATCGCCACCTACAGTCCCGACCTGTCGCGCGACGGGCCGGGGCTTCTGCTGCGCGACATCCTGTCGGGCAGGGACGAACAGGTCGCGGCGGCCGTTCAGGTGATCGCGGCGGCGGACGCCGACGTGCTGCTGCTGACCGGCTTCGACTGGGACGGCGACGGCGCGGCCCTGTCCGCCTTTGCCGATCTGCTGAAGGCTGCCGGCGCGGACTATCCTCACCGCCACGCGGGCCGTCCCAACAGCGGGATGGCGACCGGACTCGATCTGGACGGCGATGGGCGCATGGGGACGGGCGACGACGCGCAGGGTTTCGGGCTGTTCTCGGGGCAGGGGGGCATGGCGCTGCTGTCGCGCCTGCCGCTGGGCGAGGTCACGGACCACTCGGCCCTGCTGTGGCGCGACCTGCCGGGAAACCTGATGCCCGCCGTGCCGCCCGAGGTGGCCGAGGTGCAGCGCCTGTCCTCGACCGCGCACTGGGAAGTGCCGGTGACTGTGGGCGGCGCGACGCTGACGCTGCTGGCCTGGTCGGCGACTCCGCCCGTCTTCACGGACCCGAGGACCGGAACGGCCGCCGAAACCATGACGAGGCGGCGTTCTGGCTGACGCGCCTGCCGCCCGAACGCTTCGTCCTCATGGGCGACACCAACCTTGACCCCGTGGATGGCGACGGGCGGCGAGAAGGCATGGCCGCACTGCTGGCCCGCGTGCAGGACCCCCGGCCGAAAAGCGAGGGGGCCGCGATGGCCCCGCGGGAAGGCGCCAATGCCGCGCAGAAGGGCGACCCGGCGCTCGACACCGCCGACTGGCCGGATGCGGACGGGCCGGGGAACCTGCGGGTGGACGTGGTGCTGCCCTCGCCCGATCTGACGGTGACGGGCTCGGGCGTGCTGTGGCCCGCGCCGGGGCAGCCCCTGGCCGAGACCGCAGCCACCGCCTCGCCCCACCGGCTGGTCTGGGTGGACCTCGACCTCGGTCCTACTGGGACCGCGACAGGGGCGTCGTCCCCCCGCCCATCGCCTTGAGCCGCGCGATCAGCGGCTTTGCCTTGGGTCCGATGCGGTCGCAGGTGCCGGGATCGTCCAGAAGCTGGAAGGCCGGGCCGTAGAACTGCTTGTCATAGGCCGAGGCGTCCAGCCCCAGCTGCGCCGCCAGCTTGTCGCCCGTGCCCGCGATCAGCGTCCATTCGGCATCCGACACCGGATAGGCCGGGCAGTTCGAAGTGATGACATTGACCTGCGCCACTTCCGTGATCAGCGCCCGCGCCTCGTCCGCCGCAAGTCCCGAGGTGTCGGGCAGCGGCACGGTCATCCCTCCGTCGGCCCAGGCGGCGCCGCTGGCAGTCGCCAGCAGGGCGGCGGCAAGCATGGGTTTCATCGTCCGTCTCCGGTCAGGGGGCATGGGTCCTACCGACAGGACGCAGGCGCGGGCTGCAACCCAAATGGCCGTGAACTTGACCCTCGCGCGGGGCAGGGCTAGGCGGGACGCGACCCGCATCCCCGAACACACAAAGGCGCAAGATGAGCGACAGCTACTCCCTTCTGATCCTGCCGGGCGACGGCATCGGCCCCGAAGTCATGGCAGAGGTGCGCAAGGTCATCGACTGGTTCCAGTCGAGCCGCGGGATGCGCTTCGACGTGTCCGAGGACCTTGTCGGCGGCGCGGCCTATGACGTGCATGGCAAGCCCATCACCGACGAGACGATGGCCAAGGCGCAGTCCGTGGACGCAGTTCTGCTGGGGGCCGTGGGCGGCCCGGCCTATGACAACCTCGACTTCAGCGTGAAGCCGGAACGTGCCCTGCTGCGGCTGCGCAAGGAAATGGACCTGTTCGCCAACCTGCGCCCCGCGCAGTGCTTCGACGCGCTGGCGGATTTCTCGTCGCTCAAGCGCGAGATCGTGGCCGGGCTCGATATCCTGATCGTGCGCGAGCTGACCTCGGGCGTCTATTTCGGAGAGCCGCGCGGCATCCATTCCGACGGCAACAACCCCGACAACGAGGGCGGCCGCGTCGGCATCAACACCCAGCGCTACACCAGCGGAGAGATCCGGCGCGTGGCCCGCGCGGCCTTTGAACTGGCGAAGAAGCGCAAGAACCGCGTGTGTTCCATGGAAAAGGCCAATGTCATGGAATCGGGCGTCCTCTGGCGCGAGGAAGTGCAGTGGGTCCATGACAACGAATACCCGGAGGTCGAGCTGACCCACATGTATGCCGACAACGGCGCCATGCAGCTGGTCCGCCGCCCCTCGCAGTTCGACGTGATCGTGACCGACAACCTGTTCGGCGACATCCTGTCGGACGCGGCGGCGATGCTGACCGGTTCGCTGGGGATGCTGCCCTCGGCCAGCCTCGGCCTGCCGATGGCGAACGGCCGCCCGAAGGCGATGTACGAGCCGGTGCACGGCTCGGCCCCCGACATCGCGGGGCAGGGCAAGGCCAACCCCATCGCCTGCATCCTCTCCTTCGCCATGGCGCTGCGCTATTCCTACAACGAGGGCGCCGCGGCCGACGAACTGGAAGCCGCCGTCGAGCGCGTGCTGGCCGAGGGCGCCCGTACGGCCGACCTGATGGGCCCCGAGGGCGGCACCCCCATCGGCACCGCCGAGATGGGCGACCGGATCGTCGCGGCGCTGGCGGCGGGCTGATCCCCCATGCGCGGCAACCTGGCGGGCGCCGCGCTGGGCCTTGGCGCGATGGGCGCCTATGCGACCCACGACGCCGTCATCAAGCTGCTGGGGGCGAGCTATTCGCCCCTGCAAACCGCCTTCTTCGTGGCGCTTCTGTCCCTGCCGGTGCTGGCGGTCGTGGCGGCGCGGCGGCCAAAGGTCAGCCTCTGGCCCCGCCACCCCGGCTGGGTCGGGCTCAGGACGCTCTGCATGACGCTGAACGTGCTCAGCGCGATGACGGCCTTCGCGCTGCTGCCGCTGACGCAGGTTTATGCCATCCTTTTCACCATGCCGCTGCTGATCACCCTGCTGTCGGTGCCCATGCTGGGCGAGCGGATCGGCCCGCACCGGCTTGTCGCGGTGCTGCTGGGCCTCGCGGGCGTGCTGATCGTGCTGCGGCCCGGGCAGGCGCAGCTTGGCCTCGGCCATCTCTGCGCCATCGTCACGGCGCTTTGCGGGGCGCTGTCGGCGGTCATCGCGCGCCGCCTGGGCGGGTCCGAGCGCACGCTGGTCCTTGTCCTCTGGCCGGTGCTGCTGAACCTCGGGCTCTGCACACTGGCGCTGCCCTTCGTCTACCGGCCGATGCCGGGCGCGGACCTTGGCCTTGCCGGGCTGGTCGCGCTGTTCGGCCTGATCGGGGCGGTGCTGAACGTGCGCGCCTATCGCGCGGCCGAGGCCGCCGTGGTCGCGCCCATGCAGTACAGCCAGATCCTGTGGGCCACGCTTTACGGCTGGCTGCTGTTTTCGGAACTGCCCGACAGCGCCACGCTGCTGGGGATCACGGTCATCGTGGGCTCGGGGCTCTACATCCTGTGGCGCGAGACACGGGCCCCGGCGGCCCACCGCCTCGTCCTGCAGGCCGAGGCCAGCGGCGAGGGGTTGCCCTCTCCCAGCATCTCGGGCTTCCGCCGCCTTCTGCGCCGCTGATTTCCCCTTGCAATCGCGCGCGCCCCGCGATACCTGCCCCGTCACGGTCGGAGCGTAGCGCAGCCTGGTAGCGCACCTGCTTCGGGAGCAGGGGGTCGGAGGTTCGAATCCTCTCGCTCCGACCATTTCACAACTGTGGTTTGCCACAGTAGTCTTCCTTTTTGGACACTATCCTGCCCTTGCGGCATAGAGGCTGTCGTTATGCGAGGCAGGTTGGGAGTCCGATGCTCGTCGCATTCGGCTCTTTGCGGTCGCTCGCGAGGGCGCCGCACTACCCTACTGAATTCACCAGACCTGCCGTTCGTGCTCTTTGCACCAGCTATGACAGGCTGAGATCGCTAATGCGGACCTGAACCCGCTTGCCACCGAGACCGACGAGCACGGTCGAGCCCAGCTCTCGGACTGACTTTCGACACTTCTCGCACGGAATGGCACAACGACCTTTGCCGAGTTGCGGGGATACACCCAGAAGTCCATCGGTGTCATCGCACGGCTCGCGCATTGGGAGGGGAAACAGGTGATCGCGGAGTGCTATCTGCCCGCGGGGTGACGACACGTGGCAAGGCGACGTCTTAGACGCACAGACTTCGACCGATCTTACGAGGAACGAGGGTGGGGCGCTGATCTTTCCGGTTGAAAACGCTTTCGGCAAATGGGACTAGTTTGAGAATGAAACGCTCGCCGAGGCCCCATCTGTGCAGCAGATCGAGATTAAAGTTGAGAATGATCACATTCAGCGCATTACGACCGCGAAACCTCTGGCAGCCATCTCGGAACTTATCTGGAACGCCTACGATGCGGATGCGCGCGAAGTAAAGGTCGAGCTAGAAGCGGGTCAACTTACAAAGCTCGGCGTCATTCGAGTGGTGGACGATGGAAACGGGATTCCCGCTGACGAGGTCGAAACGTTCTTCCAGTCGTTGGGTGGCTCTTGGAAAAAGCGCGCAATTAAGACTGAAGGCGGGAGGTCGATTCATGGGGAAAAGGGGCAAGGACGTTTCAAGGCATTCGCACTCGGGGAACGTGTAACGTGGATATCTCATCATGCCGGAAAGAAGTTCTCGATCAGCGGTAAAAAATCTGATCTGAAGCGCTTTATGATTTCAGATACAGTCCCGTCAGCGAACACTGGCTGCACTGTAGAAATCGAGAATATCGTTCGAGATTTTGAAATATGGTCGACAGACAGGTTCGCCGAGCAGGTCAGGGATGTGTTCGCGCTCCAACTCTACGAAGATCCCGCCTTCCGTATCATCTATGATGGCGAAGAGATAGATGCACGAGACGCAATCCGCGACGTAACGTCATATAAAATTACGGCGATCACCGAAGATGGCCATGAATACCAAGCCACGCTCGACATCATCGAGTGGAAAAAAAAGGTCGAACGGAAGCTAATGCTTTGCCTGCCCGGCCGTTTCAGTTTCCACGAAATGGCTCCTGGAATTCATGCCCGCGGCTTCGACTTTACCGCATATTTGACGGCAGACCATTTTCAGGACCTTGCGGACGATAACACGGAAGGACTGGTAGAGCTCGATCCGCCCTCCATGGCACTTGTCGAGGCGACGAAGGCCAAGTTGCGCGAGCACTTTCGCGAGCGTGAAGCAGAGCGTTCTCGTGGTAAAATCCAGGAGTGGAAAGCGGCCAAAATCTATCCCTATGAAGGAAAAGCGTCTGATCCCATCGAAATTAACGAAAGACAGGTCTTCGATGTCGTAGCATTGAATTTGGCCGACTATAGCCCAGACTTCGAAAAGGCTCCGCCCAAGCAGCAAAAGTTAATCCTTCAACTCGTAAAGGCCGCAATTGAAACTGGCCCCGGAACCCTGCCTGCAATTCTTGAGAGTGTCGTAGACCTTCCCAAGGCCAAGCAAGAGGAACTGTCAGACCTACTTCGAAAAACATCTCTTACGGCAGTTATCAATGCCGCGAAAGCGGTCACCGATCGTCTTGAATTTGTGCGTGCCCTGCAGATTTTAGTATTTGACTCGAAATCCAAACGTCAGCTCCTCGAACGATCGCAACTTCACAGAATTATCGCCCAAGAGACATGGATTTTCGGGGAACAGTTCAATCTGATGAACGACGACGAGGATCTGTCCGCAGTATTGCGCAGCCATATTGAATTACTGGGTAGTGACAGTGACAATGGCACTGCTCGGGCGACACTCGCGCCAAATGCACCAGTTCTCGACGCCGAAGGCAAAGCCGCTATTGTTGATCTGATGCTTTCTTGCCGGATGCCTACGGCCACCGACGAAGAGCGAAAACACCTCGTCATAGAGCTAAAGCGCCCAAGTCAGAACCTTAACGAAGACGTCATTAACCAAGTCAAGAAGTACGCAAAGGCCGTGGCGCTTGATGACCGTTTCAAGCACTCGAACGTCGAGTGGGATTTTGTTGCCGTCGCCAACCGCTTCACAAAAGATGCGGAGTTCGAGGCGCGGCAAAAAGACAAGCCCCTTGGGCTGGTCCTCGAAATTGATGACCCGATCAAGATACGTGTCTGGGCCAAGACCTGGGGAGAGATCATCCAGGAGGCTGAGGGGCGTCTGACCTTTTACAAACGCCGCTTGGAGTATCAGGCCAACGACAAAGAAGCTTTGCGGTATCTGCGTACTATTAACGCAGACTATCTAAGTGAGGAGGTCAAGGAACGAATCTCGGCCCTTGATGCGAAAGAAGACGTAGCGGCGGAGTAGGCTTCGGTCAGAACTCTGTTTAACTGTACCAAGACGTATCGTCGAAATGATTGGCAACCAGGGTGAGCTCGGTAGGCTTTTCTACTGGAGCTTCGAACCGCAACCAGAATGGGAAATCGTGTTGAATTTCCGCCGCGTCGTGCTTGGAGCCATAGTGCAGGGTAACATGTGCTACGCCAGAAAAACTCACAACAATCACCTTTGAGCGCAATGCCTCGACTTGGATTTCAGCATCGTCAATCCAAGGGTCGATTTCGTACCCCTTGCCTGCCAAAATATCGATGTCGTCGAAGGTCTGCTCGATCAACGCGTTCGACATCGCGCGATAGATATCGGCGACCAAGGCCTCTTTAACGGCACTTCGTCCTTCAGAAAATGACGCAAGTAAGCCCTCAAGCGCTACCAAGGCTTCATCAATAAATGACTTAATGGTCGCCTTGTCGTTTACCAACGTGTCGGGCCGAACATGCGTTGCCTTGTTCAGGGCTTCAATCGATCGAATCGCCGCGCGGTGCAAATCGTCGACGTCCAATCCCAGCTGTTCGACAAATGCGTCTGACAGGCCGCCTTGAGTAGAATAGATGGCCTTTTGGCGCCGTGTAACAGTTTTCGTGTTTGGCTCCTGCTTAAACCAAGCGCATGCGCGCACTTCATCATCTGGCGCGTCCGCATGCAGGATATGCCCGAACAATTCTCGAAGTCCGGCCGCGGCGAGATGCAAACGAACAGGATTGTTCTGATCGTTGGCGACCATGAGACTGCCCGCAAGCAAGTCCCGGGAAAATTGATCCGGAAGACGATCCTCGACGGTCACGTGATCACCTTTCTAGAGTAGAGGCAGCAGGATGCGCCCATTGTCTCGACGCCCAATCTTGCCTGATGGGTATTTGGCATTTCTGTTATAGAAATAGTTCGAACGAACGCAATCGCTCCCTTATGACCTCGCCGGTTCAGCGTCATATCACTGGGCATAGTTGCATCGGCCCCAAGTCAGATCACCGCCCATTTCGGGCCTTGCGGCCGAGGGAAGCGAATGGCCACTCTCCGCCCATTGTGTCAGTCGAGGTCGCCCTTCGCATGCGTTTCGAACAGCTTCTAACCGACAAATCCATGATCACCAGTACGACAACTGCCGCGCTTTAGCTGAGAACCAAGTTTCGCGGCGATGAGGCGTCATACTCCTGGGCTGGCAAGCGCCTCCAGAACCCTTAACAGGCTGCTGAAGAAGTCGACCCTCGACGCCGTTTCCGGGACATGATTCATCCTCACTGCTGCGTTTGCGGAGGCGAGGATGCGCGGGACAGACAAGGTGACGGGATCGCTGTTCAGCTATGTCGATGTTGAGGAGCGCATCCCCGCCCGGCACCCGCTGCGCAAGATCCGGCGGATCGTCAACGAGGCGCTGACCAGTCTCGATTGCGAGTTTGACCGGCTCTATGCGGTCGAGGGCCGCCCCTCCATCGCGCCGGAGCGGCTGCTGCGGGCCAGCCTCCTGCAGATCCTGTTCTCGGTTCGCTCCGAGCGCCAGCTGATGGAGCAGATGCACTACAACCTGCTGTTTCGGTGGTTCATCGGGCTCGGCATCGACGATCCGGTCTGGGTGCCGACGGTGTTTTCCAAGAACCGTGACCGCCTGCTCACGACCGACATGGCCCGGAAGTTCCTTGCGGCGATCCTCGCGCACCGCGAGGTGGCGCCGCTGCTGTCGGACGAGCACTTCTCGGTCGACGGCACGCTGGTGAAAGCCTGGGCGTCGATGAAGAGCTTCCAGCCGAAGGGAGGGGGCGCACTGCCCGACGATGACCGCGGCCCGAGTGATCCGCCCAGCCCCCGCTCCGCAGACACCCCCAACCAGCCACAGCCCGAGACCGAGACCACCCCGATGACCCGCCCCGTCCGCCAGGATCGTAATGCCGAAGTCGACTTCCGGGGCGAGAAGCGCTCGAACGCCACGCATGCCTCGACCACCGACCCCGAGGCGCGGCTTTACAAGAAGTCGCCTGGCGCAGGCGCGCTGCTCTGCTTCATGGGGCACACGCTGATGGAGAACCGCAGCGGCCTGGTCGTCCAGGCTGACCTGACCCAGGCCGATGGCCATGCGGAGCGCCGCGCCGCGCTCGACATGATCCACCGCCACTCGCCGGGCGCGACGCGCCGCCTGACCCTCGGCGCCGACAAGGGCTACGACAGCGCCGACTTTGTCGCCGATCTCCGCCAAGCCTGCGTGACCCCGCATGTCGCCCGAAAGGCACGGCACTCCGCCATCGACGGACGCACCACCCGTCATCCCGGCTATTCCGCCTCGCAGAAGCGCCGCAAGAAGATCGAGGAGCCCTTCGGCTGGGCCAAGACCGTGGGCGGCATGGCCCAGACCGTCTATCGCGGCGTCGAGCGCGTCCGAGCCAGGTTCACCCTCACCATGGTCGCCTGCAACCTCGCCCGACTGCCTCGACTGCTGGCCGCGTGATCGGGGGAACGAGCACGAGCGCGCCGTCCCGCCCGGCCCCAGCAGCAGTCGTCAAACCCGGCAGATCGGAAAAACCGTCCCGCTGCCCGACTTCTTCAGCAGCCTGTTAAGAGTAGAAGTTCGTAAGTCATTCGTCGGCCCACAAGCCATGTCGCACCAGGACCATCTTGGCTGTGCGCCATGCGACGTGCGCCGCCTTGGCCGCACGGTTGCATGAGCGCGTTTCCTGGTAAACATTGACGACAACCTGCTCGTCATAGCGCTTGCGGCTGTTTGCGATGGGCACAGCCCGCCCGGTTCGCCTGATCCACCGTGAAATGGTATCTCGGCCGACGCCATGGCACCGGCTGAGTTCGCGGACTGAGGTGCCTTTCTGCCAAGCGCGCGCGATCTCTTCATAGATGTCAATGCCTGCGTTCTTCAGTGCCTTGATGGCATCAGCGCGCTGCAGGCCAAGGCCGAAGGCGAAGCTGTTGATCGATCGGACCGTTTCATAGCGCTCGCGCAGCTCGGCAGAGTCAGGGAGTGGCGGCTTCAGAGGTGGGTTCGAAAGATCGTCTGAACTGATGATCCTACTCTGGATCACCATAAAGCGTGCGGGCTCTGGGAGAATCCAGTGCCTCGGTTCCTCGGCAACAAGAGATATCTCCTGCTCTTCCGTCTTTGACCGCCGCCGCCGAACCGTATTCATCATTGGCGCAACTACAGCTTCATCGCTTATGCGCTCGAGCTCATCGATAGCAGCCCTATGTTGGGCAGCAAGGGCCTGAGCGGAGGCATGTTGTTTTCGCAACTCGGCCAACTCCGCGCGCTGGTCTTCGGTAAGGCCATCGTTTCCCACCTCTGCGTCGCTCGACATTCCCCATCGCCCCCCGTGCCTTTATCCACATTATTCTGACGGCACCTGCAAAGGGCCAAGCTGATTTCGGAGAAGCTTCGTACTTTGGCCGCGGCCAGCAGGGTCAAAGTGCGACAAACGCACAGGGTGCCCGCCTGACACTTGCCGACGAGCCGCTTCTGCGAATCACTGCGGCAGGAGCAACTACGCAGTCCAAGGACTTGCCCGGCCATGAAGGTCGATCTGCAGAACCACGAACGTCTCAAGTGCCGGCTCCGACTGGCGGGATCTTCGATGGCGGGGGTCGCCCGCGCGCTCGGCATATCCCAGAGCAGCGTGACCGTGGTCAGCCAAGGCTACCGCCGGTCACATCGCGTGCAGAGCGAGATCGCAGGTCAGCTCGGCACGACACCGCAGGAGCTCTTCCCGGACCGTTATGATGTAGAGGAGGAACCAGCCAACCAGCACGACTGACAAGGGAATGGAAAAAGAGGCCCCTGCTGTAACAGGAAGCCCCTTTTAGGCGTCGTTTCTACCCGACACCCCTTCCTCCCCCGAGTCGAACAAAAAGTCAACCTGCCGGACGCGATCCCGCAGGCTAGTTCAACACATCCAAGCAAAGGGGGAGATCGCGCCCGTCTGGTCCTGTAACGGCCCGGACGAGCGTGCTCCAGATAGCATGAAGCAAAACCAGATCGATCACGTGGTAATGCCACGCGCTGCCGCACCTGTCACCGAACCGGCGTTCTCGCGCCCGTTGCCGAGCAGGGCGACGCGCACGCCGCCGCCCCGCTCGCGAGCCAGCAGCCGCGGCCACATTCCTTCGCGAACCGCGGCGGACGCGCGCCTTCGGCTCCGGCACTTTGAAAGCAAGCTCGAGCAGAACGTCCTCTATCTGCTGCTCTCCAGAGCGGATGTCGTGGATGTCTGGGATCAGCCGCCGCCAATCAGCTATGCGGACAGCCACGGCAAAAGGCGCACCCACGTCTTCGACTATCTGGCCACTCTGACTGATGGCCGGCGCATTGCCATTGCGGTCAAGCCTTTCGCCGTCGCAGAACGCCGGAACTTTCGCGAGACCCTGAACCTGATCCGCGCTGCGACGCCTCTCACCTACGCCCATGAGGTCGTTCTGGTGACCGAGAGATCCTACACACCCGCCGCCGCACGCAATGCCCAGAAGCTGCATGAATTCCGCCGTGCCGCCGATCTGGAGGCGGACGACATCGTGGCCAGGCTGATCGCCAACTTGAATGGCCCGACAACCATTGCTGAACTCGTGGCGCAGTCGGGTCTCGAGGGCCGAGCATTCCGAGCCGTCTTCCGGGCGATCTTCGCGGGCTTTCTGCGCGCCCTCGATCAGGGCGACATTCTTCCGTCGACTACGATTGCTCCGGAGGTGATGTAATGATGCAGCATTTTCGCCTCTCCGAGACAGACTGCCTCCAGATCGCCGGGGTGCAGCACCGGCTGGTCCGGTCTGACAGGTCAGGATCGATCTGGGCTCGCCTCGATCAGGACCACATCCGCCTGGCCTTCACCGGAACGGAGTTGCTGCAATGCCTGGGCGGACCTGACACGCGGCTCCTGCGCGGCCATTTCTCTCACAGCGCCGCTCTGCGACGGCTACGCTGCGACCTTCAATATCTCGCAACCTGTGAACCTCAAAAGCGGCGACAGGCACTGTGGCAGGAAACCTGGGCCAAGTTCTTTCTCGACATGGCGGCAACAGGTGAGACAAGCCGCACCGAGCGCTCGGTCAAGAGGGTCATCCCAGAGCTCGAGCGACGGGTCAATGAGGCGGAGGCGAGCGGGCAGGATGTCGGGCGAGCGCCCCGCGCAGGGCAGACATATGTCAGCTTCCGCGCCCCGTGTGCACGATCGCTGCTCGACTGGGTGAGGCGATACGAGGCAGGCGGCCGCAGTCCCCTTGTCTTCTTGCGCAAACGCCGGCTGAACGCCGCCAGCCCCACGCTCATGGCAGAGGCGGAAAGCCTGCTCGCAGAGTGCGTCGTCGGCTATCTCGACCGTAATCAGCCCACTCAAGAAGACATCATCAAGGCGGTCGCGGACCGGTTTGCAGCGGTCAACGCAGCGCGCCGGGAGGCTGGCACGACGCAGTTACGGGTGCCCTCTGCCCGGACTGTCCGGCGCCGTATCAAGGCACTTGACCCGTTCGAGGTCGAGGCGCAGCGCAAGGGGCTGGAGGCCGCGCGGCGCAAGTTCGGCTTCTATGAGGAAGGGTTGTCTGCGGACTATCCGCTGCAGCGTATCGAGATGGACGAGTGGCTGATCGATATCGCCAGCCTGCTCGGCGACAGCGGTGCTCTGGACGGTCTGCCAGCCGAGATCCGCTCCAGGATGGAGGTGGGCCGCAGATGGATCTGCGTAGCGCTCGACTGCGCCACGCGATGCGTTCTGGGGTTCCGGATCGTTCCCACCCCCAATACGGATGACGTCATCCTTACCCTGCACCTGATCACGCAGGACAAGACACGGCTCGCCGAGGCGGCGGGATGCCAGAGCAGCTGGGATCAGGCGGGCGGCATCGGTGTGCTGGTGACCGATCAGGGCTCTGCTTTTGCAGCAGAGTTGTTTCGGATGGCCGTCGTCGATCTCGGCGCGACTTACGAGGCGCCTCCGGCCGGCGTGCCGAAGCTCCGCGCCCGCATTGAACGCCTCTTCCGGACCTTCGGCCAGCAACTCGCGCCGATGCTGATCGGTAGAACCTTCGGCAACTCCGTCGAGCGAGGCGACTACCCATCAGAAAAATGGGCTGCGCTGACCGACGATGAGCTGGCCCGGATCTTCACGCTGTTCATCGTGGATATCTACCACAACACGCCGCATGCGGGTCTCAAGGGGGAGACGCCGGCCAACGCCTGGAAACGGTTGTCGGCAGAGCAGGGTGTCACGCCCCCTCCGGATGCCAACACCCGCCGCGTCGTGTTCGGCCTGCCTCACACGCGCAAGCTCGATCGCCACGGACTGCGCGTCTTCGGGATCAATTACACCTGTCCCGCCCTGCAGGAGGCCTTGCTGCGCGGGCATGCGGGCGACGTGCAGCTGCGGGTCGATCCCGAAGACCTGTCCCATGTCTCGGTCTGCCTCGACCATGAGTGGGTGAGCGCACAAGCGGTGCCGCGCGCCGTGTGGGGCCTCTCACTGGAGGAATGGCAATCCATTGTCCGGGAGCTGCGCATGCGCTTCAAGGCCGAAGCCGTGGTCTCGGAGAGGATCATCCGGGAGGCGCGCGCGAAGATCCGTGCCATCGACGCCCATGCCCGTCAGCTGCGCCGGCTTCAGCCGATGCAGCTGCCCGAGGGTGCGCTGCGCCGGGCCGAGAACCACTTGTATCTCGGCCTTCGGATCGGCCCCGAGGAGTCCGCTGCCACGGGTGATCTCGACCGGCGGGGAGATCGGCAGGCCGCCGGCCACGACAGTCTGCTGGCGGACGCCATCGGGCCCGACCAGCCGGTCGGCGCGCCTCCTGCCAGCGTGGTCCCAGTTCAACCGTTCTCCGGAAATGAGGAGTGGGATTACAATGCTTGACCAGATCACCAGCACCATTGAAGCGCGCGTCGCACCGCTGCGGAAGATCTTTCTCAAGAACAGCGCTTACCGGCACTTCGAGCAGGTGTTCACCGAACTTCTCGAGCGGCGGAGCAGCGAGATTGCAGACGGTGTCACGCGCGAGGCACGCTGCGTTGCGCTGATCGGCGGTTCCGGCAGCGGCAAGACCTCCGCCGTGAGACATCTGCTGGCCCACCACCCTCGACTGGTGCTCGGTGGGCCCGAGACAGAGCGGCTCGACGTCGTGAGCCTTGCGGTGCCGACACCCGCCACGCTGAAGTTCGTGGGGCAGACCACCCTCAGTGCGCTCGGGTTTCCCCTCCGGCGGGAACGCACGGCGCAGACGATCTGGGAGATGGTCAAGGGTCACCTGCAGGCGCGCCGGACCTTGTTCCTGCACTACGACGAGGCGCAGGATCTGGCATTGCACCAATCGCCACGCGAGCTGAAGTCCGTCGTCAACACCCTGAAGTCACTGCTTCAGCACCAGGCTTGGCCTGTCGGCCTCATCCTGACAGGCACGCCGGAGTTGAAGGGCATCATCAACCATGACGTCCAGCTGGCGCGGCGTGTGTTTCCGATCGAGTTTCCGCGCCTGAACGCCGCACTGGACAGTGAGCGGGTGCTGAGCCTGCTGTCGCACTACGCCGCCGCATCCGGACTGGAGCTCAGGTCGGACGTCATCCAGCGGGATCTTGTTGCACGCCTGATCCATGCGGCGCGTCGCGAGTTCGGATTGCTGATCGAGATGACCATCGCAACCATCGAGGGCACCATCCGTGACAGGCGGACGGACGTGGAAATTGCCGACTTCGCCCGGATGTTCCGCAAACGGTCCGGCTGCATCGACGGGCTGAACCCGTTTATTGCCGATGACTTCGAACGCATCGATGTCAGCCGGCTTCTTTATGGTGGGGAGAACGACTGATGTCTCTGGCACTGACGCTGCCGGAGTCGCCGCGAGAGATGCCGACGTCCTTCCTGTCGCGGCTCGCTGCGCGCAATCTCTACACCTCAGCCTGGGATTTCGCTGCCGATCTGGGGCTGGATGTGAATGCTGTCGCTTGCGGCGACACAGACGCGCTGCACCAGCTATGCACTCTGGCAGGGCTGCCCTGCGGCACCTTCTCAGCCACGGTTGTCATCAAGACGAACTCGATGCGGTACCTCATCGCGGGCGAGGCGCTGCAGACCGCAACCTTCAACAGGGGGGCGGGGCATGTCTGCCCCCTTTGCGTGGCGGAGGACGTCGCGCGGGGCGGCGCTCTCTGGGCGGCCATCCACCAGTGGCACTGGCAGTTGCGCCATATCCGCACCTGCACCACGCATCACTGCCCGCTGGTGATCCTGCCGGTGCCCGCGGGGAGCGGTGGACGCTACGACTATATCGCGGCACTCCGGGACAATCCTGAAGCTTGGGCGAAATCGCGAAACACGGAGCCTCCGGTCGCTCCGACGTTGCTGGAAAGCTACCTGTCTCGACGCTGCTATGGTGAACACGCCCCCTGCTGGACCGATCAGCTCGGAATACCCGCGCTCTGCCGCGCCTCCGAACTCTTGGGGTTGCTGATCAATCATGGAGCCAAGGCGCGCTCCCGGGATCTGTCGGCCGAGGATCAGCGCCTGGTCGCCGGTACCGGGTTTGCCGTCCTTGCAGGGGGTCCGGACTGTCTGCGCGCAGCCCTGGATGACCTCCGGCGCAGTGATCCCGCCATGACCGGCAACCAGCCCCATCCGCAGTTCGGCGAGTTCCAGCGACTGCTCGGGTCGAACTGGAACAACAGCAGCGCGTTCGATCCGATCCGGGAGGTCGTCCGCCGCTACCTTGTCGATCACTTTCCCTTTGCGGATGGCGCGGATGTGCTGGGTGAGCCCCTGCCGAAGCGCCGCCTTCACAGCCTGCATTCGGCCCGCAAGGTCATAAGGCGGCGCATGCCGTTCTTCGAGGACGCCCTGATCGACAGGGGCCTTGCCCGACGCCGGGCGGACAAGAGCTTCGAGTTGCTGTCCGCTCTCACCGTCGAGCTTGTGGACGAACTGCGCGCCGAACGGGAAAACCTTCTGCTCGAGAAGGAAGCGGCGAGGCGCTTCGGCCTGACCGTCGAGTCCTTCCGCACCCTCGTGAATGCCGGGATCGTCCCGCATCGGACGCATGTGCGGCCCCACAAGCACCGGCAGTTCTGGGCGCATGAGGTCGACGCGGTGTTGTCCCGACTCACGACTTCGATGGTCCCGATGGACGAGATCAGGGATGAAGACCTCGAGAGGGTGACGCGCGCCACGGTTCGGGCCAACTGCTCGCTGGCCGAGATTGCCGTCGCGCTGATGTCCGGCAGGATCAGGCCAGCCGGCGTGCTTCGCGGCAGCCGCCGGTTCGACCATATTCTCATCAGTGTCTCGGCGCTCAGGGCGGCCTTGCCAAGAGAGGCTGCTTCCGGGCTGCCACGCATCGCAACCTTCAGGAAGTTGCGGATCACCAATGCCACACTGAACTGGCTGCTGGCGGAAGGTCTGCTTCGGTCCGAACGCGTGCGCTCGCCGGACAGCCGCGTGGTCATCGAGATGATCGACAGGGACGCGCTGAATGCGTTCCAGCGGGAGTACGTCTCGCTTGGAGAGCTCGCCTACGGCAGCCCCACCAGCCCGGCAGCGCTTTACGCGCGCCTCAGCAGGGCGGGTAGTGCGGCGTTCCTGGATCAAAAACCGCTGAGCCGGATCTATCGACGAGCCGATCTGCCAATCGACGTCGACACGGTTATTCAAGGACCGGCGTCGGCGCTCCGTTCGCCGACGAGGAGCGTTGGTCTGAGCCAGGCGTCCCGCAACCCGCCGCACGGCGAGCCTCCCGCCGCTGGAGAGGAAGGTGACGTGAGGAACAACGCGGACACACGTTGCGGGACCCTGCAACAGTTCGTAATCTCGCCTGCCAGCACGAAGGGTCAGAAATGTTCGAGAACGCTTTCAACAATATAGACCGCGTTCTGCGGAACGACGAGGGACTGGCATCCGAACTGGACTACGCGGAGCAGACATCCTGGCTCCTGTTCCTCAAGTATCTCGACGACCTCGAGACCGAACGCGAGGACACCGCCGCCCTCGAGGGGCAGACCTATACCCCGCTGCTCGACGAACCGTACCGGTGGCAGAGCTGGGCCGCGCCGAAGAAGGACGGCAAGCTCGACCACAACGCAGCCCTGACGGGCGCCGACCTGATCGACTTCGTCAACCGCGATCTCTTCCCGTATCTGCGCAGGTTCAGCCAGACGGCGGCAGGCCCGGATTCGCTCGAGTACAAGATCGGCCAGATCTTCTCGGAGATCGTGAACAAGTTCCGCTCCGGCTATTCGCTGCGCGATGCCCTCGAGATTGTCGATCAGCTCGACTTCGGCAGCTCGGCCGCCAAGCATGAACTGTCGGACCTCTACGAGACCCGCATCAAGCGCATGGGCAATGCCGGCCGGAACGGCGGCGAGTACTACACGCCGCGTCCGCTGATCCGGGCGATGATCAAGGTCACTGATCCGAAGATCGGCGAGACGATCTATGACGGCGCCTGCGGCTCGGCGGGCTTTCTGTGCGAGGCTTGGGAATACCTGCGCCGCGACGACCTGTCCTCGGCCGAATGGGACACGCTGCAGCGGCGGACCTTCTACGGGCAGGAGAAGAAGTCGCTCGCCTACGTCCTCGGCGTCATGAACATGATCCTGCACGGGATCGAAACGCCCAACATCCGCCACACCAACACGCTCGCCGAGAACGTGATGGACATTCAGGAGCGGGACCGCCACGCCATCGTCCTCGCCAATCCGCCCTTCGGCGGGGGCGAGCGCAAGGAGGTGCAGCAGAACTTTCCGATCAAGTCGGGCGAGACGGCCTATCTGTTCCTGCAGCACTTCATCCGCAAGCTGCGCGCCGGCGGCCGCGGCGCGGTCGTCATCAAGAACACCTTCCTCAGCAACACCGACGGCGCCAGCGTGGCGCTGCGCAAGGAACTGCTGGAGAGCTGCAACCTGCACACGGTGCTCGACTGCCCCGGTGGCACCTTCCAGGGCGCGGGCGTCAAGACGGTGGTCCTGTTCTTCGAAAAAGGGGCGAAGACGCGCTCGGTCTGGTACTATCAGCTCGACCCGGGCCGCTCCCTCGGCAAGACCAACCCGCTGAACGACGCCGATCTCGCGGAGTTCGTGGCGCTGCAGCCCGAACGGGCGGACAGTCCAAAAAGCTGGACGGTGGATGTCGCCGATCTCGACCGGACGACGTGGGACCTGTCGGTGAAGAACCCCAACGCGCCCGAGGAAGCGCCGCTGCGCAGCCCCGAGGAGATCATCGACGCCATGCTGGCGCGCGACGCCGAGACGGCGCAGATCCTCGAAGACATCCGGGGCATGTTGTGAAGGACGTTGCCAGCCACGCCGAAGTCCTCGCAGAGACCTCCACATGGCCCTCCTCACTACTGGGCGAGATCGTTGACGTTCTTGATAGCAAGCGAAAGCCGATCACGAAGCGCGATAGAGTCGCCGGCCCGTACCCGTACTACGGAGCCACTGGCGTCCTCGATATGGTTGAGGGCTACCTTTTCGACGAACCACTCGTGTTGATCGGTGAGGACGGTGCCAAGTGGGGCGCAGGCGACCAATCGGCCTTCGCGATCTCAGGAAAGACGTGGGTGAACAATCACGCGCATGTTCTTCGTCCACGTCGCGACCGGATCCTCGATGACTGGCTGATCTACTACCTCAATGCGGCCGATTTGTCGGAGTTTATTTCTGGCATGACAGTGCCGAAGCTGAATCAAGGAAGGCTGCGAGAAATCCCCATTCCGCTGCCACCGCTGGAGGAGCAGAAGCGGATCGTTGCGGTGCTCGATCAGGCCTTCGCCGCCCTCGACCGCGCTCGCGACCATGCCGAGGCCAACCTAGCGGATGCTCGGCAGATGCAGAGCGCTTTTGTTACTCGTGCCATCGAAAACGCGGCTGAAGGTCATTCATCGAGACTTAAACTCGGCGAGTTCTGCAACATCGCGCGTGGAGGGTCACCTCGCCCAATAAAAAAGTACCTTACGGCCTCGTCAAATGGGATAAACTGGATCAAGATTTCGGACGCATCCGCCAGCGGACAGTTTATAGAAGTAACCCGAGAAAAGATCATTCCAGAAGGGGTCTCACGATCTCGTTTTGTGAGATCAGGCGCGTTTCTATTGACAAATTCAATGAGCTTCGGGCGACCATATGTCCTACGTACCGACGGGTGCATTCATGACGGATGGCTCGTTCTTGAACCTGATTACTCTCGGGTGGAGCAGGATTTTTTGTATTACCTGCTTGGCTCGTCGCAGGTTTATGGGAACTTTGACCGTTTGGCGGCGGGTTCGACTGTCCGAAACCTTAACATCGGCTTGGTTTCGAATGTCGTCGTCACACTGCCCAGTGTACAAAGACAAAAGGAAGCAGTCAGTAAGATCGCGAAACATTCAAAGAAGATACAGGCGCTCGAACGGCTTTACGATCGCCACCTCGCAGACATTGCCGACCTCCGCCAGTCGCTCCTGCAACGAGCCTTCTCCGGCCAACTGACCACATGACCGAGACCGAAGCCGACACCCGCGCCAACCGCATCGACCCCGTCCTCCGAGACGCCGGGTGGGGCGTCGTCGAGGGCTCGACCATCCGGCGCGAGATGATCTGTCCCGGCCGGATCACCGGCGGCGGCGGACGGGCAAACTCGCTCTCGGCCGACTACGTGCTCAGCTACAAGGGCCGCAAGCTTGCGGTGATCGAGGCCAAGCGCGCGGGGCTCGGCCACACCGACGGCGTCGGCCAGGCCAAGGACTATGCCCGCCGCCTGCAGACGCGCTTCGCCTATTCCACGAACGGCCTCGGCTGGTACGGCATCGACATGGCCACAGGGGCTGAGGGCAACCATGCACTGCCCTTCCCCTCGCCCGAGGACCTGTGGCAGCGCTGTTTTCCCGAGGGCAACGACTGGCGCGACCGCTTCGGCGCCGTGCCCTTCGAGACCGGCGGCGGCAAATGGGAGCCGCGCTACTACCAGCACAACGCCATCACCGCCGTGCTGGAGGCGATCGCCCGCGAGCGGATGCGCATCCTTCTGACCCTCGCCACTGGCACGGGCAAGACCTCGATCGCCTTCCAGATCGCCTGGAAGCTGTTCCATGCCTCATGGAACCTTGGCGGAGAGCCCACGCGCCGCCCGCGCATCCTGTTCCTCGCCGACCGCAACATCCTCGCTGACCAAGCCTACAACGCCTTCAGCGCCTTTCCACCCGACGCGCTTTGCCGCATCAGCCCCGACGAGATCCGCAGGCACGGCAAGATCCCCAAGAACGCCAGCGTCTTCTTCACCATCTTCCAGACCTTCATGACCGGAACGGGCGAACTGACCTTCCAGGGCTACCCGCCCGACTTCTTCGACCTGATCATCATCGACGAATGCCATCGCGGCGGCGCGAACGATGAAAGCAGCTGGCGCGGCATCCTCGAGTATTTCGCGCCTGCGGTGCAGCTTGGCTTGACCGCAACGCCCAAGCGGGATGCGAACGCCGACACCTACGCCTATTTCGGCGAGCCGGTTTACACCTATGCCCTGAAGGAAGGGATCAACGACGGCTTCCTGACGCCCTTCAAGGTGCGCCAGATGGTCAGCACGCTGGACAGCTACACCTACAGCGACGACGACGAGGTGCTGAGCGGCGAGATCGACCCCGATCGCGAGTATCAGCAGGCCGATTTCAACATCCGCATCATCATCAATGAACGCGAGCTGAGCCGGGTCCACGAGTTCATGGACCAGATCAACCAGCGTCAGAAGACGCTGGTGTTCTGTGCGAGCCAGGATCATGCCGCACGCGTCCGCGACTTCATCAACCAGATCAAGGACAACCCGGACCCGCACTACTGCGAACGGGTCACGGCGGACGACGGAAAGCTGGGCGAACAGCACCTGCGCGAGTTCCAGGACAACGAGAAAACGCTGCCCACGATTCTGACCACATCGCACAAGCTTTCGACCGGGGTGGATGCGCGCAACGTCCGCAACATCGTTCTGATGCGGCCGATCAAGTCGATGATCGAGTTCAAGCAGATCATCGGGCGTGGCACGCGCACCTTCGACGGCAAGGACTTCTTCACGATCTACGACTTCGTGAAGGCGTACGAGCACTTCAACGATCCCGAATGGGACGGCGAGCCGCTGCCGCCCGAGGAGCCGAAGGGCACTCGTTCGTCAGCCGGCCCGGCCGATCCGCCGCCGGACCCGCCGGGCGGCGGCACCAGCGAGCCGCCTCCCACGATCATCGTGAAGCTGGCGGACGGGAAGGACCGCCACATCCGCTATGTCGCAGCGACCACCTACTGGTCCCATGATGGCCGCCCGATCACCGCCAAGGAGTTCATGGAGCAGCTCTTTGGCGATCTGGGATCGCTTCTGGAGTCGGACGACGACCTCCGCCGGATCTGGAGCGATCCGGACCGCCGTGAAGCTTTCATCCGGCAGCTGTCGGATCTTGGCTACGACAAGGATCGCCTCGCCGACATGCAGCGCCTGATCGATGCACCCAACAGCGACATCTTCGACGTCCTTGCCCATGTCCGGTTCGCCCTTGCACCGCTAGCCCGCTCGGAGCGCGCAGACGCCGCCCGAGCAACAGGCCTGTCCGGCTATGAGGCCGAGATGCGCGAATTCCTGAATTACGTGCTCGGCGCTTACGAAGCTCAGGGAATCAACGAGCTTGCGCCATCTCGGCTGCCTGACTTCCTGCGCATCCGCTACGGCGGAACCAACGATGCCAAACGGCTGCTCGGCTCACTTGCCGACATCCGCAACGCGTTCGTCGGGATACAGGAACACCTCTTCCAGTAGGCGATGCTCGCCGAGCCGGCGCACCATGAAGCGCGTGCTCGCCTTCGCTAGCCGCGCCTCTGATGGAATTTGCGCGCTGTTCGCCCGCGGTGCAGAATGCCCCCACCCTGCACCGCCCTTGCCAACACGATTTCTGAGACATGGAGAGCAGAGCTACGGTCATCGCGGACCTTCACCGGCTGGGCGTCAGGCCCGGCGACCTGCTGATGGTGCATGCGTCGCTGAAGGCCCTGGGTCCCGTCGAAGGCGGGGCGGCCGGTATTGTCGCCGCGCTGCTCGAGGCCGTGGGGCCGACCGGCACGCTGATGGGCTATGCCTCGTGGGACCGCTCCCCTTATGAGGAAACCCTGAACGGCACATGCCTCGACGAGGAGAAGCGCCGCGCCTGGCCTGCTTTCGATCCGGACACGGCCGGCACCTGCCGCGGCTTCGGCCTGCTCAACCAGGTCCTCGCCGACACTCCCGGAGCGCGGCGCAGCGCGCATCCCGACGCCTCCATGGTCGCGCTCGGCGCCCGCGCGCAAGAACTGACCGAGCACCATCCGCTGGGTCAGGCTCTGGGGCGCGGCTCGCCCCTGGAGCGTCTGGTTCATCTCGGCGGCCGGGTCCTGCTGCTGGGCGCTCCGCTCGATGCCGTCACCGTCCTCCACTATGCCGAGGCGATCGCGGACATCCCGGGCAAGCGTCGGGTGACCTATGAGATGCCGCTGCGTAGCCCGGACGGCGGGACTGTGTGGGTGAAGGTCGAAGACTTCGATACCAACGGCATCCTCGACTGCTTCGCCATCGAGGGTCAACCCGATGCGGTCGAGACGATCGCCAAGGCCTATGTGGACCTGGGCCGCCATCGCGAAGGCCGGGTGGCGGAGGCGCATTGCCATCTGTTCGAGGCCCGCGAGATCGTTGCGTTCGGCGTGACCTACCTGGAGCAGCGCTTTGGCCACCAACCAGCCGTGCCCGACCGGCGGCTGCCGGGAGGCGTCAGTACTTCTCGTGGTCCCGGGAATGGCGAGGCAGGCGGTGAGAGCGGAGGCACGCCATGATCCTCTGGCTGAACGGACCTTTCGGAGCCGGAAAGACGACGCTCGCCGACCGGCTCCGCCTGCGGAAACCGGACCTGCTGATGTTCGACCCCGAGGAGATCGGCTTTGTCGTGAAGGCGACTGTCCCTTCTGCGGCCAGCGGTGATTACCAGGATCTGCCTCTCTGGAGAGCCCTGACCATTGCCGCGCTGGCGGAGCTTCGCAGGTATTACCCGCAGGACATTGTCGTGCCTATGACAGTGGTCCGGCCGGACTATCTGGATGAGCTCTTGGGTGGCGCCCGGCGCATCGACGATGAGTTGCTTCATGTGTTTCTCGATCTCGACGCCGATCTTCTGCGCGACCGCATCGATCGGCAGGTGATGCACCCCGATCCTGCCCGCAATCGCGAGATACGCCAGTGGCGCCTGGTGCAGATGGAACGCTGCCTGTCGGCACGGGAGCGTCTGCCGGATGGCACCCTGGTTCTCGACAGCGGCGATCATGACCCTGATGCGCTTGCCACTATCGTGCTCGACAGGATGAACGCCGCCGGAGCGGCCGCCTCGAGCAGTCTGGATCGACCCTCGGAATGACGGCGACGTAAACGGGGCCGTCTGTCACCCCTTGGATGATCGGCGTGAGTGCAGCGGACTGTGGCTTCGGCCTCATGAGATCGGAACTGCATGCTGGCTGCAGCGACCCAATGGATTCCGGCGCTGTTGCGCCTGCGGAGTGATAGGGGCGCGGCAGAGCGCCATCAGCTGCCTGTCGCCAACCGACGCTCCGCATGGTGGGTGAGGAAGATTAGCTTGGCCGAAAAGGAAGGATTGCTGCTCAGTGGCAGAGGCAAGTACTTGATTTCTAGTGGCTACATAAGAAGACTATCGTGGCAATCGACACAACATCCCGAAAATCGTGACTGGCGTCCTCGTCTGGATGCGGTCTTGGTGCGGCCTCGGGCGTAGGCGTCCGCTTTTTCCATTTCACTGCATCGGCGCGGCATGGCGCGGCGGCTGATGGCCGCGGCCTGCGGGATCTCGGTCGCAGGCCTGCCCCGGCTGGCAGCGGGGGCCGGTCCGTCTGTCGGAAGCCCATCCTGACGGAACCTCTGAAGGCACTGAAATCTTGTCAGAAAGGAGGTGCGTTCAGATGAAGATCCTGTCGATCAGCGGAGGTGGTTTCCAGGCGCTGTACAACGTGATCCTGCTCGAGGAACTCGAGAAGCTTGCCGGCCCGGTGAAGAACAGCTTCGACCTGTTCTGCGGCACCTCGGCGGGGGCGATCGTCGCGGCAGCGGGGGCAAGGGGGATGCCCATGGCCGACCTGCGCGCCGGTTTCGAGCAGCGCGGGGCCGAGGCCTTCCGCCGCCGCAGCATCGCGGGGCCGCGCGACCTGTGGCGGCTGTGGGGGCGGTCCCGCTACATGGCGGGACCGCTCGAGGCGCTGGTCGCCGAGATCGCGGGCGAGGCGACCCTTGCCGACCTGGAGGCGCCTCTGGCCGTTACCGCTGTCCGGCTGCGTGACGGCGCGCCGGTGGTCTTCAGCAACCAGGCGTCCCCCGGGGTGAAGCTGCGGGATGCCGTGATGGCCAGCGCGGCCGCCCCGACGATGTTCCCGGCCGTCCCCATCGACGGCGAGCTTCACGCCGACGGGGGGATCTTCGCCAATGCGCCGGACCTGCTGGCGATGGAACTGGCGCTGCGGACCGGGGCCAGGGCCGAGGAGATCTCGATGCTGTCGCTGGGCTCGATGAACGCCTGCCCGCCGCTGGGCGAACCGGGCGACCCCGACATGGGCGTGCTCGACTGGCTGCGGGGCAACCGCATCTTCCGAACGATGATCGGCGCGCAGGCCGAGGTGACAAGCCGGCTGATGCGCGGCCTTCTGGGCGAGCGCTACACCCGCATCGACGCCGATCCCACCTTTCCGCTGCGGGGCGACGTCGCCCTGGACCGGGCTGACGCGAGGGCGATTGCCGCGGCAAGGATGGCGGCGAGCCTGTCGCTGGGCGAGCTTGAGGCCTGGGCGCAGGCAAGCCGCGAGCGGCCGCTCCGCCGGATCGCGTGATGCTGCGCGTGCCTTCAGGGGATCGGGGATGACGGACTGGGTGATCGGCTGCACGCATTTCGGCCACGCCAACATCATCAGGCTGTGCAACCGTCCCTTTGCCTCGGTCGAGGAGATGGACCGGGCGATGATCGACAACTGGAACCGCGTCGTGGGCCCGCGCGACACGGTCTATCACCTTGGAGACTTCGCCTTCCGCGGCCCGCCCGCCGAGCATTACGAGCGGCAGCTGCGCGGCACCATCGTGAAGATCCGGGGAAACCACGACAGCGAGGACTGGGGCACCCCGTACCTGCGCGTCAGGGTGAACCGGACCGGGGTCGTCCTGTTCCATTACCCGATCCAGGAATGGGACGGCTGGTGGCAGGGCGCGGTCCACCTTCATGCCCATACGCATGACCGCGAGTTCCTGTCGGCCACGCGGCGCGGGAATGTCAGCGCCGATGCCGTGGGCTTCACCCCCGTGCGGCTGGATCACTGCGTCAAGCGCCTGCTGGCGTCAGGCCCGGCCGGCAAGCAGGGCTGACCGGACCCGCCGGGACAGGAGGGTGGCCGGCGAGCGCTGTGCCCGCCGGCCTGTCGTGCGGGCCGGCGGCAGGGCCGCGCCCGCGGCGTCTTAGGCGCCCTTGGCTTCGTCCAGTGCCTCGAAGACCAGCTTGGCGATGGGCTCGGCCGAGGCCGGGTTCTGGCCGGTCACCAGGTTGCCGTCGCGGATGGCGAAGGGCTCGAAGTCGGGGCCTGCCTCGATCACGGCGCCCAGCTTCTTCAGCCGGGTGGTCAGAAGGAAGGGAACGGCATCCGCAAGGCCGACCGCCTGCTCTTCGCTGTCGGTGAAGGCGGCGACGCGGCGCCCCGCGACGACGGGGGTGCCGTCGGCCCGGCGCGCGCCGACAAGCCCCGCGGGGCCGTGGCAGACCGCCGCGACCACCTTGCCTGCGGCGTCGAAATCCGCGACCAGCTTCGCCAGTTCGGCGCTTTCGGGATAGTCGAACATCGTGCCGTGGCCGCCCGGCAGCATGATCGCGTCAAAGCCCGTGGTGTCCAGCGTGTCAAAGCGCAGCGTGTCGCCGATCAGCGTCTGGAAGACCCTGTCCTGCATCGCGCGCTCGACCGAGGGATCGTTCTCGCCCCGGGGCTTCACGCTGTTCGGATCGACCGGCACCTTGCCGCCCGCGATCGAGGCCAGCGTGACCTCGGCCCCGGCGTCGAGGAAGGCGTAGTAGGGGGTCGTCAGTTCCTCGAGCCACAGGCCGGTCGGCTTGTCGCTGTCGGTCATGGTGGCGGCCGAGGTGGTGATGATCAGGATGCGGGGTTTCTTTTGCATGGGGAACCTTGTCTTCGGGAAGTGTATGAAAGCCTTTGCCGCCTCAGTCGGGCACCTGCTGACCCACCGAGGCGGAGGGGGCGGGAACTTCGGGCTCGCTGACCGGGGCGGCGTCCTCTCCGGTCAGCCGCTCGGCGACCTCGGCGGCAAGCGTCTCGAGCAACTGCAACTCCTCGTCGTCGAGTTCGCGCACCTGGTCGTGGATCAGGCAGAGCGCGCCCAGAACTACCCCGTCCGCCTTCCGGACGGGGGCGGCCGCCAGCGCGCGGGCCGACCACCTGTGCAGGATGGCGTTTTCCGACAGCACGGGGTCGCGCTCGATGTCGGCCACCGCGACCGGCTTCGCATCGCTCAGGACCTGGGCGGCAATCGGTGAATCCTGCGGCAGCACGATCAGGTCCCGTCCGTCGGACGTGCGCGCGCCGGGCAGGTCGTGGCTGGCGCCGATCACCAGCTCGTTCTCGCCCTCGATGGCCACGATCACGGCGGTCCTGACGTCGAAGACATCGGCGGCCCGGATGGCATAGTCGTCGAGATCCTCGCGCAGTTCGGGGTTCTCGAGCCGCACGCCCTTGAGCGTCTCGTTGCGGACCGCGGCGGCCTGGGGGTCCTGCACGACCTCGACCGACGCGCCTTCCGCGTCGCGGACCAGAAGCGAGATGCGGCCCACCGCCTCCTTGATCGAGGCCACGACGGCATCCGCGCCAAGGGCCTCGCGCCGGCGGTCGTCCAGTTCGTCCGACGCCACGCCCCACAGGCCCAGCACCACCTTGGCCCGAGGCCAGCGCGCCCGGATGCGGCGCGTGAGATTGCGGGCACCGGCATCCGGCTCGCGGCTGAAGAAGCTCAGCAGGACGACCTGCACGCCCTCGAGTTCCAGCCCCGCGACATAGCGCGAGGTGGCGGTCCCGGCGGCCCGCACCGCCGCGGGCACGCCGTCCAGCTGCAGGCTGTGGGCCAGCATCTCGCAGGCCTGGCGGTCGATCTCCCACTTGCCGGCGATGCAGGCGACGCGCGGGGCCGCGCCCTCGGGCAGGGTGGCGGGATGGGCGTCGCGGATCTCCTCCAGCAGTTCGTCCATGCCGTTGGCGATGCGCAGGCGGTGCTCGGCGCGGGCGTTGTTGATATAGTCGATGCTGGCCTGCCGCAGGACCTCCATTCCCTCGTCGTTGTAGAACTCGGTCACGGACTCCTCCTCGATCACGTCCTCGGCGATGTCGATGGCATCGTCGGGATCGTTGGCGATCAGGCGCTGGTAGATGCGGGTCTGGCGACTGAGCGCGGGGCTGGACCCGAGCAGCGTTTCGAGGATGGACAGCTGCGGGATATAGCGGCCCACGACCAGAAGGCAGACGGTCAGCGGCGTGGACAGGACCAGCCCGATCGGTCCCCAGATCGCCGTCCAGAAGGTCGCGGCGGCGATCAGCGACAGCACCGACAGCCCGGTGCTGGTGCCGTAAAGCAGCGGCTCGATGATGTTGTTGGACACCAGTTCCAGCACCAGGATCAGCGCGGCCGTCATCAGCACCATGTTCCAGCCGGGATCGACCGCGAAGGCGAGGCTGAGCGGGAAGACCGCCGACAGGATCGGCCCGACATAGGGGATGAAGCGCATCACCGCCGCCAGCGTGCCCCACAGGATGAAGCCCGGCACGCCGATGAGCCACAGCCCCAGCGCCATGGGCAGCGCATAGGTGACGTTCACCACAAGCTGCATCAGCAGGTACTTCGAGATGCGTTTGCTCGCCTCTTCCAGCGCGTCGGTGGACCGGTAGATGTTGCCGCCGAGGATCCTCAGCAGCCTGTCCCTCAGGTCGCCCTGGTCCAGAAGGATCAGCACCACGAAGACCAGCACGATGCCCGCGGTGGCGATGGGCGACAGCAGGGGCGAAAGCCACAGCATCGCGGTCTTGAAGGGCGAGACCGGCTCGGGGATGACGCGAACGCGCTGGGGCGGGACGTCGTTCTCCTCGCCCTCGCCGACGACCTCGGCCACTTCCTTCTGCACGGTGTCCACGGTCTGCAGCGCGCCTTCCAGGATGCCCGGCCCTTCCATCTGTGCGCCCAGGTCCTTGATCTTGGCGCGGATGGTGGACTGGTAGGTCGGCAGTTGCGCGCTGAGCGACTGCACCTGCACGGCGACAAGGGTTCCCAGACCCCCCAGCACCGCCAGCACCAGCCCCATGGCCAGTGCCACCGCAAGAAGCCGCGACAGCCCGTGCCGCACCAGCCAGTGCACCAGAGGCCCCAGCACGAAGCTGATGAGAAAGGCGACCGCCAGCGGGATCAGCACCACCTGCCCGAAGTAGAGCGCGGCGACGATGATGGTGGCGATCACCAGCCCTGCGGCCAGGCGCACCACGTCGGTCTGTTGTGACTGAGGCGGCGGCTCGGTGCCGGACGGCGGAAGCGGAAGGATCACGTGGGCACCGGAACTGGGGGGATCGCGCAGCCGGAACGCCGACGCAGGGCAGGTGGTTCAAACGAAAGCGGACCGAGACGCGGCCGACCCGCACCCGCCCGGTTCAGCCTCGGGAGGCTGTCGCCGCCCTGGTCACGAACGGCCGCCCGGGCCGGCCGCAAGGGCCTCGACCACCTCGCCCAGCATCCGGTCGCATCCATCGAGTTGGGCACGTTCGACGAATTCATCGGGCTTGTGGCCCTGCTCCATGAAGCCCGGCCCGCAGATGGCGGTGGGGATGCCGAGGTTGTCGTGAAACAGCCCCGCCTCGGTGCCGAAGGCCACCTTGATCGCCGGGCCGTTGTCGCCCGTGACCTGCCGCAGGAACCGCACGGCGGGCGAATCCGGCGGCGCATCCAGGCCGGGATAGCCGGACAGGGCTTCGATCCCGATGCCCGCCTCGGGGAAGCGCGCGTGGAAGGGCCGCGCGATCTCCTCGGCGTCACGCGTGATGCCTTCAAGGATCAGGGCGGGGTCGTCGCCGGCGATGTTGCGGATCTCGAAGTCGATCTCGCAGCGGTTCGGCACGATGTTCAGCGCGTTGCCGCCGCGCATCAGGCCCGCGTGGATGGTCGAATAGGGGATGTCGTAGTCGGGGTCGCGCAGGCCGCTGCGGTCGATCTCCTCCTGCCGCGCCTGAAGCGCGGCGATGAAGCGCGCGCCCAGGTGCAGCGCGTTCAGCGCCTGCGGGGCCAGGGCCGAGTGCCCCTCGCGCCCCTGGCAGCAGGCGCGGAAAGCGACCTTGCCCTTGTGGCCGGCGGCGATCCTCATGCCCGTGGGCTCGCCGACGATGCACAGCGCGGGGCGCTCGGGCCGGGCGGCCAGCGCCCCGATCATGCCGCGCACACCCAGGCAGCCGATCTCCTCGTCATAGGACAGCGCAAGATGCAGGGGGGTGCGAAGGTCCCGCCCCGAGGCCAGAAGCGCGGCGCGGAGGGCTG
Source organism: Paracoccus salipaludis (assembly GCF_002287065.1). GTDB lineage: Bacteria > Pseudomonadota > Alphaproteobacteria > Rhodobacterales > Rhodobacteraceae > Paracoccus > Paracoccus salipaludis. Next base: position 329,415 of record NZ_NSJZ01000001.1, read on the forward strand.
CGGCGACAAAGCCCTTCATGTCCGCCGTGCCGCGCCCGTAGAGCCGGCCGTCCTTCTCGGCCAGCTCGAAGGGATCGGTGGTCCAATCCTGTCCGGCCACGGGGACGACATCCGTGTGCCCCGACAGGACGACGCCACCCGGCCCCTCGGGTCCGACCGTCACCCACAGGTTCGCCCGTGTCCCGTCAGGATGCGCGAACCGCTCGACCCGTGCGCCGGCGGGGGTCAGCAGGCGTTCCACATGGTCCAGAAGCGCAAGGTTCGGCTGGCGCGAGACCGTGGGGAAAGCGACCAGGTCGCGCAGGATCTCGACTGTCGAGGGGATGGGCATGGGCGGCTCCGGGACAAGGCCGGGCCATTGCTTCAGCAGCTCGCGGCCAAGCGCAAGCCGCCTTAGGAACAGCCTAACCAATGCGATGCCAGATCGTAATTTTCGCCGCGTCCCCGGCGCGGTTACATCCTTGCGGGCCACGAAGGATGCAGGAATGCCGGTGGAAACGACAGACACGCTTGTGATCGGCGCCGGGCAGGCGGGGCTCGCGATGAGCGAGCACCTGACGCAGGCTGGTGTCCCGCATCTGGTGCTGGAACGCGACCGGATCGCCGAACGCTGGCGCTCGGCGCGCTGGGACTCCCTTGTGGCGAACGGCCCCGCCTGGCATGACCGCTTTCCCGGCATGACCTTTGACGAGGTCGATCCCGCCGTGGGCCCCGACGACTTCCCGCACAAGGAGGTCGTGGCCGCTTACCTGGAAGCCTATGCCCGCCGCTTCCATGCGCCCGTCCGCACCGGGGTCGAGGTGCTGTCGGTCGAGCGGCTGGAGGGTCGCGCCGGCTTCCGGGTCGAGACCTCGCAGGGCGTCATCGAGGCGCAGCGCGTCGTCGCCGCGACCGGGCCTTTCCAGAAGCCGGTCATCCCGCCGGTCATCCCCGGCGATGCGGGCGTCGCGCAGGTCCATTCCAGCGACTACCGCAACCCGGACCAGCTGGCGCCCGGCGCGGTGCTGATCGTCGGGGCGGGTTCGTCGGGCGTGCAGATCGCGGACGAGCTGCGCCGCGCGGGGCGGACGGTCCACCTGTCCGTGGGGCCGCATGACCGGCCCCCGCGCAGCTATCGGGGGCGCGACTTCTGCTGGTGGCTGGGGGTGCTGGGCAAGTGGGACATGGCCGCGCCCAGGCCCGGGACCGAGCATGTCACGATCGCCGTCAGCGGCGCGCGCGGGGGCGAGACCATCGACTTCCGCCGCCTGGCGCAGGAGGGCATGATCCTTCTGGGCCGGACCGAGGGCTACGCGGAGGGCAGGCTGATCTTCGCGGGCGATCTGGTGACGAACCTGAACAACGGCGACGCCAACCATGACGGGCTGCTGGACGAGGCCGACGCCTATGCCGAACGCAACGGGCTGGACCTGCCGCAGGACCCGCAGGCGCGCCGCCGCTGGCCCGATGCGGAGTGCATCGTGAATCCGATCCGCGAGCTCGACTTGGCCAGCGCAGGGATCGCCACCGTCATCTGGGCGACGGGCTTCTCGGCCGACTACGGCTGGATGAGGATCGACGCTTTCGACGAACGGGGCCGCCCGGTCCACCAGCGCGGCGTTTCGGTCGAGCCGGGGGTCTATTTCCTGGGCCTGCCCTGGCAGTCGCGACGGGGGTCCAGCTTCATCTGGGGCGTCTGGCACGACGCCCGGCACATCGCCGAGCAGATCGCCATCCAGCGCAAGTATCTCGACTATCACCAGGGCGCCGCGTCCCGGCCGGAACCGGAACAGCGCCGCGCCTGCTAGCACCCACATTCCACAGGACCACGACGGAGACTGCCTTGGCCCATACCCGCATCCGCAAGTTCAACACCGCCGACACCTACCCCGAGCAGAAGCTGGACAACGACCTGTGCCAGGCGGTGGTGACGCAGGGGGGCCGGACCGTCTGGCTGCGCGGGCAATGCCCCCAGAACCTCGACGACGCGAAGAACATCGACAGCCACGACCCGGCCGAGCAGACCCACAAGGTGATGCAGAACATCTGCCAGTTGATCGAGGAAGCGGGCGGTCGGATGGAACACCTGGTCAAGGTCGTCGTCTACATCACCGACGTCCGCCACCGCGAGGCGGTCTATCGCACCATGGGCGAATATATCCGCGGCGTGCATCCCGTCTCGACGGGGCTGGTCGTCTCGGCGCTGGCCCGCCCCGAATGGCTGGTCGAGATCGACGCCACGGCCGTGATCCCGGACTGAGCCGATGACCTTCTCGCTTGTCGCCCGCTGCACCGAGACGGGAATGTTCGGCGTCGCCATCTCGTCGTCGTCGCCTGCCGTCGCGGCGCGCTGTTCCTACGCCCGGGCCGGGGTGGGGGCGGTCGCCTCGCAGAACGTCACCGATCCCACGCTGGGGCCGATGGCGCTGGACCTGATGGAGCGCGGCCTTTCGGCGCCCGAGGCGGTCGCGGTCGTGCAGACCCGGGGCCGGTTCATCGAATACCGGCAGGTGCTGGCCGTGGACCGCAACGGGCGCACGGCGATCCATTCAGGGCCGAACGCGCTGGGCATCTGGGCCGAGGCGCGGGCGGAAAACGTCGCCGCGGGCGGCAACCTGCTGGCCGACCGGGGCGTGCCGCAGGCGATCGTGGAGGGGTTCCTGGCCTCGGCCGGACATCTGGGCGACCGGCTGATCGCGGCGATGCGCGCGGGCCTTGCGGCGGGGGGCGAGGCGGGGCCGGTCCATTCCGCCGGCCTGAAGATCGTGGACAAGGTCAGCTGGCCCGTCGCGGACCTGCGCTGCGACTGGACCGACGCCTGCCCCGTCGAGGCCGTCGCGGCGGCGTGGGGGATCTACAAGCCCCAGCTCGACGCCTATGTGCAGCGCGCGCTGGACCCCCGCGCCGCGCCCTCCTACGGGGTGCCGGGGGACGAATAGCCATGCGGCGGGGACGCCTTGTCCGTTCAGGGTCTTTGCCCTAGCGTTCCGGGTCGCGGCCCATCGCCGCAGCCCGTCCGCGCCCTGAAAGACCCGAGCAAAATGCCCGTTCGCTATACCTTGCGGCAACTGGAATATCTGGTGGCGGTGGGCGAGGCGGGCAGCATCGTCGCGGCGGCGCAGCAGGTGAACGTTTCGCCGCCCTCGATCTCGGCGGGCGTCTCGCATCTGGAGGAGGAACTGGGCGTCCAGCTTTTCGTCCGCCACCACGCGCAGGGGCTGACGCCCACGCTGGCCGGGCGCAAGCTGCTGGAACACGCCCGCATGGTGCTGCGCGAGGCCGCGGCCCTGCGCGATCTCGCGCGCGAGCTTTCGGGCTCGATCCGCTGGCCGCTGGCGATCGGCTGCATGACGACCTTCGCCCATGCCGTCCTGCCCGCGCTGCGGCGCAGCTTTGCCGACGAATACCCCGAGGTCCGCATCTCGCAGGTCGAGGCCGACCAGGCCGAACTGATCAGCCTGCTGCGGCAGGCCCGGATCGACCTGGCGCTGACCTATGACCTGGACCTGCCCGGCGACCTGCGCTTCTTCCCGATGATGGAACTGCCGCCGCTGGTGGCCCTGAACGAGGGCCACCCGCTGGCGCAGCACGCCGAGATCTCGGTCGAGGACCTGGCGCCGCATCCGATGGTGCTGCTGGACCTGCCGCTGAGCGCGGATTACTTCCTGTCCTTCTTCGCCGACCGCGGCCTGCGCCCGAACATCGCCGAGCGGACACGGGACATGGCGGTGCTGCGCAGTCTGGTCGCCAACGGCTTCGGCTATTCCATCGTCAACCTGCGGCCCCTGAACGACGTGGCACCGGATGGCCGGCCGCTGCGCTTCGTGCCCCTGGGCGGCAATGCGCGCGCGATGAAGATGGGGATGCTGGTCAGCACGGCGGTGGAACGCAGCCAGCTGCACCGGACCTTCCTTGCCAGCGCCAGCGAGTGGGTCCGGCGCAACAGCCACCGCCTGTCCGGCGGCGGCCCCCTGCCCGAAGAGGCATGAGCGGGCGGCAGGCGACCGCCCGCGCCAGAGTTACCGCGACAGCCAGGTGGTGAAGCGCTCGGTGATCTCGGTTTCGTGGTCCACCCAGAAGTCATGCGACGATTGCAGCGCATTCGTCATGTTGTCCTGGCTGGTGGGCAGAAGGGGCTTCATCTCGGTCTTGCCGTCCTCGTACAAGCCCACCAGCGGGATCGACGACTTGCGCGTGGGGCCGTAGGCGATCCACTTCGTCTGGGCCGCCAGCGGCTCTGTTCCGGTGGCGAAGCGGATATACTCCATGGCGGCGTCCCGGTTCGGCGCGCCTTTCGGCACGGCGAAAAGGTCATATTCCTGCACCTGCCCGTCCCAGACGATCCGGAAGGGCTTGCCTTCCGACACGATGGCCGAGAACAGGCGGCCGTTGTAGGCCGTGGTCATGGCCACCTCGCCATCCGCCAGAAGCTGGGGCGGCTGCGCGCCCGCTTCCCACCACACGATCTGCGGCTTGATCGTGTCGAGCTTGGCAAAGGCGCGGTCGAGCCCCTCGTCTGTCGCCAGCACCTTGTAGACCTCGGCCGCGGGCACGCCATCGGCCATCAGGGCGATCTCAAGATTGATCTTCGGGCCCTTCCGCAGGCCGCGCTTGCCGGGAAAGCCTTCCAGGTCGAACAGGTCGGCGATGGTCGAAGGCTGCCGGTCGGGGAACTTCGTCGCGTCGAAGCCGTAGACGGTGGCGAAGATCATCGAGGCCACCGCGCAATCCGTCAGCGCGCCGGGCAGGAAATCCTCGGCCGCGGGCGTGCCGTCGGGCGCCGGGGGCAGGGTGGCGGCGTCGATCTCCTCAAGCACGCCCTCGTCGCACAGGCGCACGGCGTCGGTGAATTCCAGGTCCACCACGTCGACGGTGACGTTGCCCGCATCGACCATCGACTTGATCGGCCCCGCCGGGTTGTCCGCCGAGGTCATGGTGACGGCGGTCCCCGTCGCGGCGGTGAAGGGCTTGTTGTAGGCCTCGACCTGGCTTCTCTCGTAGGCGCCGCCCCAGCTCATCACCGTCAGGTCGGCATGGGCGGGAAGGGCAAGCGCGCAGAGCGCCGTCGCCTGAACCATCAGTTGCTTCATGTCTTGTTCCCTGTCCTTGTTCTGGTTGTTCCACCCGCGCCCCGCCGATGGTTCCCGGACGCGGCGCCGTCGCGGCGGCCGTTCATCCCGGTCCGGGCGCAAGGGCCGTCCATGGATCATCCGGGCAGGGCCGGGCGGGTAAATAAGCGTTTTCCGCAGCCTTGCTTCGGGAAATCCTAAGCGGCTTCAATGCAGTAGACGTGCCGGAAAGTCATGCAGAAGGGCAGGGCGACGGGGTCGCCCTGCCTATTCGCCAGCCAGTCCGAGGATGCATTCCGGGTAGGCGCGTTATTGGATAGCCGCTCCGCTGGCATGGGGCAGGGCGACCGCGAAAACGTGCGAATCGCAGCGCAGGATCAGGGATGCCCTGACCGCAGCGGCTACGCCTGTGCGGCCGCCCTCACTCGGCAGCCAGCGCGAAGCTGCGGTCGAAGCCGGCGGTGCGCTCGGCGATATACTGCATGAAGTCGTAGATCGGCCGTTCCAGATAGGACAGGTGCCCCGGGCGGGCGCTGCCCGCGGACAGGCCCCGGAACACCTTTTCGGTGCAGCCCCGGTCCTCCAGGTTCACCTCGTCCAGCAGCGCCTTGAGGCTGGCGACGTAGTTCTGCGCCTTCGGGTCCTCCATGAACTCGGGCGACAGCCCCCCGCCGAAGGTGATGGCGACCTGCCCGGTGCCCTTGGGATGCAGCGACAGGTACCAGAAATAGCCTGGGGTCAGCGTGATCAGGTGGCTGGGATACAGCGTCAACAGTGCCGTGGTCTTGCGCCAGTGGCCTTCCAGCCGGGTGTTGGACGGATGGGCGTTGCCGATCGCCAGCGAGGCTTCCTTGGTGATCCAGTGATAGTTGAAGGCGCGCAGGCCGGGCGGGCACTCCATCTCCTCGAGCTTCGAATGGCCGCCGACCGTATCCGCGTGGCAGACGGGCAGGTGGTAGCTTTCCATGAAGTTCTCGGCCAGCACCTTCCAGTTCGTGTCCCAGACATGGGTTTCGCGGAAGCACTCGACATAGTTCTCCATCCGGTAGGGCGCGATCATCCTTTCCAGCGCGCCCAGTTCCGAGGCGACTGCCGGCCTGTCGCGGTCCAGCGTGATGTAGATCCAGCCCAGCCATTCCTCGCAGCGGATCTCGGGCAGGGCATAGTCATGTTTGCAGAAGCCCGTGGTCTGGGCCATGAAGGGCGCCCCGCGCAGCTTGCCGTCCAGCCCGTAGGTCCAGGCGTGATAGGGGCAGACGATCACCCGCGCGTTGCCCGACCCTTCCAGCAGCGTGGACATACGGTGCAGGCAGACGTTGGAAAAGGCGCGGATCTGCCCCTCGCGGTCGCGCAGGACCACGACCGGCTGACCGGCGAGGTCACAGGTCACGTAGTCGCCCGGGTTCGCCAGCCCGCTGGACCGGCCGACGCAGAGCCATTCCCTGGAAAAGATCGTCTCGATCTCGCGCTGCAGGAACCCGGGGCTGGTATAGACCGAGGGCGGCATCGCGCGCGCGTCTTCCAGCGGGCGGGCGGCGGCGGCAAGCAGTTCGGCGACAGGCTGGTCCGGCGACATGGGATAGACCTTTGTTGGCATGGCTTGCGCCCCAGCCTGAACCTCTTTGAAGGAACAGGAAAACTCATTTATCCTTGGCGAAAGGAAGGCATTCCATGGTTCGCTTCACCCTTCGCCAGTGCGCCTATTTCCGTGCGGTCGCCCAGCAGGGCGGCATCGCGCAGGCGGCGCGCGTGCTGAACATCTCGCAGCCTTCGGTCGCCCAGGCCATCGACAAGCTCGAGGCCGTGACGGGGCTTGTCCTGTTCGAACGGCACCATGCGCGCGGGCTGACACTGACCCAGCAGGGGCGGCTGTTCCTGGACCATGTCGCGCGGCTGGACGACCATGCCGCCCAGGTCGAGCGCGAGGCCATGGCGCTTGCGGCCGAGACGGCGGGCGAGATCCGGCTGGGCGTGTTCTGGACGCTTGCGCCATTCCATGCCGCAGGCCTGATCCGCAGCTTCGCCGAGGCCGAACCCGGCGTGGTCATCCGCCTGCACGAGCTTTCGCTGGTCCAGCTTGCCGACGGCCTGCGCGAAGGCTCGCTGGATTTCGCCGTGACCTACGACCAGGGTGCCCCTTCCGACGGGCTGTCGTTCAGGCCGCTGGCCGAGCTGCGGCCGATGGTGGTTGTCGCGCAGGATCATCCGCTGGCCGGGCGCAGCTCGGTCGATCTGTCGGAGCTGGCCCTTGAGCCCTATGTGATGTTCGACGCCCCCGGCAGCCGCGGCTATTTCGAGGGCCTGCTGGCCGCAGGCGGCATCAGCCCGCCCGTCGTCCATGCCTCGACCTCGATGGAATCGGTGCGCTGCGCGGTGGCGGCCGGCTTGGGCTTCACCCTGCTGGTGATGCGCCCGCCCTCGCCTGTCACCTATGACGGGCGCGAGGTCAGGACAGTGCCGATCCGCAACGACCTGCCGGCGCTGCGGGTGGTCCTTGCCTTCCGCGAACGGCGGCACGTCGGGCGGATCGCGCAGCGCTTTTCCGACCATGCCGCCGCCTGTTTCGCGGCGCGTCATCACCGGGACCGCTGAAGCCTTTTCCCGCCGGGCGGGGCCCGGGGCTAGGCCTCGCCGTGCATCGAGATCACCGCCCGGACGGCGCGGGTCCAGCGGGCATGGCGGGCTTCGCGGGTGGCGGGGTCCAGATGCGGCTCGAACCGCGCTTCGCGCTTCCACTCGGTCAGGGCCGTTTCGGGCCCGTCCGTCAGCCCGGCGCGCCATGCGGCAAGCCAGGCCGCGCCGCGGACGGTGGTCTCGGGATCGGTGGGGCGGTCCACCGGCGCGCCGAGGATATCGGCCAGCGCCTGCATCGCGGGGTCGGATGCCGTCATGCCGCCGTCCACCCGCAGGACCGACTCGCTCAGGCCGGGCCAGTCGCGGCGCATGGCGTCGGTCAGGTCGCGCGTTTGGAATCCCACGCTTTCCAGCGCCGCCCGCGCAAGTTCCGCCGGACCCGTGGCCCGCGTCAGGCCGAAGACGGCGCCGCGGGCCTCGGGCTCCCACCAGGGCGCGCCCAGGCCCGTGAAGGCGGGAACCATGATGACCTGCTGGCTGTGGTCGGCGCGCGCGGCAAGGCCCGCGACCTCGGGCGCGCTGCGGATCAGCCGCAGCCCGTCGCGCAGCCATTGCACCACGGCGCCCGCGACGAAGATCGAGCCTTCCAGCGCATAGGTCGGCTTGCCGTCCAGCTGATAGGCGATGGTCGTCAGCAGACGGTTCCGGGACTGCACGGCGGTGTCGCCCGTGTTCAGCAGCGCGAAGCAGCCGGTGCCGTAGGTGGCCTTGATCATCCCCGGCCGGAAGCACGCCTGGCCCACGGTCGCGGCCTGCTGGTCGCCCGCGATGCCCAGGATCGGGATCTCGCGCCCGAACAGGTCGGCGCGGGTCATGCCGAAGTCGGCGGCGCTGTCGCGGACCTCGGGCAGCATCGCGCGGGGCACGTCGAAAAGCGCGCAAAGCTCGTCGGACCACGCGCCCCGGCGGATGTCATACAGCATCGTGCGCGAGGCGTTGGTGGCGTCCGTCACATGGGCGCGGCCGTTCGTCAGCCGCCAGACCAGGAAGCTGTCCACCGTGCCGAAGGCCAGGTGCCCCTGCGCCGCGGCCTCGCGCGCGCCGTCCACGTGGTCGAGGATCCAGGCCACCTTGGTCGCGCTGAAATAGGGATCGAGCAGCAGCCCGGTCGCCTCGGTCACGGCGGGCTCGTGCCCGGCTTCCTTCAGCCGCGCGCAGGTGTCGGCCGTGCGGCGGTCCTGCCAGACGATGGCGTTGTGGATCGCGCGGCCCGTGCGGCGGTCCCAGACCACGGTCGTTTCGCGCTGGTTGGTGATGCCGATGGCGGCGATGGAAGGCGCGCCCGCCTTCTCGATCGCGGCGCGGGCGGTGGCGGCGGTCGAGCTCCACAGGTCCTCGGGGTCGTGCTCGACCCAGCCGGAATGGGGGAAATGCTGGGGGAATTCGTGCTGGGCCGAGGCAAGCGGCACCAGGTCGTCGGAAAAGACCACCGCGCGGGACGAGGTCGTGCCCTGGTCGAGAGCGAGGATCGGCATGGCGCCTCCGTGCAGAAGGGGAACCCGGGCGGCCCGGGTTCCCCGATTGGTGTCACTGCTGCCAGCTTTTCACCAGCTCGTCATAGTCCACCGTCTGGGGCTGCGGGTCCTCGTTCTCCAGCTTCAACTGGGGCGCGATGGTGCCGTGCTCCTTGGCGTAGTTGTTCCACCAGGCAAGGTCATGCTCTTCGGCCAGCTTGGGGCCGAAGTCGCCCTGGACGCCGGCGCGCTCCAGGCGCTCCATCACCTTCTCCTGCTCGGCGCAGAGGCTGTCCATCGCCTCCTGCGGGGTCTTGGCGCCCGAGGCCGCGTCCCCGATCGCCTGCCACCAGAGCTGCGCGAGCTTCGGATAGTCCGGCACGTTGGTCCCGGTGGGCGACCACTGCAGGCGCGCGGGCGAGCGGTAGAACTCGATCAGCCCGCCCAGCTTGGGCGCCCGGTCGGTGAAGGACTGGTGGTCCAGCGTGGACTGGCGGATGAAGGTCAGGCCGACATGGCTTTTCTTCACGTCCACCGTCTTCGAGGTCACGAACTGCGCGTAAAGCCAGGCGGCCTTGGCGCGGTCGTCGGGCGTCGATTTCAGAAGCGTCCAGGACCCGGCGTCCTGGTAGCCCAGCTTCATGCCGTCCTGCCAGTAGGCGCCGTGGGGCGAGGGGGCAAAGCGCCACTTGGGCGTGCCGTCCTCGTTCACGACCGGCAGGCCTTCCTTGACGAAGTCGGCGGTGAAGGCGGTGTAGGTGAACATCTGCTGGGCGACTTCGCCCTGGCTGGGCACCGGGCCGCTTTCGCTGAAGGTCATGCCCTGCGCCGCAGGGGGCGCGAACTTGGTCATCCAGTCCAGGTATTTCTGGATCGCATAAACCGAGGCCGGGCCGTTGGTATCGCCGCCGCGCGCGACGCAGCTGCCGACGGGACGGCTGTTCTCATCGACGCGGATGCCCCATTCGTCCACCGGCAGGCCGTTCGGGATGCCCTTGTCGCCGTTCCCGGCCATGGACAGCCAGGCGTCGGTGAAGCGCCAGCCGAGCGACGGGTCCTTCTTGCCGTAGTCCATGTGGCCGAAGACCTTCTTTCCGTCGATCTCGCGCCCGGTGAAGAACTCGGCGATGTCCTCGTAGGCCGACCAGGTGACGGGAACGCCCAGGTCATAGCCGTATTTCGCCTTGAACTCGGCCTTGTTGGTCTCGTCGTCGAACCAGTCCTTGCGGAACCAGTAGAGGTTGGCGAACTGCTGGTCGGGCAACTGGTACAGGTTCCCGTCCGGCGCGGTGGTGAAGGACTTGCCGATGAAGTCGTCGATGTCGAGGTTCGGGTTGGTGACGTCCTTGCCCGCGTTCGCCATCCAGTCGGTCAGGTTGCGCGCCTGCTGATAGCGCCAGTGGGTGCCGATCAGGTCGCTGTCGTTGACATAGGCGTCATAGATGTTCTCGCCCGACTGCATCTGCGTCTGCAGCTTCTCGACGACATCGCCCTCGCCGATCAGGTCATGGGTCAGCTTGATGCCGGTGATCGCGGTGAAGGCGGGGGCGAGCACCTTGGATTCATATTCATGGGTGGTGATGGTTTCCGACACCACCTTGATCTCCATCCCCGCGAAGGGCTGGGCGGCGTCGATGAACCATTGCATCTCGGCCTCTTGCGCGGCGCGGTCGAGGCTGGACATGTCGCCGATCTCGGCGTCGAGGAATGTCTTTGCCTCCTCCATCCCCGCCTGCGCGCCGGTCGCCAGCAGGACCAGCGCCATGGCGGTCGTCAGTTGCAGTCTCATGTCGTTTCCTCCCCAAGGTTGGGCCTTGGCGGCCCGGTTTCACACCCAGCGGAACACCGCCGCGGCGTAGATCAATGACGCGATCAATCCTGCCCAGGCGGGCGCCCCTCCAAGGCCCAGCCAGGCAAGGTTGATGAAGGCCGAGCCGAGCAGGCTGATGAACAGCCGGTCGCCCCGGGTGGTCCAGATTCCCAGAACGCCGCGGCGGGGCGTCTCGGGAAAGCGGATCGCGAGCCAGGTGAAGGCCAGCAGCAGCGCCGCGATCACCAAGAAGAAGAGAGCGGTCGGAAAGGTCCATGCCATCCAGCCGCCCTGGTTGAGGCTGCCCGTCCATTCCCGCGCGCCGTCATCCACGGGAACGAGGCTGACGAGCCACCCAAGCAGCCCCAGCATCAGCAGGGCGGCGGCGGCGAAACCCGCGTTGGCAGAGCGCCGGTGCATCACACCCTCCCCAGGGCGAAGCCCTTGGCAATGTAGTTCCGCACGAACCAGATGACCAAGGCGCCGGGCAGGATCGTCAGCACCCCCGCCGCCGCCAGGACGCCCCAGTCGAGGCCCGAGGCGCTGACCGTGCGGGTCATCGTCGCCGCGATGGGCTTGGCGTTCACGCTGGTCAGGGTGCGCGACAGCAGCAGTTCCACCCAGGAGAACATGAAGCAGAAGAAGGCCGCCACGCCGATGCCCGATGCAATCAGCGGCATGAAGATGCGGGTGAAGAAGCGCGGAAAGCTGTAGCCGTCGATATAGGCGGTCTCGTCGATCTCGCGCGGGACGCCGGACATGAAGCCTTCAAGGATCCAGACCGCCAGCGGCACGTTGAACAGGCAATGCGCCAGGGCCACGGCGATGTGGGTGTCGAACAGCCCCACGGCCGAATAAAGCTGGAAGAAGGGCAGGGCGAAGACGGCGGGGGGCGCCATGCGGTTCGTCAGCAGCCAGAAGAACAGGTGCTTGTCGCCCAGGAAGCGATAGCGGCTGAAGGCGTAGGCCGCGGGCAGCGCCACGGCCAGCGACAGCGCCGTGTTCATGACCACATAGATCAGGCTGTTGACGTAGCCCATGTACCAGCTCGGGTCCGTCAGGATCACGCGGTAGTTGTTCAGCGTCGGGTTCAGGGGATACAGGCTGAAGGTGCCGGTGATCTCGGCATTGGTCTTCAGGCTCATGTTCACCAGCCAGTAGATCGGCACCAGCAGGAACATGAGGTAAAGGGTCATCACGACGGCCGACCCGATGGACGCGCGGCGGGCGGTCATGGCGTGTCCTTCTGCGCGGTCATGACGGTGTAGAACACCCAGGAGATCAGCAGGATGACAAGGAAGTAGATCAGGCTGAAGGCCGCCGCGGGGCCCAGGTCGAACTGCCCGATCGCCATCTTCACAAGGTCGATGGACAGGAAGGTGGTGGCGTTGCCGGGGCCGCCCCCGGTGACGACGAAGGGCTCGGTGTAGATCATGAAGCTGTCCATGAAGCGCAGCAGCACGGCGATCAGCAGCACGCCCTGCATCTTGGGCAGTTCGATGAAGCGGAAGACGCCCCAGCGGCTCGCCTGGTCGATGCGCGCGGCCTGATAATAGGCGTCCGGGATGGACTGCAGCCCCGCGTAGCAGAGCAGCGCGACAAGCGAGGTCCAGTGCCAGACGTCCATGACGATGATCGTGGCCCAGGCGTCGAAGGGATCGTTGACGTAGTTGTAGTCGATGCCCAGCGCCGCCAGCGTATGGCCCAGCAGCCCGATGTCCACGCGGCCGAAGACCTGCCAGATCGTGCCCACCACGTTCCACGGGATCAGCAGGGGCAGGGCCATCAGCACCAGCACAAGGCTCGCCCAGAAGCCGCGCTTGGGCATGTTCAGCGCGATGAAGATGCCCAGCGGGATCTCGATGGCGAGGATGATGGCCGAGAACAGAAGCTGCCGCCCCAGCGCGGCGTGGATGCGGTCGCTTTCCAGCACCTCCTGGAACCAGCCGAGGCCGTTCCAGAAGAACTGGTTGTTCCCGAAGGTGTCCTGCACCGAATAGTTCACCACCGTCATCAGCGGGATCACCGCCGAGAAGGCGACCAGCACCAGCACCGGCAGGACCAGGAACCAGGCGCGGTTGTTGACAGGCTTGTCCATCACGCGGCCCTTTCCAAAGGCTCGATGCGCCAGTCATCGACGAAGACGCCGATGCGGGTGGGGTCCAGCGCCACGCGGTCGAACGTGGCGGGGATCGGCTGATCCTCGGGGACCACGAGGTTGAAGGGCGCGCCCGCGACCTCGCCGCGCAGGATGCGGTGATGGCCCACGTCCTCGGCGCGGATCAGGCGGAAGGGCAGGCCCTCGGCCGAGGGGCGCACGGCATCGGGCCGGATGCCGATCTGCACGCGGCCCCTGGGCGCTTGATAGGCGCGGCCGAGAGGGATGGTGGTCCCGGCGACGCGGGCGGTCGTGCCCTGAACCTCGGCGTCCAGCAGGTTCATGCCGGGCGAGCCGATGAAGTAGCCCACAAAGGTATGGGCCGGTGCGTCGAACAGCGACTGCGGGGTGCCCGCCTGCACGACGCGGCCCTCGGACATGACGACGACCTCGTCGGCGAAGGTCAGCGCCTCGGTCTGATCGTGGGTGACATAGATCATCGTGTGCCCGAACTCGCGGTGAAGGGCCTTGAGCTGGGTGCGAAGCTCCCACTTCATCTGCGGGTCGATCACCGTCAGCGGCTCGTCGAACAGGATCGCGTTCACGTCCTGCCGGACCATGCCGCGGCCGAGGCTGATCTTCTGCTTGGCGTCCGCCGTCAGGCCGCGCGCGCGGCGGTCCAGCGTATCCTCCATCCCGATCATGCGGGCGACGGCCTCTACCCGCGCGGCGATCTGGGCGGCGGGAAGGTCCCGGTTCTTCAGCGGAAAGGCGAGGTTCTGGCGGACGGTCATGGTGTCGTAGACGACGGGGAACTGGAACACCTGCGCGATGTTACGCCCGGCCGTGGGCAGGTCCGTCACGTCGCGGTCCCCGAACAGCACCCGCCCGCGCGACGGCCGCAACAGCCCCGAGATGATGTTCAGCAGCGTGGTCTTGCCGCAACCGGAAGACCCCAGCAGCGCATAGGCCCCGCCGTCGCGCCAGGTCAGCGACATGGGCTTCAGCGCCCAGTCGGCCTCGGCCTTCGGGGAAGGGCTGTAGCTGTGAGCCAGGTTGTCGAGGGTAATCCGCGCCATCACGCCGCCTGCGCATAGGGGGCGGTGCGGGCAAGCCGTCCGCCTTCGTCGAAAAGATACACATGCGCCGGGTCGAGCCAGATCGTCAGCGGCGCGTCCGTCGGCAGCTTGCGCACGCCGGGCACGAGGCCGACCCAGCGGTCCTCGCCATGCAGCAGGTGCAGGTAGCTTTCGGCCCCCGTGATCTCGGTCGCGGCCACACGGGCGGACAACGGCACGGCGCGAGGAGACTGTTCCAGCGTCAGGTGGGGCGCGCGGAAGCCCGCGGTATAGCGCCCGTCGGGGACATCGACCGGCCAGCGCGCGGCGTCCAGCAGGGCCTCGCCGCCCCGCACCTCGATACGCTTGAAGTTCATCGGCGGATCGCTGAAGACCCGGGCGGTCACGGCATCCCGGGGCGCCCGGTAAACCTGCGGCGTGGGGCCGAACTGCGTCACCCGGCCTTCCCACAGGGTCGCGGTGTTGCCGCCCAGAAGCAGCGCCTCCTCGGGCTCGGTGGTGGCATAAACGAAGATCGCGCCCGAGGCCTCGAAGATGCGGGGGATTTCGGCGCGCAGCTCCTCGCGCAGCTTGTAGTCGAGGTTTGCCAGCGGCTCGTCCAGCAGCACCAGCCCCGCGCCCTTGACCAGCGCGCGCGCCAACGCCGTCCGCTGCTGCTGGCCGCCCGACAGTTCCAGCGGGCGGCGGTTCAGCATGGGCGTCAGCCGCATCATCTCGGCCGTCTGGCGCACGCGGGCGTCGATCTCGGCCCGCGCCACCCGCTGCAGCCGCAGGGGCGAGGCGATGTTGTCGTAGACCGTCATCGAGGGGTAGTTGATGAACTGCTGGTAGACCATCGCCACGCCGCGGTCCTGCACCCGCTGGCCGGTCACGTCCTGACCGTGCCAGAAGATCCGCCCCGCGCTGGGCTGGTCGAGCCCCGCCATCAGCCGCATCAGCGTGGTCTTGCCCGACAGCGTCGGCCCCAGCAGCACGTTCATGCTGCCGGGCGCGAGCGTGAGGTCGGCCGGATGGATCCACACCTGCCCGCCCACTTCCTTTGTGACGCCCCGAAGCTCCAGCGTCATGCCGCGACCCTTTCGCTTGCCATGTAATCCTCGACCGCCGCGGCCTCGTCGGGTGTCAGCCGCAGGCCCAGCTTGGACCTTCGCCACAACACCCCTTGGGCGTCGCGGGCCCATTCGCGCCCGATCATCCAGCGCAGTTCGGATTCCGTCAACGTCGCGCCGAAGTCGCGCCCGAGGTCGGCGGCCGTCTTCGCGCCGCCAAGGACCTGCGCGGCCTCGGTCCCATAGGCGCGCACCAGCCTGTTGGCCCAGCCGGGCGTCAGGAAGGGGTGGTCGCGGCGCAGCGCCTCGGCCAGCGCCGCCGCGCCGTCCACGGGAAAGTCGCCGCCGGGCAGCGGCGCGCCCGCGGTCCAGGCCGCGCCCGCGCCGGGCAGGTGGGGGGACAGCTTCGCCAGAGCGGCCTCGGCCAGGCGGCGATAGGTGGTGATCTTGCCGCCGAAGACATGCAGGCAGGGCGGCCCCGTGTCGTCCAGCGACAGCACATAGTCGCGCGTGGCCGCCGTGGCCGAGGACGCGCCGTCGTCGTAAAGCGGGCGGACGCCCGAAAAGGTCCAGACCACGTCGGCGGGCGTCACCGGCCGGCGGAAATAGCCCGACACGAAGCGGCAAAGATAGTCCACCTCCTCGGGCGTGCAGACGGCCCGGTCGGGCGGGCCGTCGTGGTCCATGTCGGTCGTGCCGATCAGGGTGAAGTCGTTCTCGTAGGGGATCGCGAAGACGATCCGGCCGTCCTGACCCTGAAGGAAATAGGACTTGGCGTGGTCGAACAGCCGCCGCGTGACGATATGGCTGCCGCGCACCAGCCGCACCGATTCCGTCGAAGGCAGGTGCGCCACCTCGCGGATGACCTGTCCCACCCAGGGCCCCGCCGCGTTCACCAGCACCCTGGACCGGAAGCTGCGCCCGTCGGACAGCTGGATGGTCCAGCCGTCGCCCTCGCGCCGGGCCTCGGTCACGCGGGTGCCGACGATGATGTCGGCGCCGCGCGCCGCCGCGTCGCGCGCGTTCAGCACCACCAGCCGCGCATCGTCCACCCAGCAGTCGGAATATTCATAGGCCCGCGCCAGCCTGTCCTGCAGCGGCGCGCCCTCGGGCGTGTTGCGCAGGTCCAGCGAGGTGGTGCCCGGCAGGATCTCGCGGGCACCGAGGTTGTCGTAAAGGAACAGTCCCGCGCGGATCACCAGGTTCGGACGATGGCCGCGCGCCCAGGGCATCGCCACCGACAGAAGCCGCGAAACCGGCGTCTTCCCGGCAAAGCGCATCTTCGGGTCCAGCGGCAGGACAAAGCGCATGGGCCAGGCGATGTGCGGCATGGCGCGCAGCAGCACCTCGCGCTCGCGCAGCGACTCGCGCACCAGGCGGAGTTCCAGGAACTCGAGATAACGCAGCCCGCCGTGGAACAGCTTGGTCGAGGCGCTGCTGGTGGCGCCTGCAAGGTCGCCCTGTTCCGCAAGGCGGACGGACAGACCGCGGCCCGCGGCATCGCGGGCCAGCCCGGTGCCGTTGATCCCCCCACCAATGACGAACAGATCCGTCGCCGACGACATGGTCGCTCCTCTCTCCCTGCCGCCAACCGAACATCCCGGCGCGCGTTCTGTCAACATGGATGTTCGTTTTTGCGCAGTTTCTTTCGCTTGACATCGGATGGACGCGCGCTTCTCCTTGACGGGCAGGTCAGGGCGGGCGGATGAACATCAGGCAGATGCAGATCCTCGAGCTTGTGCGCGCCTCGGGCCGCGCCAGCGTCGAGGAACTGTCGGCGCGGCTGGACGTGACCCCCCAGACGATCCGCCGCGATCTGGCGGAACTGGCGGATCAGGGCGTGCTGGACCGCGTCCACGGCGGCGCGATCCTGCGCAGCGGCGCCAGCAACATCGCCTACGAGGAACGCAGGCGCATGAACGAGGAGGCCAAGGCCGCCATCGGCCGCGCCTGCGCCGCGCAGATCCCCGACAACAGCTCGGTCATCCTCAACATCGGCACGACGACCGAGGCCGTGGCCCGCGCGCTGCTGCGCCATCGCAACCTGACGGTGGTCACGAACAACATGAACGTGGCCAACATCCTGGCACCCAACGACAGTTGCGAGGTTCTGGTCGCGGGCGGGCTGCTGCGCCGCTCGGACGGGGGGCTGGTCGGCGACCTGACCAGCGAGTTCATGGCGAACTTCAAGACCGATTTCGCCATCGTCGGCTGCTCGGCCTTGGACGAGGACGGCGACATCCTCGATTTCGACCTGGCCGAGGTGCGGGTCAGCCGCGCCATCCTGCGCCAGGCACGGGAACGCTGGCTGGTGACGGATTCGGCCAAGCTGGCGCAGAAGGCGCCCATCCGGGTGGTGTCGCTGCGCGAGCTCGATGCCGTCTTCATCGACCGGCCGCTGCCCGAGGGGCTGGGGCGCGTGTGCGCGGAAGGAGGCACGCGCGTGGTGGTGGCGTCAGAGGGCGCCTGAGCCCGCCACCGCCTGCTGCGCCAGCCAGTCGGGAAAGCCCGCCGCGCCGGGGCCGAAGCGCTGCCTCAGACGGGCATCGTCCGCCCCCTCCGCGTGAGCGCGCCACAGTTCGGCGGCGGGCAGGTCGCGGAACCAGGCCACGCCGCCGGGCGAGCTGGCCGAAACCAGGACCTCCAGTTCGGCCAGCCGTCCGTCCTGCACCACCACCTGTCGCCTGACCGACATGCCCGCGACCGGCCCGTGCGCGGCCTCGTCGTCGGGAAAACCCCCGCGTGCCTGCCAGAAGGGCAGGGCGGCGCGACCCGCTTCGGCTCGGATGAAGTCGCGCCCGATCCGCGCCTGGCGCAGGAAGACGTCCTCTCCCCTCTGGCTCAGGAAGCGCCGGGCGAGCATCCTGCCCCCCGGGTCGTCCGCGAGGCTGCGCCGGACGGCGGCGGCGGCGATGGCCGAGGACACGGCCCAGAACATGCCATGCCCCGACAGCGGGTCCATGGCCGCCGCGGCATCGCCCACGGGGATCACGGACAGGTCGTCCGGCACGGCCGACAGCAGCGGCGCGCATTCCCGGACGACCGGCGCGGCATCCGCGAGGCGGAACCCCGGGGGAAGCTGTCCCGCGCAGCAACCAAGGGCATGGGCCAGCCGGTTGCGGGGGGGCCGTGCCGAGGTTCCGGCGTCAAGCGTCGCCTGCACCCAGGCCCGGCCCCCGCCAAGGCAGGCGAACCAGAGCCAGCCCTCGTCAAAGGGCACCACGGCGCTTTGCGCGGGCGTGTCCGCGGGGCCGTCGAGCCAGCCGCCGATGGCGACCGAGGGCGGGCCCCGGCGCAGCCCGTCGCGGCGCGACCCCCGCCGGCCCCGGGCGTCGATGACCAGCGCGGCCTCGATGCGCCGCCCTGTGTCCAGCAGGGCGCCGCCGGGCAGGGGGGTGGCGGTGCCGGTGACGATCCCGGCCCCGGCGCTGCGGGCGCAGTCGCGCAGGTGGCGGTCGAAGGCGGGTCGGGCGACCAGGATCTCGCGGTTGCCCTCGTGCGCCGTGCCCGACCAGAGGCTGCGGCGGGATACCCGGACCAGGGGAACTTCGGGCGGGCAGGGCAGCCCCGACCGCTGCAGCCAGTCCAGCAGCCTCGGGCTCAGGCCCTCGACGCGCGCCGGGGCGCGGTCGGGATCGACCAGGACCACCCGTGCGCCGTCCCTTGCGGCCAGCCAGGCCGACACGGCCCCCGCAGGGCCGCCTCCGATCACCACAAGATCCGCCTGTCCGGCCATCGCGCGACTCCTTGCCCGCCAAATTGGCAGAGGTTCCGGGGCAAAGGTGACATTTCCGGCCAATCTCCGGCCCTGCGGCATCCGGCCGCGTGTCTGTCCGGAAATGTCAAGTCTGCCGCCCCGGCCGCGGGAAGACTGGCCCCATCCAGCACGCGGGCTGCCCGCCCCCCCCCCAAGCCAGAGGACCATCCCGCCGATGACCCGCCTGACACTGACCATGCTTTGCACAAGCGCGGCGCTGGCGCTTGCCGCACCGGCCCTTGCCGAGACGGGGCAGGAGGTGCTGGACACCGTCTGCGCCGCCTGCCACGCCAAGGGCCCGGACGGCCAGTATTCCCGCATCGACCAGTCCCGCCGCACGCCCGAGGGCTGGGACATGAACGTCGTGCGCATGATCCGCAACTACGGCCTGAACCTCAGCGACGAGGACCGCGCCGCCGTCGTGCGCCACCTGGCCGACACGCGCGGGCTGTCCATCGAGGAAACCGAGGGCTTCCGCTATGTCCTTGAGCAGGAGCCCAACGCGGACGACACCGGACCGAACCAGCTGATGACGGAAACCTGCCGGCGCTGCCATTCCTATGGCCGCGTCGCGCTGCAGCGCCGCACGCCCGAGGACTGGAGGAAGCTCATCAACTTCCACCTCGGGCAGTTCCCGTCGCTGGAATATCAGGCGCTGGCGCGGGACCGCGACTGGTGGGCCATGGCCAACACCAGTGTCCTGGAGGAACTGACCACCCGCTATGTCCACGGTGCGCCACCGCCCATGGCAGACGCCGACCTGACGGGCACGTGGCGCGTGGCCGGGCACCAGCCGGGCCGGGGCGATTACACGGGCACCCTGACGATCGCGGCCGAGGGCGAGGATTACGCCGTCACCGCGGTGCTGGCCTTTGCCGACGGCACCACCCAGACCCAGACCGGCCGCGCGGTGCTGTATGGCGCGGGCGAATGGCGCGCCTCGCTGGCCGGTCCGGAGGCCGAGATCCGGCAGGTGATGGCGCTGCGGCCCGACGGGTCCATGGACGGGCGCTGGTTCCATGCCGACCAGTCGGCGCTGGGCGGGCGGATGCTTGCGGTGAAATCCGACGCGGGCCCCCGCATCCTTTCCGTGTCTCCCGACCACATCAAGGCAGGCGAGACCGCCGAGATCCGCATCACCGGCGTCGGCCTGACCGGCGCGCCGACCCTGCCCGAAGGCATCAGCGCCGAGGTCGTCCGCCAGGATGACAGCGGCATCGTGATCCGCGCCACCGCCGCCCCCGAGGCCGCAGCGGGACGCGGCGGGGTCAAGGTGGGCGACGCTTCGCTGGACGGGGCGATGGCCGTCTACGGCGCGCTGGACCGCATCTCGGTCGAGCCGCCGCTGACCTATTCCCGCGTCGGAGGCGGCGGCGGTCCCATCGCCAAGCAGCCCGCCGTCTTCGACGCCGTGGGCTGGCTGAACGGCCCGGACGGGCAGCCCGAAACCGCCGACGACATCCGCGTGGGGGTCATGGCCGCCGACTGGCGAACCGAGGACTTCGACGAGGCTGCCGCCGAAATCAAGGACGCGCAGTATGCGGGC
Source organism: Paracoccus salipaludis (assembly GCF_002287065.1). GTDB lineage: Bacteria > Pseudomonadota > Alphaproteobacteria > Rhodobacterales > Rhodobacteraceae > Paracoccus > Paracoccus salipaludis. Next base: position 349,890 of record NZ_NSJZ01000001.1, read on the forward strand.
CGCATCGGCCCCACCGGCATCTTCGAGCCGGGCGACGCCGGGCCCAACCCCGAACGGCCCATGAGCGCCAACAACGTGGGCAACCTGAACGTGGTCGCGACCGTCAGGGACGGCGACCGGACGCACGAGGCGAAGGCGCATCTCTATGCGACCGTCCAGCGCTTCGTCGACACCCCGATCCGCTGAGGTCTGCCCATGGGTTCCCTTGCCTTCATTCCCCACAACGCACACCGGGTGGACGTGGACGGCCGCGCCATGCTGATGCATGTCCCCACCACCAGCCTGTTCGAGATGGACGAGGTCAGCCGGTCCGTCCTCGACCTGTTCCGCCGGGTGGGCGTGGCCGACGCCGACCTGCTGCGGGCCGAACTGGGCCACCGCTTCGCGCCCGAGGACCTGACCCAGTGCCTGCAGGGGCTGGTCACGCTGGACATCCTGCGCGACGCGGGCCAGCCCGACCGGCCCCTGTCGATCCAGAAGGTCGAGGACGTGCCGCTGTCCACGATCATCCTGAACGTGAACACCGGCTGCAACCTCGCCTGCACCTATTGCTACAAGGAGGACCTGACCACCCCCGCCAAGGGCGAGCGGATGGATTTCGCCACCGCCCGTTCGGCCATCGAGCTGCTGCTGGCGCAGGCGGCAGGACGCGACAAGGTGAACGTGGTCTTCTTCGGGGGCGAGCCGCTGTCGAACATGCCCCTGATCCGGCAGGTGGTCGATTACACCGAAACCCGCGTGGCCGAACTGGGCAAGGCGGTCGATTTCTCGCTGACGACCAACGCCACGCTGCTGACGGAAGAGATCGTGGACTGGCTTGACGCCCATCGCGTCGGCGTCACGGTCAGCATGGACGGGCCCCGCGCGCTGCACGACCGGAACCGGCGCACGGTCGGCGGGCGCGGCACCTATGACGTGGTGGCGACCAAGGTGCGGATGCTCCTGTCACGCTACAGCGCCCGGCCCGTGGGGGCGCGGGTCACGCTGACGGCGGGCGTGACCGACGTGATCGCGATCCATGACCACCTGAAGAACGACCTCGGGTTTGCCGAGGTGGGCTTCGGGCCCGCGACCTCGGGACCCATCGCGGTCTTCAACCTGAAGGGCGACATGCTGAAGGGCGTCTTCGAGGACATGAAGACGCTCGGCCGCCGCTATGTCGAGGCCGCGATCCGGGGCGAGAGCATCGGCTTTTCCAACATGCACCAGCTTCTGTCCGACATCGCGCAGGGGATGAAGAAAGCCGTGCCCTGCGGTGCAGGGCTGGGGCTGCTGGCGGTGGACAAGGGGGGCGACCTGCACCTGTGTCACCGCTTCGTGGGATCGAACCAGCCGACCTATGGCAATGTCACGACGGGCATCGACGTGCCGAAGCTCGCCGCCTTCGTCGAGGGCGCGCAGGATCGCAGCAGCTTCGGCTGCAAGACCTGCCGCATCCGCTCGATCTGCGCGGGGGGCTGCTATCACGAAAGCTATGCGCGCCAGGGCGATCCCTTCGCGCCGGTCTATCACTACTGCGAGCTGCTGCGGGACTGGGTCGATTTCGGGATCGAAAGCTATGTCCGCATCCTGGCCGCCAACCCGTCCTTCTTCCGCCATCACCTGGAGCCGAGGAGAGCCACGCAATGAAACATCTGACACCGCTCAACGCCAAGGCCAGGCAGTTCTCGGATGCGGCCGAAGAGGGGCGCGAGGAGGAAGTCGTCGCCATGAACTCGATGGTGGGCTGCACGACCTCGTTCGATCCGGGGTGGGAGATCGACGCCTTCGGCGGCATCGCCAACCTCTGCCAGCCGATGGAGGCCGACCTGTACGGCTGCGCCGACCCCTGCTGGTGGCCCGCGCAGGTGCCCGACACCATGGGCACCTATCCGAACTGGTCCGACAAGGCCGCGGATGTCGAACAGGACTGGCGCCAGCTTCAGTCCGTGTTCCCCAAGACAAAGGTGTGACGATGCTGAAGCATGTGACCGCGTCGGCCCTTGCCGCGCTGCTGCTGGCCGGCCCCGCCCTGGCCCGCGACTTTCTGCTGGTGCCCGCCCGGCCCGACAAGCTGGTGGTCGTGGATACGGAAGGGATGAAGATCGACAAGGTGATCCAGTTGCAGGACGCGGGTCCCCTGCCGGGCCTGCCCGTCGTGAACAAGGACGGCACCCGCGCCTATGTGCTGATGAACGGACTGGAATCCATCGCCTTCGTCGATCTGGAATCCGGCGAAACGATCCGGCGCATCGACATGAGCACGTCCGACGAGCGGGTGAAGGGCATGTTCGGCATGGACCTGTCGCCCGACGGCAAGACGCTCGCCGTCTATCAAAGCCCCGTGCGGATGCTGGTGGACGAGTTCCAGGTCCAGCCGACGCGGCTGGCCTTCTACGACGCCGAGACGGGCGAGCTGAAATCCACCGCCGAGGTGCCGCGCCAGATCACCCTGATCGCCTGGTCGCGGGACGGCAGCCGGATCTATGGCCTCGGGCGCGACATGCACGTCTTCGACGCGACCGGCAGGCAGGTCGAGCAGAAGCCGATCCACAGCTGGAATGCGGAAACCTACAGCCAGCCCGACCTGCTGGACGTCTGGTCGCAGTTCGAAAGCTCGGGCGTGATCGCGGCGCCCTTCTATTCCGCCCGCAAGGACCTGCCCGAGGGCGACCCCACCGCCTTCCGCACGGCCGTCCTGACCCAGGACCTGGAAAGCGGCGAGATGAGGATGCAGGAACTCGAGGTCGCCGACATCTTCTATTTCTCGATGGCCGCGAACCCCGCCAAGGACCGCGCCTACGGGGCCTACAACTTCCTGTCGAGCTTCGACCTGACGGAAGGCAAGCCCATCAAGCGGGTGCCGCTGCCGCACAGCTATTATTCGGTCAATGTCTCGTCGGACGGCAAGACCGTCTGGCTGGGCGGCGCGCTGTCGGATGTCGCGGCCTATGACGCCGAGACGCTGGAACGGAAGGGCGAGGTCAGGATGCCGGACGGCGCCTCGATCTCGCTGGCCTCGGTCCGCATGTTCACGCGCGGCGACTGAGATGGACGCGCGCGGCGCCCGGACCGGCCCCGGGATCGGCCCCGGGATCGGCCCCCGCATCGGCATCGTGGACAGCGGCGGGCCGGCGGTCCAGATGTCCGGTGCACGCGCCTTTCTGGCCGAGGGCGAGGGCCCGGCCCGGCCCGACCGGCTGGGCCACGGCACGGCGGTCGCCCTGATGATCCGGCGCGCGGCTCCGCAAGCGGCGATCCTGCACGCCCAGGTCTTCGACGACCGTCCCGTCACCAGCGCCGAGCGGGTCGCCTGCGCGATCCGCTGGCTGTCGCCCCGCTGCGACCTGATCCTGCTGAGCCTCGGGCTGGCCGCCGATCGCGCGGTCCTGCGCGAGGCCTGCGCCGGGGCGCGGGCAGAGGGGGCGGTGCTGGTGGCCTCGTCCCCGGCGCGCGGCGCGATGTGCTGGCCCGCAGCCTATCCCGGCGTGATCGCGGCGACGGGGGACGCGCGCTGCGGCTGGGACGAGCTGTCGCTGCTGCCGCAGTGCATCGTCGGTGCCTGGTGCGCCTCGCCCGAACGGGGCGGGCGCGGCATGGGCGGTGCGAGCCTCGGCGCGGCCCGCGTGGCCGGCCATCTGGCCGCGCATTGGCCCGAAGCGCGGACCGATGCGGCGGGCTGGCTTGCCGCCCGCGCGGTCCACATCGGCGCCGAGCATCGCGGGGCGGTCCCGGCATGACCCTGCGCGCCCGCCTTGCCGGTCTGGCCACACGGCGGGTCTTTGGTCCCGAGGCCAGCTGGCTTCAGCCTGTCATCTCCCGGGCCCTGCCGGGGATCGGCCTCGTGCTGGCGACCTCGCTGGCGGCGGCCGCGCTGGGGCTCGCGCCGCCCTGGCTGACCAAGCAGCTGATCGACAAGGGGCTGGTCGCGGGCGACGCGCAGGCGCTGTGGCTTTACGCGGGCGCCATGTTCGCGGTCGGGCTGGCGGCGCTGGGGTCGGGGGTGGTGAACAGCCTGCTGCACCTGCGCTTTTCGGCCGCGATGCTGGCGGACCTGCGCGGCCGGATGCTGGGCGCGGTGCTGGGGCAGGCGGCCGCCCGGCCACTGCCGCAGGTGGGCGAGGCGATGGCGCGGCTGGACGGCGACACGGCCGAGATCCAGCGCTTTGCCTTCGACGGACTGCTGGCGGCGGCGGGCTCGGTCTTCCGGCTGGCGGGCGGCGCGGCCATGCTGTTTGCGCTGGAATGGAGGCTGGCGCTGCTGGCGGTCGCCGCGACGCCGCTGAACCTGGCCTTTCTCGCCTGGGCGCGCCCCCGGACCCAGGCCCGGGCCGAGGAGGTGCGGGCCGGTCGCGGCGCGCTGTCCTCGTGGCTGGTCGAGACCCTCGCGGGCTTGCCGACCCTGCGCAGCCTTGGCGCCGAGGCCGCGCGGGCAGATGCCTTCGCGCCCCTGCAGGCGGGCCAGATCGCGCTGCTGATCCGCCAGCGCCGGTGGCTGGAACTGACCGGCGCGGTGCCGCAGGTCGTCAATGCCGCGCTGCGCTCGGCGGTGCTGGTGGCGGGCGGGCTGATGGTGATCGCGGGCACATGGCCGCTGGGATCGCTGATCGCCTTCATCGCCTATCTGGGGATGATGACGGGGCCGCTGCAGAACCTGCTGGGCCTTTACCATGCGCAGGCGCAGGCGCAGGTGGCACTGGCCCGGCTGTCGGCCCTCGCCAAGGCCGACGCCGCCGAGCCGGGCGGCCGCGCCCCTGCACCCGGGCCCGGCGCGCTGCGCTTCGTGGCCGCGCGCGGGCAGGGCGGGCGGCATCTGCCCCTGGACCTGACGATCCGCGCGGGCGCGAGGGTGCTGCTGGACGGGCCTTCGGGCATCGGCAAGTCCACGCTGGCGGCGCTGGCCGCGCGGCTGGCCGCGCCCGCCCCCGGCGCGCGGGTGTTCCTGGACGGCGAGGATGTCGCGGGGCTGGACCCGGCCGCACTGCGCCGCGCCGTGGCCGTCGTCCCGCAGGCTCCCGCCCTGTTCTGCGGCACGCTGGCCGAGAACCTGCGACTGTCCGATCCCGCAGCCACGGATGCCGAGTTGTGGCAGGCGCTGGACGACGCCGGTCTCGCCGACCTGCTGCGCCAGCGCGGACAGGGGCTTGCCATGCCCATCGCCGAAGCCGGCCGCAACCTGTCGGGGGGCGAGCGCCAGCGCATCGCCCTTGCCCGTGCGCTGCTGCTTCCCTTCCGCGTGCTGGTGCTGGACGAAAGCCTGTCCGAGGTCGATGCGCCGACCGCCGCCGCGATCCTGTCTGCGATCTTGGCCCGCCACCCCGGGCGCACGATCCTGGTCATCGCCCATGCGGGGCCGGCCCGCGCGCTGGCCTTCGATCAGGCCGTGATGCTGGCCCCTGACCCGGCCCTGCGCAGCTCGCGCGGCGAGGCGCCGAACCAGCGCGAGAAGGCGCGCGAGAACGCGGTGTGATCCGAATAGCCCAGCCGCAGGGCGATCTCGATCATCGGCAGCTCGCTGCGGACCAGCAGGGCGTGGCCCACGTTGCGGCGGCAGACCTCGGTCAGTTCGTGGAACGAGGTGCCCTCCGCATCCAGCCGCCGCCGCAGCGTGCGGCGCGACACGCCCAGATGGCAGGCGATGGCGTCCTGGTCGATCGCCTCGCGCCCGATGCGGCCCATCAGCGTGTGCAGGACCCGGTGGCTCGCCGGCTGGCGCAGCCAGTCCGCGCGGATCTGCGCTTCCAGCCCCTGCACCGCCTCGCGGAAGACCTGCGCGGCGTCGGGCGCGGCGCCCGCATCCTGCTGGCGGTCCAGCAGCCGGGCGGGAAAGCTGATGGCGTTGGTGTCGGATCGGCGGACGGTTGTGCCCGCATGCGCCGCCAGCGCGCTCCGCGCGGCGCCCGGCTCATGTTCCAGGGCGACGCTGCACAGCCGCCCGGCCTCGGGGGCGAAGCGGCGGATGATGCCCGCGACCACCCCCATCGTCAGTTCCGAATCCGCGCGGCGCGGCCAGATGTCGTTGTCGAGAATGCGGTAACGGAAGCTCGCCCGGTCGTCCTCGACCTCGAAGCCCACGTCCGAGGCGGACTGCATGGCGCCGAAGCAGCGCTGGAAGGCCCTGAGCGCCGCGCCCAGCGTCGGCGCCAGCGCCACCGCGCAGCCCAGCGCGCCCATGTCGGCAAGTTGCAGCGCCTCGCCCGCGCGCCACATCGCCAGGGGGTCGGGCGAGCGCGCGGCGATCGCTTCCAGAGAGGCCGCGAAGTCGGACAGCTGCATGACCGGGCCGGCCGTGCCGTCCTCTGCCGTCCGGCCCCCGACCGCCGACAGCGGCCGCGAGATGATCCAGGCTCCCTGCATCCGAGTCTCTCCCCGATCGTAGGGGAAAGCATCGTTCCCCCGCCATTCGCCCGTCAACACTTCCGTCGACGCGACGCAGGCGGATGGGCGCAAAGCTGCTTTTCAGGCAGGAAAGCGCGGATCTGGCGTGGAATTGTTCAACCGTGGGAATGCCCACGGGGCGTGCCGCAGCGGGCGGCTGCGCCGGGTCCCGGCGCAGCCCTGGTCAGGTCACTCGGCCCGGCGGTTGACGCGCGCTTCGGCCAGCTGGGTCAGCTTGCGGTCGGTCGCGTGTTCCTCGTCGAGGTTCTGCTGCAGCACCGAGGCGCAATCGCTGCGGCCCAGTTCGTTGGCCCAGGCGACCAGGGTGCCGTAGCGGGTGATCTCGTAATGCTCGACCGCCTGAGCCGAGGCGAGCAGGGCCGCGTCCAGCACCGACTTGTCCGCGATGTCGCCCGCGACCTCGTTGGCTTCCTGGATGATGCCGTCGATCGCCGGACAGGTGACGGCCTTCGGCTGGTGGCCGTGCATGGCGAATACCTGTTCAAGGCGCTGCACCTGCCCTTCGGTTTCGCGCAGGTGGGTTTCGAAGCCGGCCTTCAGTTCCGGGTCGGTCGCCTTCGCCATCATCTTGGGCAGCGCCTTCAGGATCTGGTGCTCGGCGTAGTAGATGTCCTGAAGCGTGTGGACGAACAGGTCGTCGAGGGTCTGGATGTCCTTCATGAGAGCCATGGCTTTCCCTTTCCGGTTGACGCAATCGCGTGAAGGCACGCGCGACAGGTGCGCGGGCCGGCTTGCCTCAGATGAACGCCCGAGGCACCGGGTCAGGTTTCACCCGTGCCCGAAAATTGCATGGCCACGAGATGAGCTGGGACAACGCCCCGAGGTGTCCGAGGGGATTTCACCGGCACATGCCGGACGGGCAGGGCACGCGGGCTTAAGCCGCCCCGCGGGGCCGTATCCCGCCGGTTCTCCTTGCGAATCCTGAAGATGGCGGCCCGGGGGCTTCATGGCAGGCCGGGGTCGGCCGACCAGCGACAGCACGGGTACTCGCTGGGGGCCGACGAACGGTCGGAAAGGATCAACTGATCTGGAAGCCTCGGCAAAGCGGGTCGCGGTCGTCCACGAAGATCGTGTTGTGCCCGATCACGCGCGCCCAGGCGCCCAGGCTTGGACGGATGCCGGCAAACGGGCCGATCGCCACCTCTTCTTCGACAAGGCCGTCGAAGACCGTGCCGATCAGGCTTTCGTTGCGATACCGGTCCCCCACCGCCAGCCGGCCCCTGCCGAAAAGTTGCGCCATGCGCGCCGAGGTGCCGGTTCCGCCGGGCGAGCGGTCGATCGCCTGTTCGCCATAGAAGACGGCGCCGCGTCCGTCGGCCTCGCCTTGCGGCGCGTTGCACCAGATCGCGTGATGCACGCCCCGGATCGAGGCGTCCTCGGGGTGTACCGGCTCGTCCAGTTCCGCCAGCGCCCGGCGCAGGCGCTGGCTGAGCGAGATGATCTGCGCCGCGCCCACCGAAAGGCCGGGCCAGTTCTGCTGCGGCTCGACCACGGCGTAGAAGTTGCCGCCATAGGCGATGTCCACGGTCAGGGGGCCCAGCCCCTCGACCTCGACGGTCACGTCGGTCGCGTGCAGGTAGCTCGGCACGTTGAACAGCCGGACCGAGGCGACCCGGTCCCCCTCCATCTCGTAGGAAACATCCACGCGGCCCGCAGGGGTTTCCAGCGACAGGCGGCCGGGGACGCGGGGCGTGACCATCCCTTCCTCGATCAGCACGGTGGACAGGCCAATGGTGCCGGCGCCGCACATGGGCAGGCAGCCGCTGACCTCGATGAACAGGACGGCGGCGTCGCAATCCTCGCGGAAGGGCGGGTAGATGATCGCCCCGGACATCACGTCATGGCCGCGCGGCTCGAACATCAGGGCGGTGCGCATCCAGTCGTGCCGCTGCTGGAAGATCGCGCGGCGCTCGGCGATGGGCAGGTGGGGCAGGATGGGACCGCCGCCCGCCACCACGCGGACCGGATTGCCGCAGGCATGAGAGTCGATGCAGAAGAACGTCTTTCTCATGCAGGCGTCCTTTTCGGTCCCTGGCCCCGTTGCAGCGCGCTGCGGGTGACGCGGTCCATCAGCAGGGCCACCGCGACGATGGCGAGGCCCGCGCGAAGGCCCAGCCCCATCTCCATCCGGGTGAGGCCGCGCGTGACCTCGGCCCCGAGGCCGCCCGCGCCCACGAGCCCTGCCAGCACCACCATGGCCAGCGACAGCAGGATGCACTGGTTCAGCCCGACCAGCAGCGTCGGCCTGGCCGAGGGGATCTCGATCTTGAACAGGATCGCCCGGGGCGGCGCGCCGGTGGCGAGGCCCAGTTCCTTGAGGTCGGCGGGCACCTGCCTGAAGGCCAGCGTCGTCAGCCGCAGCATCGGCGGGATGCCGTAGACGATGGTCGCCATGATCGCGGGCACGCGGCCGAGGCTGAAGATCATCACGGCCGGGATCAGGTAGACCCACGGCGGCACGGTCTGCATGATGTCGAGGATGGGGCGCAGCGCGGCCTCGACCCTCGGCCGGCGGGCGGCGAGGATGCCCAGAGGAAAGGCGATGGCGACCGCGACGATCACCGCCACGGTGACAAGCGCGATGGTCTGCATCGTCGCTTCCCACAGCCCCACCAGGAAGCCGAAGCCCAGGCAGCCGAGGACAAGAAGGCCCATCCGCCAGCCCAGCGCGGCCAGGGCGGCAAGCGCGGCGGCGGGGATCATGGCCCAGGGCGGCAGCGCAAGCAGCAGCGCCTCGACGGCGGAAAGCCCGGCTTCCACCATGCCGCTGATGAACGAGAAGCCCGCGTGGAAGTTGCCGTTCAGCCATTCGACGGCAGGGGCCAGCCAGGCGCCGGGCGAGATGCGGATCGAGGTCGGATTCATCAGGGCGTCTCCCGTCGCTGGGGTGCGAAGGCCTGGGTGATGCGGTCCAGCACCATGGTCAGGATTACGATGGCGATGGCTGCGTCGATCGAGGTGGCGATGTTCAGCGTGCGCATGGCGTCATAGATGGTCTTGCCGAGGCCCCCTGCGCCCACGATGCCGGCGATCACCACCATGCCGAAGGCCATCATCAGCCCTTGGTTGATCCCCGCCATGATCGAGGGCAGGGCGAAGGGCAGCCGGATCTTGCGGAACATCTGCCAGCCGGTGACGCCCGTCGCCTGCCCCAGTTCCAGGAACTCGCGCGGGGTACGGCGGATGCCCAGCGAAGTCAGCCGGATCACCGGCGGGATCGCGACGATCACCGTGGCCGTCAACGCGGTGGCCGAGCCGTAGCCCAGAAGCGCGATGGCCGGCAGCAGGTAGATGTAGGGGGGCAGCGTCTGGAACAGGTCCAGCATCGGCTCGAACGCCCGGTCGAGCGAGGGCAGGTAGCCCGCGATCACCCCCAGCGGCAGCGCAATCGCCAGCGCGACCAGGGTGGCGCTGACCACCAAGGCCAGGGTGTCCATGCTTTCGGCCCAGAGCCCCATCAGCCAGCAGGCGGCCAGCCCCAGCGCGGCCAGCGCGCCGAAGCGGGGACCGACGGCCCGCCAGCCGATCAGCCCGGCCGCAAGGGCCACGACCCAGAAGGGCGGCAGGATGAAGATGGCAAGAACGAGGCCATAGAAGCCGTCCAGTCCCGCCCGGATGCCGTCGAACAGGAAGGCGGCATTGTCGCTGACCCAGAACAGCGCGTCATCGACCGCGTAATCGAAGGTCTGGATGTGATCGGACAGGGCCATGTCAGGCCACCCGTTCCAGCCGGCCCGGCTTGTCCGACAGGCCGAGCAGGAGGTTGCGGATGGTGACGATCCCCGTCAGCCGCCCGCCGTCCTGCACCGCCACGGCGTCGCGGTCGCCCGACGAGATCAGCCCGATCAGCGCCTCCATGTCCGCGTCGGCCGAGGCATGGGGCAGGGCGGATATTTCCGAGGCCGGGTGCGTCCGCAGGTAGTCCTGCACCGGGATCATGACCGAATGCGCCTTGACCAGGTGCAGCCGCGAGATGCCGGCCACGAAATCGGCCACATACTGGTCGGCGGGGTTCAGGATGATCTCCTCGGCGGTGCCGGTCTGGATGATCGCGCCGTCCGTCATGATGGCGATGCGGTCGCCGATGCGGATCGCCTCGTCCAGGTCGTGGGTGATGAAGACGGCGGACTTCCCGAGCTGCTTGGTCAGCTGGCGGAACTCGTCCTGCAACTGGCGCCGGATCAGGGGATCGAGCGCCGAGAAGGGCTCGTCCATCAGGATGATCTCGGGGTCCGAGGTCAGCGCCCGCGCCAGGCCCACGCGCTGCTGCATCCCGCCGGAAAGCTCGGACGGATAGCGGTCGGTCCATTGCGACAGCCCGACCTTTTCCAGCGCGGCCAGCGCCGCGCGGTCGCGCTCGGCCTTGCCGATGCCCTGAACCTCCAGCCCGAAGCCGGTGTTTTCCAGCACCGTGCGGTTGGGCAGCAGGGCCACCGACTGGAAGACCATGCCGATGTCGCGCGCCCGCACCTGCCGCAGCCGCGCCGCGTCCATGGTGGAAATGTCCTGCCCCTTGACGATGACGCGGCCGTCGCTGGGGTCGATCAGGCGGTTGAGCAGGCGGATCAGGGTGGACTTGCCGGACCCCGACAGGCCCATGATGCAGAAGATCTCGCCGCGCCGCAGTTGAAGCGAGACGTCGCTGACGCCCACGACGCAGTTGAAGTCGCGAAGGACATCGGCCTTGGTGGCGCCGCGGCGCGTGACCGCCTCGAGCGCGGCCCTCGTGTTGTGGCCGAAGATCTTCCACAATGACTGGCAGTCGATGAGGATCTCGCCGCCCAGTGCGCTGCTGTGGATCATGGGTTCCGTTTCCTGTCCCGAAAAAGGAGGTGAAGCCTGCCCGCACCCTGTCGCGGACAGGCAGGACCGGAGCTCAGTAGTCCTTGATGTTCTTCCAGCGGGTGACGAGGTCCTCGTGCGCCGCGATCCAGTCGGCGACGGCCTGGTCCATCGTCTTGCCCCCGCTGACCGCGCCGTTGATCGCGGTGATGTCGGCAAGCGGCACGTAGACGCTGGCGATCGCCTCACGCGCGGCGGGGTTCTCGGCCGAGAAGCCGGCCTGCCCGATCCAGTAATAGGACTGCGGCGGCGGGAAGACGCCCTTGGGATCGGCCAGGTACTTCATCTCGAAGCTCTGCATCATCCAGGAGGGTTCCCAGATGGTCACGGCGATGGGCTCCTGCCGGTCATAGGCGGACTTCAGCGCTGCGGTCATTGCCGCCGTGCTGCCCTCGACAAGCTGCAGGTCCAGCCCATAGCTTTCGACGGCGCTGGCGGCGTCGCGCATCAGCCCCGCGCCGGGCTCGATGCCGATGATCTTGCCGCCGAAGGTGTCGGCATTGGCGTTCAGTTCCTCGATCGAGTTGATGTTCACGTAGGTCGGCACCGCAATGCCCTGGTACAGCCCGTGCGACACCGGCGAGATCTTCTCGAGCCGCCGCTTGTTGCGGTCCCAGTAGTCGTGGGCCACGTAATCCGTCTGCGAGGCGAGGATCTCGACATCCCCCTTGGCCAGCGCCGCATAGGCGATGCCCCATTCCGAGAACTCGGTCACCTCGACCGTGAAGCCCTTGTCCTCGAGCACCTTCCTGGTGATGCCGGTGATCGGCGTCAGGTCTTCCCAGGACAGGGTGCCCATCTTGATGACATTGTCCTGCGCCCAGCCGGGCAGCGCCGTCACCGCCAGCGCCGCCACGGCGCAGAGGGTCTTCCAAACAGATCTCATTCCGGTGATCTCCCTGATCGTTCTTGTTGGCCTTGCGTCACCTGTCCCGCGGCGAGCGTTCCGGTGGCCTTGAAGGATGCGGGCCCGCCCAGGTTCATGGATAAGCAAACGCTCCTGCACTCGTCAGTCTGCATCCGTCCGGCGCACCTCCGTGACCCCGGTTCGCGGGTCGGTGCGAGCGTCGTGCACGCAATCGGAAGGCGGTGACGGCGCATAACTGGGAACTTTAGCAACAAACGACCTCCCGCATTGAACCATGGCGACGATTCCGGGGAAGCTTTGCGACATGGGGTGATTATTCTTCATCATTGCCGATTTTCCTTCCCGGCAACGCCTGACAAAGAAATCTCAGTGCAAAAGATTTATATTGTGCAGAGCCCGTGGAAATTCTCCATTGCGCCGGCTTTGAAGCTGCGGCGATGGTCAGCCGACCGGCGTGATTGCCCCGAGTTGAGCCTCGGCAGTCGCGCAATGGCAACCTCGTGCCGAAAGCCGGGGCGGCCTTTCCGATTTCCGCAAATGGTGGCGCCCGATGACATTCCGAATGACGCTCGAGGGGATCTACACGCCGCTCGTCACGCCCACGAGGGAGGACGGGTCCTTCGACCTCGACACGCTGGCCGAGCTGATCGAGCGGCTGATCGGCAAGGGCGTGCACGGGCTGATCTCGGGCGGCTCGACGGGCGAGAACTACGCCCAGACGGTCGAGGAACGGCTGGAACTTGCGCGCTTCACCGTCGAGCGCACCGGGGGCCGGCTTCCGGTGATCGTGGGCACCGGCGCGATGCGCACGCCCGACAGCATCGCGCTGGCGCAGGGCGCGCGCGAGATGGGGGCAGACGCGATCCTGCTGGGAACGCCGCCCTATTCGGTGCCGACCGAGCGCGAGAACGCGCTGAACGCGCTGGCCATCGACCGGGCGGCCGACCTGCCGATCATCCTTTACAACTATCCCGGCCGCATGGGCGTGGCGATGGGCGAGGAGTTCCTGGACCGCGTCAGCCGCTCGCGCAATGTCATCGGCATCAAGGAAAGCTCGGGCGACATCAACCGCGTTCACCTGCTGGCGCGCGATTACCCGCATATCCAGATGTCCTGCGGGATGGACGACCAGGCGTTGGAATTCTTCGCCTGGGGCGCGCGCAGCTGGATCTGCGCGGGGTCCAACTTCCTGCCCGAGGAGCACGTCTTCCTTTACGAGACCTGCGTGCAGAAGGGCGACTTCGCCACCGGCCGCCGGATCATGTCGGCGATGATGCCGCTGATGCGGGTGCTGGAACAGGGCGGCAAGTTCATCCAGTGCGTCAAGCACGGCACCACGCTGACCGGCATCGCCGCCGGCACCATGCGCCCGCCTTTGAAAAGCCTGAACAAGGACGAGAAGCGCGAGCTGGAACAGGTCATCGCAGTCCTCAGGACCACCATCGCGGCCATCAAGGCAGGGAACTGATCCATGTCCGACCTTCTGACCAAGGGCGAATACGAGGCGCTGGCGGCTTCGATCGACCTGCCCGGCAATGCCTTCATCGACGGCGGCTTCCGTCCCGCCCTGTCGGGCAAGACCTTCACCACGACCAACCCTGCGACCGGGGCGCCGCTGGCCGAGATCGCCGCCTGCGGGGCCGGGGACGTGGATATCGCCGTGTCCAAGGCCCGCGAGGCCTTCGAGGACGGGCGCTGGTCGCGCCTGCACCCCGGCGCCCGCAAGGAGGTGCTGCTGCGCCTGGCGCGGCTGATGGAACGGCAGCGCCACGAGCTTTCGGTGCTGGAAAGCATCGACAGCGGCAAGCCGATCTACGATTGCGAGACGGTGGACATCCCCGAGACGATCCACGTGCTGCGCTGGCACGCGGAACTGATCGACAAGATCTACGACCAGGTCGCGCCCGCGTCCGACGACCATATCGCGCTGGTCCTGCGCGAGCCGGTCGGCGTGGTGGGCCTTGTGCTGCCCTGGAACTTTCCGCTGCTGATGCTGGCCTGGAAGATCGGCCCGGCGCTGGCGGCGGGCTGTTCCGTCGTGGTGAAGCCCGCAGCGGAAACCTCGCTGACGACCCTGCGGGTGGCCGAGATGGCGGTCGAGGCCGGGCTGCCGCCAGGCGTGCTGAACGTCGTCACCGGCTCGGGCGCCGAGGCCGGCGAGCCGCTGGGCCGGCACGGGGACGTGGACATGATCTCCTTCACCGGATCGACCGCGACGGGACGGCGGTTCCTGACCTATTCGGGTGAATCGAACCTCAAGGAGGTCGTGCTGGAGATGGGGGGCAAGAACCCCTGCATCGTGCTGGACGACGCCGAGGACCTGGACCTGGTCGCCGCCCATGTCGTGCAGGGCGCCTTCTGGAACATGGGCGAGAACTGCTCGGCCGCCTCGCGCCTGATCGTGCAGAAGGGGATCAAGGCGCGGCTGCTGGAACGCGTGCAGGCCCATGCCCGCGAATGGAACCTTGGCGACCCGCTGGACCCGTCGGTCCGGGTCGGCGCGCTGGTGTCGCCGGCGCATTTCGACAAGGTGTCCGGCTATCTGGACGCCGCGCAGGGCGGCACCGTCCTGATGGGCGGCCGCACCCATGGCGGCACCCATGTCGAGCCCACGGTGGTCGAACTGCCCGGCAACGACCACAGGCTGGCGCGCGAGGAGATCTTCGGCCCCGTCCTGTCGGTGATCGAGGTCGCCAGCTTCGAGGAAGCGATCCGCGTCGCCAACGACACGGACTACGGCCTCGCCGCCTCGATCTTCACCGCCAACGTCAAGCGGGCGCTGCGGGGTGCGCGGATGATCCGGGCAGGGACGGTCACGGTCAACAGCTTCGGCGAGGGCGACATCTCGACCCCCTTCGGCGGCTACAAGCAATCCGGCTTCGGCGGACGCGACAACGGGGTCCATGCCCATGACCAGTACACGCAGCTCAAGACGATCTGGGTCGACCTTTCCGACAGCAGCGGCGATGCCGTCGACTGACGCGCTTCCGGGCGCCGGGGGCGCGGGGCAGGTGGCGCGGGCAGGCTCGGCCCCCGTCCACCGGGCGGCGCGGCTGCCGGAACTGGACGGACCCGCAGCCTGGGACGCGATCCTTGCGCCGCGTGTTCCCATGCCTCCGCTGGAAGGCCGCCATGCCGCCGACTTCGCCATCATCGGCGGCGGCTTCGCGGGGCTTTCCGCCGCGCGGCGGCTTCTGCAGCTTGCGCCTCGGGTGCGGGTCGCGTTGCTGGACGCGGGGCAGATCGGCCAGGGCTCGGCGGGGCGCAACTCGGGCTTCATGATCGACCTGCCGCATGAGCTGACTTCCGAGGATTACGCGGGCGCCAGTTCCGACAGCGACCGGCGGCTGATCGCCATGAACCGCCACGCGATCGCCTTCGGGGCCGAGGCGGTCGGGGAATACGGCATCGCG
Source organism: Paracoccus salipaludis (assembly GCF_002287065.1). Lineage (GTDB taxonomy): Bacteria > Pseudomonadota > Alphaproteobacteria > Rhodobacterales > Rhodobacteraceae > Paracoccus > Paracoccus salipaludis. The sequence goes on from NZ_NSJZ01000001.1 coordinate 365,391, forward strand.
CCCGGGTATTTCCGTGGCGACGGCAAGATCAACGGCGCCGCCAGCGAGGCCGCGCACAAGCGCAATGTCGCCTATGCCGCGCATCTCGCCGCTTTGGGTGAGACCTGCGAGATCCTGGACGCGGCCGAGATGCGGCGCGTCACCGGCTCTCCCCATTACCGCTCGGGCCTGTTCACGCCCGGCACGGTGATGCTGCAGCCGGCGGGCTATGTGCGCGGGATGGCGCTGGGGCTCTCCTCCCGCGTGGCGATCCATGAGAACAGCCCCGTGCGGGAATTGGTCCGGCTGGACCACGGCTGGTCGGTCCGCACCGCCAGGGGGCAGGTGGACGCGGGCGCCGTCATCATGGCCAACAACGGCCAGCTGGAAAGCTTCGGCTTCGCGCGCGGGCGACTGATGCACATCTTCCTGTTCGCCTGCATGACCGCCGAACTGCCGCCCGAGGCGCTGGCCCGGCTGGGCGGTGCCGACCGCTGGGGGATCACGCCCTCGGACCCGATGGGCACCACCATGCGGCGGATCTCGGCCGAGCAGGGCGGCAACCGGATCGTCACCCGGACGGTGGCCAAGATGCTGCCCGGGATGCGCACGACGCGCGGGCAGATGGACCGCGCCCGCGCCGTCATGCGGGAAAAGTTCGACACCCGCTTTCCCCAGCTTGCGGGAATGCCGATGCAATATGCCTGGGCGGGCCACCTGTGCCTGTCGCGGAACAACGTCGCCGTCACCGGCCGGATCGACCGGAATCTTTACGCCGCCTGCGTCTGCAACGGGTTGGGGACGACGCGCAGCACCCTGACCGGCATCGCCGCCGCCGAAACGGCGCTGGGCCACCAGACCGAGGTGACGCGCTTCTTCGCCGCCGAGCCGCCGCCGGCCAAGCTGCCGCCCGCGGCCCTTGCGAAACTCGGCGCGAACCTGTTCCTTCGGTGGAAGGAATGGCGCGCGCATAACGAATGAACGGACCCGACCAGGGCGACAAGGCTTTCCCCATCGACCGTGTCCGGGCGCGGCCGGACGATCCCGGCCGCCGCCCGGCCCGGCGGCGGCATCTGCCTTCGCTGGGGTCCTTCGCCACCTTCGAGGTCGCGGCCAAGCATCTCAGCTTCACCCTGGCGGCCAGCGAGCTGAACGTCACCCAGGCCGCGATCAGCCAGCATATCCGGGGGCTGGAAAAGGCGCTGGGCTGCAAGCTGTTCCTGCGCAAGCACAACGCCATCGAACTGACCTCCGAGGGCGAGACGCTGCTGGAAGCGGTGACGAGCGGCCTCGACCGCCTCAGCGACGCCATCGGCCAGCTTGGCCGCGGCGACGAGAACGCGACCGTCACCATCGCCGGCACCTACGCGGGGGCCTCTCATTACCTCAAGCCGATGGCGGACGCCTATCGCGCCCTGCATCCCGAGGCGCGCTTCACCCTGCTTGCCTCGGACGAGAACGACCGGCTGCAGAACTTCGAGGAAGTGGACATCGCGGTGATCTGCGGCAACGAGCGGTCCGAGATCGGCCACAACATCGTGCCGCTGTTTTCCGAGATCGTGGACCCGGTCTGCTCGCCCGGCTACCTGGCCCGCTCGGGGCCGTTCGAGACGCCCGAGGACCTGCTGCGGGCCGAGTTCATGGAACTGCACCGGCTGCATTGGACCTCCGAGGCGATCAACTGGTATCCGCTGCGGTGGAGCGACTGGTTCCGGCACCACGCCGACCACCTGGACCCGCCCGCCCCCGGCTTCGTGACCAACAGCTACGGCCTTCTGGTCGAGGCCGCGGTGGCGGGGCAGGGGGTGATCCTCGGCTGGCGCCATCTCGTGCAGCAGCAGGTCGCGGAAGGACGGCTGGTCCGCATCTTCGACCGGCCGCTGGATTCGGGGCGGACCTATTACCTCAAGCTCAAGCCCTCGGCACACCGCAAGGCCCATGCCCAAGGATTCGTGGCTTTCCTGAAGGAGAAAAGCCGGGGCATCCCGCTGAACGGGTAGGCTGCCGGGGGCGGGCCGGATCGGCGACCGTCTAGCGTCGGTTGGGGTGTTGATCCTGCCGCCGGAATTGTCGATCTGCCGCTGCTGTGAGGGTGCGCTCGCAATCAGAACGGGATCTAAAGTTTATTAACTCTTGTATTTAGAGAAACCCCTCGCTTCCAGTCGAAGGTTAAGAGTAGCAACCTATAGTTGATTCACTTTCAGCGGATAGCTCTGATGGTTGCGCGGGTTTTCGACTATACGAACAGCTTTGAAACGGATCTGGGAAGCGCCACGAGCTTGACGAGCGCCGGCGCAGTCGGCTTGGTGGACGCGCCGACGTCGGGGGATGCGGATAACGAATATTCCTTCTTCGCAGGCGGCGGCGAATTTGCCCGGCTGGACCTTCACGCCGACGTTGCTGCAGACGAACGCGTCGCGGCCTTCAACGTCACGATGCAGCTGGACATCAACGGAACCAACGGCGAATTCGGCAACAGCCAGCCGGACGGTATGTCGTTCAACCTGACCGATCCCGTCGCGTTTCCAGACTCCGCCCTCTATGAAATCGGCCCGGACGTAGGGTTGTCGGTCCAGGTCATGCCATATGCCTGGGACAGCAGCTTCGGCAACCACCTGCGGATTACTTGGAACGGCCAAGTCCTTGCGACAACCCCGCTGGAGACCACCGGCGTGGACCAGGGACCGCAGCCGCTGTCCATCAGCGTGGACCGTGCCGGCAACGTGACCGCCAGCTGGGGGCCGGACATCTCGGCCAGCGGGACGATCCCCGATGGCGAATGGGCCACGGCGGACCAGACCGGCTGGGACTTCATCATCGCCGGCCGCGCCGGCGGGAACGGCGGCGATGGCTACATGGACGACATCGACCTGACCGCCCGCGTCGCCTGCTTCACCCGCGGCACCCTGATCGAAACCGACAAGGGTCCCCGCGCGGTCGAGACGCTGCAGGCGGGCGACTTGGTCTGGACTCTGGATGCCGGCCACCAGCCGATCCGCTGGATCGGGGAAACCCGGCTGGACGCGCAGGCCCTGGCCCGCGCCCCGCATCTGCGGCCGATCCGCATCGCGGCAGGCGCCCTTGGTGACGGCACGCCCTCGCGCGACCTGCTGGTCTCGCCGCAGCACCGCGTCCTGCTGAAGTCGCGGATCGCGCTGCGGATGTTCGGTGCCACCGAGGTGCTGGTCGCGGCCAAGCAGCTGCTCGCCATCGACGGGATCGAGCAGCTTGACGTGGACGCGGCCGATTACGTCCATTTCCTGTGCGGCGCGCACCAGATCGTGCGCTCGAACGGGGCACTGACCGAATCGATGTATGCCGGGACGCAGGCGCTTGCCGCGGTCTCGCCCGCTGCGCGTGAGGAGATCCTGACGCTGTTCCCCGGGATCGGCGCCGAAGCGGACGCCATGGAACCCGCCCGCGTCCTGGTGCCGGGCGCCCAGGCGCGGCGGCTGGCACAGCGCCATTCCGAGAACGGCCAGGTGCTGGTCGCGGGCTGAGGCCCGTCCCTGCACAGAGGACGGCGGCTGGCGAGCACAGCCGCCGTCCCACCGTCGCCATTCGGGCGCGCCGAGCCTATTCGGCAGCCGAGTCACATGACAGGAAAGGCGGGCCTCGCGGGGCCCGCCTTTTCGATGTTCCCTTGGCGCGAAACCTGCCGCGGCGGGTCGCCGCGCGCAGGAAGCGGCCGGCTTCGTCAGAGCCGGCCTGTCGGTCGTTCAGTCCGAGCCGTAGATCGGAAAGGCCTCGCAGAGCGCGCGCACTTGCGCCCGCACCTCGGCCTCGACCGCCGCATCGCCCTCGGGGTTTGCCGCAAGCGCGTCGATCACCCGCAGGACCAGCGCGCCGACCTGCCGGAACTCGGCCTGTCCGAAGCCGCGCGTGGTTCCCGCCGGGGTCCCGAGCCGCACGCCGGACGTCACAAAGGGCTTTTCGGGATCGTTCGGGATGGCGTTCTTGTTGCAGGTCAGGCCCGCCCGCTCCAGCGCGATCTCGGCCACCTTGCCCGTCACGCCCTTGGGGCGCAGGTCCACCAGCACCAGGTGGCAGTCGGTCCCGCCCGAGACGATGCCGAGGCCTCCGGCCAGCAGGACCTCGGACAGCGCCTGCGCGTTCTCGACCACGCGGGCGGCATAGTCCTTGAAGGCGGGGTCCAGCGCCTCGCCGAAGGCCACCGCCTTGGCCGCGATGACGTGCATCAGCGGCCCGCCCTGGTTGCCCGGGAAGACGGCCGAGTTCAGCTTCTTCGCAAGGGCCTCGTCATTGGTCAGGATCACACCGCCACGCGGGCCGCGCAGCGTCTTGTGGGTGGTCGACGTCACTACATGGGCGTGCGGCACGGGGTTCGGATAGACGCCGCCCGCGACCAGTCCCGCGTAATGGGCCATGTCCACCATGAGATACGCGCCCACCTCGTCGGCGATGCGGCGGAAGCCTGCGAAGTCGATCCGGCGCGGATAGGCCGAGGCGCCCGCGATGATCAGCTTCGGGCGCGTCTCCAGCGCCCTTTCGCGCACCTTTTCCATGTCGATCAGGTGCGTGTCAGGATCGACCTCGTAGGAGACCACGTCGAACCACTTGCCCGACATGGTCACGGGCGAGCCGTGGGTCAGGTGCCCGCCATGGGCCAGCGACAGCCCCATGATGCGGTCGCCCGGCTGCAGCAGCGCCAGGAACACCGCCTGGTTCGCCTGGGCGCCGGAATGGGGCTGGACGTTGGCGAAGCCCGCGTCGAACAGGGCCTTGAGCCGCTCGATGGCGACGGCCTCGACCTTGTCCACGAACTCGCAGCCGCCGTAATAGCGCTTGCCCGGATAGCCCTCGGCATACTTGTTCGTCAGCACGGACCCTTGCGCGGCCAGAACGCTGGGCGAGACGATGTTCTCGGACGCGATCAGCTCGATCTGGTGGCGCTGGCGGTCAAGCTCCTCGGCCACGGCCTCGGCGATGACGGCATCGGCGATGCCGGCGGCGGGAAGACGGTCGAACATGGGGGATTCCTCTGAAGGTCAGGCGGCTTCGGCGGCGAGTTCGCGGCAGCCGGTTTCAAGAAGGCCCGCGACATGCGGGGCGAAGCTGTTCCAGACATCCAGCCGGAAGGCGGCCGGACCGTCGCGCCACAGGATCACGGTGACGTTGTCGAAGGCGGTGCGGCGGCCCTGACCCACCGGGATCGCCTCGACATCGCGGGCGCAGCCGAGGGTCAGCAGTTCCGCCGCGCGGGGGCCGTCGATTTCCAGCGTGACCTCGCGCCCCGACACATCGACAAGGCTGTGGGGGTGGCTGCCCATCAGCGCCGCGCAGGAGGCGCTGACCGCGCCGACCTGTCCGGGCGGCAGGTGCAGCATCCATTCGTCGGGGCCGAGGCAGAGAACCTCGATCTCTCCGGCCCCGGCGCGATGGCCGACAACGCTCGGCAGCGTCACACCCAGCGCCGCGTTCAGCGCCGCAAGGTCGCCGCGCGCCCGCAGCACAAGCCGCGCCACGGGCGCGGCAAGGCTGACGCGCGCCACGGCGCCCTGGGGCAGGGGGGCGGCGGTGAATGAGGAAACGAGCTTGTTCATCTGGCTTCTCCCGTCAGATCTTCAGCCGGGTGTTCTCGGGGTCCACGAAGACCGTTCCGGTGATCGTGGCGGCGATGGTGCGGTCGGGCATGGGAATGTGGACCGTCTGGCCCATGCGGTCCTGACCGCCCTCGACCAGCGCCAGCGCGATGGGCTGTCCCACCGCCTCGGAGTGGTAGGAGGACGTGACATGCCCCACCATGGTCATGGGGATCGGCTGGTCCGGGTCGAAGACGATCTGCGCGCCTTCCTCCAGCCGCGAGCCGTCCTGGGTCAGCAGGCCCACAAGGTGCCTGCGGTTCTTAGCCACGAGGTCCGGGCGCGCAAGGCCGCGCTTGCCCACGAAGTCCGGCTTGGACTTGCCGACGGCCCAGCCCATCCCGGCGTCGTAAGGCGTCACCGTCCCGTCGGTGTCTTGGCCAACGATGATATAGCCCTTTTCGGCGCGCAGGACGTGCATCGTTTCCGTGCCATAGGCGGTGATGCCGTAGCGCTGGCCTTCCTGCCAGAGCCGCTCCCACAGTTGCATCGCCATGGGCGAGGGCACGTTGACCTCGAAGCCGATCTCGCCGGTGAAGCTGACGCGGAACAGCCGCGCGGGCAGGCCCGCGACCGTGCATTCGGCGCAGGACATGTGCGGGAAGGCCTCTTCCGTCAGGTCCACCCCCTCGACCAGCGGCGCCAGCAGCTTCGCGGCATTGGGACCGTTCAGGGCCACGGTGGACCACTGTTCCGTCGTCGAGGTGAGCCAGACGTTCAGGTCCGGCCATTCGGTCTGGAGGTAATCCTCCATCATGTTCAGCACCCGCGCGGCGCCGCCCGTGGTGGTCGTGACGTGAAAGCGGTCGGGGGCCAGCCGCCCGATCACCCCGTCGTCGCGGATGAAGCCGTCATCGCCCAGCAGCAGCCCGTAGCGGCAGCGGCCGACGCCCAGCTTGGCCCAGGGGTTGGTGTACATCCGCTCCATGAAGGTGACGGCGTCCGGGCCCACGACCTCGATCTTGCCCAGCGTCGAGGCGTCGAAGATGCCGACGCTGCCGCGGACGGCGGCGCATTCGCGGCGGACGGCGGCCTCCATGTCCTCGCCCGGACGAGGGAAATACCAGGCGCGGCGCCACTGGCCCACCGGCTCGAAGGCCGCGCCCTGCGCTTCGGCCCAGGCGTCGATGGGGGTCTTGCGGGTCAGCTCGAAATGGTCGCCGCGGTGATAGTTCGCCAGCGCGCCGAAGGTGGTCGGCGTATAGGGCGGGCGGAAGGTCGTCAGCCCGACCTGAGGCTGGGGGCGGCCCAGCGCATCGGCGGCGATGTTCAGCCCGTTGATGTTCGACAGCTTCCCTTGGTCGGTCGCCATGCCGTTGGTGGTGTAGCGCTTGACGTGCTCGATGGAATGCATCCCCTCGCGCACGGCCAGTCGCAGGTCCTTGGCGGTCACGTCGTTCTGGTAGTCGACGAAGGCCTTGGCGCGGCCCGCGTTCAGGTCGGTCGGCAGCTCGATCTGGGTGATACCCGTGCCGGTGCGGTCGCCCTGAACGCGGGGGGCACGGGCGGTGCTGTCCTTGCCCAGCGCCGCCGCGACCCCGCGGCCACGTGCCGCGCCGTCCTCAAGCGCCGCCTGCACGCCCCAGAGGCCGCGTCCGGCACCCGCGATCACGCAGTCCTCGCGCGTTTCGGCGGGCAGGAAGGTGGTCTGCTCCTCGTCCCACGCCAGCTTGCCCTGCGTGTGCGAGAAAAGATGCAGCGAGGGCGTCCAGCCGCCCGACATCAGCACCGCGTCGCAGGCGATGGTGACAGGCGCGCCCACCCGGCCGCCCTGAACGGGGTTCACCCGCAGCGACTTGACCCGCAGCCGCCCCGAACTCGCCGTTGCCGTGTGGCCCAGCTTCACCGGGATTCCCAGCGCGCGGGCCTCGTGCAGCAGGTCCTCGCGGACGGAAGGCCGGGTGTCCACGATGGCCTGCACCCGGGCGCCCGCGCCCTGCAGGTCGAAGGCGGCGAACCATGCGCTGTCATGGCTGGTCAGCACCACGGGCCGGTCGCCGACGCGGACGCCATAGCGGTTGAGATAGGTCTGCGCGGCCCCGGCCAGCATCACGCCGGGCCGGTCGTTGCCGTTGAAGACCAAGGGCTTCTCGATCGCGCCCTGCGCCAGCACCACCCAGCCGGCGCGCACCCGCCACAGGCGCTCGCGCGGGGTGTCGGCGGGTAGGGCGGGCAGGTGGTCGGTCAGCTTCTCGACAAGGCCGACCATGTTCTGGTGGTAATAGCCGATGGCCGTGGTCCGGGTCATGATCCGCACGCCCAGCGCCTTCAGCACCGAAAGCTCGCTTGCGAGCCAGTCCCAGACGGGGCGCCCGTCGATCTGCAGATGCGGCTCGGACAGCAGCGTGCCCCCGGCCTCGGCGTTCTCGTCCACCAGCACGACGCGCAGGCCCTCGACGGCAGCCGCACGGGCGGCGGCCAGACCGGCGGGACCGGCGCCCACGATCAGCACGTCGCAATGCAGGTTGCGCGAGGCGTAGCTGTCCGGGTCCTCCTCGGTCGGCGAGGCGCCCAGGCCGGCGGCGCGGCGGATGAAGGGCTCGTAGACCTTGTCCCAGAAGCCGCGCGGCCACATGAAGGTCTTGTAGTAGAAGCCTGCCGAGAACAGCATGTAGCCCGCGTCGTTCACCGCGCCCAGGTCGAAGCTGAGGCTCGGGAACCTGTTCTGCGACGTGACTTCCAGCCCGTCCCAGATTTCCTGCACGGTGGCGCGGGTGTTCGGCTCGAACCGGCCCGGACCGCGGCGGGTGCCGACAAGGGCGTTCGGTTCCTCGGAACCTGCACTGACGGGGCCGCGCGGGCGGTGATACTTGAAGGACCGGCCCATCAGGTGGACGCCATTGGCCAGCAGGGCCGAGGCGACCGTGTCCCCGGCCACGCCCCCATAGCGGCGGCCGTCAAAGGTGAAGGTGACGGGGCGCGAGGCATCCACCCGGCCACGGCCCGGAACGCGACAGGATTTCATGTGCGGTCCCCCAGCAGCGAGGAAAGCTCGGGGCGCGGAGCGCCCGCCTTGTAGGTCGTCAGGAAGCGGTCGCTGATCGTGTCGCGCACCGCGTTGAAGAAGCGCCCGCAGCCGTGCAGGTGTCGCCAGCGTTCGTAATGCGGCCCCTTGGGGTTCGAGCGGATGTAAAGAAAGTTCTCCCATTCCTCGTCACTCTGCGAAGCCGGGTCGGCGGCCCGGACGACATGGGCCTGTCCGGCATAGGTGAACTCGACCTCGGGCAGGGTCTCGTCGCAGTAGGGGCAGTGGATCAGCAGCATGGGCGGCTCCTTAGTGGGCCACGGCGGCGGCGGCGGCCTCGTCGATCAGCCGGCCGGTGCGGAAGCGTTCGATGGTGAAGGGCGCGTTGATCGGGTGCGGCTCATCCCTGGCGATGGTCCAGGCGAAGACATGGGCCGAGCCGGGCGTGGCCTTGAAGCCGCCCGTGCCCCAGCCGCAGTTGACGTAAAGCCCCGGCACCGGCGTCTTGGCGATGATGGGCGAGCGGTCGGGCGTGACGTCCACGATCCCGCCCCATTTCCGCAGCATCCGCATCCGGCTGAAGATCGGGAAGATCTCGGTGATGGCTGCGATGGTGTGCTCGATCAGCGGCAGGCCGCCGCGCTGGGAATAGGAGGTGTACTGGTCGGTGCCGGAGCCGATCACCAGTTCGCCCTTGTCGGACTGGCTGATATAGGCGTGGACCGCGTTCGACATGGCCACGCAGGGGAAGATCGGCTTCACCGGCTCGCTGACCAGCGCCTGCAGCGGGAAGCTTTCCAGCGGCAGCCGCACGCCCGCCGTTTCCATCACGACCGAGGTGTGGCCCGCGGCGGAAACGGCGACCTTCTTGGCGCGGATGAAGCCCTTGGCCGTGTCCACCCCCGTGACGCGGCCGTCGGGGCCGCGCCGGATCGCCGTCACGGGGCAGTTCTGGATGATGTCCACGCCCCGCGCCGCCGCCGCACGGGCATAGCCCCAGGCCACCGCGTCATGCCGGGCGGTCCCTGCGCGTTCCTGCAGCGCGCCGCCCACCACCGGATAGCGGGCCTTGGGCGAGATGTTCAGCGGCGGGCAGTATTCCTTGCATTCCCCGGCCGTCAGCCAGCGGTTGTCCACGCCGTTCAGCCGGTTGGAATGGATGTGGCGCTTGAAGCTCTGCACGTCATGGACCGTGTGCGCCAGCATCAGCACGCCGCGCTTGGAATACATGACGTTGTAGTTCAGCTCCTGGCTCAGGTCCTCCCACAGGTCGACCGAATGGTCGTAAAGCCGCGCGCTTTCGTCATAGAGATAGTTCGAGCGGATGATCGTCGTGTTCCGCCCCGTGTTGCCGCCGCCCAGCCAACCCTTGTCGATCACCGCGACATTGGTGATGCCGTGCTGCTTGGCCAGGTAATAGGCCGCACCCAGCCCGTGCCCGCCCGCGCCGACGATCACCACGTCATATTCCGCCCTGGGCTGCGCCTCGGGCCATTGCTCGGGCCAGTTCTTGTGGCCGGTCAGGCTGTGCTTGAGAAGGGAAAGTGCGTTGAAGCGCGCCATGTTCGCCACCGGCTGAAAGGGACTGACGGCGAATCTAGTTTGCAGGCGGCTCGGGCGGCGGTAGTTTTGCGCCAGCCCGGTTGAAGGATCGCGTCATGGCTGCGCCCGTGTCCCCGTCCCCGCTTCGCAAGCGGCTTCAGGTCGGCTTCATCCTGGCCGACCGCTTCACCCTGTCGGCCTTTGCCAATTTCGTGGACGTGCTGAGGCTTGCGGCGGACGACGCCGACAAGTCGCGGCCGATCCTGTGCGAATGGTCGGTGCTTTCGGACGACATGGCGCCAATCCGGTCAAGTTGCGGCGTCCGCGTCCAGCCCGACACGCGCCTGCGCCACGCGGGGCGGTTCGACTATCTCGTGGTGGTGGGCGGCCTGATCGGGGACGATGTCGCGCTGGACGCCGGGATGATGGAATATCTGTTGGCCGCTGCCGGATCGGGCACGGCGCTGGTGGGCCTTTGCACGGGCGTCTTCATCCTGCAGCAGGCGGGGCTGCTGAAAGGCTATCGCGCCTGCGTCAGCTGGTTTCACCACCAGGACTTCATCGACCGCTTCGAGGACGAGACCCCCGTCGCCGACCAGATCTTCGTCGTGGACCGCGACCGGCTGACCTGCTCGGGCGGGCAGGGGGCGGCGCATCTGGCCGCCCATCTGGTCCAGCGCCACATCGGCAAGTCGGCCGCGATCAAGAGCCTCAACATCATGATGATCGAGGACGCGCTGAGCGGCGAGCGCCCCCAGCCCGGCCAGCTTCTGGCCCAGCGCGCAAGCGACCCGCTGGTCAAGCGGGCGGTGCTGAAAATGCAGCAGAACATCGAGGTTCCGAAGCCGATCGAGGACATCGCCCGCGAACTCGGTGTCGGACGCCGCACGCTGGAACGGCATTTCCTGTCCGACCTGCGCCAATCGCCGCTGAGGATCTATGCCGAGCTGCGGATCGAACGCGCCCTGCTGCGGTTGCGCAGCACCGCGGATTCGACAACCGAGATCGCGCTGGCCTGCGGCTTCTGCGACGCCCCCCATCTGACCCGCGTCCTCAAGGCCGAGCGCGGCATCACGCCCGCGCAGTATCGCCGGCTTCATGCGGGTTCCGCGTTCATGGAAGGGGACAATGGTCAGGTGGCCGGGGCCGGGATCAAGGAACGGCGGCCGGACGAGGCGGCACAGGCACCGTCCTGATCGTTCGGGAAGGGCAGTCCCGCCGAACGGCCGGACATTCCCGGCACCCCAAGGCGCTCGAGCGTCGGTTGCGGGCGAACGGAGGCGCGCCGTCCCCGCCGCCTGATGGCGGGCAGAAGGGCAGGCTTCGGCCGCCCCGACCTCATGCATCCATCTGGCGCGCCTTCATGACCGCAGCCTCCAAGGCGGCCTGCAGGCTTGGCCCGAAGCCCGCTGCGGTTGCCGCGTTGATGCCGGCGGCCGTGGTGCCGTCATAACCGAGATAGGTGTCCACCATCTCGCGCGCCCGGTCGATCCGCCCGGCAAGCACAAGGGGGGCGTCGCAGATCACGGCTTCGGCCGCGCGCCACGCGACAGCCTCGCCGATCCCGTTGCGGCACAGGTAATCGGCCAGCGCCACGGCCATCAGCGCCGGATAGGCCGCGCCCGAGCCGGGAACGGCTGTCATCAGGTCAAGCTGGCCCTCGTCGCCAAGCTCATCCTCGGTGCCGATCGCGGACAGCAGCCACCGCGTCGCCGCCCGGTCTGCGTCCGTCACCCCCGGACCTGCGATCCACGGAGAATAGGACCGGCCGATCTCGGCCGCCGCGTTGGGCATGGCCCGCACGATCCGTCCCGCGCAGGCACCAAGCCGCGCAAGGCCGACGCCGGCCATGAACGACACCACCAGCCGCCCGGGCGCCCGCAGATCGAGGGCGGGCCAGTCCTGCGGCCGGACCGAGATCACCACCAGGTCGCTGCCGGCGACCAGTTCCCCGGCGCTTGCCGCCCAGGTCACGTCGCCATGCCCGTGGTAATCCCCGCGCGGGCCGCTGCGGTTCAGCAGCAGCAGGTCCCGAGGTTGCAGCATCCCCCGGGCCAGCAGCCCGCCCCCCAGCGCCGAGCCGAGCCAGCCTGTCGCCCCGATGATCCCGACCTTCATGCGGCCTCCTCCCGGTGGTTCCACAATGCCCACAGGGCCAGCAGCGGCCGGTCCCCCGACCGCATCGCGTGCAGGATGCCGGGCGGGTTGTAGAAGGATCCGCCGACGCCGGGAGAGAACCACGCGCCATCCGCCTGCCGGAACTCGCCGTCGGAAAGGACCAGATAGGTTTCCTCGGGCGCGTGGTCATGGTCGGGATAGCGGACATGCGGCGCCAGCAGCGACACGCCGATCCAGATGTCGTGGCGCTGCTCGATCCCGCCCGGCCCGATGAAGACGGCATTCGCGTGCGAGGTCGGGAAGTTGGCGCTGGCCGTCCCGTTCGTGGCGCGCGGCCGCCATTCCAGCGCCGGCTCGACCGCGCGGAAGGCCAGGGCCAGAGGGCCGAGATCCGGGTCAACCGAAAGCAGGTCCAGCATCGGGTCGAGAAGCGCGCAGACGGGCTGGCGGCTGCCGGATGCGTTCCGCTGCGGCTCGACGCGCTCGGCGGCGGCGGCGATCCGGCGCAGCGAGGCGCGGGCGTCCCCGCCCGGTGCGCGATGCGCCAGAGCCCTGAGCGTCACGTCAAGGAACCGCTGCAAGTCCGGGCTGCGGGCGTTTGTCATGGTCCTCTCCTTCAGTGGCGATCAGTCCGGGGCAGGCTGCCGGTCCTGTCCATCCGTGGCGTCGGCCTCGCGCGCCATCCCGGACAGCCAGCCGAGAAACAGTTCCGTCACCTGCTTGGGCTTGCCCCGATGCGGCAGCACGACGTGATAGCCGTCGCTGGTCGTCGCGACATGGTCCGTCAGCCGCACCAGCCGCCGCTGTTCGATCAGGTCCGGGATCAGCCGCGCCCATCCCAGAGAGATGCCCTGGCCCGCCAGTGCCGCATAGATGGAATCGGTAAAGGAACTGCACACCATCTGCGCCCCGCGCCGGGGCATCTCGGCGCCGAAGGCCGACAGCCAGGCTTCCCACCCGGTCCAGACGGGATCATAGGACTGGTGCACGATCAGCGGATGGCGGACCAGCTGGTCAAGGGTTGCGATCGGCCCGTGCGCCTGCAGATAGTCGGGACTGCAGATCGGATAAACCTCGTCACGGAACAGCAGGATCGAACGGCCGTCCGGCCACAGGCCGTTCCCATAACGAATTGTAACATCCACCTCGCCGCGGGCCAGGTCCACCAGCTCGTCCTGGGCGACGATCCGCAGCTTGACGCCCGGATGCTCGCGGCTGAAGCGGGAGATGCGGGGCAGCAGCCAGAAATGCGAAAAGCCGACCGAGGCCGAGATGACCAGCTCGTCGGGGGCCGAGCTTTCGCTGACCTCGGCGATGGCATCGGCCACCAGGGTCAGCGCGGTGCTGGCTGCATTCGCAAGCGTCTGGCCCTTTTCCGTCAGCTCGATGCGGCGGTGCAGGCGGCGGAACACCGGAAAGCCCAGCGTGTCCTCGAGCAGGTGGATCTGGCGGCTGACGGCGGCCTGGGTCACCCCGAGCTCGGCCGCGGCGCGGGTGAAGCTGCGCAGCCGCGCGGCGGCTTCGAACGTCACCAGCGCGGTCAGCGGCGGCAGCCTGCGGCGCAGTCCCGACATGGTCCCGGCTTCCTTCCGCTGCGGCGATTCGCCGTATTGCCATAACTTTGCCTCATGTCATGAAGGATCATTATTGCAGTTGAGGGAAGCCCGCTTCTGGCCCCTAGGATGGCTCGCAACCATCCCGCCTTCGCCAGAGGTTTCCGATGCTCGACAAGTCCTCCTTTTCCGCCATCTCGACGCTGCTCGACGACCGGGTCGAGGGCCGTTCCCTGCCCGCCGGGCTTTACACCCGCGAGGACGTGTTCCAGGCGGACATGGACGTATTCTTCCGCAAGCACTGGATCTATATCGGCCCCGAATGCGACGTGCCGGAACCGGGCGACGCGACCGTGATCGACATCGCCGGCTCCAGCCTGATCATGCTGCGCGATGACGACGGCGAGGTGCGGGTCTTCCACAACGTCTGCCGCCACCGCGGCGCCCGCATCCTCGACGCGGGCACGACGGTCGTGTCCAAGCTCGTCTGCCCCTATCACCAGTGGACCTACGAACTGACGGGCGAACTGGCCTATGCCCCCCACATGGGCAAGGACTTCGACAAGACCTGCAACAGCCTCAAGCCCGTGAACTTCCGCAACATCGGCGGGCTGATCCATGTCTGCCTGTCCGACGACCCGCCCGCCGACATCGCCGCGCTCGAGGCCGTGGGGCGCGAACGGCTGCTGCCCTATGACCTCAGGAACACCCGCGTCGCCCACCAGACCGATCTGATCGAGAACGGCAACTGGAAGCTGACGATGGAGAACAACCGCGAGTGCTATCACTGCTCGGCCAACCACCCCGAGCTTTGCGTGTCCTTCATCGACCTCGACTTCGGCTTCGATCCCGAAAGCCTGTCGCCCGAGGACCGCGAAACCGCCGCCCGGCACGAGGCGATGTATGCCGCCAGGACCGCCGACTGGGAGGCGCAGGGCCACCCGTCCGCCGCCATCGAGCAGCTGACGAACTGCGCCACCAACTTCCGCACCCAGCGGCTGATCATCTCGGGCGCGGGCGAATCGCAGACGCCGGATGCGACGGCCGCCGTGTCCAAGCTGCTGGGGATCGGCCGCAAGGACCTGGGCGACATGCACCTGTGGGGGCACAACAGCTGGCATCACTTCATGGGCGACCACATCATCACCGCGATGGTGATCCCGCTGGGCCCCGACAAAACGCTGCTGCGGATGAAATGGCTGGTCCACAAGGACGCGGTCGAGGGCGTGGACTACGACTTCGACAAGCTGACAAGCGTCTGGATCGCCACCAACGAGCAGGACGGATCGCTGGTGGAACGCTCGCACGCGGGCGTGTCGGACCCGGCCTATGTGCCGGGCATGTATTCGCCCTTCACCGAGACCCAGTTGAACTGGTTCGCCGGCTGGTACGTGGACCGGATGCGCGCGCATGGCTACTGAGGTGCAGGAGGCCCCCGCCGGCTGGTGGGATCCCGAGGCCGACGACCAGCTGCGCTGCGTCGCGGTCCACCAGGAAACCCATGACGTCCGCAGCTTCACCTTCGTGTCGCCGGCCGGAAAGCAGTTCCGCTTCGGCGCGGGACAGTATTTCCTGTTCGACTTTCCGGTTGGGGATGCGGTGGAAAGCCGCTGCTACAGCATCTCCTCACCCCCCACCCGGCCGGGCGCCTTCACCATCACGGTCAAGCGCGTGGCGGGGGGCGTGGTGTCGAACTGGCTGCACGACAACCTGACGCCCGGCGCCTCCGTGCGGGCGCAGGGGCCGCGGGGGACCTTCCTGCGGCCCGAGGCGCCCGCGCGGAAATACCTGTTCCTGTCCGGCGGCTCGGGGATCACGCCCGTGATGTCGATGCTGCGAGAGATCGCCGACAAGGCCGGGGACGCCGACGTGGTGTTCCTGCACGCGGGCCGCACGCCGCAGGATTTCGTCTTCCGCGACGAACTTGCGCTGCTCGCCGGCCGGATCAGGGGGCTGCGGCTGTTCCTGCTGCCCGAAACGGCGGGGGCCGAGCCCTCGTGGCCCGGCCTCACCGGCCGCATATCGTCCGAACTGATGGCTCTGGCCGTCCCCGACATGGCCGAGCGGGTGGTGATGTGCTGCGGCCCCGCGCCCTTCATGGCGGCCGCGCGATCCATCGCCGCCAGCCTCGGCGTGCCGCAGGAGCGGTATCTCGAGGAAAGCTTCGACGCGGCGGTGCTCGAGCCGCCCGTGACCGAGGTCACGCCCGCGACGACGACCTTCAGCGTCCGCTTCGCCAAGCAGAACCGCACCATCGAGGTCGGGGCGGAACAGACGGTCCTGTCCTGCGCCAAGAAGGCGGGCATCCGCATCCCGTCGTCCTGCGCCAACGGCATCTGCGGCACCTGCAAGTCGCGGCTGGTCAGCGGCAGCGTGGACATGAAGCATGGCGGCGGCATCCGCCAGCGCGAGATCGACGCGGGCATGTTCCTGCCCTGCTGCTCGCGCCCGCTCAGCGACCTGGTGATCGAACGCTGAAAGGCCGCCCGTCGCGGGCGGCCTTTCCTCGGAAGGATGACCGGGCGGCCTGCCTTTTCCGGGCGGGCCGCCTTCTCAACTGGCACCTGCCGCGACGGCGACGGCACGGGTCATCGGCATCAGCCCGATGGCGCGGCCCGTCTGGTCCAGCACCGTCAGCCGGTCCAGCCCCTGCGCCGACATCATGCGGATCGCCTCGCCCAGATTGGCCTGTCCGTGGATGGCCGGTCCCTGCGCATCTGCCGTCACCGGCTGCATCACGGATGCGACGCGGACCACCTTGGCGCGGTCCACATGCTGGACGAAGCTCGACACATAGTCGTCGGCGGGATGCAGCACCATTTCCTGTCCGGTGCCTTCCTGGACGATGGACCCGTCGCGCAGCAGTGCGATCCGGTCGCCGATCCGCAAGGCCTCGTCGAAGTCGTGGGTGATGAAGATGATGGTCTTGCGGAACTCCTTCTGCAGGTCCAGCAGCACCGTCTGCATGTCGTAGCGGATCAGCGGGTCCAGTGCCGAATAGGCCTCGTCCATCAGCAGGATCGGCGCGTCGTTGGCCAGCGCCCGCGCCAGGCCCACGCGCTGCTGCATCCCCCCCGACAACTGGTTGGGATAGCGGGTCTCGTATCCGGCCAGCCCCACCCGCTCGATCCAGCTCATCGCGGCGCGGTGGCGCTTGTCCTGCGCCACGCCCTGCACCTCCAGCCCGTAGGCCACGTTGTCCACCACCGTGCGATGCGGCAGCAGGGCGAACTTCTGGAACACCATCGCCGTCTTGTGGCGGCGGAACTCGCGCAGGGCGGCGGGCGACATCGCCACCACGTCCTGCCCGTCGATCACGATCTCGCCCGCCGTGGGCTCGATCAGCCGGTTGATGTGACGGATCAGGGTGGACTTGCCCGACCCCGACAGGCCCATGACAACCTGGATCGTGCCCGGCTCGACCGAGATGCTGATGTCGCGCAGGCCCAGCACATGGCGGTGCTTGCGGTTCAGCTCGGCCTTGGTCATGCCGCGCCGGACGGCATCGACATGGTCCCGCGGACGCGCGCCGAAAATCTTGTAAAGATTGCGGATCTCGATCCCGAGCGGTTCAGGCATCGATGCCTCCACGGTGTTTCTGCAACCGGCGGCCGAAGGCCTGGCTGATGCGGTCGAAGATGATGGCGATGCCGACGATGGCAAAGCCGTTGAAGACGCCCAGCGTGAAATACTGGTTGGAAATCGCCCGCAGCACCGGCTGGCCCAGCCCCTGCACCCCGATCATGGACGCGATGACGACCATCGCCAGCGCCATCATGATGGTCTGGTTGACGCCGGCCATGATCGTCGGCAGCGCCAGCGGCAGCTGGACGTTCCACAGCTTCTGCCAGGCGGACGAGCCGAAGGCGTCCGCCGCCTCGATCACCTCGCGGTCCACCTCGCGCACGCCCAGGTTCGTCAGCCGCACGATGGGCGGCAGCGCATAAACGACAACCGCGATCATGCCGGCCACGCGGCCGATCCCCAGCAGCATCACCACCGGGATCAGGTAGACGAAGCTGGGCATGGTCTGCATCACGTCCAGCACCGGATTCATCCCGGACTGCACCCGGTTCGATCGCGCCATGAGGATGCCCAGCGGGATGCCGACCACAATGGCGACCAGCGTGCAGACGAGGATCATGGCGATCGTCCGCATGGTGTCTTCCCACATCCCGAAATAGCCGATGGCGGCCAGGGTCAGGACGCTCGCGGCCGTCAGGCGGAGGCTGCGGCTGCCCGCCCAGGCCAGCGCACCGACGATCAGCAGCACCAGCGGCCAGGGCATCCCCAGCATCAGCCGTTCCGCCTGCACCAGCATCTGCCGCAGAGGATCGAAGAAGCCCTCGATCATCGCGCCGTAGCTGCGCGTGAACTCGCGGAAGGCGTCGTCGATGACGCGCTTGAGGTTGCGAAGGGTTTCCTCGTTCATCTGGGGAAACCGGTTCATCCAGTCGAGCATACCGTTCCTGCCTTGGTGCTGCGGGTCGGATCAGATGAGCCGCGGGCGGAACCCACCCGCGGCACCGGCTCAGGCGGTCAGAGCGCCGCCTTGATCTTCTCGGCGGCCTCGGGCGTGACCCACTGTCCCCACAGCTCGGGCTGGGTGCGCAGGAACTCGCGCGCGCCGTCCTCGCCGGTGGCCTGGTTGTCGGTCATCCACGCCATCAGCTTGTTGACCGTCTCGTTCGTCCAGGACCGCTTGTTGAGATAGTCCATGACGCCCTGCGGCGCGCGGCCGGCGAAGTCGCTCGAGATCAGGGTGTAAACGACGTCCGACTTCCAGTCATTGGGCTTGGGGTCCGGGCAGTCCGCGTTCGAGGTGCAGCGTTCCCATTCCGCGTCGTCCAGCGGCACGCCGTGCTGCAGCCGGACCATCTCGTACTTGCCCAGCAGGGCGGTCGGTTCCCAGTAGAAGGCGACGATGGGCTCCTTGTTCTCGTAGGCACGGGCGATGGCCCCGTCGAGGCCGGCGGCCGAGCCGGTGTCGAGCAGGTTCCAGCCCATGTCCCCGGCGCCGTAGGCCTTGAACATCTGGGTGGTGACGATGGTCCCGCCCCAGCCTTCCTGGCCGTTGTAGATCGCCCCGCGCGAGGGGTCCTCGGGGTCGGGGAACAGGTCGGGATGCTTCAGCAGTTCGGGGATCGTCAGGATCTCGGGATGGGCGTCGGCGATGTATTTCGGGATGAACCAGCCCTGCTGGCCGCCGTCGCTGAGGGAATTGGCGCCATAGACGATCTTGCCGTCTGCCTTGGCCTGTTCCACCAGGTCGGGCAGCAGGTTGACCCAGGCCTCGGGCACCACTTCGGGGCGCCCGCGCTCGATCAGCGAGGTGATCGAGGGCACGGTGTCGCCGGCCACGATCTCGGCGTTGCAGCCGTATCCGTTGTTCAGGATGAACTGGTCGAGGGCCGCCAGCACCTCGGCGCTCTGCCAGTTCATGTTCGACAGCGACAGGTCGCCGCATTCTTCCTGTGCCAGCGCCGGGGCGGCCGCCAGTGCCGTTCCGAATGCAGCAAGGGTCAGGACTTTCCGCATTTCCACCTCCGTCCAGAGCCCTGTTGGGTTTGCTGACCGGCGGGCCCTGGGACGCCGGCTGGCTTTGCGGCGGCGGTGTCAGCCCGTGCCGCGTTTCACCGGGGCCGGCTGCCCGTCGTCCCCCAGGCGATAGCCGAAGGGGGCAAGGAACCGGGCCATCTCGCTGGGCGTGGCCTCGGTGCCGGTATAGATGCGGACATAGGCCGCGACCCGCGCCAGCCGCGTGGCGACCGTTTCGCGCGTCTGCATCGAGATGTAGCCGATCTGGACCAGGTAGATCGTGCGCGCCCGGACGTCGGCGTCGATCTCGTCGAAACCGAAGCCGCGCAGCATGACGCGCAGCGCCTCCATCCGCGTCTCGTCGGCGCGCCTGACCCGCTCCATGGTGTCGTCGGACTGAAGCGCCCAGCTGCGGACGGCGAACTCGAATCCCGCGTCGAACTGCTGCCCGACGATGAAGCAGGCCAGCAGGTTCAGCGCCGCCTCGGCCGGGGTCTCGGCGTAAGCCTCGGCGGCGGCGACGAAGCCGCGGGTGTTGGTCTGCTCCCACCTGTCCAGAAGCGCTTCGAGCAATTCCTCGCGGCTTTCGAAGAACCAGTAGAAGCTGGTGCGCGACAGGTTCAGCCGGTCGGACAGCACCTGGATGCGGACGCTGTCAACGCCCCCCTCGATCAGGGCCTGGTAGGCGGCATCCAGCCACAGGTCGCGCGAGCCGCGTTCCTTCAGTCGTCTGGCAGAGGGCGAGGTCATGGTCATGAGTCGGATGATAGCGCCGGACAGTCCCGTGGCAACGAAAATTGTTCAGGCTCGAACACTAAATGTTCGGGGTGATCGATTTTCTTGACAGTGGTGAACAGTGATTCCACTCTGCTGTCGATACCCTTCCCGAGAGCGCGCCATGTCGAACGATCCGCTGCTTCAGCCCTTCACCCTCAAGCACCTGACGCTGAGGAACCGCCTGCTGCTGACCTCGCACGAGCCGGCCTATGGCGAGGACGGGCTGCCCAAGGACCGCTATCGCGCCTATCACGTCGAACGCGCCAAGGGCGGGGTTGCGCTGACGATGACGGCGGGCTCGGCGGTGGTGGGGCCGGACAGCCCGCCCGCCTTCGGGAACCTGCTGCTTTACAAGGACGAGGTCGTGCCGTGGATGCGGCGGCTGGTGGACGAGTGCCACGATCACGGCGCGGCCGTGATGATCCAGGTCACGCACATGGGCCGCCGCACGCGCTGGGACCGGGGGGACTGGCTGCCGGTCGTGGGGCCGTCGCATGAACGCGAGGCCGCGCATCGCGCCTTTCCCAAGCGGATCGAGGACTGGGACATCGCCCGCATCACGGCCCAGTTCGCCGACGCCGCCGAGCGGATGAAGGAGGCGGGCGTGGACGGGATCGAGCTGCAGGCCTACGGCCAGCTATTGGCGCAGTTCTGGACGCCCGCGATCAACGACCTGGACCCGCCCTATGGCGGCAGCCTCGACAACCGCCTGCGCTTCACCTTCGAGGTGCTGGACGCGGTGCGCAACCGCGTCGGCCCCGACTTCATCGTGGGCATGCGGGTCGTCCCGGACGAGCAGATGCCGGGCGGCGTCACGAAGGAGGACGGCGCCGAGATCGCCCGCCGCCTGAAGGGCAGCGGCAAGGTCGATTTCCTGAACATCGTGCGCGGGCATATCGACACGGACGCGGGGCTGACCGACCTGATCCCGATTCAGGGGATGCCCTCGGCCCCCCATCTGGAGTTCGCAGGCGAGGTCCGCGCCGCCTCGCAGATGCCGACCTTCCATGCGGCGCGCATCCAGGACGTCGCCACCGCCCGCCACGCCGTCGCCAGCGGGTTGCTGGATATGGTCGGCATGACCCGCGCCCATATCGCCGACCCGCATATCGTCCGGAAGCTGATGGCCGGGCAGGAGGACCGCATCCGCCCCTGCGTCGGCGCGAACTACTGCCTCGACCGCATCTACCAGGGAGGCATGGCGCTTTGCATCCACAACCCCGCCTCGGGGCGCGAGGAAACGATGCCCCACGCGATCCCGCCCGCCGCGCAGGTGCGCCGGGTGACGGTCGTGGGCGCCGGTCCCGCGGGCCTCGAGGCGGCTCGTGTCGCCGCCGAGCGCGGCCATGCCGTCACCGTCTTCGAGGCCGCCGACCAGCCCGGAGGGCAGGTCCGCCTGGCCGCGCTCCAGCCCCGGCGGCGCGAGATGGAACAGATCGTTTCGTGGCGGATGGAAGAGTGCGAGCGGCTGGGCGTCACCTTCCGCTTCAACACATTCGCGGACGAGGCCGACGTGCTGGGCACCGCGCCGGACGTGGTCATCGTCGCCACGGGCGGGCTGCCGCATACCGAGGTGCTGGCGCAGGGCAACGAACTGGTCGTGTCGGCCTGGGACATCCTGTCGGGCGACGTGAAGCCCGGCGCAAGCGTGCTGGTCTATGACGACGCGGGCGACCATGCCGCCCTGCAGGCCGCGCAGGCCATCGCCGAGACGGGCGCCGAGGTCGAGGTCGTGACCCCCGACAGGACCTTCTCGCCCGAGATCATGGCGATGAACCTGGTGCCCTACATGCGCGCGCTGCAGAAGGGGAAGACGACCTTCACCGTCACCTGGCGCCTGCGGGAGGTCCGGCGCGAGGGCAACCTGCTGCGTGCCACGCTGGGCAGCGACTACGGCGATTTCACGCGCGAGCGGGTCGTCGACCAGGTGGTGGTGAACCACGGCACCCGGCCCTTGGACGAGCTCTATTTCGACCTCAAGCCGCAGTCGTCGAACGGGGGCGAGGTCGATTACGACGCGCTGATCGCGGGCGGTCCGCAGCAGGTCGCCCGGAACGCCGAGGGCCGCTTCCGGCTGTTCCGCATCGGCGACGCCGTGTCTGCCCGCAATACCCATGCCGCGATCTATGACGCGCTGCGCCTGGTGAAGGATCTCTGAGGATGGCATTCCCCGAACATGCGAAGGTCGTCATCATCGGCCTCGGCGGCATTGTCGGCGCCTCGGTCGCCCATCACCTGATCGAGCGGGGCTGGGACGACATCGTCGGCATCGACAAGTCGGGCATCCCCACCGACATCGGCTCGACCGCGCACGCCTCGGATTTCTGCTTCACCACC
The DNA here is from genome assembly GCF_002287065.1 of Paracoccus salipaludis. GTDB lineage: Bacteria > Pseudomonadota > Alphaproteobacteria > Rhodobacterales > Rhodobacteraceae > Paracoccus > Paracoccus salipaludis. Next base: position 387,803 of record NZ_NSJZ01000001.1, read on the forward strand.
AGCCATGATTTCCTGAGCACCTGGACGACGCTCTATTCCGTCGATTTCTACGAAAGGCTCGGCCATTACGCCAAGGTCGGCGGGATCGAGGTCGCGCGCGTGGGCGATGACGCCCGGATGAACGAGCTGAAGCGCAAGGTCGCGTCCGGCAAGGCCTTCGGCACGCGCGCGTGCATGATCCCGCCGGCCGAGGTCAAGGAACGCTTTCCCTTGATCGAGGAGGACGTGATCCAGGGGGCCCTGTGGGACCCCGACGCCGGGCTGGTCATCCCGCGTTCCCAGACCGTCGCGGGCAAGCTGGTCGATGGGGGCGTGGCCTCGGGCAGGCTGCGGGCCTTCGCCAACACGCCCGCGACCTCGCTGGTGATCGAAGGCGGCCGCATCCGTGGCGTCGTCACCCCGCGCGGCACCATCCGCGCCGACCTGGTGATCGTCTGCGCCGGCCTCTGGGGGCGGCTGATCGCCGAGATGGCGGGCGAGGACCTGCCGGTCTTCCCGGTGGACCACCCGCTGACCTTCTTCGGGCCCTTCACCGAGTTCGAGGGCACCGGCAAGGACATCGGCTATCCGCTGCTGCGCGACCAAGGCAATTCGGCCTACATGCGCGACACGGGCGACCCCACGACCGCCGAGGGCGGGCAGATCGAATGGGGCTATTACTACGACACGGCGCCGCGCCTGTGCCACCCGCGCGACATCCTGGAAAAGGAGTTCACGCGCCTTTCCCCCTCGCAGCGCGACCTCGACATCGAAGACCTGATGGAGCCGCTGGAGCGCGCCATCGAACTGACCCCGATCCTGGGCGAGCTTGGCTACAACGAGGGCCATTCCTTCAACGGGTTGCTGCAGGCGACGACGGACGGGCTGCCCTCGGTCGGGGAAAGCCGGAAGGCGCGGGGGCTGTGGTATGCGGTCGCCGTCTGGGTCAAGGACGCGCCCGCCATCGGCAAGCTGGTGGCCGACTGGATCACCGACGGCCGCACCCAGATCGACCACGCAAGCATCGATTATGCCCGCTTCAGCCCCCACCAGCTTGAGGCCGGTTACATCACCGCCCGATGCACCCAGACGGCGGCGGCGATCTACACCCCTCCGGTCCATCCGCGCGAACCCTTCGAAGAGGGCCGCAACATCCGCCGCTCGCCCTTTCACGCGCGCGAGGTGGAACTCGGCGGTCACTTCATGGAACTCGGCGGATGGGAACGCGCCCACGGCTATGCCGCGAACGAGCATCTGCTGGAGAAATACGGCGACCGCATCCCCGTCCGCGAACACGAATGGGACAACCGCCATTTCTGGCGCGTCTCGAACGCCGAACAACTGGAGATGAGCGAGACCTGCGGCATCATCAACCTGTCGCATTTCCACATCACCGGGATCTCGGGGCCGGATCACGTCGCGCTGCTGGAATGGCTCTGCGCGGCGCGGATCGGGGGGGATGCGAATGTCGGCAAGGGCATCTACACCCATTTCCTCGACGACGAAGGCAACGTCCGCGCCGACCTGACCGTGCTGCGCTTCGCCGACCGCTGCCTGCTGGTCAACGGCGCCGATGCGGGGCCCCGCGACCTGACCTACATGCGCCGCGTCGCGCAGGACCGGGGACTGGACGTCACCCTGACCGACATGACCGAGGAGCGCATCACCATCGGCTTCTGGGGCCCGCAGGCCCGCGCCAAGCTGCAGACGGTGGTCGAGGACCCTGAGGCGCTGGAGCCTGACGCCTTCCCCTTCGCCGCCATCCGCCCGATCAGGATCGCGGGCAGGGAGGTCACCGCCTTCCGCATCTCCTATGTCGGCGAGCAGGGGTGGGAACTGCACATGGCCTATGAGGACGGTCTGGCCGTCTGGGACGCGCTGCGCTCGACCGGCGCGATCGCGGTCGGGATCGAGACCTATGCGAACTCGCGCCGCCTGGAGAAAAGCCTGCGGTTGCAGAACGCCGACCTGCGGACGGAATACAACCTGTTCGAGGCGGGACTGGCGCGGCCCAAGGTCAAGGATGCCGATTTCCGCGGCAAGGCGAAGCATATCGAATATGCCGCGCGGGACCACCAGCCGGCGATGCTCTGCACGCTGATGATGACCGACAACACCGACGGCAGCGGCATCGCCCGCTATCCGGTCGGCGTCATGCCGGTGCTGGACCCCGACAGCGGCGAGGTGCTGGTCGATGAACTCGGCCGGCGGTCCTACACAAGCTCGGTCGCCTACGGGCCCAGCGTGGGATGCAACATCGCCCTTGCCTATCTGCCCCGGGCATATTGCCAGGAGGGCCGCAGGCTGAGCGTCGACTACATGGGGGAAATCCTTCCTGTCGAGGTCGCCGCCGTGGGCCACAGGGCGCTGTTCGATCCCGGCAACCAGCGGCCCCGAAGCTGATCGTCCGGCCGTCGGCCGGGCCTGTCGCGGCCGCCTTGGGGCAATCGCGCTGCATGAATGCCCATGCCCCTGCTGCGTCCGGCGGTGCTGTCAGATCCGGGCAAGCCCGTCCTGGATGCAGCGGAAGCAGCAGGGGCCCGGACGAACCGGCGCAGGACAGGCTTCGTCATGGGCGGCCGTGTCCTGCACGAAGATGCGTCCGGTGAACATTCCCCTGATGCCTCCCCGCAATCAGAACGGATAGTGCTGGTTCGGGTCCTCGACGGTGACCCAGCGGATCTCAGTGAACTCGGCGATGCCCGCCTTGCCCCCGAAGCGCCCGTAGCCCGAGGACTTGACCCCGCCGAAGGGCGCCTGCGGCTCGTCGTTCACGGTGGGGCCGTTGATGTGGCAGATCCCGGCCTCAAGCCGGTCGGCGAAGGCCATGGCGCGCTTGATGTCGCGGCTGAAGACGGCCGAGGACAGGCCGTATTCGCTTTCGTTGGCGACGCGCAGGGCGTCCTCCTCTCCCTTCACCCGGATGATCGGCTTGACCGGGCCGAAGCTTTCCTCGGCATAAACGCGCATCTCGGGCGTGACGTTGTCGATGACGGTCGCGGCGACGACCGCGCCGTCGCGCGTGCCGCCCGCCAGCACCTTGCCGCCCCTGGCGCGGGCGTCGGCAATCAGCTCGTCCATCCGCTCGCCCGCGCCGGGCAGGCACAGCGCGCCAAGGACGACATGGCCGCGCGGGTCGCCCGCCGGCAGTTCGGCGGCGCGGGCCGCGAACTTGCGCGCGAACTCGTCGGCGATGCTGTCGTCCACGATCAGGCGCTCGGTGGACATGCAGATCTGGCCCTGGTTCATGTAGCAGCCGAAGATGGCCGCGTTCACGGCCGCATCCACGTCGGCGTCGTCCAGCACCACGAAGGGCGCCTTGCCGCCCAGTTCCAGCAGCGCAGGCTTGAGGTTCTCGCCCGCAAGGCGGCCGATGATGCGCCCGACCTTGCTCGATCCGGTGAAGTTCACGTGCCGCACCTCGGGGGCGCGGATCAGCGTTTCGACGATTTCGGCCGCGTCCTCGGGTGCGTTCGAGATGACGTTGACGACGCCCGGCGGGAAGCCCGCGTCAAGGAAGCACTGGCCGATCAGGCGCTGGGTCTCGGGGCACATCTCGGACGACTTCAGCACCGCCGTGTTGCCCAGCGCGACCGGCACGGCGACGGCACGGGTGCCCAGGATGACCGGCGCGTTCCAGGGCGCGATGCCCAGGCACACGCCGCGCGGGCAGGCCACGGCCATCGACAGGCAGCCGGGCTTGTTCGACGGCAGGATCTCGCCGCCCACCTGGGTCACGACGCTGGCGGCCTCGCGCAGGATGTTGGCGGCCAGCGTCACGTTGAAGCCGATCCAGGGGCCGGTCGCGCCGGTCTCGGCCATGGCGGCGGCGACGAACTCGTCCCGGCGCGCCTCCATCGCATCGGCCGCTTTCATCAGCAGCGCGCGGCGGACGGCCGGCGCGGTGCGCGCCCAGGCGGGGAAGGCGGCATGGGCGGCGCGGACGGCGGCCAGCGCATCCTCGCGGCTGGCGGCGGCGGCGCTGGTCGCCACCTTGCCCGTCACCGGGTCGGCGCGGGTGAAGCTGCGCCCGCCGGTCGCGTCGCGGTGCGCGCCATCGATCAGAAGCTGGGTGGTCATGGAAGTCTCCTCACTCTGTCCTGTGTTTGGCGGGGGCGGGGTCAAGTGCCCGCCATCCGCCGCAATCCGGGCGCTGCCCTCGGGGCCGCGTCATTGATCTGGCTCCCCGGCCACGCGGGCGGCATCGAGGAACGGATAGCTTCGGGGGCCGTCGGCAAGGCTGACCCAGCGCAGTTCGGTGAACTCATCCAGCGCATGGGCCCCGCCGAAACGGCCGTAGCCGCTGTCCTTGACGCCGCCGATGGGCAGGTCGGGCCGGTCGTTCAGCGTCGGGCCGTTGATGTGGCACATGCCGGTTTCAAGCTGGCGCGCCAGCCGCAGCGCGCGGGCGGAGTCGCGGCTGAAGATGGCCGAGGACAACCCGTAGCGCGTGTCGTTGGCGATGCCGATGGCCTCGTCCTCGGTCCCGGCGCGGCAGATGCTGGCGACGGGGCCGAAGCATTCCTCGGCGTAAAGCACCATCCCCGGTGCCACGCCGTCCAGCACGGTGGCATCCATGAAGTTGCCACGGGGCGCGCCGCCCGCACGCAGCACCGCGCCCTTGGCAGTGGCGTCGCGGACCAGTTCGGCCAGCCGCTCGGCGACCGTCGCGCTGACCAGCGGACCCAGTGCGCAGCCCTGCCGCAGCTCGCCCGCCGTCAGCCGCGCGGCGCGCCGGGCAAGGCGTTCGGCGAAGTCGTCGGCAACGCTGTCCATCACCACGATGCGGTCGGTCGCCATGCAGATCTGGCCCTGGTTGAAGAAGGACCCGAAGGCCGCCGCATCCACCGCCGCGTCCAGATCGGCGTCCTCCAGCACGATCAGCGGCGCCTTGCCGCCCAGTTCCAGCAGGCAGCGCTTGAGGTGGCGCGCGGCGGTTTCCGCGATGATCCGGCCCACGCGGGTCGAACCGGTGAAGTTGATGCGGCGCACGGCGTCGTGGGCGATCAGCGCCTCGACCACCTCGGCAGCATGTTCGGGGGCATGGGTCACGATGTTCAGCACGCCGTCGGGCAACCCGGCTTCGGACAGGATGCGGCCGACCAGCAGATGCGTGGCAGGGCAGATTTCGGATGCCTTCATCACCACGGTATTGCCGCAGGCGAGCGCCGTGGCGACCGCGCGCATCGCCAGCACGAAGGGCGCGTTCCAGGGGGCCATGGCAAGGCAGACGCCCACCGGCTCGCGGAAGGCGAAGCTGAGGCCCGAGGGGTCGCGCAGCACCGTGCCCTCGATCTGCGTGACCAGGGCGGCGGCGGCTTCCAGATGCTGCCGCCCGACCTCAAGGTTGAAGCGCAGCCACAACTCGGTCGCGCCGATCTCGGCCTGCATGGCCGCCCGGATCTCGTCCGCACGGGCGTCGATGAGGGCGGCCGCGCGGTTCAGGATGGTGCGGCGTTCCGCCGGCAGGCTGCGCGACCAGGCGGGGAAGGCGCGGGCGGCGTTGTTCGCGGCCGCGATGGCGTCACGGCGGCGGAAGGCAGGGGCGCTTGACGCGATGATGCCGGTTGCCGGGCTCCGGCGCTGGAACGCGGCGCCCGCCATGCGGCTGCGGCCTTCCCGTGCGGGCCTCGACTGGTTCAAAGCACGTCCTCCTCCGGGCCGCGGGGGCCCGTGCCTCCCCTGTGTCCGCCATGTTTTTGCGGAATGCCTCAGAAATATGCGGTTGCTCACCAACCATTAATGCCAGTTTATGGCCGAGACTTGTGTTTATCTGGCAGAATGCAGCATGGCGGACACGGCAGTTGACGGACTGGACAGGACAGCCCGTGCCGAGCGGCTGCCGACGGGCCTGCGCAGCACCGTGATTCGGCCCGGACGTGGGGCCTATGAGCCGTTCGTCCACCTGGTGCTGCTCGAAGCGGGCGAGATCACCGTGGATGCGGGCGACGGCTCCCGCGAGGCCGAAGCGCCTGCCGCCCTGATCCTGCCGCCCGGCCCCGGGGTGCTGCTGACCCTTGGCCCCGGCTGCGATGGATGGCTGCTGGGCATGGGGCCGTCCCTTCTGTCGGCGGCCGTGGGCGCGCGGGCGGAATCCGAGTTCCTTGCCCCCATCGGCACCCATCTGATGATCGCGCGGGACTTTGCCCCCGACACCGCGACCGACCCCGCCGCGCTGGCCGAGCGGATCGCGGACGAGTTGTCGCGCCCAACGCCGGGGGCGCAGATGGCCGTCCTCGCCGGCCTGCGGCTGCTTCTGATCGACATCTGGCGCAGCAGCGGCTCTGAGCCCCAGCGGCTGGCGCAGGGCAGCGACGCCCATGTGCTGCTGAGCTTCCGCCGGCTGGTCGAGCTGCATTTCCACAAGCGGCTGGGCGTCGCCGATTATGCCGCGCAACTGGGCGTGACCTATGACCGGCTGCACGGCATCTGCCAGCGCAACCTGCAACGTGCGCCGCTGCAGCTGATCCACGCCCGGATGATGCGCGAGGCGGCAAGCTGGCTTGAGCGCTCGGGCCAGCCGATCCAGCAGATCGCCCATGCGCTGGGCTTTCCCGACAGCGCAGAGTTCAGCCATTTCTTCAAACGGCAGAGCGGGCTGTCGCCCTCGCGCTTCCGCCAGCAGGTCCGCAACCAGAGCGAGGCGATCGGCCTTGCCCGGACCTCCTTCGCGGACTGGCCCTGATCAGGTCCCGGCCGGGAACCCCTCGGCCACCCGCATCACCGCCTGCCGGAACAGAAGCTGGGCGCTCGTTTCCGGCAGGCTGGCGCGGGTCATCAGGCCAACCGGCCCCTTGGTCAGCGTGGTGTCGATGGGCAGCCGCGCCAGCCGCCCCTCGGCGACCTCGCGCGCGACCACGCCCGCCGAGATGAACCAGACGGCATCGCTTTGCGGCGTGTGGACCATGCCGAAGGCGCCCGACACGGTCTCGATCCGCCGCGGCAGGCGCGGCACGCCCTCGGCGATCAGCAGCCGCTCGACGAAGGGGCGGATCGCGGCGGCCTCGGGCGGATAGATCACCGGGAAATCCGCGATCCGGCGCAGGTCCGGGTCGTCCAGGATCGGGTGGCCGGGCCGGACCACGACGGCGACATCCTCGAGGTAGAGCTGCGTGAAGCTGAGACCCTGCATGGTTTCGGGCGCCCCTAGCCGGCCGATCACCACGTCGAGGTCGCCCGACCGCAGGGCCGAGGTCAGGTGCCCGTGCGCCCCGTCCAGGATCGTCAGCTGCAGATGCGGCGCACTGGCCTGAAGGTCCGCCACGACTTCGGGCATCAGCCGCGCCGCGACCGAGGGCAGGGCGCCCGCGCGCAAGCTCAGCGCCGCCGCCTCGCCCTCGCCCGAAAGCCCGGCCATGGCGTTGGACAGCGCCGCCAGCGCGTTCAGCGCATGGTCGTGGAAGAACTCGCCCTGCGGGGTCAGCGTGACGCCGCGCCGGCTGCGGGTCATGAGGCGCGCGCCCGCGATCTCCTCAAGTTCGGCGATGGTTCGGGAAATCGCAGGCTGGGTCAGGAACAGCGCCTCGGCGGCGCGCTTGAGGCTGCCCTGCCGGATGATCTCGACAAAGGCCTGGATGTGCCTCAGCCGGATTCTGCGATCCAACACTTGCCGATTCCGATAATGATGAAGCCGAAGAACTCATTTTACTTACCAAGCCTAACTGGTCAACTTGTCGTGGGGGAGGCATCTGACATGCGCACACAAGTCGTCATCATCGGCGGCGGGCCGTCCGGGCTGCTGTTGGGCCAGCTTCTGCACCGCAACGGCATCGAGGCCGTGGTGCTGGAACGCAAGACGCGGGACTATGTGCTGGGCCGCATCCGCGCGGGCGTGCTGGAAACCGGGCTGGTGCGCCTGATGGAGGAAGCCGGCGTCGCCGACCGCCTGCACCGCGAGGGCTTCGTCCATGACGGCACCCAGGTCGCCTGGGACGGCGGCATGTTCCACATCGATTTCAAGGACCTGACTGGCACGCCGGTGATCGTCTACGGTCAGACCGAGGTCACGCACGACCTTTACGACGCGCGCGAGGCGGCAGGCGCCGAGACGGTCTTCGAGGTGGACGATGTCGTGATCCACGACGCCGACACCGACCACCCCCATGTCACCTATACCCGCGCGGGGCAGAGCCACCGCATCGACTGCGATTTCGTGGCGGGCTGCGACGGCTTCCACGGGGTCAGCCGCCAGGCCATCCCGCTGGGCGTGCGTCGGGAATACGAGAAGACCTATCCCTTCGGCTGGCTGGGCATCCTGTCGGAAACCCCGCCGGTCCACGAGGAACTGATCTACGCCAACTCGGACCGGGGCTTTGCGCTCTGTTCCATGCGCAATGCCAACCTGTCGCGCTATTACATCCAGTGCGCGCTGTCGGATCATCCGTCCGACTGGTCCGACGCGGCCTTCTGGGACGAGCTTCGCCGCCGCGTCCCCGCCGAGATCGCCGAGCGCATGGTCACCGGCCCCTCGATCGAGAAATCCATCGCTCCCCTGCGGTCCTTCGTGACCGAGCCGATGCGCTGGGGCCGGCTGTTCCTGTGCGGCGACGCGGCGCATATCGTGCCGCCGACCGGCGCCAAGGGGCTGAACACGGCGGCCAGCGACGTGCATTACCTCTACAAGGGGCTGGTGCAGTATTACCGGGAAGGCGACAGCGAGGGCATCGACCGTTATTCCGAAAAGGCGCTGCTGCGCGTCTGGAAGGCCGAGCGGTTCAGCTGGTGGTTCAGCAGCCTGCTGCACCGCTATCCCCACATGTCGCCCTTCGACCTCAAGATGCAGAAGGCTGACATCGCCTTCCTGCGCGACAACAAGGCCCAGCAGCGGGCATTCGCGGAAAACTACGTGGGGCTGCCCTACTGATGCACACCATCCAGGCAAACGGCGCCGACCTGCATGTGGCGCTTTCGGGGCCCGAGCAGGGCCCGGCAGTGATGTTCTCGAACTCGCTGGGCACCGACCTGCGGGTCTGGGACGAACTGATCCCGCATCTGCCGCAAGGGCTGCGGCTTGTCCGCTATGACAAGCGCGGGCACGGGCTGTCCGAGGAAACCCCCGGTCCCTACAGCATCGAGACGCTGGCGGACGACGCCGCCGCGCTGATCGAGGCGCTGGGCCTGAAAAAGGTCGTCTTCGTCGGCCTGTCCATCGGCGGGCTGATCGGCCAGTCGCTGGCCGCGCGCCGTCCCGACCTGCTGGCCGGACTGGTGATTTCCAACTCGGCCGCGAAGATCGGGGATGCCGCGATGTGGGGCGCCCGGATCGAGGCGATCCGCCGGAACGGGCTGGGCAGCATCGCCGAGCCGACGATGGAGCGCTGGTTCTCGCCCGCCTTCCGGGCCGGGGGGCGGGACGCTGTCTGGCAGCGGATGCTCGCCCGCCAGCCGCAGGAAGGCTACATCGCCTGCTGCGAGGCCATCGCCGGGGCCGACCTGACCGCTTCCGCCCGCAGCTTGGACCTGCCGGTGCAGGTGATCGCGGGCGGCCATGACGGTTCGACCCCGCCCGACCTGGTGCGGGCCACGGCCGACCTGATCCCGGGCGCCCGCTTCGACCTGATCGAGGCGGCCGCGCATATCCCCTGCGTCGAGGCGCCCGGCGCCCACGCGGCCATCCTGTCCCGTTTCCTGAAGGAGATCGGCCATGTCTGATCGCCATGCCCTTGGCATGAAGGTGCGCCGCGAGGTGCTGGGCGACGCCCATGTCGATCGCGCCGAGGCGCAGAAGACCGACTTCGACCGTCCCTTCCAGGAACTCATCACGAATTCGGCCTGGGGCACGGTCTGGGCCTCGGACGGGATCAGCCGGCGCGAACGCTCGATGCTGACGCTGGCGCTGCTGGCGGCCATGGGGAACTGGGAGGAGATCCCCATGCATATCCGCGCGACCGCCCGCACCGGGGCCAGCCCGCAGGACGTGCTTGAGTCCTTCCAGCATGTCGCGATCTACTGCGGCGTGCCAAAGGCCAACCACGCACTGAAGATCGCGCGGCAGACCTATGCCGAGATGCAAGCGGAGGAGGCGAAATGAAACCCGCGGAGTACTACCAGCGCGACCGGCGCATCCACCCGCCGGCGCTGACGCCCGACTACAAGACCTCGGTCGCCCGCAGCCCGCGTTACAGCCTGATCAGCCTTCAGGGCTCGGTGTCCGAAACCACGGGGCCGGTCTTCGGGCACAACGACATCAGCCCGATCGACAACGACCTGATCAAGAACTACGCCAAGACCGGCGATCCCGTCGGGGAACGGATCATCGTCCACGGCCGGGTCCTGGACGAGAACGCGCGGCCCGTGCCGAACACCCTTGTCGAGGTCTGGCAGGCCAACGCGGGCGGCCGCTACCGCCACAAGAAGGACAGCTACCTGGCCCCCATCGACCCGAACTTCGGGGGCTGCGGGCGGACGCTGACGGATGACAACGGTTATTACTTCTTCCGCACGATCAAGCCGGGCGCCTACCCGTGGCGGAACTGGGTGAACAACTGGCGGCCCGCGCATATTCACGTGTCCGTTTTCGGCCATGCCTTCTGCCAGCGCCTGATCACGCAGCTTTACTTCGAAGGCGATCCGCTGATCCCGATCTGCCCGATCGTGCACACGATCCCCGATGCGGATGCCATCGACCGGCTGACGGCCAAGCTGGACATGAACGCGGGCGTGCCGCTGGACAGCATCGCCTATCGCTTCGACATCGTGCTGCGCGGCCGCCGCTCGACGATGTTCGAGAACCGGCTGGAGGGGAACTGATGAAGATCGTGGACGCAAGAAACAACGCGCCGCAGTATCTCAAGGAATCGTCCTCGCAGACGGCCGGGCCTTATGTCCATATCGGATTGGCGCCCGGCGCCGCGGGGTTCCAGATCTTCGACAAGGAACTGGGCTGGGACATCGCCGGCCCCAACGCCAAGGGCGAGCGTATCCGGGTCGAGGGCGTGGTGATCGACGGCATGGGCAGCCCGGTCAAGGACGTGCTGATCGAGGTCTGGCAGGCCAATGCCGAGGGGATCTATGCCCATTCCGAGGTGCCCGGCGAGGTCGAGGAAGGCTTTCGCGGCTGGGGCCGGGTCATCACCGACTTCGAGACCGGCGAATGGGGCTTCGACACGGTCAAGCCCGGCCCGGTCAATGCCCGGCGCAAGATGCAGTCGGGCGTCCACCAGCGGGTCCGGGAAACCCATCCCGACTGGCTGGGCCGCGAGGACGAGACGCACGCGCCGATGGCGCCGCACCTCAACCTCTGGATCGTCGCGCGCGGCATCAACATCGGCCTGAACACCCGGATGTATTTCGAGGACGAGCCCGAGGCGAATGCCGCCGATCCGGTGCTGAACCTGATCGAATGGGAAAACCGCCGCGCGACCCTGATCGCCAAGCGCAGCGAGCGGGACGGCAAGACCGTCTATCGCTTCGACATCCGTCTTCAAGGCGAAGGCGAAACCGTGTTCTTCGATATCTGAGTGCCATGACCGAGACCCCCTGCATCATCTGCGTCGCCATCACCGGGTCGTTGCCGACCAAGGAGAACAACCCGGCGGTGCCGATCACCGTGGCCGAGCAGATCGAGTCCACGCACGAGGCCTTCGAGGCCGGCGCCACCATCGCGCACTGCCATGTCCGCGACGACGAGGGAAAGCCCACCTCGGACCCCGAGCGCTTCGCCGCGCTCAAGGAGGGGCTTGAGAAGCACTGCCCCGGGCTGATCGTGCAGCTTTCGACGGGGGGCCGCTCGGGCGCGGGGCAGGCGCGGGGCGGGATGCTGCCGCTGCGCCCCGACATGGCGTCCCTGTCGGTGGGGTCGAACAACTTCCCCAACCGCGTCTACGAGAACCCGCCCGAGCTGGTGGACTGGCTGGCGTCCGAGATGCTGAAATACGACGTCAAGCCCGAGATCGAGGCCTTCGACCTGTCGCATATCCTGCAGGCCAGGAAGATGGCCGACGACGGGCGGCTGAAGGGCACGCCCTATGTGCAGTTCGTCATGGGCGTGAAGAACGCCATGCCCGCCGACCGCGAGGTGTTCGACTACTACATCCGCACGGTCAGGCGGCTGTTCGGCGAGACCGCGCCCTGGTGCGCGGCGGGCATCGGGCCCAGCCAGATCGTGCTCAATGAGTGGGCGATCTCGTCGGGGGGCCACGCGCGCACGGGGCTCGAGGACAACGTGCGGCTGGACCGCGACCGGCTGGCGCCCTCGAACGCCGCACTGGTGCGCCGCGCGGCGGAGCTGTGCGAGAAATACGGGCGCCCCGTCGCCACCTGGCAGCAGGCGCGGCAGATCCTCGGGCTCAGGATGCCTGCATGACAATGGCGGGCGGCCTCTGGGGGCAGCTTTACGGCGACGCCGGGATGGCGGCGCTTTTGTCCGACCGCGCAGCCATCGCCGCGATGCTGCGGGTCGAGGCCGCGCTGGCCCGCGCCCAGGCGGACCTCGGCGTGATCCCCGACGGGGCCGCCCGACGGATCGTGGCGGCAGCCGAGGGCCTCGATCCCGATCCCGCCGATCTTGCGGCCGGGGTCGCCAAGGCGGGCATCGCCGCCCAGCCCGTCGTCGCCGCGCTGAAGAAGGCCGCGGGCGAGGCGGGCGACCATGCCCATTACGGCGCGACCTCGCAGGACATCGTGGACACGGGTCTTGCCCTGCAACTGGCGCAGGCGCTGGACCTGCTGGCCGGGCGCCTTGCCGCGCTGGAGGAACGGCTGGCCGAAAAGGCCGCCGCCCATGCCGGGCTTCCCATTCCCGCCCGCACCCGCCACCAGATCGCCGCGCCGACGACGCTGGGGGCGAAGATCGCCGTCTGGCAGGGAATGCTGGCCCGGAACACCCAGCGGCTGGAGGAGCTGCGCCCGCGCCTGCTGCTGGTCTCGCTGCACGGAGCGGCCGGGACCAGCACGGCGCTCGGGCCTCAAGCCGACGCGCTGCGGGCGCGGGTGGCGCAGGCGCTGGGGCTGGCGGTGCCGCCCGGCCCCTGGCACGCGGCCCGCGACGGGATGGCGGAACTGGCCGGGTGGCTGTCCCTGGTGACGGGGGGCTTGGGCAAGATGGGCCTCGACCTGATCCAGCTTGGGCAAAGCGAGGTGGGCGAGGTCACGGCAGGAACGGGCGGCGGATCCTCCACCATGCCGCAGAAGGCCAATCCCGTCGCGCCCGAGGCGCTGGTGACGCTGGCCCGGCTGAACGCGGGCGATGTCGCCGGAATGCACCAGGCGCTGATCCATGCCCAGGAGCGCGACGGCACTGCGCTGGGGCTGGAATGGAACATCCTGCCCTTCATGCTGGAACGCACCGCCGCCGCGCTGCGGATCGCGGGGGAACTGGGCGAAACCCTGGCCCCCGTGCCCGATCGCATCGCCGCCACCTTTGCCGCCGACCGCGGCCGCATGTGCGCCGAGGCCGCCGGCTTCCTGCTGGCCCGCCGGATGCCGCGCAGGCAGGCGCTTGACACCGTGGCCGAGGCGCTGGCGCAGGTCGCGGCGGACGACAGCCTCACGCTGGCCGGGGCGCTTGCGCGCCTCGCCCCCGGAACCGACTGGGCAAGGGAACTCGACCCCGCCCGGATCGCGCAACCATGACGATCTCACTGGGAGGAGAGACCATGATCAAGACCCTGCTTGCGGCCACCGCCGCCACGCTGGCGCTGACCGCATCGGCAAGCGCCGCCGACGTGACGCTGCGCGTCCACCATTTCCTGTCGGCCGACGCGCCGATGCACACCGAGGTGCTGGTTCCCTGGGAAAAGGCCGTCGAGGAACAGTCCGGCGGCCGGATCGACGTGCAGATCTTCCCGTCGATGCAGCTGGGCGGCAAGCCGCCGCAACTGTTCGACCAGGCGCGCGACGGCATCGTGGACGTCAGCTGGACGCTGCTGGGCTATACCCCCGGCCGCTTCCCGCTGGCCGAGGTGTTCGAGCTGCCCTTCATGTCCGGCACCGCCGCCCAGACCACGGCCGCGCTGCAGCAGTTCCAGGCGAAATACCTGGGCGACGAGATGCGGCAGGTGCACCCGCTGCTGCTGCACGCGCCCGCCGGCTACAAGTTCCACATGACGGGCGAGCCGATCGACTCGCTGGACGACCTGAAGGGCAAGAAGATCCGTGCGCCCTCGCGCGCGATGACCGAGGCGCTGAACGCGCTGGGCGCGACGGCCGTGGGGATGCCCGTGCCCGAGGTTGCGCAGGCGCTGACCACCGGCGTCATCGACGGCGCGCAGATCCCGTGGGAGGTCGTGGGTTCCCTCCGCGTCGAGGAGATCACGAAGTCCCATTCCGAGATCGGGTCCGAGAACGGCGGCATGTCCACCTCGGTCATGGCGCTGGTGATGAACCGGGCCAAGTACGACAGCCTGCCGGACGACCTGAAGAAGGTGATCGACGACAACTCGGGCGCCAAACTCGCGGCGCTGGCGGGCGAGGCCTTCGACCGCGTCGAAGCCGAGGAGCGGCAGAAATACGTGACCGCCGGCGCCGCGATCAACGTGATCCCGGAAGCCGAGCTGCAGCCCTGGCGCGACGCGACCCAGCCGGTGCTGGATGCCTGGGTCAAGCAGACCACGGATGCGGGCCAGGACGGGCAGGCCATGCTGGACGACGCCAAGGCCATGCTGGCCGCAGCCGGCGCAAAGTGAGGGAGAGGGGCATGGCCGAGGCCGAACCGCTGACCGAACACCCCCACCCGGTCCCCGTGCCGGGGTGGCTGGTCGCGCTTTGCCGCTGGTTCGCCGTCATCGGCGGACTGGTGCTGCTGGGAATGATGATCATGACCGTCGTCAGCGTCACCCGGCGGACGCTCTTCGGCGCCCCGATCCCCGGTGACTTCGAGATGGTCGAGCTCGGCTCGGCCATCGCCGTCTTCTGCTTCCTGCCCTGGTGCCAGATCACCGGCGGCAACGTTCTGGTCGACTTCTTCACCATGAAGTCGGGCCCGCGCACGAACCACCTGCTCGAGGCGCTGGGCGACCTGACCTACCTGCTGATCGGCGCGCTGATCCTGTGGCGCATGATCCCCGGCGCGATGGAGTTCCACGACTACGGCGAGCAGACGATGGTGCTGCGCATCCCGATCTGGTGGGCCTTCACCGTCATCCTGCCGGCCATGGCGCTGCTGATCGTGACCATCTTCTTCACCCTTGCCGGCCATCTGAAGGAGGCGCGCGCATGACCGGGATTGCTGCCGGACTGACGGGCTTCGCGGTCCTTCTGGCGTTGATGGCGATCCGCATCCCGATCGCCGTCTCGATGCTGGCGACGGGGGTGGTCGGATACGGGCTGGTCAACGGCTGGTCGCCGCTGCTCGCCTATCTGAAGACCAACACCTATTACCAGTTTTCGACCTATTCGCTGTCGGTGATCCCGCTGTTCGTCCTGATGGGTGAATTCGCGACCCGCGCGGGGATGAGCCGGGCGCTTTACCGCGCGGCGGCGGCCTTCCTGGGGCAAATGCGGGGCGGGCTGGCGATGGCCTCGATCGGGGGCTGCGCGGCCTTCGGGGCGATCTGCGGGTCGTCGCTGGCGACCGCCGCCACGATGGGGCAGGTCGCGCTGCCCGAGATGCGGCGCTACAACTATTCGGGCGCGCTTTCGACCGGCTCGCTGGCGGCAGGGGGCACGCTGGGCATCCTGATCCCGCCCTCGGTGATCCTTGTCCTTTACGCGCTGATGACCGAGCAGAGCATCGCCAAGATGTTCGTGGCCGCCATGATCCCCGGCGTCATCGCCGCCGTGGGCTACATGATCGCGGTCGCGGTCTTCGTGCGGCTGCGGCCCGACGCCGGCCCCGCCGCGCCCGCCGCAAGCTGGTCCGAGCGGCTTGCCGCGCTGAAGGAAACCTGGTCGATCATCCTCATCTTCACCCTGGTCATCGTGGGCATGTACCGCGGCTGGTTCACGCCCACCGAGGGCGCGGCCGTGGGGGCCTTCGGCGCCTTCGTGCTGGCGGTGCTGCATGGGGGGATGCGGCTGCAGGGGCTGATCGCCTGCCTTCAGGGCACGGCCAAGACCTCGGCCATGATCTTCCTGATCATGCTGGGGGCCGAGATGTTCAACGCCTTCCTGTCGGCCACGCAGACGCCCATGCTCGCCTCGCAGATGATCGTCGACTCGGGGCTGTCGCCGATGTTGGTGCTGCTGGCGATCCTGCTGCTGTATCTGGCCATGGGCTGCGTCATGGATTCGATGTCCATGCTGCTGCTGACCATCCCGATCTTCTATCCGATCATCGCCGGCCTGGATTTCGGCATGAACCGCGAGGACACGCTGATCTGGTTCGGCATCCTTGCCGTGGTGGTGGTCGAGGTGGGGCTGATCACGCCGCCGGTCGGGATGAACGTCTTCGTCATCAACGGCATGGCCCGCGACGTGCCCATGTGGGAAAGCTTCAAGGGCGTGATGCCCTTCCTGATCTCGGACATCATCCGCATCGGGTTCCTGATCGCCTTCCCGGTGGTCACACTGGGTCTGGTCCGCGCCTTGGGTTGAGGGGGCGGGCCCGTGCCGACGGCGCGGGCGCCCGGCGCAGCGACAAGGGCCGAAGCGCCTCGACGCGCCGCCCGCGCGGCCTGACGGCGGCATGATCCCGGCAGCCCATGCCGATCGCACGGGCGAGCCGGGGCACTGGCAGGACGGGCCCCGCCATGGCGGGGCCGCCGTCAAGGCGAGCAACGACTTCTTCCTGGACCGCGGCGGCCTAGCGGGCGAGCCAGCCTCCATCGACGTTCAGCACCGCGCCGTTGATATAGTCGGAGGCGGGCGCGGACAGGAACACGGCGGTCTGGCCGATATCCTCGGGGCGGCCCCAGCGCCCTGCGGGGATGCGATCCAGGATCGCCTTCGACCGGTCCGGGTCGGCGCGCAGGGCTTCGGTGTTGTTTGTCTCGATATAGCCCGGCGCGATGGCGTTGACGTTCAGCCCGCGTGCCGCCCATTCGTTGGCCATCAGCCTGGTCAGCCCCGCGACGCCGTGCTTGGACGCGGTATAGGACGGGACCCGGATGCCGCCCTGAAACGACAGCAAGGACGCGATGTTGACGATCTTGCCTCGCCCGCGCGGCAGGGCCGCCTTGGCGAAGGCCTGGCAGGTGAAGAACAGGGCCTTGAGGTTCGTGTCCATCACCTCGTCCCAGTCGGCTTCCGAGAAATCGACGGCGTCGGCGCGGCGGATGATGCCGGCATTGTTCACCAGGATGTCGATGCGCTCGGACGCGAACACGTCGCGCGCGGCCATCGGATCGCTGAAGTCCAGCCGCATCTGCCTGCCGCGTCCCATCAGCGCCAGCGTCTCGTCGCAATCGCGGCGGCCTGCGGCGATGACCTCGGCCCCGGCCTGCGACAGGGCGACGGCGATGGCCTGGCCGATGCCGGTATTGGCGCCGGTGACAAGCGCCGTCTGCCCGTCCAGCGAAAACGGGTTCACCGCAGATCCTCCGGCTGGATGAAGTCCATGTCGGTGTAATCCACGTTGTCGCCCGCCATGGCCCAGATGAAGGTGTAGCCGCCGATGCCCGCGCCGGAATGGATCGACCAGGACGGCGAGATCACCGCCTGTTCGTTGGCAACGAACAGGTGCCGGGTTTCCTGCGGCTCGCCCATCAGGTGCAGCACGCGCGCCTCGGGCGCCATGCCGTGATACAGATAGGCCTCCATCCGCCGGTCATGGACGTGGGAGGGGATGGTGTTCCAGACGGACCCGTCCTCCAGCGTGGTATAGCCCAGCACAAGCTGGCAGCTTTCCATGACCAGCGGGTGGATGAACTGCCGGATGGTGCGCTTGTTGGACGTTTCCACCGCGCCGGTCTTCATCTCCTTCGCGTCCTCGACCGTGATCAGCCGGCAGGGCAGTTCCCGGTGCGCGGGGCAGGAAGTGATGTAGAACCGCCCCATGCCGCTGAAGGTCACCTCGCCGGACCCCATGCCCAGGTAAAGCACGTCGCCCTTCTTCATCTCCCATGTCTGGCCCGCCGCCGTGACCGATCCGGCCTCGCCGATGTTGACGATGCCCATCTCGCGCCGTTCCAGAAAGCTCGCGGTTCTGGTTTCGGCGATCCTGTCCAGCGTCAGGTCGGCGCCGCTCGGCACCGCGCCGCCCAGCACGAAACGGTCGTAGTGGGTATACACCAGCCGGATCTGGCCATCCGCGAACAGGCCCTCGGTCAGGAAATGCCGGCGCAGGTCCGCCGTGTCCATGCGTTTCGCATGATCGGGATGGATCGCGTGGCGGGTTTCGACATGGGTGGTCATCGCAGGGCCTTTCACAGGAAATCGTCGCGGCGGGGGGTGAAGCTGTCGATCAGCTCTCCTCCCTCCAGGCAGGTGCAGCCGTGTTCGGCATTCGAGGGAATGACGAAGGCATCGCCCGGCCCGACCTCGAAGTCGCGGCCGTCCACGGTGAAGCGGTAGCGGCCCGACTGCACATAGGTCGATTGCACATGGGGGTGGCTGTGCAGCGCCCCCCGGTCGCCCGCCCGGAAGGCGAAGCGGACGACCATCAGTTCGGGGGAATGGGCCAGAACGGTGCGGACGGGATCGCTCATTTGAAGACGCTCGGCAGCCAGAGGGACAGGGCGGGGACATAGGTCACCAGCAGCAGCACGACGAGGCCCGCGGCATAGAAGGGCCAGACGCTGCGCATCGCCTCCCAGATCGAGATGCGGGCCACGGCGGCGGCGACGAACTGGACGGGGCCGAGCGGCGGGGTGTTCAGCCCGATCCCGAGGTTCAGGATCATGATGACGCCGAAATGCACCGGATCGACGCCGAAGGCCGCCACGACCGGCAGGAAGATCGGCGTGGTGATGATGATCAGGGGCGACATGTCCATGAAGGTGCCCAGGACCAGCAGCACGATGTTGATCATCAGCAGGATCACGAAAGGATTGCTGGATACGGACTGCATCCAGTTCAGCGAGATCTGCGCCACATGCAGATAGGCCATCAGCCAGCCGAAGGCCCCCGCCATGCCGATGATCAGCAGCACCATCGCGGTGGTGCGCACCGCCTGCTGGGTGGCGTGGACGAAGTCCTGCCAGGACATGCTGCGATAAACCAGAACCGTCACCAGCAGCGCGTAAAGCACCGCGACGCAACTGCTTTCGGTCGCGGTGAAGACGCCCGACCGGACGCCGCCGAAGATGATGGCGATCAGCAGCATTCCCGGCAGCGACTGCACCAGGAAGTAGCCCGCGCGCGCGAAGCCGGGGAACGGTTCGGTCGGATAGCCGCGCTTGCGGGCGACCAGATAGGCGGTGAAGGACAGGGCAAGCGCCAGCAGCAGGCCCGGAATGATCCCGGCGGTGAACAGGTCGGCAATCGAGATCCGCCCCCCGCCCGAGATCGAATAGATGATCATGTTGTGGCTGGGCGGAAGAAGCAGCGCGATCAGCGCCGCCATCGAGGTCACGTTGACCGCATAATCCGCGCCGTAGCCGCGTTCCCTCATCTGGGGAATCATGATGCCGCCGACGGCTGCGGCCTCGGCCACCGCCGACCCGGAGATGCCGCCGAACAGGGTCGATGCGGCGATGTTCACCTGTCCCAGGCCACCCCGGACATGGCCGATCAGCGAGCCGGCGAACTGGACGATCCGGGCGGCGATGCCGCCGCGCACCATCAGGTCGCCGGCGAAGATGAAGAAGGGAATGGCCATCAGCGTGAAGACCGAAATCCCCGCCGAAAGCCGCTGGAACACCACGAGCGGCGGCAGGCCCAGATAGCCGACGGTGGCAAGGCTCGAGATGCCAAGGCAGAAGGCGATCGGCGTGCCGATCAGCATCAGAAGGGTGAAGACGCCGAACAGGATCAGGTATTCCATATCAGGCCTCGGTCATCAGGATGTCTTGGGCATCGGGCGCAGCCTCGACCTTGCGGCCGGACAGGCGGATCAGCAGGTGTTCCAGCACGAACAGCGTCATCAGCACGCCGCCCGCGAACAGCGGCATGTAGCCGAAGCCCCCCGGCAGCCCGATCACCGGCAGGGACGATCCCCAGGTCCTGGCCATCAGTTGCCAGCCATAGACCGCCATGCCGATGCTGAAGGCCAGCACCGCCAGGTCGGACAGCGCCCGCAGCCAGTTCCCCGCCCCTTCGGGCAGGAAGAACAGCAGCACGTCGAAGCCCATGTGGAAGCTTTCATGGACGCCGACCGCCGAGCCCAGGAAGATGAACCAGCTCATCAGCAGGATCGCCACAGGCTCGACCCACAAGAGGCTGTCGTTCACGACATAGCGCATGAAGACCTGCGCAAAGACGATAACGGTCATCGCCACAAGTCCGGTGCCGGCCAGCGCAAGGCTGATGCGGGAAAGCCAGGCGTTCAAGCGCGACAACGCGGCGATGCTGCCGTGCATGGCGTCACCCCTTCGGTTGCGTGAAAGGAAAGGCCCGCGGCAGGAACCGCGGGCCGATGCGTCACTTGGTCGCCTGGATGCGCTTGACCAGGTCTTCCGCCTCGGGGGTGGTCACGTATTTCTCGTAGACGGGGGCCATCGCCTCGATGAAGGCGGTCTTGTCCACGTCCTTGATGACCTCGGCGCCCGCCGCCACGACCTTTTCCTCGCTGGCCTTTTCCTGTTCGGCCCACAGCTTGCGCTGCAGCGTGGCCGAGTTCCTGGCGGCCGTCCGCATGATCTCCTGATCCTCGGGGGACAGCTTCTCCCAGGTGGTTCTGGACACGGCGACCAGTTCCGGGACCATCAGGTGCTGGTCCAGCGTGAAATACTTGGCGACCTCGGCATGGCCCGAGCTGTCATAGGACGGGAAGTTGTTCTCGGCCCCGTCGATCACGCCCGTCTGGATCGAGGAATACACTTCGCCGTAAGGCATGGGGGTGGCGTTCGCGCCCAGGGCCGACATCATGTCCACGAAGACGTCGTTCTGCATGACGCGGAACTTCATGCCCTTCAGGTCTTCTATCGTCTTGATGGGCTTCTGCGAGTTGTAGAAGTTGCGCGCCCCGCCATCGTAATAGGCCAGCGCGATCAGGTCCTTTTCGGCGAAGTCCTCGGCGATCTCCTCGCCGATGGGGCCGTCCATGACCGCGTGCTGGTGTTCGGGCGAGGTGAACAGGTAGGGCAGCGACATCAGCTGCGTGACGGGCACGATGTCGTTGAACGACCCGAAGGAGGCGCGCACCATGTCGATCACGCCGAACTGGGTCTGCTCGATGGTGTCCTTTTCCTCGCCCAGCTGGGACGACGGAAAGACCTCGATGCAGATGCGGCCGCTGGTCTTTTCCTTGACCTCGGCGGCCATCGCCTTGACGCCCTCGACGGTCGGATAGCCGTCGGGATGGGTGTCGGACGAGCGCAGCGTCGTTTCGCATTCGGCCGAGGCGGCGGTGACGACGGCGGCCGACAGAAGCAATCCGGCAAGGGTGGTGGTGACGAACTTCATTGTATCCTCCCGTTGGTGAAGTTCAGAGTTTGTAGGCCTTCTTGGCGAGCCCGTAGGTCAGCTGGTGCGCAAGGTCGGGCGCTTCCTCCTCGTGAAGGCGTCCGGTCGCGACCAGGGTGGCAAGGAAGGCGCAATCCACCCGCCGCGCGACATCGTGGCGCGCGGGGATCGAGCAGAAGGCCCGGGTGTCGTCGTTGAACCCGACGGTGTTGTAGAAGCCGGCGGTTTCGGTGGTCATCTCGCGGAACCTGCGCATGCCCTCGGCGCTGTCGTGGAACCACCAGGCGGGGCCGAGCCGCAGGCACGGATAGGCCCCCGCAAGGGGGGCCAGCTCGCGCGCGTAGGACGTTTCGTCCAGGGTGAACAGCACGACCGTCAGGTCGGGGCGCATCCCCACCGCGTTCAGCAGCGGGCGCAGCGCGGCGACATAGTCGGTGCGGCCGGGGATGTCGAAGCCCTTGTCGCGCCCGAACATGGCCATCACCTGATCGGAATGGTTGCGCCGCGATCCCGGATGGATCTGCAGCACCAGCCCGTCCTCGAGGCTCATCCGCGCCATTTCGGTCAGCATCTGGCCGCGGAAGGCGTCGGCCTCCTCGGGCGTGCATTCGCCCTTCAGCGCCTTTGCGAACAGCGCCGCCGCGTCGGACTGCGGCAGATCCTCGGTGCGGGCAGTGGCGTGGCCGTGGTCGGAGGAAGTCGCGCCGAACTCCTTGAAATACGCACGCCGGCCGCGGTGCGCATCCAGGTAGCCTGCCCATGTCGCCGTGTCGAAGCCGGTCTGCTGGCCCATCAGTGCCACGTTCTCGGCAAAGCCGGCCATTTCAGGATCGACAACGCCATCGGGCCGGTAGGCGGTGACGACGCGGCCGGTCCAGCCGGACTCGCGGATCATCCGGTGCCAGCGCAGATCGTCGGTGGCCGCCTCGGTGGTGGCGATCACCTCGATGTTGAAACGCTCGAACAGCGCGCGGGGGCGGAACTCGGGGCGGGACAGGCAATCGGCGATATGGTCGTAATACCAGTCCGCCGTGTCCGCCGACAGGCGCCGGTCGATGCCGAAGACATGCTGGAAGCTGTGATCCAGCCAAAGCCGCGAGGGCGTCCCCGCGAACAGGTGATAATGGCTGGCAAACAGCCGCCAGATCTTGCGTCCGTCCGTTTCGGTCGGGCCGCCGTCCACGCGCGGCACGCCCAGGTCGGTGAGGGCCACGCCCTGCGACGCAAGCATCCGGAACACGTAATGATCGGGCGTCACGAACAACTGCGCCGGGTCGGGAAACGGCTGGTTCTCGGCATACCAGCGGGGGTCGGTGTGGCCGTGAGGGCTGACGATCGGCAGGTCCCGGACGGCCCCGTAAAGCGCCCGCGCAAGGTCGCGCGTCCGCGGGTCGGGCGGAAACAGCCGATCCTCGTCCAGCAGCATCATCCGCGCAACTCCCCCCGAATCGACTTGCGAATAATCTACTCATCTAATATGCCAGTTGTAGTAATGGGTCAATCTCGCGGTTTCGTCATGGTGCAGCCAGACCGATCTGTTTCTGACACTCTGCCCTCGCTGGACGACATGCGGCCGCGCACGGCTACGGACCAGATCTACGAGGCGTTGTACGAACGCGTGGTGGACCTGTCCCTGCCGCCCGGGGCGAGGCTGTCGGAAGCCGAGGTGGCGGCAAGGATGGGGGTGTCGCGCCAGCCGGTGCGGGACGCCTTCTACCGGCTGTCGCAGCAGGGCTTCATCCAGATCCGGCCGCAGCGGGCGACGGTCGTGACCCGGATCTCCGAGGAAGCGATCCGCCGCGCCCATTTCATCCGCGAGGCGCTTGAGGTCGCCTGCATGCGCGACGCCGCCACGCGCCTGACCGAGCAGCAGCACGACGCGCTGGACGATCTGCTGACGCAGCAGGAGACCGCGGTGGCCGCCGACGACCGCAGCCTGTTCCATGCCCTGGACGAACAGTTCCACCATGACATCTGCGATCATTCGGGGCTGAGCTTCGTTTGGACCCTGATCAAGGACAACAAGGGCCACATGGATCGCGCGCGCTATCTGTCGCTGTCCTACAACGCGGCCACGGCCCTTGGCGAACACCGCGTGATCCTGGCCGCGCTTCGGGCGCGCGATGCCGGAACGGCAGTCCGGGCGATCATCGCGCATCTGTCCCGGATCGACGAAACACTGGAACGGCTGCGGATAGAACAGCCCGAAATGCTGGAAAGATAGCCGACCGCCGACCGGCGTCCGCCAGCGCGACGAGGGTGCACTCGTCTCGGCGTTCGCGGGAACCAGTTCTCAGGGGGTGGCGAACCGCCGACACTCGGCAGACGCGGCGGTTCGGCTGGCCTTGAAGTGCTGACGTCGGGAGAGGCCGCAATTCCGGTTGACGTGGTTGGGGACGGAGGAATGGGCGGGAGCGAAGAACCGAAGCGTCTTCATCCGCCGGAGGCGCAGCATCGCCCGTTCTTGTCGCCGGAACGGGGAGGACGATCCGCTCGGGGCGCCCGTGCGGGCGCATCGGTTTCCTCGGAAACTTCAGCCCTCCGTTGCGTTCGACCTCGCCGCTCTGCAGACCGCCGAACTCCTGCACCGCCTCTTGCAGGTGAACTGCGTCACGCCGATTGTCCGCACCGCCTCGGCCACGGCCTAGCCCTGTGACACGGGCCTGGCCTGCCGAAACCTGGCAACGCTCTCCCAAGCTTGTGCTTCTTCCGAAGTGTTCTTCCGTCCTCCATTTGGCTCGAAAGCCCACTTCCGGGAAGACCACTCGGTAGAGGGCAGACCAGCTTGTTCTCCTGTCACCCCTGGTGCACCGGCCGGAAGTCCCGCCCGGGGTCGATCTCCGGCGGCCGGCCGGGCAGGGACAGTTGCGGCAGGCGGGGGGCGGTGCGGCTGATGACCTTGCCGTTGCGCAGCACCAGCAGGCGGGTCGGCTTCTGACGGATCGCCTCCGGCACGTCTGCCGCCTGCAGCAGCACCAGGTCGGCCTTGCAGCCCACGGCCAAGCCGTAGCCCTCTAGCCCCATCGCCCCCGCCGAGTTCACGGTGATGGCGTCGAATAGCCGCGCCTTGTCCTCGATCCCGCCCATCTGCGCCACGTGGACCGCCATGTGCGCCACCTCGAGCATGTCGGCAGACCCCATCGAGTACCACGGGTCCATGCAGCAGTCCTGCCCCAGCGCGACGTTGATCCCCGCCGCCATCAGCTCGCGCACCCGCGTCAGGCCGCGCCGCTTAGGGTAGGTATCGTGACGGCCCTGCAGCATGATGTTGATGAGCGGGTTGGCGATGACGTTCATCCGTGCCTCGGCCATCAGCGGGATGAGCTTCGAAACGTAATAGTTGTCCATCGAATGCATCGAGGTCAGGTGCGACCCCGCGACCCGGCCCTGAAGCCCGTGCCGGACGGTTTCGGCGGCTAGCGTCTCGACATGGCGGCTGAGGGGGTCGTCGGTCTCGTCGCAGTGGATGTCGACCGGCAGCCCGCGCTCGGCGGCAAGCCGGCAGAGCGCCTCGACCGAGGCGCGCCCGTCCTCCATCGTGCGCTCGAAATGGGGGATGCCGCCCACGACGTCGAGGCCCATGTCGAGCGCGCGCTCGAGCGACCGGACGCCCTCGGGCGCGCGGAAATAGCCGTCCTGCGGGAAGGCCACGAGTTGCAGGTCGAGGTAGGGCCTGACGAGGTCGCGCACCTCGATCAGCGCCTCGGCGGTGACGAGGCGCGGGTCCGAGGTATCGACATGGCTGCGGATGAACAGCACGCCCTGCGACACGGCGAGGTCGCAATAACGCAGTGCCCGTTCCACCAGCGCCTCGCGCGCAAGCGTCGGGCGAAGCTCGCCCCACAGCGCGATCCCTTCCAGCAGCGTGCCCGAAAGGTTCATGCGCGGCAGGCCCAGGGACAGGGTCGCATCCATGTGGAAATGCGGGTCGCAGAAGGCGGGGGACAGCAGGCGGCCGGTGCCGTCGATAGCCTCGCCCGCCTCGGCTGGCAGGCTGCGCTCGATCGCGACGATGCGGCCGCCCTGCAGGCCGACGTCCATGCCGGTACGGCCGTCGGGCAGGTTCACTCCGGTCAGGATCGTGTCGAACATGGCATAGTCCCTTGCATGTTTACCGTTCACCGCGGCGATAGGGCTGCATCAGCGCCTGCGGCACCCGGGCGCGGCGGGCCGTGACCGCAAGCGCCGCGATCGACAGCAGGTAAGGCAGCATCAGGAACAACTGATAGGGGACCTGCCCGCCGAGGGCCGTCTGCAGCCGCAGCTGGAAGGCGTCGAAAAAGGCGAACAGCAGCGCCCCCAGCAGCGCAAGCCCCGGCCGCCACGAGGCGAAGACCACCAGCGCGATGCAGACCCAGCCCCGGCCCTGCACCATGGTCGGGATGAAGCTGTCGAAGGCCGACAGCGTCAGGAAGGCCCCGCCCACCGCCATCAGCGCCGAACCTGCGGTGACGGCGCCGTAGCGGACCAGAACCGGGCTGATGCCCTGCGCCTCGACGGCATGGGGGTTCTCGCCCGTCATGCGGATGGCGAGGCCCAGGGGCGTGCGGAACAGCACCCATCCGAGCAGCAGCGCCAGCGCGATGGAAAGGTAGGTGGGCGCGGTCTGGGTGAACAGCGCGGGGCCGATGAAGGGCAGGTCGCTCAGGACAGGGATCTGCAGCGGCTGGAAGGGCAGGATCTTCGGCGGCGTGCCCGCGACCGGGACCAGCAGCCGGAACAGGTAATAGGCGAAGCTCGACGCGAAGAGGGTGATCCCCAGGCCCGAGACATGCTGCGACACCCCCAGCGTCACTGTCAGCAGCGCATGGACAAGCCCGAATGCCGCACCCGACAGGGCCGCGACCAGGATGCCCGTCCACAGGTCCGCGCCGTTGAAGACCGCGAGCCAGCCGATCATCGCGCCGAAGGTCATGATCCCCTCGATCCCGAGGTTCAGCACCCCCGCGCGCTCGCACAGAAGCTCACCCAGCGTGCCGAGGATCAGGGGCGTCGCGATCCGCAGGACCGCAGCCCAGAGGCCCGCCGAGGCGAGGATCGCCAGGATGTCGGTCATCGGCGCACCCGGTATTGCGTGAAGAACAGCGCGACCAGCATGGCAAGCAGCGACAAGGCCACGGTGACGTCGGCGATGTAGCTGGGGACGCCCAGGGTCCGGCCCATGGCGTCGGCGCCCACGAACATGGTCGCGCTGAACAGCGCCGCGGCGACAACGCCCAGCGGGTTGAGATTGGCCAGCATGGCGACCACGATGCCGAAATAGCCATAGCCGGGCGACAGCGAGGTGGTGACGTAGCCCGTCACGCCCATGACCTCGATGGCGCCTGCAAGACCCGCAAGCCCGCCCGAGATCAACGCCACCTGCATCAGCGTTCGGCCCAGCGGCACGCCCGCGAAGACCGCCCCCGCGGGGCTGAGGCCCGCCGCCCGCGCCCGCGTGCCAAACACGGTCCGCGCCTGGACAAAGGCCAGCACCACGGCCAGCGCCAGCGCGATCGCCAGCCCGACATGCAGGCGCGAGCGGGGGATGAGCTTGGGCAGCGTCCCGCTTTCGGTCACCGGCAGGGACTGGGGCCAGCCGAAGGCCATCGGGTCCTTCAGCGCGGTGTCGATCAGCATCGAGACGAAGAGGATGGCGACGAAGTTCAGCAGCAGCGTCGTCACCACCTCAGCCACCGCGAACCGTAGCCGTAACCACAAGGGGACCAGCAGCAGAACCATGCCCGCCAGTGCGCCCGTGACCAGCAGCAGCGGGATCTGCAACGCAGGCGGCAGGCTGCCGAACAGCAGCGAACTGGCCGCTGCCGCGGCCATGGCGCCCAGGTACAGCTGCCCCTCGGCGCCGATGTTCCACAGCCGGGCGCGGAAGGCGGTCGCGGCGGCAAGCCCCGTCAGGATCAGCGGCACCGCGCGGGTCAGCGTCTCGGTGGCGGCCAGACGCGAGCCGAAGGCGCCTGTCAGGATGCGCCCGTAGGCTTCCAGCACCGGGGCGCCGGCCAGCGCGATCAGCACGCCGCTGAGCGCGAGCGCTGCCGCCACGGCGATCACGGGCGCCGCCAGCACAAGGGCCGCCGGGCGGTGGACGCGTCGTTCAAACCGCACCCGCGTTCTCCCATTCCCCGGCCATCATCAGCCCCAGACGCTGCCGGTCGACCCTGTCGCGGGCAACGGCGGGCGACAAACGGCCGCCGACAATTGCGTGGATGCGGTCGGACAGATCCATCACCTCGTCCAGGTCCTCGGAGATCAGCAGGATCGCGGTGCCCTGGGCACGTGCCTCGAGCAGGCGCCGGTGGACCGCCGCGACCGCACCCTCGTCCAGACCCCGGGCGGGCTGGGCGGCCAGCAGGATGCGGGGGTGGCGGATCAGGTTGCGGCCCAGGATCAGCTTCTGGACATTGCCGCCCGACAGCAGCCCGGTGCGGGTGCGCGGCGTGGCGCCCCGCACGTCGAAGCCCTCGATAACCTGACGGGCGAAGGCCATGGCGCGGCGACGGTCCACCAGTCCTCGGCGCGAGAAGAGGGGCAGCCGCTCCAGCACGGCATTCTCCCACACGGGCATCTCGCCAATGACGCCCTCATGGTTGCGGTCCTCGGGGATGCGGCCCATGCCCAGGGCGACGATGTCGGGCACCGACAGCGAGCCCAGGGATTGGCCGAAAGCTTCCAGCGTGCCTGCCGTGGGGCGCTCCGTCCCGCTGAGAAGGCGGGCGAGCGGGGCCTGGCCGTTGCCCGCGACGCCGACGATCCCCAGCACCTCGCCCGCGTTCAGCGTGAAATCGACCCCCTTCAGCCGGTCCACGCCCCCCTGCCGCAGTCCCAGCCCGCGTGCGGTCAGCACCGGAGAACCGGCCGGCGACATCTGCCGCACGGGGCGCGCGACGGCGCGGCCCACCATCAGCTCGGCCAACTCGGCCTTGGTGGTCTGGCCGCGCAGCCGCTCGGCCACCTTGCGCCCGCCGCGCAGGACAGCGATCCGGTCGGCGGCGGCCATCACCTCGTCCAGCTTGTGCGAGATGAAGATCAGCGACAGCCCCTGCGCGGCCATGTCCTTCAGCGTGGCGAACAGCCGCTTGGCCTCGGGCGTGGTCAGGACCGCCGTGGGTTCGTCCAGGACCAGGATGCGCGCGTCGTTGTAAAGCGCCTTGAGGATTTCCACCCGCTGCTGCTCGCCCACCGACAGGTCGCCCAGCCGGGCGTCGGGATCGGCCCCCAGCCCGAAGCGGTCAGACAGCGCCGCCAGCTTCCTGCGGCCCGCAGAGGTGTCCGAGACCGGGCGCCACAGGCGCTCGGTGCCGGTCATGACGTTTTCCAGCACCGTCAGGTTCGGCGCGAGGGCGAAGTGCTGGTGGACCATGCCGATGCCGGCGCGGATTGCGGCCATGGGGCGGCCGGGGGGCAGGGCGCGGCCCATGACGCGGACCTCGCCCGCATCGGGGGCGTAATGGCCGAAGAGGATGTTCATCAGCGTGGTCTTGCCCGCGCCGTTCTCGCCCAGCAGCGCGAGGATATCGCCCCGGCCGAGGTCCAGCGTCACCGCGTCGTTGGCCAATGTGTCGCCGAAGCGCTTGGTGATCGCGTCGAGTTCGAGGACGGGGCTCATGCGGCAAGCCGGGCGACAAGGAAGGGGTAGGTCCAGCGGCCCTCTGCCTCGAGCCAGCCTGCGGCGGCGATCAGCAGGGCCCGGGCGCCCATGGGCGCGATCATCTGGACGGGCAGGGTGATGGCCGGGAAGCCCGAGGCATCGGCGAGGCTGGCGAGCGGGCTGAAGCCGCTCATGGCGGCGCCATGGCGGTCGGGATCGCAGTGGTCGGTTGGTGGCCAGCCCAAGGGGCGGAGCGGGGCGGCCGGCATCGGCGTCAGCAGGATGTCGACGCGGTCGGCAATGTCCGAGCCTTCGCTGCCCGGAGTTCCACCGTCGCCAGCCGCCAGAAACCGCGATCCGGCGGTAACCGGCAGCCCGGGGAAGGGGTCGCCAGGATCCTCGGCCAGTGTCGGCGCCCCGGCGAAGGGCGCCTGCCGCAGCGGCGCATCCGGCGCGGCCCGGCAGAGGCCGGCGGCGTGGGCAAGCCCCGGGTCGGGGGCAAGCACCGGGATGCAGCCCAAGTGATCCGCCGCCCGCGCAGCCCCTGTCGCCGCCGCCATGGCGTCAGTGGCGGTCAGGTGCCCGGCGCGGATCGCGGGGGCCAGCGCGGTTGCATCGTCCTGCACGGGCGTGGTCGTCAGGCCGGCTCGTCAAAGTTCTGCGGGACAGTGAAGGCGCCCGACTTGATGTCGGCGCGGACCTTCTCCATCGCGGCCTCGGCTTCGGCGGGGGCCATGCCCTTGACATAGGCGATGTCGCTGCCGCCCTCCTTCATCAGCCCGTAGGCGGTATAGTCGCGCCCGGTGGGCTTGCCCGCCGCCACGTCGGCGATCGCGGCGTTCAGGATCGGGCGGAAGCCCCACAAAGCGTTGGCGAAGATCGTGTCGGGATACATCGGCGTATAGTCGATCAGCGAGCCGATGGCCCGGATGCCGCGGTGCTTGGCGGCGTCGGC
Organism: Paracoccus salipaludis; assembly: GCF_002287065.1. Lineage (GTDB taxonomy): Bacteria > Pseudomonadota > Alphaproteobacteria > Rhodobacterales > Rhodobacteraceae > Paracoccus > Paracoccus salipaludis. The sequence goes on from NZ_NSJZ01000001.1 coordinate 417,703, forward strand.
GGTGCCGATGCGCTCGCCGAACAGCAGGTCCGCGCCCGAGTCGATCAGCGCCAGCCCCGCCTCGCGCGCCTTGGGCGGGTCGAAGAAGGTGCCGATGAAGGTGGTGCGGTGCGTGACCTGGGGGTTGACGGCCTTGGCGCCGGCGGCGAAGGCGTTGATCAGCAGGTTGATCTCGGGGATCGGCATGGCGCCGACCGAGCCGAGGACGTTCGTGGCGGTCATACGCCCCGCCAGCATCCCGGCGAGATAGGCGCCGTCATAGTTCCAGGTGCCGAAGACCCCGAAGTTGTCGCCCGAGGGCTGGCCGCTCGACCCCATCACGAAGGCGGTCTCGGGATATTCGGCGGCGACCTCGCGGGCCTGGCGCTCGACCGGGAAGGTTTCGCCGATGATCAGCTGCGCGCCCTGTTCGGCATATTCGCGCATTGCCCGCGGATAGTCCGTAGGGGCGACCCCTTCCGAGAAGACATACTCGATCGCCCCTTCGGCTTTGGCCTTCATCAGGGCGTCATGCAGCACGAGGTTCCAGGCGTTCTCGACCGGCGAGCCGTGGATGCCCGCGACCTTCACCGGCGTGGCCGACCACCCCGCCCGCGGCAGCAGGCTGGCCGCGCCGAAGGCCATGCCGGTCCGCATCAGGCCGCGCCGCGTGAGAAGGGGAAGTCGGATCATGGAACACCTTTGGCATGGGAGGGTTGGCGCCAGTCTTGGAAGGGCGCAGGGTGCAAGTCAAAATCCTTCGGGCGGGCACCGTCCCGGATTGCGGCGGTGATCGCGCCACGGGCGGGTTGTCCGAAAACCGGGCAGCCGCACCATGGGAGAGTGGCCCTCGGCAGGCGAGGGGAGGGGCACCCTATTCTGCTGCAGTCGCGAGCGGATTGTTCGGATGCGTCGTCCAGTTCGCGTAGTCGGGCGACACCACGCGGCCGGTGCGGGGGTCCACCGATCCCGGCGCCATCCGCTCCATCGTGATGCAGTTCTCGACCGGGCAGACGTTGACGCACAGGTTGCAGGCGACGCATTCGTCGTCCTTCACCTCGAACACGCGGCCGGGCAGCATGGCGATGGCCTGGTGGCTGGTGTCCTCGCAGGCGGCATAGCAGCGGCCGCACTTGATGCAGAGGTCCTGGTGGATATGCGCCTTGCTGACGGCGTTGAGGTTCAGGTCCTTCCAGTCGCAGACATTGGGCACCGCGCGCCCGACCAGGTCCGACAAGGACATCTCCTTGGCGTCCAGGTAATCCGACAGGCCCGAGATCATCTCCTGCACGATGCGGAAGCCGTAGGTCATCGCCGCCGTGCAGACCTGGACGTTGCCCGCCCCCAGGGCCAGGAACTCGGCCGCGTCGCGCCAAGTGGTGACGCCGCCGATGCCGCTGATGGGCAGACCGCGCAGGTCGGAACTGCGGGCGATCTCGGCCACCATGTTCAGCGCGATGGGCTTGACCGCCGGGCCGCAATAGCCGCCATGCGCACCGCGCCCATCAATGGTGGGCTCGGGCGCGAACAGGTCGAGATCAACCCCGGTGATCGAATTGATCGTGTTGATGAGGCTGACCGCATCCGCCCCGCCGGCCTTGGCCGCAGTTGCGGGCTTGCGGATGTCGGTGATGTTGGGGGTCAGCTTGACGATCACCGGCATCCGGGTGTTCGCCTTGACCCAGCGCGTCACCATCTCGATATATTCGGGCACCTGGCCCACGGCCGAGCCCATGCCGCGTTCGGACATGCCATGCGGGCAGCCGAAGTTCAGTTCGACCCCGTCGGCACCCGTCGCCTCGACCAGCGGCAGGATGAACTTCCAGGGCTCCTCCTCGCAGGGAACCATCAGGCTGACGACGACCGCGCGGTCAGGGAAGTCGCGCTTGACCGCCACGATCTCGTCGAGGTTCACCTGCAGGGGCCGGTCGGTGATCAGCTCGATGTTGTTGAGGCCCAGAAGCCGCCGGTCCGCGCCCCAGATCGCGCCATAGCGCGGGCCGTTGACGTTGACGATATGCGGGTCGAGGCCCAGCGTCTTCCAGACCACGCCACCCCAGCCTGCCTCGAAGGCGCGGCGGACGTTGTATTCCTTGTCCGTGGGCGGGGCCGAGGCCAGCCAGAAGGGGTTGGGCGAGCGGATGCCCACGAAGTTCGATGCCAGGTTTGCCATGCGTCGGTCTCCTCAGCGCATCAGGCTGCGGTGGATGTCCTCGGCGGCGTCGCGTCCCTGCGCCACCGCCGTCACGGTCAGGTCGTCGCCGCCCGAGGCGCAGTCGCCCCCCGCCCAGACGCCGGAAAGGCTCGTGCGGCCGACGGCATCGACGGCGATCTTGCCGCCCTGCGTGTCGGGCAGTCCTTCCGGGACGAGCCGCTGGCCGATGGCCAGAAGCAGCTGGTCGGCCGGAATGCGGACCTGCTCGCCCAGGCGCTCGAAGACCACGGCGGCGACCGCGCCGGTCCCTTCCACCTCGACCGGCACCGCCTCGTGCAGCACATGCACGCCCTTGGCGGCGGCGAGGTCCTGTTCGTAGCGGCTGGCCTTCATCCGCGACTGCGGCCCGCGATAGGCGAGCGTCACGTTGGCCGCTCCCAGCAGCTTGGCCTGCACGGCCGCGTCCACGGCGGTCATGCCGCCGCCGATCACCACGACATCGCGGCCGATGGGCACCTGCGCCGGGTCGGACTGGCGCAGCGTGGCGATGAAATCGACCGCATCATCGATGCCCCACAGGTCGAGGCCCGGGATGTCCAGCCCGTTGGTCGCGGCCAGTCCCACGCCCAGGAACACCGCGTCGTAGTCCTTGCGCAGATCCTCCAGCGTGGCGTCACGTCCCAGGACAAAGCCGTTCCGCAACGTGATGCCGCCGATCTTCAGCAGCCACTCCACCTCGGCCCGCGCAAAGCCGTTCGTGGTCTTGTAGGTCGCGATGCCGTATTCGTTCAGGCCCCCCGCCTTGGCGCTGGCGTCCAGCAGCGCAACCTCGTGGCCCTTCATCGCCAGGCGGTGCGCGCAGGACAGCCCCGCGGGACCGGCACCCACCACCGCGACCCGCCGCCCCGTGGGGGCCGCGCGGGTGAAGGGGTGGATGCCCCGCTGCTGCAGGTGATCGGTGGCGTAACGCTGCAGGCGGCCGATCTCGACGGGCTTGCCTTCGGCCAGCTCGCGGACGCAGGCCTGCTCGCACAGCGTCTCGGTCGGACAGACCCGGCCGCACATGCCGCCCAGGATGTTCTGCGACAGGATCGTCTTTGCCGAGGCGTCGGGCGTGCCCGTGGCGATCTGGCGGATGAACAGCGGAATGTCGATCGCCGTGGGGCAGGCCGTGACACAGGGCGCGTCGTGGCAGAAATAGCAGCGGTCCGCTGCCACCCGCGCCTCGTGCACGTCGAAGGGCGGGTGAAGGTCGGCGAAGTTGGCGGCGTAGGTGTCGGAGGGCAGTCGGCCGGCGGTGATCCCGCTTTCTGTGCCGCTGCTCGCCCCCATGATCGGGGTGTCCATCGTCGTCTCCCTGCTGGCGAGGCACGATTCGACGGTAGGACCGCTTCGGATTTTATCAAACGGTAAAATTCATCCGGCGCGGATTCGTTCCGCCGCTGCCTCGGGCGTCAGCAGGCGGCGGTAAAGCTGGTCAAGGAATGCGCCGGGATCGCCCGCGCGGTCGCCGGGCGCCACGATGGCGATCTGGGCCGCGAAATCGGCATGATGCTGGGTCAGCGCCCAGATCGAGAAGATGAGTTGCATCGGATCGACCGGCGCCAGCCGCCCGGCGGCGGTCCAGCCGCGGATCAGCCCCACCGTCTCGTCGACCAGCGGGCGCAGACCGTGGACCAGGAAGTCCGAGATCCGGGGGGCGCCCGCGATGATCTCGCCCGCGAACAGCCGGCTTTCGCGGGGATAATCGCGCGACATGTCCAGCTTGCGCCGGACATAGCGCAGGATCTCCTCGACCGGCTCGCCGCCCGGGTCGATGGCGCGAAGGGGGGCGAGCCAGTGGTCCAGAAGGTCGCCCAGAAGGCGGGCGTGCACCTCCTCCTTGCTGGCGAAGTAATAAAGCAGGTTGGGCTTCGACATGCCCGCGCCTTCGGCGATCTGGTCCAGCGTCGCGCCCCGGAACCCGTGCAGCGCGAAGACGTCCAGGGCGGCCTCGAGAATCGCGGCCTCAGTCCGGTGGCGGCGCCGGCTGCGGGCGGTCGAGGCGTCGGAGACGGGCATCGATGCTCCTTTTCTGGGCAGTCCGTGCATTGTCGGGTGCAGGCTTGCGAAACCGTTGACAGCGCGAATTGCCGCTCCCTACGCTGACCCTGACCGGATGGTCAAATCAAGCGTCGGAGCCGTAATGACGTCAGCACCTCCTCTTCCCGGCACCCTGTCCCCTCTTCATGCGAACCTGCGGACCAACGGCGGGCGACTGTGGGACAGCCTGATGGAGATGGCGCAGGTGGGCCCCGGGATCGCGGGCGGCAACAACCGGCAGGCCCTGACCGACGCGGATGGCGAAGGGCGGGCGCTGTTCCGCCACTGGTGCGAGGCCGCGGGCATGACCGTGTCCGTGGACCGGCTGGGCACGATGTTCGCCCGTCGCGAAGGGACGGACCCGGATGCCGCGCCGGTCTGGATGGGCAGCCACCTCGACACCCAGCCGACCGGGGGCAAGTTCGACGGCGTTCTGGGCGTCCTGGGCGCGCTCGAGGTAGTTCGGACGCTGAACGACTTGGACCTGCAGACCCGTCATCCGCTGGTGGTGGTCAACTGGACCAACGAGGAGGGCACCCGCTTCGCCCCCGCGATGCTGGCCTCGGGCGTCCATGCGGGCGTCCACGATCTCGACTGGGCGCTGGGCCGCACCGACGCCGAGGGCAAGCGCTTCGGCGACGAACTGGCGCGGATCGGCTGGGCCGGGGACGAACCCGTGGGCGGCCGTTCGATCCACGCGCTGTTCGAACTGCATATCGAGCAGGGTCCGATCCTCGAGGCCGAGGGGGTGGAGATCGGCGTCGTCACCCACGGCCAGGGGCTCTGGTGGCTGCAGGTCACGCTGACGGGGAAGGAAGCGCATACCGGCTCGACCCCCATGAACATGCGCGTGAATGCTGGCCTCGGCATGGCGCGGATCATCGAGGCGGTGCACCGCATCGCCATGGACAGCCAGCCCGACGCCGTGGGCGCGGTGGGTCAGGCGAATGTCTGGCCGAACAGCCGCAACGTGATCCCCGGCCGAGCCGTCTTCACCGTCGATTTCCGCAGCCCCGACCGCGCCAAGCTGGACGCCATGCGCGCGCGGCTGGAAGCCGAGGCCCCGGCCATTGCGGCGGACCTGGGCTTGGGGATCGAGATCGAGCCGGTCGGCCATTTCGACCCCGTGACCTTCGATCCCGGCCTGGTCGAGAAGGTCCGCGGCGCGGCCGACCGGCTGGGCCTGTCGCACCGCGACATCGTCTCGGGCGCGGGCCACGACGCCTGCTGGATCAACCGCGTCGCCCCCACGGTGATGATCATGTGCCCCTGCGTGGACGGCCTGAGCCACAACGAGGCCGAGGAGATCACCGAAGCCTGGGCCCGGAACGGAACGGACGTGCTGCTGCACGCGGTGCTGGATGCGGCGGGGGTGGAGGGGTGAGGATCTGCTGCGGTGTATCGGGGCGTGAAGCGAAGCCGGTCAAGGGCCCCAATGATGCAGAACCTGTCTACAAGTGCTTCCCGCCGGGAGGCAGGAAGAACCGGGACGGGAATGCCCGCAAGTTCCGGTCCATCACGGACGCCGCCGACTACCTGCGCAAGACGTCCGGCGGCGGCATAAGGGTTACCCGGATCGGCAACGGACCGGGGCAAGGGTCCGCCATCCTCAATTCGAACCTGGTTATCGAACATGACGATGGCCGGAAGGAGCATCCATGACCACCACCGCCATCCGCAACGGCACCATCGTCACCGCCGACCTCACCTACAAGGCGGACGTCCTGATCGAGAACGGGCGTATCGCCGCCATCGGGCCGGGGCTCACCGGGGATACCACGCTGGACGCCACCGGCTGCCTTGTCATGCCGGGCGGGATCGACCCGCACACGCATCTCGAGATGCCCTTCATGGGCACCTACTCTGCCGATGACTTCGACAGCGGCACCCGCGCCGCGCTTGCGGGCGGGACGACGATGGTCGTGGACTTCGCGCTTCCCGTGCCGGGGCAGGGGCTGCTGGATGCGCTCAAGATCTGGGACAACAAGACCGCGCGGGCGCATTGCGACTACAGTTTCCACATGGCGGTGACCTGGTGGGGCGAGCAGGTCTTCAGCGAGATGGCCGACATCGTTGACCGTGGCATCACCAGCTTCAAGCACTTCATGGCCTACAAGGGCGCTCTGATGGTGAACGACGACGAGTTGTTCGCCAGCTTCAGCCGCGTGGGCGAACTTGGGGGCATCGCGCTGGTCCATGCCGAGAATGGCGACGTCGTGGCCGAACTGTCCGCCAGGCTGCTGGCCGAGGGCAACACCGGTCCCGAGGCCCATGCCTATTCCCGCCCGCCGCAGGTCGAGGGCGAGGCCACCAACCGCGCCATCATGATCGCCGACATGGCGGGGGTGCCGCTTTACGTCGTCCACACCTCCTGCGAGGACGCGCACGAGGCGATCCGCCGTGCCCGGCAGGCGGGCAAGCGCGTCTGGGGCGAGCCGCTGATCCAGCATCTGGTGCTGGACGACGGCGAATACCGCCATCCCGACTGGGACCACGCGGCGCGTCGCGTGATGTCGCCGCCCTTCCGCGACAAGCGCCACCAGGACAGCCTGTGGGCGGGGCTCGCGGCGGGCAGCCTGTCCTGCGTCGCCACCGACCATTGCGCCTTCACCACCGAGCAGAAGCGCACGGGGATCGGGGACTTCACCAAGATCCCGAACGGCACCGGCGGGCTGCAGGACCGGATGCCGGTGCTGTGGACCGAAGGGGTGGGCACGGGTCGGCTGACGCCCAACGAGTTCGTGGCCGTCACCTCGACCAACATCGCCAAGATCCTCGGGATGTATCCCAGGAAGGGCGCGGTGCTGGTGGGTTCGGACGCCGACCTGGTGGTCTGGGATCCCCATGCGGAAAAGACCATCAGCGCCGAGGGCCAGCAATCCGCCATCGACTACAACGTCTTCGAGGGGCGACGGGTGAAGGGCCTGCCGCGCTTTGTCCTCAGCCGCGGCCATGTCGCGGTGACCGAGGGTGTCATGTCCTCGCGCGAGGGCCACGGCGCCTTCGTCGCCCGCGAACCGCGCGGCGAGGTCAATCGGGCGCTATCCAGCTGGAAGGCCCTGACCGCCCCCCGCCCTGTCGAGCGCGCCGGCATCCCGGCAAGCGGGGTATGATGAACCGGCCCGAGCCCGCCCTGCACCTTTCTCAAGCCCCAGCGGCGCCGGTGATCGAGGCGCGCGGCGTCTCGCTGACCTTTCCCACCGCCGACGGCCCGGTCCATGCCCTGAAGGACGTGAACCTGTCCATTGGCCAAGGCGAGTTCGTCAGCTTCATCGGCCCCTCGGGCTGCGGCAAGACGACCTTCCTGCGGACCATCGCGGCGCTGGAACGCCCGACCGCAGGGACGCTGACCGTCAACGGGATGACGCCCGATCAGGCGCGGCGGGCGCGCGCCTATGGCTATGTCTTCCAGGCGCCGGGGCTTTACCCGTGGCGGACGATCGCGGGCAACATCAGCCTGCCACTGGAAATCATGGGGTTCGACAAGGCCGACCGCGAGGCGCGGATCGCCCGCGTGCTGGAGCTGGTAGAACTGGGGCAGTTCGGCAGCCGCTATCCGTGGCAGTTGTCCGGCGGAATGCAGCAGCGCGCCTCGATCGCCCGGGCGCTGGCCTTCGACGCCGACATCCTGCTGATGGACGAGCCCTTCGGCGCGCTGGACGAGATCGTGCGCGACCGCCTGAACGAGGCGCTGCTGGCGCTTTGGGCGCGGACGGGCAGGACCATCGGCTTTGTCACCCACTCGATCCCCGAGGCGGTCTACCTTTCCACCCGCATCGTGGTCATGTCGCCGCGCCCCGGCCGGATCACCGACGTGATCGAAAGCCCGCTGCCGCGCGAACGGCCGTTGGAGATCCGCGACAGCAAGATCTTCGCCGAACTGTCGCACCGCGTGCGCGAGGGCCTGCGGGCGGGGCATGGGGCGGGTGATGACTGAAACCACCGTTTCCACCCTCACGCCCCCGCGAGCGGCCCGCCGCGGATGGGCGGGGCAGGCGGGACGCTCGGCTCTCCCGGTGCTGACAGTGCTCGCCGCCATCGTCGTCGCCTGGTATCTCGCGGCGGTCTGGATGAACGCGCCCTGGGTGCGCGACCAGGCCGCGCGGGCGGGCGAGACCGTCACCACCGGCCAACTGCTCCGCGCCACCATGGCGCAGGAGCGCCCGGTCCTTCCCGCGCCCCACCAGGTCGCGGCGGCCCTGTGGGAGGGGGTCACGGGACAAAGCGTCACGTCGAAGCGCAGCCTCGTCCGGCATGGCTGGATCACGCTGTCGGCGACGCTGGCGGGCTTTGCACTGGGCTCGGCGGCGGGCATCCTGCTGGCGGTGGGGATCGTCCACAGCCGGGTCATGGACCTGTCGATCATGCCTTGGGCCGTTGCCTCGCAGACGATCCCGATCCTCGCCATTGCGCCAATGGTGATCGTGGTGCTGGCCAGCGTCGGGGTGACGGGGCTGCTGCCCAAGGCGCTGATCTCGGCCTGGCTGTCGTTCTTTCCGGTGCTGGTCGGCATGGTCAAGGGACTGCGCGCACCCGATCCCATGCAGTTCGACCTGATGCGGTCGTGGAACGCGAACGGCGGTCAGGTGCTGCGCTTCCTGCGGTTCCCGTCCTCGTTGCCGTGGCTGTTCGCTTCGCTGAAGGTCGCCATCGCCGCTGCATTGGTGGGGACCATCGTGGGCGAGTTGCCTGCCGGCGCGACACAAGGGCTGGGCGCACGGCTGCTGTCGGGCAGCTACTACGGGCAGACGATCCAGATCTGGTCGGCGCTGTTCGCCGCCGCGATCCTTGCAGCCGGTCTCGTCTGGCTGATCGGCGCGGTCGCGCGGCTGACGCTGCGCCGCATGGGGCTGGCGCGATGAGTGCCGCTGTCGCGCCCGAGGCACCGCGCAGCGACAGGGCCGCCCTGGCATTCTGGGCGGGGCTGGTTGCGCTGGCGCTGCTGTGGGATGCGCGGCTGGGTGCCCTTGCGGCGCTCTGGGCGGCGGGCTGGCTGACCAACGGACTGCTGGCCTGGTGGGGCGGGCCGACGGGGCGGACGGCGATCCCGCTGGTCTTCGGCGCGACGCTGCTGGCGCTGTGGGAAGTCGCCGTGCGGCTTTACGCGGTGCCGTCCGTGATCCTGCCCGCGCCTTCAGCCATCGGGGCGCGCTTCGCGGCCGACCTGCCGATGATCCTGTCGGACCTGTGGCAGACGCTGGTCAAGGGCGCGCTGACGGGGTGGCTTCTCGGCGCGGCGCTGGCCGTCCTGACCGCCATCGCCATCGACCGCAGCCCGTTCCTGCAGCGCGGCCTGCTGCCGATCGGGAACTTCGTGGCCGCCCTGCCGATCGTGGGCATCGCCCCGATCCTTGTCATGTGGTTCGGCTTTGACTGGCAGTCCAAGGCGGCGGTCGTCGTGGTGATGGTGTTCTTCCCCATCCTCGTGAACATGGTCGCGGGGCTGGCCGCGACCGATGCCCTGCAGCGTGACCAGGTGGCGACCTGGAACGCCGGCTACTGGCAGGCCTTGGGAAAGCTGCGCCTGCCCGCTGCCATGCCCTTCCTGTTCAACGGGCTGAAGATCACCACCACGCTGGCCCTGATCGGCGCGATCGTGGCTGAGTTCTTCGGCAGCCCGACCCGCGGCATGGGGTTCCGCATCTCGACCGCCGTCGGCCAGATGGACCTGCCGCTGGTCTGGGCCGAGATCCTGATGGCCGCGCTGGCCGGTTCCGCCTTCTATGCGATCGTCGCGCTGGCCGAACGGCGTGTCACCTTCTGGCACCCCTCGCAGCGTCAATAACGGGCGAAAACGCCCCCAACAGTGGAGTGGAGAATGACCAGACTGATGATGTCCGCCGCTGCCCTGGGCCTGCTTGCGGGCGCGGCGCAGGCGGCCGACCCGCTGACGCTGCAGCTCAAATGGGTCACGCAGGCGCAGTTCGCGGGCTACTATGTCGCCAAGGACAAGGGCTTCTACGAGGAGGAGAACCTCGACGTCACGATCCGGCCGGGCGGCCCCGACATCGCGCCGACCCAGGTGCTGGCGGGCGGCGGCGCCGACGTGACGGTGGAGTGGATGCCCGCCGCGCTCGCCGCCCGTGAAAAGGGGCTGCCCATCGTCAACATCGCCCAGCCCTTCAAGTCGTCGGGGATGATGCTGACCTGCCTGAAGGAAACCGGCATCACCAACCCTGCCACCGACTTCAAGGGCAAGACGCTGGGCGTCTGGTTCTTCGGTAACGAGTATCCGTTCCTCAGCTGGATGAACACCCTCGGGCTTTCCACCGATGGCGGCCCCGAGGGAGTGACGGTCCTCAAGCAGGGCTTCAACGTCGATCCCCTGCTCCAGAAGCAGGCCGACTGCATCTCGACCATGACCTACAACGAGTACGGGCAGGTGCTGGACGCCGGCATCTCGCCCGAGGACCTCGTGACCTTCAAGTACGAGGACCAGGGCGTGGCCACGCTGGAAGACGGGCTTTACGCGCTGGAGGAGACGCTGGCCGATCCGGCGATGGCCGACCGGCTGGTCCGTTTTGTGCGCGCCTCGATGAAGGGCTGGAAATACGCCGAGGAGAACCCCGAAGAAGCCGCGCAGATAGTGCTGGAGAACGACGAGACCGGCGCCCAGACCGAGGCGCACCAGACCCGCATGATGGAGGAGGTCGCCAAGCTGACCGCCGGGTCAAACGGTACGCTGGACGAGGCCGATTACCAGCGCACAGTGGACACGCTGCTGTCGGGCGGCTCGGACCCGGTGATCTCGGCGGCGCCCGAGGGGGCCTGGACCCACGCCATCACCGACGTGGCGTTGCAGTAGGACGCAGCGATGCCGGCGGGCGAAGCTCGCCGGCGGCCCGCCGCGAGAGGGATGGTCCCCGCAGTCGATTTGGCAGAGCCTGTCCCGCCGGATCCGGTCGAAGAGGCAAGGACGGATCTTCGGCGGGCAAAGGTCCGTCCGCCCGGCTGACTACCACAGGTTGGCCGGGCCACGCACGCTGGAGCCTTCGTCATGGCATCTGGCCCCGAACTCCTCGGACTGCGTTGCAAGCATGTCGCCTTGCGTCGGCAGGCCCTATGGCGGCTTCTGGTCCGCCCAGATTCGTGGCAGGCCGCGGCCTGGATTCCCTGTAAGCTTCTCCGGAACAGGGAAAACGCGCAAACCGCACGATTGGGAAGCCGCCCTGAGACGGGGTCGCGGAATGCAGCAGAGGGGGGAGCAGAAGGCGTCTCTCCGCGAAATAGCCGCGCTCAAACCGCGGGATTCACGCGGAGATTTCCGCGCATCCGGGAGAGATGAACTCAGGTAAGATGACTGGCTGGGGCGGTAGGATTCGAACCTACGGTACACGGTACCAAAAACCGATGCCTTACCACTTGGCCACGCCCCAGCAGTGCGGGGGTGTTTAGCGGCAGCGTTCGGGGGGCGCAAGGGGGCGCGCGCAAAAACTTGTGGCCTCGCGCGCGGCGGGCTATCGGCGCGGCATGGACAAAGCGGATGTCGTCATTCTGGGGGCGGGGGCAGCGGGGCTGTTCTGCGCGGGAAGCCTTGCGGGCCAGGGGCTCAGGGTCGTGGTGCTGGATCATGCGCGCGACCCGGGAGAGAAGATCCGCATCTCGGGCGGGGGGCGCTGCAACTTCACCAACCTCGGGACCACCCATCAGACCTTCCTGTCCGAGGTGCCGCGATTCTGCGCCTCGGCCCTTGCGGGTTACCGGCCCGAGGACTTCGTGGCGCTGGTGGATCGCGCCGGGATCGCCTGGCACGAGAAGGCGCAGGGCCAGCTGTTCTGCGACGGGCGCGCCACGCAGATCGTGCGGATGCTGGTCGATCGAATGGACGGGGCCGAGCTGCGGCTGGGCGTGGGCGTGCAGGGCGTCACGCCGGGCACCCCGCTGCGGGTCGAGACCTCGGCCGGACCCATCGAGGCGCGCCACGTCGTCGTCGCCACCGGGGGCAAGTCGATCCCGAAGATGGGCGCCACCGGCATCGGCTATGACATCGCCCAGGCGACCGGCCACCGCATCGTCGAGACGCGGCCCGGCCTTGTGCCGCTGACCTTCGCGCAGCAGGACCTGCGGCTGAGTGCGCCGCTGTCAGGGGTTGCGGTGACGGCGCGGGCCTCGCTGCCGGCCGCCAGGGCGCCCCGCCGCGCGGCGGTGGCCTTCGACGACCAGCTGCTGTTCACCCATCGCGGGCTGTCGGGCCCGGCGATCCTTCAGATATCCAGCTACTGGCAGCCGGGCGAGGAACTGACCCTCGATCTTCACCCCGGCGATTCCGCCCAGGCGCTGCGGCAGGCCAAGCGCGAGGGCGGCCGGGTGCAGGTGGCGACCGTGCTGGCCCGGATGCTGCCCGAGCGGCTCGCCACGGCCATCGTGGACGAGGAGGGGCTGGAGGGCGCGCGACTGGCCGACCAGTCCGACGCGCGGCTGGACGCGCTGGCCCGCCGTATCCATGACTGGCGCATCCGCCCCGTGGGGACCGAAGGCTACCGCACCGCCGAGGTCACTGTGGGCGGCGTGGACTGCCGCGATCTGGACGCACGCACGATGGCCTCGCGGCATGTGCCGGGGCTGCATTTCATCGGTGAGGTCGTGGACGTCACGGGCTGGCTGGGCGGCTACAACTTCCAGTGGGCCTGGGCCTCGGCCCATGCGGCGGGGCGGGCGGTTCTGGGCGCGGCCAAGCCCGATTTCTGATGGAAGGAAGCGGAACCGGCGGGTGCTGGTGTCCCGACGGGCGGGTATCTGGCCCGCATCGCCCCTCGTCCGGCCGGCTTCGCGGAGTGGGCGTTGCGTTTCACCGCGAAGGTGGAGGCCGACCATGAATCCGAACAAGGAATTGTGGGAGAAAGGGGATTTCTCGACGCTAGCCGCCACCATGCGCGGCAGCAGCGACGCGCTGGTGGACGAACTCGGGATCGCGCCGGGGATGAAGGTGCTGGACCTCGCCTGCGGGGACGGCGCGACGGCGTTGCCCATGGCCCGGCGCGGGGCCGAGATGCTGGGCATCGACATCGCCCGCAACCTGGTGGCCGCGGCGCAGGCGCGAGTCGCGGCCGAGGGGCTGACGAACTGCCGCACCATCGTGGGTGACGCCTGCGACCTGTCGCACCTTCCCGATGACGGCTTCGATCTGGTGGTCAGCATCTTCGGCGCGATGTTCGCCCCATGCCGGGCCGAGGTGGCGCGTTCCATGGTCCGCGTCACGCAGCCGGGCGGGCGCATCGTCACGGGGAACTGGATTCGCGTCGATCCCGCCATGGTCGCGCAGATCCTGAAACTTCTGTCGGACTACGGCCCGCCCCCGCCCGAGGGCTTCGTCCCGCCGACGATGTGGGGCATCGAGGCGAATGTCCTGGACCGCTTCGGCCAGGCCGGTGTCCCGCCCGAGGCGATCGCGGTAGAACCGCCTTCTGCGAGTTCCACCGAGACAGGCGGTCCGCCACCTTGGCCAAACGGCTCACGACCTGCCTCGGCCCCGTGATGCGGGCCTCGAAGGCGTGGGCGAGTGGCCATGCACCGAGAAGCTGGGCGGCAAGCCGACCAAACTGATGGGCAGCGGAAACCGCGGAGTCGACGACCGGACGGAGATCGCGGCGCGCCACCTGCGGGTCACGGTGCGTGTCCCGCAGGCCTGAGAGGGCTCAGCCCATCACCGGCTCGGCCTTGGCCAGCCGGTCGAAGCGCATCAGGCTGTCGATCAGCGCGGGCATCCGGTCCAGGTGGACCATGTTCGGCCCGTCCGAGGGCGCGCGGTCGGGATCCTGGTGCGTCTCGATGAAGACGCCCGCCACGCCGATGGCCACCGCCGCCCGCGCCATCACCGGCGCGAACTCACGCTGGCCGCCGGACGAGCCGCCCTGTCCGCCCGGCTGCTGCACCGAGTGGGTCGCATCCATCACCACCGGATAACCCGTCCGCGCCATGATCGGCAGCGCGCGCATGTCGGCAACCAGCGTGTTGTAGCCGAAGCTCGCCCCGCGTTCCGTCAGCAGGATCTTCTCGTTCCCGGTCGAGGCCACCTTGTCGGCCACGTTCGGCATGTCCCAGGGGGCGAGGAACTGGCCCTTCTTGATGTTGACCACCGCGCCCGTGCGGCCTGCCGCCAGCAGCAGGTCGGTCTGGCGCGACAGGAAGGCGGGGATCTGGATGATGTCCGCGACCTCGGCGGCGCGGACAGCCTGCGCCTCGTCATGGATGTCGGTCAGCACGGGGCAGCCGAGACGGTCGCGCACGGCCGCCAGCATCTCAAGCCCCTCGTCGATGCCGACGCCCCGGCGCCCCGACAGCGAGGTGCGGTTCGCCTTGTCGTAGCTGGCCTTGAAGACATAGCCCGCTCCCGCCCTGGCGCAGGCCTGCGCCAAAGGCTCGGCGATCGACAGCGCATGGTCCAGCGTTTCCAGCTGGCAGGGCCCCGCGATGAGGACCAGCGGCAGGTCGTTGCCGAAGGTGACGCCCCGGACGGCGACATGGCGCTGCGCGGCCCCCGTCACGAGGACACCTGTTCGCGCAGGATCGAGGCGGTCAGCGACATCATCAGGTAAATCCCCGCAAAGATGAAAAAGGCGACGATCGTGTTCTGAAGCGCCTTGGGATAGGTGGGTTCATCCGGCGGCACCGGGGCCACGGACAGCGACAGGTAGCGCACCTGCTTGTTGGCTTCGACTCGCGCGGCCTCCATCTGGGTGGCGGCGGTGGCCAGCAGCTGCTGGCGGGTGGCGAGGTCGCTTTCCGCGATCCGCAGTTGTCCCGTGACAGCGGCCAGCGAGGCGCGGTTGCCCGAATCCTCGGTCAGCTGGGCGCGGGTTTCCGCGATCATCTGCTCCAGCCGGGCAATGTCGCCCTGCACGCCCAGCACCCGGCTCTGGTTCGGGCGCGCGTTCGAGGTGAGCTGGCCCAGTTCAAGCTGCTTCTCGGACAACTGCGTTTCCAGGGCGCTGATGCGCCCCATCACCGCGCTGCTTTCGGCGGTCGGGTCCAGCACGCCCAGCTGTTCCTGCAGTTCCTGGATGCGGTTCTGCGATTCCTGCACCTTGCGCTCGGCATCCTGG
The DNA here is from genome assembly GCF_002287065.1 of Paracoccus salipaludis. Classification (GTDB taxonomy): domain Bacteria; phylum Pseudomonadota; class Alphaproteobacteria; order Rhodobacterales; family Rhodobacteraceae; genus Paracoccus; species Paracoccus salipaludis. The sequence goes on from NZ_NSJZ01000001.1 coordinate 432,961, forward strand.
TAGCTTTCGATCGCGCCCTGCATCTGGTCGCCGCGCAGACGCTGGGACATTTGGTCCACCTGCCCCTCGGCATAGCGGATCAGGGCCAGCGAGAACTCCTCGGACAGCTTGGGATCCGGGGCGATCACCTCCATGTTGATCATGCCCTCGGTCGGGTCATAGCCGATCTTCACCGACTGCTTGTACTGGGCATAGGCCTGCTCGTTGGAGGCATCCTCGGGCAGGCGCAGCAGCGAATCGATCGCGGGGTCCTGGAAGGCGCGGGTGAAGCCCAGGTCCTGATCCAGCCGGATCATCGCATCGCGCGAGGTCAGGTAGCTTTGCACCGCGACGTTGTCGGGGTTCATCATCGCGCCCGCCGACAGAAGCCCGCTGCCCGTGGCGCCGGGCACGCCGTCCGCCTGCTGGATCATGAACTGCGAGTTGGTCGCGTAAAGGGGCGTGGCCTGGGTGAAGTAGTACCAGCCCGCGATCAGCGTCGGCAGTCCCACGAAGAAGGCAAGCCGCATCAGCAGGAAGGCGAGGCTGCGCCGCCGCCGCCGCGCGATGTCGCGCTGGATGCGGTAGATCTCGGCCGCGCGGCGCTCCTCGGTCAGGGCCTCGCGCGACGGAAGCTCGGGCCGCACGGGGCCGACCTCGCCGGGCGGGGCCAGCGGCACGATCTCGCGCCGCTTGGTGCGGGCCGGCAGGCCGGGCCCCGGCACCGGGACCAGCGCGCGCGGATTGGGCGCGGCCTTCGCCTCGTTGCCGGCGTCCGACAGGATCTTGCCGACCGCGCCCCGGTGGAAGGGGTCGATGCCGCGCTGGCGCAGACGCAGCACGGCCTCGTATTCCGAGGCGACCTCGATCTCGTGCATGGCCGCGATGCGGGCCGCCATGCGCAACTGGCGCGAGGTCAGGTTCTCGGCGCGGATGGCGGCCAGCGCCTCGGCATCCACATCTGCTGCGGGGGCCTGGGCTTCGGGGCCGACCGGGGCATTGGCAGGCTCGGGCTTCCTGTCCTGCTCGGGATCGGCGCCGGGGAAGCGCATGTTCCCGAAACCGTCATCGGCATTGCTGAACGGCATGTCCCGACCGGGCGGGACGGATGCGGCGGCAGTGGCGGCAGTGGCGGCCGGGGCGGCCTGTTCCGTGCGCGCGCCGCCCTTGCGCACCTCGACCCGCACCGCGGATCGAGCGGGCTCGGCACCGGCGGGGGCCGCGGTCTCGCCCTTGGGCCGGGTGGTGGCGCGGGCCGCCTCCCGCGCAGCGGCGACGGGGGATTCGGATGCGCTGAGGTGAAAGCGGCGGACCTTAGGCGGTGTAGTCATAATACTGCTTGGCCTCGTCGAGGGAATCGAACATGTAAAGACGCCCGTCGCGCAACACGCCCGCGCGGCGGCAGAATTTTTCCAGCGTGGCAGGCTGGTGGGACACCACCACCACGGTCGCGGTCTTCAGGCGGTCGTACAGGACGCTGCCCGCCTTGCGGTTGAATTCGACGTCGGTCGTGCCGGGCATCCCTTCGTCGATCAGGTAGATGTCGAACTCCAGCGCCAGCAGCAGCGCGAAGGTCAGCCGCGACCGCATGCCCGAACTGTAGACGCCGACCGGCTGGTCGAAATATTCGCCGATGTCGCAAAGCCAGCGGCAGAAGGCCGAGACATAGTCGGGATCGAGCCCGTAGATCCGCGCGATGTAGCGCGCGTTCTCGTTGGCCGACAGCTTGGAGATCACGCCCCCCATGAAGCCAAGGGGAAAGGACACGCGGCAATTGGCGCGGATCGTGCCCTCGTCCGGCTTTTCCAGCCCGCACATCATGTTGATGATCGTGGTCTTGCCCGTGCCGTTGGGGGCGAGGATGCCAAGGGACTGGCCAAGTTCCACCCGGAACGAGGCCTGGTCCAGGATCACCTTGCGCTGCGTTCCGGTCCAGAAGGACTTCGAGACGTTGTCGAATTCCAGCATGTCGGCGAAGATTTCCCGCGAAGGCGCGCGATGCGGCGTTTTGCGGCGGGCGCCAGCCGCCCGCTTTCGGCTGCCAAACATAGGGGCTGGGCGCTGCGCTGTCCATCGCGCCGCCGGGGATCGTGAGAATGCGAGCTGTTATCGCAGGCAAGGGGTGCCTATCTGGGCGGGCATGACCCTGCCTTTCATCGACCTGCCTGTCGCCGCCGAACTGCGCGGCTGCCGCCTGTGCGCCGACCGCTTCGCCCTGACCGCCACCACGCATGCGCCCCGACCCGTCGTCTGGTTCGCGCCCGGCGCGCGCGTTCTGGTGGCCAGCCAGGCGCCGGGGATGCGCGCCCATCTTTCGGGAAAACCATTCACCGACGCCTCGGGGCAGCGGCTGCGGGCCTGGATGGGGGTGGACGAGAAAACCTTCTACGACCGCTCGCGCATCGCCATCGTGCCGATGGGCTTCTGCTTTCCGGGCTACGATGCAAGAGGCTCCGACCTGCCGCCGCCCGCGCTCTGCGCGGCGACCTGGCGCGCACGGGTGCTGGAGGAGTTGCAGCCCCGCGTCACGCTGCTGATCGGCGGCCACGCGATCCGCTGGCACCTCGGCCTGCGCGGCGTGACAGCCGCGGTGGCGGGCTGGCGGGACCATGCGCCGCGGGTGTTTCCCTTGCCTCACCCCTCGTGGCGGAATACCGCTTGGCTCAAACGAAACCCGTGGTTCGAGGCGGAGCTAGTCCCCGAACTGCGCCGCACGCTGGCCGAGGTGCTGTGACGACTCTCCAGACCGAACTCGACCGCCTTTGCGCGCATGTGCCGTTTCACGATGCCGACCCCGCCCTGCGCGCGGCGGTGCTGCGGCGGCTGGCGGACACCGAACTGCACGCGGCCCTTGCCTCGGACCCCGCGGGCGACCGGGCCGAGTTGCGGATGTTCGACCTGCCCGGCGGCGCCGTGGCGCTGGCGTCCGACGACGAGGCGGCACTGGCGGGGTTCCTCGGCGGGCCGGTGGCCCATGTCTCGCTGCCGGGCCGCATTCTGGCGCGGGAACTGGCCGAGGCGGGCAGGGGGCTGCTGGTCAACCCCGGCCGCCCTTCCGAGATGCTGCTGGACGCGGGCGCGCTGGGCTGGCTGATCGCGGCGCTGTCCGAGGCGCCCGAGGCGGGCGAGGCCGCCCCCCGGCGGCTGACCGCGCCGCGCCGGGACGCGGTGCAAACCGTGGCCGAGCCGCTGGCGACCCGCCTGGGCGACATGGCGGGCATGGTCGCGGGCGCGGCGCTGGTCGGCGTGGACTGGGCCGAGGGGCGGCAGGGGCACCTGATCGTCGTGGCAGGGGCCGGAAACGCGGATCGTCCGGCCATCGCGAAGGCGCTGGCGGAACTGATCGCCTTCCTGCCGCCGGTCGAGGGCGGCGTCGATGTCACCTTCGAGGACCTGCCGCTGCCCCAGGGTGCCGTGCGGATCGAGGCCGTGGCGGTTGCCCCCGAACCCGTATCTCCTGCGCCGCGCAAGCCGGACGCTCCGCCGCGCCTGCGCTGAACCTTCAAGCGGTCTCAGTAGCCCCGCGTCCGATCCACAAGGTGCAGCAGCGGCTGGCCCGCCATCGCGCGGCGCAGGTTCTCGGCCGCCACGGGGGCGGCGGTTTCGGGGCGGGTATCGGCGGCAATGTGCGGCGTCACGGTCACACGCGGGTGCGCCCAGAAGGGATGTTCAGGCGGCAGCGGCTCGGTGCGGAAGACGTCCAGCACGGCATGGCCCAGCCGCCCTTCGTCCAGCGCCGCCAGCAGCGCCTGATCATCCAGCACCGTGCCCCGGCCGGGGTTCAGCAGGACCGCCCCCTGCGGCAGCATCGCCAGCCTGCGCGCATCCAGCAGGCTCCGCGTCCCGGGCGTGTCGGGCAGCAGCGAGATCAGGATCCCGGCCCCTTCCAGCGCCTGCGGCAGGGCATCCGCCCCAAGCACCCGCACGCCCTCCACCGGACGGCCCGAGGCGGACCAGCCCGTGACCGGGAAGCCCACGCCCCCCAGCCTCGCGGCGACGGCGCGGCCAAGCTCTCCCATCCCCAGGATCGTGACCGGGCGTTCCGAGGCGAGCGGAGGCACCAGCCCGTTGCGCCACTGCCCGTCCTGAAGGTAGCGGTCCATCCCCAGGTGCAGCCGCATGGCCCAGCCGAGGCACCATTCGGCCATGCCCTGCGCCAGCCCCGGATCGACCATCCGGCACAAGGGCTGGGTCAGCGTTCCGTTGCCCACGATCCGCTCGACCCCGGCCCAGAGGCTTTGCACCAGGCGGGCGCGGGTGAAGGGGGCGAAGTCCATCGGCTCGCCCGTTTCGGGATAGCCGGGCGCATAGATCAGCGCGTCGAAACTGGCCGGGTCGCCTTCGCGGCACAGTTCCATCTCGGGGCAGGCGGCGCGCAGGGCGGGGGACCATTCGTCCCACAGCCGCGAAGGGGCGGCGAAGAAGACGCGCATCAGCGGGGCCTGTTGACGTGGGCCGACTGCACGAGGCCGAAGGCCATCAGCAGGATCATCAGCTGCGTGCCCCCATAGCTGACCATCGGCAGGGGCACCCCCACGACCGGCGTCAGCCCCATCACCATCCCCATGTTGACCGCGAAATACAGGAAGAACGTGCCGCCGATGCCCAAGGTCAGCAGGCTCGCGAAGCGGTCGCGGTTGGTCATGGCGGAATAGATGCAGAAGGCGATGACCAGCGCGTAAAGCCCCAGAAGCGTGATCGAGCCGACAAAGCCGAACTCCTCGGCCAGCGTGGTGAAGATGAAGTCGGTGTGCTTTTCCGGCAGGAAGTTCAGCCGGCTCTGGGTGCCCTGCATGAAGCCGCGCCCCGACCAGCCGCCCGAGCCCAGGGCGATCTGCGCCTGGGTGATGTTGTAGCCTGCCCCGAGCGGGTCCGAGGTCGGGTCGAGGAAGGTGTCGATGCGGCGATACTGATAGTCGTGCAGCAGCTGCCAGCCGGTCCCGCGGCTTTCCAGCACGGCGAAGACCAGCCCGCCGACGAACGCGATCACGGCGGCGAAATACCACAGGCTGACGCCGGCCACGAACATCATGATGCCGCCGCCCGCCACCAGCATGATCGAGGTGCCCAGGTCCGGTTGCACCACCACCAGCGCGGTGGGCAGAAGGATCAGCACCACGGGGATCAGCACCCACAGCGGACGCGACACCTTGTTCATGTCCAGCCAGTCGTAATAGGCCGCCAGCACCAGCACGAGCGCGATCTTGGTCACCTCGGACGGTTGCAGCTTGATGGGGCCGAGGTCCAGCCACCGCTGCGCCCCCATGGCGTTGTGGCCGATGATGTCCACGGCCAGCAGCAGGCCGAGGCAGGTGACATAGGCCGCGACCGAGATCGAGCGCCAGAACCAGACCGGCGTGAAGGCCAGCGCGATCATGGCGACGAAGCCCACGGCGAAGCGCTCCATCTGCGGCTCGGCCCATGTTCCCACCCGGCCGCCTGCGACGGAATAAAGCATCAGGAACCCGGCCGAGGCGACCGCCGCCAGCAGGAAGGCCAGCGGCCAGTTCAGATACAGGATCTTGCGCCAGCCGCCCGGCGTCTGGTCGGGTTTGTAGTCGAGATAGCTGCTCATCGCGCCTTCCTCATGCCCGCGCCCGGCCGCCGCCGGCCTGCGCGACCGGCGAGGGCGCAAGGCGCATCCTGGCCAGCATCTCCCGGATCTCGTCGCGCTGGCCCGGCGGATAGGCGTCCAGCGGCGGCAGCCCGCCTGCCAGGGCGTAAAGCAGGATGTCGCGCGCGACGGGGGCCGCGACCGAGGAGCCGCCGCCGCCGTGCTCAACCACGACCGACACCACGTAGCGAGGCGCCTCGAAGGGCGCATAGCAGACGAACAGCGCGTGGTCGCGCCGGTTCCAGGGCAACTGGTCGTTGCGGATCACGCCGCGCGCGCGCTCGGCCGCGGTGATGTTGCGGACTTGGCTGGTGCCGGTCTTGCCCGCCATGCGCCATTCCGGCCGCACGATGCGCGCCTTGGCCGCCGTGCCGCTGCCGCCGTTCATCACGGCGTCCATGCCCGCCCGCGCGACCTTCAGGTTTCCCTCGTCCAGTCCAAGCGCCGGGAAGACAGGATCGGGCAGCGCCACCCCGTCGATGGCGCGGATCAGGCGTGGCGCGACCTCGAGCCCCGTCGCCACCCGCGCCGTCATCACCGCCAGCTGCAGCGGAGAGGCCAGCACGTAGCCCTGTCCGATCGAGGCGTTGATGCTGTCCCCGATCTGCCATTCCTGTCCGTGGCGGGCCCGCTTCCACTCGCGGTCCGGGGCGATGCCTTCCGCGATCGCGGACATGGGCAGGTCCGGGCGCACGCCGATCCCCATCCGCCGCGCCATCTCGGCGATCCGGTCGATGCCGATCTTCTGCGCGAGTTCGTAAAAGAAGACGTCGCAGGACCGTTCGAGGCTGTCCACCGGCCCGACCGAGCCGTGGCCGCTCCTGCTCCAGCAATGGAAGCGGCGGCCGGCGACGGTGGTGTGTCCGGGGCAGTAGAAATGCGAGCGGCTGTCCACCAACCCCGATTCCAGCCCCGCCAGCAGCGTCACCATCTTGAAGGTCGAGCCGGGCGGATAGACGCCCTGCACCGTCTTGTCGGCCAGGGGGCGGTGGTCGTGTTCCATCAGCGCCTTGTAGTCGGCGCTGGAAATCCCCCGCACGAACAGGTTCGGATCGAAGGTGGGCGCCGAGGCGCTGGCCAGGATGTCGCCCGTGCGCACGTCCAGGACGACGGCCGCCGCGCTTTCCTCGCCCAGCCGCTGGATGGCGAAGTTCTGCAGGCCCGCGTCCAGCGTCATCTGGACGGTCGCGCCCTGCTGGCCCTCGATCCGTTCCAGTTCGCGCATCTCGCGGCCGGCGCTGTTGACCTCGACCCGGCGGCTGCCCGCCTTGCCGCGCAGGGCCTGTTCCAGCTTGGCCTCGACGCCCAGCTTGCCCAGCTGGAACTCGGGCAGCATCAGGACGGGGTCGGGGTTCTCGATCTTGGACAGGTCATAGTCGCTGACCGGGCCCACGTAGCCCAGCACATGGGCGAAGTCACCCGCCCGCGGATAGCTGCGCGACAGGCCCGACTCCGGCGTGATGCCGGGAAGGGCAGGAGCGTTGACGGCGATCGAGGCGAACTGGTCCCAGGTCAGCCGGTCGGCCACGATGACGGGGGTGATGGCGCTGCGCTTGTCGATCTCGGCCAGCAGCGCGGCCACGGCGGTGTCGGTCATGGGCACCAGGCGGCGCAGCCGCTCGATCACCAGGGCAGGATCGCCCGCTTCCTCGCGGGTGATGGTGGCACGGTAATTGGCCTCGTTGCCGGCGATCACCAGGCCGTTGCGGTCGTGGATCAGCCCGCGCGCGGGCGGCAGCAGCCGCATCTTGATCGAGTTGCCGTCGGAAAGCAGCCGGAACTCGTCGGCGCGGTCCAGCTGCATGGTCTTGAGCCGCCAGCCGAGCGTCGCCACCACGGCGCCCTGGATCGCGCCCAGCATCAGGGCGCGGCGATGGATGCTGCGGGTGCTGTCGTGGATGTCTCGGGCGGATTTCTTCATGGGTCAGGGGTCCAGCGCACCGGGCGCGGCATGGCGCAGTCCAAGGGCGGCCAGCACTGCCACGACAAAGGGGTAGGCGGCAATGGTGGCGATCAGGCGCAGCACCTCGGACCCCAGCGGCGGCAGGGGGGCCAGGGTCACGGGAACAAGGAAAAGGGTCCGGATCACCCGCTCGGCCAGCACCATCAACGCCACCAGGATCGCCACGCGCAGCCATTCAAACAGAAAGCCCTGCGCGCGCCAACGATGCTGTTGGCGACGGGCGACCTCGGTCGCCACGACGGCGATGAGGGCGCCGAGGCCGAGAGGGCGGAACAGCAGGATGTCGGCAGCCAGGGTAACAAGGGCGACCGTCAGCACCGGCACCTGCTCGGGTCGGCGCAGCACCCAGGCCAGCGTCCCCGCCGTGAGCAGGTCGGGCCCCGGCCAGGCGATCCGGCCGGGCGCCAGCGGCAGCAGCGCGGCCAGGATCACGGTCAGCGCGGCAAGCAGATAGGAGGTCTGGCCAAGCAACTGGCGCTGGCGGGACATGGCCATCCCCTCAGTCGCTCGCCTGGGCTTCGCGCTCGGCGTCGGGTGCGGGCGAAACCGCTGGCGCGGGGGCGGTCGCCGCGGCGGCGGCCTGGTCGGCGGGGCTGGGCATCTGCGGGCCGATGAAGTCGCCCGAAGGCGGCAGGATCAGGGTGCCGCTGTCCACCAGCTGCTCGGCCGGGTGGCTGCGCAGCACGCGCAGGAATTCAAGCCGGCCATAATCGGCGGCCAGCCGCACCCGCATCCGGCGGTCGGACGCCTGCACGGCCTGGCCCACCAGCAGCCCCGGCGGGAACAGCCCGCCGTCACCCGAGGTCACGACCCGGTCGCCCGGCCGCACGTCCTCGGGGCTTTCCATGAAATCGAGATAGGGCAGGGCGCTGTTGTCCCCCGTCAGCAGCGCCCGCTGCCCCGAGGGCTGGATCGTCACCGGCACGCGCGAGGACGGATCGGTCAGCAGCATCACCCGGCTGGTGGTCTGCCCCACGCCCGAGATGCGGCCCACCAGCCCCAGCCCGTCCATGGTGGCCCAGCCGTCCAGGATGCCGTCGCGCGCGCCGCGGTTCAGCAGCACCGACTGGCGGAAGGCCGTGCCGCTGTCGGTCAGCACCACGCCGGACACGCCCGTCAGCGCCGGGTCCAGACGGACGCTGTTCTGCGCCAGCAGCTTGGCGTTTTCCTGTTCAAGCTGGACGGCGGCCTCTTTCCAGGCGCTCATCCGCTGCAGCTCGCGCCGCAGTTCCTGGTTCTGCTCGTAAAGCCGCTGATAGGACTGGAAGCCCGCGACCATGCGGCTGACGGCCGTCACCGGCGTCATCGCCCAGTCCATCGAGGGGACGAAACGGTCCACGAAGGCCGCGCGCATCCGTTCCGCGCGCGGGCTGTCGATGCGCCAGAAGACGAAGACCGCCAGCAGCACAAGGACCAGCAGCGCCACAAGGATGCGGCGCACCGGCCGTGCGTAGTCATAGCCGCGGCGGGCCATTCAGGCCGCCTCAGCTTTCGAAATCGACGACGTGGCGCAGTTGCTTTTCGTATTCCAGCGCCCGGCCGGTCCCCAGAGCCACGCAGTTCATCGGCTGGTCGGCCAGGCTGACCATCAGGCCGGTCTGCTCGCGCAGCGCCAGGTCCATCTCGCCCAGCATCGCGCCGCCGCCCGACAGCATGACGCCCCGGTCCACGATGTCGGCGGCAAGGTCGGGCGGAGTCGCCTCGAGCGCGATCATCACCGCCTCGCAGATCTGCTGGATCGGCTCGGCCAGCGCCTCGGCGACCATGGCCTGGGTCAGCTCGACTTCCTTGGGAACGCCGTTCAGCAGGTCGCGGCCGCGCACCATCATGGTGGCGCCGCGCCCGTCGTCGGGCATCCGCGCGGTGCCGATGGTGGTCTTGACCTTCTCGGCGGTGCTTTCGCCGATCAGCAGGTTATGGTGGCGCCGCAGGTAGTTGATGATCGCCTCGTCCATGCGGTCGCCGCCGATGCGCACGCTGCGGGCATAGACGATGTCGCCCAGCGACAGGACAGCGACCTCGGTGGTGCCGCCGCCGATGTCCACGACCATGCTGCCGGTCGGTTCCGTGATGGGCATGCCCGCGCCGATGGCCGCCGCGATCGGTTCCGCGATCAGCCCGGCCTTGCGCGCGCCCGCCGACAGGACCGACTGGCGGATCGCCCGCTTTTCCACCGGGGTCGCGCCGTGCGGCACGCAGACGATGACCTTGGGCTTGGTGATCGAGCTGCGCCGGATCGCCTTGCGCATGAAGTGCTTGATCATCTCCTCGGCGCTGTCGAAGTCGGCGATGACGCCTTCGCGCATCGGGCGGATGGCCTCGATGCTGCCCGGCGTGCGGCCCAGCATCAGCTTGGCATCCTCGCCCACCGCAAGGACCTGCTTCTTGCCGTCCTTGACGTGGTAGGCCACGACCGAGGGCTCGTTCAGGATCACGCCCTTGCCCTTGACGTAGATCAGCGTGTTCGCGGTCCCCAGATCGATCGCGATATCGGTCGAGAACAGACCGAAGAATGCCATGGTGAAGTCCCTTCCGTGCCTGCCCGGCGCCGCTTTTGGTTCTGCCGGCCTTGGGGCCGGATGCGGCTGCGGCCCCATATAGGCAAGCCCGCCGGGCCGGGGAAGCGGAATCACGCAAGGGGCGACACTGTCCGCCCCGGCTTCGTGGCGAGGATGTGCTATCCTTGCCGCAGGGGTTCCCCATGCATGGAGAAGGGTGATGGCGAGGACAGTGCAGCAGATGCTGGACGCGGCGAATGCCGTCGTCCCCAAGGTGGACGTGGCCGAGGCGCGGCGGCTGGTCGAGAAGGAGAACGCCCTGCTGGTCGATCTGCGCGACTCGGCCGAGATCGCGAAAACGGGCAAGCTGAAGGGCGCGGCCACGGTGTCGCGCGGAATGCTCGAGTTCCGCGCGGACCCCGACAGCAAGTATCACGACCCCGCCTTCGACCCGGCGCGCCCGGTGGTGGTCTACTGCGCCTCGGGCGGTCGGGCGGCGCTGGCCGGGCAGACACTGTCGGAAATGGGTTTTCCGAAGGTCTACAACCTGGGAGGTTTCCAGCCGGCAGCCGATGCCGGGATGGAAACCGAAGGCCCGTGAGAAGAAGGGGCGGCATTGCCGCCCCCTGCCTCAGTGCGAATACATGCTGACGGCCTTGGTGTCGGCGTCCGGGGCGGTCTTCTCGCGCCGCACCTTCAGGCGGTTCAGCGCGCCGACATAGGCCTTGACCGAGGCAAGGATCGTGTCGGTGTCCGCCGCCTGGCCGGTGGCGATGCGGCCGTCCTCCTCCATCCGCACGCTGACGGTGGCCTGCGCGTCGGTCCCCTCGGTCACGGCATGGACCTGGTAGAGCTGCAGCATGCCATGGTGGTCGAACATCGCGTCCACCGCGTTGAAGGCCGCGTCCACGGGGCCGTCGCCCTGGCGGGTCTCGGTGCGCACCTCGCCGCCCACGGACATGGTGAGGGTCGCCATCGCGGGCTCGCCGCCGCCGCAGACGACGCGCAGCTTCCTGACCTGCAGATAGTCGTTTTCCGTATTGGCGGCGCTGTCCTGCATCAGCGCGATCAGGTCGTCGTCATAGACCTCCTTCTTGCGGTCAGCGAGCGCCTTGAACCGCACGAAGATGTCTTTCAGCTGGTTGTCCCCCACCTCATAGCCCAGGTCGGCCAGCTTGGCGCGCAGGGCCGCGCGGCCCGAGTGCTTGCCCATGACCAGCGAGGTTTCGGACAGGCCGACGTCCTCGGGGCGCATGATCTCGAAGGTTTCGGCGTTCTTCAGCATCCCGTCCTGATGGATGCCGGATTCATGGGCAAAGGCGTTCTTGCCGACGATGGCCTTGTTGAACTGGACCGGGAAGCCCGAAACCTGCGCCACGCGGCGCGAGATGCCCATGATCTTGCGGGAATCGACGCCGGTGGTGAAGGGCATGATGTCGTGGCGCACCTTCAGCGCCATCACGACCTCCTCCAGCGCGGTGTTGCCCGCGCGCTCGCCCAGCCCGTTGATGGTGCATTCGATCTGGCGCGCGCCCGCCTCGACGGCGGCCAGGCTGTTCGCCGTCGCCATGCCCAGGTCGTTGTGGCAGTGGGTGGCGAAGATGATCCCGTCGGCGCCCGGCACCCGTTCCAGCAGCATGCGGATCAGCGCGGCCGATTCGCGCGGCGCGGTGTAGCCCACGGTGTCGGGGATGTTGATGGTCGTGGCGCCCGCCCTGATGGCGATTTCCACCACGCGGCACAGGTAGTCGTGTTCGGTCCGCGTGGCGTCCATGGGCGACCACTGCACGTCCTCGCACAGGTTGCGGGCGTGGGTCACCGTCTGGTGGATGCGGTCGGCCATCTCGTCCATGGTCAGGTTCGGGATGGCGCGGTGCAGCGGCGAGGTGCCGATGAAGGTGTGGATGCGCGGGCGGCGGGCATGGCGCACGGCCTCCCACGCCCGGTCGATGTCGGGGATCTGGGCACGGGCGAGGCCGCAGATCACGGCATTCTGCGAGGCCTTGGCGATGTCGCTGACGGCGGCGAAGTCGCCTTCGGACGCGATGGGAAAGCCCGCCTCGATGATGTCCACGCCCATTTCGTCCAGCATCTGGGCGATTTCCAGCTTTTCGGCATGGGACATGGTGGCGCCGGGCGACTGCTCGCCGTCGCGCAGGGTGGTGTCGAAGATCAGGACGCGGTTGGGATCGCGGGTGTCGGTGCTCATGGTGCTTCTCTTTCGGCTGTGGGTCGGGGAAGCCGGGCGCTGCGCTGTCTCGAGCGGCGGCCCGGCAGGCCCGCTCAGCGCAGCGTAAGAAGCAGCAGACCGCGGAGGTTCACGACGAAGCGGGCACCGGGCTGTGCGCCGGTGTCATGCGTCGTGGCCAGGGGCAGGGTCCGCGTCATGGGGGCGACTATACGCGCCGCGCCGCGCTTGAAAAGAGGCAAGCGCGGCTTTTCGCCTCAGCCCCGCTTTGGCCCCCAGGCGCCGATCCTCGGGAAGTCGATCTTGGGGCAGCGGTTCTGAACAACGGTGACGCCGGCGGCGCGCGCCTTTTCGGCCGCGCCCTCGTGCATGACGCCGATCTGCATCCAGACGGTCTTCAGCCCGGGCAGGGCCTTCAGGGCCTCGTCCACCACGGCGGGCACCGATTCCGAGCGGCGGAAGATGTCCACCATGTCCACCGATTCGCCCTCGGGGATGTCCGAGAGGGTGGCGTAGGTCGTTTCTCCCAGGATCGTTTCGCCGGCATGGCCGGGGTTCACGGGGATGATGCGATAGCCCATGTCCTGCAGGAAACGTGCGACGCCGTGGCTGGGCCGATCTGCCTTGGGCGACAGCCCAACCACAGCAATCGTGCGTGTTTCGGCGGCAATCCGCGCGATGTCGGGGTGGGTCATGCTGTCCTCTTGGAAACCGTGCTTGCGCTGTGGCAGTTATCCCTGCAAAGAAAAAGCGCCCGGTCGGGGACCGGGCGCAAGTCGCGGAACGAGGGACAGTGATCTGAACGTGACCGTTCCGTGGTCAGGTTCATGATGTAAATGTGCACCAATCCGCGAAAGTTCCAACCTCCTCGCGAAAACGTGAAGATTTTTACTGCCGAAGGCGTTTCCAGTTCGCGGTCGCCTTCTTGAGCACGCCCGCCGGATCATCGTTCAGCCGGCGTCGCGCAGCGGGGGAACTGGTCAGATACAGCGTGTGGTTGATGACCACGAACTGGTCCGGCTGACCGGGCTGCCGTTGGCCACCAGACAGGGCAACCGGGCAGTTGCCCTTGAAGGCGGGGGCATAGACACGCGGGTTGGCCTCGAAGGTCGCGCGATTCGCCTCGTTGGCGAAGCGCCACTCCTGTCCCTTCCAGTGGGTCGAGATGGCGGGATCGCCTCCCACCGGACGCCCCGTGTCGCGCAGGCTCACCGCGTCCATCCCTCCCAGCGCGGCGGATTGCGCCTGCGCCGGGGCCATCGACAGGGTGGCAAGGGCAGCGGCCAGCAGGAACAGCCCAAGAAGAGCCGAGCAGGTCCGCTGAAAGGCGGCACGACCCCCGACCGCGAGAGGGAACCGGGAAAGATGAACAACCGATGACATGAGGCCGATGTCGCACCGCCGATTGGCCCGCGCAACGCCGGATCGCCGCAACGTGACCCCTCGTGCGGCGCGGCCGCAACACTCACCGGAACGCGATCAACCTGTGCTTGCAGCGTAAAGCGCGACCGCCGCCGCATTCGACACGTTGAGCGAGCCGAAGTCCGCGGCAAAGGGAATCCGCACCACCTGGTCGCAGGTTTCCAGCGTCTTTTCCCGCAGCCCGGGCCCCTCGGCCCCCAGCACGAGGCAGAGAGCGCGACCCTTCAGCCCTTCCAGCGCCTGCGGCAGCGTGACCTGTCCGGTCCCGTCCAGTCCGAGGACGGTGTAGCCCATCGCCTTCAGCTCGGTCAGCGCGTCGGCCAGGTTCGTCACGCGCAAGTAGGGCTGGCGTTCCAGCGCGCCCGAGGCCGTCTTGGCCAGCGCGCCCGTTTCCGGCGCGGCATGGCGGGCCGTGGCGATGACGGCGCGAGCGCCGAAGACCTCGGCCGAACGCAGGATGGCGCCCACGTTGTGGGGGTCCGTCACGCGGTCCAGCGCGACGACCAGCGGGCGCGATCCTTCCGCGCCGCTGGCGGCCACGTCCCCCAGCTTGCCCCAGGCCAGCGGCTTGACCTCGACCGCCGCGCCCTGGTGGACGCTGTCGGGGCCCAGCGGCACCTCGCGGTCGAACACGCGGGCATCGACGATCTCGGGCGTCATGCCGGAGGCCGCGACGGCATCGGCCAGCCGGTCGGCGGCGTTGCGCGTCAGCACCAGCCGCAGCCGCGTGCGCGCGGGGTTCATCAGCGCGTCGCGCACGGCGTGCAGGCCGAACAGCCAGACCGTCTCGGCGGCGGCGGCGCGGCGGGCGCGTTCCTTGTCGATGACCCAGGCGGGCTTTTTCGTCCGGGCGGGGCGAGGGGGATTGGTCATGGAAACTCCTGTCCCGCAGGCAGATGCGACGGCGAAGTGCAGGATGCAAGCAAAGCGCGTTCGGAACCGCTTGACCAGCGCCCGGACGGCGGCTAATCACCCCCGGCGTCGGGCGACGTGCTGCAAGGTGCGGCAGCGGACTGTAACTCCGCCGGGGAGACCCATGCCTGGTTCGATTCCAGGGTCGCCCACCACTCCCCAACATGCCGGGAAGATGGTGGTCACTGACCGCTGACTTGGGGGCGCAGATGACCGGAAAGCCTGATCCGAACAGCCGCGAGGCTGAACGCGAGGCCCGCAAGGCCCAGCGCATCGCCGAACGCGAGGCGCGCAAGGCCCAGCGCATCGCCGCGCGGCAGGCCGAACGGGCCGCCCGCGCCAAACCTGCGCGCGGGAAGGGCGTTGCTTTCTCCACGACCGAATCGCCCGGCAGCGCCGGGACGGCGCAGCCGCAGGCGGATTTCGACATCCTGATCGTCGCGCAGGGCGGCGGCATCGACCGGCAGGCCGCCATCCTCGCCGCCAGCCTGCGCCGCAACGCGCCCGGCTTCCGCGGCCGCCTGATCGTCGCCGAGCCGCAGCCCGGGGGCGCCTGGTCGGGCAGCGATCCCCGGATGTCGCCCCGGGCCCGCGCTGCGCTCGAGGCCTTCGGCGCCGAGATCCGCCCCCTCGTCGCCCGAGACTTCGGCCGCAGCTATCCCCATGGCAACAAGATCGAGGCGCTGGCGCTGCTGGACCCCGGCCGGCCCTTCCTGTTCCTGGACAGCGACACGCTGATCCTGGGCAAGATCGGCGCGCTGCCGTTCGATTTCACGCGGCCCTCGGCGTCGATGCGGCGCGAGGGAAGCTGGCCGCAGCCCCCCGCCTACCGCCAGACCTACGAGTCGATCTGGCGTTCGCTTTACGACCGCTTCGGGCTGGAGATGGAGGGCTCGCTGGACCTGTCTCAGCCCGACGAGCATTGGGAACGTTTCCTTTACTTCAACGCCGGCTGGTTCTTCGGCGCCGACGGTCCCGAGTTCGGCCGCCGCTTCCGCGACTGGGCCGTGGCCGTGCGGGACGATCCGGGCGAGGCGCTGGCCTGCCAGTCGCTCGACCCCTGGCTCGACCAGGTCGTGCTGCCGCTGGTGATCCACAGCTTCGGCGGGGGGCGCCCGGCTTCCGGGCTTGCGGGCCTGGACGGCGACGTGACGTGGCACTACCGCAACCTGCCGCTGCTTTACGCGCGCGGTCCCAGGCGCGCCATCGACGAGCTCGAGGCGATTGCCGCGCTGCCCGAGATCGCGCCCTTGCTGTCGGGCTGGACGGCGGCCGAGCGGCTGATCCGCGCGGGCCAGGGGCGCGCCACGATCCGCCCCATGTTCGCGGACTATCCGCCGCACGCGCCCGAGCGCGGCATCCGCAAGCGGCTGAAGCAGGCGGAACTCTGGCTGGACTGACCGGCCGTCCCGGACGTTGCGCCGCGAAGGGCGCGCCGTTGCGCCCGCACCCCCTGTTGGGCTAAGCCGGGCCGTCCTTGGACAAGGAGCCTTCCCATGCCCGACACCGATCCCGCCCGCCGCGCCACAGTCAGCCGCAAGACGGCGGAAACCGACATAACGGTGACAATCGATCTGGACGGACGTGGCCGGTCCCGCAGCAGGACCGGCGTGGGCTTCTTCGACCACATGATCGACCAGCTGGCCCGACATTCGCTGATCGACATCGACCTTCAGGCCACGGGCGACCTGCATATCGACGACCACCACACGGTCGAGGATTGCGGCATCGCGCTGGGGCAGGCGCTGACGAAGGCGCTGGGCGCCAAGCGCGGCATCCGCCGCTATGGCAGCTTCCACCTTGCGATGGACGACGCGCTGATCCGCGCGGCGCTGGACCTGTCGGGGCGGCCCTTCCTTGTCTGGAACGTGGACTTTCCGGCACAGAAGATCGGCACCTTCGACACCGAACTGGTGCGCGAGTTCTTCCAGGCCCTGTCCACCCACGGCGGCATCACCCTGCATGTGGACCGCCTGCACGGGCTGAACGCGCATCACATCGCGGAAGCGAGTTTCAAGGCCGTGGCCCGCGCCCTGCGCGAGGCGGTCGAAGCCGACCCCCGAATGGAGGGCGAGCTGCCCTCGACCAAGGGGGCCCTGTAGATGCGCGTCGCCCTGATCGACTATGAAAGCGGCAACCTGCATTCCGCCGCCAAGGCCGTTTCGCTGGTCGGGGCGCATCGCGGGGCCGAGGTGCAGGTGACAGCGGACCCCGAGGTCGTCGCCCGCGCCGACCGGATCGTCCTGCCGGGTGACGGCGCCTTCCCCGCCTGCCGCGCCGCCTTCGAGGCCGTGCCGGGATTGCACGAGGCGCTGGAAGAGGCCGTGACGCAGCGCGGCGTTCCTTTCCTGGGCATCTGCGTGGGAATGCAGATGCTGGCGACCGAGGGGCTGGAATACCGCCCGACGCCCGGCTTCGGCTGGATCAGGGGGCGGGTCGAGCGCATCGCCCCTGATGATCCCGGCCTGAAGGTGCCGCACATGGGCTGGAACGACCTGGTCCTTCATCGCCCGCATCCGGTGCTGGACGGCGTGCCGACCGGCGGCCACGCCTATTTCGTGCATAGCTGGCATTTCGTGACCGAGCGTCCCGAGGATCTGGTGGCCTCGGTCGATTACGGCGGACCCGTGACGGCGGTGGTGGCGCGCGACAACATCGTGGGCCTGCAGTTCCACCCCGAGAAGTCTCAGGCGCTGGGGCTGCACATCCTTGGCAACTTCCTCGACTGGCGGCCCTGAGGCCCGCCTAGTCGGGCAGGGCCCCGGCGGCCCGCACCGTATCCATGCCGCCGGGTTCCGTCGGCGCGCCGAAGCGGGCCAGCATGCGCTTCATGATCTGATCGCGCGACTGGCGATACAGCGCCAGCTTCGCTTCTCGCGCCTCGGTCAGGCCCGAGGGGTCCATGATCGGCCAGTGCTCCACCTCCAGGTGGAAATGCCGCGTCAGTTCCAGGGCCTGGTGCTTGCTGGCGGGCGTAAGGGCCACGATCAGGTCGAACTGGCCCAGGTCGTCGCCCCAGTCCCGCATCTCGTCGAAGCTGCGGGTGCGGTGGCGCGACAGTTCGATCCCGATCTCGTGGCAGACGGCGATGGCGAAGCCGTCGATCTCCATGTCGTTGTGGACGCCTGCCGACTGGACATAGGCCTGCCGCCCGTAGAACTTCTTCATCATGCCTTCCGCCATGGGCGAGCGGATGGCGTTGTGATCGCAGCAGAACAGGACCGAGTTCGGGATGCCGGCCGTCGCTGCCACGGGGCTTATTCCGCCACCAGCGCGCAGATCAGGGTGAACAGGCGGCGCGAGGTGTCGATGTCCACCGTGGCCTTGCCGTCGAGGCGTTCCTGCAAGGTCCGGGCGCCCTCGTTGTGGATGCCGCGCCGGGCCATGTCGATGGCCTCGATCTGCGCAGGGGGCAGGCGCTTGACCGCGTCGAAATAGCTTTCGCAGATCTGGAAGTAATCCTTCACCACCTGCCGGAAGGGCCCCATCGACAGGTGGAACTCGGCCAGCCTTTCGCCCCCTTCCGAGGACAGTTCGAACACCAGCCGCCGGTCGCGCACCGCCAGAAGCAGCGCATAGGGGCCGCTGGGCGCGGGCTGTTCGGGGCGGCCGGGCAGCGCGAGGCTGTTGTCCTCGAGCAGGTCGAAGATGGCGACGCGGCGCTCCTGCTCCATCTCGGGCGTGGCCGGGGGCAGGGCGGAGTCGTCGATCTCGACCCGGATCAGGCGGTCGGTTGTCACTGGACGAGCCCCCCTTGGCTGGCGCTGCCGCTTTCGGCGGCTGCCACGATCACGGCAAGCGCCGGATCATTCAAGCGGAAAGGCGGCTCAACCCTGGTTGAGGGCCGCAAGCCGCGCGGTGATCGAGCGTCCGTGCGCCGACAGCCCCTCGGACTCGGCCAGCCGCACGGCAGCAGGCCCGATGGCGGCCAGGGAGCCGGGGTCCAGCCGCGACAGTGTGGTGCGCTTGAGGAAGTCCATCACTGACAGGCCGGACGAGAACCGGGCCGAACGGGCGGTCGGCAGGACATGGTTCGGCCCGCTGACATAGTCCCCCGCAGCCTCGGGCGTCCAGCCGCCCAGGAAGATCGCGCCCGCATGGTTGACCTGCGTGGACAGCGCCTCGGGATCGTCCACGCAAAGCTCGAGATGCTCGGGCGCGATGCGGTCGGACAGCGCCGCCGCCTCGGCCAGGTCGCGCGTCACGATCACCGTGCCGTGGTCGCGCCAGCTTGCGCCCGCGATGGCGGCGCGGGGCAGGGTGGGCAGAAGCCGCTCGACCTCGGCGGCAACGGCCCGCGCCAGCGTCTCGTCCGGCGTGATCAGGATCGACTGCGCATCGGCGTCATGTTCTGCCTGCGCCAGCAGGTCCAGCGCCAGCCATTCCGGGTTCTGCGCCCCTGCCGCGATCACCAGCACCTCGGACGGCCCCGCGATGCTGTCGATGCCGACGCGCCCGAAGACCTGCCGCTTGGCCGCTGCCACATAGGCGTTCCCCGGTCCCGTGATCTTGTCCACCGGCTTGATCGTCTCGGTCCCATAGGCCAGCGCCGCGATCGCCTGTGCCCCGCCGACCCGGTAGATCTCGTCCACCCCCGCGATCTTGCAGGCCAGCAGCACCAGCGGGTTCACCTCGCCGCGCGGCGTGGGCACGCAGACCACCAGACGCCCGACCCCCGCCGCCCGCGCCGGAATGGCGTTCATCAGCACGGATGACGGATAGCTCGCCTGTCCCCCCGGCACATACAGCCCGGCCGAGGATACCGGCGTCCAGCGCCAGCCCAGCCGCGCTCCCGCCTCGTCGGTCCACATGGCGTCCTCGGGCACCTGCCGCGCGTGATAGGCCTCGATGCGCCCGGCCGCGAGTTCCAGCGCCGCGCGATCCTCGGCCGACACCTGCGCCGCCGCCGCCTCGATCTCGGCCGCCGAGAAGCGCAGCCCTTCGGCCGTCAGCTCCAGCCGGTCGAAGCGTCCGGTCAGCTCGACCAGCGCCGCGTCCCCCCGCGCCCGCACATCCGCGATGATCGCGGCGACCGCGTCCCCTACGTCGGCGGAATCCTCGCGCTTGGCCGACAGCATGGCGGCGAAGCGCGCCTCGAAATCGGCAGCGGCGGTGGACAGGAAGACGGGCATGGTCGGTCCTTTCGGCGGCTTGTCCGCCTGTTACCGCCGCAGGCCCCGCCTCTCAAGCCGAAGCCCGCGTCTTCTTCCTGACCCAAATACCCGGGGTGAGCCGCCATGGGCGGCGAGGGGCGAAGCCCCTTTCTTCATTCGTGCCGGGGCAGGTCGCCCGATACCGCCAGATAGGGACGCGTCACGTCGCGCAGATCCACCGACAGGCATTCTGCATCGATGGCGACGGCGCCGTCCCCCGCGAAGGTCAGCGTCAGCACGCCAGTGCCGTCCTCGCCCGGCTGCCAGCCGATATCCAGCAGCGACAGGACCGTGGCCGGATCACCCCGGTCGATCCCGTCATGGCGCACCCGCAGGGCGTCCGAGATCACCAGCAGCGAGCGCACCCGCTCGTAGGGCCGGCCCTCGCGCCGCGCGGTGTCGGCATCCTCCCAGCGGAAGCGGTTCAGCAGCAGGCTGAAGCGCCGCGCCACGCCGTCGTGGGCCATGTCGCCCGCGGTCAGCACCGCGTCCTGCGCCAGCGCGGCAAGGACGCGCAGGTCCTCGGCGTCCTCGGCCCGGATCGCAAGCGGGATGTCCGGCCCGGCGTCGGCATAGCGGGCGTCAGTCATGGATCGGCTGCTCCTTGATGCGTTCGATGTCCGCGCCCACGCCGCGCAGCTTGCTCACGACCTTCTCATAGCCGCGATCCAGATGGTAGACGCGGCTGACCACCGTCTCGCCCTCGGCCGCCAGCCCCGCGAGGATGAGGCTGACCGAGGCCCGCAGGTCCGTCGCCATCACCGGTGCGCCGCGCAGCTTCTCGACCCCGGTCACGCGGGCATGACCGCCATGGACCTCGATCCGCGCGCCCATGCGGGCCAGTTCGGGCGCGTGCATGAAGCGGTTCTCGAAGATCGTTTCCTCGAGGTCGCTGACGCCCTCGGCGGTGCACAGCAACGCCATCATCTGCGCCTGAAGGTCGGTGGGGAAGCCGGGGAAGGGCTCGGTCACGACATCGACCGCGTTCACCCGTCCGTTCCGGCGGCTGACCGTCAGCCCGCGCGCGGACTCGGTCACGCTGATCCCGGCCTCGTCCAGCTTTTCGCAGAAGGCTTCCACAAGCTCGATCTTCCCGCCGAGGCAGGTCACCTCGCCGCCGCAGATGGCGGGGGCCAGCATGTAGGTGCCCAGTTCGATCCGGTCCGTGACGACCGGATGCGTCGCGCCGCCCAGCCGCTCCACGCCCTGCACCGTGATGGTCGAGGTGCCCTCGCCCTCGATCTGCGCGCCCATCCGCCGCAGGCAGCGCGCGAGGTCCACGATCTCGGGCTCGCGCGCGGCATTGTTCAGGACCGTGGTCCCGCGCGCCAGCGTCGCCGCCATCAGCGCGTTCTCGGTCGCGCCCACGGACACCAGCGGGAAGTCGATCACCGCGCCCTTCAGCCCGCCCGCAGGCGCCTTGGCGTGGACATAGCCGTCGCGCAGGTCGAGTTCCGCCCCCATCGCCTCAAGTGCGCGCAGGTGCAGGTCCACGGGCCGCGCCCCGATGGCGCAGCCGCCGGGCAGCGAGACGATGGCATGGCCGTCCCGCGCCAGCATCGGCCCCAGCACCAGGATCGAGGCGCGCATCTTCCGCACGATATCGTAATCCGCCCGGTGGCTCGTCAGCGCATGGCTGGACAGCGCCAGCACCTGACCGTCCTGCAGGCTGGCGACCTCGGCCCCGAGCGATTGCAGCAATGCCGTCATGGTGCGGATGTCCGACAGCCGCGGCGCATTGGTCAGCGTCAGCGGCTCGTCCGTCAGCAGGGTCGCGGGCATCAGCGTGAGGCAGGCGTTCTTCGCCCCCGCGATCGGAATCTCGCCGTTCAGCGGACCGTTGCCGCGCACCAGAATCGTGTCCATCAGTCCTCGCTCGCGCCCTCGTCCGGGGTCTCGCCCGCGGGGCCGTTGTTCTTGCTGCCCGTCATGAGTCCGGCCGCCTTGTCCCCGTCTTCCTCGCCGTCGGCGCGGCTGCGCGCCTGCGCCTTGCGCCGCGCCAGGTTGGCGCGCAGCGCAGCGCCAAGCCGTGCCTGGCGACTGTCGGGAGGAGATGCGGGGCGGCGGTCCTTGCTCACCGCGCCCTGTTACTTGCGGCGACCCCGCCCGTCCAGCGGCGCGGGGACGGGTCGGCGGGCAAGATGCGGTTTTCCGCGTAATTCCACTTGCACGTCCCCGGTCTTGCGTCTAAATCGCCCCGCACGGTCCGAGCGGACCAGCGGCGCTGCGGTAGCTCAGTGGTAGAGCACACCCTTGGTAAGGGTGAGGTCGAGAGTTCAATCCTCTCTCGCAGCACCATTCCTTTCCCCAACGATTGCTGAAATTCCTTGCTTTGCTGGGGTCAGTGCCCTTTTTGGTGCCAGAGTTGGTGCCAGAATGAGGACTCTGACATGGCAGGGCAGGTGCGTCACCTGAAGGTCAAGGGCGGGCGGTTCTATGCGCGAGTCGCCGTCCCCAAGTCGGTGCAGGCGACCCTCGGCAGGACCGAGCTGGTCACGCCGATCGGGGGCGAGCGCCGCGCGGCCATGAGCCTGTCACGGTCGGTCTATGCCAACCGCCTGCGCCTCGCCGTCGCCGGCGCGGTCGAGCTGGAGGAGCTTGAAGCCCTGATCGGCTACGCCGCCGACGACCTCGACCGGAAGGGACTGGCCCCCAAGGTGCCGCGCGCCGAGCTGCTGCGCGCTCTGGCCGAGGTCCATCTGGACGCCCTCGCCGTCGCGGAAGGACGCGACGAGGGGCGCATCAGGACACCCGAGCCGACAAGCCCGCTGCTGACCCAGCCCGAGCCTGGCAACGACGACGCGCCGCCCGTCCCGCTGAAGAAGCTGTTCCGTGAGTATCTGGCAAGCCGTCAGGCCCTCGGGAAGCACAAGGACGGTGCGCGCCAGTGGGAGAACGCCGTCGTCGACCTGGCGAAGTTCGTCGGGCACTCGGACACCCGCCAGATCACGAAGCGCAACCTGCTGGACTGGCGCGACCACCTGCTGAAGTCCGGCAAGTCCGCGAAGACCGTTGCGAACGGCTACCTCGCCGCCGTCCGCGCCGTCTTCCGGTGGGCCTATGAGAACGACCGGCTGCCATCCAACGAAGCCGAGACCGTCCGGCAAGAGGTGCCGAAGGTCCAGCGCAGCCGCGAGCGCGGTTATACCACCGTCGAGGCGGTCAAGGTCTTGAAGGCCGCGACCAGCTACGCCCCGCCCGTCACCGACAACCCGGCGAACCGGGAAAGCGCCGCGATCACCGCCGCGAAGCGCTGGCTGCCTGTCCTGGGGGCCTTCACCGGGGCACGTCCCGCCGAGCTGGCGCAGCTACGCAAGCAGGACGTGCGGGAAGAGGACGGCCGCTGGATCATTCGCATCAGCCCCGACGCCGGTTCGGTGAAGGCGGGCGACTACCGTGACGTGCCCCTGCACCCGCAAGTGATCGAGCTTGGGTTCGCCGCGTTCGCCCAGGGGGCGAAGGAGGGGCCGCTGTTCCACAACGGCACGAAGCCCGAGCGCTTCCTTGCCTCGGCCCGCGCGACCGCCGGGCGCGTGTCGCAATGGCTGCAAGAGAAGGAGCTGGTCCCGGCAGGCGTCCAGCCGTCGCATGGGTGGCGGCACCGCTTCAAGACCGTTGCGCGCGAGATCGGAGCCGATCCCCGCGTCGTCGATGCCATTCAAGGCCACGCGAGCAAGACGGCAGGGGATGACTACGGCGACGTGTCAATTGCGGCAAAGCTCCGCGTGATCGACGCGCTACCGAGCTACAAGTTCACCGCCGGATAATGTTGCAAAGTCCTCTCGCGGTTTAGCAAAGACCTGTTCCGCCACTGATTCGGTTGTGGTATATAAATACCATGTTAACGAGCTAGTCGGTTTCCATGTCCATGCGTTCCAGCCTCGCCCGCGCCTTCGGGCGGGGCACCCCTACCGAGAACAAGAGCGTCACGCTGACCGACCCGGCAGCGCTGTCGCTTTTCGGTATCCAGCCCAGCGCGACCGGCATCCACGTCAGCGCCACCAGCGCGATGCGCGTTCCTGCCGTCGCCTGCGCTGTCGGTTTGATCGCGGAAACCTGCGCCGGCCTGCCGTTCAAGCTCTACGCCCGCGCGGACAAGGCAGCACTCACTGACCACCCGTCTTTCCGCCTAGTCCACGATGAGGCGAACCCTTGGACCTCGGCCGAGGAGCTGCGCGAGGAGCTGACGACCGACGCGCTACTCCGCGGCCATGGCTATGCCTTGGTTGTCCGCAACAGCCTGGGCGACGCCTTGGAGCTGCACCGGCTCGACCCTGCCCTGGTGACGCCCGAGACGACAATCGACGGCGAACCTGTCTACCGCGTCCGGCAGGTCCAAGGCGGCGACCGCCTCTATCCTCACACCGAAATCCTGCACGTCCGCGCATTTGGTGGCGTCAGTCCGATCATCCTGGGCCGGGAAGCCATCGGCCTCGCTATTGCCGCCGAGGCGCATCTTGCCGGCTTCCATGCGAACGGCGGGCGCCCGAGCGGCATCATCAAGCACCCCGGCAAGCTCGATGCCGAAGCCCTGAAGAAGATTGCCGCGAGTTGGTTCAAGACCCACGGCGGCGAGAAGTCAGGCGGCACGGCCGTCCTCGATGAGGGCATGGACTACCTGCCTGTGACTGGCAGCCATGCTGACGCGCAGTTCCTGGAGAACCGCATCGAGCAGGTCCGCGAGATCGCCCGTATCTTCCGCATCCCGCCGACGATGCTGATGGAGCTGTCGCGGGGCACCTGGTCGAACTCGGAGCAGATGGGCCGGCAGTTCCTCACCATGACGCTGCGGCCCTGGCTGAAGCGCTGGCAGGCCGCCTATGCGCGCGTCCTGCTGAAGCCCGAGGAGCGCGCAACCGCCTACGTGGAAGCCCTCACCGACGATCTGCTGACCATCGACCACGCGGCCCGCGCCACCGCCTACAGCCAGTATCGGGCGATGGGTGCCATGACAGCGAACGAGGTCCGCGCCGGCCTCAACCTGACCCCGCACACCAACGGGAACGAGCTGGTCAACCCGTTCACTTCCTCAGCCCACGCGCCGAACGCCCCCACAAAGGAGACAACCGAATGACTACTCGGGACCGCGCTTTCTTCGGCGATGCCGATCATGACTTTCACCTGACCGACGCCATGATCGAGGAACTGGAACGGATCACCGGCGCGGGCATCGGCACGCTGTATCTGCGCGTCGCTCACTCGCAATATCACGCGCGCGAGCTGGTCGAGATCATCCGGCTAGGGCTGATCGGCGGCGGCATGAACCCCCAACGCGCCGCCGAGCTGGCCGCAACCTACGCGAAGGACCGGCCGCTCGCCGAGATCTTCGGGCTCGCCCTAGACGTGCTGGATGCCCTCTTTTCCGGGAAGCCTGACGAGGTTGCGGCATGAGCGACCGCCTGGAGCTGAAAGCGCAGATCACTACCGAGGCCAGCGGCCAGATCACCGGCATCGCCTGGCCCTATGGCACCGCTGACCGCGTCGGCGACGTGGTCGAGAAAGGCGCCTTCGCCTTCCCGACCCGCCTGCCGATCCTCTGGGCGCACGACCCGGCCGAGGCTATCGGCATCTGGGAGCAGATCACCGACACACCTGAGGGCCTCACCGTCAAGGGCCGGCTCCTGATCGAGGACGTTGCTAAGGCCCGCGAGGTTCACGCCTTGATCCGCGCTGGTGCCGTCACCGGCCTGAGCGTCGGGTTCGTCACGAAAGCTGCCACCCCTCGCCCGCGCGGCCGGACCATCAGCGCCGCCGAGCTGCACGAAGTTTCTGTCGTCGCCATCCCCTGCAACCCCGGCGCGCAGATCACGGCCATCAAAGCCGCCACCCCCGCCACCATCGAACATCATGGAGATATCGCACCGATGGAGAATGAGAATCTGAACCCCACGCAGGAAGCGGCCCCCGTCGCCAACGCGCCCCAGATCGACCTGAAGGCGTTCGACGTCCTGAGGGCCCGCCTGGATGCTCTGGAGGCGAAAGCCGCCCGTCCTGGCGTGGCCGCCCCTGCCATCGTCGCAGGCGATGCCGAGCGCAAAGCCTTCACCCGCTTCCTTCAGACGGGCGAGCTGGACACGAAAGCCCTGACCGTCGCCAACGACGCGCCCCGGTTTGTCCTGGCCCCCGAGGACGTGTCCAGCGAATTCGTCCGCAATCTGGTCGAATGGTCCCCTGTCCGGTCCATCGCGGACGTGCGCTCCACCACCTCGCACACCGTCCAGATTCCCAAGCGCACCGGCATCACCAACGCCAAGTGGAAGGGCGAGACCGCTGCCCGCGAGGCGTCCGAGCCGACCTTTGACGAGCAGGAAATCGCCATCAAGGAGATCAACACCTACGTCGATCTTTCGCAGTGGATGCTTGAAGACTCGGCGAACGTCGAAGCCGAGGTCCGCCTCGCCCTGGCTGAAGACTTCGGCCAGAAGGAAGGTCTGGCGTTCGTGAAGGGCGGCGCTGCCCCGGAAGAACCCAAAGGCTTCCTGACTGCCCCTGGTATCGCCGAGCTGAAGAACGGCCACGCCACCACCCTTTCGCCCGATGCCCTGATCCGCATGGCCTACTCGCTGCCCGGCGCTTATCGCAGCCGTGCGACTTGGGTCATGTCCGGTGCGACCCTTGGCCTGATCCGGGGCATGAAGGACGCGCAGGGGCAGTATCTGTGGCAGCCGTCCTACCAGGCGGGCCAGCCCGAAAC
Organism: Paracoccus salipaludis; assembly: GCF_002287065.1. GTDB lineage: Bacteria > Pseudomonadota > Alphaproteobacteria > Rhodobacterales > Rhodobacteraceae > Paracoccus > Paracoccus salipaludis. Next base: position 459,384 of record NZ_NSJZ01000001.1, read on the forward strand.
GATCCTCGGCCGCCCTGTAGTCGAGCTGGTCGATATGCCCGCCGTCGCTGACGCTGCCACGCCTATCGTCTTCGGCGACTTCAAGGCCGGGTTCCGTATCTATGATCGGGTTTCGCTCGACGTCCGGGTTGACCCCTACACGCAGGCGACGAACGGGCTGGTCCGCTTCCACGCCCGCCGCCGTGTCGGCTCGGACGTGGTTCGTCCCGATGCGTTCCGCAAGCTGGTCATGGCCGCCTAAACCATGACTACGCTGCGGCCTTGCACCGAGATCGCCCTGACCCACGCCGGCAACAGCGTGGTTCTGCGGGCATCGCTCCGGGCCGCGGTCAACATCGACAACCTGGATGGCGGGCTTCCTGCCGTCCTGGACCGCCTCGCAGGGGGGCACTTGTCCACCGTGAAGGCCACCATCCGCGCCGCCGCTACCGACCGGCACCAGGCTGAGCGCTTCCTGTCGAGCCTCGACGGGCAGCCGCTGCGGCCCTTCCTGGAGGAGGCTGCACCCGCCTGTGTCGCCCTGGTAGCTGCGACCCTGCCCTCGCCCGAGGACGACCAGGCGAAGCCCAGATCGACCACCCGCGCCGAGACCACCGGCAAGCCCTGGGCCGCACACTTTACCGACCTTTACCGCTACGCGACGGGCTGGCTGGGCTGGACGCCCGCAACCGCCTGGGACGCCTCCTGCGACGAGATCACCACCGCCTTTGCAGCCCATGTTGGCCGCCTGGTCGCGGTCAACGGTGGTAAGCGCGACGACGAAGCCGACGACCCGGAAGGCCCGGTCAACGTCTACAGCGCCGACCGCATGACCGAGATCGAGGAGCTGGGGCACGACCCCGCCTTTCAGCGCGACAAGCTGCGCGCCCTGAAAGCGAGGATGGGGTGACCCGCCCGGCTCGCCTCTGCACCTGCGGTCAGATCGTCCCGCACGGCGTCACCTGCGCTTGCCAGATCGCGGCCAAGCGCGAGCGCGACCGTCGCCACGACGCCCGACGCCCGTCCAGTCATGCGAGAGGTTATACCGGCGAGTGGCGGCGCAAGTCTCGCGAGTGGCTGATCTACCATCCCGACTGTGCAATGTGCGGACGCCCGGCGGACCTGGTCGACCACGTTCAGTCGCACAAAGGTGACCCCACCTTGTTCTGGGACTGGCGCAACTGGCAGAGCCTCTGCGCGGCTTGTCATAATCGCCATAAGCAACGCCAAGAGCGTTCACAGCCGCTTCAAGATATCAGGATTGTGTAGAAGCTTCTTCGTCGGCCGGTGAAGACGAAACTCGGACGTGCAGGCTAAGTAGCTTGCGCCAACGCCTTTCCCCATCAAACTTGAGCTCGATCTCGAAGGTTCCCGATTTTTTTGCTCTAAAAGGCAGCCCTTTAAGCACAATCAGTGCCGCTGCGTCTTCGTCCGCTATTTCAATTGAATATCCACCGCTTTCTTCCTGGCGCTCAGGTGTCTTGATTTTAAATTTGCAAATGTGATTGCCTGGGTTTAATCCAACGAAGGTTGTGAATAATGTATATTCAACATTGAACTCGTCATACTCTGTTTCAACAGAACCTGAGACAACCCCAACTAGAGTGTGCGTGCCGCCAATTTCACTGCGAACATCTTCGCAGAGGATTGAGTTAATATTAACTGACATTTTCGAACCGGACTTCCTGTCGCGAAGCTACGGCACGTGGTGGAGATCGTCTTGTCTTTCCAGCCTGTGTTCTAGCATCAGCAGGCTTCCAAATAGCATTGACCTCCATGGCCATAGGTTGTGCAGAGTGGGCACCACAAAAGCTACGCGGCATATGATTCAATTGCTTAGCTTCGTTTTGTCGATGAAGGTGAACCTCAGGAACAAACCCTAGGGCCCAAGCAATATCGGACAATGTGCGCAGGGTCATATTGCCTTGCCCACGCAGAATTTTTGAAAGCGTTCCCTTGTCCATTCCAATCTTCCTGGCAATTAGCGCCTGGTTGATCTGGCGGTCATTCTTATTTTCTTCAAGAAAAGCTTCGACTAGGCAGCGACGCGTATCGCCGAAGAACTTAGCTGACGCTAAGTCTTTCTCGTCAATCTCAAAGTCGAAGAAGGTCATTTATCTCTCCATGGATAAACTTAGGAGGGTCTAGATCGAGTGAATTCCTGTGAGCGCAGCACTGAGCGATACATCCTTGATAGGTTATGTTTCTATCAGCGAGTTTCCTTTTGGTCGATATAACAGACGCAATGAAGTCTCGCCGGCGCCAGAACCAACCAAAGATTCTAAGATCTGGGGTGCGAAGCTCGTGGATCCAGTCAGGGTGCTCGATGAGGGTTTTTGGTCTGAAGTTGTGGATAGGCTCGTTGACCATCAAACGTCGGAAGACGTCAGCAAGTTGCTGCGATGGTGTCTCAACCCCCTCAAACACGCCATCTGACTTCAGCGTCTTGAGGTTCTCATGAATCCACTGACCTGCGAGTTCACCAATGTATATACTCCTTACGACCTCTGCCCCCAGCGCAAGGCGGGGCGGCCATAGCTGGAGAGGACCACCGTTGCTTGCTAGTTGCCGCGCTGTTGGCATAAATGTCAACCTTCCAAACGCATAAGTTTCAACACAGTGATGTCAAATCATCGCCCATGAGGGCTGACGCAGCAGCGTCGAGGGGTCTCGCTCGGTGCTAACCTATCTGCGACCTATGCCTAGGCATAGTGGGGGTGGTTCTAGAAAACCGCAAGGAGTCGACAAACCGGCGGTCCAAGGCGCGCACAAGATACGTCCGAAATAACTTTTTCAGTCCAGGGTAATATGATACCATGACCGCTGTGAGAAGTTGCCCTGTGTCTTGTGAGTATGCCTGTTCCCATTACCCTGATCCGCGCGCACCTGAACCTTGACCATGACCACGACGACGAGCTGCTGACGCACTACACCGACGCCGCCGAGGCGTGGGTCGCGGCCTACACCGGCCAGCCCTTCAGCCGGCACTCGCTGGAGACGCAAGCGGTCCTGATGCTGGTCGCGCACTCTTACGAGAACCGCGAGGCCGTTTCGTTCGCCAACCCGTTCTCGCTGCCGTTTGGCGTCCATGACGTCCTTTCGCCGCTGAAGGCCCGCATCACCGGGCACCAGGCCGAGGTGACGGCATGAGCATCACCAGGCAGAGCAGCGACCGGCTGGCGAAGCGCCTGGCTGCGGTCGCGCCCGAGATCAAGGCGAAGCTGGTTCCGGCCCTGGTCAAGTCTGCCGAGGAGGTCGCGGACAAGGCGCGCGCCCTGGCCGAGGCGTCCCGGCGCACCGACGAGACGATCGAGAGCATCACCGTGACCCCGCCCGGCGGCACGACCCCAGCCTACGCCCAGGGCAGGCAGAGCACGCGGGCGCATGAGCTTCAGGCCCTGGTCACGGTTGGCTCGCCCGAGGTCCGCACCGGGCACCTGGTCGAGTTCGGCACCGGCGAGCGCCACCACGCGGACGGCACCCCAACCGGCAAGATGGAGGCGCAGCCCTTCATGTTGCCCTCCTGGCGCTTGTCGAAGGCCCGTGTCGAGCGCAGGATCAACCGCGCCATCAACGCCGGCGTGAAGGCTGCCGTCGCGGGCGGGAACGGGGGCAGTAATGACGCCTGACCTCGCCTTTCAGACCGCTGTCCGTGCCGCCCTGGTGCCCGCCCTTGCGGGACTGGTGGAGCCTTCGAGCATCCGCACCGGCACCACCCGGCCCGAGAGCTTCCCGGCGGTGCTGATGTCCATTTCGGGCATCGAGATCACCGGCCGAGCTGCGGGCGGGCAGATCGTGGCGCAGCTCGACGCCATGCTGCACGTCTGGAGTTGCGACGATGACGCTGAGACCGCCCAGGCGATCGGCGCGACCATCCTGCGCGCCGTCCTGGACGCGCCTAGGGCCTCGGAGATCGCCTTCGACGCCTGGCACCGGCCTTCGCTCGCCTGGGTCGCGGACCCCGCCCGCGAGGCGCTGCACGGCGCTGTGTCGCTGTCTGCCGTTGTGAGGTGGCGGGAATGAGAGCCGGCAAGCTGACACATACCATCGCCATCGAGCGCGAGGTCGAGACCGTGAAGCCGTCCGGCCATGTTTCGCGCACCTGGGCGACCATCGCCACCATGCGCGCCGAGCAGAAGCAGGGAAGCGCGACCGAGTTCCTCGCCGGCTTCGGCGAGGGCACCGAGAGCAACGTGATCTTCCTGATCCGCTGGCCGGGCATCGAGATCACCGTCGCCGACCGGATCACCCACGCGGGCAAGAGTTACAACATCAAGAGCTTGGTCGAGATCGGGCGCCGTCGCGGCCTAGAGCTTAGGGTTTCTGCAGCATGACTCCGCCGGGACAAACAACTTCAGCAGTCTCCCTTGCCACAGCTGCACCTTCGATATGCCGTCCTTCTAAGTTTCTTGCTTCTACCTCTAAGAAAAGACCGCACTTACCACCATCAGTAACAAGCTTGGGCATATCTACGACTGTTCGGCCAGCTTTAGTGATAAGCGGCAATCCAAAAAAAAGAAGAAGAGCCACGATCATCAGACCTGCAGCTCCACCGATCATCGTCTTTCTCATCGTCATTCCAGCCCTCCGCCACAATCACTGACAAAATCCAAATGAGTATTCATACACGAGGCCGCAAGCCCGGCCTAGTCGCCGATCGCGAGGCCCTGACGATGGTTCCGCCGGCGCCTGCCTGGCTATCCCGCTGGGCGAAGGCCGAGTGGAAGCGCGCGGTCCCAGAGTTAGTGCAGCGGGGCATTCTGACCCGCGCCGACTTGGGCGCAATGGAAAGCTACTGCGTTGCTGCTGGATCGGCTCGGCAGATCACCGAGGCAATGGCCGCCATGCTGCTGCCCGACCTAAAGATGGGCGGCCTGCAAATCCGCTATGCCACCCTGGCGCGTCAGCTAGGGGCAGAATTGGGACTGTCACCTGTCACCTGTCAGCCGATCGAGGATCGCGGGCGCCTCTGCCGCAGAGGATGATGCCCCAAACCCGCTGGACGTGTGACCATGACCGCCAGCACCTTCCCGACGTGGATCACCTCGATCGACCCGGTCCCGGACCCCACAGGCGCAGGCGAGCGCGCCGCCACGTTCCTGCGCCGGCTGCGCCATCCCAATGCTGCCAACGTCAACGCCCCGCCCGGCACCCTGGCGTTCCCGCGCGCCTTCCACCTATTCCCGTGGCAAGAGCGCCTGGTCCGCGCCATCTACTCGCCCAGGCACCCGGATGGGTCGCGCGTGGTGAAGACCGTCTTCCTTATGCTGCCCCGTGGCGGGCGCAAGACGAGCATCGCCGCCGGCCTGTCGCTGCTGCACCTTTTCGGCCCCGAGACGCGCCCCGCCGGGCAGATCGTCTTCGCCGCCTGCGATCGCGAGCAGGCATCCATCGGCTTCCGCGAGGCCGCGAACATCATCCGCGAGGACAAGCGCCTGCTGGGCGCGGTGAAGATCAGGGACGCCTTCAACTCGAAGAAGCAGATCACCTTCAACCGGAACGGCTCGACCCTGACCGCCCTGGCGTCCGATGGGGGCGCGGCCCACGGGCTGACGCCGTCGTTCACCCTGGTTGACGAGGTCCATGCCTGGAAGGGCCGCGACCTCTGGGAGGCCATCAAGAGCGGGCAGGCCAAGGTCGACGACAGCCTCATGGTCATCTGCACCACGGCAGGCCGGGGCGCCGACAATCTCGCTGCGAGCCTCTACGACTACGCCCGCCGCGTGGCATCGGGCGAGATCATCAACCCCGAGTTTCTGCCCGTCCTGTTCCAAGCCGAGCCGGGTGACGACTGGCGCGACGAAGCGGTGTGGCACAAGGCCAACCCCGGCTTGACCCACGGCTTCCCGTCCCTGTCCGGTCTCAGGGCGCTGGCGAAGGAAGCCGAGGACAATCCGGCCGAGCTGGCGAGCTTCAAGCAGTTCAACTTGAACATCTGGCAGGCGAACAGCCGCGACCCGCTCTTCGACCTCGACACCTGGGACGCCCGCTGCCTGGACGACGACGAGGCCGATCTCGAAGCGCTGCCCGCCTACATTGGCGTCGACCTGTCCGTGTCGGGCGACCTGTCTGCCGTGTCGATCGCCTTCCGGCACAATGATGGACAGATCACGCTGCGATCGCGCCTGTTTGTGCCTGGCGAGGGCCTGAAGGAGCGCAGCGACCGCGAGGGCATCGACTACGCCTTGCATGAAGCGGACGGGCGCTGGCTGACCGTCTGCCCCGGCCCGATCATCGACCACGCGGCCGTCGAGGACCACATTCGCGAGCTTTGCGCGACCTGTGACGTCCAGCAGATCGCCTTCGACCCGCATCTCGCCCGGCGAATGATGCAGGAGCTGCACGAGGATGGGCTGCCCGTGATCGAGTTCCGGCAGGCGCCTTTGACGATGGGCGTTGCCGCCGGCGACCTAGAGCGCGTGGTTAATGGACGCCTGATCCGGCACGATGGAAACCCGGTCCTTCGCCATCACTTCGACAACGTCGCTGCGAGCCGGCACCCCGTCACCGGCCTAACTCGGATGCACAAGACCCGAGACACCGCACGAATTGACGGCGCCGTCGCGTCCACAATGGCAGTTAGTCGCGCCGTAATGGCAGAAAACACCAGATCGCGTTATGAAGATGACGACGTTACTGGCCTGATGATGATTTAATTAGTGAGACTGTTATGAGCGAAAACGCAATGCCCGGTCTGGTAATCGACATTGAAGGTCGAATTACGAAACTTGAGCAATCTCTGAAACGCGCCAATGACAAGCAGCGAAAAGCTGCTGCCGAAATGGAAGCGCGCGCCCGATCGAGCGCCAAAAAGATGGAAGCTGCCTATCAGAACATGGGCAACAACATCGGCGCCGCCTTCAAGAAACTCGCCGGCCCCGCCATTGCCATCGCGGGCGTTGCCAGCATCCAGCAGCTCGCGTCGAAACTGAACGGCCTGGCGAACGATTACCGCGAGATCGAGAACACCCTCCGCGGCATCGGCGAGACCACCGACGAGGCCGCCGAGAAGCTGGCAGGCGCCGCGATGCGCAGCGGGGCCGGGCTTCAGGACATGGCGGGCGCCGTGGCCCGCATCCAGAAGGCCAGCGAAGGCGGCTATGACGAGACCATCCGCCGCGTCGAGACCCTGACGAAGCTCCTGGCCGTGGGTGGCGCCAGCGCCGAGGAGACGTCCAGCGTCGTCACCCAGCTCGGACAGGCGCTGTCGTCCGGCGTCCTTCAGGGCGACGAGCTGCGCAGCCTGCGCGAGGCCGCGCCGGTCGAGCTGCTGGACGCCATCGCGCGGGCAGCCGGCACCACCCGCGCCCAGCTCAAGGACTTCGGCGCCGATGGGAAGCTGACCAGCGACATCATCCTGAAGGCCCTGGACGACATGGCAGCCCAGGCCGACGCCTCCTTCGGCAAGATGGACCTGACCGCCGGTCGCGCCGCGAACAACATGGCGACGGCGATGACCACGTTCTTCGGCCGCTTGGACGAAGGCACCGGCCTGTCGCAGCGCCTGGCGACCGCCATCAACGACCTTGCCATCTACCTCAACGACAATGCCGACGCTGCCGAGCAGTTCGGGCGGTCCCTCATGGCCGGCTTCGACACCGCCATGCAGCTCGCCGAGGATGCGGGCGCGAAGCTGTCGCAGCTCGCCGACATGATCCGCGACGGCCTGGGCTTCCCCGAGTTCGAGGAGCAGGCAGTCGGCACCGGCGTCACCGTGACCGAGGCCCTGGCCGAGATCGTCGGCGCCGTCGCCACCCTCAACGGCGCCATCGAGGGCGCAGCCGAGGCGACCCGCGAGGCGTTTGCGAAGATCCCCGATGCCATCAGCGGGGCGATGCAGAGCGCCATCAACGCCGTGATCGGCGGCGTCGAGAGCATGGTCAACCGCGTCCTCGACGGCGTCCGCACGGTTGCCCAGGCGGTGGACAGCGTGACCGCGAAAATCCCCGGCACCGAGGGCACCAACCTTGCCGCCGGCATCGGCACCGTGACCCTGGGCCGTGTGTCGGGCCTGGCGACCAACTACAGCACCCGGTCGATCGGCGACGCCTACGAGGAAGGCCGCGCCCGTGGCGAGGCTGCGGTCAACGACCTGGCCGAGGGCTTCAGCGACTACGTCGAAGGCGTCTACCAGGGGCACCTGGACCGCCGGAACCGCGAGGGCGCCGAGGACGACGCGGCCCGCCCGTCCAAGCGCGAGACCGTCGAGCCGGAAGGCACCGGCGGCGTTGGCGGGGGCGGCAAAACGCGGACCAAGGGCGGCAAAGGGGGCGGTAAAACCAAGCGCGCCGAGCCGGACCTCTTCGAGAGCGCCCGGCAGAGCATCACCGACCTGGAGCGCCAGCTTCAGTTGATCGGCCTGACGAACGAGCAGGTCGCGACCATGCAGGCCAAGTGGGCGCTGCTGGACGAGGCGAAGAAGCGCGGCATCCCGGTCAACGCCGAGCTGAACGCGAAGATCGAGGCCCAGGCCGCCCAGGTGGGCAAGTTGACCGGCGAGCTGGAGCGCGCCGAGATCGCGCAGGATCGCTTCGACAGCGCCATCGACGGCATCGCTGGGGCAATGGCTGGCGCCCTGACCGGTGGGCAGAGCCTGCGCGAGGGCCTGGCGGACGTCTTCAAGGGCATCGCCGAGGACATTCTGAAGAGCGGCATCAAGGACGCCCTGGTTGGGCAGTTCGGCGGCGCCGGCAGCGGCTTCCTGGACGGTCTGCTGGGCTGGGGCATGTCCATGTTCACCGGCGGCGTCTTGGGCGGCGACAGCCTGTCCCAGGCCCTGCGCGGGACCGGCGCCTTCGGCTTCGCGACCGGCGGCTACACCGGTGACGGCGGCAAGCTCGAACCGGCAGGCGTTGTCCACCGTAGCGAGTTCGTCCTGTCGAAGGCTGCCGTCGAACGCCTGGGCGTCGGCAACTTGGAGGCGCTGCACCAGAGCGCCCTGAAGGGCTACAGCGGGGGCGGCCTGGTAGGTGACAGCGGGAAGGCCAAGCGCGCCGTCAGCAGCGCCACTAGGGCCGCTGCGGGCGCCCCGACCATCACCATGTCGCCGACGATCAACGTCAACGCGACCGGCGGCACCTTCGAGCAGAACGCCGACCTCGCGAAGCAAATCTCGGCCGAGACCGAGCGCGCCATGCGCGCCATGATCCAGCGGGAGTTGGTCGAGCAGATGCGCCCTGGCAACGTCCTGTCGCGCCGGTAACACCCACACTGCCGGAGAGCGCCGGAGAGAGTCACCAGCGGCCTTGAGGGCTTCGCCGGCGGCTGGACAACCGAGAGCACCCTGAAGGCCGCCAGTGACTCGATGCGGGCTTCCCAGGACTCACCGGAACGGCAAGACCCCGCCCCCGACCGGCAGAGGGTGACGGAAGACCCCGACGGGACGCTAGTTTCGGTCTTGCCAGTGGCGGAGGCGGGACCGCGCGCCAGCGCGGGACAGCCGGAGCCTGGGGGACGGGCAGGTTCCTGTTCTTCCTGGTGGAGGGGGTGGCCCTGCGGGCGCGTCAGCCGGGACGTGGGAGATGTAACGCTTGTCCGGCGCCCGTGTTTACCTGTTACTTCAAGAAGTAAATAAGAAGTAAGTAAGTATACTCACGCAGGACAAGCGTTACATCATCCGTGACCCCGTCCCGGTATGACCCCACAGGGGCACCACCTGCTTGGTCTACAGAGAAAGCACCCGCTGCCGCTTGTCTGTCCCGGCTGACCTTCCCAGGCGTCATCCCGCCCCGGCACCCGTATATCTCCCACAACGCAGGTCATCCGCCCCGCGCCGCTGCGCGGCTGTCGGCGACCGACCGTCCGGCCTGACCCGGTCCAGCTCGCCCCACGCGCAGGTGAAAATTTACACCTTGAAGGTCCGGCCTCAAAGGTGTAAATGTAAACCTAACATATCATAGGAGAACCACATGACCCGCCCGCCCAAGCAGTCCACCTTTTCAGTCCCCGTGGAGATGGGGGAGCGTCTTCGCCAGATCGCCGCCGCCAAGCAGTGCGACAGCGTCTTTGACCTGCTGTCTGCCTACGTCCGCGAGGAGATCGAGGCGGGCACCATCCCGCGCGGCATCCCCGGCATCACGGTCAGCGCGGACGGCGAGGAGGTCCGCATCAGCGCCAACGAGTTCACGCTTGCCGTCCAGCGCCAGCTTGCCAGCCGCTTTGCCGAGACCCTGCGCGCGGTCGCTAGGAAGGACGCGGGCGCGGCCGTGCCGGGGGTGGAGATCAAGCGCACCGGCCGGGCTGGCCTGAAGATCGTTCGCTCCGAGAACGGTTCGTTCCTCGGCTTGAGCGATGCCACCGCTGCCGAGTTGGCTGGCCTGATCGAAGAGAAAGCTGCCACCGCCTGAAACGAGAATGGGCCGGAAGCGCGCCAACGCTTTCCGGCCCGAATGTCATTGCCAAGGCCCGGACACCATATCATGACCACCACCCCCCTTCAATCCGCCGGAACACAGAAACCCCTGTTTTCGCCCGGTTGTTTCGGCTCGGCTTTGGGCTTCAAGGAGGACGAGACCTGCGGCACCTGCGACTTCCGCGACCAGTGCCGCCCGGTCCATCTGATCGCCAAAATGGAGTTTGCTGTCTGGGAAGAGGAAAACTGGTTCAAGTTCCACAAGGGGCGCGATGCCACGCGGAAACGTAAAGAGCGCGCATCGGAGAACGGTGGCGCGGTTGTTTCCATGACACGCGCCGTATCTCGACCCGACCTGTCCGGCATGACCGCCGAGGAAAAGGCGGCACACAAGAAGGAACAGACGCGGCTTCGAGTTGCGCGCCATCGTGCCGAGAAAGCAAAGCAGAAAGAAATGGAGAGAGACCCGCTGCTCGCGATGCTCTGACCTTGTCGAGAGTCAACCTGATTCACATATCCATTCACACCGAAGTGCCAGAAGCATCAGGTTGGGGAAAGACGGCGAGTGCCCCGGTTTGGTCACCGACGAATAACCCCGTCAGAGCGCAGAAACCGACCCCGTCCTTTCTGGTCGACCTCGTGGCGTTCATAAAAGGCCCGGCGAGTAATTGCCGGGCCTTTCTATTTCCCGAAAGTAAGTATGCACTTAGTAAGTCCGCATTAAACCCTAGTAGCGCTTTTTCTGTTGCGGGCTGATTCGCGTCATGCGATTCAGCGGCATTGCAAAAACGAGGGAACTAAATGACGGCCTTTCTGAACGATGCCGAATGGCGCGACCTGATTGCCACGGCGGTGAAAGCCGCACAGGACGACGCCGACCCCGACACCGAGGTCGCGATGACCCTGTCACCGTTCGTTTGCCCGGAGAGTGCCCGCGAGGACATCGACGCCCAGTCGGTGTTGTCAGCTTCTTGAAACAAAAATACCCACAGCGCCGGCCCTGGGTAATATTGCTAAAATGACGCAAGGTCACGCACACAGGAAATTGACACCCTGCTACTGCGCAGGTCCGCAAGTCAAATCAGGTTTGGTCGCCAAGATTCGCCTTGTGGATAACATCAACAGCGCCGAGGCGCAACACAAGGACATAGCCTATAGGGCAATTAACCCTGCACTCCGCAAACTGATCGCCGCGCAGCAGGCAGTTTACAGCCCGCTGCTGTCCGAAGCTGACTTGTTCAACAAGTTCCTTTCGGAGCCGATCCTCGGCCCCCGTCGCCGCAAGTATGCCACGGTTGAAGCCTACTACCAGGACTGGGCACCCCAGGACTTCGGCGACATCGACCTCGACGACCTGCACGAAAAGGTCTGGGAGATTGTGACGGGCTCGGGCGACGACGCAGAGCTGCCGCCGGTCGAAGACATGGCCGCTGCCTTCCGGCGGATGGCTGAAGTGCTCGACCGCATCAACGAGGACTTCGAGGCATACCGCGCGGCGGCAACGGACTTCACTATCTCAACCGGGATGGAGACAGGCGACGAGGCAGCCGACTACGCAGCTTATGAGGCTTTCGAGAAGGCGCGCAGCGAAGGCGAACCGTGCTACGCTGTTCCGCCGACCGAGGCAGAGCTTGCAATAGCCGAACTGGAAAGGATTGTCGGTAAGATGAAAGCTGCCAGCGAGGGGAGCGCCAGGGCATGACCATCACCGCCCGCGAAGCCTTCATCGACGCGCTGAACTCGCAGCGCGCCTTCCCCAGCGACCACAAGGAACCCGAACTGCACCGCCTCTGTGGTGCGGTCTGGAACGATGCAGGGGAGATGCCGCTGGATGAGCGCTGGGTTGTCCGCGACTTGATTCCGGGTTGGGTCGACGCGGACGAGTGGGAACTCAAGGGCCGGACCTACTCCGGTGCCGCCCGCCTGATCCGGCCGACATTGAAGGATGGGGCTGTCTGAACCTCGAGCACCGGGACTTAACGTAGCCGTTTTGTCGCACGTGGCTCAGCGTTCCCAATGGACCTTAGCTGAGCATCGTCATTGACATATTCTACCGCGCCCAACGACAGTAGGCCCGATAGTTCATCTCGCCGTCGCTCACGCAGGCCACACCCAAGGTTACGTCATAGATTTCGCTGATAAAGTCAAAGAACTCGCAAAAAGATCGCATATTGCTGCACAGCACGCCTTAACCGAAGAGGCTACAAAGACATCGGTCGTTCTGCCTCTGCTGCAGGCCCTCGGGTTCGATCCTTTTAACCTTTCGGAGGTAACACCGGAGTTTATCGCGGATGTTGGCATCAAGAAGGGTGAAAAAATCGATTTTGCACTTAAGATTGATGGCAAGATACAGGTCTTAGTAGAAATAAAGCCTATTAGCCAATCTTTAGGCAGCTCCCAATATTCACAGCTCTACCGATATTTTGGTGTTACAGAGACTAGGCTTGCAATGCTTACGAATGGGAGAGATATCTGATTCTTCTCCGATATTGATGCGCCCAACAAGATGGACAAAAAGCCTTTCTTTTCTTTTGACCTTCAGGCGTATAATACAAATCAACTAAGTGAGCTTGCAAGATTTCAAAAGGACGTTTTTGACATCGGTTCAATTCTTGAGGCTGCATCCAACCTCAAATATGTCGAGTCCGCCGCAGCGTTTCTAAAAGAGCAACTTGAAAAGCCGAATGATGACTTCGTAAGGTTGATTGGTAGATCTATTTACGAAGGCAGCCTAACGAAGAACGTTCTGGAGCAACTGCGCCCTGCAGTGCAGGCTGCGTTGGACGAGGTGGTTCGGGATAGGATTCAGGACAAGCTGAGCATCTCGCTGCCGTCAAAGCCAAGCTCCGACACCAGGGAACCGCCGGCTGCGCCTGTGGAAGCTTCAACAGATGAAGTGGTTACTACTGATAACGAGCTTCAAGCGTTTATGATAGTTCGCGCAATAGGCGCGAGTGTCATGCCGGTTGAGCGGATTACTATGCGCGACTCGAGGTCCTATTGCGCGATATTTGCTGATAACAAGAATAATAGGCCGATTTGCAGACTCTACTTCAATGCTAAGAGCGTTAGGAGAATTGGTGTTTTTAGCCCAGATAAATCTGAAAGCCGCTATGAAATCGATGACCTTGCAGATATTTACAAGTATTCTGACGAGATTAAATCAGTTGTAAAAGCCTACGCGTAAGCTCTAATTCCTGAAATGGATAGGGCCTCGGCGCACCAGCGACCGGGGCTTTCTCATGTCTGGTTGCCAGATCCTCGATGTTCCCATTATGTTCAGAACGATACTAACCTATGTGATTCCTTGTAAGTTCTCGACATGGCCCAATGGACACGGAAGCGCGCAGAACCTAGAGACCGCTGGATCGTCCTGCGCGATCACCAGCCAGTCGGCGTAATCTACCGAACACAAGGCGGACGATGGGCCTGGCGCTGCGACGTGACCGACCAGGAGGGCGAGACCTACACCGACGACCTCGCCCTCGACGTGATCCGCGCCCTGACCGTCCTGGAGCTGGAAAGGCTCAAGTGACGCGGCGTCAGAGGTGCCAGAATCAGGGTCAGAATCGGTGCCAGATCCTCTAATAACTAGTTGATTTCATTTAGATAACCGACTTTTCAATCCTCTCTCGCAGCACCATCTTTCCCTTCCGATGTTTCCCTTCCAACGCTCGCGTCTGGAACCCTGCGTTGCGCCACAGGTTCACCCCGTTCAAGGGGATGATGACATGGCGCGGCACGGCAAGGACAGCAACATTCCCAGCGCGGCCCGACTGCTGGAGGATGTCCTGCGCACGCAGGCAGGCGCCTTCGACAAGAGCCTGGGCGCGCTGACCAGCGACTATGACCCCGAGCGCCTGCACAAGGCGCGGGTTGCGCTGCGGCGGCTGCGCTCGGCCCTGCAGGGGTTTGCGCCCATCCTGGACAAGGACGAGGCGCGCAAGCTGTCCCGGCAGGCCCGCGATCTTTTCCGCATCCTCGGTCCGCTGCGCGAAGCAGACGTGGCGGTCGAGTCCTTCGCCACCGAAGCCGATCGCGAGTTGCTTGCGGCCAGGGCTCTCGCGCTTCGGGGCGAAACCCGTGACCGGCTTCAGGCGGCCGGCGTCGATGCCTTCGCGGCGCGGGTCGAATCCGGCCTGCGCGACGGACGCCTGCTGGGGAAGGGGCCGCCGGCCCGGCGACTGGCCCTGTCCGGCGCGCCATTGCTGGGCGCCCTTGCCCTGCAGGAGGTCTGGACCCGCGTGCTGGCCTATGGCGACTCGATCGCCGCGCTTCAGGAAGAGCCCCGGCACGACTTCCGCAAGGACATGAAGACGCTGCGCTACCTGACCGAGTTCTTCCTGCCCGTGATGGCCGGGCGCAAGCCCGCCAAGTTCATCAAGCGCCTCGAGAAGCTGCAGGAAGACCTTGGCGAGCTGAACGACATCGCCGTCCATACCCGGGGCGGGTCGCTCGAGGGGGATCTCCAGCGCCGGGCCGACCGGGCGACCAAGGCGGCCGAGACGCATTGGGCGAAGCTGCGCAAGGCCGGGCCCTGGTGGGGCTGAGCCCGCCACCTTGCTTCGCGTACGCTTCGGGACCACATCGGGCGCATGAGCATCCCGCCCCGTTTCGACGTCACCGCCGACCAGATTTCCCGGGTCGTCCAGACCTTCTATGCCGCCGTCCGCCGGCACGAGGTGCTGGGACCGATCTTTGCCGGCCATGTCACCGACTGGCCCACGCATGAGGAACGCATCGCCTCATTCTGGCGCAACGCGATCCTTTACGAGCGGGGCTATGACGGCAATCCGATGCAGGTCCACAGAAGGGCGGGCGACGTGAAGCCCGCGCATTTCGACGACTGGCTGATGCTGTTCGACGCGACGCTGATCCGGGTGCTGCCGCGCGACACGGCGGTCGCCTGGTCGGCGCTGGCCCACCGGATCGGGGCAGGGCTGCGGATGGGCGTCCGCGACACGGGCGGTCCGCCGATCCTGCGCTAGCGCCGCGTGATCCGCAGCCGGATGCCGTCGCGACCCCGCACGGTCAGGCGGGCGACGGGCACGGGGTCCACGGTCCCCCGTGAAAGCCGCAGCTCGCGGCAGATCACGGCCAGCATCAGCGGCCCCTCGATCATGGCGAAACCTGCGCCGGGGCAGACGCGCTGGCCGGCGCTGAAGGGGATGTAGGCGGCACGCGCGCAGGCGCGGCCGTTCTCGGTGTCCCAGCGCGCGGGGTCGAAGGTGTCGGGATCGTCCCACAGCCGCTCATGCCGGTGCAGGTGCCAGGGGGACAGGACGACCTGCGTGCCGCGCGGCAGATCGCGGTCGCGCAGGCATTCGGGCTGCACAGTTTCGCGCACCATCATGGGGACGGGCGGGTAAAGCCGCATCGTTTCGCGGAAGACGGCGCGGGCGGTCTTCAGCCGCGACACGGCGGACAGGTCGGGCCTGTCCCCCCGCAGCACCTCGGCGGCCTCGGCCGCCACGCGGTCCTGCCACTCGGGCGCAGCGGCCAGCAGCCACAGCGCCCAGGCGAGCGCGCTGGCCGAGGTCTCGTGCCCGGCCAGGAAGAAGATCGCCACCTGGTCCACCATCTCGTCGGGGGTGAAGCCCCGGCCCGTCTGCGGGTCGGGCGTGGTCATGATCTTGGTGGCAAGGTCGTCGGGCGCCCGGCATTCCGCGATCTCGGCCGCACGGGCATCGACCATCCGGGTAATGAGGCCCCGGATGGTGGCGGCCGTGCGCCGGGTCCCCCGCCCGTGCCAGCGCGGCACCCATGCGGGCAGCGGCACCAGCGCGGCAAGGTTCACGATGGGCTGGGCATCCTGGTGCGCGCGGAAGGCCGCGAAGACCCCGGCCGCCGTTTGGTGCTCGATGGGGACGGAAAACAGCGTGCGGAAGATCACGTCGGCGGCGGCATGGCTGGTTTCCGGCTCGACGTCGATCTCGGTTCCCGCATGGGCGGCGAGGCGCCGGGTCGCGGAAACCGAGGCGTCCCACATGGCGGGCAGGGTCTGGCCGAGGCGCCCGCCCTCGAAGGCGGGGTCGATGATGCGGCGCTGCCGTTCCCACAGCGAGCCGTTGGTGACGAAGACCGACTGGCCCAGCAGCGGGGCAAGTCCCTCGCGCAGGCGGTTGGACTTGGGAAAGTCGCGCGGCCGGGCCTGCAGGACCAGCCGGACCAGCGCCGGGTCGTTGCAGACCACGCTGCGCAGCAGGGGGCTGCGGAACTCGGCCATCCAGGCGCGGTAAAGCCGCGCGGGCAGGGCCGACAGCAGGTCGCGCCGAAAGCGCAGGGCATAGCGCAGGACGCCCCCGCGCCCCTCGGTCGTGGGCGGCTTGGGCGGGATCATCGCTCGGTCCCCGGGCCAGAGGAACTTCTTCCTGAAGAAATACCCCACGGGGGCGCGGGGGTGTGAAACCCCCGCCTTCGGCTGCGCGGCGCTTGGGTCATGGCGCACCTGTCCTGCGGCCTGGCCAGTTGTTGACGGCGCGCGCAATGCGGCCGGGCGAGTGGCTGCGGCCGGCATAGCGGTCAGCCAGCCGCCGGGGCCCGGCGGTGATGGCGAAGTAATCGTAGTCGCCCGGCCGGTCAAAGGCGCAGAGATACTGGAAATGCAGCCGGAACCAGCGGCCGCGCAGCTTGCGCTGCCTTTCGGGGGACAGGGTGCGCGTGAAGGCCGCCGACAGCACCAGCGGGCCGCGCCGGTCCGGCGGCTCCACCCCCGAGACCGCCACCGGATCGCAGAGGCCGAAGCAGCAGGCATCCCCTGGCGCGGTGACATCCACCCATGCGACCTCGGGCCGTGCCGAAAGATGGCGCAGGTCCGCCCGCAACCGTCCCGCGCGCGGCAGGAACGACGCCATCGGCACGACATGGCCCAGCGTCAGCAGCGACAGCCGCCCGTCGGTCCGCGCCCGGCCCGAGCGGATCAGGTCGGCCAGCACCGACACGGCCAGATAGGCGCCCGAGGAGTGGCCGACCACCAGCAACTCGTCCCAGTCGCCTTCCAGCACCTCGGCGATGCGGTCGGCAAAGGCGGCGATGCGGGCTTCCAGAGCGGGCGGATAGGCCCCGCCGTCCTGCGCGGTGAAGGCATAGTCATGCATCAGGTAATAGGCGAAGACATGCCCGTCGATGCGCCGGAACCACCACAGGACCGACGCCCCCGCGCCAAGGCCCAAAGCCAGTCCCGGCAGCCAGTGGGCCAGACGTGCGCCCATCGACCAGACCGCCCCGCCGATGGCCAGCGCCAGCGCCAGTTCCGCCAGCAGCACCACGATGGGATAAAGCGCCGCGATCACCGGCGCGCGCCGCAGCCGCATCAGCCGGAACAGCGCGCCCGAGGCGACATAGGTCCATGCCGTCCGCACGAGCTGGCCGTAGGTCGCCGGGATCGAGCGTCCCATCGAGCCCTGCACCACGTCCGCCCAGACCAGCACCTCGATGTCGGCCTGCGCCGTGCCTTCAGGAAAATGCCCCGTCACGCCCCAGCCGAAGCCCGTGCGGTCGCCGCGCGGGCCGAAGTCGAGCCGATAGCCGGAAATGCGCGCCTGTTCCTCGCCCTCGCGGCGGTACAGCTCGCGGTAGCGGCGCGGCGGGATGGGGTCGTAGCCGGGAATGTACAGCACCCGGCGGCGGAACGGTCGGGTCATCTGACGCCCGGATTGTTGCGCGCGCAGCATATTGCCTGGCGCAGCGGGGGCAAGCAGGGGGCTGCTGAGCCGAAGAAGGGGCTTAGCCCCGGCCTTCGGCCTCCCCGGGGGTTCGGGTCAGGAAGAACCGGCAGGTGCCTGCGGGCGGATCAGGCGGCAGTCAGGTTCCAGCGGCGTTCCAGCGCCTCGATGGCGGCGATGCGGCGCGGGATCGGGGGGTGCGAGGCCAGCCAGTCGACGGGGCGTCCGGTCATTCCGGTCAGCTTGTCCAGCCGCGACAGCAGCCCCTTCTGCGGGCCGGTGCCGAAGCCTGCCTTGACCATCAGCGCGGCGGCGAAGGCGTCGGCTTCGAACTCATCCTCGCGTGAGAGTTTCGCTGCCAGCGCCGAGGCGACAAGCGTCGCGATCCAGGGTCCGATGAAGGGGATGAAGCGGCCGAAGGTCGTCGCCAGCACCACGCGGACAAGGTTCTGCCCGGCGAAATCCATCATCCGGCGCCGCGCATGGCCGTGGGTGACATGGCCCAGCTCATGCGCGATGACCGAGGCAAGCTCGGCCTCGGTCACGCGGCCCGCGTCGAACTGGTCCAGAAAGCCGCGCGTCAGGAACACCCGCCCGTCCGGCGCGGCGAGGCCGTTCACCGGCTTGATCTCGAAGACATGCGCCTTGACCGGTCCGATGCCCATGGCGCGCCCCAGCCGGTCAAGCGCCGCCGAAAGCCTGGGATCGTTCAGCGGGGTGGAGTTCGCGGTCAGTTGCTGGCGAAGGCGCCAGGCCGACAGCAGCCACATGGCTACGGCGTAAAGGACGATCAGCAGGATCGGAAGAAGCTTCATGTCGCCAATCTGGGTGCGGCGGGGCCCGCGATCAACGGACGGTCAGCCGAGAAGGCGCATGGCCCGGGTCAGACCTTCCAGTGTCAGCGGCATCATCCGGTTCTCGAAGATCCGGCCGATCATGCCGATGGAGGGCGTATGGCCCCAGTGGCGTTCCGGCACCGGGTTCAGCCAGACATGGTCGGGCCAGGTCTCGCACAGGCGGCGCAGCCACAGCTCGCCCGGCTCGGGGTTCCAGTGCTCGTTGGCGCCGCCGGGCGCCACGATCTCGTAAGGGGACATCGAGGCGTCGCCCACGACGATCACCTTCCAGTCGCGGCCATAGCGGTGCAGCAGGTCCCAGGTCGGGACCGTCTGGTCCCAGCGGCGGCGGTTGTCGCGCCAGACGGATTCGTAAAGGCAGTTGTGGAAATAGAAGTGCTCGAGGTTCCTGAACTCGGCCCGGGCAGCCGAGAACAGCTCGTCCACGACGCGGATGTGGTCGTCCATGCTGCCGCCCACGTCCAGAAGCAGCAGCACCTTGACGGCATTGCGCCGTTCCGGCCGGGTCTGGACGTCGATATAGCCATGGTCGGCGGTGGCGCGGATGGTGCCGGGCAGGTCCAGTTCCTCGGCCGCGCCATGCCGCGCCCATTGGCGCAGGCGCTTCAACGCGACCTTGATGTTGCGGGTGCCCAGTTCGACCGTGTCGTCGAAGTCCCGGAACTCGCGCTTGTCCCAGACCTTGACCGCGCGGCGGTGGCGGCTTTCGTCCTGGCCGATCCGCACGCCTTCGGGGTTGTAGCCGTAAGCCCCGAAGGGCGAGGTGCCGGCCGTCCCGATCCACTTGTTGCCGCCCTGATGGCGTCCCTTCTGCTCGGCGAGGCGCTGGCGCAGCTTGTCCATCAGGGCCTCGAAGCTGCCCGCGCCCTCGACGGCGGCGCGCTCCTCGGGGGTCAGCAGCTTCTCGGCCAGCTTTTCCAGCCATTCGCGGGGCAGGGCGGCCTCGCTGACCAAGGCCTCGACGGGGATCGTCTCGAGCCCCGCGAAGCTTTCCGCGAAGGCGCGGTCATAGCGGTCGATGTGGCGTTCGTCCTTGACCAGGATCGCGCGGCCGACGGTGTGGAAGTCGTCCACCGACCAGCCCGCCACCCCGGCCTCCATCGCGGCCATCAGGTCGAGCCATTCCCGCAGGGAAACCGGAACCCCGTGGCGGCGCAGCGCGTCGAGGAACGGGCGGAACATGCGTCAGCCCCTGAGCGCGCGGTCGATCAGGATCGTGACGAACAGCGCCACGATGGCGAAGACGAGCGCATGGACGGCCGCGTATTGCAGGCGGTCCTTGCGGTTCCCCTGCGCCCGGCGCGCCCGCAGGTCCCCGAGGAGGGCGCCAAGCACGATGGCGACGATGACGATCATGGGCCGCTTCCCGGATGGATGGACGGATGAGAGGCCGCTGTAAGCGAATCGCACCGGGGTGACAAGCAAGGCGGGCCGCCTGCGGAGACCTGCAGCGGTTCTTCCGAATTGCTTCCGGGCAGCAGTTATCCACATTTCGCTCGCGCAGAAATTGTAGCGGCGTTTCCCCAGCTCTCTGACGGCGTGTAATTCTAACCTTTATTGGTGTTCAATTTGTCCGTTCCTTGAGGCATCACTCCGGGACGCGCGGCTGTTGCCGCGTGGTTAGCCAGTTTTTCCGGTTGTCGGAGTTGCCAGTATGACTTTTTGTTCCTGCCCCCAGCCGGGCGGCTGTGACACGACGTTCAAGGCCATCTACCTTGGTGACGTTCATAGCGACCAATACATTGACCGATATGAAATCCTGCCCGGCTCGGAAACGGCCCACCGGCTGTCGGGTACGACCTTCGGATCGCACGACAATCCGCTGGCCGACAACATCGTCGACATCACGGTCACCAGTGACCTGAACCGGGACGGCAAGCTCGAGGGCAACAACCTTTTCGGTTGCTACGACACGTTCAGCACCTCGCCTGCCGTCGAGGTGCCCGACCGCAAGTCGGGAGAAGTCAAGCAGGTCAGCGATTTCAAATACGACGGCGTTTCGCAATACACCGCCCAGGTGACTTATGCGGACGGCACCTGCGCCAATACGGTCCTGACCGTAATCCAGGATGATCTGGGGCGCACTTTCGTGGTCCCGCCGGAAAATGGAAAAGGCGCCGAGGTGATCGCCGCAAAACCGATCGCCTCGATCGAATTGATCTGCCCGGTTCCGGACAAGGACAACGACTACAATTATTGCCCCCCGGACGACTGGACCCCGATCCCCTGCTTCACCACCGGCGTGCGCCTGGCGACCTCCAAGGGTCAGCGCCCGGTCGAGAAGCTGGCGGTCGGCGATCTGGTGCTGACAGCCGACAACGGGCTGCAGCCCGTCCGCTGGATCGGCATGCGGACCCTGGATGCCGTTGACCTCGCCGCCAGCCCCAACCTGCGCCCGATCCGCATCCGCAAAGGCGCGCTGGGCGACCGGCTGCCCAAGCGCGACCTGCTGGTTTCGCCGCAGCACCGCATGATGGTGCGCTCGGCCGTGGCCCAGGCCCTGTTCGGCACCGACGAGGTTCTGGTTGCCGCCAAGCACCTGCTGTCCTTGGACGGCGTCGAACTGGCCGAGGACGTGACCGAGGTCACCTATGTCCACGTGCTCTTCGACCGGCACGAGGTCGTGTATGCCGAAGGGGCGCAGTCCGAATCGCTTTATACCGGCGAACAGGCGCTGCGCGCGGTGGGCGATTCGGCGCGGGCCGAGATCTTCGCGCTGTTCCCCGAACTGGCTGCAGGCACGGTGCCGGGCGCGCGCAAGTTCCTGACCGGCCGGCAGGGCCGGGACCTCGCGGCGCGTCACGCCGGCATCCCGTTGCAGTAAGCCGCGCGACACCGGATCATCGAAAAGGGGCCCTCTCGGGCCCCTTTTTCGTTCCGGTGAATCCTCAACGGGATTGCCGGGGTTGAACAGAAATCGGGACGGGCTTAACTTCAACACAACACGATTTCGGAGGGCGTTTAAGATGACGCCCAGGCGTCCCGCGGGTGCGGACGCGTCCTCGGCCCCGGTGGCCTCGCCTGCCGTCACCCGCCAGCCCGACGACGGGTCGCTTTATGCGGCCCTCGATCTGGGCACCAACAGTTGCCGGATGCTGATTGCCCGTCCCATGGGCAGTCAGTTCCAGGTGATCGACAGTTTCTCGAAGCCGGTCCAGCTGGGGCACGGCCTCGAGGCATCAGGTCGTCTTTCGGGTCAGTCGATGATCCGGACGGTTCATGCGCTGCAGGTTTGCAGGCGCAAGATCGAGCAGCATGGCGTGCGTCGCATGCGGCTGGTCGCGACCGAGGCTTGCCGGAGGGCAAGGAACAGCCGCGACTTCCTGCGGATGATCAAGCACGAGACCGGCCTCCCGGTCGAGATCATTCCGGCCGAGGAAGAGGCGCGGCTGGCCGTGATCTCCTGCGCGCCGCTTGTCAGCCTTCGGACCGAGCAGCTTCTGGTGGTGGATATCGGCGGCGGCTCGACCGAACTGGTCTGGATCGACCTCGGCGGCGTCGAGCCGGTCGAGCGTCCCCGCGCGATCATGCGGCTGGCGGACGGCTTCCACGACCGCTCGCCGGGTTCCGCGCGGGTGGTGGACTGGATCAGCGTGCCGCTGGGCGTGGCCACGCTGCGCGACCAGTTCGACGACGTGACCGACGATCCGGCGCGGTTCGCCCTGATGAGCTGGCAGTTCGAGCAGATGCTGGAAGGCTTCAAGCCCTACACGACCGGGATCAAGGCCGACGACAAGTTCCAGGTCATCGGCACCTCCGGCACGGTCACGACGGTGGCGGCCAGCCATCTGGGCCTCAAGCGCTACGACCGGACCAAGGTGGACGGGCTGACGATGACCACGGCGCAGATCGACCGGGTCATCCAGAACTACCTTGCGCTTGGCCCTGACGGGCGTCGCGCCGATCCCCGGATCGGCCGGGAACGGCACGCGCTGATCATGTCGGGCGCGGCGATCCTGCAGACGCTGATGCGGGTCTGGCCCACAAGCCGGCTGTCGGTCGCGGACCGCGGGCTGCGCGAGGGGTTGCTTTATGCGCAGATGGTGCGCGACGGGGTTCTGACCTCGGATGGATTGATGGGAGTGGCGTGATGGCGGCTGGTTCGGGCAACTCGGGCGGCGGGACGAAGCCCGGCAGCCGGGCGGGCAAGGGCAGTTCGGGGCGCGGCCAGCGCGACCTGCGGGTGCGGGTGAAGACGGCCAAGGGCCGCAAGCTGTCCTCGACCCTGTGGCTGGAACGCCAGTTGAACGATCCTTACGTTGCGCGGGCCAAGCGGGAAGGCTACCGGGGGCGCGCGGCCTACAAGATACTCGAGCTTGACGACAAGTACGGCTTCCTGAAACCGGGCGCGCGGGTCGTCGATCTGGGCTGCGCCCCGGGCGGCTGGTGCCAGGTCGCGGTCGGCCGGGTAAATGCGCTGGGCGAGCGCAAGGGCAAGCCCCAGGGCCGCGTCCTGGGCGTGGACCTGCAGGAGGTCGATCCGATCGCCGGGGCCGAGATCCACCAGCTCGACTTTCTGTCCGAAGGCGCGGACGAGAGAGTCAAGGACTGGCTGGGCGGCAAGGCCGACGTGGTGATGTCGGACATGGCCGCGGCCTCCTCGGGGCACAAGGGCACCGACCACCTGCGGATCGTGGCGCTGGTCGAGGCCGCCGCCGAGTTCGCGTTCGACGTGCTGGAACCGGGCGGCACCTTTGTCGCCAAGGTGCTGGCGGGCGGGGCCGAGCAGGGGCTGCAGTCGATCCTCAAGCAGAACTTCACCTCGGTGGCGAACGTGAAGCCCCCGGCGAGCCGCTCGGATTCCTCCGAGAAGTTCGTTGTGGCCATGGGCTTCCGGGGGCGGCAGGACCGGGCCGGGCGCGAGGGATCGGCGGAAGGCTCGGACGGAGAGACTGCGGAAGCCTGAAGCGCGGCCCGGGGCAGGCCGGGCTGCGGCGAATGCGGCGGGGGACGGTGCGTGTGCCCGGCCTGCGCTGTTCGGGAAGGGTGAGTGTCCGCCAGCGCGTCCGACCGGCCGGGAATACCCGGCTGACGAACAGGCTGTCCCGCCCGGTTCCCTGGAGGACGTCAGATGCGCCTTGCCGGAGGGTGCGTCGCCTTGCCGAGGGTCGCCATCTTCGGGATGGTTGCGGAAAGCGGCAGTCCGCATGGGTCTGCACGTCGGCCGATAGTCTCCATGGTGCGCAGGGCTGACTTCTGCCGCGTTGCCTCTCTCCGCAGCCGCCGGGGACTCCGGGGATGGCTACCGTCTCAGGTTGGCCAGGCACTATGGCACGCGGCGCATCTGTTGTGCGCCATGTCCCGGCCTTGCGTCTGGCCCTCTCAGCCTCTCAGTTCAGCCGCCGGAATGCTTCGGCCGGGCGGCCGGTCGCGGCCATGAACACGCGGTTCATGTGGGCGGGGCCGGTGAAGCCCAGTTCCTCGGCGATCTGGGGCAGGTTGTGGCGCGGGTCGGCCAGCATGCTCCGCGCGCGGTCCAGCCGCAGTTCGTACAGCAGGTCCAGCGCCGAACAGCCCCTGTGCTTGCGGCAGGCTTCGTCCAGCTCGGCCGCAGTCGTGCCCAGCGCGTCAGCCAGATCGGCGATGGTGCGGCCGCGCCCCATCTCTCGGCCGGCGAGTTCCAGGTAGGCCTGCACAAGCGCGTGGCTGTCGCGGCCCGGAAGCCCGGGCTGGGTGGGCCGGGGACGGGCGGCAAGCCGTTCCAGCGACGTCGCGATCAGTTCGACCCGGCAGGCGGCCGTCGCCGCCGCGATCGGATCATGGGCGCGGGTCGCCAGGGCGGCGAGGTCGGCCGAGAAGGCGTCGCTGACACCTGCCCCCACGACGATGCGGCTGGGGAGGGACAGTCGCTCGGCCATCTGGCGCGCCATCAGCAGGACCTGCCCCCGGACACCCCGCTGCGGCTCGGCCGCGAAGGCGGTGCCCGCGGGGATGAAGACGACGCTGCCGGCCCCGTGATCCACGGGGCCGCTGGGCAGGACGATCCGCATGGTGCCCGCCGTCACCCGGATCAGGCAGTGGTCCCCCCGCGTCCGGCCCCGGCGCAGCCCGCCCGCACCCGTTGCGCCGCCCCAGACGAAGCTGTCCAGCGGCAGCACCCGAAGGCCGCTTTCCGGCAGGCGCGGCCGACCGGCGAAGGGCGTGACCGGGACGGTCGGCTGGGGTGAGTTGGCAGCCTCGGTCGGCAGGGCGGGGTGCGCCTCGGCAGGCTGCGGCGTCAGGGGGATCTCGTCTAGGCGGCTCGGCTGGGCGGACATGGTGGACCCCGGAGGTTTCTGAGGACGGATCAGTAAAGATCAAACACCAAGAAACCCTTAAGCGTTCCGCGCCGGTCTTTCAGACCTCGAGCGTCGGCCAGCCGCGCATCCGGTTGCGGAACCAGATGCGCTGGCTTTTCGCATATTGCCGCGTGGCGATGATCGCGCGCTCTCGTGCCTCGGCCAGGGTGGCGCGGCCTTCCAGATGATCCTTCAACTCGGCCGCGCCGATGGCCCGGGTCCATTGCGCGCCGGGCTGCCAGAGGGGCAGCGCATGCCGCACCTCCTCCAGCGCGCCCGCGTCCAGCATCGCGTCGAAGCGGCGGGCGATGCGCCGGGCCAGCCGGTCGCGGTCCATCTGCAGGACGATGCGCTGCGCGGCTTCTGGCGCGACCAGCGGGGGCGGGGTCTCGGCCTGCCAGTCGGCCAGCCCCCGGCCGGTGGCGCGCAGCACCTCCCAGGCGCGCTGGACGCGGGCCGGGTTGCGCAGGTCGAGCCCTGCGCGGGTGCGGGCGTCCAGCGCCTCGACCATCCCGGACAGGCCCCCGCGCGCAAGCCATGCATCGCCCTCGGCCCGGATCTGGGGCGGCACCGGCGGGATCACGGCCAGCCCCGAGGTCAGCGCGGTGAGGTAAAGCCCTGTCCCTCCGGCAATCACCAGCGGGCGGTTCTGTTTCAGCAGCCCCGCCACCTCGGCCAGCCAATCGCCCACCGAATAGGCGCGGCCCGGCGCGACATGGCCGTAAAGCAGGTGCGGCGCGGCGGCCTCGTCCTCGGGCGAGGGGCGGGCGGTCAGCACCCGCCAGCAGGACCAGACCTGCAGCGCATCGGCATTGACCACCGCGCCGCCTAGCGCCTGCGCGATCCGCAGTGCCAGCGCCGACTTGCCCGAGGCTGTCGGCCCCGCGATCAGGACGGGGCGGGCGGGGTCGAGCCCTTCGATCAGGCGATCGGATGACGTGGCGGTGGACGTGTTGATCATGCGCCCTATCTGCGGCATTTTGCGCGCCGATGTAATCCGGGGACCTGAGCATGACCGACACCGACCTGACCAACGTGACGGCATCCTCGCAGGTCCATTCTCCCATCAGCTACGACCGGGTGATGCTCAAGATCTCGGGCGAGGCGCTGATGGGCGACCAGGGCTATGGCCTGCACCCGCCGACCGTCGCCCGCATCGCCAGCGAGGTGAAGTCGGTCCACGACATGGGCACCGAGATCTGCATGGTCATCGGCGGCGGCAACATCTTCCGCGGCCTCCAGGGCAGCGCCCAGGGAATGGAACGGGCGACCGCCGACTACATGGGGATGCTGGCCACGGTGATGAACGCCCTGGCCATGCAGGCCGCGCTGGAGGCCGAGGGCATCCACACCCGCGTCATCAGCGCCATCCGCATGGACGAGGTGGCCGAGCCCTATATCCGCCGCCGCGCCATCCGCCACCTTGAAAAGAAGCGCGTCTGCATCTTCGCCGCCGGCACCGGAAACCCGTATTTCACGACCGACACGGCGGCCACGCTGCGCGCCAACGAGATGAATTGCCAGGCGATCTTCAAGGGCACCAAGGTGGACGGGGTGTATGACAAGGACCCCAAGAAGCACGCCGACGCCGTGCGCTATGACAACGTGACCTATGACGAGGTGCTGCAGAAGCACCTGAACGTCATGGACGCTTCGGCCATCGCCCTGGCGCGGGACAACAGCCTGCCGATCATCGTCTTTTCGCTGGACGAACCGGGTGGCTTCCGCGGCATCCTGGCGGGGAACGGCACCTACACCCGCGTGCACGGCTAGGGAACCCGAGCCTCTCGCCTTCGTTCTGTCCCGAAGGCAAGCGCGAGGCGGACATGTCCGAGCAGATCCCCCTGTCCGACGAGGCAAGCGCCCTCGAGCCGGAACTGGACGCCGCCCGCCGCGACAAGACGAACGAGGTCGCGCCCGACATCGCCTATCGCCGCCTGGGCATCGTGAATGTCATCTTCTGCGGCCCGGCAGGGGCGGGGGACCGCGAATGGGTGCTGGTGGACGCGGGCCTGATCGGCACGGCGGGCCTGATACGGGGCGCGGCGCAGGCCCGCTTCGGCGAAGGCTCGCGCCCCGCCGCGATCGTCATGACACATGGGCATTTCGACCACGTGGGCGCCCTGGAACAGCTTTCCGAGGAATGGGACGTGCCTGTCTATGCCCATCCGCTGGAGCACCCCTATCTGAACGGCACCGCCGCTTACCCGCCCGGTGATCCCAGTGTCGGCGGCGGACTGATGGCGCGGCTTGCCCGGCTTTACCCGACGAAGCCCGTCGATGTGGGCGCGCGGCTTCGCGCCCTGCCCGAAGACGGCAGCGTTCCCCACATGCCCGGCTGGCGCTGGGTCCACACGCCCGGCCATTCCGTCGGCCATGTCTCGCTGTGGCGCGAGGCGGACCGCGCGCTCATCCCGGGCGACGCCTTCTGCACGACGGGGCAGGAATCGGCCTACGACGTGGCCGTGCAGGAGCCGCAGATGCATGGCCCGCCGATGTATTTCACCATCGACTGGGACGCCGCCGAGGAATCGGTGCGCAGGCTTGCCGGGCTGGACCCCGACCTTGCGGTGCCGTTCCACGGCCAGCCCATGCGCGGCCCCGAGATGCGCGGCGCCCTGCACCGGCTGGCGCAGCAGTTCCGCGAGGTCGCCGTGCCCGCCCAGGGCGAGTATGTCTCGCGCCCACGACGGGCCGAGGACGGCAGCGCCTACGAGAAACCGTGAAGCTCTCGGCGGCTGCGGCGGCAGCGCACCTATACAAACCTGTCGCCAAGCGGCTATAGAGCGGAAAAACCACCTGCGAGCAGACCTATGGCCGACGAGATCGAGATCGATACGGATGACCTTGAGCGCCGGATGAAAGGCGCGATGGACAGCCTGCGGCACGAGTTTTCCTCGCTGCGGACGGGCCGCGCCTCGGCCAGCATGATCGACCCGATCACCGTGGACGCCTATGGCTCGCCCACGCCGATCAACCAGCTGGGGACCGTGAACGTGCCGGAACCCCGCATGGTCACGATCAACATCTGGGACAAGAGCATGGTCGGGAAGGTGGAAAAGGCGATCCGCGAAAGCGGGCTCGGCATCAACCCGCAGCTCAACGGCACCATCATCATGCTGCCGATCCCCGAGCTGAACGAGGAGCGCCGGCGCGAGCTGACCAAGGTCGCGGCCCAGTATGCCGAAAGCGCCCGTGTCGCCATCCGCAACGTGCGCCGCGACGGCATGGACCAGATCAAGAAGGCCAAGACCAAGGGCATGGCCGAGGACGACCAGAAGTTTTGGGAAAGCTCGGTGCAGGAGCTGACCGACAAGGCGATCGCCGAGGTGGACAAGGCGCTCGAAGCGAAACAAGCCGAAATCATGCAGGTCTGACATCATGGCCGACGCAGCGCCTGTGGTCACGCCCGCCTTCGCCCCCGGCGCGGCTCGCGCCCGCCATGTCGCGATCATCATGGACGGCAACGGGCGCTGGGCGACCGAGCGGGGCTGGCCCCGCCTGGTCGGGCATCGTCGCGGGGCCGAGCGCGTCAAGCAGATCGTCCGCGCCGCGCCCGACCTGGGCGTGAACTGGCTGACGCTTTACGCCTTCTCGACCGAGAACTGGAAGCGCTCGACCGAGGAAGTCCTCGGCCTGATGGGCATCTTCGCCCGCTACATCCGGCGCGAAGCCGACGCCATGTCCGCCGAGGGCGTGCGGATGCGCTTCATCGGCGGGCGCGAGCGGCTGGACCCCAAGCTGCAGACCCTGATGTCCGGGATCGAGGCGCGCACGGCGGCCAACACCCGCCTGAACCTCACCGTCGCCATCAACTACGGCGGCCGGGACGAACTGGCGCGTGCGGCAGGTCGCCTCGCGGCCCGCATCGCCGCCGGAGAGATCGGGAAGCCGGCCGAGGCCGACTTTGCCGCCTGCCTGGACACGGCGGGCCATCCCGATCCGGACCTGGTGATCCGCACCTCGGGCGAGACGCGGACCTCGAACTTCCTGCCCTGGCAGGCGGCCTATTCGGAATACGAATTCACGCCCGTGCTGTGGCCCGACTTCACTGCGGCGCATCTGGCCGAGATTCTCGACCGCACCAGCCTGCGCCAGCGCCGCTTCGGCGCCGCATGACCGCCCCGCGTCTGCCCCGCGTGACGAACTCGGGCCGGTGGGCGGACCTGGCCGAGCGGGTGGGCTCGGCGCTTATCATCCTTGTCGCCGGGGCAGGTCTGCTGGTGCTGCCGGTCGTGGTCACAAGCGTCGGGCTTTCCGTGCTGGTCGCCATGCTGATGTGGGAGCTGACGCGACTGGTCGTCCCTGCGCAGCGGATGCCCCAGGTGGTGCGCGTCGGGCTGGTTTCGGGCCTCGCGATGGCGGCCACGCTGTTCGCCGGAAGCTGGGGGGCGCTTGCCTTCATCCTGCCGCTCGCCTGGGGCACGCGCGCCTCGCGGCGCGAGCTGCGCCCGGCCTATGTCGGTTTCGCGCTGCTGATGGTGCTGGCCGCCTGGGGAATCCTGTGGATCCGACTGACCTTTGGCCTGGGCGAGGCGCTGTGGATCGTCACCCTGGTCGTGCTGTCCGACGTGCTTGGCTATTTCGTCGGCCGCAGTGTCGGGGGGCCGAAGTTCTGGCCCGCCATCAGCCCCAAGAAGACCTGGAGCGGGACGGCTGCCGGCTGGATCGGCGCCGCGCTGCTGGGCCTGATCCTCGTGATCCTCGGCCGGGCGGGACCCGGCGTTATCGTGATCGGCCCCGTTCTGGCATTCGCGGGACAGATGGGCGACATTGCCGAAAGCTGGATCAAGCGCCGGGTCGGCGTCAAGGACAGCTCGCGCCTGATCCCCGGGCACGGAGGGCTGATGGACCGTTTCGACGCCATGTCCGGGTCGCTGGCCGCGGCGACGCTGCTGGGGCTGGCCGGCTGGCTGCCGGTCGTCGGCTGACATGCGCAGCATTTCGATCTTCGGCGCCACCGGCTCGATCGGGGAAAGCGCCTTCGACCTTCTGATGGGCTCGGGCGGCCCCGAGGCGTGGCGGACCGTCGCCCTGACCGGCGGGCGCAATGTCGCGCGGCTGGCCGAGATGGCGCGCGCGCTGCGGGCCGAGATCGCGGTGATCGCGGACGAGGCGCTGCTGCCCGATCTGCGCGCGGCGCTGGCAGGGACAGGGACCGAGGCTGCCGCCGGCACGCAGGCCATTGCCGAGGCCGCCGACCGGGCCGCCGACTGGTCGCTGTCTGCCATCGTGGGGGCGGCGGGGCTTGCGCCCGGCCTGCGCGTGGTCGAACGAGGCGGCACGCTGGCGCTGGCGAACAAGGAAAGCCTTGTCGCCGCGGGACGGCTGCTGATGGGCACCGCGCAGCGCACGGGCGCCACGATCCTGCCCGTCGATTCAGAACATTCCGCCGTTTTCCAGTGCCTTGAGGGCGGCAAGCTGGAAGGTGTCGAGCTTGTCACCCTGACCGCTTCGGGCGGCGCGTTCCGCGACTGGCCGCTCGAACGGCTGCCCCATGCCACCGTGGCCGAAGCGTCCAGCCATCCCAACTGGGCCATGGGCCAGCGCATCACCATCGACAGCGCCTCGATGTTCAACAAGGCGCTGGAAGTCATCGAGGCGCATGAGTTCTTCGGCCTGCCGGGCGAGCGGATCGAGGTGCTGGTGCATCCCGAATCCATTGTCCATGCGCTGGTCAGCTACATCGATGGGGGCACGCTGGCGCATCTCGGCCCGCCCGACATGCGCCACGCCATCGGCCATGCGCTGCACTGGCCGCGGCGCGAGAAGCTGCCGCTGGCCCGGCTGAACCTTGCCGCGCAGGGCAGCCTGACCTTCCGCGCGCCCTGCGAGACGCGCTGGCCTGCACTGGCTTTGGCGCGGCAGGTGATCGCGCAGGGCGGGGCTGCGGGCGCGGTGCTGAACGCCGCCAAGGAGCAGGCGCTGGACGATTTCATCGCGGGACGCATCCGCTTCACCGACATGGCGGGGGCGGTGGCCCATGCACTGGACCTCGCCGCCGGCCGCCCCGGCTTCGGGGCCAGCCCCGACAGCCTCGAGGCGGTGCTGGATTGGGACGCGCAGGCGCGCCGGGACGCGGCGGCCTGGCAGACGGCGGCGGCATGATCCAGGAACTTGTCGGACAGATGGGCGGGCTTGCCTGGACGGTCGTGGCCTTCATCGTGGCGCTGTCGATCATCGTGGGCGTCCATGAATACGGGCATTACATTGTCGGCCGCTGGTCCGGCATCCGGGCCGAGGTTTTCTCGCTGGGCTTCGGCCCGCGCCTGCTGGCGCGCCGCGACCGGCGCGGGACCGTGTGGCAGGTGGCGGCGATCCCCCTGGGGGGCTACGTCCGCTTCCTCGGCGACGCCGACGCGGCCAGTGTCACGCGCGATGGCAGCGTTGACCCGGCGCGTGCGCGGCAGACGCTGGGCGGCGCGCCGCTGTGGGCACGGTTTGCCACCGTGGCGGCGGGGCCGGTCTTCAACTTCATCCTCGCCATGGTCGTCTTCGCGGGCGTCATCGCCTGGCAGGGTATCGCCACCGACCGCGTTGTCGTGGGAGAGATCGCCCCCGCGCCCCCCGGCATCGTCAACGAGCTGCGCCCCGGCGACGAGGTGCTGGCCGTCGGGGGCCAGCCCGTCAACGGCTGGGCCACCCTGTTCCGGCTGGCCGAAACGCTGCCCGCCGCGCGCCAGCAGCAATGGACCGTCCTGCGGCAGGGCGCCGAGATCACCGTCACCGCCCCTGACGTGGCGCCGGCCCGCATCTCGGGCGTGGGGCCGCGTAGCTCGGCCTCGGCCGTCGATCTGCGCGCGGGCGACGTGATCCTCGCGGTCGAGGGCCGGCCCGTCACCCGCTTCACCGACCTGCGGCCCGCCGTCGAGGCCGCGGAAGGGCGTCCCGTCACCCTGCGGGTCTGGCGCGAAGACGAGGGCGAGGCGGATTTTGTTCTTGTGCCGCGCGAACAGGATCTTCCAAGTGCCGGGGGCGGTTTCGAAAAACGCTGGCTCATCGGCGTGACTGGCGGCGACGGCTATATCCACCCCGCCACGCGCACGCCGGGCCCCTTCGAGGCGCTGTCGATGGGGGCGCAGCAGACCTGGGATGTGGTCTGGGGCTCGCTGACGGGCCTGGTGGCGATGGTCACGGGCCAGATCGGGCGCTGCAACTTGTCCGGCGCCATCTCGATCGCCGAGGTTGCGGGCGATGCGGCCAGTTCCGGCGCCGGCAACTTCTTCTGGCTGGTCGCGGTGCTGTCGGCGGGCATCGGCTTCCTGAACCTGCTGCCGATCCCCGTGCTCGACGGTGGCCACCTGGCTTTCTACACGTGGGAGGCCGTGGCGGGCCGCCCGCCATCGGCGCGCGCCATGGATATCCTGACCCGGATCGGCATGGCCCTGGTCCTGATGCTGATGTTCTTCGGCCTCTCCAACGACATCCTGTGCCGCTGAAACGGGGGTTTGCTTTGACACTCGCCCCCGCTGGGGGTTAATCCTGCCGCAAATGCGGCCGGGACAACCGGCGCGATAGGCCAGGCGCGAGGGGCGGGCGATGACGGATCGGACGATGGGCATTGGCCCGGGCATCAAGGGCGCGCGGGCGCTCGTGTCGGGGCTGGCGCTTGCGGCCGTCCTGGGAACTGCGGGTCCGGCGGCGGCCGTGGTCTATTCCGAGGTGCGGCTGGAAGGCGCGCAGGGCGTGGACGCGGAAACGGCGCTGTCCATCGCCAACATCCGCCGGGGCTCGGACCTGTCGCTGGGCGACCTGAACGACGCCCAGCAGCGGCTTCAGCAGTCGGGCCTGTTCGAAACGGTCGAGATCCTGCCCCAGGGCCGCACCCTGACCATCCGGGTCAGCGAATATCCCACGATCAACGTCATCAGCTTCGAAGGCAACCGGCGCATCAAGGACGAGCAGCTGAGCGAGATCGTCGGCTCGCAGTCGCGGCGCGTCTTCTCGCCCAGCCAGGCCGAGGAGGACGCGCAGGCCATCGCCGCGGCCTATGCCAGCGAGGGCCGCTATGCCGCGCGGGTTGATCCCCGCGTCATCCGCCGCCCCGGCAATGCCGTCGATCTGGTCTTCGAGATCCGCGAAGGCGATCTGACCGAGATCGAGCGCATCGGCTTCACCGGCAACCGCGCCTTTTCGGACCGCCGCCTGCGCAACGTGCTGGCGACCAAGCAGGCGGGCATCCTGCGCAACTTCATCCGCCGCGACGTCTTCGCGCCGGAACGCACCCAGCTGGACGAGCAGCTGCTGACGGACTTCTACCGCTCGCGCGGTTACGCCGACTTCCGGGTGCAGGCCGTGGCGCCCGAGGTGGCGCGCGAACGCGACGCCTTCTACGTGACCTACAACATCTACGAAGGCCCGCGTTACACCTTCGGCCGGGTCGATGTGATCAGCGAGGTTCCGGGCCTGGCCGCCGACGCCTATGTCGCGCAGAACCGGGTGCGGCCGGGGCAGGTCTACAGTCCCCAGGCGGTCGAGAACACGATCCGCCGCATGGAGGCGCTGGCGATCCAGCAGGGCGCGGATTTCCTCAGCATCGAGCCGCGCGTGACCCGCAACCCCCGCAACCAGACGCTGGACCTGACCTTCGCCCTGACCCGCGGCCCCAAGATCTTCGTGGAACGCATCGACATCGAGGGCAACACCACGACGCTGGACGAGGTGATCCGCCGCCAGTTCCGCACCGTCGAGGGCGATCCCCTGAACCCGCGCGAGATCCGCAACTCGGCCGAGCGCATCCGGGCCCTGGGCTATTTCAGCGACGCCCAAGTGGAAACCCGCGAAGGCTCCAGCCCCCAGCAGGTCATCGTGGACGTCAACGTCGAGGAGCAGCCGACCGGCAGCCTCGGCTTCGGGGCAAGCTACGGCGCAAGCCAGGGCGTGGGCTTCAACGCCTCGCTGTCCGAAACGAACTTCCTCGGCCGCGGCCAGACGGTGAACCTGGCCTTCTCGACCGCGAGCGGTTCGCAGGGCTTCGACTTCTCGTTCATCGAGCCTGCGTTCCTGGGCCGCGACCTGCGCGCCCGGTTCTCGACCTGGTACCGGACCTCGGACTACGACAACGCGAAGCTGAACACGCGCAGCATAGGCATTTCCACCGGGCTGGAGTTTCCCGTTAGCCCCAACGGGCGGCTCGAAGTGGGCTATCGCCTGAGCAAGGACAAGCTGTTCGACGTGGACCCCGTCGAGATCAGCCCCGAAACGGGCGAGTTCGGCGGATCGTCCCCCATCCTCGTGGGCGAACAGGGCGAACGCGTCACCTCGGCCCTCGGCTACAGCTACAACTATGACACGCGCGGCACGGGGCTGGACCCGCTGACCACCTGGAAGCTGCGCTTCAGCCAGGATTTCGCGGGCCTGGGCGGCGATGTCGAGTCGGTGACGACCACGATGCTGGCCGGCGTCGAAAGCCGTGCCTGGCGCGAGGAGGTCGCGTTGCGGGCCGAGTTCGAGGCGGGCGCGCTGGTCATGCTGAACGACACGGAAAGCCGCATCACCGACCGCTTCCGGGGCACCGGCCGGATCCGGGGCTTCGAGTCGAACGGCTACGGGCCGCGCGACCTGAACGCGCCGAACGAGGACGCGCTGGGCGGCAACTTCTTCTGGGCCGTGCGGGCCGAGGCGCAGTTCCCGCTGGGCCTGCCCGAGGAATACGGCATCTCGGGCGGCATCTTCGCAGATGCAGGCTCGGTCTGGGGGCTGGACAACGCCGAGGGCTACAACCGCGACACCAACGATCGCGATAACGACGGCGATCTGACCGAATTCGTGGACGGCACGGTGGACGACTCCATGAGGGTGCGCGCCTCGGTCGGCGTGTCGCTGTTCTGGACGACTCCGGTGGGCCCGCTGCGCTTCAACCTGTCGAAGGCGGTCAAGAAAGAGGATTACGACGAGGATCAGCCCTTCGACCTGTCGATCTCGACCCGGTTCTGATGGGTCGCTCGGCAGGGCAGGCGGGCGGAGTCCTGGTGCTGGCCGCCCTGCTTGGGGCGGCGCCGGTCCTGGCGCAGGATCTTCCGCTTTCGCCGCCCATGCCGCAGGCGCCGGGCCTGCCGGCCGCATCGCCCGCAACGGAGGGCAACGGCCTTGCCGGGCCGGGTCTTCCGCCGGCATCGGGCGCCCAGCCCACGCGGCCGGTGCAGGACGGGGCGCCCCTGAGGGTCGCTCCTTCCGCCGGGTCGCTCGACGGCGCCGTGCAGGCGCTCGGCCGCGCCGTCCTGACGGTTGATCAGGAGGCGATGTACCGCCAGTCGCGCTGGGGCCTGCGCGCCCAGGCCGAGCTTGCCGCCCAGTCCCGGCAGGTCGCGGCTGACAACGACCGCGCCTTTGCCGATCTCGTCGCGGACGAGGATGCCCTGACCGCCGCCCGCGCCACCCTGTCCCCCGAAGAGTTCCGCGCCCGCGCCGCCCGCTTCGACGAGCGGGTGGTCGCGGTCCGCGCGGAACGGCAGGCCGCGCTTGAGGCGCTGACCCAAACGGCCGAGCGCGACCGCGCCCTGTTCTTCCAGGCCGCGGCCCCCGTCCTGGGGCGCGTGATGGCCGCGCGCGGGGCGCTGGTCGTGCTGGATCAGCGCACGGTGCTGATCGCGGACGAACGGATCGACGCCACGGCCGCCACCATCGCCGCGCTGGACGCCGAACTGGGCGACGGACGCGAGATCATCGCCGCCGACCGCGCGCAAACCGAGGCCGGAGCCGGTGCGGCCGAGGGCAGGGGAACGCCCGATCCCGCCGGCAGTCCCGCCCCTCAGCCCGGGCCCGAACCGCAGGGCTCTCCCTGACCGTGGAGCGGGACAGCGGGCTGAACCCGATCGCCTTGCCGGGCCAGCGCATCGGCCTGCTGGGCGGGTCGTTCGACCCGGCCCATGCGGGGCATCTGCACATTTCCGAAATGGCGCTGCGGCGCTTTCGGCTGGACCGGGTCTGGTGGCTCGTCAGCCCGGGCAATCCGCTGAAGCCGCATGGCCCGGCGCCCCTGGCGGAACGGATCGCGATGGCCCGGCGGATCGCGGACGACCCGCGCATCGTGGTGACGGGGATCGAGGCGCGGCTGGGCACCCGCTGGACCGCCGACACCATCGCGGCGCTGAAGGCGCGCTTTCCGGGCGTGCGCTTTGTCTGGCTCATGGGGTCGGACAACCTCGTCCAGTTCAGCCGCTGGGACCGCTGGCGGGGCATCGCCGCGCAGGTGCCGATCGGGGTGATCGCGCGCCCCGGGTCACGCACGGTCGCGCGGACGGCCCGGGCCGCGCGCATCCTGGAACGCTGGCGCCTGCCGCAGCATCAGGCCGGCTGCCTTGCCGACGCGACGCCGCCTGCATGGGTGCTGATCAACGTGCCGATGACGGCGCTGTCCTCTAGTGCGATCCGCTCGGCCCGGCGGAAGGCCGCCGAGCGACCCGGCGCGACAGCGCCCGTGGCGGGCCTGCGGCCGTGAACGCGCCGGGCCCAGCCTTGCCAAGGCTTCGCGGCATTTGATACGGACGGCCCAGACAGTCGGAGGAACCATGGCCGAGACCGAGCGCAACCCCGCCCCCCACGGCTCTGCCGACCTCGCCCTCATCAAGCGGATCATCCCGCATCGCTATCCCTTCCTGCTGATCGACAAGGTGCGCGACATCGTGCCCTTCGAAAGCGCGGTGGGGATCAAGTGCGTGACGGCGAACGAGCCGCATTTTCCCGGCCATTTCCCCGACCAGCCGATCATGCCGGGCGTGCTGATCGTGGAAGCCATGGCGCAGACGGCGGCGGTCGTGGTGGGCATCAGCCTCAACGTCATCGACAAGCCGCTGCTGACCTATTTCATGGGCATCGACGGCTGCAAGTTCCGCCGCATGGTCCAGCCGGGCGACGTGGTGGAACTGCATGTCACCGTCAAGCGCCCCGGCGGCAAGATCTGGAAATTCATCGGCGAGGCCAGGGTGGACGGCCAGGTCTGCGCGCAGGCCGAGTTCACCGCCATGATGGACCTGCGCCCCGGCCCGGCCGATGCCTGAGACGGCAATCCATCCCTCGGCCATCGTCGAGCCGGGGGCCGTTCTGGGGCAGGGCGTCCGCATCGGCCCCTTCTGCCATGTCGGCCCCTTGGTGCGCCTGGGCGACGGGGTCGAGCTGAAGTCCCATGTCGTCGTCGCGGGCGATACCGAGATCGGCCCGGAGACGGTCGTCTTCCCCTTCGCCTGCATCGGCGAGGTGCCCCAGGACCTCAAGTTCCAGGGTGAGCGGACGCGCCTGGTGATCGGCGCCCGCAACCGCATCCGCGAATATGTCACCATGAACCCCGGCACGGCGGGCGGCGGCGGGCTGACGCAGGTCGGGGATGACGGACTGTTCATGGCCTGCAGCCACGTCGCCCATGACTGCCGGATCGGCAACCACGTTATCCTTGTCAACAGCGTGGCCGTCGCGGGCCATTGTGTGCTGGAAGACGAGGTGATCGTCGGCGGGCTGTCGGGCGTCCACCAGTTCGTCCGCATCGGGCGCGGGGCGATGATCGGCGCGCTGACCATGGTGACGGCGGACGTGCTGCCCCATGCGCTCGTGTCCGGGCCGAGAGGGCAGCTGGAAGGGTTGAACCTCGTGGGTCTCAAGCGGCGCGGCGCGGGCCGGGCCGAGATCGCGGCCCTGCGCGACCTGCTGGCGGCGTTGGGAGCCGGGTCCTTCCGCGAGACCGCGCGCCTGCGCGCCGCGGACGAGGTCACGCCCATGGAGCGCGAGGTGCTGGACTTCATCCTCGGCCCCAGCGACCGCAGCTTCCTGCGGCCGCAGGGTTGAGCGGGCGATGACCCGGACCGCCATCGTCGCGGGGCAGGGCACGCTGCCGGGGCTGGTGGCCGAGGCGCTGGAGGCCCCGCTGGTTTACGCGCTGGAGGGCTTCGCCCCCGCGATCCCGGCGCAGCCCTTCCGGCTGGAGCGGCTGGTTCCCCTGCTGGACGCCATGGCGGATGCCGGGGTCAGTCGCGTGGTCTTCGCCGGCGCGCTGCGGCGCCCCCGGCTCGAGCCCGAGATGTTCGACCCCCGCACCGCGACGCTGGTGCCGCGCTTCCTCGGCGCGATGCAGTCGGGCGACGACGGGGCGCTGCGCGAACTGATCTCGATCTTCGAGGAATGGGGCTTCGAGGTCGCGGGCGTGGACAGCATCCGCCCGGACCTGGTGCCCGGCCCCGGCGTGTTGGCGGGCGAACCCTCTGCCGCCGACCGCGCCGACGCCGCGCGCGCGGCCGAGATCCTGGCCGCAACGGGGCCTCTGGACATCGGGCAGGGCTGCGTCGTCGCGCAGGGCCTGTGCCTGGCGCTGGAAACGCTGCCGGGAACGCAGGCGATGCTGGACTTCGCCGCGCTGCACCAGGGCTTGCGGCCCAACGCCAGGGGCGCGCGCGGGGTGCTTTACAAGGCCCCGAAGCCGTCGCAGGACCGGCGCATCGACCTGCCGGCGCTGGGGCCGGACACGGTGGCGCAGGCGGCGCGGGCGGGACTGGCCGGGATCGCATGGGCGGCGGGCGGCGTTCTGCTGCTGGACCGTGACGCCGCCATCGCTGCGGCAGAGGATGCGGGGCTGTTCCTGTGGGCGCGGGAGTGACGGGGTATTTGGGTCAGGAAGAAGTTCCTGCCGCCGGTCTGCAATCGGCGCGGGCAGGCGCATGAAGGCCTTCCTGATCGCGGGCGAGCCCTCGGGCGACCGGCTCGGTGCCGCGCTGATCGCCGGGTTGCGCGAGCTCGATCCCGCCCTTGAGGTCCGGGGGATCGGCGGCGAGGGGATGGCGGCGCAGGGGCTGGAGAGCCTGTTTCCCATGTCCGAGCTGAGCCTGATGGGCATCTGGGAGATCCTGCCGAAATACCGGGCGCTCAAGCAGCGCATCGCGCAGACGGCGCAGGCGGTGATCAAGGCCGCCCCGGACGTGCTGATCACCATCGACAGCCCGGATTTCGGCTTGCGGGTGGCGCGGATCGTGCGCGCGGCCGCGCCGGGCATCCGCACGGTGCATTACGTGGCGCCCTCGGTCTGGGCCTGGAGACCAGGACGAGCGAGGAAGATGGCGCAGGTCATCGACCATGTGCTGGCGATCCTTCCCTTCGAGCCGCCGTTGATGCAGGCGGCGGGCATGAGTTGCGACTTCGTGGGCCACCCGGTCGTGTCGGAGCGGCTGGCCTCGGCGGCCGACGCCAGTGCCTTCCGCGCGGCCCATGGAATCGCGGCGGATGCGCCGCTGGTCCTGTGCCTGCCGGGCTCGCGCCGGGGCGAGGTCGCGCGGCTGGGCCCCCGCTTCGACGAGGCGCTGATGCGCCTGCGCGACCGCCTGCCCGAGATGCGGGTCGTGCTGCCGACGGTGCCGGGTGTCGCCGACATGGTGGATGCCATGGTGCGGCGCTGGCCGACGGCCCCTGTCGTCGTGCAGGGCGAGTCCGACAAGCGCGCGGCCTTTGCCGCCGCCGACCTGGCGCTGGCGGCCTCGGGGACGGTCAGCCTGGAGCTTGCGGCGAACGGCGTGCCGATGGTGATCGGCTATGACATGGCGCCGGTCAGCCGCGCCCTGATCGGGCTGCTGCTGAAGACCGACACCGTCACCCTGGTGAATCTTGTCAGCGAGACCCGTGCCGTGCCCGAGTTCCTGGGACGGCACTGCCAGCCCGGTCCGATGGCCAACGCGCTGCTGCGCCTGCTGGACGATCCCGAGGCCCGGGCCGAGCAGCTTGCCGCGATGGACCTGACCATGCAGCGGCTGGGCCGGGGAGGAGAGCCGCCCGGCCTGCGGGCGGCCCGTTCGGTGATCGCGGCGGTCAGAGCGCCGCGGTGACGATGACCTCGACCTTGTAGTCGGGGGTGGCGAGCTTCGCCTCGCCGGTCGCGCGGGCGGGGCAGTGGCCCTGAGGCACCCAGGTGTCCCAGACGGCGTTCATTTCCGCGAAGTCCGTGATGTCGGCCAGCCAGATCTGCGCCTTGAGGATGCGGGTCTTGTCCGTGCCGGCTTCCGCCAGCAGGCGGTCCACCTGTGCCAGCACCGCGCGGGTCTGGTCTGCCACGCTGTCGCCGGGGTTGCCGACCTGTCCGGCCAGATAGACCACGCCGTTGTGGATGACCGCCTCGCTCATCCGGGGGCCGCATTCGATCCGCTTGATGTCCGCCATGTTCATGCTCCGTTGATGAGGCGCCAGAAGAATAGCGCCGTCATGCCGAAGCCCACGACCGCGATCAAGCCGCGCAGAACCGGGACCGGGATGCGCCGCGCGACCGGCGCGCCGCCGAGCCCGCCGGCGACGGTGCCCAGGGACATGACGAGGCAGGGCCACCAGGCGACCTGTCCGCCCGCCGCGAAGATCGCGAAGCTGATCACCGCCAGGGCGAAGGACAGCCAGGTCTTCAGCCCGTTCATCGTGTGGATGTCCGTCATCCCCCACAGCGAGAACAGCGCCAAGAGGACGATCCCGAGGCCTCCGTTGAAATAGCCGCCGTAGATCGCCACGGGCAGCAGCGAAGCGGCGCCAAAGGCCGTGACCCCGCCGCGGAAGCGCGAAGCCCAGGCGCGCAGCCGCGGCCCGGCCAGAAAGATCAGCGTGGCCGCCAGCAGAAGAAAGGGGACGATGGCCGCGAAGGTCTCGTTCGAGGACACCAGCAGCAGCGCCGACCCGACCGCGCCCCCGGCAAAGGTCCAAAGCGTCAGCCGCAGGATGATGTCGCGCGGGATGCGGGTGATCTCGTCCCGGAAACCGAGCGCGGCGGCGAGATAGCCGGGCAGCGCGGCCACCGTGGTCGTGGCATTGGCCGCCACCACCGGCACGCCGGTGAAGACCAGCGCCGGAAAGGTGATGAACGTGCCGCCCCCTGCCACCGCGTTCAGCATTCCTCCGAGAAACCCGGAGACGAGCAGCAGAAGATAATCGGTCACGTCGCACCCTTGCCTGAAGTCGCGGCAAGGGTGGTGGCGCAGCGCCAGAACGGCAAGCGGAATGCCGGCCGGTTTCCGCAAGGCGAAAGATCAGGTGCCGTCACTCAAGGCAGGCAGGAGCGGAAGAAGGAGGTCGAACCCTCCTCGCAAGCTTGCAGAGTCTGTCGTCGCGCGACTTCATGGCATGATTGGGAAATGGCGCTTCGCTCTCGTGGCCCCATCCGGCCGCCTGCATCGGCGCCACGCCGGCGGCGCGGACTGCCTGTGGCGAGGGCCGCGCGATGCCGGTCCTCGCAGCCGGGATCTGCGGGCCGGAGCGCACCTCGCATCGGGCCGGGACAGGTGCCACTTAAGTCGTAATCAGGAAACTTCGGCGATACGAGCGTGCTTCGACCAGTGATGATCTGCATCCTCTGGAACAGCCGAAGGAGCCCATGATGTCCCAGCACGATCAAGAAGCTGCCCCTCAGCCCTCCTCCTGCAATCTCGCAGGAATGAACCCCGTGGCCATTTCTGTCGCCTGGTGGCTCGCTTGCGCAAGAGCCGGCGCGGCCTGGGGGCTGAGCTATCCGATAGACTGAGCCCGAAACGCAGGAACCGCGCCCCTCAGGCGGATATGGCTGCGGCCGAGCGCCCGGACAACCGATTTGCGATCAAGAACATGTCGCCACGACAGCCGCGCGCGCCAGCGTCGGACCTGTCGTGCCGAAGGGGTGCCGGCAACCGCTTCACTTGGTTGCCTGCCCTGCGGCAGGCGCCGGGGCTCGATGACGATATGAGTTTTTCTTGATGGATTGGAGCGGGTGAAGGGAATCGAACCCTCGTCGTAAGCTTGGGAAGCTTCTGCTCTACCATTGAGCTACACCCGCGACGCGTCCCGGATAACGCGGGCCGCGCCCTTGGTCAAGGTCAGAGCAGTCCCATCTCGGCCAGTTCGCGCGCAAGTTTCGGCGGCAGGGGGGACTCGGCGGCGCGGCCTGCCGGCAGGTCGGGCGGCGCATCGGGGGGCGTCAGGTAGCGCCAGCCCTGGAAGGCGCGGCGGGGCACGGCCGAGACGCGGATCACCTCGCGGTCCAGGATCAGGGCGCAGCGGGTGATGCCGTCGCCACCCGTGCGCTGCTGCAGGTCCAGGATGCGCTGGCGCGCCAGCATGGTGCCCTTGAAGACCCAGAAGATCGAGCCGCCCGCCAGCAGCTCCTCGGCGCGCTTGGGCCACATGCGGGTGATGTGCTCGGCCGGGCCGCCGCCGAAGCGTTCGGCCTGCCAGCGTTCCAGCGCCTCGGGGT
The DNA here is from genome assembly GCF_002287065.1 of Paracoccus salipaludis. Classification (GTDB taxonomy): domain Bacteria; phylum Pseudomonadota; class Alphaproteobacteria; order Rhodobacterales; family Rhodobacteraceae; genus Paracoccus; species Paracoccus salipaludis. The sequence goes on from NZ_NSJZ01000001.1 coordinate 501,686, forward strand.
GGGGGGCGCCCACGCAAAGCTTCATCATGTGAAGGGAGGGGGTGGTCATGGCGGCCATATAGGCGACGCCATCAAAGGTTAACAGGGGCGGGACGCCGCAGGGTTGCGGGGGCGCGGACGAGGGCGTAGCAGCCTTGGGGAAAGGAACCTTCCATGACCACTGACACCGTTCAGGCGTCGCGCCGGCTGCCGCAGGGCGAGCTGATCGCGATGCTCGCATTTCTCTTCGCCACCGTCGCATTCTCGATGGACGCCATGCTGCCCGCGCTGCCCGAGATCGCCGCGCAGCTGACCCCCGACGACGTGAACCGTGCGCAGCTGATCCTGACCAGCTTCATGGCGGGCATGGGCCTGGGCACGCTGTTCGCGGGCCCTGTTTCGGACGCGATCGGGCGCAAGCCCGCGATGGCGATCGGCTTCGCGATCTATCTTGCGGCCTCGGCGGTGGCGCTGTTCGTGAACTCGCTGGAACTGCTGCTGGCGGCGCGCTTCGCGCAAGGCCTGGGGGCCGCCGCGCCCCGGATCGTGGGGACGGCCCTGGTGCGCGACCTTTATTCCGGGCGCGAGATGGCGCGGATCACCAGCTTCATCATGATGGTCTTCATGATCGTCCCGGCGCTGGCCCCGCTGATCGGCATGGGCTTCATCACCCTGATGGGGTGGCATGGCGTCTTCATCGGCTTCATCCTGTTCGGCGGGATCGGCTGGCTGTGGCTGTCCCTGCGCCAGCCCGAGACGCTGCCGCCGCCGGCGCGCCGTCCGCTGCAGGTCGGGACGCTGTGGGCCGGGGTGCGCGAGGTCCTGTCGGACCGCCAGGTGCTGCTGAGCACCGTCACCATCTCGCTTGGCTTCGGGCAGATGTTCGCGCTGCTGTCCTCGGCCCAGCAGCTGTTCGGCGAGACCTACGGCAAGGGCGCGCAGTTCCCCCTGTGGTTCGCGGCCATGGCGATCCTGGCGGGGACGGGGACGCTCATCAACTCGCGCCTGGTCATGCGCGTGGGGATGCGCCGGATCGCGCGCGGGGCCTATGCGGTCCAGATCTGGGCGTCGGCGCTGTTCCTGCTGCTGCTGGTCACGGACGTGCTGCCCGCCGGCCTGCACTTCGCGGTGTTCTTCCTGTGGGCGGTGGGGCTGTTCATGATGGCGGGCCTGACCTTCGGCAACCTCAACGCCATGGCGATGCAGCGGATGGGGCATATCGCGGGGCTGACCGCCTCGGTCGTTTCGGCGATCTCGACGCTGGGCGCGGTGGCCATCGCGGCGCCGGTGGGATTGGCCTACGATGGCACGGCGATCCCGGTCGCCACGGCAGCGGTGGTCTGCTCGACGCTGGCCTGGCTGATCATGGGCCGGATGAAGTGAGCGGTTGACTTCGCCCCCGTCGCGTCTATAAGCGCCGCTTCCATTGGTGTTGGTGGACCCCGCAAGGGGAAACCTGTCGCCCCGCAAGGGGAGAAGGACAACGCCCTTCATATCGAACGAAGGAGATCAGCGGTGACGAAACGCACCTCTGCCAAGTACAAGATCGACCGCCGCATGGGCGAAAACATCTGGGGCCGCGCCAAGTCCCCGGTGAACAAGCGGGAATACGGCCCCGGTCAGCACGGCCAGCGCCGCAAGAACAAGCTGTCGGACTTCGGCACCCAGCTGCGCGCCAAGCAGAAGCTGAAGGGCTACTACGGCGACCTGACCGAAAAGCAGTTCCGCCGCATCTATTCGGAAGCCGAGCGTCAGCGCGGCGACACCGGCGAGATGCTGATCGGCCTGCTCGAGCGCCGTCTGGACGCCGTGGTCTACCGCGCCAAGTTCGTGCCGACCATCTGGGCCGCGCGCCAGTTCGTGAACCACGGCCATGTCACCGTGAACGGCAAGCGCGTGAACATCGCCTCGTACCGTGTCAAGGAAGGCGACGTGATCGCCGTCCGCGATCGGTCGCGCCAGCTGGCCATCGTGCTGGAAGCCGTGGCCCTGACCGAGCGTGACGTCCCCGACTACATCGAGGTCGACCACAACAAGATGACGGCGACCTTTGTCCGCACCCCCGCGCTGGGCGACGTGCCCTACGCCGTGCAGATGGAACCGAACCTGGTCGTCGAATACTACGCCCAGAACTGATCCGGTTCATGCGGGTTATCGGAAAGGCCGTCCTTCGGGGCGGCCTTTTTCGTCTGGCGCCGCCGGACCGGGGCGCTGCCCCATCGTCGTATCCGGCGACAGAAGACGCGGGCGGTTGACACCCCGACTGGCCCTTTCCAAGGGTAGGCGCATGTCTGCAAGCCGCCACAGTCCCGATCCCCCGATGCGTCCCGACAAAGCCCTGATCGTGGACGTGCCGGGCTTTGACGGCCCGCTGGACCTGCTGCTGACGCTGGCGCGCACCCAGAAGGTGGACCTGATGCAGGTCAGCGTGCTGGCCCTGGCCGAACAATACCTCGCCTTCATCGAGGAGGCCCGCAGCCTGCGGATCGAGCTTGCGGCGGATTACCTCGTGATGGCCGCCTGGCTTGCCTATCTGAAATCGCGGCTGCTGCTGCCGCCCGAGCCCGAGACCGGGGGGCCATCCGCCGAGGACTTGGCGGCGCATCTGGCCTTTCAGCTCGAGCGGCTGAACGCCATGCGCGAGGCAGCGGCGCGGCTGATGGGCCGGGCGCGGCTGGGGCAGGACCGCTTTGCCCGGGGCGCGCCGGAAACGGTGGCGCGGCTGCGCTCGGTCACGTGGCAGGCGGGGCTGATCGACCTGCTGCAGGCCTATGCCCGCCTGCGCACCCGCGACGAGTTCCGCCCCTATGCCTATGACCGCCGCGACATCTGGACGCTCGAGGACGCGCTGGACCGGATGCGGCGGCTGATCGGCCATGCTGGCAGTTGGACCGAACTCGCCCGCTTCCTGCCGGAGGAATGGGACGACACGCCCGCCCGCCGCCGCTCGGCTGCCGCCGCGACCTTTGCCGCCTCGCTGGAACTCGCCAAGCAGGGCAGGGTGGAACTGCGGCAAAGCGGTGTCTTCGCCCCCATCGCCCTGCGTGCGCGGTGAGCGGGCCGTCCTTTCCGCCGCCGCCCCCCGACCAGCAGGATCGCATGGTCGAGGCGCTGCTGTTCGCCTCGGCGCAACCCATGACCCTGCGCGAACTGGCCGACCGGCTGCCTGCGGGCTCGGACCCGGCCGAGGCGCTGCGCCGGTTGCGCGCCCGCTATGCCGGGCGGGGGATCGAGCTTGAGCGGGTAGGCGACGCCTGGGCCTTCCGCACCGCTGCCGACCTAAGTTTCCTGATGCAGGAGCAGGTGGTGGAAACCCGCCGCCTGTCGAGGGCCGCCACCGAGACGCTGGCGATCGTGGCCTATCACCAGCCCGTCACCCGCGCCGAGATCGAGGAGATCCGCGGCGTTGCCGTCAGCCGCGGCACGCTGGACCAGCTGATCGAGACGGGTTGGGTCCGGCTGGGCCGCCGCCGCCAGACGCCCGGTCGCCCGGTCACCTTTGTGGTGACCGAAGCCTTCCTGGATCATTTCGGCCTTGCCAGCACGCAGGACCTGCCCGCCCTGGCCGAGCTGCGGGCAGCGGGTCTGCTGGACAGCCGGCCGGCAGGGCTGGACCTTGCAGGGAAGCAGGAGGCCACCGATATTGCGCCCGATGAGCCGGGAGACGATCTTTTCGGCGACTGAGGAACTGCTGCATGAACCTGAACGGACTTTTCGGCCCGGTCGGCCGGATGCTGACCCAGCGTCTGATGAACTGGGGGATGAACAAGGGAATCGATCTGGCCACGCGCCGCACGGGTGGCACAACGGCCGAAGGCAAGCCCTCGCCGCAGGCCGCCAAGCAGGCCAAGGCCGCGCGTCAGGCCGTCAAGCGCGCCCGTCAGGCCGCCCGCATCACGCGCAAGCTGCGCTGAGCCTCAGCCCTGCCGGAACTGCTTGGCGAGCTTCAGGCCCTGCCCTTGGTAGTTCGAGGCAATGCCGCTGCCATACAGCCGCTCGGGCGGGGCGCTCATGCGCTCATAGACCAGGCGCCCGACGACCTGCCCGTGTTCAAGGGCAAAGGGCGCCTCGTGGCAGCGGACCTCCAGCACGCCACGCGCGCCTGCCCCTGTCGGGCCGTGGCCGAAGCCGGGATCGAAGAAGCCCGCGTAATGGACCCGGAACTCGCCCACCATCGCCAGATAGGGTGACATCTCGGCGGCGTGGTCGGGCGGGATACAGACGGTTTCCCGGCTGACGAGGATGTAGAAGGCGCCGGGGTCGAGGATCAGGCGGCCGTCCTCGCCGTGCAGTTCGTCCCAGAAATCGCGCGCGGCATAGCCACCGATCCGGTCGAGGTCGATGACCCCGGTGTGCGGCCGGGCGCGATAGCCGACCAGGGTGCCTTCGGCCGGGCGCAGGTCCACCGAGAAGCCCAGGCCCGTGTCGATCAGCGGCTCGCCATCGACAAGCGGCTGCGCGGCGTGCAGCGCGGCCAGCGCGGCGTCGTCCAGCACGGCATGGCCCTGCCGCAGCCGCAGCTGGTTCAGCCGCATCCCGGGGCGCACGAGGACGGAAAAGCTGCGCGGGCAGATCTCGGCATAAAGAGGGCCGTCGTAGCCGGCGGGCAGGCGATCGAACTCGGTCCCGTCGTCGGTGACGAGCCGCGTCAGCAGGTCGAGCCTTCCGGTCGAGGACTTGGCATTCGCCACCGCCTCGATCCCCTCGGGCAGGGTCAGGCGCTCCAGCAGCGGGACCAGGTAGACGCAGCCCTTTTCCAGCACCGCGCCATGGGTCAGGTCCATGCGGTGCATCTCGAAGTCGGCCAGCCGGTCGGCGACGCTGCGCCCGCGCCCCGCGAGGAACGAGGCGCGCACCCGCCAGGCGGTCGTGCCGAGCCTGAGGTCGAGGCTTGCAGGTTGCACCTGGTCGGGGGTGAAGTCGATGGGTGCGCGGATCGCACCGTCCGCGATCAGCTTTCGCAGCGCGCTGTCGGGAAGAACGCCGTTCATCTCAACACGCCTCTGCCACGCCCTTGATTGTCGAACGCCCACCCCGAAGGGTGGGCGTTTCGTGATGGTCGGGCCGGCGAGATTCGAACTCGCGGCCTTCCGCCCCCCAGACGGACGCGCTAACCAGACTGCGCCACGGCCCGACGCGAGCCGTATAGATCGAAGCCGCGGGGCTGCACAAGGGGCTGCGCCGCGATTTCCGCAGATGGATCAGGAGCGGTCGTCCTGCATCCGGCGCAGGGCGTCGTGCAGGGGGCGCGCGTCGGCAGGAAGGGGCTGTTCGCGCGCGCGCAGGGCAGCGGCGGTGGCAGTCAGGCGATCGAGCCAGGCTGCCTCTGCGGGAATCGCGGTTTCTGCACTGGCGTCCGCCGGGCGACCATTGTCCATGTCCTGCCCATTGCGGCCCGCCGGGACGGATGGCGGGCGCGGGCCCTCGGAGACGGATCCGAAGCGATCCGCCCCCTCTCCGTCGAGAAGAGGCGCAGCCGAGATCAATTCGTCCTGACCGGCGTCCTGCCGGTTTCCTGCCGCGCCGTCGGTCCGTGCCTTGCTCCGCCGCGCCCGCGTCGCCGGGGAGGTCCTTCGCCCGCCGGCTGCTGTTTCTGCCGCCTTGCGCTCGACCGCGGCGCCCAGCCGCAGGCGCCCGCGTTCGCGCAGGCTTGCGCCCCTGTCCAGCGCGATCAGGCGCTGGGCGCCACGGATCGTCAGGCCGTCCTCGCGCATGACTTCGCACAGCCCGGCGGCCAGCAGCAGATCCTCGGGTCGGTAATAGCGCCGGCCGTCAGGTCGCCGGACAGGCGCAAGTGCCGTGAACTGCGTTTCCCAGTAGCGCAGGACATGGGTGGCCACGCCCACAAGCCGCGCAACCTCACCGATGCTGCGAAAGGCCTGCGGAGACTTCATGCCCGGCGGCCTACTTGTTCCCCGCCGCGACGCGTTCCTTCATCAGGTGCGACGGGCGGAAGGACAGGACGCGGCGAGGGGTGATCGGGACTTCCTCGCCCGTCTTGGGGTTGCGGCCGATTCGTTCGTTCTTGTCGCGCACCGAGAAGGTGCCGAAGGACGAGATCTTGACCTGCTCGCCCCGCACAAGGGCGTCCGAGATATGGCCCAGCACGCTTTCGACCAGTTGCGCGCTTTCGTGGCGCGACAACCCGACCTCCCGGAACACCGCTTCGGCCAAATCCATTCGGGTCAGCGTCTTTTCGCTCATGCGCGGGCCTTTCGTTCATCACAGACTGTTGTCCTGGACTCAGCAAGTCAACCATGCCGATGCCGCTTCGTTCCAGCCGCGCGCGCAGGAAAGCCTTGCAGGACAACCCTCTTGCGCGACTTTCGCGGACGGGCAAGGGGATCTTGCCCCGCAGGAGGGCGCGCCTACATCCCGAGGATGCGGCACCATGATGCAGGAGAGGAGGGCGCAGGATGGCCGGAGGCTGGGCAAGCGACGGGGCTGTCAACGAGCAGATCGAGATCAGCACCAAGGAAGCCCTGGCGCGGATGCGGCTGCGCAACCGTGCCGGGGGCGAGAGCCTTTCGGAATGCGCCGACTGCGGAGAGCCCATTCCCGAGGCCCGTCGCCGCGCGCAGCCCGGTGTCAGGCTGTGCATCGCCTGCCAGTCCGAGGCCGACCGCGCGTTCCGTCCTGCCGGCGGGATGAACCGCCGGGCGTCCAAGGACAGCCTGCTGAAGTGAAGGCTGCAGCCTCCGGCCGGCCGGGTTTCGGGCAGACGCGCCCCTATGCGCCGCCCGCCGCGGCAAGGCGGTCCTGCACCAGCCCGCTGATCCGCGCGAGGTCCGCCGCGAGGGCGCGTCCCGCCGAATGGTCCCGCGCCAGCGCCGTCGCGGCCTGCTCCAGCGGCTCGTCGCGGGCGGACCGCGCGACCCCTGCCAGGAAACGGGCGATATAGTCGATGGCGCCCGTGTCCGACGACGAGGCCAGCACCTCGGCCACATGGGCGAGGTCGTCGCGCAGCGCGCCCGGGTCCGGGTGAACCGTTTCCTCGCTGACCACCCGTAGGCCGGTCGGACGCGCTGCGGACGGCAGGACCGACAGGATCGCGTGCTGGAACTGCGCGAGGCTCTCGATCGGCTTGCTCAGGAAGCCGTCGGCGCCGGCCGCCAGGGCATCCGCCTCGTTCCCCGGGTCGCCCGAAAGGCCCAGCACGACGGGCACGCGCGGGGTCATCGAGGCAAGCTGCCCGATCAGTTGCGCGCCGCTGCCATCGGGCAGGCCCATGTCCACGATCACCACGGAAGGGCGGTAGATCTGCAGGTGCCGCGCCGCCGTCCGCAGGCAGTCGGCGCGGCGGATGCGGGCGCCCGAGTGCAGGCAGAGAAGCCGCATGGCCTCGGACGCGAAGCGCGAATCCTCGACCACCAGGACGGTCAGCCCCGTCAGCGGCCGGCCCGGGGGCGCGGCGCGCCACAGCGGGATTTCATCGTGAACTGCGGTTTCGTTCCGGTGCATGGCGTCGTCCCCTCGAATCGCGCATGAGACCAGGCTACGCCCGCGTCCCTAATGCTCGGTTAATGGCTTCGGACTTTCCCTCGGCCCCAGCGCCGACTAGAAAAGGCCGAACGCAAGGAGGCCCTCATGATCGGACGCCTGAACCATGTCGCCATCGCCGTGCCCGACCTTGAGGCGGCGGCGGCGCAATACCGGGACACGCTGGGCGCCACCGTGCGCGCGCCGCAGGACGAGCCCGACCATGGCGTGACCGTCGTCTTCATCGAGCTGCCGAACACCAAGGTCGAGCTGCTGTATCCCCTGGGGGACAACAGCCCGATCCAAGGATTCCTGGACAAGAACCCCTCGGGCGGCATCCACCACATGTGCTTCGAGGTCGAGGACATCCTGGCCGCCCGCGACACGCTGAAGGCGCAGGGCGCCCGCGTGCTGGGCACCGGAGAGCCGAAGATCGGCGCCCATGGCAAGCCCGTGCTGTTCCTGCATCCCAAGGACTTCAACGGCTGCCTGATCGAGCTGGAGCAGGTCTGATGTCCATCACGGGCGGGCTGGTCCTTTACGCGACGCTGTGGTTCCTCGTCATGTTCCTTCTGCTGCCCATCGGCCACCAGAGCCAGGAAGAGGCCGGTCAGGTCGTCCCGGGCACCCCCGTCGGCGCCCCCATGCGCCCGATGATGGGGCGCAAGGCGCTGTGGGCCGCCCTCATCTCGGCGGCCCTCGTGGGGGGCATCTGGTTGTTCCTGGAATCCGGGATCATCACCCGGCAGGACATGATCGACTTCAACCGCGTTTCGCGCTGACGATGTGGAACAGGTGGGTGTAGGCCGCAGCGGCCAGCACCGGCACCACGATGTTCACAAGCGGCACCGTCAGCAGAAGCGCGATGCCGACCCCCAGCGCCATGACGGCACCGCCCCGGTCGCGGCGCAGCGCGTCGGCCCGGTCCGCCGGCAGGTGGCGGCGGGCGGCCATGTGGAAGAACTCGCGCCCCAGCAGCCAGCCGTTCGCACCATAGAACAGGACCGGCGCCAGCGGCCCCACGAAAGGCGTCACCACGAGCACCGCGATGCTGACCAGCACCACCGCGCCCAGCACCACCAGCGAATCGCTCAGGCCCTCGAGGAAGCCGAGGCCGCTTCCGCGCCGGTAGAGATGCGCGGCCTCGACCCGCTCCGACACCTGTTCCGAGAAAAGCCCGGCGAAGCTTGCCGCGACCGGGGCGGCCAGGAACAGGCTCATCAGCGGAAACAGCGCAAGCGAGCCCCAGGACAGCGCCTCGCCGATGGGGATGCTGCCGAGCCAGGGCAGGGCGATCGCCTCGGGCCCCCAGGCGCGCAGGGCCCAGAAGGCCAGCGCCTGAAGGACGATGAACAGGCCCAGCGTCAGCGCCACCCCCGACGCCACCACGGCGAAGATGCGCGGGCGGAACAGGTCCAGGATGCCCAGCGCCAGCGCCCGGACAGCCGCGATCACAGGAACACCGTCTTCGCCGGCACGTCGGGACGGGGCCGGTCCGGCACCTCGCCCGTGCGGCTGCCGATGTGGATCATGCCGACGACGCGCTCGCCGTCGCGCACGCCCAGGTGCGCGGTCGAGAAGGCGGCGTCCGTCGCCGGGCCGGACAGCCAGGCCGCGCCCCATCCCGCGCCCAGCGCGGCGTTCAGCAGCGACAGGCAGACGGCGCCCGCCGACAGCTCCTGTTCCCAGCGCGGGATCTTGGGGCTGTCCACCGGGGACGAGACCACCGCCACGATGACGGGCGAGGCGAAGGCGCTGGCCGCCTTTTCCGCCGCCGCCTCGTCGCCGCCCGCGTCGCGGACATGCTGCGCCAGCAGCGGCGCCAGGCGGTCGAGCGTGTCGCGCTCCAGCACCACGAAGCGCCAGGGTTCCAGCTTGCCGTGGTCGGGCACCCGCGCGGCGATGGTCAGAAGCTGCATCAGGTGGTCGCGGTCGGGACCGGGACCGGCCAGCGTCTTCGGCGGGTGCGAGCGGCGGCGGCTGAGGAACTCGAGGACATCGGGGTTGCTGGTCTGCATCGGTCTGCTCCGCTGGGGCCGGTTTCGGGCAAAGGCATAGCCGCAGGGGAGCCTCGGGGAAAGCGGCGGTTGACCCGCGCCGCGCGGGGCGGCAGGCAGAAGCCCATGAGCCGCCCGCCCGACCTGTCCGACCGTGTCCAGCCCGGCGCCCGCATCGCGGTGCGCGTGACGCCGCGCGGCGGACGCGATGCGCTGACGCTGGACGAGGCGGGCGGGATCCATGTCCGCGTGACCGCCGCGCCCGAGGACGGCCGCGCCAATGCCGCGGTGCGCAAGCTGCTGGCGCGGGCGCTGGGCATCGCACCGTCGCGGCTGACGCTGGCGGGCGGCGCCACGTCGCGCGACAAGCTGTTCCGGATCGACTAGCCGCGTTGCAGGCGATAGTTGCCCTCGGGCAGGTTCAGCGCCGCGCGCAGTTCGTTCAACTGCTCGATCGTCAGGACGATGCGCGCGACGCCGTCGCCGCCGGGCTCCATCTGCTCGATCACCACGCGGTCGTCGAAGGACAGGATCACGACGTCCTCGTTCAGCGGGCGGGAACCGGGATCGGCCTCATCGACCAGCGTGATGACCGTCGCGTCGAAGTCGTGTTCGATGGTGAACATGGGCGATCCTCGGGCGGGTGTTGCACAGGGGGCAACATTCGCGTGAGACCGCGACGGCGGCAAGCCCGCGGCTTTGCAGGGGGGCGGCTTGATCGATAGATTGTCACCCGACAGCAAGGCCCTTGGGACAGCGTGAACGACATGACGATGAAGCCGATGGCAGCCAGCGATGCGACGCTCGGGCCGTGGAAGGGTGTTTCCCTGGTCCTTGCGGCCACGGCGCTGCTGGCCGGCTGCGCCGTGCAGCCGGGCGCCCCGCTGCCGACCGACGGCGTCGCCGCCCGTTCGGCGCAGGTCGTCCGGGCCACGCCCGTCTATCCCCGCACGCCCCAGGGCGCGGCGATGACCTTCGCCGCCGTGATCCGCTCGATGGAGCCGGTGATCGAAAGCGAATGCGTCCAGCGCCGCCGTTCGCCCATCAACTGCGACTTCCAGTTCGTGGTGGACGACCGCCCGGGGCTGGAACCCAACGCCTTCCAGACGCTGGACCCCAACGGCCGCCCGATCATCGGCTTTACCCTTGCCCTGATCGCCATGGCGCAGAACGCCGACGAGCTGGCCTTTGCGGTGGGGCACGAGGCCTCGCACCACATCCTCAACCACATCGACCAGCGCACCGGTGCGGCGACGGCAGGGGCCGCGATCCTGTCGGGGATCGTCGCGGCCTCGGGCGCGGATCCGGCGTCGATCCGGGCGGCCCAGCAGATGGGGGCGTCGGTCGGCGCGCGCTATTATTCCCGCGACTGGGAGCTTCAGGCCGATTACCTGGGCGCGATCGTGACCCTGAACGCGGGCTACGACCCGGTGCGAGGGGCCGAGTTCTTTGCCCGCATCCCCGACCCGGGCGACAGGATCCTGGGCACGCATCCTTCGCGCGCGCAGCGGCAGGCGCGTGTCGCGCAGGCGGTCCAGGACGTGTCCTCGGGGCGGGCGCGCTGAACGGCGCGGCCCGTCCGTCTGCGCGAAGATAGCCTCCGGAGCCGTGGAGCGCCCGGAGGAAAGGCGGATCGGAAAACAGCCGTCATGGCTGCTTTCCCGCCGCATGGGTTCAGGGAACTGATTTCAGCGAGAAGGGCATCGAAAGGACCGGGCAGGGGTGCAGGACCCCGGCACGACGGCGCAGCCGAACCTTCAGCGCCCCCGCGACAGGGCGGCGACCCCCGTGCGCGCCACCTCGGCCAGTCCCAGCGGCCGCATCAGGTCGGCGAAGGCGTCCAGCTTCTCGGGCGTGCCGGTGATCTCGAAGACAAAGCTTTCCAGCGTCGAGTCGACCACCTTTGCGCGGAAGATGTCGCTGATCCGCAGCGCCTCGACCCGCTTGTCGCCGCCGCCCGAGACCTTGAACAGCCCCAGTTCGCGCTCGACCGAGGGCCCCTCGACGGTCAGGTCATGGACCTCGTGGACGGGCACGATCCGGCCAAGCTGCGCCTTGATTTGCTCGATCACGGCGGGCGTGCCGCGCGTGACCAGCGTGATCCGCGAGCGGTGGCCGGTATGGTCCACCTCGGCCACGGTCAGGCTGTCGATGTTGTAGCCGCGTCCCGAGAACAGGCCGATCACGCGGGCCAGCGCCCCCGCCTCGTTGTCCACGATGACGGCCAGGGTGTGCCGCTCTTCTCCTGCCGCGTGATAGTCGCGCAGGTCGTAGGCCGAGTGGCTTGATGCGCCGCGTTCCAGTTTCAGTGCCGACATGGTTGCCCCCTTACACCAGGACCGCGCCGTCGGACTGGATCGCGGTGCCGATGTCCTCGGCCGCCTCCAGGTCGCCCAGCAGCATCTCGTTATGCGGCTTGCCCGACGGGATCATCGGGAAGCAGTTCTCGTGCTTCTCGACCAGCACGTCCAGGATGAAGGGACCGTCATAGTCGATCATCTCGCGGATCGCGTCGTCGAGGCTGGCCGGGTCGCTGACCTGCCGGCCCTTGCAGCCGAAGGCCTCGGCCAGCTTCACGAAGTCGGGGAGGCTCTCGCTCCAGGACTGGCTGTAGCGCTCGCCGTGCAGAAGCTGCTGCCACTGGCGCACCATGCCCAGGCGCTCGTTGTTCAGGATGAACTGCTTGACCGGCGCGCGGAACTGCACCGCGGTCCCCATCTCCTGCATGTTCATCAGCCACGAGGCATCGCCCGCGACGTTGATGACCAGCGCCTCGGGATGCGCGACCTGCACCCCGATCGAGGCCGGCAGGCCGTAGCCCATGGTGCCCAGGCCCCCCGAGGTCATCCAGCGGTTCGGCCCCTCGAAATGCAGGTACTGCGCCGCCCACATCTGGTGCTGGCCGACCTCGGTCGTGATGTAGCGGTCGCGGCCCTTGGTCAGCGCCTCGAGCCGTTCCAGCGCGTGCTGCGGCTTGATGAGCTTGTCCGAGTTCCGGTAGCTGAGGCATTTCTTCGCCCGCCACTGCTCGATCTGCGCCCACCATTGCCGGACGGCGGGGTTGGTCTTGCGGCCGCGCGACTTCCAGATCCTCAGCAGGTCTTCCAGCACGTGCCCCACGTCGCCCACGATCGGCAGGTCCACGCGGATCACCTTGTTGATGCTGCTGGGGTCGATATCGACATGGACCTTGATCGAGCCGGGCGAGAAATCGGCGACCCGCCCCGTGATGCGGTCGTCGAAGCGGGCGCCCAGGTTGATCATCAGGTCGCAGCCATGCATGGCCATGTTGGCCTCGTACAGGCCGTGCATCCCCAGCATCCCCAGCCAGTTCTTGCCGCTGCCCGGATAGGCACCCAGACCCATCAGGGTCGAGGTCACGGGAAAGCCCGTCGCCTCGACCAGTTCCGTCAGAAGCTGGCTGGCCGCCGGCCCCGAGTTGATGACGCCGCCGCCGGTGTAGAAGACCGGACGCTCGGCCCGCTCGATCAGTTCGGCCAGCCGGGTGATCGCGCCCGTGTCGCCCTTGCGCGGCGGCTGGTAGCGGGCAGGCTCGATCTGCCGGGGGCCGACATAGGTGCCTTCGGCGAACTGAACATCCTTGGGGATGTCCACCAGCACCGGCCCCGGCCGCCCCGAGGTCGCCACGTGGAAGGCGCGGTGCAGGGTCTCGGCCAGGCTGTCGGTGTCCTTCACCAGCCAGTTGTGCTTGGTGCAGGGACGGGTGATGCCGACGGTGTCGGCCTCCTGGAAGCCGTCGGTGCCGATCATGAAGGTCGGGACCTGCCCCGACAGCACGACCAGCGGAATGGAGTCCAGCAGCGCGTCCGTCAGCCCGGTGACGGCGTTGGTCGCGCCCGGACCCGAAGTCACCAGCACCACCCCCGGCTTGCCGGTCGAACGGGCATAGCCCTCGGCCATGTGGACCGCGCCCTGTTCGTGGCGGACCAGGATGTGCTGGATGTCGTTCTGCTGGAAGATCTCGTCATAGATCGGAAGAACCGCGCCGCCGGGATAGCCGAATACGGTATCGACGCCCTGATCGCGCAGCGCCTCGACCACCATTCTTGCACCCGTCATGCTTCGGGACATCTCCGACCCCCTGTTCGCGGAAAACCTGCGGCAGAGCCGAGTGCTCTGCTGCGCCGCCGCAAGCTAGGCGGCAGTGCAGCGAGGGTCAATGGCACCCAAAGAAAAATGTCGGCCTGCCAGAGCAAAACGCAACAATGTTGCGCAACCCGGATTTCAGTCCTGCGGCAGGTGGATGCGCGCGACCTGTTCCACGATGGGGTCGATGGACAGGGGATGGGTCTCGCCCTCGTGGTCCTCGGGGCGGCCGATGTCCTGCCAGACGCCGCCCTTGTGGATTTCCAGCGCGCCGAAGCTGGCCTTGTAGGCCATCTTGCGGCTGCCGGGCACCCAGTAGCCCAGATAGACGTAGGGCAGCCCCGCCTCGCGCGCCATCTCGATATGGTCGAGGATCATCCAGGTGCCCAGGCTGTCGGCGATCCGCGCCGGATCGTAGAAGCTGTAGACGAGGCTCAGCCCGTCATCGAGGATGTCCGTCAGGCAGACCGCGGCCAGCGGCTGCCCTTCCTCGGCCCGGGCGCGGTATTCGAAGACGCGGGTGCGGACCGGCGTTTCCTCGATCATCGCGGCGAATTCGAAGATGTCCATGTCGGCCATCCCGCCATCCGCGTGGCGATGATCCAGGTAGCGGCGGAACAGGTCGAACTGTTCTTCGGTCGCCCAGGCGCTGGTGCCCAGCCGCGACAGGCCCGCGTTGCGCCGGGCGACCCGGCGCTGGCTGCGGCTGGGCTGGAAATCCCTGACCCGGATGCGCGCCGACATGCAGGCCACGCAGCTTTCGCAGCTGGGGCGATAGACGACATTCTGCGACCGCCGGAAGCCCTGCCGGGACAGGGCGTTGTTCAGGTCGCGCGCGCGCTCGCCCGTCAGGGCGGTGAACAGCTTCCGCTCGGCCCGGCCATGCAGATAAGGGCAGGGCTGGGGCGCCGTGACATAGAACTGCGGCGCGCTTGAGGGGGTGTGGCGCATCATTCCCCCTTCCGGCCGGGGACCGCAAAAGGCGCAGGACCGGAGAAGCGGAGGAAAACAGGGATCATGCGCGGCAGCCGGATCTTCGCCTCGGGAACGGGAGATTGCGTGGACGGTAGCAACAGAAGATGCACTCGCCAAGGACCTAGGGCGCGATTCGCCAAGTGCAAGCAGGAGCTTGCGCCGGAAGACCGGAACCATGCAAGAACATCATCCGCGCCGCCGCATTGACGCCGCGTCCGGCGGCCTTAGGCTTGGGACATGAGCTTTGTCGACCGCATCACCCGCCTGCCCCTTCCGACCGACGAGCCGCGTGGCGCCGCCGCTGCCGCCAGGCTGCCGGGGGCGCCCCCGCGGCTGGCCGACCTTCTGCGGGGGGCGGCGGGCTCGAGCCCCTACCTGGCCGGGCTGATCGAGCGCGAGGCGGGCTGGCTGGCCGAGGCGCTGGACCGCGACCCGACCGCCGCTTGGCTGGCTTTCGCCGAGACCGAAGGGTTCGAGGTGCTGCCCCCCGCGGACCTCGGCCCCGCGCTGCGGCAGGCCAAGCGGCGGGTGGCGCTTTACGCGGCGCTGGCCGACCTGGGCGGCGTCTGGTCGCTGGACGAGGTCACGGGCGTGCTGACCGACCTGGCCGACCGCGCGACCGACCTCGCCCTGCGCGCCCATGTCGCGGACGAGGCGCGGCGCGGCAAGCTGCCGGCGCCCGCGGCCGGGGCCGCGCCCGACGCGGCCGGCATCTTCGCACTGGCCATGGGCAAGATGGGCGCGCGCGAGCTGAACTATTCCTCGGACATCGACCTGATTGTCCTTTACGACGACGCGGCCTATGCGCCCGGCGACCAGCACGAGGTCCGCGCCGCCCTGATCCGCGCCACCCGCAAGGCCGCGGCCACGCTGTCGGACCTGACCGCGCAGGGCTATGTCTTCCGCACCGACCTGCGGCTGCGGCCCGATGCCTCGGTGACGCCGGTCTGCATCTCGGCCAGCGCGGCGCTGAACTATTACGAGGCCGAGGGGCGCAGCTGGGAACGCGCGGCCTATATCAAGGCGCGGGTCTGCGCGGGCGACCTCGCGGCGGGCGGGCGTTTCCTGGACGCGCTGCGGCCCTTTGTCTGGCGGCGGCATCTCGACTTCGCCACCGTCGAGGACACGCACGAGATGCGCCGCCGCATCCGCGACCACAAGGGCCTGCACGGCATCCGGGTGCCGGGCCATGACCTCAAACTGGGCCGGGGCGGCATCCGCGAAATCGAGTTCTTCGCCCAAACCCAGCAGTTGATCGCGGGGGGGCGCGACCCCGACCTGCGCGCGCGCCGCACGGTCGATGCGCTGGCCGCGCTGGCCGCCAAGGGCTGGATCCCAGCCGAGGTCGCGGGTGAGCTTTCCGCCCATTACCGCGAACACCGCGAGATCGAGCACCGCATCCAGATGGTGAACGACGCCCAGACCCATGCGCTGCCCTCGACGCCCGAGGCCTTGGAACTGGTGATCCGCCTTTCGGGCGAAGCGGATGCCGAGGCCTGGTGCGCACGGCTCGAATCCCGCCTGCACCGGGTCGAGGAACTGACCGGCAACCTGTTCGAGCCCGGCGGCTCAGGCGATCGCCCCCGGCTCAGCGCCGAGCAGGCGGCGCTGGTCGAGGGCTGGCAAAGCTACCCCGCGCTCAGGTCGGTCCGCGCCCAGCAGGTCTTTGCCCGGATCGAGCCGCGTGTCCTGTCCAGCCTGTTCCGCGCCGGCCGCCCCGGCGAGGCGCTGGGCCGCTTCGACAGCTTCCTGCGCGGGCTGCCGGCGGGGGTGCAGCTCTTCTCAATGTTCGAATCGAACCCCTCGCTGATCGACCTTCTGGGCGACATCTGCGCGACCTCGCCGGGCTTGGCCGCTTATCTGGCGCGCTACCCCGAGGTGCTGGACGCGGTGCTGGCGGGCAGCTTCTTCGCGCCGTGGCCGGGACTCGAGGCGATGCGTTCCGAACTGTCGGCCACGCTCGACCGCACGATGGCCGCCCCCGATGGCGGGTATGAAAGGGCGCTCGACACCGCCCGGCGCTGGGCGCACGAATGGCAGTTCCGGGTGGGCGTCCACCACTTGCGCGGGCTGGTCGAGGCCGAGGAAGCGGGCCAGCAGTACGCCGACATCGCGGACGCGGCGCTGGCGGCGCTTGCGCCCATGGTCACGGCCGAGTTCGCGCGCCGCCACGGTCCGCCGCCCGGGCACGGGGCAGCGGTGCTGGGCATGGGCTCGCTGGGCGCGCGGCAACTGAACGCGGCCTCGGACCTGGACCTGATCATGATCTACGACGCGGCCGAGGCCGAGGGGTCCTCGGGGCCAAGGCCCTTGGCGACGCGCGCCTATTATGCGCGCCTGACGCAGGCCCTTCTGACCGCCGTCACCGCGCCGACCGCGGCAGGCCGGCTTTACGAGGTGGACATGCGCCTGCGCCCTTCGGGGCGGCAGGGACCGGTCGCTACGGCCTTCGAATCGTTCCGCGCCTACCAGATGCACGAGGCCTGGACCTGGGAGCATCTCGCCCTGACCCGCGCCCGGGTGGTCGCCGTGCTGCCGGGTGCCTTGTCCGATTCGCCCAATCCACCCGATCCGACGCAGCAGCCGGATGCGCAGGAACTGCCTCCGCTTGCGGTCCGGCTTGAAACCCTGCGGCGCGAGGTGCTGGCGGTGCGCGGGACCGACCCGCGCGTTGTCCCGGATCTCGAGGAGATGCGGCAGCGGATCTTTGCGGCCAAGGCGCCGGACGGGCGCTGGGAAGCCAAGATCGGCCGGGGCCGCCTGCAGGACATCGAGCTGCTCGCCCAGTCCTTGGCGCTGCGCGGCGCCTCGCCCTCGCGGGGGGCGGCGATGCAGATCCGCGCAGGCCGCCGGGCCGGGCTGATCGGCACCGAGGATGCAGCCAGCCTGACGGTCGCGCACCGCTTCCTGTGGCGACTACACTGCGCGGGACGTCTGCTGACCGATCGGCCGCTGGACATGGAGGCGCTGGGCCGGGGCGGCCAGGACTTCCTGCTGCGGGAAACAGCCTGCGCGTCGCTGGACGAACTCGCCCACCGGCTGGACGCAACGGTTGAATCGGCGGGCCGGATCATCGACGCCCTGACCCGGGCGGCAGAGGCGGTTCCGTAGGCGCGCAGGGACCACTGCAAGCAGGCCCCGTCCGCGCCTTCAGGGCTGGCGGTTGCCGGCCGAGCCCGCGCCGTGGATGCGCAAGGACCGGCGCCGGAAACAGGTTCGGGGCGGCACCTGCACTCCTTACCGGATCGAGCCGTCGATGCGCAGGGGGATGGTCGCCACGCGGGTCTCGGCGCCTCCGGACCGCGAGCCGTCCAGCACCGGGATCAGCGCGCCATCGGGCAGGGGCTCGGGCGCCTCGTCGGCGGCATGATCGAAGACGCCGTGGGTGGTCTTGTCCCAGTAGAAGGGCTTCACGACGATCTCGTAGGCTGCCTTCCAGGCTGCAAGGCAGGCCAGAAGAAAATAGAAGTACAGCGTCGGCGCCCAGGGCATCAGGTGCGGGTGGGTGCGCCGCACGGCCCAGGCCGCCACGACCAGGTTCAGCGCCTCGGACAGAAGAAAGGTGGCGATGACCGCCGTGCCCCACCCGCCACCCATGACCGGCCCCAGCGGATGGCCGAGGCCCAATGCCAGCAGCCAGAAGCTCCACAGCACGGGGGCGAGAACGAACTGCTGAACGGTGGCGAACATCTGCAGGTGAAAGCCGACCGCGGGCCAGAACCCGATCTGGCGCACCAGCCGCCCCGGCGCGCGCATGTGGACGCCCCAGGTCATCGCAAATCCCTTGAGCCAGCGCGAGCGCTGCTTGACCCACGGGACGGCGCGGCAGTTCGCTTCTTCATGGGTCGTCGTGGCAACGATTTCGGTGCGGTAGCCGAGGCGCGCGAGGCGCACGCCCAGATCGGCGTCCTCGGTCACGTTCCAGCCGTCCCAGCCGCCCGCCTGCGCCAGAGCCGAGCGGCGGATGAAGAAGGTGGTCCCACCCAGGGGCACCACCAGCCCTATCCGCGCGAGTCCCGGCAGCACGCCCCGGAACCAGGACGAATATTCTAGCGTGAAGCAGCGGGCGAGCCAGTTGGTGCGAGGGTTGTAGAAATCGAGCGCCCCCTGGACGCAGGCGACCTCGGGCGGGGCGAAATGCAGGTGGTGGGCCACCTTGTGCAGCTGGTCGGCCTCGGGCCGGTCCTCGGCGTCCCAGACGCCGATGATCTCGCCCCGGCAGAAGTTCAGCGCATAGTTCAGCGCCCGCGGCTTTGTGCGGATCGGGCCGTCCGGCACGGTCACGACGCGCATCCAGAAGGGCAGGGTGACGCCCTCCAGCGCGTTGCGGGTCACGGCGTCCGTTTCCTCGACCACCAGCAGGACGTCCGTCAACTCGCGCGGATAGTTCAGCCGGGCGAGGCGGCCCACGAGGCGGTCGGCGATGCCTTCCTCGCGGAACATCGGCACCATGACCGAGATCACCGGCCACTTTTCCTCCATTGCCGCGTCCGGGTGGGTGGCCTCGGTCTGACGCAGCCCCTGCAGGGTCGCGCGGAAGGCCAGCGCCTTCAGCACCGTGGTCGCCACCAGCGTCCCGATCGTCAGAAGGCTGACCAGCGCCAGCACCATGACAGGCGCCAGCCACAGCCCGAGGGTCAGCGCCGCCATCAGCGCCAGGAGGATGCGGCCCAGCCGCCCCTCATCGCGGGTGCGGCAGCTGAGTTCGGGGGCAACGCAGGTTTCGGCCTGCCGGATCAAAGCGGTGCGGCGTGTGGCCAGCAAGGCCTGGATGCAGTCGTTTTCCGGGCAAAGCAGCATCCGCACGGGACCGAGCCGCGATTCGAGCGGCTCGCGCAGCGCCTCGAAGCGCTCGGGCCAGGCAACGGCGACAAAGGTCACGCCTCCCGTGCGCCGCCAAGGCACGACACCCCGGGTCAGGCACCAGTCCGCGCCCATGCGGTCGATCAGCCGCGCGTCGGGGGGCAGGGCGGTCAGGTCGATGACGCTGGTGCGCCATTGCCGTGACAGGGCGCGGAACAGCGCCTGCGGCGTGACCCAGCCGCGTGCCAGCAGGATCTCGCCCAGCCGCGCCGTTTCGCGGCGCTGCATGACCAGCGCCTTGAGCAGGTTGCCCGGATCGACCGCGCCTTCGTCCAGCAGGATCTGCCCCAGCGGGCGGCTGTCGCGTCCGCCCGCACGTGGCGCGGGCCGGTCGTCGGGCCGGGCCACGCGCGGGCGGAACGGAACCGGCGCGCGATCGCCCTCGGGCGCAGCAGGAGCCCCCGGCAGCTTGCGGCGAATCGGTGAAATGGACATGGGCACCCGGGGGCTGTCGAAACCTGCCCCTTGATGGCCCGAAAAGCTTAAGCCGCCGTTAACGCGACGTCAGTCGCCCCGGCGCTCGCGCATGGCCTGGGCGAAGCGCTCGAACAGATAAGCACTGTCCTGCGGCCCCGGGCTCGCCTCGGGGTGATACTGCACCGAGAAGACCGGCCGGTCCGCGACCTTCAGCCCGCAGTTCGAGCCGTCGAACAGGCTGACATGAGTCTCGATCACGCCCTCGGGCAGGGTCTGCGCGTCCACCGCGAAACCGTGGTTCATCGAGGTGATCTCGACCTTGCCGGTTTCCTTGTCGCGCACGGGATGGTTCGCGCCATGGTGGCCGTGGCTCATCTTGACGGTCTTGGCCCCCAGCGCCAGCGCAAGCATCTGGTGCCCGAGGCAGATGCCGAAGATCGGCATGTCGCGGTCCAGAAGCTGGCGGATCATCGGCACGGCATATTCGCCGGTCGCCGCCGGGTCGCCCGGGCCGTTCGACAGGAAGACGCCGTCGGGCTCATGGGCCAGCACCTCCTCGGCGGTGGCGGTGGCGGGCAGCACGGTCACGTCGGCCCCGGATTCGGCCAGCGAGCGCAGGATGTTGCGCTTGGCGCCGTAATCCAGCGCCACGACGCGCAGGGGCTTTTCGGGCCGCTCGGACCCGAAGGTGCCGGGCCAGCGCCACAGGCCCTCGTCCCAGCGGTAGCTTTGGGCGGTGCTGACCTCGCGCGCGAGATCCATGCCGACCAGCCCGGGCCATTCGCGGGCGCGGGCGACCATCGCCTCGATGTCGAAGCGGCCCTCGGGGTCATGCGCCAGCACCACATGGGGGGCGCCCTGCTGGCGGATGGCGCGGGTCAGGCGGCGGGTGTCCACGCCGCCCATGCCGATGCGGCCGCGCCGTTCCATCCAAGTGGCCAGATCGGATGCCGCGCGCCAGTTCGAGGGCTCGGTCGGGTCCCATTTGACGACAATGCCCGCCGCGACCGGGTCGGGCGCCTCGTCGTCCTCGGGCGTCACGCCCGTGTTGCCGATATGCGGAAAGGTGAAGGTCACGACCTGCGCCGCATAGCTGGGATCGGTCATGATCTCCTGGTAGCCGGTCATGGCGGTGTTGAAGACCAGCTCGGCCACGACCTCGCCCGTCGCCCCGAAGCCTCGGCCATAGAAGATCGTCCCGTCGGCCAGAGCCAGGCACGCGGTCGGTTTCTGTTCCATCTCGAACCCCCGGAAAATCGGGCGAGAGCTAAGGGATGCGGCCGGTGGGGTCAAGGCTTGACCCATGCCTGCCGCGAGGGCAAGCGTGGCCCGGACCCAAGACAGCGAGGAACGCCATGGAACTGCGCGAGCGCATCCAGACCGCGACGAAAGAGGCGATGAAGGCCCGCGACGGGCAGCGCCTGTCCACGCTGCGCCTGATCGGCGCCGCCATCAAGGACCGCGAGATCGCCAAGCGCGGCGAGGACGGCGCCGCCGCGCTGACCGAGGAGGACCTGGTCGCGCTGCTGTCGCGCATGGTCAAGCAGCGCCAAGAATCCGCCCGGGCCTATGAGGAAGGCGGGCGGCTTGAACTGGCCGAGCGCGAGCAGGCCGAGATCGGCGTGATCCAGGAGTTCCTGCCGCGCCAGCTTTCGCCGGCCGAAATCGGGGCCGCGATCGACGCGGCCATCGCCGAGCTTGGCGCCACGGGCGTGCGCGACATGGGCCGCGTCATGGGCGCGCTGCGCGAGCGCCACGCCGGACAGATGGACTTCGGCGCAGCGGGCGCGCTGGTGAAGGCGCGGCTGATGGGCTGAGCGCCGGCAAGCCGGGGGCGCTGCCCCCGGTCCCCCGGGATATTTCCACGAAGAAGAAAGAGCTTCCGGCGCCGCCGGGTTGGCCGCAGCCTGGCCCTCAGGGTGCGGGTTGGGCAGACAGGCGGTCCTCGACCAGCGCAACGGCCCGGGCCACCGCCTCGTCGATGGTCAGGGCCGTCGTGTCCAGCACCACCGCGTCGGGCGCGGCGCGCAGCGGGGCGGTGGCACGGTCGGCGTCGCGGGCGTCGCGCTCGCGCAGCTGCGCCAGCATCTCGGTCGGGTCGACGCCTAGTTCGGCGGCACGGCGGGCGGCGCGGGTTTCGTCCCTGGCCACGACGTAAAGCTTGAGCTGCGCACCGGGGCAGATCACCGTGCCGATGTCGCGCCCGTCCAGCACCGCCCCCGGCTCCTGCACGGCGAAGCGCCGCTGGAAATCGACCAGCACGGCGCGCACCTCGGGGATTGCGGCGACCCGAGACGCGGCCTGGCCCGCCTCGGCCGAGCGCAGGCCGGGGCGCAGCAGGTCCTCGGGCGTCAGCGCCCTGGCCGCGGCCACCGGATCGCCGCCCATGGCGCCGACCGCGCGATACAGAAGGCCCGTGTCGAGGTGCAGGAAGCCGAAGCGCTGCGCCAGCGCGCGCGCGATCGTGCCCTTGCCCGAGGCGGCCGGTCCGTCGATGGCGATGGTGAAGGGCATGGGCATTCTCCGGCTGCAGGTCGGCCCGTCTTTGCCACAGAGGGCCGCCCGAGAGAAGCGGGCGCCCACCCCGGGGCAGGCTCAGACGATGGCGGCCTCGGCGAAGGGCTGGCCGTCCAGCACCCGCTGCACGCCCAGCGGCGACAGGTCCAGCGTCACCCAGTCGCCATGCACGATCTGCTCGGCGATGCCGCGCCCCACGGCGGGAGCCTGCTGCAGCCCGTGCCCGGAACAGCCGTTCGCATGGTAAAGGTTCGGCACCTGCGGGTTGCGGCCCAGGATCGCGTTCTGATCCAGCGTGTTGAAGGCGTAATGCCCGGCCCATTCCCGGATCACGCGGGCGGCGCCGAAGCCTTCCGCCCGGGCATAGAGGGCGGGCCAGACATGGTCTTCCCACAAGTCGGACTGGGGAACGAAGTCCTCCTCGTCGCAGGGGCCGTCGGTGGCGGGGACGGTGGCCGCCAGCCACTGGCCATGCTCGGGACGCATCCAGATGCCCGAGGGGTCGATGATCAGGGGCGCGCCGGGATGGCGGGCCTCGGGCGCATCGACGACGAAGATCGTGCGCTTGCGCGGCTCGACCGGCAGGTCGAGGCCCATTGCGCGCATCAGTCCCGCCGCGCGCGGGCCTGCGCAGTTGACGAAGACATCCGCCTGCCGCCGCCCGCCCTTTTCGAGATGCGCGGCCAGGATGCGGTCGCCGTCGCGCTCGAATCCGGTCACGCGGTCGGACAGCCAGGCCGCCCCCGTCGCGCGGGCAGCGTTCTTCAGGCCCGACAGCAGGCCCATGTTGTCGAAGAAGCCCTCGTCGCGCGGGCCGAAGGCGCCCGCCACGATGTCGTCAAGCTGCATCCAGGGAAAACGCGCGGCGAGTTCCGCGCGGTCCAGAACCTCGGTCGCGGCGCCAAGCCCGCGCTGCATCGCGGCCAGGCTTTCCAGCTGTGCCGCGCCCGTCTCGGTCCCCGTCAGGAACAGGTAGCCGTTCTCGCGCAGCCCGAGGTCGGGGACGCCGCCCTCGGGGCCTGTCCAGCGGGCGAAGTCGCGGATGAACTCGATCCCGAAGCGGCTGATGGCCACGTTGATCTCGTTGGTGAACTGCGAGCGGATGCCCGCCGCCGACAGCGCGGTCGAGCAGGTGGCGTAGCTCGGGTCCTGTTCGACCACCGTCACCCGCAGCGAGGGGTCCAGCCGGGTCAGCCAGAAGGCCACGGATGCGCCCATCACCGCGCCGCCCGCGATCAGAACCTCGGTCACTGTGCATTCCCCCCTTGCCGCCGGTGCCGCAGGATTTGCCGATGCCCGTGCCGCGCGCAAGGGTGCTTGACCAGGACGCAAGGTGCTGGACCTCGGGGCCGGGATCGGCGATACCGAGGCCCGGATTGCGCGCCTCAAGCGGAGTTGGCCCATGTGGATCGTCGATCGAGTGCTGACCTGGTGGAACGGCCAGACCCTGGGCACCCAGGTCTGGACTGCCCGCCATGGAACCAAGGTCGGCGAGGATGAGCTGGGCAACGCCTATTACCAGACCCCCGGCGGCAAGCGGCGCTGGGTGATCTACAACGGCGAGGCCGAGGCGAGCCGCGTGCCGCCCGACTGGCGCGGCTGGCTGACCCACACCTATGCCGAGCCGCCCAGCAAGGCGCCGCTGCCGCGCAAGGCCTGGGAAAAGGCGCATCTGCCGAACATGACCGGCACCCCGGCGGCCTATCACCCGGCGGGCTCGCTGTACCGGGCCGAGCCGGTGGCTCGGCGCGATTACGACGCCTGGCAGCCCGAGTAGGCCCGTGACCGAACGCGCGGAACGGGCCGAGCTGGTTGTCGGCGCCGCCGTGCTGGCCATCGCCGCGGGCTTCCTGGCCTGGTCGGTCGGCGGCTGGGGCGAGCGCGGGCAGGGCACCTATCCGCTGGTCGCCTCGTTTCCCAACGTGGACGGGGTCGAGCGGGGGACCGAGGTGCGGCTGGCCGGCGTGCGCGTCGGCCGTGTCTCGGATGTGCGGCTGAATCCCGACACCTATTATGCCGAGGCCGAGCTGCGCGTGCCCGAGAGCATCGTGCTGCCCACCGACAGCGCCGCGCTGATCCAGTCGGACGGGCTGCTGGGCGGGTCCTACATCGAACTGCGGCCGGGCGGGGCTGTGGAAACACTGGGTCCCGGCGACGAGATCGAGGACGTGCAGGGTGCCGTCAGCCTGCTGGGGCTGATGATGAAATTCGTGGATTCGCAGGCGGGCGGGGACGACGCGGCGGAGGATCAGCCGTGATCCGCCTTGGCCTCGCGGTGGCGCTGACCGCGGCGCTTCCGGCGCTGGCGCAGGCGCAGACGGAGCGCAGCACCGACGTTGCCCCCGGCACCCGGGCCGAGACCGTGGCCCCCCTGATTGAGGGACAGGTCGCCCAAGGGCAGGGCGCGCTGCTGCGGGGTCTCGACAAGGTGTCGGGCCAAAGCACGGACCTTGCGCTGAACGTGGGCGACTCGGTGACCTTCGGCCGGCTCGAGGTTCGCCTGGGTGAATGCCGCTATCCGGCAGATGATCCGGAATCGGACGCCTTCGCGCAGCTGACCATCACCGATTCGCGCAGCCGCACGGCGCTGTTCACGGGCTGGATGATCGCCTCCTCGCCGGCGCTCTCGGCATTGGACGATGCGCGCTACGACGTGTGGGTCGTGGGCTGCAATGACGGAACGGGCGCCGCGCGCCCCGACCTGACCTATGTGCCCGACACCGCCGAGCCTGAGGGCGGCGAGGGCATGGGCCCGGATGGCGAGTTCGCCCCCGTCGAGGAGGAGGACGAGGGCGAGGACTCCGGCGGCTGACGAAGGCCAGCCAGCAGCGCCTCGCCCGATGCGGGGGGCCGGGCGCGGAAATCGGCGGTCCGGGGAAGGGCGCGCGCCAGCCGCGATTGGTAGTCCAGCCGGCTGATCTCTCGCCCGCCCATGGTTGCCAGGTGCGGCGTCAGGTACTGAGTGTCGAACAGCGTGAAGCCGCAGCGCGCCAAGTGATCCGAAATCCAGACCAGCGCCATCTTCGACCCGTTCGTCCGGGTCGAGAACATGCTTTCTCCGAAAAAGGCGCCGCCCAGCGTGACGCCGAAGATGCCGCCGGCAAGCTGGCCGTTTTGCATGACCGCCAGCGCATGGGCGTGGCCTAGGGCGTGCAGTTCGGCGTAAAGCCGGCGCAAGGGCGCGTTGATCCAGGTCTCGGGGCGATCCGCGCAGGCCCGGACGATCGCATCGAAATCGGGACTGGCGTCGGCGGACCATCCCCCGCGCGCAAGGCTGCGGATCAGCGAGCGCGAGGCATGGACGCCGCCCACGGGCAGGATGCCGCGCCGGGGCGGGTCGAACCAGTAAAGCTGCGGGTCGTCAGCCGAATAGGCCATCGGAAAGACGCCGTTCGCATAGCCACGCAGCAGCATTCCTGCCGTCAGCATGAACCTGCGCATCCGTCAGGCGTTCCCGGCATGGGCAGCTTTCCCGATCCAGACAAAAACGGGCAAAGCTAAGCGCGGATCGCCGGGCAGCACAACCGCCCGGCCAGCCGTCAGCCGCCGTATTCGCGTTCCAGCCAGCGCTCCAGCCAGTGGATCGAATAATCGCCGCGCTGGATGTCCGGCTCTTTCAGCAGATCGACGAACAGGGGGATGGTCGTGTCCACGCCGTCCACGATCAGCTCGTTCAGGGCGCGGTTCAGGCGGGCCAGGGCCTCGGTCCGGTCGCGGCCATGCACGATCAGCTTGGCGATAAGGCTGTCGTAGTAGGGCGGGATAACATAGCCGTCATACAGGGCCGAATCCATCCGCACGCCCAGGCCGCCCGGCGCGTGATACTGGCTGATGCGGCCTGGCGAGGGCGCGAAGTTCGGCAACCGCTCGGCGTTGATGCGCGCCTCGATGGCATGGCCGCGAATCGACAGCTGGTCTTGGCGCAGGCTCATGGGCTCGCCCGCGGCGACGCGGATCTGCTCGCGCACGAGGTCCACGCCATAGATCGCCTCGGTCACGGGATGTTCCACCTGAAGGCGCGTGTTCATCTCGATGAAGTAGAACTCGCCGTCCTCGAACAGGAACTCGATGGTGCCCGCGCCCGCGTATTGCAACCGGGCCACCGCGTCGGCGCAGATCCTGCCGATGCGGTCGCGCTGTTCCGGCGTGATGACGGGACCGGGGGCTTCCTCCAGCACCTTCTGGTGGCGGCGCTGCAGCGAACAGTCGCGCTCGCCCAGGTGGACGGCATTGCCGCGGCCATCGCCGAAGACCTGGATCTCGATGTGGCGCGGACGCTGGAGGTATTTCTCGATATACACCTCGTCGTTGCCGAAGGCCGCCTTGGCCTCGGCCCGCGCGGTGCGGAAGGCGACCTCGAGGGCGGCCTCGTCGGCCGCCACCTTCATCCCGCGGCCGCCGCCGCCGGCGGTGGCCTTGATGATGACGGGGAAACCCATCTCGGCCGAGACGCGGCGCGCGGTTTCGATGTCGGGCACGCCGCCCTGCGAGCCCGGCACGACCGGAATGCCCAGCGCCTTGGCGGTTTCCTTGGCGGTGATCTTGTCGCCCATCATGCGGATATGTTCCGCGCGCGGGCCGATGAAGGTGAGGCCGTGGTCCTCGACCATCTGCACGAACTGCGCGTTTTCCGACAGGAACCCGTAGCCCGGATGGATCGCCTGCGCGCCCGTGATCTCGCAGGCGGACAGGATGGCGGGCATCGACAGGTAAGACGCCGAGGGGGGCGGCGGGCCGATGCAGATCGACTCATCGGCCATGCGGACATGCATGGCGTCGCTGTCGGCGGTCGAATGCACCGCGACCGAGGCGATGCCCATTTCCGAACAGGCGCGGATGACCCGCAGCGCGATCTCGCCGCGGTTGGCGATCAGGATCTTGTCGAACATGGGCGCGCCTTACTCGACGATCATCAGCGGAGTGCCGAACTCGACGGGGGTGCCGTCGTCGACCAGCACGCGACGCACGGTCCCGGCGCGGGGCGCGGGAATGTGGTTCATGGTCTTCATCGCCTCGACGATCATCAGCGTGTCGCCTTCCGCGACCTGCTGGCCGATGGTGACAAAGGGCGCGGCGCCCGGCTCGGCCGACACGTAGGCGGTCCCGACCATGGGCGAGGGCACGGCCCCCGGATGGCTGGCCGGGTCCTCGATCGCGGCTGCGGCGGCCGGCGCGGCGGCAGGGACAGGGGCTGCCGAAGGGGCGGTGGCGACAGGGGCCGCGGCGGCCGAGCTTTGGACGAAGACCTGGCGGTCGTGCTTGGACAGGGCCACCGTCAGGCGGTCGTTCTCGCCGTATTCGCGCTTGACCGTCAGTTCGGTCAGGTCGTTGCGGTTCAGAAGCTCAGCCAGCGCCTGGATGAAGGCGGTGTCGCCCGCGTGGTGCCGGGTCTGGTCGTTCTCGCTCATCTATATCTCTGCCTTGGGGCCGTTCTGGGGTCGCGGCGTTGTCGCCGGGCGTTATAAACCCTCGCGCGGGGCAAGGGAAACCGTTTCGGGCGGCGCAGCCGAAGGGCCCTGCGGCCCAAGCTCGGGGGGATCGTCCAGGTCGGGCCGACCGGTCAGGTCCTTCCAGCGCCGGTGGACCCAGAACCACTGGTCCATGTGGGCGCGCACCAGCCGTTCCAGGTCGTCGTTCAGCGCCTGCATCATCTTCTCGGGGTCGGAGGGCATGACCGGCTCTCCCACCTCGACGCGGAAGCTCAGGCCGTCGGACTCGCGGATGCCCGCGATGGGAACCAGCAGGGCGTGATAGCGCAGGGCGAGTTCCGCGGGGGTCAGCACGGTCTGGCTGGGCAGGCCGAAGAAGCGCAGGGTTGCGCCGTGGCGATCATACTGGTCGAAGCCCAGGCACAGCATTCCGCCGCCCCTGAGAAAGCGCAGCATCCCCGCCAGCCCCGCGCGGCCACGCGGGAACAGGGGCCGGGCGATCGCCTCGATCGCGGGAACATAATGACGGTTGAAGGCGCGGTTGTTCATCGGGCGGTACAGCGCGCCGACCTTCCAGCCGCGCGCCGCCAGCGCCACCCGCATGGCGTCGTAGTTGCCGAAATGCGCGCAGGCGAGGATGACCGGCCGTCCCGCAGCCGCCGCCTGTTCCAGCGCGGGCAGGCCGGGCCCGGCCAGCCGGTCCTCGGCGCCGATGCGGGCGGTAAACTCGGTCCCCGAATAGATCTCGATCAGCGCGCGGCCCGCGTTGTCGGGGACCGCGCGCATCAGGCGGCGGACCTGCCCGGGCGGAAGGTCGGGGCAGGCGAGCGCGAGGTTGTCGCGGATGCGCCTGCGCCAGCCCGCAAGCGGCGCGACGACATGGGCGAAGGCCCAGCCCATCGCGGGCACGCGGCGGTGATAGGGCATCAGCAGGAACAGCCCGACCAGCAGGCGGAATGCCCCGCTGCTCAGCCGGTCGGCCAGCGGGACCGGCGGCTCCTCGGGCGGCTGCGTCATCGCTGCGTTCCCTGCATGGCCTGCGCCTCGCGCGCCCAGACGTAGAGGCCCGCGCCGACGATGACGATGGCGCCGAGGATCGTCCAGCCATCCGGCACCGCGCCGAAGAACAGCCAGCCCCAGAGCCCGGCCCAGATCAGGCCCGTATAGCCGAAGGGCGCGATGGCGGCCGCCTCGGCCATGGCGAAGGCGCGGATCAGCAGCGCCTGCGCCAGCGTCCCCAGCAGGCCCATCGCCGCGAAGGCCCAGAGGTCGCCGGCCGCGATGGGCTGCCAGACGAAGGGCGCGACAAAAGAGGCCCCCAGCGTGGCAACCCCCGTGGACCACAGGATCGAGGTGGCGGTGCCATCGCCCCGCACCAGGCGCGTCATGATCGCGCCCGCCGCATAGGTGATGGCGGCCATCAGCGGCAGCAGGGCGGCAGGCTGGAAGACGCCCGCACCGGGCCGGATCACGATCAGCGCGCCCGCCAGCGCGGCGGTGATGCCCGCGATGCGGCGGAGGCCGATGCGCTCGCCCAGGAACAGGGCTGCGCCAAGGGTGATGAGGACCGGGTTGATGTCCATGATCGCGGTCGCCTCGGCCAGCCCGATAAAGGGCAGCGCCGTGAAGAACAGCCCGATCGAGGCAAGCTGCGTCAGCCCCCGCCCCACCTGCAGCAGCGGCGAGGCCGAGCGCGCGACCTGTTTCAGGCGCGGGGCCAGCACCAGCATGACGATGACGAGGTTCAGTGCCATGCGGCACCAGACGATCTGGCCGGGGTGATAGCCCGCCTGCGTCAGGTGCTTGCCGGTCGCGTCCATCAGCGTGAACAGGAAGACAGAGCCCAGCAGGGCCAGGATGCCCAGCGACTGCCGGGACATGCCCGAGGCATCGGTTGTTGCCGGGGGAAGGGCGGACATCAGCGGCGGGCGGGGCGCCCGGCTTCACGGCCGGACGCTCCGCGGGGGGTATTCGGGTCAGGAAGACGCGGCAGGTCCCCGCAGAAGGCGGGGCGGCGGACGCTCACAGCAGCGCCTTGACCTTTGCCACCGTGGCCTCGGGCGTGATGCCGAACTCCTTGTAAAGGCGGTCGGCCGGGGCCGAGGCGCCGAAGCCGGTCATGCCGACGAAGTTCTGGCGCTTCCAGTCGCCGCGCTCGCCCATGAGCAGCCAGTCCCAGGGCTGGCGGACGGCGGCCTCGATGGCGACGCGGACCGGGCCCTCGGGCAGGACCTGCGTGCGGTACTCCTCGGGCTGGTCGCGGAACAGTTCCATGCAGGGAACCGAGACCACGCGGGTGGGGGTGCCCTCGGCTTCCAGCGCCTCGGCGGCCTTGAGGGCGATCTCGACCTCGGAGCCGGACGCCATCAGGATCGCCTTCGGCGCGGCCGAGGCCTCGCGCAGAACATAGGCGCCCCTGGCGGTCAGGTTCTCGGCGGTGTGTTCCGTGCGGACAGTGGGCAGGTTCTGCCGCGACAGGGCGAGGACCGAGGGGGTCGAACCGGTGGTCAGCGCCAGTTCCCAGGCTTCGGCGGTTTCCACCACGTCGGCGGGGCGGAAGGTCCAGGTGTTGGGGGTGGCGCGCAGCATGGCCAGGTGCTCGACCGGCTGGTGGGTCGGGCCGTCCTCGCCCAGGCCGATCGAATCGTGGGTCATCACATAAACGACCGGCACCCCCATCAGCGCCGACAGGCGCATCGCGCCACGGGCATAGTCGGTGAAGACCAGGAAGGTGCCGCCATAGGGACGGAAGCCGCCGTGCAGGGCGAGGCCGTTCATCGCGGCGGCCATGCCATGCTCGCGGATGCCCCAGTGGACATAGCGGCCGGCGCGGTTCTGGGCGTCGAAGATGCCGAGGTCGCGGGTCTTGGTGTTGTTGGACCCGGTCAGGTCCGCCGAGCCGCCGATGGTTTCGGGCAGGATCGGGTTTACGACGTCAAGCACCATCTCGGACGCCTTGCGGGTGGCGACCTTGGGCTTTTCGGCGCTGGCCTTTTCCTTCAGCGCGGCGATGGCGGGGGCGAGCGCCTCGTTGGGCTCGCCTGCCACGCGCGACGCGAAGGCGTTGCGCCTGTCGGCGGGCAGGGCATCGACGCGGGCGGCCCAGGCCTCGCGGCCGGCGCGGCCCTGTGCGCCGATCTCGCGCCAGCGGGCGACCAGTTCGTCGGGCAGTTCGAAGGGCTCGTGTTCCCAGGCATAGGCGAGGCGGGTGGCCGCGATCTCGTCGGCCCCCAGCGGCGAGCCGTGGACGCCCGAGGTGCCGCCCTTCTTGGCCGAGCCGTAGCCGATGGTCGTGCGGCAGGCGACCAGCACGGGGCGGCCGTCGTCCTCCTTGGCGGCGGTCAGCGCCCGGTCGATGTCGGCCGGGTCATGGCCGTCGCAGGACAGCGTCCGCCAGCCCGACGCCTCGAAGCGCTTGAGCTGGTCGGTCGAGTCCGACAGCGACACGGCGCCGTCGATGGTGATCTGGTTGTCGTCCCACAGCACGATCAGGCGGCCGAGGCGCAGGTGGCCCGCCAGCGAGATCGCCTCCTGGCTGATGCCTTCCATCAGGCAGCCGTCGCCCGCGATGACCCAGGTGCGGTGGTCGCAAAGCTCCTCGCCGAACTCGGCGCGCATCTTGGCCTCGGCCATCGCGAAGCCGACCGAGGTGGCAAGGCCCTGGCCCAGCGGGCCCGTGGTGGTTTCCACGCCCTCGGCATGGCCGTATTCCGGGTGACCCGCCGTTGCCGCGCCCCACTGGCGGAAGTTGCGGATCTGATCGAGCGTCATCTGCTCGAACCCGGTCAGGTGCAGCAGCGAATAGATCAGCATCGACCCGTGGCCCGCCGACAGGATGAAGCGGTCGCGGTCGAACCAGTTCGGGGCCGAGGCGTCGAACTTGAGGTGCTTGCGCCACAGCACGGTGGCGACGTCGGCCATGCCCATGGGCATCCCGGGATGGCCGGAATTGGCCTGCTCGACCGCGTCCATCGACAGCACGCGGATCGCGCTGGCGAGGCTCCAGTGGTCGGGATCGGCAAGGCGGCGCGCGGTAAGGGGCATGGGGCGGCTCCGGGTTTCAGGGGTTGGCAGGGTGATAGGCATCGGCCAGTCCGGTTGCAAGCCGCAGAGGGTGGCTGACGCGGCGATACCGGACCGGGGGCCAGCCCCCGGACCCCCGGGATATTTTCACGAAGAAGACGAGTCCTGGGCCTCTTTGCGCGGTGGGTGCTGTGCCAGGGGGTGATGGTTCAGCACCAGTTCGCGCATCCGTTCGTCGAGGACGTGGGTGTAGATTTCCGTTGTGCCGAGGTCGGCATGGCCCAGCAGGGTCTGGATCGCGCGCAGGTCCGCGCCGCCTTCCAGCAGATGCGTGGCAAAGGCGTGGCGCAGGACGTGGGGCGTCACCTTGCCGGGGGGCAGGCCCGCGGCCGCCGCGAGACCGGCGAGCATCCCGTGGAACGCCTGTCGCGTCATGTGCCCCGCCGCGCCCGCCGCCGGGAACAGCCAGCGCGCGCCCTTGCCCGCGACCAGCTTGCCCAGGGCGCGGTCGGCCGGCGCCCCGTCGCGCAGCACCAGCCAGCGGGCCACCGCTGCGCGGGCGGGTCCGGTCAGGGGCACCATGCGTTCCTTGCCGCCCTTGCCACGGATCAGCAGCAGCTCGGGGTCGCCCCGCAAGGCCGCCACGGGCAAAGACACGAGTTCGCTGACCCGCATGCCCGTGGCATAGATAAGCTCCATCGCGGCGGTGTTGCGGGCGCGGTCCTCGGGCGTGGGGCCGTGCGTCTGGACGGCGTCGAGCAGGCGCCCCACCTCGGCCTGGCTGAGCACCTTGGGAAGGCGCTGGTTGCGGCCGGGTCCCGACAGGCGGATCGCCGGGTCGTCGTCGCGCCAGCCTTCGTCCAGGGAAAAGCGGGTGAACTGGCGGATCGCCGACAGCCGGCGGGCGCGGGTCGCGCGGGACAGGCCCTCGGCCTCGCAGGCGGACAGGTAGGATTCGATGTCGTCGCGCGTGATCGCCGCCAGCGTCAGGTTGTGCCGCGCGGTCCAGGCGGCAAGGTCGGCGAGGTCGCGGCCATAGGCCAGCAGCGTGTTGCGCGCGGCCCCCGCCTCGGCCGCCTGGGCGTCAAGGAAGGCCTCGACCCGGCGCATGTCCTCGGCGCGGCCCTTGTCCTGCCGCGCGGGCGGGCGTCCGGGGCGGCGCGACCCGCTCACCTGCGCGGGCCGCCCATGTGCTCGGCCATCAGCAACTCGATTGCCGCCTGCCGGGCGTCCGAGGGCTGGCCAAGCTCGACCATGCGGCGCAGGCCGGCGGCGGCACGCGCAACGTCGCCGTCCAGCCCCGCGTCCACGTCGGCCATCGCTGCCAGCAGGGCGAGGCCGCGCCCTTCCGGCGGCGGCTCGGGCAGGGGCTGCGCGGCAAGCGCCTCGGCATAGGCGGCCCCGGCGCTGTTCTGCGGGAAGGCGGCCGCCGCCGCGGGATCGCCTGCCGCCAGCGCGACAAGCGCGCGGTCGGGCGCGGGCAGGTTGCCCTGCTGGGTTTCCGGCAATCCGACCAGCAGGCGCAGGTGGGCCGCTGTCTCGGCGGCCTCGGGGTCCAGCGTCAGCCCCGACAGCGCGGGGCCGACCAGCCGTGCGAAAGGCAGGTCCAGCCCGGCCTGCAGGAACAGCGGGGCGGCTTGCGGCAGCTCGTCCGAAAGGGTGGCGGCGTCGCCCGCATCCAGTGCCGCCTCGATGCGCTGGAAGGCGGCGGCGCGGTCCCAGACCCCGCCCGAGGCGGCCGGGCGCTGGTCCAGATAGGCGGCGGCCAGCAGCGCAGGATCGATGGCGCCGGCGCGCGCCAGCCGCTCGGCCGCGTCCAGCCGCGCCTTCCAGCCCGCGTTGCCGTTCAGGTCCGCCCAGGCAAAGGGCAGGGGCAGCTCGGCCGTGGACAGGGGCTGGCCGATGGCCTCGAATAGGCGGAACTCCAGTGGCGTCACGTGTTCAGGGTCGGGCAGCGCCTCGCCCATGTCCGCCGAGCCGTCGTCGAGGAAGCGTTCCATCAGCGCCAGGGTCTGCGGCGACATCAGCCCGCCGGCACGCGCCCCGTGCAGCGTCAGGGCGGCGGCGCTCCAGTCCCCCGCGCGGGCGAGGCAGTAGATGCGCGCGCCCAGTCCCGGCGCAAGGCCGGGGCGCTGCCCCATCACGGCGCAGGCCTCGTCCATGGTGTCGCGCAGAAGGGCGATGTCGAAGCGCCGGGCGAAGCGCGCCCCGTCCGTCCATCCTGCCGACTGCAGCATCGCCTCGGCGTCGTCCAGGCGCCCGGCCTCTATCAGCCGGTCCACGCGGGCCAGGAACAGGCGCCCCTCGTCCCCGACCGCGCCGCCGGGGGGCGCAAGCTGCGCCGTCAGGATACGCTGCAACAGCGAACGGTTCGCCCCGAGGCGCGGGTTGGCGGCGGCGATCGCCTCGGCGACCCGGCCGGCGGTGGCTGCGCCCCAGAGATCGCGGGGCAGGCGCGCGGCTTCGGCGCCGATGGCGCCCTTGGTGTCGGGATTGCCGTCCGACAGGCGGGTGACGCCCACGGGGGGCGGCGCGGCGCCCGTCGCAAGCTCTCGCGGGGGTTTCAGGGTGGCGGGGCGGGCGACCGGCGCCACGGGGCGGCGGCGCTGCGCCTCGAAGGGCACCTCGTCGCCGGGGCGCCAGCCCGTCACCGGAGGACGGGCCGGGGCCGTGCCCTTCAGCCAGTCGCTTGCGGCTGCCGGGTCGCGCGCGCCCTGTGCCAGCGCCGCGCCCGAGGGCAGGGCGGCCAGCGCCGCCAGAAGGGCCAGGTCAGTCCAGCGCATCGGGATCGCTCGGCTCGGCCGGAGTGTCAGAAGCGGGTGCGGCGGGCGCCGGGGCGGCAGTGCCCGAGGCGGCGGGCATGTCGAGGTCCAGTTCCACCGGCACGCGCATCTGCCGCGAATCCGCGGCCATGTCGCCGAAATAGGCATAGCCCACCAGCGCGATCAAAGCCGCCACGACAAGAAAGGCGATCAGTTTCAGCAGCCGCATGGTCCGTCCTTTCGTCCGAAACCCCTCGCCTTCGACGTGGAGGGGTCTTTTTCCATCCTCGATACCCTTTCGCGCGAGCGGGTGAAAGCCGCGACCCCTGCGCGGCCGGAGGGGTGTGGCGAAAACCATATGGCGTTTCGCCGGAACTCGCGTCATTCAGCGCGGTGAATGACGCCAAGGGAGCGGGATCGGTGAAACGCAGCATCGTGCTGATCGGCATGATGGGGGCAGGCAAGTCGGCGGTGGGCGCAGAGCTCGGCCGCCGCCTCGGCGTGCCCGTCCGCGACACCGACACCGAGATCCAGGCCGCGGCCGCCGCCACCATCCCCGAGATCTTCGCCCGCGACGGCGAGGCCTTCTTCCGGGCCCGCGAATCCGAGGTGCTGGCGCGGGTGCTGCGCGGCCCGGCGGGCATCGTCTCGACCGGCGGCGGCGCCTGGATGCGCCCCGAGAACCGCACCCTCATCGCCGGGGCGGGGGTGTCGGTCTGGCTCGACTGCAAGCTTTCGACGCTGTGGCGCCGGGTGAAGCAGAAGCCCACGCGCCCGCTGCTGCAGACCCCCGACCCGCGCGGAACGCTGGAGCGACTGATGGCCGAACGCGCGCCCGCCTATGCGCTGGCCGACATCACCGTGGCCGTGCAGGACAGCGATTCGGTCGAGGCCACCGCGACGCGGGTGCTTGACGCGATCCGCGCCCGCCGTCCCGATATTCTGGAGCCCGCATGATCCGCACCGTTCCCGTCGCGCTGGGCGACCGTTCCTATGACGTCCGCATCGGCCCCGGCCTGATCGCCCGCGCGGGCAACGAGATCGCGCCCCTGCTGCCGCGCCCCCGCGTGGCCGTGCTGACGGATGAACGGGTCGCGGCCCTGCACCTGCCCGCGCTGACCGCCGCGCTGGACCGCGCGGGCATCCGGTCCTCGGCCTTGGCGCTGCCCGCCGGAGAGGCCACGAAAAGCTGGGACCACCTCGGCCGCGCGGTCGAATGGCTGCTGGCCGAGCGCATCGAGCGGCGCGACATCGTGATCGCGCTGGGCGGCGGCGTCATCGGCGACCTGGCCGGCTTCGCGGCGGCGATCCTGCGGCGGGGCGTGCGCTTCGTGCAGCTGCCGACGACGCTGCTGGCGCAGGTGGACAGTTCGGTCGGGGGCAAGACGGGCATCAACTCGCCCCATGGCAAGAACCTGATCGGGGCCTTCCACCAGCCGAGCCTCGTGCTGGCCGACACGGACGTGCTGGCGACGCTGCCCGACCGCGACTTCCGCGCGGGCTATGGCGAGGTGGTGAAATACGGGCTGCTGGGAGACGCGGATTTCTTCGCCTGGCTCGAGGAAAACGGGCCGAAGCTGCGCCGGGACCGGGACGCGCTGATCCATGCCGTCGCCCATTCCGTCGCGATGAAGGCCGCCATCGTCGCGCGCGACGAGACCGAGCAGGGCGACCGCGCGCTGCTGAACCTCGGGCATACCTTCGGTCATGCGCTTGAGGCCGCGACCGGCTATTCCGACCGCCTGCTGCATGGCGAGGGCGTGGCCATCGGCTGCGCGCTGGCCTTCGACCTGTCGGCCCGGCTGGGCCTTTGCCCGCAGGAGGACCCTTCGCGCGTGGCGGCGCATCTGGCGGCGATGCAAATGCCGTCGCGCCTGTCCGACATTCCCGGCGATCTGCCGGACGATGCGGGCCTGATCGCGCTGATGGGGCAGGACAAGAAGGTCGTGGACGGGCGGTTGCGGCTGATCCTCGCACGCGGGATCGGGCAGGCCTTCGTGGCGTCCGACATCGATCCGGCGGCGATCGCCGCGACGCTGGCGCAGGCCCGATGATCGGCTTTACCGCCCGTTAACCCTCGCGCTAGTAAGAGCGGATTCGACACCCCTGAAGGAGCCGCACATGGCAGGCAGCGTCAACAAGGTCATCCTGATCGGCAACCTGGGTCAGGACCCGGAAATCCGCACCTTCCAGAACGGCGGCAAGATCGCGAACCTGCGCATCGCCACCTCGGAAACCTGGAAGGACCGCAACTCGGGCGAGCGTCGCGAGCGCACCGAGTGGCACACCGTCGTTATCCATTCGGAACCGCTGGTCCGCGTGGCCGAGCAGTTTCTGAAGAAGGGCATGAAGGTCTACATCGAGGGCCAGCTCGAAACCCGCAAGTGGCAGGACCAGTCGGGCGCCGACCGTTATTCGACCGAGGTCGCGCTGCGTCCCTTCCGCAGCGAGCTGACGATGCTTGAAGGCCGCGGCCAGGGTGGCGGCGGCGGCAGCCAGGGTGGCGGCTACAACGAGGGCTACGGCGACTATGACCGCGGCGGTTCGGGCGGCGGGTCGCGGTCCGGTTCGGGGGGCGGCGGCGCGGGCCGTGGTGCACCGGATTTCGACGACGAAATTCCGTTCTGAGGAAGGGCGCGCCGGTCGGCAGAATGTTGCCGATCGCGCACAGCCTTTTCGCCCCAATGGGACGCGACGACTGGCGGTGCCGCTCGTTTCGGGTATCGTTGCCCCAAAACGATAAACGGCGAGGGAGCTTCCCCAATGAGTGCAGTGATCGTGAACGTCGCGCGGCTGGCCAGGGTTGCCGCGCTGGCCGTTGCCGGACTTGCGGTGGCAGTTCCCGCCCAGGCCGAGGGCCTCAGGCTGGGCGGCGCCTCGTCGAAATCGAGGGCCACGCAGTTCCAGCGCCAGACACAGCTGATGGACAGCCGTCTCGCCGCGCAATACCAGCGCTCGCAGCGGCTGCGGCCTGAAACGGGCAAGTCGCGCACCGTGACGGTCATCAGCCTGGACGGCCGCGCCTCGACCTCGGGCGGGGCGATCCCGCGCTATACCGGCAACCAGCGCAGCAAGTACCTGCCCCATGCCCGGGCCGCCGCCCGCAAGCACGGCATCCCCGAGGACCTGTTCCTGCGGCTGGTTCAGCAGGAATCGGGGTGGAACGCGGGCGCACGCTCGCACAAGGGCGCGACGGGTCTGGCGCAGCTGATGCCCGGGACGGCCGCCAAGCTGGGGGTGAACCCGCATGACCCGGTGCAGAACCTGGAAGGCGGCGCGCGCTACCTGCGGATGATGTACAACACCTTCGGCGACTGGCGGCTGGCGCTGGCGGCCTACAATGCCGGGCCGGGCGCGGTCACCAAGCACAAGGGCATCCCGCCCTACCGCGAGACGCGCAACTACGTCCGCATCATCGCCGGCGGCTGAACCGCCCGCGCCAGCGCGACTGCGGGGCCGCCAAAGGGCGGCCCTTTTCCGTTCAGCGTCCCGCCCGGATCGCGTCGATCTCGGCCTTCAGCCGGGCGATGCTGGCAGGCCAGCCCCAATGCGCCAAGGCATGGGGGCGGGGGTCATAGTCGGCGTGACGCTCGATCAACCGGCCCATGGCGGCGGCGAAATCGTCGCCCGGGGCAGCGGCAAGGCCCGTCTCGGGCGCGATGTATTGCAGCCCGCAGACGAGGTCCGCATTCGCCAGCACCGGCAGCCCGGCCAGCTGGTATTCCGTCAGGATCGCGGGCGCGCCGTCATGCTGGCCGCAGACCACGCCGATGCGGGCGCGGTTGATCTGGCGGTTCACCTCGTCATGCGGCACCGGACCCACGACTTCCACGTCCAGCCCCCGGCGGGCGGCGTCGGCGCGCAGATCCTCGGTCATGTGGCCGTAGCCCACGACCAGCAGCGCCGAGGTGCCGGGCCGGCGTTCCAGCGCGTCGAACAGGATGTCGTGGCGCTTGTAGGGCTGGGTGCAGGCCACATAGACCACGTCGCGGTCCTTGGGCGCCTCCGTCGGGTGAAAGGTATCGCCCGAGGCGAACTCGGGGCCGATCGGCAGCACCAGGCAGCGCGCGCCGGGGATGCGGGCGCGGATCTCGTCCGACTGCCACTCGGCGCCGGTCAGGAACAGGTCGAAGCGGCGGGCCACGTCGTCGGGCAGCCGCAGTGCGGGCGCGTCGATCGAGTTGTAGATCGTGACCGCGCCCGCGCAGGCCTCCATCAGCGCCCCATCGACGCCGAGGCCCCAGACGCACAGCACATCCGGCGCCCCGTGTGCGGCGACATGGGCCAGCGCCTCGGCCGAGCCGTAGGGCGCGGGGCCGTCCGCGCGGAACACGCGCCGGGACAGGCCGGGCCGGTCGGGATCGGGCGTGCCGCAGGGGCGGTTGCAATCGGCGTCGGATTCGCCGTCGCGGCCCGCGAAGCTCCAGATCTCGGCGGCGTCCACGAGGCCCGAGGCCACCGCCGCCAGCGGCAGGCGTTCCAGATAGCCGCCTGTCACGCGGACCTGCGCGCGGTCGGCAGCAGGGGGCAGGGTGCCGGGGTCCACCTCGCGCATCACCCGATCGTCGGGCGGCACCTGCGAGCAGAAGTCCGAAACGGCGACGATCCGCGAGGGACGGACCTTCTGCGTTCCCCTCAGGGGTGCCGAAGGGCAAGGGGCCCTCGCTCCGGCAGGATCGAGGGCATCAAGGACGGCAGGGTCAAGCACGATGGAGTCCAGCAGGGCGGTAAAGCGTCATCCCGCCCCGCTAGCACGCCAAAAAATGTTACGACAGGCCCGCCGGGTGGCTGCCTGCGCGGCGGACCTCAGCGTTGCGCCAAAGCCTCGGCCACCTGCGGGGCGTAATAGGTCAGGATGCCGTCGCAGCCGGCGCGGCGGAACGAGAGCAGGCTTTCCATCACCACCTCGCGCTTCAGCCAGCCCGCGCGGATCGCGCCCTCCATCATCGCGTATTCGCCGCTGACCTGATAGGCATAGGTGGGCGCGCCGAACTGGTCCTTCACCTCGCGGCAGATGTCGAGGTAAGGCATCCCCGGCTTGACCATGACCATGTCCGCGCCCTCGGCGAGATCGCGGGCGACGCAGCGCAGGGCCTCGTCCCGGTTCGCGGGGTTGATCTGGTAGGTCTTCTTGTCGCCCACCAGCCGCCCCGAGGCCCCGACCGCGTCCCGGAACGGCCCGTAGAAGCTAGATGCGTATTTCGCCGCATAGGACAGGATCGCCACGTCCTTGTGGCCGGCCTGTTCCAGCGCACGGCGCAGCGCCCCGATGCGGCCGTCCATCATGTCCGAGGGCCCGAGGATGTCCGCCCCCGCCTCGGCCTGCGCCAGCGCCATGCGGACCAGCGCCTCGACCGTCTCGTCGTTCAGGATGATGCCGTCGCGCACGAAGCCGTCGTGCCCGTTGATGTTGTAGGGGTCGAGCGCGATGTCGGTCATCACCGCCAGGTCCGGCGCGACCTCCTTGATGGCGCGGATGGCGCGGTTGCCGATGTTCTCGGGGTCCCAGGCGCGTTCGCAGCCTTCGGTCTTCAGGTCGGGGTCCGAGTGCGGGAAGATGCAGATCGCGGGGATGCCCAGGTTCATCGCCCGCTCGGCCGCGCGCTTCGCCCCGTCCAGCGTCAGGCGGTCCACGCCGGGCATCGAGGGGATCTCGCCCTCGCCGCCCGCAACCTCGGTCACGAAGATCGGCCAGATCAGGTTCTCGGTCGAAACATGGCGTTCCGCCGTCAGCGCGCGCAGGGCGGGGGTGCGGCGCAGCCGGCGCAGGCGCGTGGCGGGAAAGGGCGCGATGATGGGGGTGGCGGGCATGGGGGCCTCCTGTCGGGACAGTGGCCTGCTTGCCACGACCGCGCCGTCTCGTGCAACCGGCCCGGCTTGCCGCCGCAGGGTCCCCGTGGCTAGGGTGATCGGCGGTTTCAGGGGTGGAGACGGTTGATGGGAGGGACGGCAGGGCTGATCGAGGCGCTGGATACGCAGTCCTTCTCGTCGGTGTGGTACTGGCTGATGCTGACCGTCACCTGGACCTGGGTCAGCCGGGGCGCGCTCGGCATCCCGCCCGAACTGGTCCGCAGCCTGAACCGTCGCGGGGTGGAGGAGGCCGACGAATCCGCCGCGCTGCGGCTGCTGGACTGGGTGTCGCTGGTGGCGCCCCGCTGGCAGCTGATGCGGGACGACGGCGTGGTGCTGCTGGGCGTGGCTTCCTTCATGCTGTCGGTGCTGGCGGGACTGGGCTTCCTTTACGGGCTGGAACTGGCGCAGGCGCTGCTGCTGATGATGGCGCCCTTGATGCTGCTGGGCTGGCTGCGCCTGCGGCTGGCGGCAGGGCTGCGCGCCACGCTGGCCGAGGCCGAGGGCGGGCGCCTGCCGGTGGATCAGGCGGCGGCGCAGATCGCCGCGCGGATCACGGCGCACATGCGCGCCACGCTGGTGCTGTCGGGCCTCGCGGTCGCCACGGCGGCGATCTGGGGGACGATCTGGATGGCCGCGCATCCGAACGGGCTGTGACGGCGTTGGGCAGGGCCGCTTGACATCACGCCCTCGCACTTTACCTCAGCCTCCATGCCCGAAACCCTGATCCTTTCCGGCGCGCCCGAAGGCTTCGACGCCGCGCTGATCGCGCGCGAGGCCGACCGCGGCGCGCCCGTCATCCACATCGCCCGCGACGACCGCCGGATGGCCGCCATGCGCGCGGCGCTGGCCTTCTTCGCGCCGCATCTGGCAGTGCTGGAACTGCCCGCCTGGGACACGACGCCCTACGACCGCGTGTCCCCTTCGGGCGAGATCATGGCGCAGCGGCTGCAGGTGCTGGCAACGCTGGCCACCGGCGCGATCAAGCCGCCCTTCGTGCTGCTGACCACCGTCAACGCCGCCGTCCAGCGCCTGCCTGCGGCGGACACCGTGCGCGCGGCGTCCTTCATGGCCAAGGTCGGCGAGCGGCTGGACGAGGCGCAACTGCGCGGCTTCCTGTCCCGCATGGGATTCTCGCAGTCGCCCACCGTGACCGAGCCGGGCGACTACGCCATCCGGGGCGGGATCATCGACATCTATCCTCCGGGGCCGGGCGGGCCGGTGCGGCTGGACCTGTTCGGGGACGTGCTGGACGGCATCCGCCGCTTCGACCCCGACAGCCAGCGCAGCCTGGGCGCGCTGGACCGGGTCGAGATCGCGCCCATGTCCGAGGTGATCCTGAGCGAGGACGCCATCACCCGCTTCCGCCAGAACTATCGCGCGGCCTATGGCGGCGGCGCGAACGACCCGCTGTACGAAGCCGTCAGCGCGGGCCAGAAGGTCGCGGGGATGGAGCACTGGCTGCCGTGGTTCCATGAACGCCTCGACAGCCTTTTCGACTACCTGCCCGGCGCATCCGTCGTGCTGGACGACCATATCGAGCAGCACCGTGCCGCCCGATGGGAGACGATCTCGGAACAGTTCGACGCCCGCCGCGAGGCGATGGGCAAGCGCGGCGCAGACAGCGTCTATCGCCCCGTCGAGCCGACCGCGATGTTCGCCGAGGAGGCCGAATGGCGCCGCTGGCTGTCCGCCCACCGCACCATCTCGCTGTCGGTCCTCGCGCATCCGCCCGGGCCGGGCGTTCTGGACGCGGGCGGACGCGTGGGCCGCAACTTCGCGCCCGAGCGGCAGGCCGAGAAAACCGACCTCTTCGCCGCGCTCGCCACCCATGTGCGCGAACTGCAGAAGACCCGCCGCGTCGTCATCGCCAGCTTCTCGGAGGGCGCGCGGGAGCGCCTGACGGGGCTTCTTTCGGACGAAGGCCTGACTGGCGTTCCCATCGACGACATCCGCGCACTGCCGGACACCCAGGGCGCGCTGGGCCTCGCCGTCTGGCCGCTGGAGGAAGGTTTCGTCACCGACGGGCAGGCGACCGGGCCGCTCGCGGTGATCTCGGAGCAGGACGTTCTCGGCGACCGCCTGATCCGCGGCGCCAAGAAGCGGCGCCGGGCGCAGAACTTCCTCAAGGACACGACCTCGCTGTCGCCGGGCGACCTGGTGGTTCATGTGGAACACGGCATCGGCCGCTACCGGGGGCTTGAGACGATCACCGCGCTGGGCGTGCCGCATGACTGCGTGGCGCTGGAATATGCGGGCGGCGACCGGCTTTACCTGCCCGTCGAGAACATCGAGCTGCTGACCCGCTACGGCCACGAGGAAGGCCTCCTCGACAAGCTGGGCGGCGGGGCATGGCAGGCCCGCAAGGCGCGGCTGAAGGAGCGCATCCGCCAGATCGCCGACCGCCTCATGCGCGTCGCGGCGGAACGGCTGCTGCGCAACGCCCCCGTGCTGGAACCCGAGCATCACGAATGGGAGGCCTTTGCCGCCCGCTTCCCCTATACCGAGACCGACGACCAGGCCGCCGCCATCGCCGATGTGGCCGAGGACCTGTCCGCCGGCCGCCCGATGGACCGCCTTGTCGTGGGCGACGTGGGCTTCGGCAAGACCGAGGTCGCCATGCGCGCCGCCTTCATCGCGGCCAGCCAGGGGATGCAGGTCGCCGTGGTGGCCCCCACGACCCTGCTCGCCCGCCAGCACTATCGCAGCTTTGCCGAGCGTTTCCGCGGCACCGCCATCAACGTGCGTCCGCTGTCGCGCTTCGTCTCCGCCAAGGATGCGGCCCTGACGCGCACGGGGCTGGCGGACGGCACGGTGGACATCGTCGTCGGCACCCATGCGGTGCTGGCCAAGCAGGTGAAGTTCAAGAACCTCGGCCTGCTGATCATCGACGAGGAACAGCACTTCGGCGTGGCCCACAAGGAACGGCTGAAGGAACTGCGCTCGGACATCCACGTCCTGACCCTGACCGCCACGCCCATCCCGCGCACGCTGCAACTGTCGCTGACCGGGGTCCGCGACCTGTCGGTCATCGGCACCCCGCCCGTGGACCGCCTCGCCATCCGCACCTACGTCAGCGAGTTCGACAGCGTCACCATCCGCGAGGCCCTGCTGCGCGAGAAATACCGCGGCGGGCAGAGCTTCTTCGTCGTCCCGCGCCTGTCGGACCTGCCCGAGGTCGAGGACTGGATGCGCGAGCACGTCCCCGAGGTCTCGACCATCGTCGCCCATGGCCAGCTTGCGGCGGGCGATCTGGACCAGCGGATGAACGCCTTCTACGACGGCAGCCACGACGTGCTGCTGGCGACCTCCATCGTGGAATCGGGCCTCGACATCCCGACGGCCAACACCATGATCGTCTGGCGCGCCGACATGTTCGGCTTGGCGCAGCTTTACCAGATCCGGGGCCGCGTCGGCCGGTCCAAGACCCGCGCCTATTGCTACCTGACCACCAAGCCGCGCGTGCCGCTGACGCCGCAGGCGATCCGGCGGCTCAAGTTCCTCGGCTCCATCGACTCGTTGGGGGCGGGCTTCAACCTCGCCAGCCAGGACCTCGACCTGCGCGGCGCGGGGAACCTGCTGGGCGAGGAGCAGTCGGGCCACATCAAGGAGGTCGGCTTCGAGCTTTACCAGCAGATGCTGGAGGAAACGATCGCCAAGCTGAAGTCGGGCGAGCTTGAG
Source organism: Paracoccus salipaludis (assembly GCF_002287065.1). GTDB lineage: Bacteria > Pseudomonadota > Alphaproteobacteria > Rhodobacterales > Rhodobacteraceae > Paracoccus > Paracoccus salipaludis. The sequence goes on from NZ_NSJZ01000001.1 coordinate 545,765, forward strand.
GGCACCCCCGACGACGAATGGGCGCCGCAGCTGAACCTGGGCGTGCCGGTGACGATCCCCGAAAGCTACATCCCCGACCTGGACGTGCGGCTGGACCTGTATCGCCGCCTTGCGCAGCTGACCACCAAGGTCGAACTGGAAGGCTTCGCCGCCGAGCTGATCGACCGCTTCGGCCCGCTGCCGCGCGAGGTGAACACGCTGCTTCTGGTCATCCGCATCAAGGCGATGGCGAAGCGCGCGAACATCTCCTCGCTGGTGGCGGGGCCGAAAGGGGCGACGATCCAGTTCCATCAGGACAAGTTCCCGAACCCGGCCGGTCTGGTGGAATTCCTGAACGAGCAGAAGGGCGCCGCGCGCATCAGCGACAACAAGCTGGTCGTCAGCCGCGCATGGCCGACCGAGGCCGACCGCATCAAGGGCGCCTTCGCCGTGGCCAAGGACCTGGCCGCCAAGATCAAGTCGGGTGGGAAGGCGGACACGGCGGCGGCACGTCCGGCCGAGAAACCGGCGACGGCAAAGCCTGCCCCCGCCCGCCCGGAGGTCAAGGTCGAGACCCGTCCTGCGCAGCCGCTTGGCAAGCAGGCCCGCAGCGTCGCATCAGGCAAGCCCGCCCCGAAGCTGGGCGAGGCGGGCCGCACCCGCTGGTCGCAGGTCTCGCGTCCGGGCGCGCCGAAGAAGCCGGGAGGACGCTGGAGCTGACCGGAGCGTCCCTGATGCCGCCCATCATCGCCGCGAAGTCGACCCGACGCAGATAAGCAAGGCCGCCGATCCCCGGAACGCAGCCGGAGAGGCGCAACGCCCCGAGCAAGCAGGCGGCAGGCGACCCGAAACGGGCTCTGCCAAAGGCACTATGAGGTAAGCGTGATCCGGTCTCGCTGCGGCCAAAAGAGCGGACCGCGGCGGCCTTGCCCGTTTCAGCGGAAGAACCGTCCCGCGCAGGCCTGCGTCAGACCGAAGGCCATGCCGCCGCCCGTGTCCGCCACGGTCCCGCACCAGCGCCCGTCGGGCGAGAACAGGGACCGCGTGTGCCCTCCGCCGGGCCGGTAGGCCACGCGCCGCCCCTGCCGGTCGAACAGGTTCAGCGTGCCGCCGTTGCGGGTGTAGTAGCCCACCATCTCGTCGCCCGCCCAGATCCCCCGCCCGCCGTCCGGCCCGTTGGCGGGATTGTCCGGCGCGTTCGCCCGGATGCCCGAGCCGTTCCCCGGGGCGCTGCCGCTGTTGCCCGGCGCATTGGGCAGGTTCGTTCGCCGCGACGGCTGGTTGGCAGGCGCGCCGGGCCCAAGGTCGAAGGGCATCTGCGAGGGCTCGACGACGAACAGGGGCGCGTCCGCCAGGGCGGGCAGGGCAGTGGCGGCAATCAGCAGGGCCGCAACGAGGCCCGACATTGACGGATTCTTCATGGGGCCAGTCTATGAAGCGTTCGGGATCACTCAAGCCCAAGCAGGGGTGATCCTGATGAAATGATCTCGGCCCGGGACTGCCTTACCCGCGGCCGAGCCCGCGTTCCTGAAAGCTGGGGGCCAGGACGCCTGCCGCGGGTGCAGCCACGTTCAGGATGAACGGAAGCTCTGGATGCGGTCGCGCTTTCCCCTCCGCCGGACCGAGCCGCTCCCGGCACCGAGCCGTCGCGGATGGATCAGACCATCCGCTCCTGTTCCTTCGCGGCGCGGATGAAATCGGCGAACAGGGGGGCGGGGGCGAAGGGCTTGGACTTCAGCTCGGGATGCGCCTGCACGCCGATGAACCACGGGTGGTCCTCGATCTCGACCACTTCGGGCAGGCGGCCGTCCGGCGACATGCCCGAGAAGATCAGCCCGCAGGATTCCAGCTGGTCGCGGTATTTCGCGTCCACTTCGTAGCGGTGACGGTGGCGGTCCTCGATCTCGGTCGCGCCGTCATAAACCTCGGACACGCGGCTGCCGGGCTTCAGGACCGCCGTGTAGGCGCCCAGCCGCATGGTCCCGCCCTTGTCGTCGGTCAGCTTGCGCTGGACGGTGTAGTTGCCCTGCACCCATTCCTTGAGGTGATAGACGACGGGGGTGAATCGCTCGGCGCCCGCCTCGTGGTCGAACTCCTCCGACCCGGCGTCCTTGATGCCGGCTAGATTCCGGGCGGCCTCGACCACCGCCATCTGCATCCCCAGGCAGATGCCCAGGTAGGGGACATGCTTCTCGCGCGCGTATTTCGCGGCGGCGATCATGCCCTCGGTCCCGCGCTCGCCGAAGCCGCCGGGGACGATGATGCCGTGGTAGCCGTCCAGCAGGTGGATGCCGTCTTCCTTTTCCAGATCCTCGGCGGCGATCCATTCGGGACGCACGCGGACGCGGTTCGCCATGCCGCCATGCGTCAGCGCCTCCGAGATCGACTTGTAGGCATCCTCGAGCTGCGTGTACTTGCCGACGATCGCGATGCGCACCTCGCCCTCGGCGTTGGTCAGCCGGTCCATCACGTCCTCCCAGCGCCGCAAGTCGGGCTTGGGGGCGGGGCTGATCTGGAAGGCGTCCAGCACGGCACGGTCCAGCCCCGCGCGGTGATAGGCCATCGGCGCCTCGTAGATCGACTTCAGGTCGTAGGCGGGGATCACGGCATCGGGGCGCACGTTGCAGAACAGCGCGATCTTGGCACGCTCGCGGTCGGGGATCGGCTGCTCGGACCGGCAGACCAGCACGTCGGGCTGAAGGCCGATGGCGCGCAACTCGCGGACGCTGTGCTGGGTGGGCTTGGTCTTCAACTCGCCCGAAGCGGCCAGATAGGGCAGCAGCGTGAGGTGCATCAGGATGCACTGGCCGCGCGGGCGGTCCTGCGAAAACTGCCGGATCGCCTCGAAGAAGGGCAGGCCCTCGATGTCGCCGACGGTGCCGCCGATCTCGCACAGCATGAAATCGACCTCGTCCTCGCCGATGGCCAGGAAGTCCTTGATCTCGTTGGTGACGTGCGGGATCACCTGGATGGTCTTGCCCAGGTATTCGCCGCGGCGCTCCTTCTCCAGCACGTTGGAATAGATGCGGCCCGCGCTGACGGTGTCGGTGCGGCGGGCCGAGACGCCGGTGAACCGCTCGTAATGGCCCAGGTCCAGGTCGGTTTCGGCCCCGTCGTCGGTGACGAAGACCTCGCCATGCTCAAAGGGCGACATCGTGCCCGGATCGACGTTCAGGTAGGGGTCCAGCTTGCGCAGTCGGACGGTATAGCCGCGGGCCTGCAGCAGCGCGCCCAGCGCGGCAGAGGCAAGGCCCTTGCCCAGCGAGGACACCACGCCGCCGGTGATGAAGATGTAACGCGCCATGAAAAAGCCCCCGTGAGTTCGGCAATGCGGCAACGGTCCGCAACCGCCATCACGGGAGTCGGGACATACCCGATTCTCCGCGACGCCGCAACGGACCCGCGATGTGTTGCAGGGGCGCGGGTGCCGCGCCCCGGGTTGTGGTGGTTCAGTTCGCGGGCGCCGGGGTGATCGGCACGGTCCGCGTGATGACGTTGCCCGTGGTTTCCGCAGGCGCGGCGCCTTCCGCGGCGGCAGGCTCGGGCGCGGCGGCGGGCGAAGGCACCGCCGGCGCCGGTGCC
>NZ_NSJZ01000010.1 GCF_002287065.1 Paracoccus salipaludis
GCTGGTCGGCGGCGCCGCGCAGGCGCTGGGCGGCGCCGCCGCGGGCGCGGGCGCGGCAAGCGCCGCGGGCGGCGAAGGCGGAGGTGACCTCCTGCCGGGCCTGCCCAATCCTGTCGACTACGTCACCGACAACCTGCTGCGCAGCGAGGCCGCGGCGCCCGACCAGTTCTCGAACGAGAACATCCGGCGCGAGGTGGGCAACATCATGGCGAACGTGATCCGCACGGGCGATCTGGCACAGGCCGACCGCACCTATCTGGAACGCGCCATCGCCGCCCGCACGACCCTGCCGCCGGCCGAGGTCAGCGCGCGAATCGACCAGTCCGTCACCCAGGTCCAGCAGCTCAGGAAAGACGCGCAGGATGCCGTGGATCAGGCGCAGGCCGAAGCGCAGCGCCTGCGCGACGAAGCGGCCGCGCAGGCCGAGGAGCTGAAGCAGCAGGCGATCGAGGCGGCGGAAGCCGTCCGCCGCGCGGGTGTGCTGTCGGCCTTCGCGCTGGCGGCCTCGGCGCTGATCGCGGCGGCGGCGGCCTTCATCGGCGCGCAGAAGGGCGGCCGCGCCCGTGACGAGGGCCGCATCTGGGGCGGACTGACCCACAGGCCGCTGCGCCCCCGCTGAGCCCCCCCTGTCAGCCATGGCGGGCCGCCCGAGGGCGGCCCGTTTGTATTTTTTGCGGGATTTGCGGTGGCGCTTGGGGGCTGGCTGGGTTAGTCCGCGCCGAAATCGAACACAGGCCTTCCGACATGGACATCCGCAACATCGCCATCATCGCCCACGTCGACCACGGCAAGACGACGCTGGTGGACCAGCTTCTCAGGCAATCCGGCAGCTTCCGCGAAAACCAGGCCGTCGCCGAACGGGCCATGGATTCGAACGACATCGAGCGTGAACGCGGCATCACCATCCTTGCCAAGGCGACCTCGGTCGAATGGAAGGGCACCCGCATCAACATCGTGGACACACCCGGCCACGCCGATTTCGGCGGCGAGGTGGAACGCATCCTGTCCATGGTCGATGGCGTCTGCCTGCTGGTCGACGCGGCCGAAGGACCGATGCCGCAGACCAAGTTCGTGACCTCGAAGGCGCTTGCGCTGGGGCTGCGCCCCATTGTCGTGCTGAACAAGGTGGACAAGCCCGCCGCCGAGCCCGACCAGACGCTGAACGAGGTCTTCGATCTTTTCGCCAACCTCGGCGCCACGGACGAGCAGCTGGACTTCCCCCATGTCTATGCCTCGGGCGTGAACGGCTGGGCGGACGAGACGATGGACGGCCCGAAGAAGGACATGAGCGCCCTCTTCGACCTGATCCTGCGCCATGTGCCGCCGCCCGCGCAGCTGGCCCACAAGGACGAGCCCTTCCAGATGCTGGCGACCACGCTGGGCGCCGACCCCTTCCTGGGCCGCCTGCTGACCGGCCGGGTCGAGGCGGGCACCGCGCGCCCCGGCGACACGCTGAAGGCGCTGTCGCGTGACGGAGAAAGGGTCGAACAGTTCCGCGTCTCCAAGATCCTTGCCTTCCGCGGGCTGACCCAGACCCCCATCGACGAGGCGGTGGCGGGCGATATCGTGACCATCGCCGGCATGTCCAAGGCGACCGTGGCCGACACGCTCTGCGCGCCCGAGGTGGAAACCGCCCTGCCCGCCCAGCCCATCGACCCGCCGACGATCAGCGTGACCTTCGGCATCAACGACTCGCCCTTGGCGGGCCGCGACGGCAACAAGGTCCAGTCCCGCGTCATCCGCGAGCGGCTGATGAAGGAAGCCGAGACCAACGTCGCCATCCGCGTCGAGGACACTCCGGGCGGCGACGCCTTTGTCGTCTCGGGCCGTGGCGAACTGCAGATGGGCGTCCTGATCGAGAACATGCGCCGCGAAGGCTTCGAGCTGTCCATCAGCCGCCCCCGCGTGATCTTCCGCGAAGAGAACGGCGAGCGGCTCGAGCCCATCGAGGAAGTCATCATCGACGTGGATGACGACTACACCGGGGTCGTGATCGAGAAGCTGACGGGCGACCGCAAGGGCGACCTGGTCGAGATGCGCCCCGCAGGCCACGGCAAGACCCGGATCGTCGCCCATGTGCCGAGCCGCGGGCTGATCGGCTACCAGGGCGAGTTCATGACCGACACGCGCGGCAACGGCGTGCTGAACCGCATCTTCCACGACTGGGCGCCCTACAAGGGCCCGATCCAAGGCCGCCGCCAGGGCGTGCTGATCTCGATGGAGGACGGCGTGTCCGTCGCCTACGCCCTGTGGAACCTGGAAGAGCGCGGCAAGCTGTTCATCGGCGCGCAGGAACAGGTCTACCAGGGCATGATCATCGGCGAGCATTCGCGCGACAACGACCTGGAGGTGAACCCGCTCAAGGGCAAGAAGCTGACCAACGTCCGCGCCTCGGGCACGGACGAGGCGGTGCGGCTGACGCCTCCGGTGCGGATGAGCCTGGAAGAAGCGATCGCCTATATCGACGATGACGAGCTGGTCGAGGTCACGCCCAAGATCGTGCGCCTGCGCAAGCGTTACCTGGACCCCCACGAGCGCAAGCGCCAGTCGCGGACCGACAACTAAAATCACGATCATTCACGATCGCTCTTGATGGTGTGAGGCGGACTTCTATTGTCTGCCCATCCATCATTGATTCTCCCGAAGGCAGAACAGTCCATGCCGAAAACGCCCGAAAGTGGCGATCACTCCTCCACAATGGACCTGCTGGTCGATGCGGCGACCAGCTATCTGCAGGAATGCCAGACCCGCTCGATCGACGTCGAGGAGATCGCGCGTCGGGCCGGCATCGACCCGGCCCTGGCGCGGACCGTATGCCCGACCAACGAGGACCTGGGCGTCGCCATCGACACCTACGGCATGCTTCGGGCGTCCGACGTGATCAACAAGGCGCTTGTGGCTGCCCAGCCGGGCGACAACCGGGGTGCCTTGATCGGCTTGATCCGGGCCTATCTGGATTGGGCGCGCGCCAATCCGATGCTGTATCTCACGCTGGCTACCCGCACGATCCAGTTTCCCGGTGAGAACAACATCGTCCGGCGCTATGACGCCAGCTTCGTGCCGCTGGTCCGCCGCTATCTGGGCGAAAGCGAGGACGCCCCTGCGACCCGGCGCGCCGCCGTGCTGCGCGGCTTCCTGCTGGGGCTGGCCCACCTGGCCCTGGACGGCCACCTGTCGCTTTGGACGCTGCCCAACGTCGATGTCGAGGCCGAGATCACGGCCACCATCGAGGATTTCGTCGACCTGCTGCTGTCGGCGCCCCCTCAGCCCATCCGTTCCGAAGCATAGCCGCCCGGACTGGCCGGGAAGACCACCGTGCGCGATCCATTCGGGAAGACGCGGTGATTGATATGGGCGTGAATGGCGCGGGACAGCACCTGCGCCTCGACGTCTCGGCCAAGGCTCACGTAATCCTCGGGACTTTGGGCGTGGGTGACACGGACGGTGTCCTGCTCGATGATCGGGCCTTCATCGAGGTCGGGCGTGACATAATGCGCCGTGGCCCCGATCAGCTTGACGCCGCGGTCGTAGGCCTGCCGGTAAGGGTTCGCGCCCTTGAAGCTGGGCAGGAAGGAGTGATGGATGTTGATCACCCGTCCCTCCATCCGCGCGCAGACGGCTTCCGACAGGACCTGCATGTAGCGTGCGAGGACGACCAGTTCCGTCCCCGTCTCGTCGATCAGCCCCATCAGCCGCGCCTCGGCCTCGGGCTTGGTCTGGGGGGTGACGCGGATGTGGTGGAAGGGGATGTCGTGGTTCACCACCAGCTTCTGGTAGGTCAGGTGGTTCGACACGACGCCCGTGATGTCGATGGGCAGCGCGCCGATGCGCCAGCGGTACAGGATGTCGTTGAGGCAATGCCCGAACCCCGACACCATCAGCAGCACCCGCATCCGGTGCGAGGCCTCGTGGATCGCCCAATCCATCCCGAAGGCCTCGGCGATCGGGGGGAAGGCCTCGCGCAGCTGCGCGCCCGTGGCGCCCGTCTCGCTGCGGAAGCTCACGCGCATGAAGAAGCGCCCGTTCGCCTGGTCGTCGAACTGCGCCGAGTCGGTGATGTTGCAGCCGTTCTCGGCAAGGAAGCTCGCGACGGCGGCGACGATGCCGCGCCGCGACACGCAGGCGACGGTCAGAACGAAATCGGACATGACCGGCCCCTGCTCAGATCTGCTTCTCGGGCATCTGCACGACCAGCCCGTCCAGGTCGGGCGTGACCTTGATCTGGCAGGTCAGGCGCGAGCGGTCGGGATCGGGCTGCCAGGCGAAGTCGAGCATGTCGGCCTCCATCGGGTCCTTGGGAGGCAGCTTGTCCGTCCATTCGGGGGCAACATAGACATGGCAGGTCGAGCAGGCGCAGGCGCCGCCGCAGTCGGCTTCGATGCCGGGAATGCCGTTGTCACGGGCGCCTTCCATGACGGTCATGCCCGGACGGACATCGACCTCGTGCCGGGTGCCGTTCCATTCGATATAGGTGATCCTGGCCATCAGCGGGGTCCTTTGTCTGCCGACATGGGGATAGGCGATGCATCCGGGGATGAAAAGATCCGAGGTCGCGCCGCCGTCGCCGTCACAGGGGTATTTGGATCAGGAAGAAGCTCGTTAACCTGTTCTTAGGACTTCCGTCGCATCCTCCGAATCGCGGTACAGGCTGGGGAGCCGATGACCGCTCAGGGAGAAGTCGCCCCGGTCATAGCGATGAGTCATCGCGTCCGCCGCGCAGGCGGGATGGCCGGGGCGCACCCCTCGCGTCTTCTTCCTGACCCAAATACCCATGCGGCCGCGCAACCGGGCGCAGCTCATGCTCTTTTCAGCGCGATCACCGCGTTCAGCCCGCCGAAGGCGAAGGCGTTGGACAGGACGGCGCCGACCCTCGCCTCGCGGGCGACATTCGGCACCACGTCCAGCGCGCATTCGGGGTCGGGCTCCTCGTAGCCGATGGTGGGGGCGATGATGCCGGCGCGCAGGGCCATGACACAGGCCAGAAGCTCGACCGCGCCCGTGCCGCCGATCAGGTGCCCGTGCATCGACTTGGTGGACGAGATCATCAGCCGGTCGGCGTGATGACCGAAGGCATGGGCCACCGCGGCGCATTCGGTCTTGTCGTTCGCGGCCGTGCCGGTGCCATGGGCGTTGATGTAGCCGATGTCCTCGGGGTTCAGGCCCGCGTCCTGCATCGCCCCCGCGATGGCCCGTTCAGCCCCTTGCGCGGAAGGCATCACGATGTCCTGCGCGTCTGCCGACATGGCGAAGCCGACCACCTCGGCCAGGATGTCGGCGCCCCGGGCAGCCGCGTGATCCCAGTCCTCGAAGACGAAGACTCCGGCGCCCTCGCCCTGAACCATGCCGTTGCGGTTGGCCGAGAACGGGCGGCAGGCGTCGCGGGACATGACGCGCAAGCCTTCCCACGCCTTGACGCCGCCGAAGCACAGCATGGCCTCGGAGCCGCCCGTCACCATCACCCGCGCCGCGCCCGAGCGGACCATCTGGAAGGCCAGGCCCATCGCGTGGTTCGAGGAGGCGCAGGCGGTTGCCACGGTGAAGGAAGGGCCGCGCAGGCCGAACTCCATGCTGACATGGCTGGCGGCTGCGTTGTTCATCAGCTTGGGCACGACAAAGGGGTGGACGCGGTTCTTCCCTTCCTCGTAGACCGCGCGGTAGTTCTCGTCCCAGGTGTTCAGGCCGCCGCCGGCGGTGCCCAGCACCACGCCGGAACACAGGCCCAGTTCGCCTTGGAAGTTCAGGCCGGACTGCCCCACCGCCTCCTTGGCGGCCAGCAGCGTGAACTGGGTGAACTTGTCGTACAGCGAGATCTGCTGGCGGTTGAAGTGGGCCTCCGGTTCCCATCCGTGGACCTGGGCGCCGATGCGGACGGACAGGCGCTCGACGTCCTGGAAGTCCAGCTCTCCGATGCCGCAGCGGCCTTCCCGCATCGCCGCCAGCGTGTCGGGCACGTTGCAGCCCAGCGCGTTGATCGTGCCCATGCCGGTGATCGCCACGCGGCGCCGGCCCTGCGACACCGGCCGAAGGCTCATGCCTTCCCGGCCACGAGCTTTTCCACCGCGGCGATGATCGCGCCCATCGACGAGATGTCGAAATCGGACTGCGCGGGCTCGTTGGCGTTGAACGGGATCGAGATGTCGAAGGCTTCCTCGATGGCGAAGATCGATTCCACGAGACCGAGGCTGTCGATGCCCAGTTCGGCCGGCGTGGACCCGAGGGTGATCTCGTCGGGGTCCAGCATCGCCTGCTCGGCGACGATGGCGATGACACGGTCTTGGACGCTTTTGCTCATGGGCCTGTTTCTTCAGTCCTTCTGCAACAGGCGTGTGACGGTCTTCTGAAGTTCCGCAAACTGCGCGGCCATGCGCGGCAGGCGGCGGATCGCCTTGTTGATCTCGAGCTGGGTTTCCATCCTGACCGCGGGCGAGCCCAGGATCACGCGGCCCGCCGGCACGTTCGTGAAGATCTTGCTGGCGCCGCCTGCGATCACGTCGTCGCCGATGAAGATGTTGTCGCTGACGCCGCATTGCCCGGCCAGCACCACCCGGTCGCCGATGCGGACCGAGCCCGCGATCCCGACCAGCCCGCACAGCAGGCAGTCGCGCCCGACCTGCACGTTGTGGCCGATCTGGACCAGGTTGTCGATCTTGGTGCCCGATCCGACCGACGTCGCCCGGATCGTGCCCCGGTCGATGGTGGCATTGGCGCCGACCTCGACATCGTCGCCCAGCGTGACGCCGCCCAGAGAGTGGATTCGGACCCAGTGCTGGTCGCGGACATCCCCGCGATGGCCGAGCGTATGGCGGATTTCCTCGATGCCCGAGACCTCGGGCGTGACAAAGGAAAAGCCGTCCCCGCCGATTGCGGCGCCGGACTGCAGGATCAGCCGCGCGCCGGCGGTCACGCCATGGGCAATGCGGGCGCCCGCGTGCAGCAGGGCATCCTCTCCCACCTCGCTGTCCGCCCCGATGCTGACATGCGAGGCGATGCGGGCGCGCGCGCCGATGCGGACGCGCGGGCCGATCACCACGAAGGGGCCGATCGCGGCACCTTCTCCGATCTCGGCCGAGGGGTCGATCACGGCAGACGGATGGATGCCCGGCGCAAGCTCGGGGCCGGGGTCCAGCGCGCGGGTCAGCCCGGCCATGGCCAGCCGGGGGCGCGCGACGATCACGGCGCCCGCAAGGCCCAGTGCCTCGGGGTCCATCCCTTCCGAGATCAGGGCCGCCGCGCCCGGCGCAAGCGCCGCCGCATACTGGGGCGCCATCGCCATCGCGACCACCGCGCGGCCATCCGACGCGGCGCCCGCCTGCGCCGGCTCGGCCGCGCCAGTGATCGTCAGCGATCCGTCACCCCACAGCCGCGCGTCCAGCGCGCGGGCCAGTTCCGCCAGGGTTACAGCCATGGGTGCCCTCCTTGCAGGGACCGTCCTATCGGGTCGAGGCGAGCGTTTCCATCCCGCCTGCCTTCTGCAGCGCGGTCCAGACCGCATCGTCGCGGCCATAGACATCGGGGAAGTGCCGGATCGTGCCGTCCTCGTCCGCGATCGTGGTGAGATAGACCAGGTGCACCGGCAGGGGCTCGGTCTTCAGGAACCGCTCGCGCCCGGATTCGCGGGCACCGGCATAGGTCGCGGCGGGATCGGCGGCCGCACCTTCCAGCAGCACATGGGCCAGGTCGACCGGCTTCTGCACCCGGATGCAGCCGTTGGAAAAGGCGCGGGTGCGTTCCCCGAACAGCCCCTTCGAGGGCGTGTCGTGCAGGTAGATGTTCATGGGGTTCGGGAAGATGAACTTGACCTCGCCCAACGCATTGTCATCGCTGGGCTTCTGCCGCAGCCGATAGGGGAAGTTCTTCGCCGTGTAGCGGCTGAAGTCGATGCCGTCGCGGGCAACCACCCTGCCCCGGCTGTCCACCACGTCCAGATGCGCGACCGCGTGGCGGTTCTTCTGCAGGCGGGGCAGGTAGTCGCGGAGCGCCATGGACCGCGGCACGTTCCAGCTGGGGTTGACGACCACGTTCTGCAGCTCGTCCGAGAACTCGGGCGTGCGCCAGCCTTCCTTGTCCTTGCCGATGACGGCGCGGCTTTCGAAGACCGTGCGCCCGCCCTCCATCACGCGCACGTTGAACTCGGGCAGGTTCACCCAGATCAGGCGGGCGTTCAGGTCATGGCCGTTCAGCCAGCGCATCCGCTCCAGCGCGATCAGCAGGTCGCGGGGGGCAGAGCCGGGGCCACCGTTCAGGCGCTGGATGGTGCGGGGGCCCGCGACGCCATCGGGACCCAGGCCTGCGCGGGCCTGGTAGGCGGCGACCTGGCGGGCGAGCGGTGCGTCGAACAGGTCGGCCTCGGCGCCCTCGGCGGCAAAGCCCATCGCGGCCAGGCGGGCACGAAGGCGGGCAACGGCCTCGTCCCGCATCCCCTCGCGCCAGACGCCTTCAGGGACGGTGGGCACGTCGGCGCCAACGACCGGCCCGACGCGGGCGGCAAGCGCCTGCTGCAGGGCCCGGTAGCCGTCGTTCTGCGGCGGCACCTGGGCCAGCATCGCCGCGGGATCCGGGGCGGCGACAAAGCGCGCCAGAAGCTCCTCGGTCGGGACGCGGATCACGTCCCGCTTGTTTTCCGGGTCCACGCGGCGCGGATCGAGGATGCCGCCGCCCACGTCATGGGTCCATCGGGCGAAGGCCTTGGCAAAGGTGACCTCGGCCTCAGGGTCCGTGCGGCCCTCCAGCCCCTGCAATTGCTCGACGCCATAGATCGAAGGCAGGCCGTGGACGGGGGCCTGCGCCGCCGCCTCGATCAGCGCGATGCGGCGGGGCGCGGCCTCCGGGGCGGTGAAGACGGGCGCCAGCGCCGTCGAGCCGTACCAGGCGGCCAGTCCCGGCTGACGCGCGACGCTTCGTGCCAGTTCCCACTGCTCGGGCGAGAAGTCGAGCCGCGGCGCCGGCGCGGCGGCCTGCGCCCCCAGAGGCAACGCGGCGGACAGCAGAATCGCGCGGACGAGGCGCGGCAGGATGGACTTGGACAACAGCAACTGACTCGACCCTCGCAGGCTTGTGTTTCTTCCTTATGGGGTCTTGTTGCCGGGCTGAACCCCAACAAGCGCGGCATTTCTGCCGATCCAGTTGCGCCTGGGTGACACCCTGCCCCTCGTTCTCTGGACCCATTCTAGAGCCTCGGCGAGTTTTCGCCTATAGTGGCGTCAAATCGCCGCCCTCTGGAACTCACAGTTCCGCAACCGATCGGAGAGTGACATATTCTTAAGCAATCCGGGGCAAACCCGGACAAGCCAGAAGCTGGCACATATAACGCGTAGGACAGGCGGATCTGAACATGACCTTCGAATTCTCGCGACGCGGCATTCTCGGCGTGTTCGCAGCGACGACCGTCGCTGCGGCTCCGGTGATGGCCAATGCCTTCGGTGTCGTCCGCGGAGCCGGCAACTATCGCCGCATCCGCATGTATTCGGGCCGGACCGGCGAAAGCATCGACACCGTTTACTGGGTTGATGGGAAATATGTCCGGGACGCCCTGAACGAAATCAACATCTTCATGCGCGACTGGCGCACGGGGCAGGTCATCGGGATCGACCCGCGCACCGTCGACATCGCCGCGGCCAGCCACCGGCTGCTGCAGACCAACGAACCCTACATGATGCTGTCGGGCTACCGCTCGCCCAAGACCAACGCGATGCTGCGTGCCCGCAGCGGCGGCGTGGCGCGCAACTCGCTGCACATGAGCGGCAAGGCCGCCGACCTGCGGCTGAAGTCGCGGTCCGTCAACCAGATGTACAAGGCGGCCAGCGCCTGCCGGGCCGGCGGCGTCGGCAAGTACTCCTCGTCGAACTTCGTGCACATGGACTGCGGTCCCCTGCGCACCTGGGGCGGCTGACCCCCCGGCTTTCAAGTCTGCGCCAAGCCCGCCACCGCGCGGGCTTTCGCATGTCCGGCGCACAGGCGATCCGGCCTTGGCCTTCCGCCTCGTGACAGGCTTAGGTTGCGGGACCCGCATCCGGGCGAATCGCCCGCCCTTCCAAGGAACGACCTGCCCATGACCCGCGTGATTCCCGTCCTTCTGTCCGGTGGCTCGGGAACGCGGCTCTGGCCGGTGTCACGGAAGTCCTTCCCCAAGCAGTTCGCGCCGCTGATGGGGGACCGGTCGCTGTTCCAGGCCTCGGCCGAGCGCCTGTCCGGGCCGCGCTACGCCGAGCCGCTGGTGCTGACCAACGCCGATTTCCGCTTCATTGTGACCGAGCAGCTGGCCGAGGTCGGGATCGCCCCCGCCGCCATCCTGATCGAGCCGGCGGGTCGCAACACCGCACCCGCGATCCTGGCCGCGGCGCTGCATCAGGCGGAAATCGACCCCGACTCGCTGCTGCTGGTCGCTCCGTCCGACCATGTGGTTCCCGACACCGAAGCCTTCGGCCGGGCCGTGGACCAGGGCCTTCCCCTTGCGCGGCAAGGCCGGATCGTCACCTTCGGGATCGAGCCGACCCGCCCCGAGACCGGCTATGGCTATCTGGAGCTGGACGGGGAACCGCGCGACGGAGCCGCCCCGCTGCGCCGCTTCGTGGAGAAGCCCGACGCCGACACCGCCCATGCGATGCTGGCAGCGGGCCGCTTCCTGTGGAACGCGGGCATCTTCCTGTTCACCGCGCGCACCATGATCGAGGCCTTCCGCGCCCATGCGCCCGAGTTCCTGGAACCCGTCAGGGCGGCATTGGCCGAGGCCAGGCAGGACCTCGGCTTCCTGCGGCTTGCCCCCGAGCCCTGGGACAGCCTGCCCGACCTTTCCATCGACTACGCGGTGATGGAGAAGGCGGACAACCTGTCCGTCGTCCGCTTCGCCGAGCATTGGTCCGACCTCGGCGGCTGGGACGCCGTCTGGCGCGAGGCGCAGGTGGATGCGCCCGCCTGGCGGGGCGTGATCGCGGACGAACGATCCACGGCCATCGACTGCGACAACGTCCTGCTGCGGTCGGATGACGAAGACATGCAGGTCGTGGGCATAGGGCTCAAGGACATGATGGTGGTGGCGACGGGCGACGCGGTGCTGGTCGCGGGCATGGACCGCGCGCAGGATGTGCGCCAGGCCGTCACTGCGCTGAAATCCAAGGGGGCGCGGCAGGCCGAACGCTTTCTGCGCGACCATCGTCCCTGGGGCTGGTTCGAGACCCTCGTCATGGGCGAGCGCTTCCAGGTCAAGCGCATCGTCGTTCATCCCGGCGCCTCGCTGTCGCTGCAAAGCCACGTCCACCGGTCCGAGCACTGGATCGTGGTCAGCGGCACCGCGAAGGTGACGGTGGACGACAAGGTCTCGCTGGTGACTGAAAACCAGTCGATCTACGTCCCCTTGGGCGCTGTCCACCGGATGGAGAACCCCGGCAAGGTGCCGATGGTCCTGATCGAGGTCCAGACCGGCGTCTACCTGGGCGAGGACGACATCATCCGCTACGAGGACGCCTACGCCCGCACCTAGATGTTGATCTGCTGGCCCAACTCGACCACCCGGTTCGAGGGCAGGCGGTAGAAGTTCGTCGGCTCGGACGCGGACCGGTACATCCCCGCGTAAAGGCGCGAGGCCCACAGCGGCATCATCCGCCCCTTGCCCACCCGCAGCGAGCGGCGGTTCAGGAAATACGAGGTCGCCATCACGTCGAAGCGATGCCCCTGCGTCCGGCCCATCGCCAGCGCGCGGGGAACGTTCGGCTGCTCCATGTAGCCGAAGCGCAGCCGAACGCGCCAGAAGCGGTCCGCGACCTCTTCGATGCGGAACCGTTCGTCGTCGGGCACGGTCGGCGTCGTCGCGGTGTCGACCTTCACGACATAGTTTCGCTCGTGCAGGACGCGGTTGTGCTTGAGGTTGTGCATCAGCGCGGGCGGCGCGATGGCCGGGTCGGCGGTCAGGAACACGGCCGTTCCGGGCACCACGGTCGGCGGGCTGGCGGCGAGCTTGTCGGCCAGGAAGTCCAGCTGCACCGACTCGGTCGAGAGCTTCTGCTGGATCACCAGCGTGCCGCGGATCCAGACCACCATGAAGGTCACGACCACGACTGCAAAGAGCAGCGGGATGTAGCCCCCGTCCGGCACCTTCAGCAGGTTGGCGTAAAGGAACACCAGCTCGATCCCCAGGATCGGCAGCATGATCGCCAGCACCACCAGCCAGCTCCAGTTCCACGAATAGCGGAAAACGACGATCGCCAGCAGCGAGGTGATGACCATGTCCCCCGTCACCGCGATCCCATAGGCGCTGGCAAGCCGCGCCGACGAGCCGAAGGCCAGCACCAGCGCGCAGACCCCGACCATCAGCATGATGTTCACCCGGGGCATGTAGATCTGCCCCGCCTGGCGGTCCGAGGTGTGCTGGATCTCCAGCCGCGGCACGAGGCCCAGCTGCACCGCCTGCTGCGCGACCGAGAAGGCGCCCGAGATCACCGCCTGGCTGGCGATCACCGTGGCCGCCGTCGCCAGCAGGATCAGCGGCAGGGTGAACCAGCTCGGCGCCATCAGGAAGAACGGATTGGACGCGGTCTCGGGGTGCGACAGCACCATCGCCCCCTGACCCACATAGGCCAGGGTCAGCGCGGGAAGGACGATCCACAGCCACGAGACGCGGATCGAGCGCCGCCCGAAATGCCCCATGTCGGCATAGAGCGCCTCGGCCCCCGTCACGGCCAGGAAGACCGAGCCCATGACCGGCAACGCGCCGAACCCGTTTCCGGCGATGAAGCCTGCCGCCCGCAGTGGGTTCAGCGCCTGCAGGATGCGGGTGTCGTCCATCACGTGCGAGGCCCCCAGCACGCCCATCACGACGAACCAGACCAGCATGACCGGGCCGAACAGGCGCGCGACTGCCTCGGTGCCTGACCGCTGCACCCAGAACAGCGCGATCACGATCACCAGCGTGACGGGGACCACCCAGTCGGCCGAGCCGGGAACCACCAGTTCCATCCCCTCGATCGCCGACATCACCGACATGGCGGGCGTGATGATCGCGTCCCCGAAGAACAGCGAAACCCCCACGATCCCGGTCAGGTACAGCCACCAGGCCCGCCTTCCCCCCAGCGCCCCCTGCGCCTTGGCGACCAGCGACAGCGTGCCGCCCTCGCCGTTGTTGTCGGCGCGCAGGATCAGGAAGACGTATTTCACCGTGACGATCAGCACGACCGTCCAGAACAGCATGGACACGATGCCGATCACCGCGGTCTCGGCCATGTGATGTTCATTCGCATGGACAAGTGATTCCCGCAGGGCATAAAGCGGTGAGGTGCCGATGTCGCCGAAGACGACACCAAGGCAGGACAGCACCAGCCCCGCGCTGAGCGCATCCGGCGCAGGATGGCTGACCACGTCGGAAAAGTCGGAATTGCTTGGCACCGTATCGGTTGGCTCGGACATCGATTCGCCCTCCTGAGCGCGCCGCGCGGGTTCTGGTCATGCGCGGGCGGTTTGGCAAGTCCGTTGATGGGGTCGGCTTGACTGCACACCCTTCCATGCTAGCGTCCCGCGACACCGCCCGCACGGGCTTTCCCCGATCGAGGTCTCCGATGCCACTGGACCGCAAGCCCGCGCCGAACGACCTGCGCGCCTTCTGGATGCCCTTCACCGCGAACCGGCAGTTCAAGCAGGCGCCCCGGATGCTCGTCTCGGCGCAGGACATGCACTATACGGCGGCGGACGGGCGCAAGGTCCTGGACGGGACCGCAGGGCTCTGGTGCTGCAACGCCGGTCATTGCCGGCCGCGCATCACCCAGGCGGTCAGCGGGATGGTCGGCACGCTGGACTATGCGCCGGCTTTCCAGATGGGACATCCGGGCGCGTTCGAACTCGCCAACCGGATCATCGACATCGCGCCCGAGGGACTGGAGCATGTGTTCTACACCAACTCGGGCTCCGAGGCGGTGGATACCGCGCTGAAGATCGCACTGGCCTATCACCGCGCGCGCGGCGAGGGCAGCCGGACGCGCCTGATCGGGCGCGAGCGCGGGTATCACGGCGTGGGCTTCGGCGGCATCTCGGTGGGCGGCATCGTCAGCAACCGCCGCGTCTTCGGCAGCCTGCTGGCCGGGGTGGACCACCTGCCCCATACGCATCTGCCGGAAAACCGCATGACGCGCGGGCAGCCGGAACATGGCGCGCATCTGGCCGACGAACTGGAGCGTATCGTCGCGCTGCACGGCGCCGATACCATCGCCGCCGTGATCGTGGAACCGATGGCGGGCTCGACCGGTGTCCTGCTGCCACCCAAGGGTTATCTGGAACGCCTGCGCGACATCACGCGCAAGCACGGCATCCTGCTGATCTTCGACGAGGTCATCACGGGCTTCGGCCGTCTCGGCTCTCCCTTCGCGGCGCAGCACTTCGGCGTGGTGCCCGACATGATCACCTGCGCCAAGGGGCTGACGAACGGCGTCATCCCGATGGGCGCTGTCCTGACCTCGGCGGCGATCCACGACGCCTTCATGCAGGGTCCGGAACATGTGATCGAACTGTTCCACGGCTATACCTACTCGGGCAACCCCATCGCCTCGGCCGCCGGGATCGCCACACTGGAAACCTATGCCGAGGAAGGGCTGCTGACCCGCGCCGCCCAGCTCGAGGCGCATTGGGAAAAGGCGCTGCATTCACTGGCGGACCACCCGCATGTCGTGGACATCCGCAACATGGGCCTGATCGGCGCCGTCGAGCTTGCCCCGGTCGAGGGCCAGCCCGGCAAGCGCGCCTTCGACGCCTTCCTGCGCGCCTTCGAGGCGGGCATCCTGATCCGCGTCACCGGCGACATCATCGCGCTTTCCCCGCCCCTCATCATCACCGAGGCGCAGATCGACGAACTAGTCGCCACGCTGGGCAAGGTGCTGAAGGCAGGGAGCTGACGCTGGCATAATAGCCCCGGGATGCATGGGCTCCGGGGCTTGGGGGTGGCTCGGCGAGGACGGGGCGGCCGGCTTGCCCCACTGCATCGCAGCCGATGCTGCATGTCGCGCCGCTGATACCGGGCCGCGGCCTTTCGCGCAGGCCGCTGGAAGGCGGCGGCGCTTCGCTAGCTGCCCTCCCGTTCCTCTCCCCCGGCGATGCGGGTGCAACCGCGGCCGGCGTATTTGGCGGCGTAAAGCGCGGCATCGGCCTCGGCCTCCATCCGGTCCCAGTCCACCCCGGCATAGCGCGACGAGATGGCCACGCCGAGGCTTGCCGAGACGCGGCAGATCTCGCCCGCGATTTCGACCGGACGCTCGACCTGGGCGATGATCCGTCGGCCCATCGCCTCCAGCGCCGCAGGATCGCAGAGCCCCGGCAGCAGAAGGACGAACTCGTCGCCCCCTGTGCGGGACAGCGTGTCGATCCCCCGCGTGATCGCCTGCAGGCCGTCGGCCACATGGCGCAGCATGGCATCGCCCGCCGCATGGCCCCGGCTGTCGTTCAGGGCCTTGAAGTGGTCCAGGTCCATGACGACCAGCGCGAAGTGCTGCGGCACCGCGTGCAGCGTGCCCTGCCGAAGCGCCTCAAAGGAAAGGTGCAGCCCCCGCCGATTGTAAAGCCCGGTCAGCGGGTCGGTGAAGGCCTCGGCCTCGGCGCGGGACCGCGCATCCTCAAGCCGGCGGTTGGCGCGCGACAGCTCCTGCGTCATGGCGCTGTTGGCTTCGTGCAGGAACAGGAACTCCATCGCCAGGTCGGCGGGGGCGAAGTCCCGGTCGGTCAGGTCGAAGCCGCGGATCGCCTCGACCAGCCCGATCCCGAGCCCGAGGTTGAGAACGAGGCCGCCGTCCGGCAGGCCGATGGCCCGACCACGCAGGATCTGCGCAGGTTGGGTGCGCGTGCGCAGGAACACCCGCTCGGCATGGGCCAGCCGCAGCAGCGGGCCAGTCGGCGTCTGGCCGACCACCTCGAACGCCGCCTCGAACGTCGCCGCATCGCCGACCAGCCGTCGCAGCGTGGGGCCGGCCGACAGGATCTGTCCTGCGGCATCCACGTGCAGGTGCATGGGCATCAGCGCCAGCGCGGCCTCGGCAAGCGTCATGCGGCCCCCACGGCCGGATCGCTGATCGAGAAGGGGCGGCCTTCGTTGAAGTCCACCACCGGAACGTCCACAAGGATGCCGCTGCCCCTCACCTCGATCACGGCCAGCACGCCATAGTCGTCCGCCATGGCGTGCAGCATCCCTGCCACGGCGTGCAGCCACAGGACATGGCAGTCGGAATCGACCCGCCAGCCCTGCCCTGTCACCCTCACGGAAAGCGCGGGCAGTTCGAGGCCCGGCGCGACAAGCTGGCCCCGCCCGCGCAGTTCCTCCAGCGTCATCATGAAGGCAGCGAAGTCGCTGCCTCCGAAGCGCAGGAGGCGGCGCACCGATGGCCGTTGCGCCGCCCAGGTCCCGAGATCCTCGGCAAACTCCTCGGTCGAGCGGCCCAGCCGCACGGAAAGGCCGGCCAGCAGGCTGGCCGTGACCCGGTCCTCGTAAGCACCCATCAGCTCGAACCCGCGCGGATCGACGCCCGCGACTCCCGCAGCCGCCGCCCAGACCGGCTCGCCATAGGTGACGCGAGCAAACTCCTCGATCGCGCGATTGACCAGCCCGTGCATCCGACTCTCCTGCTTTGGGCCTTCCTTAGCGCGGTGGGCATTAAGCGCAGGTAAAGATCAGCGCAGCACGCCTGCGGCCAGCGCCTCGCGCGTGTGGGCCACCCTTGTCTCGGACCAGCCGGAGGCCGCAGCGAAGGCCACAAGGCGATCATCCGAAGCGCAGATGAAATCCAGAAGGGCAGTTGCGAAATCCGTGGTCGGCTCAGCGGCCAGCCTGCGCAGATCGGCGGGCATCAGCCCGGTTTCGGCCACCAGCGCCTCAACCAGTTCGGGGTTTTCGGCGAGATGCGCCAGGATCGCCTCGGCCAGTGCGTCGAGAGAGTTTCGAGAGATCATGCCCCACTCCTTGCCGCGCCCGGGTGCCGGCCGCAAGCACACATCGGTGAACAAGCTGCACGGAAACGCTTTGTTAATCAGTTTGCCGCAAAGTGGCATTGTTGGCGCAACCTGCGAGGCACAGCGATGGAGGGGCAGATCCTGGTGGTGGATGGCACGGCCACGAGCCGCATCACCCTGAAGGTGCGTCTCGCGGCCGCGTGCTATGATCCCCTGACCGCCCGCACGGGGGTCGAGGCGCTGGGCGTGCTGGCGCGCTGCCGCCCCAGCATGGTGCTGGTGGGCGGGCCGCCCGGCGACATGGACGCGATAGAGCTTTGTGCGCGCATCGGCGCCCAGGCGCCGGGCCTTCCCGTGGTGATGGCGGTGCCCCGGAACCGGCGGATCGCGGCGCTTCAGGCCGGCGCCGAGGCGGTTCTGGACCTGCCCCTCGACGAGAACAGCCTGTTCGCGCGCATCCGGGGGCTGATGCGCGACCGCCAGATCCATGCCGCGCCTTCGCGTGGTCCCGGGCTTGCCGAGGACCAGCAGGCGTTCCTGCCCGCAAAGCCCGCCGCGGCGCCGACGACCCTGGTGATCGCCGCCGACCTTGGCGTCGCGCGGGGATGGCGCCAGGTCCTCGCGCCCCGGCTTGCCGCGCAGTTCCGCCTTGCCGATCCCGACCGCGCCCTGGCCGAGGCGGCGATCGGGCTAGTGCCGGACCTGTACCTGATCGCAGCGGACGCGGGCCGGCCCGGCGACAGCCTGCGGCTGTTGTCCGAGCTGCGCTCGCGCCGGTCGTCGCGCAACGCGGCCTTTGCGGTGGCCTTCGAGGCCGACCGGGACGACATGATGTCGGTGGCGCTCGACCTTGGCGCGGGCGATGCGTTGCCCTCGGCCCTGGGGTCGCCCGAGGCGGCGGACGAGGCCGCGCTGCGGCTGACGGCGCTGATCCGGCACAAGATGTCCGCCGACGGCCACCGCGCCGCGGAAGAGCGCGAGCGGGCCCTGGCCTGGACCGACCCGCTTACCGGCCTGCCCAACCGCCGCTTCGCCCTGCCCCGGCTGGTCGAGCTTTGCCGCCCCGGCGGCCAGGAGGGCTGCGCGGTCGTGGCCATCGACATCGACCGCTTCAAGGAGGTCAACGACCGTCACGGCCATGCGGCAGGCGACGCCGTTCTTGCCGAGGTCGCGGCCCGGCTTGAACGGGCGGTTCCGGCCCATGGCTTTGTCGCCCGGGTCGGAGGAGAGGAGTTCCTGGCCGTCCTGCCCGAGACTTCCGAAGCCGCCGCCGCCGCGCTGACCCAGCACATGCGCGCCCTCGTGTCGGGGACGCCGATCCTGCTGCCCGGTCGGGACGCAGGGATCGGCTTGAGGATCACGATCTCGGCCGGGGTCGCGGGCCTCAAGGCCGGTTGGCAGGACGCGCAGTCGCGGGCCGAGGACCTGCTCCGACAGGCGGACCATGCCCTGCTCAGGGCCAAGCGCGGCGGGCGCGACCAGGTCATGATCTCGGGCATCGGGGCAGCGGCGTGACGCGGGATCGCGGCGCTTGCCCGCCAGCGGACGCGCTGCTATGCGGTGCGCCATGAACCGCCGCCGCACCATCCGCTGCATTACCGTCTGACACGCGACAGGCGGGCTGTTCACGTGCGACATGGACCCCGCCTCTGGGGAACCTCATGGTCGAGATCAAGCTGACGAACACCCGCACCCGATCGAAAGAGCGGTTCGCCCCGATCGATCCGCAGGACGTGCGGATGTATCTATGCGGACCTACGGTCTACGACCGCGCCCATCTGGGGAACGCCCGCCCGGTGGTGGTCTTCGACGTGCTCTACCGTCTGTTGCGGCATGTTTACGGCGAGGACCGCGTCACCTATGTCCGCAACTTCACCGACGTGGACGACAAGATCAACGCCTCGGCCCTGGCGCGCCAGCAGGCCGGCGACCCGCGTCCGCTTGAGGAACTGATCCGCGAACGGACCGAGGAAACCATCGGTTGGTACCACGCCGACATGGACGCGCTCGGCGCCCTGCGCCCCGATCACGAGCCGCGCGCGACCGACTATATTCCCCAGATGATCTCGATGATCGAGGCGCTGATCGCCAAGGGCCACGCCTATGCGGCCGAAGGGCACGTGCTGTTCGATGTCCGGTCGTTCCCCGCCTATGGCAGGCTGTCGGGACGCTCGGTGGACGACATGATCGCGGGCGCCCGCGTCGAGGTGGCGCCCTTCAAGCGCGACCCGATGGATTTCGTCCTGTGGAAACCCTCGTCGGATGAGGAACCGGGATGGGAAAGCCCCTGGGGCCGGGGCCGCCCGGGCTGGCACATCGAGTGTTCCGCCATGTCGGCGGCGCTGCTGGGCGAAAGCTTCGACATCCACGGCGGCGGCATCGACCTGCAGTTCCCCCACCACGAGAACGAGATCGCTCAAAGCTGCTGCGCCCACCCGCATGAGGATTTCGCCCGCGTCTGGCTGCACAACGAGATGCTGCAGGTCGAGGGCAAGAAGATGTCCAAGTCGCTGGGCAACTTCTTCACCGTGCGCGACCTGCTGGACCAGGGCATTCCGGGCGAGGTGATCCGGTATGTCTTCCTGATGACGCATTACCGCAAGCCGATGGACTGGACGGCAGAGAAGGTCGCCGAGGCCACCAAGACGCTGGACACGCTTTACGAAGTAGTCGGCGAGACATCCCCGGACCGGTCTCAGGCGCCGAACCCCGAGGTGGTCGCGGCGCTGGCCGATGACCTGAACAGCTCGGCCGCGCTGCACGCGCTGATCCGGCAGGCGGGCGCCATCCGTCCAGGCGACACGGCCGCGGCGGCAGGGTTGAAGCGCTCGGCCGGACTTCTCGGCCTTCTGCCGATGACCGGGGGAGAGTGGCGGCGGCTCAAGTCCGGGGGGATCGATCTCAGCGGGCTCGGCGCGCGGCTGCAGGAGTTGCGGATTGCCGCAAAGGCCAGCAAGGACTTTTCGGCCGTCGATGCCCTGAAATCGGCCCTTCTGGCGGCCGGGGTCGAGGTGCGGATGACGGCCGCCGGGGTCGATCTCGCACCCGGCGCAGGTTTCGATGCAGAGGCGGTCGAGGCGCTGAAATGACTTCGAACCCTGAAGCACCGGCGCGCCTCACCCTTTACGACACCACCCTCCGCGACGGGCAGCAGACGCAGGGCGTCCAGTTCTCGGCCGCCGAGAAGGCCGAGATCGCACGGATGCTGGACGCGCTCGGTGTGGACTACATCGAGGGCGGCTGGCCCGGTGCGAACCCCACGGACAGCGACTTCTTCGCGGCGGCGCCAAAGACCCGCGCCACCATGACCGCATTCGGCATGACCAAGCGGGCGGGCCGGTCCGCCGCGAACGACGACGTGCTGGCGGCGGTGCTGGATGCGGGCACGAAGGCCGTCTGCCTTGTCGGCAAGACCCACGATTACCACGTCACCGAGGCGCTGGGGATCACACCGGACGAGAACCTCGCCAACATCGCGGACTCGATCGCCCATGTCGTGGCGCAAGGACGCGAGGCGATCTTCGACGCCGAGCATTTCTTCGACGGCTACGAGGCGAATCCGTCTTACGCGCTGGATTGCCTGCGCGCCGCCCATGACGCGGGCGCGCGGTGGATCGTGCTTTG
The DNA here is from genome assembly GCF_002287065.1 of Paracoccus salipaludis. GTDB lineage: Bacteria > Pseudomonadota > Alphaproteobacteria > Rhodobacterales > Rhodobacteraceae > Paracoccus > Paracoccus salipaludis. The sequence goes on from NZ_NSJZ01000010.1 coordinate 20,536, forward strand.
CGACACCAACGGCGGCACGCTGCCCGAGCGCGTGGGCGAGATCACCCGCGAGGTGATCGCGGCCGGCATCCCCGGCGAGCGCCTCGGCATCCACGCCCATGACGATACGGGCAACGCCGTCGCCTGCTCGCTGGCCGCCATCGCGGCGGGCGCGCGGCAGGTGCAGGGGACGCTGAATGGCTTGGGCGAGCGCTGCGGCAACGCAAGCCTCACCAGCCTGATTCCGACGCTGATGCTGAAGGAGCCCTTCCGCTCGACCCTGACCACCGGGATCACGCCCGAGGCGCTGGCGACCCTCACCCGGGTCTCTCGCCGCCTGGACGAGATCCTGAACCGTGCGCCGCTGCGGGCCGCGCCCTATGTCGGCGCCTCGGCCTTCGCCCACAAGGCGGGCCTGCACGCCAGCGCGATCCTGAAGGCGCCCCAGACCTATGAACACGTGGACCCGGCCACCGTCGGGAACGCGCGCATCATCCCGATGTCGAACCAGGCGGGGCAATCGAACCTGCGCGCGCGGCTGGCCGGCGCGGGGATCGAGGTCGCGCCCGACGACCCCGCGCTGGCCCGCATCCTGTCGGCCGTGAAGGACCGCGAAGATCAGGGCTATGCCTACGACTCGGCCCAGGCCTCGTTCGAGCTGCTGGCGCGCGCGGAACTGAACGCCCTGCCCGCCTTCTTCGAGGTCGAGCGTTACCGCGTCACCGTCGAGCGGCGGATGAACGCGATGGGCCGCCGCATCTCGGTCAGCGAGGCGGTCGTCGTCGTCCGCCTGGGCGAGCAGCGCGTGATGTCCGTCAGCGACAGCATCGGCGCGAACGGAGAGGACGCGGGCCCCGTCAACGCCCTGTGGCGGGCCCTGGGCAAGGACCTCGGCCCGTGGCAGGCCCTGATCGACGAGATGACGCTGGCCGACTTCCGCGTGCGCATCATCGGCGCGGGCACCGACGCCGTGACCCGCGTCACGATCGACTTCACGGACAGCCGGGGCGCGACCTGGTCCACGGTGGGTGTGTCGCCCAACATCGTCGATTCCAGCTTCGAGGCGCTCGCGGACGCGATCCGCTGGAAGCTGATCCGCGACGGCGCGGCATGAGCGGCCTGCCCGATCCCGCGACGCGGCGGCTGGCCGAGCGGTTGCGGCAGGAGGATCCCGACCGCTTCGCCACGGCGATGCTGGCGCGCGGCGAGGCGCAGGCCAAGCTGGTGACGCTTTATGCGCTGAACGCGGAACTGGCGCGCACGGCCCTGTCGGCCCGCGATCCCCTGATCGCCGAGATGCGGGTCCAGTGGTGGATCGACCGGCTGGGCGCGATGGCCGTCGCGCCCCCCCCGCCGCACGAGCTGCTGTCGCCCCTCTGGTCCGCCTGGGGACCGGGGGCCGCCGCCTTTGCGCCGCTGGCCGAGGCGCGCCGCCACGACGCCGCGCGAGAATCCTTCGAGTCCGTCGAGGAGGTGGTCGCCTATGCCGACGCGACCGGGGGCGCCCTGATGACCCACGCCGCGCAGGCCCTGGGCGCCCCCGACGTGCCCGCGCTGCACGCGCAGGGGCGGGGCGCGGCGCTGACCGCCTGGCTGCGCGCTCAGCCCGCCTTGCAGCCGTTGGGTCTCGGGCTTGCCGCGGCAGAACCCGTGCAGCTTGCCGCGCTGGCCCGGACCGCCGCGCAGGCATTCCGTGACGCGGCCGGGGCACGCCGCACCCTGCCCCGCGCGGCTGCCCCCGCCCTGTTCGCGGGGCCGGCGCCGATGCAGGTCCTGCAAGCCATCATGGCGGGGGAACCACCGGCCGTCCCGTCGGATTTCAGCCGCCGCGCGGCGCTTGCCCGACTGGCTTTGACCGGACGCTGGTGGGTCTGACACACCTTCTGGAACAGGTCGCCGGGACACACCTTTGCCGCGTTTCGGCCGCAGATGCTGGGGCAGGAACTGCCGGCGCTGGTGCGGGACGGCTACACCTCGTTCAAGGTCTTCATGACCTGCGACGACCTCGTGCTGAACGATGCTCAATTGCTGGACGTCTTCGAGGTTGCCAGCAGGGCCGCGCGTTGGTGGTCCACGCCGAGGGGCATGACACGATCAGGCACCTGACCCGCCGCCTGGAGGCCGAGGGCCGCACCGCCGTGTTACCACGTCCAGGCCCATTCCCGGATCGCGGAACGCCAGGCCACCCACCGCGCCATCAGCCATGCCCAGCTGATCGACGTGCCGATCGTGATCGTCCATGTCTCGGGCCGCGACCCGATGGAGCAGGTCCAATGGGCGCGGGCGCGCGGGCTCAGGGTGGATGCCGAAACCTGCCCGCAGTACATCGCGCTGACCGCCGACGACCTGCGCGGGCTGAACATGGATTTCGAGGGCGCGAAATACGTCTGCTCGCCGCCGCCACGCGATGCCGACAGCCAGGCCGCGATCTGGCAGGGGCTGCGCGATGGCACCTTCGACCTGTTCTCCTCGGACCACTGCCCGTTCCGCTTTCGGGGTCCGGCAGACACCGGCAAGAACAATCCCGGCGCCCGCACCTCGTTCCGCTGGGTGCCGAACGGCATCCCGGGCGTGGGAACCCGCCTGCCGATCCTGTTTTCCGAAGGCGTGTCCAGGGGCCGCATCAGCATGCAGCGCTTCGTGGCGCTGACCTCGACGAACCCCGCGCGGCTGTATGGTCTTTACCCGCGCAAGGGCAGCATCGCCGTCGGCGCGGATGCCGACCTGACGCTGTGGGACGCGAACCTGACCCGCAGCATCCGGCAGGCCGACCTGAACCACGGCTGCGACTACACACCCCCTACGAGGGGCAAGAGGTCACCGGCTGGCCTGTCCGCACCCTTCTGCGCGGGCGCAATATCGCGCTGGACGGTGCCCCGGCCGGCGAGCCTGCCGGCACCTACCTGCCCCGCCGGACCAGCGAGGCGTTCGAAAGATAGGACGCACGCTTGCCGCCCCGGGCGCTGCGCCATGCGTGAGTGGCGCAGCGCCCGGGTCCGGCGTCTGTCTCAGGGAACCCGGTCCCCTCGGCCCCCGTTGCGGCCCTGCATATTCTCATCCCCATGGATCATGACGCCTCTTTCCTTTACTCCGGGTCGAAACTGCTGGCGCGTCGACCCGGCCGACCGTTTTTCGTTGATCGTGGACGGGCAGGCCTATTTCCGAACCCTCCGCCAGGCGCTGCTTGCGGCGCGACATCTTGTCGTGATGATCGGATGGGACTTCGATTTCGAGATCGACATGCTGCCGGGCGAAAGCGATGCCGAGGGCAATGCCCCGGACGGGATGCCCAACCAGGTCGGCCCTTTCCTCGACGCGCTGGTCGAGCGCCGACCCGATCTCGACATCTACCTTCTGAAATGGAGCGGCGGTGTCCTGATCGCGCCCGGACGCGCGCTGCCGGCCCTGCGCATCAAGCTGATGTCGCCCGACCAGATCCACCTGGCCTTCGACGGCCGCCATCCGATCGGGGCCTGTCACCACCAGAAGATCGTGGTCGTCGATGACGCGCTGGCCTTCTGCGGCGGCATCGACGTGACGGCGGGCCGCTGGGACACGCGCGACCACCGTTCGGGCGACCCGCGCCGCGGCCTGCGCTCGGGCGAGATCGCCCAGCCCTGGCACGACGCGGCCGCGATGATGTCGGGGCCTGCCGCGCGCGCCCTGGGCGAACTGGCCCGCTCGCGCTGGCTGCGCGCCAACGACGCCCCCCTGCCCGAGCCGGTACCCGAGCCCGCCGACCTGTGGCCCGAGGGCGCGGCCGTCGATTTCCGTGACATGCCCGTGGCCATCGCGCGGACCGAGCCGCCCGAGCGGGGCACGCCCGGGGTGGCCGAGATCGAACGGCTCTACCTGGACGCCATCGCCTCGGCGCGACGCTGCATCTACATCGAGTCGCAGTATTTCGCCTCGGGCAGCATCACCCGCGCCATCGCCGCCCGGCTGATCGAACCCGACGGACCCGAGGTGGTGATCGTCAATCCCGAGGCGGCTCAGGGCGCGATCGAGGATGCGGCGATGCATGTCACCCGCAGCACCATGATGCTGGCCCTTCAGGCGCGCGACCGCTTCCGCCGCTTTCGGATGGTTTCGCCCGTCAATGCGGCGGACGAGTCGATCTATGTCCATGCCAAGCTGCTGATCGTGGACGACATGCATCTGCGGGTGGGATCGAGCAACATCGACCGCCGCTCGATGGGCTTCGACACCGAAGCCGACGTCGCGGTGATCGCGCGGGAACCCGCCGACCGCGCCCGCATCCGCGCCATCCGCTCGGCCCTGCTGGCCGAGCACCTGGGCGTCTCGGTCGAGGAGGTGGAGGCAGCCGTCGAGGACTGCGGCGGGCTGATCGGCGCCATCGACCGGCTGAACGCAAAAGGCCCGCGTCGGCTCGAGGTCCTGATCCCCCGCGATCCGGGCCCCGTGGGCAGGCTGCTGTCGCGCAGCCGGTTCTTCGACCCGCGCTATCGCCGCAGCGCCCGAAGCCGGTTGGGGCTGACCAACCGCCACCTGCTCTGGGCGCTTGGCGGAGCGGCGGTGGCGGGCGCGCTGCTGGCGCGCGCGCGCTATCTGCGCCGTGTCGGCGCGCGCGACGACTGACGGGCGCTTCTGCGCGTTCCGGTTGCCTTTCCGCCGCAGGGAACGTGGTCACACCCGTCCTCGCCCGGTGCTCTCGCGGCCTTGGGCGGGGATGGCAGTCTTCAAGGTCGATGCCGGGGCGGTTCCCGGCTCAGCACCCCAGCGTCGAGCAGATATACTGCCGATAGGCGCGGTTCGCCTCGCTTTCCTCGGGCGCGGCGCTGACGGTCGGGCGCGTGCATTCAAGCTGATAGTCGGGCTGAAGCCCTGCATTGACGCAGCCGCCGATGTCCCAGCCCGCAGGGATGTCCTGCAGATCGACGTTCTTCCACTTGGGATGGCCCCCGTCCTGCAACTGCGGCAGCCGCGTCAGGATCAGGTGGGACAGGTCGGACACCGCCTTGCAGCTCTGCCTCTGGTAGCTGTTGCCCTGGGGGTTGTACTCGAAGGTCATGAGCAGCGCCTTGACGGCGATCCCGCTCACCTCCTCGGGCTGGAAGGGATAGGTGTTCGCGGGAATGGTTACCGCGTCATAAACGCTTTGCAGCGTCTCGTCCGTGACCGGCACCAGGTGGAACTGTCCGGCGTCGATGTCGCCTTCGGCGAAAAGGGCCGTGGGGGCGCCCGCGACATAGAAGAAGGCGTCGATCTCGCCTGCCTTGAGCGCGGGCAGCGCCTCGGCGGGCGCGATCTTGCGGCGCTCGGCGGGCCGGGTGCCGGTCAGGTCCAGCACCAGCGAGGCGGTCAGGAAGGTGCCGCTGTTCTCGACCCCGATCGCCACGCGCTTGCCCGCAAGATCGCCGACGCTGCCGATGTCCGACCGGGCGAGGATATGGACTTCCTCGTCGTAAAGCGGAAAGGCGATCCGCACTCCCTGGATCGCGCGCGCCACGGCCGGGTCATCGGCGGAATAGGTCTTCAGATACTCCAGCACGTCGTTCTGCACGATGCCGAACTGGGTATTGCCGCGCGTGCGCACGGCCATGAAGTTCTCGAGCGATCCCGCGGACTCGACCACGTCCAGCGTCTGGCCGCATTCCGCCATCACCCCCGCCAGATCGCGGCCGATCTGGATATAGGTGCCGGTCGCCCCGCCCGTCATCACCGCCTTGCCGAACTCCTGCTGTGCAGCGGCGGGGCCTGTCGCCAACGCCAGCATGGCGCCAAGTGCCGGGCCGAGCCATCCGGTCTTCCCCATCTTTTCCTTCCTCCCCCTTGCGGCTCTGCGGGCCGGTGATGTCAGCTGCAGGCGCCAAGTTCGGCGACCAGCGCCAGCAGCGTCTGCCGGTTGATCTGGCCATAGGCGCCCCGCAGGGCCTCGGGCGCGCATTCCCCTGCGATCAGGCGCCGCCGAAGATCGGCGCGCTGCGGCCCGGTCCCCAATGCCGGGGCGCGCGACAGGGCCCCATCGACCTTTGCCGCGGGGCGCCCCGGCTGCTGCGAGGTCGCCGCAACGGTCCCTTGGGGCTGCGGAGCCTCGGCATCCTCTTGCGGCCCTGACGCAGCCGGCATGGCAGGCTCCTGCTGCACCGGGCTGCGGATGGCAGTCATCTGGTCGAGTTCCCCGGCGGTCTCGGCCAGAGCCGCCTCGGCAAGGTCGCGAAGCTCCTGCGCCTCGGCAAAGCCTTGCTCGGCTTCGGCCTGCCGGCGCTCGGCATCCAGGGCAGCCGCCTCTGCAGCCGCCTGACGGGCTGTCGTCTCCTCCACCTCCTGCCGCAGCGTTGCCTCGTGCTGCTGCGCCAGGGCCAGGGCGGCCTCTGCCTCGCTCCGCCGCGCCTCCAGCGCGGCGACCTCATCCCTCACCTGATCGCGCTGGACCACAAGTCCGTCGAGTTGCTGCGCCAGATCCGCCAGGCGGGCTTCGGCCTCGGCGGCCTGCCGGCGCAATTCGGCCAGGCGCGCGTCCATGTTCTGCTCTGGCTCACCTGTTCCGGCTGCCGCGACGTCCGGTTGCGGGGCCGGTTCTGTTTCCTGCGCTGCGGCTGGCCCGCTTCCGGGCGATGGGGCAGTCCGCGCCTGGTCTGCCGGCGGGTCCGTCCGCATGGCACCGCCCTGCGCCGCCGGGGCGGCGGCAATGTCCTCTGCCGCGGCGATGTCGTCCACTGGGGCGCTGGTCCCCTCCTGAGCGCGCAAGTCGGTGGACGCGCCGCTGCTCTGCCCGAGGGCTGCGCCAGCCATGACGGCCAAGAATCCACTGGCAGCAAGGAGCCTGATCACATCCCACCCCCCTTTCAGGACATCAAGCGCAACCATGGCCCGACCTGTCAAGCAGCGCCGTGATGGCGCAGGCACGCCCGCGCAGGATCGCGGTGGCGGAATGAAGGAATGCTGCCCCTAGCCCACGGTCACGTCGCGATCGGCCTGGGCGACGACGCCCCGGCGGTCGGTCCAGACCATCCGCAGCCTGCCTGAATGGCGGGCGGCAAAGGTGAACTCGATATAGGGGTTCTGCGAGATCGCCATCTCGGGGGTCCATTCAAGCAGCAGGCTGTCGCCCAGCGAAGCCGTGAAGCCGGTCAGGATGTCTTGCGGGACCGTCTGGCCCGAGGCATCCAGCCGGAGGCCGCTTTCCATGACATGGACCATCTGCGCCCGGACTCGGACGATCTCGCCCGGCGCGGGGGTTTCGTTGCTGATCCAGATGCGGGGGGGACGGGCCATGCTGTCTCCTACAGACCGCAGCCGCCGGGGGCGACGGTGATGTCCCGCCGGGCCATCAGCACACGGCCGTCCTCCATCCGCGCATAAGCCCGGACCGGCATGGACCGGATCAATCTCAGCCGCACCGTCACATCGGCCGAGCCGGTGGCGGCGGTGAAGCGGAAGCGGCAGGCCAACGGTCCGGGGTTGAGGTCGGCGATCACGATGATCTCGCTGCACCACGAGGCGTCGGTGATCGGCTCGGTGACATGGACGCGCACCGGAACGGCGGCGGGGTTGTCCCCCAGCGCCGGAAGGTCCAGCGCCAGCCCCTGGGACAGGACCTCCGCGCCCGCGGCGAACTCGGCCGCCAGCCGGTCGGCTTCGGCGGAATCGATCTGCGGCATGGCCGTGGTGGACTGCGCCTGTGCGGCCGCGGGTCCAAGGCCCGCCGCCGCCAGCCCGCCCAGCGCCGCCGCCCCGGCAAGAAGGTCGCGCCGCCGCATGTCAGAACCGAAGGACGTCATCGCGCTTTCCATTGATCCGGGCGAGGTCCTCTTCCGTCAGGCCGGGCACGCGCATGTCGATGTCGATCCGCGTCTGATGGACATGGTCGCCGGCCCCCGCCTCAAGGGTGAACTCGACCGGGTCCACCTCGCCCGGGTGCTTCGTACCCAGCATATAGCAGAGGTGGCCGGGAAGTTCAGCCATCACGATTGCCGCCCGACAGGATCGGGCATCCCTGGTCCACGTGGCCCGTCGAGGTCCGGGCGATCCTGCGGCCGCGCCGATCGCACAGCTTAGGACGGGGGCGCCGAAGCCCTCGGCACGGAAGCTGCGCGCCGGGATGGCTGTCGCAGGGACGCCCGCCTGCGCCGCCGCGCCGAGGTCCGCGCCCCGCAGGCCAAGCGCGGCCGCGCTCACGCCGTGCCCCAGATGTCGGCGCAGATGGACGCGTACCAGCCCGCGCCATGATCGGCCTCGGCCTGCCTGAACTCCGGCCCGGCCTCCAGCGGGCTGACCCCGCCGGAGCCTGCGACCTCGACGACCTTCCCGCCCTCGGCCCGATAGACGCCTGCAACCGAGATGCCCCATCCCGGGCCGACCAGGCTGTAGCAGGTGTTGGCAAAGCTCGCGGGCGGCGGCTCGCGTCCGGCCAGATCGGCGGTGATGGCTGCCGCCGCGACCTTGGCCTGCGCATTGGCGCAGAAGCCGGACTTGGGCATCGGCGCGGCGATGGTCGCGTCCCCGAGGACATACACGCCCGGGACATGGACGGATTCGAACCGGTCGGCCCGCACCGGCACCCAGCCCGTCTCGTCGGTCACGCCCGCGCGTTCCGCGATCAGCCCGGCCTTCTGCGGCGGGATGACGTTCAGCACGTCCGCCTTGTGGCGGGTGCCGAAGGCGGTGAGGGCCGTGCGGGTGCTTGCGTCGACCTCGACCACCAGCCCGTCGTCGCTCTGGCCGACCCATTCGATCATCTCGCCGTAAAGCGCCTGCCAGCCCTGCCGGAACAGCGGCTGCTTGGCAAACCTGTCCTGCGAATCCAGGATGAGGACCCTGGACCGCGGCTTGTGGGTCTTGAAGTAGTGCGCGACCATGCTGGCCCGCTCGTAAGGGCCGGGCGGACAGCGGAAGGCGCCCTGCGGCACCACCATGACAAAGGTGCCGCCATCCTCCATCGCCTCGAGCTGGCGGCGAAGCAGCTGCGTCTGCGGGCCCGCCTTCCAGGCATGGGGAGCAAGCTCGGCCGCCGCCTCGTCATAGCCGGCCAGATCGCCCCAGCGGAAATCGATGCCGGGCGACAGCACCAGCCGGTCCCAGTCCAGCCGCGCGCCGTTCGAAAGGCCGAGGCTGCGGGCCGAACCATCCACGTCCTCGGCCCGGGCGTGGATCACCTCGATCCCCGCCGCACGCAGACCGTCGAAGCCATGCGTGATGCTGTCCCAATCCCGCAACCGGCCGAGGTAAAGGTTCGAGAAGGGGCAGGTCACGAACTGCTCCTGCGGCTCAACCAGGGTGATCCGCAGGTCCGGGTTCAGGCGGCGCAGGTAACGCGCCGCCGTCGCGCCCCCAAAACCGCCGCCGACGACGGCCACGTGGGCCGCCGCCTGCGCGCGCAGGATTTGGGGCAGCGCAAGCGTCCCCATGCCCGCGCCCATGGCCAGAAGCATGTCCCGTCGCGTCGCCCTCATGACCCGATCTCGGCGAACCAATGGGCAAGCGCCCGGATCTGGGCCTCGTCATAGCCCTTCATCAGCCGGGGCATGATCGTGGCGGCCGGATCGGCGCCGTCGCGGAAAGCCAGCATCCGCTCGGCCGCCGTCGCCTCGGGAAGCCCGGCGATCGAGGGGATGGCGCCGGGCGACCGCCCGTCCGGCCCGTGGCAACTGGCGCAAGGCCCGGCGAGCACCTGCACTGCGGCAGCGTCAAGGTCCTGCGCCCCTGCCGCGCCGGGCCCGCCAGCAAGAAAGACGATGGAAAGAAGACGGATCATGCCTCGGCCTTCGGCTTGGTGACGGTCAGTTCATCCTGGCCGGAAGGCTCGCACGGCATCCTGCCGAATCTCAACTCCGAGGATCGGCACCGCGGCTGTCCAGGCGAGTGGCGACCGGCAGCGGCCAAGCGCCCGCATTCCGCTGAACACGGCGCAGGCCGACAGCGGGATCGCTGCCCGAAGACGGGCGCGGAACAGCGAACGGGCCGGCAGGATGCCCGATCCCGGCTGCCGTTCCACTCAGGGTCCGATAGGCCGCCGCCCGTCGACCGGGCTGCCCTTTCCGGAACGGGACCGGGGAACGATGGTCATCCGGCCAGCTTCGCCAGCGCGCGGTCCATGGCGTCGGTGATGCGGTCGATATCGTCGGGCGTGGCGATCAGCGCGGGCGACAGGCAGAGGGTGTTGTTCAGCCCCGGCAGCGAGCGGTTCGTCGCACCGATGATGACCCCCTGGGCCATGCAGTCGGCCACGATCGCCTGCACCATCCTCTCGTCCAGCGGCTCCTTCGTGGCGCGGTCGGCAACCAGCTCGGCGCCGCAGAACAGGCCCTTGCCCCGGACATCGCCGATAACCGCATGGCGCTCCATCAAAGCCTGCAGGTTCGCCATCAGGCGCTCGCCCATGGCGACGGTGTTGGCCAGCAGCCCCTCGTCCTCGATGATCCGCATGTTCTCGATGGCGGCGACGGGGCCGGCGGTGCAGCCGCCGAAGGTCGAGATGTCGCGGAAATAGCTCATGCTGTCCTCGGGCGCGTCCTTGAACATCTCGAAGACGCGCTCGGTCGTCGCCGTGCACGAGATCGCCGCATAGCCCGACGCCAGCCCCTTGGCCATGGTGACGAAGTCGGGTTCGATGCCGTAGTTCTGATAGCCGAACCAAGTGCCGGTGCGCCCCAGGCCGCAGACGACCTCGTCGATGTGCAGAAGGATGTCGTACTTGCGGCAGATCTCCTGCACGCGCGGCCAGTAACCCTCGGGGGGCGTGATGACGCCGCCGCCCGCCGTGACCGGTTCCAGCACGATCGCGCCGATGCTGTCGGGGCCTTCGCGCAGGATGACCTCCTCGATGGCATCCGCCGCGCGCTCGCCGTAGTTCCCGACGTGCCACTGCTTGCGGTATTCCAGGCAGTGCGGCACGCGGACGAAGCCGTCCGGGTAAGGGCCATACTGCATCGCCCGCTGATCCTGCCCGCTGGTCGCGAGCGTGCCGATGGTGGTGCCGTGATAGTCGCGCTCGCGGTAGAGGATCTTCCACTTGCGGCCGCCGTGATGGCGGGCCGCGATCTGGCGCACCATCTTGTAGACCTTCTCGTTCGCCTCGGAACCCGAGTTCGAGTAGTAGACGCGGCTCAGCCCCGGCATCTTCGCGATCAGCTTCTCGGCAAACACCGCGCCGGGCACCGTGCCCGCGGCGCCGGCATAGTAGTTCAGCCGGATCAGCTGGTCGCGCACGGCATTGGCGATGCTTTCGCGGCCGTACCCCACGTTGACCGTCCAGACCCCGCCCGAGACGGCATCGAGGTACTCGGTCCCCTTCGCATCCCAGAGGCGCATCCCCCTGCCCTCGACGAAGACGCGGGGATCGGCGGTCTCGTATGGCTTGTGCTGGCTCAGGTGGTGCCAGACATGGGCGCGGTCAGCCGCGACGACGCCCGACAGGTCGTTCAGGGTTTCAGTGTGCTGCATGGTGGCGATCCTGCGGTGTAGAGGTTGTCAAAGGCAGTCCAGGCGGGCGGCGCGAAGGGTAGCCCCGGGCGCATGGGCCCGGGCCGGGCGGACCCGGCAGCAAAGTCCGAATCAGCCGGGAAAACAGAAGGGCGACGTCCACGCACGGACCTCGCCTGCTGCCGACGACGACGGCACCGCGCCCTCGAAAAAGGCACCAGATCGCTGTTTCCAGTAGGATTCCTGTTTCCGGCAGCCGGTTTCATCTTCATGGACACACGATCATATCTATCCGTATAGTTATTAGAGTTGCTTCCGCTTCGAATGGCAACGCAAACAACAGGGAACCCCATGCTCAATCGCCGCAGCTTCCTGACCACCTCGTCCCTTGCCGCGATCTCTCTCGCCACTCCGGGCCTTCTGGGCCGGGCTTCCGCCCAAGGGGCGGCGCTGAAGATCGGGGTGCCCGTGCCGATCTCGGGCGCCTTTGCCGCGAACGGCAAGTTCGCCACCATCGGCGCGCAGATGGCGGCCGAGGAGGTCGCGAAGGCCCACGGGATCGAGGTCTCGACCCTCGATCTGGACACCGAGGGCAAGCCCGCGACCGCCGTGCGCAAGGTTCAGGACGCGCTGGCGCAGGACGGGATCAAGCTGTTCGCGGGCGGCATCCTGTCGTCCGAGTCGCTTGCCATGGGCAAGGAGATCGAGCGCGGCGGCGGCAGCTTCATGACCACGGCGGGCGCGGACGAGATCACCGGCCCCGACTGCAACAAGGCCACCTTCCGCTGGTCGGTGCCGACCTTCGGCGCCATCGACCAGACGGTTCGCCCGATCATCGACGCCCTGCCCGAGGCAAAGCGCTGGTACACGATCACGCCCCAGTACGTGTTCGGCGACGGGCTTCTGAACGCGGCCAAGGCCGTCTTTGCCGAAAAGGGCATCGAGCACGTCGGCAACAGCTATCACTCGCTGACCGACAAGGAGTTCAGCGGCTACCTGACCAATGCGATCTCCGCCCAGCCGGACGTGCTGCTGCTGCTGAACTTCGGCGCGCAAAGCTCGGATACGCTGCGCCAGGCGGTCAGCTTCGGGCTGAAGCAGCGCATGACGATCGTCGTGGCCTGGGCCTCGGGGCTGGAACAGTTCGAGGCGCTGGGCCCGGACATCTGCGAGGGCGTCTATTTCGGCGCGCAGTACTGGCACGGGGCCGACACGCCCCTGAACCGCGAACTGGTGGCGCGCGTGCAGGAAAAGCACGGCTTCAACCCGAACTATTCCTTCGCCGGGTCCTACATCATCAGCAAGCTGCTGCTGGACGCGGCCGCCAAGGCAGGCTCGGCCGAGGGGTCGGCAGTGATCGGCCAGCTCGAAGGGCTGAAATACACGGGCCTGACCGGCGAGGAGGAGATCCGCGCCGCCGACCACCAGGTCATCAAGGATTACTACCTGCTCAAGGGCAAGGCCAAGGACGCCATGGCCGGCAAGGACGACTACGTGGACATCATCAGTTCGGGCAAGTCCTTCCTGTCCGCCGAGCAGTCCGGCTGCAAGATGACGGCCTGAAGTCCGCCGCCCTTCTCCGCGCGGCGCATGACCCGCGCGGAGACCTTCCCGCGCCCGACTTCAGGAGAGTTGCGTGATCTACCTTTTCCAGATTCTGAACGGCATCGGCCTGGGAATGCTGTATTTCCTGCTGGCCGTCGGCCTCAGCGTCATCTTCGGCCTGCTCCAGTTCGTGAACTTCGCCCATGGCGCGTTCTACCTGCTGGGCGCCTACCTGACCTTCGACCTGACCCAGCGCGGTTTCAGCTTTTGGGCGGCGATGCCGATGGCCACGCTGATCGTGGCGGGCATCGCCGCCGCGATCGAGGCGCTGCTTCTGCACCGCATCTACAAGCTGCCGCACACCTTCCACATCCTCGTGACGGTCGGCCTTGCGCTGGTGATCCAGGAACTGGTGATCATCGCCTGGGGCCCCTTGGGCGGCAGCGTGCCCGCGCCCGAGGGGCTGCAGGGCGTCGTGATCGCGGGAGACTTCATCTATCCGCAGTACCGCCTGTTCACCATCGGCTTCACCGCCGTTCTTGCCGGGCTGCTGTGGTGGCTGCTGGAAGGCACGCGGCTGGGCGCCATCGTCCGCGGCGGGTCCGAGTCGCCGTCGAACATGGCGCTGCTGGGCTACAACACCATGCGCATCAACACGGCCGTCTTCGGCTTCGGCGCGGGGCTGGCCGGTCTGGCGGGCGCCCTGGCGGCGCCGATCCGGGGGGTCGAGCCCTTCATGGGCGTCGAGGCGCTGTCGGTGGCCTTTGTCGTCGTCGTGATCGGCGGCATGGGCAGCTATACGGGCGCGCTGGTCGCGGGCCTTCTGGTCGGCATTGTCCAAAGCGTCATGACCACCGTCTGGCCCGAAGGGGCCCGGCTCATGATCTACCTCGGCATGGCGCTCGTGATCGCGACGATGCCGCGCGGCCTGCTGGGGAGAGCCTGAGATGCATCCGCTCGACAAACCCGCCGTGCAGTTCGGCCTGGCGGTGCTGACCGTCGCCGTGCTGCCGCTGTTCCTGACCTCGGGCATCCTCGCGACCGAGATCCTGATCTTCGCCATGGTCGTGGCCGCCTGCAACCTCCTGCTCGGCTACACGGGCCTTCTGTCCTTCGGGCAGGGCATCTTCTTCGGCGTCGGCACCTATGCGGCCGGCATCTGCCTGACCCGCTGGCAGGTGCCCGTGCCGCTGGTGCTTGCCGGTTCCGCCATCCTCGGCGCGGCGATCGCTACGCTGGTGGGATGGCTGTCGATCCGGCGGCAGGGCGTCTACTTCGTCATGCTGACGCTGGCCTTCTCGCAGCTGTTCTATTTCATGGCCTACACGTTCAGCGGCATCACGGGCGGGGACAACGGCCTTCTGGGCGTGCCGCGTCCCAGCCTCGGCGGCGCAGAACTGAACGCGCCCTGGTCCTATTACACCTATGTCGCGGTCTGCTTCCTGGCAATCTTCGCCATCCTGGTGATGGTCACGCAATCGACCTTCGGCCGCACGCTGATCGCGATCCGCGAGAACGAGGGTCGCGCCGCCGCGATCGGGTTCCCGACCCGCCTGTTCAAGATCGAGGCCTTCGCCATCTCGGGCGCGGTCACGGCTTTCGGGGGCGCGCTGCACGCCATGCTGATCGGCGTCGCCCCGCTGTCGAACATCGAACACCACACCAGCGAGCTGATCCTGATCATGACCATCATCGGCGGCAGCTCCAGCCTGTTCGGTTCGGTGCTGGGGGCGGGCTTCTACCTGCTTCTGGCCGACGCGCTGTCCGCGGTCTGGCCGCGCTGGCTGCTGCTTCTGGGCCTCGTGCTGGTTGCCGTGGCGCTGTTCCTGCAGCGCGGGCTGTGGGGGCTGGTCGAGCGCCTGTATGACGCCGTGCTTCGGCGCGAGCCCAGCCCGACCAAGCCGGCCGAGGAGCACTGAGATGACCGACATCGCATTGCAGACCCGCGGGCTGGGCGTGAAATACGGCAGCTTCAACGCCCTGGCCGACGTCGATCTGGCGATCCGCCGCAACAGCGTCCATTCGATCATCGGGCCCAACGGCGCGGGCAAGACCACGCTGTTCCATGCGCTGACCGGGCGCGTCCGCGCCTCTGCCGGGCGGATTGAACTGGATGGTCAGGACATAACGACCACCTCTGACGACGACCGGGTGCGGCTGGGGATCGCGCGGTCCTTCCAGGTCACGAGCCTGTTCCCGAACCTGACCCTGCGCGAGAACCTGCGCCTTGCCGCGCAGGGGCGCACGCCCTGGCAGGCGCTGGCCCCGTGGCGGCGGGCAGAGTCGAACACAAGCGCGCTGGCCATCGCCGACGAGGTGATCTCGCGGCTGGAACTGGGCGCCGTGGCGGGGCGGATCGCGGGCGAGCTGTCGCACGGCCAGCAGCGCCGGCTCGAGGTGGGCATGGCCATCGCCGCCCGTCCCCGCGTCATCCTGCTGGACGAGCCGACCTCGGGCATGGGCATCGACGACATCGAGGCTATGAAGGAACTGATCCGCGACCTCGGGCGCGACCACACCGTGCTGTTCATCGAGCACAACATGGGCATCGTCATGAACATCTCGGACATGGTCACGGTGATGCGGCTGGGCCGCAAGCTGGTCTAGGGCCCGCCCGCCGTCGTGCGCGAGGACCCCGAGGTGCAGCGCGCCTACCTGGGCAACATGATCACCGGAGACATCGCATGACGCCTGCGCTGCGCCTGTCGGACCTGCACAGCCACTACGGGAAAAGCCACATCCTCCAGGGCGTGTCGCTGGAGGTGGCGCCCGGCGAGATCGTCACGCTTCTCGGCCGCAACGGCGCCGGGAAAAGCACGACCCTGAAGACGGCGGTCGGCCTGATCACCCCCAGCCAAGGCCGGGTCGAACTGGAGGGCCGGGACGTCACCGGCCAGCCCGCCCACCGCATCGCGGCCGCAGGGCTCTCGCTGGTGCCCGAGGACCGGGGCATCTTCCAGCTGCTGACGGTCGAGGAAAACCTGCGCATCGCCGAACGCCGCGGCGCGCGCTGGTCGATCCGGGACATCTACGGGATCTTCCCGCGCCTCGAGGAACGCCGGAAGAACGGCGGCGGCCAGCTTTCGGGCGGCGAGCAGCAGATGCTGTCCATCGCCCGTGCGCTGCTGGGCGGGCCGAGGGTGCTGATGCTGGACGAACCCGTCGAGGGCCTCGCCCCGATCATCGTCGAGGAGATCGTGGCCCAGATCCGCCTGATCCGCGACGCCGGCGTGCCGATCCTTCTGGTCGAGCAGAACCTTGCCGTCTGCAGCCAGCTGGCCGACCGCCACTATATCCTGGAACTGGGCCGGATCGTGCATTGCGCCACGGCCGAACAGTTCCGGTCCGACCCCGACACCATCGACCGCTATCTCGGCGTCAAGGCCGCCTGAGGCGGGAAGGAAAGCAATCCATGTCCAACCTCAAGATCGACGCAGCCCGGCTGTGGGGCAGTCTCATGGAAACGGCGCAGATCGGCGGCACCCCGGACGGCGGCATCGCCCGCCTGACGCTGTCCGAGGACGACAGCCGCGTGCGGCACTGGCTCAGGGCGCAATGCGATGCGCTGGGAATGACGATGGTCGTGGACGAGGCGGGCAACATGTTCGCCACCCGCCCGGGGCGGCGCCCGGACCTGCCGCCCATCGCCATGGGCAGCCACCTGGACACCCAGCCCACGGGCGGCAAGTTCGACGGTGTGCTGGGCGTCCTCGCGGGGCTCGAGGTGCTGCGGACGCTTGACGAGGCGGGCTTCCAGTCCGAGGCGCCGCTGATGCTGGTCAACTGGACGAACGAGGAAGGCTCGCGCTTCTCGCCCGCCATGCTGGGCTCGGGCATCTGGGCCGGCGTCTACAGCCGCGATTACGGCGACAGCCGGACCGATGCCGGGGGCGACAGCTTCGGGGCCTCGCTCGACCGCATCGGCTGGCGTGGCGAGGCCGAGGCGGGCTCGGTCCGCTTCGGCGCGATGTTCGAGCTGCACATCGAGCAGGGCCCGATCCTCGAGGCCGAGGGCAGGCAGATCGGCGTGGTGCAGGGCGTGCAGGGGATGCGCTGGTTCGACCTTGGCCTGACGGGCACTGCGGCCCACACCGGCTCGACGCCGATGAACCTGCGCCGCAACGCGCTTGTCGGCATGGCGCAGGTGATCGGGGGCATCGACCGCATCGCCCGCAGCCACAAGGACGCCGTCGGCACCATCGGCTTCCTCGAGGTCAGTCCGAACTCGCACAATGTCATCCCCGGCGAGGTGCGCGCGACCATCGACCTGCGCCATCCCGACGACGCCGTCCTGGACCGGATGGAACAGGAGGTTGCCGCGCTGGTGGCCGAGGCGGCGCAGGCGAACGGGCTTGGGCATCGGCTCGTCCCCATCTCGCGCACGGCACCCGTGGCCTTCGACCCCGAATGCATCGCCGCGGTGCGGGCCGGGGCGAAGGCAGCCGGGCTTTCCACCCGCGACATGATCTCGGGTGCCGGTCACGACGCGGTCCATGCCGCGGCCGTCGCGCCGACGACGATGATCTTCGTGCCCTGCAAGGGTGGACTGTCGCACAACCCCGCGGAATCCACCCTGCTCGAGGAATGCGCCGCCGGCGCGCAGGTCCTGCTGGAGGCCGTGCTGGATTACGACCGCCGCAAAGCCGAACGCCGCGCCGAGGTCGCCGCATGAGCAAGCGCCTTGTCCTTGCCCGCCTGAACCACGAGACGAACACCTTCTCGCCCGTGCCGACGCCGCTTTCCTCCTTCAATCCCCTGTGGGGACCCGACGCGCTTGCGGCGGCCGAGGGCGCACCCACGGCCCTCGGGGCCTTTGAGGCCTTTGCCCGCCGTATCGGGGCCGCGATCGACGTGCCGCTGATCGCCCATGCCATGCCCTCGGGGCCTGTCGAGGACGACGCCTTCGAGGCCATGGCCCAGGCGATCCTGCAATCCGTGAGGCAGGGATGCGACGGCATCCTGCTGGACCTGCACGGCGCCATGGTGACGCGCAGCCATGATGACGGCGAAGGCGAGCTTCTGGCCCGCCTGCGTGCAGCCGCGCCGGGGGTCCCGATCGGCGTCGCGCTTGATCTGCACGGCAACATCACGCAGGCCATGCTGGACAACTGCGACGTGATCGTGGGCTTCAAGACCTACCCCCATGTCGACATGGTCGAGACGGGCGCGCATGTCACGCGCCTGTTCGCACCGCTGCTGGACGGGGCCGCGCGGCCCGCCATGGCGCTCTGCCATCCGCCCATTCTGGCCGCGACGCTGTGCATGAACACGACCACCGACTGCGCCATGACCGACCTTGTGGCACTGGCGCGTCAGGCGGAAAGTCGGCCCGGCGTCCAGGCCGTCACCGTTTTCGGCGGCTTTCCTCTCGCGGATCTTGTGGAAACGGGCCTTTCCGTCGTCACCGTCGCCGATACGCCCGAACTCGCCGCCGAGATCGCGCGGGAACTGGGCCGCGAGGCATGGCGCCGCCGCGCGGAATACATCTACCACGAGGAACCGCTTGCGGCGTCCATTTCGCGGGCGGTCGCCCTGGCCGATGGTTCGGCCCCGGTCCTGCTGCTGGACCACGGCGACAACTGCATGTCGGGCGGCACCTGCGACGTGATGGACGTGCTGGAGGAACTGCTGGCCGCGGGTCAGGACGGCATCCTTGTCGGACCCATCGCCGATGCCGGCACTGTGGCGCAGTTGTTCGCCGCCGGCGAGGGCGCCACCGTCGAGGTCAGGCTGGGCAACAAGACCCCGGCCCAAGGCCTTCCTTTGCCGCATCCCCCCTTGACGCTGCGGGGCCGGGTCCTGTCCCTGTCGGACGGCCGCTACCGCGTGACCGGCCCGATCTATCACGGGCAGGTCCTCTCGATGGGCCGGGCGGCGCTGCTGGACACGGGCGCCGCGCGGATCGTGGTCTGCGAGCAGCCGCACGAACCGCTGGACATGGGCGTGTTCACCTGCCTGGGGATCGACGGGCTGTCAGCACGCTTCCTGCACCTGAAATCCCGCATGTACTGCCGCCCCGTGTTCGAGCCCCTGGCGAAAGCCGTGGTCGAATGCGCAAGTTCGGGGGTCACGGCCTCGGACCATGATCTCTTCGCCTTCCGCAAGCTGGCCCGGCCGATATATCCGCTGGACGACGAGATCATCTGGCAAGGCTGAAGGACATCGATGGATCAGGACGCACCCCGGGCCAGGGAACGCAGGCTGGCGCGCATCAAGCTGTCGGACCAGGTGGCCGAGGACATCCGCCGCCGGATCGCGCGCGACCGCCTGCGCCCCGGCGACCGCCTGCCCCATGAACGCGCCCTGATGGACCATTACGGCTGCTCGAAGGGCACCATCCGCGAGGCCCTGAAGGCGCTTGAGGTCGAGGGACTCGTGCGCATGGTGTCGGGGCCGAACGGCGGGCCCGAGATCCAGGACGCCTCGATCGACGTGATGACCCAGCAGTTGCGGCAGTATCTGCATTTCCAGAAGATCGACTTCGGCCAGGTCTACGAACTGCGCACCTCGCTGGAGGTCATCCTGGCGCGCAACGTCATCGGCAAGCTGACCGAGGATCACCTTCGCCGGCTCGAGGAGAATGTCCGTCTGTGCGAGCAGGCGAACAGCGCACGCGACCGCGCCCTGGTCCGCAAGGCGGAAACCGAGTTCCACGACATCCTCTGCGAGGCATCGGACAACGTGATCCTTGTGCTGATGTGCCGCTTCCTGAACAGCATGCTGCGCGACCTGGTCAGCTATCGGTCCGACAGCATGCGCGAACACGAACTGTTCGGCAGCCACAACATCGAAAGCCACAAGGACCTGCTCAAGGCCTTTCGCGCCGGGGACGCCGAGGCCGCGGCCGAGGTCATGCGCAACCACATGTGCTGCGCCGAAAGCTTCATGCGCCGGCTGGACGCATCGTTCAACTCGGATCTGCTCAGCCGGTCCTAGGGTCCGGCTTCCCTTCTTCGGCGGGATCGCCGGAACCTTCGCACCTGAGCAACGACAAGGAGAATGCCAGTGACCGACCTTGAGCTCGCGCAGAGCCTGGAAGCGCGCCGGACAGAGGCCATGCAGGCCGGAGACGCAGACGCCCTGGAAAGGATGTTCGACGACGAGCTCGTCTATACGCATTCCTTCGGCAATCGTGACAGCAAGGCCGAGTTCATCGACAAGTTCCGCCGCGGCGGCTTCGTGTATCACGAGCTTCGCAACACGGTGGATCAGGTCTCAAGAAGGGGAGATGTCCTGATAGTCACGGGCGCCATGTGGTCGCGCGCCACCGTGGCCGGGACAGACCGCATCATCGACAACGTGGCAACGGTGGTCTGGGCCAGGAAGGAAGGCGAATGGAAGTTCCTCGCCTTTGCGCCGACGCCGATCAGGTCGTGACCGCCCGAGTCCGGATCGACCTGATCCTGCGGGTTCCCCTGCCCTCGGCAACCTTTCCGTCCGGGTCCCGCCCGAACAGGAGATCCGGGCAAGGCAGTCGGCTTTCCTTGCGACGCTTGCAAGGTCGCGGACAGCATCACCGCTGACAGGCCGTCCGAAGAAAATTCCGGCATGTCAAAAGGATTGCCGACGCCTGTCCCGCCGGACCGCCGCAGGGGAATGATTGCGGCCAGGTGCGGCGTGCAATACCCTCCGCCGCGGTGCAACCTCTCCTCTGCTGAAAGAACCGCATGTCCACGTCTGCCAAGCTTCGCGTGCTGATCGCCGAGGATGAGGTCCTCGTCTCGATGTTTCTCTCAGATCTGGTCGAGGACGCCGGTTTCGAGGTCGTGGGCGTCGCTCGCACCGCGTCCGAGGCGGTGGAAATGGCGCAGCAGCACCGACCCGACATCGCGCTCATGGATGCCAACCTGAAGGGCGGGTCCACGGGCGTGTCCGCGGCCGAGACCTTGGTTCGCGGTCAGGATATCTCGATCATCTTCATCTCCGGCGACAGCGGCCTTGTCCACGATCCGGCCGTTGCCGCGCTGAAGCCGGTCGCGGTGGTGGAAAAGCCCTGCATGCCCGACGAATTGACGGCCGTGCTGCACCGCGCCGCCCGCCTGCGCAACGCTGCCTGAAGCCCCGACCAGACGCCGGACACCAAGACAACCATGCCCCAGAACCTGACCCAGACCGACGGCACCCCCGTTGCCCTGACCGCGGCGTTGCGTGCGCTCGCCCGCGGCGATTTCTCGATCACGCTGCTCGAGGATGGCGACGACGCGCCGCTTGCCGAAGCCTACAACATGCTGGCCGACCAGAATCGCGCCCTCGTCGGCGAACTCGCACGGCTGCAGCACGCGGTTGTCCAGGAAGGCCAGACGAACGAGCGGATCCATCTGGAGGGCGCCACGGGCGGGTGGCGCGAGGCCGTCGATTCGGTCAACGGCCTCATCCAAGGCAGCATGCTGCACGGGGAAGGGATCACCCGCGTCGTCCGCGCCGTGGCCGAGGGCGACCTGTCGCAGTCCGTCCCGCTGGAGTTCGGCGGGCGGCCGCTGAGGGGTGACCTGCTGCAGACGGCCGACGCCATCAACACGATGGTGGACCGGCTGAAGTCCTTCGCCTCGGAGGTGAGCCGGGTCGCCCGCGAGGTCGGCACCGAGGGCAAGCTGGGCGGGCAGGCGCGGGTCGAGGGCGTCGCCGGGACCTGGCGCGACCTGACCGACAACGTGAACGCCATGGCCTCGAACCTGACGGGGCAGCTGCGCAACATCGCCGATGTCACGACCGCGGTCGCGCGGGGCGACCTGTCCAAGAAGATCACGGTGGACGTCCAAGGCGAGCTGCTGGCGCTGAAGAACACGGTCAACACCATGGTCGATCAGCTGAACGCCTTCGCCTCCGAGGTGACGCGCGTCGCGCGCGAGGTCGGCACCGAGGGCAAGCTGGGCGGGCAGGCGCGCGTCGAGGGCGTCGCCGGCACCTGGCGCGACCTGACCGACAGCGTCAACGGCATGGCGGGCAACCTGACCATCCAGTTGCGCGACGTGTCCAAGGTCGCGACCGCCATCGCCTCGGGCGACCTGACCCAGCAGATCACCGTCGATGCCCAGGGCGAGATCCTGCAGATCAAGCAGGTCATCAACACGATGGTCGAGCAGCTGTCGTCCTTCGCGTCCGAGGTGACGCGGGTCGCCCGCGAGGTCGGCACCGAGGGCATCCTGGGCGGCCAGGCCGAGGTCGAGGGGGTCGCGGGCACCTGGCGCCGGCTGACCCAGAGCGTGAACGGACTGGCCACCAATCTGACCAACCAGGTCCGCGAGATCGCCGAGGTCACGACCGCCGTCGCGCGGGGCGATCTGTCCAAGAAGATTGCCGTCGACGCCAAGGGCGAGATCGCCGAGCTGAAGAACACCATCAACACGATGGTGGACCAGCTTTCCGCCTTTGCCTCCGAGGTGACGCGGGTCGCCCGCGAGGTCGGCACCGAGGGGCGGCTGGGCGGCCAGGCGCGGGTCGAGGGCGTCGCCGGCACCTGGGCGGACCTGACCGGCCGCGTGAACCAGATGGCCGAGAACCTGACCGGCCAGGTCCGCAACATCGCCGAGGTGACGACGGCCGTTGCCCGCGGCGACCTGTCCAAGAAGATCACCGTCCAGGTCCAGGGCGAGATGCAGGAACTGAAGGAAACCATCAACACGATGGTGGACCGGCTCAACCGCTTCGCCTTCGAGGTGACGCGCGTCGCCCGCGACGTGGGCACCGAGGGCAAGCTGGGCGGCGAGGCCCGCGTCGAGGGTGTCGAGGGCACCTGGCGCGACCTGACCGAGAACGTGAACGGGCTGGCCTCGAACCTGACCGAACAGGTCCGCAACATCGCCGAGGTCACGACGGCCGTGGCGCGGGGCGACCTGTCCAAGAAGATCACCGTCGATGCCAAGGGCGAGATCCTGGCGCTGAAGAACACCATCAACACGATGGTGGACCAGCTGAACGCCTTTGCGTCCGAAGTCACGCGGGTCGCCCGCGAGGTCGGCACGCAGGGCAAGCTGGGCGGGCAGGCGCAGGTGCCGGGGGTGGCCGGGACCTGGGCCGACCTCACCAACAACGTCAACCTGATGGCCGACAACCTGACCAACCAGGTGCGCGGCATCGCCCGCGTGGTCACGGCGGTGGCGAACGGGGACCTGAAGCGGAAGCTGACGCTGGACGTCAAGGGCGAGATCGCCGAGTTGGCCGAAACCATCAACGAGATGATCGACACGCTTGCGACCTTCGGCGACCAGGTCACGGACGTCGCCCGCGAGGTCGGCATCGAGGGCAAGCTGGGCGGACAGGCGCGCGTTCCGGGCGCCTCGGGCCTGTGGCGCGACCTGACGGACAACGTCAACCAGCTGGCCGCCAACCTCACCACCCAGGTGCGCGCCATCGCCGAGGTGGCGACCGCCGTGGCTGAGGGCGACCTCACGCGCTCGATCTCGGTCGAGGCCAAGGGCGAGGTGGACGCCCTGAAGAACGACATCAACCGGATGATCACCAATCTGCGCGACACCACAGAGGTCAACCGCGAGCAGGACTGGCTGAAGACGAACCTGACGCGCTTCACCCGCCTGATGCAGGGCCAGCGCGACCTGGAAACCGTCTGCAACGTCCTGCTGTCCGGTCTTGCCCCGCTGATCAACGTCCAGCACGGGGCGATCTGGCTGGCCCACGAGGACAGCGATGGCGCCGTCTTCGAACTCGCCGCGACCTACGCCATGACGGAGCGCAAGTTCCTGGCCAGCCGCATCCGTCCGCGCGAAGGGCTGATCGGTCAATGCGCCGTCGAGCGCGAGCGCATCCTGCTGACCAACGTGCCCGGCGACTATGTCCGCATCCGCTCGGGCCTGGGCGAGGCCGCGCCGCTCAACATCGTCGCGCTGCCGGTGCTGTTCGAGGAACGGGTGCTTGCGATCATCGAGCTCGCCTCGTTCAACCGCTTCACCGAAACGCACGTCGCCTTCCTCGACCAGCTGGTGGAATCGATCGGGGTCGTGCTGAACGGGATCAGCGCCTCGATGCGGACCGAGACGCTGCTGAGCCAGTCGCAGATCCTCGCCTCGGAACTGCAAAGCCAGCAGGACGAGCTGCGGTCGTCGAACGGGCGGCTCGAGGAGCAGGCGACCCGGATGCGCGAAAGCGAGGAGATGCTGCGCCAGCAGCAGGAGGCGCTGCGCGTCAAGAACGAGGAGCTTGAGGAAAAGGCCGAGCAGCTTGCGCTGACCTCGAAATACAAGTCCGAGTTCCTGGCCAACATGAGCCACGAGCTGAGGACGCCGCTGAACAGCCTGCTGATCCTGTCGAAGCTTCTGGCCGAGAACAGCCGCGGCAACCTGTCCGAGAAGCAGATCGAGCAGGCATCGACCATTCACGCGGCGGGCGACGACCTGCTGCGGATGATCAACGACATCCTAGATCTTTCCAAAATCGAGAGCGGCACGGTCGTGCTGAACCTCGAATCCATGCGCTTCGGCGACTTTGCCCAGGCGATGGATCGCCAGTTCCGCGCCATGGCCGAACAGAAGGGCCTGGATTTCACGATCGACCTGGCCCCGGACCTGCCGGCCGCCATGACGACCGACAGCATGCGCCTGCAGCAGGTCGTCAAGAACCTGCTGTCGAACGCGCTCAAGTTCACCGAACGCGGCAGCGTGCGGATGGATGTGGCGATGGTGCCGCCCGGCCAGAGCTTCCGCAATGCGCGCCTGGCCGCGGCGACCCGCCGGGTGGCGATCACCGTGACCGACACCGGGATCGGTGTCGCACCGGCCCAGCAGCAGGTGATCTTCGAGGCGTTCCAGCAGGCCGACGGCACCACCTCGCGCCGCTACGGCGGCACCGGGCTTGGCCTTTCGATCAGCCGCGAACTGGCGACGCTTCTGGGCGGCGAGATCAGGCTGGAATCGACGCAAGGCAAAGGCAGCCGTTTCACGCTGTATCTGCCGCTCGAGAACGGCCTGGCCGAACCCGAAGCAGACGAGATCCTGCCCTGGCCGGCCGCCCCGGTGTCCCTGCCCGCCCCCTCTGCTTCTGCGTCCCGGCCTGCGCAAACCGCCGCGCCCGAAGCGGCCTCGTATCTCGTGCGGACCGAAGCCGATGCGCCGTCCGGTTCGGGCACTGGAAACGGGTCTTCCGCCGAGATTTCGTCCGATGCCGGACGGATCGGCGGCCCGGCTTCCGCGGTTCCTGCCCCGCTCGGCGCCTCTCCGCGCCGCAACGGCGGTCGTCCGCTGGTGGCCATCGTCGAGGACGACCCGGTCTTTGCCGGCATCCTTCAGGATATCGCGACCGAACGCGGCTTCGCCGGCCTCATCATCGGACGCGGGCGCGAATTGCCCTCGGTGATCCGCCACCAGCGGCCCGACGCGGTCAGCCTCGACATCCAGTTGCCGGACGTGGACGGCTGGGCGCTTGTCGACCGCATCACCACCGATCGCGAGATGCGGCACCTGCCCGTCCATCTCATCTCGGTTGTCGATGACGAGGAACGGCTGCGGGGTCGCGGCATCGAATATTCCGGCAAGCCCGTCAGCCGGGAACGGCTGATCGAGGTCTTCGACAACCTCAAGGCGCAGGCCACCCGGCGCAGCTGGAGAGTGGTTCTGGTCCGCCCCAACGCCCGCCTGACCGCCGAACTGCGCGCCCTGCTCGAGGCGGTCGACGGGCTGGTGGTGGACGAGGTCACGCCCGGCAAGGCGGCGGCCGCTCTTCAGTCGCCCGCCGATGCCGTCCTGATCGTCGCGCCGACCGCCGACAAGGCCGTCTGCGAGCTTCTGGCGGCGCTGGCCGGACGGCGCGAGCCGCTGCCGGTCATGGTGGGCCTTGACGCGGCGCCGGGCGCCGAAGCGGCGGCGGCACTTGCGCGTGCGGGGGCCGAGCTGGTGATCCGCACGGACGCCGGGGGCGAGGGTCAGCTGCTCGACAGGCTCGTGGCGACCCTCAAGCTGCGCTGGGACAGCCTTCCCGAGGCGCTGCGCGCGGCCATCACCGCCGTGCGGACGCGCGACGAGCTGCTCGACGGCCAGCGGGTCGCGGTGATCGACGACGACATCCGCAACATCTTCTCGATGACCGCCCTGCTCGAGGATCACGGCATCGAGGTCGTGAGCGCCGAAAGCGGCGCGGCGGGGCTGGCCCTGCTGAACGCGCAACCCGAGCTTGCGGCCGTTCTGGTCGACATCATGATGCCGGAGATGGACGGCTACGAGGTGATCCGCAGAATCCGCGCAGATGCCCGGTTCCGTGATCTTCCGCTGATCGCCGTGACGGCCAAGGCGATGGCCGAGGACCGCGAGCGTTGCTTCAACGCCGGGGCCTCGGACTACCTGTCCAAGCCTGTCGAGAAAGAGGAACTGATCGCGGTGCTGCGCACCTGGGTCAAGCGCCGCAAGCCGCGGGGGTCGACGCCGGGGACCCTGGCGTGAGCGCCGCGGCGGCCGACGCGCCTGCCCGGATCCTCGTCGTCGACGACGACGAGGCCAACCTGATCGCCGCGCAGGCCGTGCTGGCCGACCTCGGCCATCCGGTCGTCACCGCGACCTCCGGCGCCGAGGCCCTGCGCGCCGTGCTGCGGCACGAGTTCGCCGTGATCCTGCTGGATGTGCGGATGCCGGGCATGGACGGATACGAAACCGCCGAACTGATCCGGCAGCGTGAACGCTCGCGCCACGTGCCGATCATCTTCCTGTCCGGCGTCGACAAGGAAACCTCGCACCAGTTCCGCGGCTATGCCGCCGGTGCCGTCGATTACGTCCTCAAGCCCGCCGAGCCGCTGATCCTGCGGTCCAAGGTCCAGGTCTTCGCCGAGCTTTATGAACAGCGCCGCCAGATCGCGCTGAAGGCCGAGGCCGAACGCAAGCTCATGGCCGAGAACCTTGCCGTGCGCGCGCGCGAGGCCGAGGTCGCGCGCGAGCTTGAACGCACGCTGATGACGCAGGCGCTGGTGCTGGACGCCCTGCCCTTGGCCCTTTTCGTGATCGAGCCGGGCGAGGATGCCCGCCGCTTCGTTGGCGGCAATGTCCAGGCGCTGTGCGGGGGCCATGACGACCTGGACTTTGCCGTCGGGGACTGGATGGACCGCGTCCACCCCGACGATCGCCCGCGGCTGGCGGCGGCGCAAAGCGCGCTGCCCGACACCGGAGGCTACGAGATCGAATACCGCATCCTGTGCGGCTCTGAAGAGCAGTGGATGATGGAGCACGCCGCTGCCGGGGACGAGGGCGAGGACGGCCTGATGATCTCGGGCGTCATCACCGATGTGACAGGCCGCAAGCGGCTTGAGGAACAGCTGACCCACGCGCAGAAGCTCGAGGCGATCGGGCAGTTGTCGGGCGGGGTCGCGCATGACTTCAACAACATGCTCGGCGTCATCATCGGCTCGCTGGACCGGGTGCAGGCCACCGCCGAACTGGACGAGCGCAGCCGCGGGCGGCTCGGCCTCGCGCTGCAGGCGGCCCAGAGCTGCGCCGACCTGACCAAGCGTCTTCTGGGCTTTGCCCGTCGCCAGAAGCTGCAACCGCGCGAGCTTGACGTGACCTCCGAGATGGGCCGCCTTCGCGGCCTGTTCGAGCGCGTGCTGGGCGAAACCGTCACCGCCACGCTGGACATCCCGGCGGATCTGCCCCCGGTGTGGCTCGATGCCTCGCAGTTCGAAGGGGCCATCGTCAACCTAGTGGTGAATGCGCGCGACGCGATGCCGGAAGGCGGCACCCTGGCCGTCTCGGCGCGGCTGGTGGACCTGGACGCAGGCGAAGCGGCAATGGCGAACCTGCCAGCCGGTCCCTTCATCCGCCTGTCGGTCGCCGACAGCGGCACGGGCATGGACGCCGAAACCCAGGCGCGCGCGCTGGAACCCTTCTTCACGACCAAGGGCCCCGACAAGGGAACCGGGCTCGGGCTCAGCTCGATCTACGGCTTCCTGCGCCAGTCCGGAGGCGGGCTGCGTATCGAAAGCGAGCCGGGCGCTGGCACCGCCGTGCACCTGTACCTGCCGCCGATGCAGAACCCCGAGAGTTCCCGGGAAGAAGCGCCACGTGCCGCAGCAGCGGACCTGACCGGATTGCGGATAGCCTTGGTCGAGGACAATGACGCGCTGCGCGACGTGACCTGCGCCATGCTGAACGAGATGGGCTGCGGGGTGACCGGCTTTGCCAGCGCCGACGCGGCGGCGGATGCGCTGGATCTCGCGTCCATCGACCTGCTGGTGACTGACTGCGTCATGCCGGGGCAGTTGAACGGTCCCCGGCTCTGCGAACTGCTGCGCGAACGTCGCGATGATCTGCCCGTGCTCTTCATTTCGGGGTTCCGCGCGGATGCCGAGGAATTGCCGACCCGCGCAACGGCTCTGCTGGCCAAGCCCTTCGACGCCGCTCAGCTTCGGGCAGCAATCGGGAACCTGCTGAAGCCGGCATGATCCGGCGCCGAACACGGCGACGCCCGGATCGATGAGCCCTTGTCGGCGGCAGGACCGGCGAAGGCCCCGCTTGCCGCCCGGTTCCTGAACAGGGCTGCGGAAGCACAAGGCAGTCCGCGACCTGCGCTGCCCGTCCCGCGCCGTGCGGCGGGTCGCCCGGGCGCATGTGTTCGCCTTGTCCGGCGCCGACAGGCTTTCCGTGACGGATGCCCTTCCGGCTGATGGAAAAATGCCCCGGCGCTGTCCTGCCAGACTCGGATGCTTCGCTTGGAGGAAGGATCAACCGGGGGTATCGTCAGGAGGATCGCCGGCGGTCGGATCGGAGCAACCGGATGGATGCGACAAAGATCGGCATCTTCTGCCTCGGGCTTTTTGCCTTCGCCATGGCAGTTCTGGGCGAGCTTTCGCTCGGCTTCGCCCTGGGTTCGATGGCGGCGGTGGAAGCGCACAGCACGCCCGGCTGGGGCATCCGCATGCTGGGGCTGATCGACCTCGCGCTTGCCTGGACGCTTGCACTCATGGCGGTCGAGATCATCCGCCCTGTGGGCCAGCTTGCGAAGCTCCAGGGGTTCGTGACCCTCGTGCTGTCGATCTTCGGCATCCTTGCCGGGCTGCTGCTGATCTTCACGACGCTGTCCTTGCTGATCCTGATGGTCTCGCTGCTGCTGGCATTTCCCTTCGGGACCGCCGTCTACATGGCCGCATGGGCGGCTTTTCCGGCAGACGCCGCGCAGGCGACATTGGCGCTGCTGATGATCTTCAAGCTGATCGGCATCGCGCTTTTCATGGTGGCCACCCCGGGGCTGCTGAAGAACAAGGGGCTGATCCTGCTGCTGGGGCTTTCGGTCGGGCTGACCTTCCTGACCGGCCTTCTGATCGGCTTCGTTCCGGGGGTGGTGGCGGCCATCGCCGATGTTCTCGGCGCGCTTATCTCGGCGGTCGCGGGGACGATCTGGATGGTGGTGCTGCTGGTCGGCGCGATCGGCTCTGTCCTGCGCGCGATCCGCAGCACCGTCACCTGAGGCAATCGCCTTCCGCGTGAAACTAACAGTGCGATGAAGGCCGGGATCTGATAGACATAAAGCAAGCTTCTGTTTCGCTGGAGTCGTTCCGATGTCCGTTGAAGCGCTGATGGAATGGGTGAGGCACCATGCCGGCGGTGCTTCGGTTCATCTGCGCGGAACGGGGGATGACCCGGCCGAAGGCGTCAGCCTGGCGCTGGTGGCCATCGATCCTGCCGCATCCTTCGGAACCGGCACGCTGAGGATCGACCTGACCTATCGCCTGACCGTGCGGCTGGCGGATGCGGGCGCGGCGAACGATCTGCTCTGCGACATCGCCTTTGCCGCGATCGACGCCCCGGGCCTTCCGGGGGACGGCGACTCACTGCGCCGCCCGATCCGGCTGCTTGCGCCGGCAGAGGCGCAAAGTCGCCATGGCCCCGTTTCCGAACCCTGCCTGCACCTCGTCCTCACCGTCGAGCGTCGGCGGGAGATGACGCCCGCGCTTCCGGTCAGGGAACGCATTCTCAGAAGCAGCCAGGACGTGCCGCGGCTTTCCGCGGGTCAAGGAAGGTAACGCAGCGGGCAAGGGAGGATTGCCGAGATGCCCGAGTATCTGACGCCAGGCGTTTATATCGAGGAAGTGTCCACGGGCGCGCGGCCGATCCAGGAGGTGGGCACCACCACCGCGGCCTTCCTTGGGCTTGCGCCCGACCCTGCCGCCAAACCGGGCGAGGCTCACGCCGTCACCAGCTGGCGCGACTTCACGCGGATCTTCGGGGGCCAGGCGGGGGTCTCGACCCCTCTCTCGCATGCGCTGGCGGGGTTCTTCCTCAACGGCGGGCAGCGGGCCTGGGTGGTGAACACCGGTCCCGGCGGCGGGTTCGAGGAAGGACTGCACGCGCTGTCGGCCGTGGACGAGATCTCGATGATCGCGGCGCCCGGCCAGACGGATGCCGCCGTCCACGACCTTCTGCTGACCCATTGCGAGCAGCTGGGCACCCGTTTCGCCATCCTCGACGGCCCGGCCGAGGCGCACAACCTGTCGCTGCTGATCCGCGTGGCCAGCCTGTCCGCCGGGGACCGCGACGAGGGCGAGGGCGACGGGTCCGGCGGCATGCGCTCGCGCGAAAGCGAACGCGGCTACGGCGGGCTTTATTTTCCTCATCTCGTCGTGCGCGACCCCTTCGACTCGACCAAGCTCGTCACGGTGCCGCCCTCGGGGCATGTGGCGGGAATGTTCGCGCTGAGCGACATGCGGCGCGGCGTCTTCAAGGCGCCGGCAAACATGGTCGTGCGCGGCGCGCTGGGACTGTCGCAGCGCCTGACGGATGCCGAGCAGGGCGTGCTGAACCCCGCGGGCGTCAACGCCTTCCGCATGTTCACCGGGCGCGGGATCGTGCTGTGGGGGGCACGCACCCTCGCGCCTGCCGCCAGCGAATGGCGCTATGTCCCGGTCCGGCGACTTTTCATCATGGTCGAGGAAAGCATCCGCCGCGGCACCCAGTGGGTCGTGTTCGAACCGAACGACGAGCGGCTGTGGAAAAGTATCCGCCGCGACGTCGGGGCGTTCCTCATGCTGCTCTGGCGGGACGGGGCCCTGCAGGGGGCGACGCCCGAGCAGGCCTTCTTCGTCAAGTGCGACGCCGAGACCAACACCCCCGACGAGATCGCCGCCGGGCGCGTGGTCATCGAGGTCGGGCTGGCCCCGGTCCGTCCGGCCGAGTTCGTGATCTTCCGCATCGGCCAGACAAGCGCCGAACTGCCCTGACCCGCGAAGGAGCTGGCCATGCCGGAAACACAAACCACCCAGACCGCCCAGGCACCCGACCCGATGCGGAACTTCCAGTTCCGGCTGGAGATTCCGGGCGTGGCGCGGGGACATTTCACCGAGGTCAGCGGCCTTGGCGTGCGCGTCCACCCGATCCGCTACCGCGAGGGCGGCATCGGCCAGATCGTGCGAACCTTGCCGGGGCCGGTCGACTATTCCGAGGTGACGCTGCGATATGGCCTGATCCGGGACGCCGAGCTGTGGAACTGGATGCAGGGCACGATCCAGGGCCGGGTCGAGCGGCGCAACGTGTCCATCATGATGCTGGAAACGGATGGCACGACCGAGAGCCTGCGCTGGAACCTCTTCAACGCCTGGCCCTGCGAATGGCAGGGGGCACCCCTGGACGCACTGGGGCGCGACGTGGCGGTCGAGCTGCTGCGCCTTTCCTTCGACCAGCTCGAGCGGGTCTGAGCCATGGCCACGCGGGTCCCGCTCCGGCGCCGGCTTTCGCGCCTTCTGCAGCGGGTGGCGCGCCTG
Source organism: Paracoccus salipaludis (assembly GCF_002287065.1). Lineage (GTDB taxonomy): Bacteria > Pseudomonadota > Alphaproteobacteria > Rhodobacterales > Rhodobacteraceae > Paracoccus > Paracoccus salipaludis. The sequence continues at coordinate 52,130 of NZ_NSJZ01000010.1, forward strand.
CTCGACGTGCAGGAAAGCGAGCAGCAGGCGCGGATGTTGCGGCTGCGCCGGTCCTTCCCCGAAGCGCCCGAGGCCTGGATCGCGGCGGTGGCGGCCTGCGGAGAGCCCGCCGGTCCGATGCAGGCGGCGCGGCTGTCTAGGCCACCCGGCCGCACTCCCTTAGCCACGCACTCTCCATGGAACATGACACCCTCCGGCCATCCCGAAGGGCGCGGTCGTCCCGACGGCCTTTCTTCCGACCCGCCGCCAGCCCCGCCGATCGTCTCGCCCACGGCGAAGCCTCAAGGACCGCGGCTGGTCTTCGACCATGTCGCCCCCTGTGGAGAGGCGCGGGAACGGGCCTTGTTCCACGGGCGTCCTCCTCTCCGGCCCGCGCCCGCCGTCCTTGCCGATCTGCCGCCTTCACCCTCCCCGGCGCCTGCCCCGATCCCGCCGCCGCCCGGGCGCACGCCGCTGCGGTTCCGCGCCGAGTTCCACCGGGATGCAGCGCCCCATCTCTTTCGCCCGGACCCGCCGCGCGACCGAAGCCCCGCGACTGCCTCCACCGACGCCGCCGCCCCGACCGCCGACTTCCCGGTCTTGCAGCCGGAACGCGAACACCCGGTCGATCCCGCATCCTTTGCCCTGCCCGAACCGAAAGCCTGGCACCGGTCCCTGTGGCCGCCGCCATCCCCGCCGCCCCCCCGGTCGGCGGGGGAAAGGGTTCCCCCCCTCCTGCCCCCGGCCCCCGGCCCGTCCGCCGAGGCAAGGTTCCCGCAGCCGCTGCCCCGGCCCCCCGCTCCGCTCCCCCTTCCGCCCAGGGCATCCTCCCCGGCACGGGCCAGTGAGGCCGTGCCCGCGCTTCCGCATCCCTGGCCCGCGCTTCCCGCCCGCCCCGACCCTCCGGCACCCCCGGCAACGGGCCGCTGGGCCGAGCCCCTGCCCGATCAGGAGAGACGCGGATGGAGCGCGTGACCTTTCTCATCGAGGACACGGGCGAGCGCGTGTCCTGCCTGCTCAATCCCGAAAGCCTGACGCTTACGCGCCGCGCGGGCCTGCGCGAGCGGACCGGCCGGGGCGGCGCACTGACGGGCGCTGCGGGAAGCCACGATCCCCTGATCGCGACCGGGGGCGGCGTGACGGAACTGGAACTGCACCTGCTCTTCGACACGGAACTGGCCCGGAGCCTCGATCCCCGCCCCGCCGCGGCGCCCGCCGGCGGGCCCGAGCCGCCGCGGCTGACCGAGCCCGACGTGCGCGACCTCACGCGGCCCCTGCTGAACCTGGCCGAACCTGCCCCGGGAACGGGGGACAGGCGCGGCGCGGCGGTCTGCCGCTTCATCTGGGGCACGGCCTGGAACCTGCCCGTGGTGGTGCTGGTCGTCGCCGAAAGGCTCGAGCGCTTCGGCCCCGACGGCGTGCCGGGCCGTTCGTGGATGAGCCTGCGCCTGCGGCAGGTGCCCGAGAGCGAAAGCGCCTCCATGGCCCCCCCGCCGCCGGCCGGGGGAACCCTGCCCGAGGCGGCGCCCGAGATGATGCCGGACGCCATCCAGACGGTCGCCGACCCTTCCGGCCAGCCCTCGACGCCGCTTTACCTGGCCGCCCTGTGGCTGACGGGCGATCCCGAGGACTGGCCGCGCGTCGCCGAGGCGAGCGGGATCGAGGACCCGCTGCGGATCGAAGCGGGGACGATCCTGACCGCCGGCCCGACGGCAGAGGCCGCGCCATGACCCGCCCCCTCACCTCGCGGCCCCGCCTGCGTCTCGACCTCGACGGTGCCGAGATGGACGGGGCGCTGGCGGCCCGGCTGTCCTGTGCCGTGCTGCGGCAGGCGCTCGGCGCCCCGGCGGCGCTGGAACTGGACTTTGCCGATCCCGACTGGTCCGACATCCTGCGCACCGGCACGACCGTTCGGGCAGCGATCGACGGCCGCGCCGTCTTCGCGGGTGCCATCACCGGGATGCGCGAGGAATCCTCGGCGTCCGGGCGCTCGCTGCGGGTGGTGGCGCGCGATCCGTTGATCCGCCTTGCCCGGCGGCAGACGCTGCGGGCGCTGGCGGATGTCTCGGCGCCGGATGTGGCAGCGCAGCTTGCCGCCGACATCGGCCTTGGCAGCCGCAGCCTCGAGACCACGCCCAAGCGCCTGCTGGTGCTGCAGCACGAACAGACGGACCTCGACTTCCTTGCCGATCTTTGCGGCCAGTCGGGGCTTTACCCGATCGTGCGCGGCGACCTGCTGCTGCTCATGTCTCTTGCAGGGGACGGAGAGGGCGCGACGCACCTTGAACTGGGACAGTCGCTTCTTTCCTGCGACATCGCCGTCGCCGCCGACAGGTGGCTTCCGGGCGGTGTCATCCACAGCCGCGATCCCCTGTCCCTGAAGTCGCGCATCAACCGCTCGTCCCTCGCGCGGCAGGACCGGGTGGTCGATCTGCACGACCCCGGCGGCGACCCACCGGGGGGCGAGCGGATGCTGCTCAACCGGCACCTCGGGACCGACGCCGAGGCCGAAGCCATGCTGCAGGCCACGCTTGACCGTGCCGCGGCCGAGGCGGCGGTGGCCGAAGGGCTTGCCGAGGGCGACCCGGACCTCGTGCCCGGACGCGCCGTCACCATCGAGGGCGTGCTGCCGCCGCTTGCGGGCGGCTATGTCATCACCCGCGCGCTGCATCGGCTGTCGGCGACGGAAGGATATGTCACCGAGTTCTCGACCGAGGCCCCGCGCCTGCCCCGGCCCGCGCGCACCCCGCTTGTGGCCGTGGGCCGGGTCACCGACGACGGCGACCCCGAGAAGCTGGGCCGCTGCCGGGTCGAGCTGCCGGATTTCGGCGGCCTCGACGCCGGCTGGATGGCCTGCCTTTCGGCGGGCGCGGGTCGCCGCCGAGGGATCGTGGCGCTGCCGCAGAAGGGCGACGACGTGCTGGTGCTGTTCCCCGAGGGCGACCCGGGCCGCGGCATCGTGCTGGGCGGGCTGTTCGGGACCCATGCGCTGCCGTCCGAGGCCCGGCGCGAGCCGCACGGGATCGTGCTGCGGACCGAGGGCGGGCAGATCCTTGACCTTTCCGGCGGCGGCGGCGCGCTGAAGGTCGCGACCTCGGGGGGAAGCCTTCTGGAGATGGGCCCCGGGCAGGTCCGCCTGGCAGCCGCGGCCGACCTGGTCATCGAGGCGCCGCGGCGGACCATCACCATCCGGGCGGCGGAGATCAATTTCGAACGGGAATAGGACATGCTGAAGGTGCTGACCGAGAAGGCCGGACTGAGCTGCGCCCACGGAGGCCGCGTCGGGCTGGAAGCCTCGCAGGACCTGGTGCGGATCCAGGGCGTGCCGGCGCTGGTCCGGCCCGACCTGCTGGACCGGCCGATCAGGGCCTGCCCGCATGCGACGCCCGCCAATCCGCCGTGCTTCAGGACGGTCTCGGTGGACGAGGCGGCGTCCTATTCCAGCTTTGTCTTCATAGAAGGCAAACCCTTGGCGAAGCTGTCCGCCACCGGAAAGACCGACTGGAGCAAGCTCGGGATCGTGCCCTTCTCGGCCGGCGCGGCGGGGCAGGACTTCGTCACCGTGGGCGAATGAAGGAGGGCGCGATGGCAGGCTTGCAGGGATGGCTTTTCGCGCAGCCGGGCGGCCCCGCGCTTGCCGCGAACGGGACCGTGGCCACCGTCAGCGGGCCCGCTCTCATCAGCCAGTCGCTGATGATCCTTCTGGGCACCGTGCCGGGGGAACGGGTGATGCGGCCCGATTACGGCTGCCCGCTGGACCGGCTGGCCTTCGCCCCCAACGACGCGACAACCGCGGGGCTTGCGATCCACTATGTCCGGCAGGCCCTGCGCCGGTGGGAGCCGCGGGTCGAGATCCTGCGGCTGAACGCGGGTCCGTCGCTGCAGGACTCGCCCGAGGCGCTGCGGATCTGGCTCGAATACCGCATCCGGCAGACGGTGCAGCGGGGCAGCCTCAGCTTCACGCTGGATCTGGGGAGGCCCCATGCGTGACGAGGACCTGATCGACCGCCGCCGCTTTGCCGACCTCGTGGACGAGGCGCTGGCGATCATCCGCGCCCGTTGTCCCGACTGGACCGACCACTCGCCCGGCGATCCGGGCATGACCCTGCTCGAGGTCTATGCCTGGCTGACCGAGACGATGCTTTACCGGCTGAACCGCCTGCCGTCCCGGCTGCATCTGGAACTGCTGAAGCTGCTGGGCATCCTGCCGCTGCCCGCCGCCGCGGCCGAAACGCGGCTGCGGGCGAGCCGCGCGGGCGACGATCTGCCCGCCGCCGAATGGCCCGAAGGGCTGCGCGTCTCGGACCCCGAGGGGAAGGTGGTCTTTTCCACCTGCGGCCCGCTTCGTTTCGGCAAGGGCGAAACCGTGGCCGAGGTATCCGCCGTCAACGCCGAGCCGGTCGAAGGCGAGCTGCTGGGACTGGGCACGGGCGAGGCGGGGCGCAGCTTCACCCTGCGCCGGGGGCCGGTGCCACGGCCCCTGCCGGTGGTCGAGACGCTGCGGATCGGCGTCGAATGGCCCGGCGGCGACGAGGTCCCGCCCGAGGCCCGGACCGTCAACCTCGAGGGACGGGTCTTCGTGCTGTGGGACGAGGTGCCGGGCTTCCGTCCCGGCCAGCCTCCGCGCGCCTTCACCGCCGACCGCCTCGCGGGGCGGATCACCTTCGCACCGCTGTCGGGGGTGATCCGCGCGGCGGATTCGGGCGGCTTCGCGATCCCGCCACGGGGGGCCGAGATCCGCGCCTGGTACCTTGTGGGCGGCGGCCGCGCCGGCAACGTTCCCCCCGATACGCTTGTCCGGCTTCGCCAGCCGGTGCCGGGACTTTCGATCACCAATCCTGCCCGCGCGACCGGTGGCGAGGACGCCGAGACGCCCGTCGCCTTCGTGGCGCGCGGCTCCGACGCCGTGAGGATGCCCGAATCCGCGATCACCGCCACGGATTTCGAACGGGTGGCGCTGGCCGCCGGGGGCGTGGCCCGCGCGCGCGCCGAGGCGGAACTGGCCTTGTGGTCCTTCGGCCGGCCCGGCGTGGTTGATGTCCGCATCGTGCCGCAGGTCCCCCCCGACCCCGAGTCCGGCGCCGTGACCGAGGAAATGCTGGCCTCTCACCGTCAGGTGCCGCTGCGCGACCGCGTCGAGAAGCTGCTGGACGCCCACCGCCCCATCGGGGTCCGTGTCGCCGTCGGCTGGACGAAGTGCCGCAGCGTGTCCGTCGAAGCCCGCATTGCCGCCTCGCCGTCCGAGGATCTCGCCGCGCTGGAACGGCGGGTCACGCGCCGGCTGAACGCGCTGCTGTCGCCGCTCGGCGGCTGGCCCGCCGGCAAGGCCCTGCGCATCTCGGAGGTTTACGAGGCGATCCTCGCCGAGCCGGGGGTGCGCTATGCCGAAGGGGTGAGCCTGTCCACCGGCGACGGGCCGGAAGGGCCTGTCAGCCGGCTGGTTGCCGATCCGCACCAGCCGCGCACGCTTTACGCACTGATGACCGACGGGCTCTACCGCTCGCTCGACGACGCGCAAAGCTGGGAGCGGGTCGCGGGAGAGGACGGAGTGCGGCCCAAGGCGCTGGCGACCGACCCCGAGGTGCCGGGCTTCCTGGCGCTTGCGCTCGAACGCGCGGACAGCCAGACCGAGCTTCGCACCTCGCGCAGCTGCGGCGAGGACTGGGCCGAGCTGGAGGTCCTGCCCAAGCCGGTCCACGGCCTTGCCGTCACGGTGCGCGAAGGCCGACGCTGGCTGGTGATCGCCGGCGCCGAGGGCTGCCTGCAACGCGACCTTTCCACGCCGGGGCTGCAGGCAACCGAGGTCGGATCGGGCGTCACCGGCTTCTACGCCGCCGCCAGCGCGACCAACGCCGCCGGCGTGGGCTTCGTGGCGCTGGCCGCGCGCTCGGGCGGGGGCGTGTGGCTTTCCTCACGCTGCGGGGCCAGCGGCAGTTTCGAGCAGCTTCCCGGATCGCACGGGCTCGACATCCGATCGCTCGCCTTCTCGCGCGAAGGCGGGCAGCTCTGGCTTTGGGCAGCGGTATGGGCCGAGGCAGGGCAGACCTGGACCGGGCCGATGCGGATCTCGGTGCGCTCGGACGGGCTGGACCCGATGGGCTGGCAGCGGCTTTCCGAGGGCTGGAAAGGCGGATCCTGCCTGGCCTTCGACGTGGCCGCAGGGCAGGTCGCCGCCGGCACCCGCGACGCAGGCGTGCTGATGCTTGATGCAGGCAGCGCCAAGCCCGCCTGGCGCGCGTCCCGGCTGACCTCGGGCCTGCCGATCGACGCCGACCGGGCGCGGCTTCTGCCGGTGGCGGCGGTGGCGCTGCGACCCGGCGCGCGGGTGCTGCTGGCGGGAACCGCGCAGGGGCTGTTCCGCGGCGAGCCGGCCGAACTCACCTTTACCCGCATCGAGGGCCGCCGCTTCACCGACCGCCTTCCGCTGCCGCCCGGCTGGCTGCCCTGTGCGGGCGCGCACCGGATGCAGTTCGGCGCCGAAGTTCCGGGGGGTCCCGATGCAACCGGCTGAGATCGCCCTGCTGCTGCCCGAGATCTACCGCCGCGAGATCGCCGAAGGCTCGGTTCTCGACGGGCTGCTGCATGTCATGGCGGCGCTGCATGGCTCGCTCGAGGCCGCGATCGCCGATCCGGCGCTGCTGATCGATCCCCGCCGCGCGCCCGACCGGCTGGTGCCGGTGCTGGCGGCCTGGGTGGGCCTGGGGCATTACCTGCAGGCCAACCCCGGCGAGGACCGCCCCGACACTGCCGAGCTGCGCGAGCTGGTGGCGGCCGCGGCCGGGCTGAGCCGCCGCAGCGGCTCGGCCGCCACCCTGCGCCAGTTTCTTGAAACGGCGACCGGCACCCAGGGCTTCGCCATCGAGGAAAGCGCCGAGCGCCCGTTCCATTTCAGCGTCAGCATCCCGCCCGCGGCCCTGCCCCGGCTCGACCTCGTGCTGCGCATCATCGCGTTCGAGAAACCCGCCTTCACCACCTTCGAATTGACCCCAGTCCCCGACGTCGGCCCGAACCAAGGGAGTTGAGAAGATGCCGTCCTTCCAGATCACCGAAGCACCCTCGCGGCTAGAGATGGGGGCGCCTGACGCAAGCGGGGTGACGCCGCCCGCGAAGGCCACGTTCCTGGTCCGCAACATGGCTCCGTCCGCGCAGGTGGGCCGGATCACCGTCGAGCCGCTGGAAGGCGCGCGGCCCGAGTGGTTCGAGATCGCGGGCGCGCCCGCGACCTCGCCCGGCAAGATCGAGCGCGACTTCGTTTACGGCGGCAACCACGCGATCGACGTGACCGTGCGCCCGCCTGCGAACGCGCCGGCGGGGAACTACGGCTTCCGCCTGCGGGTGGCTGCCGAAGGCGACCCCGACGCGGATTTCGTGCAGGGGCCCGCGGTCGCCTTTGCGCTGACGGGCGTCGCCGCCCCGCCCGCGCCGAAAAAGCGGGTGCCCTGGTGGATCTTCGCCGCCGCCGCCGCGATGGTGGCGGTGCTGGTGGGGGTCGGCGCCTTCATGTTCATGCGCCCCCCCGCCACCCCGGTGCCCGAGGGTCTCGTGGGCCAGCGCGCCGAGGTTGCCGCCGCGACGGTCGTGTCCACCATCAACCGGGGGGTCAGCTTCGCGCTGACGCGCGACGGCGAGGGCGAGCCCCTGGCGGTGCTTTCGACGGACCCGCGTGCAGGCGCGGGCGTGGACGAGGACGAGATCGTGGAACTGACCGCACTGACACCGGCGGGGTCCTGCGATTCGCTGATCTGCCGCTTTCCGGATGCCCGCTTTCCGCCCGCTGCCGTGACCGCGCTGGCGGCCGAAGGCTTCGACGTCAAATATGCGCCGGCGCTGTCCATCGCCGATGGCCAGGTCCTAGTGGACACCGCGAAGCTTGCCGAGATCAAGAACGCCGCGCCGCCCGTCCCGATGGTGCGCCTGCCCCGCCTTGCGGGAATGACCGTGTCGCAGGTGCAGCAGACCTTGAGTGACCTCGGGCTGGGGATGGAACTGAGCAGCGTCACCGAAGGCCCGGAAGACGGGCTGGTCCGCCGCACCGTGCCCGAGGGTCCGACCGAGCTTCCGGCGGGAAGCATCGTCCAGGTGATCTATCGCAGCCAGCCCTGCACGGGCATCCGGTGCTTCGTCGTCAGGGACCTTGTCGTGGCACCCCGGTTCATGGACGGCGTCAACATGCAGAGGTTGCAGCAGTGATCCCGGCGGGCGGCGTCGATCCCCCTTTGGATGGCGGATCATGCGAAAGGGGCTGATCGCGCTGGCGCTGTTCGGAGCGCTGTTCGTGGCCCTGATGTTTCTTGCGCCCCGCCCGCGCGGCGGGGATGATCCGCCGGCTTGGACCCGGGTGCTGGGCCGGGTTCTCGGGGGCTGGGCACCGCGGGTCCGCGACCTCGGCGGCGAGACCGCCTTCGCCCAGGCTGCGGGCGAGGCGCGCGAGGCCGAGATCCCCCCTGCCCCCGGCCAGGACCTGCGCCTGCTCACGCTGCGCCATCAGGACGGCGGCGCCGCGCTTGTGACATTCGTCTGTCGCCCCACGCCGGCCCGGCAGTGCGATCCGCCCGAGGCGGTGGCCTGCCTCGGGCTGCCGCTGCACCCCGCCTGCGAGCCGCAGATCGAGAAAGGGGATCAGGGCGACGAAATCTCCTTCACCGTCGGACCGGGCGGCGGCCATCTGACGATCGAGGCGCAGACGGCACTGCGCTTCCAGGTGGTGCAGTGACCCGGCGGCCCGGTCCGCAGGCGACGCGCCTTTCCGGTCGCAGGCCGGGGGCGTCGTAGGTCGGGCGCTGGGTAGTCAGGCCGCCGCACGCCCCTGCGCGGACTGTCGACGGGCGCGGCGCCTGCCCCCGCCTTTTCTGGATCGCAGTTGCACCAGCCCCTTCTGCAGGGCGACGAAACCGAACAACAGCATGCCGATCACGATCTTGGTCCACCAGCTGGACAGCGTGCCGTCGAAGACGATGTAGGTCTGGATCAGCCCCATGATCAGCACGCCGACCAGCGTTCCCGGCACGAAGCCGCTGCCGCCGGTCAGCAGCGTGCCGCCGATCACGACGGCGGCGATGGCGTCCAGCTCGGTGCCGACCGTCGCCAGCGAATAGCCGGCCGAGGTGTAGACGGCGAAGACCACCCCGGCCAGCCCTGCGCAGAAGCCCGACAGGCCGTAAACCGCCACCGTCGTGCGGCCGACATCGACGCCCAGCAGGCGCGCCGTGCGGGCGTCCCCGCCGACCGCCATCACGCGGGTGCCGAAGGGGCTGCGGTGGATCAGCAGCGTGACTGCCGCCACCGTCAGCAGCATCAGCCCCGCGATCAGCGTCAGCCGGCCCTTGCCCGGCATCAGCCAGTAGGCGGACTGGATCGCCTCGATCGCCGGGTGGCGGATGGGGATCGAGTCGATCGACAGCACATAGGCCGCGCCGCGCGCCATGAACATGCCGGCAAGCGTGACGATGAAGGGTGGCATCTCCAGCAGGTGGATGACCGCACCCATCGCCAGGCCGAAAAGCGTGGTGATCAGCAGCAGCAGGACGAACACGGCATAGGGATGCAGGCCCGTGTCGCGCAGCATCACGCCGATGAACACGCCCGAGAAGGCGATCACCGCGCCGACCGACAGGTCGATCCCGCCCGACAGGATCACGACCGTCATGCCCACCGCGACGATGCCCAGATAGGCGTTGTCGGTCAGAAGGTTGCCGATCACGCGCGTGGACAGGATGGCCGGGAACTGCAGCCAGGCCAGGCCATAGGCCAGAACGAAGATCCCGCAGGTGACGACAAAGGGCAGAAGCCGCGCGTTCATGTCGGTGTTCCCCGCCGCATGGCCCTGCGGCGTGCCAGCAGGGGCCGCAGCCGCGGCGATTGCACCACCAGGATCACCAGCACGATCCATGCCTTGATCAGCAGGTTGTACTCGGGTGGGAAACCCGCCAGCAGGATGCCGGTGTTGACGGTCTGGGTGATCATGGCCCCGATCAGCGAGGCGACGACCGAAAACCGCCCCCCCAGAAGCGAGTTGCCGCCGATCACCACCGCAAGGATCGCGTCGAGCTCAAGCCACAGCCCCGCGTTGTTGGCGTCGGCACCGCGGATATCCGCCGTCACCACCAGCCCGGCCAGCGCCGCGCAGAGGCCCGAGACGACATAAACCGCGATGATCGTGACGCGGGTGTTCACCCCGGCGCGATAGGCGGCGCGGGCGTTCACGCCCACCGCCTCGATCAGGAAGCCCAGTGCGGTGCGGCGCAGGACAAGGATCGTGCCCACGGCGGCGGCGGTCCACAGCAGGACGGGAAACGGCACGCCCAGGACCGCGCCCGACCCGAGAAAGGCAAGACCCGGGTCCGAGAAGGTCAGGATCGCCCCTTCGGTCACAAGCTGCGCGATGCCCCGGCCCGCCACCATCAGGATCAGCGTGGCGATGATCGGCTGGATGCGCAGCACCGACACCAGCAGCCCGTTCCACAGCCCGCAGGCCGCGCCGGTCGCCAGCGCGGCCAGCAACGTCACCGGCAGCGGATAGCCCAGCGTCACCATCTTCGCCGCCACCGCGCCGCAGATGGCCATGACCGCGCCGACCGACAGGTCGATGCCGCCCGTGGCGATCACCAGCGTCATGCCGATGGCCAGCAGCGCCACGGGCGCGCCGCGGTTCAGCACGTCGATCGGGCTGCCGTACAGACGGCCGTTCGCCACCGAGATCTCCAGAAAGCCGGGCGAGACGACGGTGATCGCGGCGACCAGCAGCACCAAGGTCGCCAGCATCGGCAGGATCCGGGCAAGGCCGGCAGGCAGGGTCATGGCGCGGTCCTCTGCTGCGGAGCGGCGGCGATGGCCGCGACGATGGCCCCGGTGCTGACGGCGGCGCCCGCAAGCTCGGCCACCTGGCGGCGGTCGCGCATGACGATCACCCGGTCCGAATAGGCGGCCAGTTCGTCCAGCTCGGACGAGATCACCAGCAGCGACATGCCGCGGTCGCAAAGCTCCTCGATGACGCGGATGATCTCGGCATGGGCGCCCACGTCGATGCCGCGCGTGGGCTCGTCGAGGATCAGGAATCCGGGGTTCATCAGCAGCCAGCGGGCGAGGATCACCTTCTGCTGGTTGCCCCCCGACAGCTCGCCCACCCGTTTCTCGGCATGGGGCGTGCGGATGTCGAGGCGGCGGATGTAGTCGGCGACCATCCGGTCCTGCTCGCGCCGGGCGACGGGGCGGGTCCATCCGCGACGTGCCTGCAGGGCCAGCATCATGTTCTCGCGCACGCCCAGGTCGGCCACGATGCCGTCGGTCTTGCGGTCCTCGGGGCAGAAGCCCATCCCGGCCCGGATGGCGGCGCGCGGGCTGTCCAGCCGCCGCGCCGTGCCGCCGACCTCGGCCGTGCCGCTGTCGCTGCCGTCGATGCCGAAGATCGCCTCGGCCATCTCGGTCCGGCCCGAGCCCAGCAGCCCCGCGAGGCCCACGATCTCGCCCTTGCGGATGGTCAGGTCGAATGGCTCGACGCGCCCGCTGCGGCCGAAGTCGCGGAACTGGGCGGCCGGGGGGCCGTCGTCCGGCGCGCGGGCGCGGTGCCCGGTTTCGGCCTGCGCGAGGTCGTGGCCCAGCATCATGTTCACCAGCGCCAGCCGGTCCACCCCGGCCGCGGGACCGCCGCCGACGTTGCGGCCGTTGCGCAGCACGGTCAGGCGGTCGGCGATGGCATAAACCTGATCAAGGAAATGCGAGATGAAGACGATCGCCAGGCCCCGGCCGCGCAAGCGGCGCAGGATGCCGAACAGCCGCTCGACCTCGGCCGCGTCCAGGCTGGCGGTCGGCTCGTCCAGGATCAGCACCTTGTCGGACAGCGACACCGCGCGGGCGATGGCGACGATCTGCTGGACCGCGACCGAATAGGCGTCCAGCGGCCGGGTCACGTCGATGTCGAGGTCATAGTCCGCCAGCAGCCGCGCAGCCTCGCGTCCCGCCCCGCGCCGGTCGGTCAGCCCCAGCCGCCGCGGCTCGCGTCCCAGCATCAGGTTCTCGGCCACCGTAAGGTTGGGCAGCAGGTTCACCTCCTGGTAGACCGTGCCGATGCCCAGCGCCTGGGCGTCGGCCGTGCTGCGCGGGGCGACCGGCCGGCCGTCCAGCAGCACCGTGCCGCCGTCGCGCGCATAGGCGCCGGTCAGGCACTTGATCAGGGTGGACTTGCCGGCGCCGTTCTCGCCCAGCAGCGCGTGGACCTCGCCGCGGGCCAGCGTGAAGTCCACGGCGTCGAGCGCCACCGTGCCGGGGAAACGCTTCGTGATCCCGCGCGCCTCAAGAACCGCGTCCATGCCAGCGCCCTCCCCTGCGCGTCGTCCTGGCGGGCCGGGGGCGGCGGCGGGCCGCCCCCGGTGCTCTGCGGCTCAGTAGCCGAGGTTCTTCTTGGACTCGTAGATCGCCTGCGGATCGTCGGCCTGGGTGTAGAGCTTCGATTCCGTCTGGATGAACTTCGGCGGCACCGTCCCGTTCTTCCAATAGGCTTCCAGCGCATCGAAGGCGGGCCCCGCCATGTTCGGCGTCAGTTCGACCGTGGCGTTCGCCTCGCCCGCGGCCATTGCCTGGAAGATGTCGGGAACTGCGTCGATCGACACCACGAGGATGTCCGTGCCGGGTTTCTTTCCGGCTTCCTTGATGGCCTGAATGGCGCCCACGGCCATGTCGTCGTTATGGGCGTAAAGCGCGCAGATCTCGGTCCCGCCCTCGGCCTTGAGGAAGCTTTCCATCACTTCCTTGCCCTTGGTCCGGGTGAAGTCCCCGGTCTGGCTGCGGGTAATCTTGATATTGTCGTGCCCGGCGATCCCGGCCTCGAAGCCGGCCTTGCGCTTGATGGCCGGGGACGACCCGGTCGTGCCCTGCAGTTCGACCACGTTGCAGGTCTTGTCACCCACCTGCTGGACCAGCCATTCCCCGGCCACGCGGCCCTCGTGTTCAAGGTCCGAGCCGACGGCGGTCAGGTACAGGTCCTCGCTGGAGTCCACCTGCCGGTCGAGCAGCACGACCGGGATCTCGGCTTCCTTGGCCTCCTGCAGCACCTGATCCCAGCCGGTGGCGACGACCGGCGCCAGAAGGATCGCGTCCACGCCCTGGGCGATGAAGGTCTTCACCGCCTTGATCTGGTTCTCCTGCTTCTGCTGGGCATCGGCGAACTTGAGGTCATGCCCCCGCTTCTCGGCCTCCTGCCGCGTCACGGTGGTCTCGGCGGCGCGCCAGCCGGATTCCGAACCGATCTGGGCGAAGCCCACGGTCTCGGCTGCCGCAGGCAGGGCGGCAAGGGCGGTGGTGGCGAACAGCGCATAGGCGGTCAGGTTCTTCATCTCGTCCTCCTCTGGGGGCTCTCCCCGCCCCGGTCATGGCCCTCGGGCCCATCCGGCTCGGCCTCTGCGGGCGTCAGCCGAATCCGCGTGATCTGCCGGTAGGTTTCGCCCGGGCGCAGCCGCGCCGAGGGAAAGCCCGGATGGTTGGGCGCGTCGGGCCACAGCTGCGGCTCAAGCGCGATGCCGGCGAAGCGCCGGTAGGGCAGGCCTGCAAGGCCCGGCGCGCCGAGGCGGATGTGGTCGCCGGCATAGACCTGCAACCCCGGCTCGGTGGACTCGAGCTGCAGAACCGGCCCGCCGGGGGCCGACAGCACCGCGACCGGGCGCGGCTGGGGCAGGCGAACGTCGCCAAGGCAGAGGTTGTCGTCGATCAGCCCCGCCTCCAGCCGCTCGCCCAGCCGGACCGGCTGGCGCCAGTCGTGGCGCGTGCCCGCGACCGGGGGCGTCTCGCCCGTGGGGATCAGATCGGCGTCGGTTGCCGTGAACCGCTCGGCCGGGCAGCGCAGCAGGTGATCGGCAACGGTGGGCTGACCCGACAGGTTGAAGTAGCTGTGCTGCGCGAAGTTGCAGAGCGTCTCGGCATCCGTGGCGGCCGTGACCTCGATCCCCAGCACCGGCCCGGGCGTGATCGCATAGCGCACCGTCACGTCCAGCGCGCCGGGAAAGCCCATGTGACCGTCGGGCAGTCGGTCATGCATAGTCACCGCATCCGCCGCCACCTTGCCCAGCCGCCAGTTGCGCACCCCCGTCCCGTCCGCGCCGCCGTGCAGCAGGTGGCGGCCAAGGAAGTTGCGGTCGAGCTGGTGGTCCCGTCCCCCGATCCGCGCGCGCCCGCCGGCGATGCGGTTGGCATAGCGCCCGACGATCGCGCCGAAATACAGGCCCTCGGCCAGATAGGGCCCAAGGGTGGGGAAGCCCAGAACCAGCGGCTGCGGAAAGCCCGCAAGGCGCAGGTCCTGAAGGGTCGCGCCATGCGTCAGCACCCAGGCCGAGAGCCCGTGCCCGGAGATGGCGATGCGGCTCACGCGCTGGCCGTCGGGGCGCAGGCCGAAGTCCTCGACGGCGGAAGCCTGTTCCCCCACCGCGGCATCCTGGGGGGCGCGCATCGCCTCAGTCCTCGAAGGCATCGGTCTGGACCCGCCGGCCGAGCATGAAGGCATCCGCCACATGCAGTTGCGGCCGCAGGTCCACGGCGCTTTCCCGCGCCGCGAGAAGGCGCGCGAACTCGGCATAGATCCCGTCATATTCCGAGGCGAGCGTCTCGGCCTGCGCCAGCACCGCGCCGCCCGCTTGCGCCTGCGCGCCGCCGCCGGTCAGCAGCAGGGGGCCCGCGTCGGTGTCCAGTTCGATTTCCCATGTCTGCGGGCCGGTCTGGCGCCAGTCGAAATCGGCCTCGACCGCCCGCCCCTCGGTGGTGCGCAGGGTGAGGCGCGCGGCAATGGGGGTGTCGCGGTTGGCAGGGAACTCAAGTTCGGCCGCGCTGACGAAGACCTCGACCGGCAGGATGGCGGTCAGCACCGACAATGCGTTGATGCCGGGGTCGAAGACGCCGAGGCCACCCGCCTGCCAGATCCAGTCCTGCCCGGGATGCCAGCGGCGCACATCCTCGCGCCAGGTGATGCGCCCACCCAGGATGCGCCGGTCCGCAAGCCAGTCCCGCGCCGGGGCGACCCCCGCGGCATGGCGCGAGTGCCAGGTCGCGTAAAGCACCCTGCCCGCGTCGCGCGCCAGCCGGTCCAGCGCCATGACCTCGGCCATGGAAGCGCCGGGCGGCTTTTCCAGCAGCACGTCGCGCCCGGCCTCCAACGCCGCGCGGGCCATGCCGAAGCGCACCTGCGGCGGCACGCAGAGCGCCACCGCCCCCACCCCGGGCATGGCGGCCAGCGCCTCCTCCAGCCCTGCGAAGGACGGCACGTCGGGCAGGCTGGCGTTGCGGCTGACGGTGGCCGCCAGCCGGAAGGCGGGGTTGGCGGCGATGGACGGCAGGTGCTGGTCGCGGGCGATCTTGCCCAGGCCCACGACGGCGATCCCGACCGGCTCAGTGGCTGTCACGACCCACCTCCGATCCGCGGCAGCCGAGAAGGAAGTCGAAGTCCGCGCCCGTGTCCGCGCCCTGCACGTGGTCATGGAAAAGCTGCGCATAGCCGCCCTCGGGGCGCGGCAGCGGCGGGGTCCAGTCGCGCAGCCGGGCAGCGATCTCGTCGTCGCTGACGTCCAGGTGGACGCGGCGGGCGGGCACGTCGATCTCGATGATGTCGCCGGTCCGCACGATGGCCAGGGGGCCGCCGCGCGCGGCCTCGGGGCTGGTGTGCAGCAGGACGGTGCCGTAGGCGGTGCCCGACATGCGCGCGTCCGAGATGCGGATCATGTCGGTGATGCCCTTGCGCAGCACCTTGGGCGGCAGGCCCATGTTGCCGACCTCGGGCATCCCCGGATAACCGCGAGGCCCGCAGTTCTTCAGCACCATCACGCAAGTCTCGTCGATGTCGAGCGCCTCGTCGCCGATCCGCGCCTTGTAGTCGTCGATGTCCTCGAACACGACCGCACGGCCGCGATGGCGCAGCAGGTGCGGACTGGCGGCCGAGGGCTTCAGCACCGCCCCCTGCGGCGCGAGGTTGCCGCGCAGCACCGCGATGCCGCCGTTCTGCGTCAGCGCACGCTCGACCGGCAGGATCACGTCCTCGTTCCAGTTCACGGCGTCCTGCACCTGTTCCCAGGCGGTCTGGCCGCTGACGGTCAGCGCCTCGCGGTTCAGCAGCCCGGCCTCGCCCAGCCGCTTGAGCACGACGGGCAGGCCGCCTGCATAGAAGAACTCCTCCATCAGGTACTTGCCCGAGGGCATCAGGTTGACGATCGTGGGCACGTCGCGGCCCAGCCGGTCCCAATCGTCCAAGCTCAGGTCCACGCCGGCGCGGCCCGCCAGCGCCAGCAGGTGGATCACGGCGTTGGTGGACCCGCCGATGGCGCCATTGCAGCGGATCGCGTTCTCGAAGGCCGCGCGCGTCAGCACGTCGCTGGGCTTCAGGTCGTCCTTGACCATCTGCACGATGCGCCGCCCGGTCAGCTGCGCCATCATCCGGCGGCGCGAATCCACCGCGGGGACCGCGGCATTGCCCGACAGCGCCATGCCCAGCGCCTCGGCCATGCTGGCCATGGTCGAGGCGGTGCCCATGGTGTTGCAGCTGCCGGGGCTGCGGCTCATGGCGTTCTCGGCTTCCAGGAAGTCGGCGCGGCTCATCCGGCCCGCCTTGATGTCCTCGGACATCTGCCACAGCGCGGTGCCCGAGCCCACGCGCTCGCCCCTAAACCAGCCGTTCAGCATCGGCCCGCCGGTGACGACGATGGCCGGCAGATCGACGCTCGCCGCGCCCATCAGCAGGCTGGGCGTGGTCTTGTCGCAGCCCACCATCAGCACGCAGCCGTCCATCGGCTGGCCCCGGATGGCCTCCTCGACGGCCATGGCGGCAAGGTTGCGGAACATCATCGCGCTGGGGCGAAAGCTCGATTCCGCGGCCGAAAAGACCGGCACCTCGACAGGAAAGCCGCCGGCCTCGAAGATGCCGTGCTTCACGCGCTGGGCCAGGTCGTGCAGATGGGCGTTGCAGGGCGTCAGCTCGGACCAGGTGTTCAGGATGCCGATCACCGGGCGGCCATCGAACAGGTCGGCCGGGAAGCCCTGGTTCTTCATCCAGCTGCGGTGGTAGATGTTGTCGCGGCTGTCGCCCCCGAACCATTCCTGCGAACGAAGGCGGCGCGGCCAGGGGGCGGGGGTGAAGGGCATCGCGTTCCCCCCTTCCCTACAGCGCCCGGACGGCGGTGGCCGCCGTCGCGGCGGGGGCGCGGCCCAGCCTGTTCGTCAGGGGCAGGCCGAAGGCAGGGGCCTCGATCTCGAACACATCGCCCGGCTCGGTCGCCACGCCCGCGGCGAAGCTGAGCGTCGCGGTCCCGAACATGTGGACGTGCACGTCGCCCGGGCGGCGGAACTGGTCGTACTTGAAATGGTGATGTTCCAGGTTGGCGATCGTGTGGGACATGTTCGCCTCGCCCGACAGGAAGGGCTGCTCGAACACCACCTGGCCGCCGCGGCGGATGCGCGAGGTGCCGCGGATGTCCTCGGGCAACGGGCCCACCAGGATTTCGGGGCCATAGCTCGCCTGGCGCAGCTTGGAATGGGCAAGGTAAAGGTAGTTCACCTTCTCCATCACGTGGTCCGAGAACTCGTTGCCCAGCGCGAAGCCCAGGCGGAAGGGCACGCCGTCGGGGCCGATGACGTAAAGGCCCGCGATCTCGGGCTCTTCGCCGCCGTCCTGGGCGAAGCCGGGCATCCGCAGTTCGCCCCCCGGCGCGACGACGCAATGGCCGTCGCCCTTGTAGAACCATTCGGGCTGAACGCCCTCGCGCCCCGCCTCGGGCCGCCCGCCTTCCAGCCCCATGCGGAACATGCGCATCGAGTCCGTCATCGGCGTGTCGGCGACATTGTCGTCGCGGTGCATGGCGTCGCGCGTCGCGGCCGAACCGAGATGGGTCAGCCCGGTGCCCGTCACCAGCAGATGCGCCGGATCGGGATGGGTCAGCGGCGGCAGCACGCGCCCCTCGTCCAGCGCGGCGCGCAGGTCCACCGCGGGGCCGGGCCGGCGCGAGGACAGCACCTCGGCCAGCGTCCGCCCTTCGGCGATGCAGTGCTGCGCCAGGTCCAGCATCGAGGCGAAGCCCTGGACCTCATGTGCCTCGGTGCCGTCGCGCATCACCACCGTGGTGCGGCCGTCTCGGGTCGTGATCTGGGACAGCAGCATCGGTCCACCCTCTTCCGCGCCGCCGGGCATCCTGGCCGCGTCACCCTTGCGTAGCGAGGCCGGCGTCATGCGGTCAAATGCGATTATTGACGCCCGACATGGCATTCCTGCAATGTCGGGCAGAGGATCGAGGAGACGCCATGACCAAGGGACCGCCGCCGCTCGCCGCGCGCGGGCTGAAGCTGCGACAGCTGCAGCTGATCGTCGATGTCGCGGACACCGGCCAGGTCGTGGCGGCGGCGCAGCGGCTGAACATGACCCAGCCCGCCGCCTCGCGGATGCTGTCGGAACTTGAACATCTGCTGGGCGTCAAGCTGACGGCGCGGCATCCGCGCGGGGTGAACCTGACGGCGGCGGGCACCCGGCTGGCCGAGCTGGCGCGCGGCATCCTGCACGAGATCGACAGCGCCGCGACCGAGGTGCGGGACATCAACAACGGAAAGGCGGGCTTTGTCAGCCTCGGGTCGGTCTCGGGGCCGTCCTTGGACCTGGTGCTGCCCGTGCTGCAGAACCTGCGCATCATGCGGCCGCAGATCCGCTTCGACGTGATGGTCGATTCAAGCGACCGGCTGGTCGGCGAACTGATCGCGGGGGACGTCAACTTCTACCTGGGCCGCATCCCGGACCATGTGGATGCGACGCAGTTCTCCATGCGGACGATCGGCCCCGAGCCGATGTCCCTGATCGTGCGCGCGGGGCACGAACTGGACGTGCACCCGCCCGCGGACCTGACCGAGACATTGCGCTTCGACTGGGTCATGCAGCCGCGCGCCGGCCTGCTGCGCCGCACGGTCGAGGCCTACCTGATGGAGCGCGGGCTGCCACTGCCCCAGCGTGTCGTCGGCACCGCCTCGCTGATGTTCACGCTGGCGCTTGTCAGCCGCAGCAACGCGATCGGGATCATGTCCACCCAGGCGGAAGAGTTCTTCCGCTCGCAGGATTCGCTTGGCGCAAGGATCGTGCGGCTGCCGGTCGCCCGCGACCTGATGGTCGCGCCCTACGGCCTGGTGACGATGCGGGACCGCAAGCTGACACCCGCCGCGGCGCTGGCCTACGGCGCGATTGCCGACGCCGCGGGCCTGGCTGCCGACTAGGGCAGCAGCACGCGCGGCTCGGGCAGGCCCCGGGCGGCGAGGGTCGTGGCAAAGGTGCAGCCGGCCTGCGGGTCGGCGCGGCGGGCCTCGGGATCAAGGCCCTCCCAAGCGGTGGTGACCATCAGGTCGGACAGGCCTGCGCCGCCGAAGGCCGGGCAGCTTGCCTGCCGAGCCGGGACCGGAACGCTGGCGACCAGGCGCCCGCCCGGATCGTAGCAGGCGACCCGGCCCGCGCCCCATTGCGCGTTCCACAGGTTGCCCTCGGCGTCGGTCACGGCACCGTCGGGGGAAAGGCCCTCGGGCGCGAGGTCCAGAAAGACCTCCGCCTCACCGGCAGGCCAGCCCGTCGCGGGATCGAGCGGCAGCCGCCAGATCGTCCCGGCCGCGGTGTCGGCGAAATAGGCGCAGGCGCGGCGGCGGTCGAAGCAGATGGCGTTGGGGATGGTCAGCCCGTCGCGGATCACCCGCAGCTCGCCCCTGAACCAGCGGCGGATGGCCCCCGCGCGCCCTTGCGCCGCCTTGCCCATGGTCGAGGCCCAGAAGCCGCCCCAGGGATCGGCCCGGCCGTCGTTGGATCGCAGGTCCGGCGCGTCATCGGCAATGGCGACGAGTTGCTCGCCCATCGTCCCGCTGCCCAGGTCATAAAGCCAGAGCCCGGTTTCGGTGGACAGCAGCAGCCGGTCGCGATCGACCCAAGCCATGGCCGAGGTCAGTTCGGGCAGGTCGCGGCTGGGGGCCGCTGTGCTGTGCAGGCGTCGGCCGAGGATGTCGAGCCACAGGAACTCCTGCCGCTCGGGGTGCCAGAAGGCGCCTTCGCCCAGTTCGCAGGGCGTGGGGTCGAGCAGCCTCATGCCCGCGTTCCGGCCGCCGCGTCATGGGCGGCGACCACCCGCGCCGCCGTATCGGCGGTTTGGCCGACCGGCTGTCCGGGCCGATAGATGGCGGTGCCGATGCCGAAGCCCGAGGCGCCCGCGGCGATCCAGTCGCCGAAGTTTTCCGGCCCGGCGCCGCCCACGGCATAAACCGGCAGGTCCGGCGGCAGCACGGCGCGCATCGCAGAAAGCCCGGCAGGCCCCACAAGCGAGGCCGGGAACAACTTGAGGCCGGTCGCGCCCGCGCGGATCGCCGCGAATGCCTCGGTCGGCGTCATGACGCCCGGCCAGCTTTCCATGCCGGCCGCGCGGGTCGCGGCGATCACCTCGGGGTTGGCATCCGGCGACACGACCAGCCGGGCGCCCATCCCGGCCAGCCGCGCGACCTGCCCCGGGTCCAGGACGGTGCCCGCACCGATCAGGGCACGGTCGCCGAAGAGGGCAATCAGCCGGGCGATGCTGTCGAAGGGCTCGGGCGAGTTCAGGGGCACCTCGATCGTCGTGATGCCCGCAGCGATCAGCGCCTCGGCATGGGCCTCGGCCTCGTCGGGGCGGATGCCGCGCAGAATGGCGATCAGCGGTCGAGTCATGCGGCCGCCCCCTGTCCGGACGGCCCTGCGGATCGCTGCACCCTCACGCGCGCTTGGCCTTGTTGTAGACGTCGAAGATCACGGCGGCCAGCAGCACCAGGCCCTTGATGACCTGCTGGTAGTCGATGCCGATGCCCATGATGGACATGCCGTTGTTCATCACGCCCATGATCAGCGCGCCCACGACGACGCCGAGGATCTTGCCCGACCCGCCGGACATCGAGGCCCCGCCGATGAACACCGCGGCGATCACGTCCAGCTCGAAGCCGACGCCGGCCTTGGGCGTGGCCGAGTTCAGCCGCGCCGTGACGATCATCCCCGCCAGCGCCGCCAGCACGCCCATGTTCACGAAGGTCAGGAACACCAGCCGGTCGGTCTTGATCCCCGACAGCCGCGCCGCCTTCTCGTTGCCGCCAAGCGCATAGATGCGCCGGCCCAGCGTCGTCTGCTCGGTCACGAAGGCGTAAAGGACGACCAGCACCGACATCACGATCAGCACGTTCGGCAGGCCGCGGAACATGGCGAGCTTCCATCCGACGAACATCAGGGCCGCGACCACCACGGCATTGCGCGCCCAGAACAGGCCCGCAGGCTCGGGCTCGGTGCCGAAGGCCGCGTCCTGGGCCCGCGCGCGCAGCCCGCTGGTGACGATCGCGGCGGCCGCCAGCGCGACCAGGATCAGGGCGGTGAAGTTGGGCTTGTCCGGGCCGAACACGTCGCCGACAAAGCCCGTGGACAGCGCCTGGAAGGCCTTGGGAAAGGGCCCGATGTTCTGGCCCTGCAGCAGCCACAGGGTCAGGCCGCGGAAGACCAGCATCCCCGCAAGCGTCACGATGAAGGACGGGATGCGCCAATAGGCGATCCAGTAGCCCTGCGCCGCGCCGATCAGCGCACCGATCATCAGCACGGCGGGCATGACGGCCCAGACCGGCCAGCCCAGCTTGACCGTCAGGAAGGCCGAGGCTGCGCCGGTGAAGGCCGCGACCGAGCCGACCGACAGGTCGATATGGCCCGAGACGATGACCAGCAGCATCCCCAAGGCCATGACGATGACATAGCTGTTCTGCAAAAACAGGTTGGTGATGTTCTGCGCCGACAGGAAGTCGATGCCCTGGGTGCTGCGCACCACCACCACGAAGAACAGCACGATGGCCAGCAGCGCCAGCACCATGCCGTTCTGGCGCAGGCCCCCGCCCAGCCGGGCGCGGATGGCGCCGCCCGCGACGCCCAGTTCGTCATGCTGCGGAACCGTCACGCCGCCCTCCCTTCGCTGCGCAGGATCATGCCCATGATGCGCTCCTGGCTTGCCTCGTCGCGGGTCAGCTCGCCCACGATCCGGCCCTCGTTCATGACATAGATGCGATCGCACATGCCCAGCAGCTCGGGCATTTCCGAGGAGATCATCACGACCCCCCTGCCCTCGGCCACCAGCCTGTTCATGATCGCGTAGATTTCGAACTTGGCGCCCACGTCGATGCCGCGCGTCGGCTCGTCGAGGATCAGCACCTGCGGCTGGGTGAACAGCCACTTGGACAGCACGACCTTCTGCTGGTTGCCGCCCGACAGGTTCACCACCTGCTGCAGCACCGAGGGCGTGCGGATGCCCAGGTCGCGGCGATAGCCCTCGGCCACCGCCTTCTCGCGCCCGCGCGACAGCACGCCGCGCGCCGAGATGCCGGCCAGGTTCGCAAGCGAGACGTTGCGCTGGATCGGCTCGTCCAGGATCAGGCCCAGGGTCTTGCGGTCCTCGGTGACATAGCTCAGCCCGGCGCCGATCGCGCGGTTCACGGTCGAGACGTCGGCCGGCCTGCCGCCGATTTCGACCGTGCCCGAGATGTCGCGGCCGAAGCTGCGGCCGAAGATCGACATGGCAAGTTCGGTCCGGCCGGAGCCCATCAGGCCGGCGATGCCCACCACCTCGCCCCGCCGCACGGTGAAGGAGGCGTCGTCGATGACCTTGCGCGGCTGGTCGGGGTGCCAGACGGTCCAGTTCCGCACCGCCATCAGCTCGCCGCCGATCTGCGGCACGCGCTCGGGGTAGCGGTGGGCAAGGTCGCGCCCGACCATGTCGCGGATGATCCGGTCCTCGGTGATCTCGTCGCGGGTCAGCGTCGAAACGGTCGAGCCGTCGCGGATCACCGTCACCCGGTCGGCCACGCGGCGGATCTCGTTCAGCTTGTGGCTGATGAGGATCGAGGTCACGCCCTGCGCCTTCAGTTCCAGCAGCAGCTTCAGCAGCGTGGCGCTGTCGTTTTCCTGAAGCGCGGCGGTCGGCTCGTCCAGGATCAGCAGGCGGACGTCCTTGGCCAGGGCCTTGGCGATCTCGATCAGCTGCTGCTTGCCGACGCCCAGCTTCTCGACTGGCGTGGTGGGGTTCTCGTCCAGGCCCACCTTGGCCAGCAGCTCGCGCGTGCGCGCCCAGGTGCGGGGCCAGTCGATCACGCCGCCTCGCGTGATCTCGTTGCCCAGGAACATGTTCTCGCCGATGGACAGCTGCGGCACCAGCGCGAGTTCCTGGTGGATGATGATGATGCCTTCCGCCTCGCTGTCGCGGATGTTGCGGAACTGCATCGTGCGGCCATCGTAAAGGATCTCGCCGTCGTAGCTGCCGTGCGGATAGACGCCCGACAGGACCTTCATCAGCGTGGACTTGCCCGCGCCGTTCTCGCCGCAGATGGCGTGGATCTCGCGCGCTTCGACCTCCAGATTCACGCGGTCCAGCGCGCGCACGCCGGGAAAGCTCTTGCCGATCCCGCGCATCTCGAGAATTGCCGCCATGCCCGCCTCCCCTGCGCGCAAAATGGGCGGTCCCGGCCTTTGCGCCGGAGCCGCCCGGGTTCCGTCTTACTTCAGCTGGTCCTCGGTGTAGTAGCCCGAGTCGACCAAGACCTGCTTGTAGTTCGCGGCATTCACCTCGACCGGCTCCAGCAGGTAGGACGGCACCACCTTGACGCCGTTGTCGTAGGTCTTGGTGTCGTTGATCTGGGGTTCCTTGCCTTCCAGCACGGCGTCCACCATGCCGACCGTCACCTTGGCCAGCTCGCGCGTGTCCTTGAACACCGAGGCATACTGCTCGCCCGCGATCATCGACTTGACGCTGGGAACCTCGGCGTCCTGGCCGGTCACGATCGGCATCTTCATGTCGCCCGAGCCGTAACCCACCCCCTTCAGCGAGGACAGGATGCCGATCGACAGCCCGTCATAGGGCGACAGCACGCCGTGGATCTGCTTGTCGCCGTAGTTCGCCGACAGGATGTTGTCCATGCGCGCCTGGGCGGTGGCGGGGTCCCAGCGCAGGGTGCCGACCTGGTCCATGCCCATCTGGCCCGACACGACCGCGATCTCGCCCGCGTCGATCATCGGCTGAAGGACCGACATGGCGCCGTCGTAGAAGAAGAAGGCGTTGTTGTCGTCGGGCGAGCCGCCGAACAGTTCGACGTTCCAAGGCTTCTGGTCGGGGAAGCGTTCCTTCAGGCCCTTGACCAGCGAATTCGCCTGCAGGACGCCCACCTTGTAGTTGTCGAACGTGGCGTAATAGCTGACCGCGTCGGTGTCGCGGATCAGGCGGTCATAGGCGATGACCTTGATGTCCGCGGCCTGGGCGTTCGCCAGCGCGTTCGACAGCGTCGTGCCGTCGATGGACGCGATCACCAGCACCTTGGCGCCCTTGGTGATCATGTTCTCGACCTGGCTCAGCTGAGTCGGGATGTCGTCCTCGGCATATTGCAGGTCGGTCTGGTAGCCGGCGGCCTGCAGTTCCTTGACCATGTTGTTGCCGTCGTCGATCCAGCGTGCCGAGGACTTGGTCGGCATCGCGATGCCCACCATGCCCTTGTCCTGCGCCAGGACCGGCCCGGCGAGCAGCGAGAACCCGATCCCGAGCGCGGCCGCGAGCTTCATCACCTTCATTCTGCGTTTCTCCCTCCCCGACGGCGCCGTACGTTCGCGGCACCGATTGCTTCAGTCCCATGTGGTAATAGAGGCCGCCCGCGCCGGACAAATCCTAAGATGCGCGGCCGATATACCGATACCGCTATGGCAAACCGCCTGATCCGCGCTATCGCGATCGCGGCAGGTCTAACGGGCCACGGGCGAAAGCTGTTCCAGACGGGACCACGCCTCAGGGAACAGACCGTTCCCGGCCCCCTGCATCACCGATCTGCTGACCTCGGCCGTCCGAGGGCCAACGCGAGGTCGCGGCCTGCGCGGAGGCCGCTTGTTGCCTTGTGCGGCGCGCCAGCCGCAGCAAGGCAAGCCACGCCGATGCGCGGCCTTCCGCAGGTGATCTGCTCCACCTGCGCGAAGATTGCACCGTTGGGCGACAGGGCTATTCGGGTGTTCCTGCCTGACGCAGCGCCTCTCCCAGCAAGGTTCTCAGCCCCCTGTCCGTGAAGGGCAGCACCGTGAAGAACCCTTGCAGGGTGGCGCCGGGATAGCGGGCGCGCAGGACGGCCTGCCATGTCACGGCGCCGGCGAGGTCCCCTGCCCGCTGGCAGACGGCGACGGCGATCATGAGCATGGCGATATGGGCGTGCGGCGCCCGTGCCCCCCGGTTCGCCCAGGCAACCGCCTCGTCAGGACGCCCGGCGGCAAGCAGGGCCACGGCCTTGCAGGCCTGCATCGCACAAAGCATCGGGTCGAGCGGACTCAGTTCGATGGCATGGTCCATGTCGGCCAGGCAGTCGCCGGTCCGGCCGGCCAGCATGGCGGCGAAGCCGCGCGAGTAATAGCCCTTGGCATAGCTCGGGCTGAGCTGGACAGAGCGCTCAAGCCAGGGCCGGCCATCCTCGGGACGGTTGAGCAACAGGAACAGCCGGCCTTCGGCAAGGTTGGCGAAGGGGTCCAGCGGGTCCAGATCGAGGCTGCGCTCGGCATGGGCCTGCGCCTGCGCCACCGCCAGCGCACGATCCGGGGCCCACCTCATCGCCGCCGACTGGTAGCTGGTGAAGGACAGGGCCGCGAAGGCGCTGGCGAAGTTCGGGTCAAGGCGCGTCGCGCGCTCGAAATAGCCGGTGGCGATGGCATTGTCGGCTTCGGTGAAGCGGAAGATGTGATGCAGCCCCAGGTGATAGGCGCCCCAGGCATCCAGCTGCTCGGTCGGGCAGGACCGGGCGCGCAGGGCCTCGTTCAGGGGGATCTGGATTTCCAGCGCGGCCAGCACGGCGGTTGCGATGTCCGCCCGCGTCTGGTGGATGTCGTCCAGGCTGCCGTGGAACCGCTCGGCCCAGACCACGGCGCCGGATCGAAGGTCGCAAAGCTCGATCGAGACCGCGATCCTGCGGGCCGCATGCTCGATCGCCCCTGAAAGCGCATAGGTTGCGCCGAGGCCGGCAGCGACGGATTGCGGCGACGGATGCGCGTCCCGCAGGCGGAAGGTCGTTTCCTGCGCCAGCACCTGAAGCCAGCGCAGGCGCGACAGGCCGGCGATCAGGTCTGCGGGCAGCGCGTCCGCGACCACGTCGAAGCCGCTGGATTCCCCGAACCGTCGGAACGGCAGAATGGCGAGACGCGGCCTTGAGCCGGCCCTGCCTGCCGTGCCTTCCTCCGCGCGGGGTCCGGCCGCTGCGCTTGGCGGGTGCGACACCTCCCCCACGAAGCGGAAGCCCCGTCCGCGCAGCGTGCGGATGATCCGCTGCGTCTCGCCGTCGTCGCCCAGCGCCTTCCGCAGCGACTTGAGAACGGTCGAGACCGCCGCGTCCGAGATGAAGCGCCCGCCCCAGACGGTGTCGATTGCCTCCTCCCTCGTGACGAGCCGCTCCCGCCGTTCCACGAGCAGGACCAGCAGGTCGTAGGCCTTGGGTTCAAGGGCAACGGGACCGCCGGGACCGGACAGTTCCGCGCGGCCCGTATCAAGGCAGAACTCGCCCAGGCGGTAGATCATCGCCCCGGTCCCCTGCAGCCGCCACGATCTTACCACGGAATCCCCACGCCGTCCTCAAGCATGACCGCCTGCCGCCCGCTATCTTCGGCCTCGCTCCGGGACCTCGCGAGAACGGTCCGGACGCAAAGCCACCCCTTGGAGGATTCAGGCATGACCATGACATCGACCGATCCCGACGTCTCCCGCCCCGATTATGCCGCCATAAAGGGCCGTCAGCAGGCGGCCTGGGCCTCGGGCGACTATGCCCGCATCGGCGTCACCCTGCAGATCGTGGGCGAGACGCTGGCCGAGGCGATGGACCTGCCCGCGGGCGCAAGCGCGCTGGACGTGGCGGCGGGCAACGGCAACGCGACCCTCGCCCTGGCCCGGCGCGGTGCGGCGGTGGTGTCCACCGACTACGTGCCCGCGCTGCTGGACCGCGGGCGCCAGCGCGCCGAGGCCGAGGGCCTGCCCATCGCCTTCCAGGTCGCCGATGCCGAGGCGCTTCCCTTCGCGGATGCCAGCTTCGACGCCGTGGCCTCGACCTTCGGGGTGATGTTCGCCCCCGATCAGGACCGGGCCGCGGCCGAGATGCTGCGCGTCTGCCGCCCCGGAGGCCGGATCGGGCTGGCCAACTGGACGCCCGACAGCTTCATCGGCGAGGTGTTCCGAACGCTCGGCCGCTACATGCCCCCGCCCTCCGGCCTGAGGCCGCCGTCCCGCTGGGGCGACCGTGCCTGGATCGAAGCGGCCTTCGGCCCGGCTGCAACGGCGATCGCCTTCACGCCGAGGTTCTTCGTCTTCCGCTACGCCTCGCCGCAGGAGTTCCTGGACGAGTTCCGCCGCTTCTACGGCCCGATCCACAAGGCCTTCCTGGCGCTCGATCCCGCAGGCCAGCAGGGCCTCGGGCATGATCTGCTTGCTGCAATGGCGCGCTTCAACTCGGCCACCGATGGCACGTTGCGCCTGCCCTCGGAATACGCCGAGATCGTGGTGAGCAAGGCCTGAGCAATCATCCGCCCGGCGGGCCTGCACGCAGCAGGCCCGCCCCCGCAGGACCGACCGCCCGATCTTGGCCGGCGTTGCCGGGGGCAGAAGGGGCAGTTCGTCGAGCAACCAAGCGCCGGCATCCTCTGCCACACGCCGGGCCCTGGCATCTGCTGCGGCGAACATGCAGACCGCTGGACCATGACCTGCCTGGCGGTCAGTGCCGCACCTCGAGGATCATGTTGAAGGGCGTTTCGGCCGCCTTGCGGATGCGCGAAAAGCCCGCCTCGCGGCACACCTGCGCCAGCCGCGTTTCACCGGCCTGTGCGCCCAGGACATGCGTGCCCTCCTCGGAAATCGCGTGGGCGCAGCAGAGCCAGGTCGAGCCGGTATAATAGATGCGCCCGACCGGGTTCAGGTTCTCCTCCACCCTGTCCGAGGCGGCGGGCTCGACCAGCATCAGCGTGCCATCCGGTGCCAGGGCCTCGCGCGCACGGCGCGCCGCCTCGACGGGATGACCCAGGTCGTGCAGGCAATCGAAGAAACAGATCAGGTCGAAGAGCCCCGGCAGGGGCGCCTTCGCATCGGCAAGCGCGAATTCCACCCGGTCGGACAGGCCGGAGGCGCGGGCCAGCGCCTGGGCGGCAGCGATCGAGGCGGGATGGGTGTCGATCCCCACGAAGCGGCTGTTCGGAAACGCCTCGGCCATCAGCAGCGTCGAATGGCCGTGCCCGCAGCCGATATCCGCCACACGTGCCCCGGCCTGAAGCCTTGGCACCACGCCGTCCAGCGCAGGCAGCCATTCGGACACCAGGCTGGCGCGATAGCCGTTGCGGAAGAAGGCCGCGACACCGCAATGCAGGCGGCCGTCGTGGGCGCCCCAGGCGACGCCCTTGCCGCTTCGGATCGCCTCGGCCGTCTGGCCCGCATCGGCCCAGGCTGCGGCCACGACCTGCCAGACGGCGGGCATGAAGACCGGGCTGGTCTCGTCCGCCAGGACGGCGGCCTGTTCGGGCGTCAGCTCATAGGTCCGGCTTGCAGGGTGATACACGACGTATCCGCCCGCGGCCTGCCCGTTCAGCCATTCGCGCACGTAACGCTCGGCGCAGCCGGCGGCTTGCGCGACCTCGTGGCTGGTCATCGGGCCTGCGCCCGCCATCGCCCGGTAAAGGCCAAGGCGGTTGCCGATGTCGATCATGACGCCGCCGTAGCCCGCGGCCAGTTCCGAGACCGCGCGGTTGACAAGGTCGTCCAGTGTGGAGGGGTCGATCGTCTGTCTGTCCAGTGCCATGGTTCGTTCCTTTCCCGGAGAACACCCGCGCATCATCGCCATTGCCGCAGGGGCGCACGAGTGCGAGACTGGCCAGAATGGGTCCGCTTCGGTCGGAAGAGCCGGATGGGCAGGGTGGCATCAGCTGCGGTTCACGTCGGCATCGTCGCGATCCCCGAGGCCGGCCTTGCCACGCTGAGCGGGATCTTCGACGTTCTGAACAGCCTTGCCTGGCTGGACGGCCACGAGGGCCTTCCCGCCGGCCCGACCTTCCAGGTCGAACTGCTGGGCGAGGCCGCGGACCCCGTGCCGCTTGCCAGCGGCGTCACCCTGCCGCTGCATGGTGCGGCCCCTGGGCGGTCCTGCGACATCGTGATCGTGCCGTCCCTGTTCGTGCGCGGCACCGGCTGGAAAGGGGGCCGCTATCCTGACCTTGCCCGCTGGATCGTTGAACGGCACCGGGCGGGTGCCACGATCTGTTCGGCCTGTTCGGGCCTGTTCCTGATTGCCGAAACGGGACTTTTCGACGGCGTGGAGGCGACCGTTCACTGGCCCTATGCGCGCATGTTCGGCGCGCAGTATCCGGCCGTGCGGGTGCATCCCGACCGTGCGTTGGTCGTTTCCGGGCAACGCGGCGAACTGATCAGTTCCGGCGCCTCGACCAGTTGGCATGATCTGGTCCTGTACCTGATCGGACGAGAGGCCGGTCCGGCCGCCGCTCGGGCCGTGTGCAAGGCCTTTGCCTTGCAGCGCCATGTGGATGGCCTGGCCCCGTTCATCGTGTTCGACCCGCCGCGCGAACATGGCGATGCCGTGGTCGCGGCCTGCCAGGCCTGGCTGGACGGCCACGCTTCGGTTGCATTTCCGGTCCGGGAGATGGTTGCACGCTCGGGCCTGTCCGAACGTGGCTTCTCGCGCCGCTTCCAGGCAGCGACCGGCCATCCGCCGCTGGATTATGTCCAGCGCCTGCGGGTCGAACAGGCAAAGCGCAGGCTGGAACGGACTGACGATCCGATCGAGCAGGTGGCCTGGGCCGTCGGCTATGAAGACCCTTCCGCCTTCCGACGGCTGTTCGCGCGGATCGCCGGGATCAGCCCGGGCCATTACCGGCGGCAGTTCGGCCATCCCGGCGGGACGGACCGCGGATAGGGCGAAACCCTCATGCGGGGCGCCACGGGCCCGACCGAACAGCGGGCGCACCAGTGAGCGGAAGGCCGGGACCCGGCGCTTCGGGTCTGCCCGGGACCCTGCCCGGGCTGATGCCGCCCTCCGGCACGCCCGACAGCGGGTGGGCCAAGGACCGCCGAGAGCCTCCGGGACTTCATCACTCCCACGTCGATCCGCTTCCGGCCTCGGCGCTTGTCAACATGAGTGAGGCTCGGAGACATTGCCTGCCTAGCCCGAAACTGTGGCCGCGAGCGAGCGACGCAGGCTCCTGCGCGGAAAGGAAGACCTTCGGGCCTCTGTCCTGAGCCCCGCCGCTGCGCGCCGCCAGTCCCTTGGACGACCGAACATGCTTTCGACCCGAGGTCGAACCCTCTGCATCGGAGCAGCCGTCTTCAGCCTCAACCCAGGACTGGCCCTGTTCATCCTCAAGCCGGTCACGGGTCGTCTCGCCAACCCTCCATCCCCAAGGCCGACGAGCGTGTGGCCACACGGAAGATCCTTCAGATACCTGGCTCAGTCTTCGGGATGGCACATCGCTGCCACAACGTTCCATTCGGCAAGTGTGATGCGCAACTTTCCTGCCCTCGCGGCGCCGCCAACGAAAGAAATATTGCGCGGTCAGGCTGAAGCGTGATTGGCTGGCACAGAAGTCCCGCCCAAAGGGGGACCCATCGCACCAAGTCTCGACAGGAGGTTCCCCATACTGCTGTCCTGCCCGACTTTAGCCTTCCATCGCTTGTCGCCTGCCGGGCCGATGCCGTGAAAGAGAGCGGTTCCCCTGTCGCGCGTGACGCCGAACTGATCACTCCCGAGGAGCTTCCCCTCTGGGTGCCGGGCGACGTCCTGACCGACAGCGGCAGCCTCCGATGGAAAGGCATAGGGCAGCGGACGTATCGGTACCGCGGCCTCGACGTCGCGATCCCGCCGATGGACCACTACCTGATCGTTCACTACCTGCATGGGGTTACGCCGATGGACCGGCAGGTCGGCGGACGCTGGTCACGCGCGGAATGTCAGCCCGGAATCTTCTCGCTTCTCAGCCTGGCAACGGATTCCCACTGGCACTGGACGCAGCCGCTTGAGGTCTCGCATGTCTACCTGTCGGGCGAGATCCTCGCCAAGGTCGCGGGCGACATGCAGGGCCGTGACGTGGCACACGTGACATTGCACGACGTGCTGCATGGCAGCGACCCCACGCTCACGCTCATCGCGGCCGAGGTCCTGCGGGAGGTCCGCCGCGGCGGCGACGGAAGCCCGCTTTATGCCGAGGCGCTGTCGCTCCAGCTGGCGGTTCACCTGCTGCGCAACTACGCCACCTGCCAGTTCCGCGGGAAGGCGCCGCGCCGGTTGGCCCCTGCCCAGCGCCGGCGACTGGATGACTACATCGAGGCCAACCTGGAGGGCGCCCTGACGATCGAGGGGATGGCGACGGTCCTCGGCGTCGGTGTCTGGACCCTGAACCGCCTGCTGCGCAGCACCTTCGGCTGCTCGGCCCATGGCCTTGTCACCGCGCGCCGGGTGGAACGGGCCAGGGCGCTGATGACCAATCCCTCGCTTTCGCTCAAGCAGGTCGCGGCGGCGGCGGGGTTTTCGGATCAGGCGCACATGACTCGCACCTTCCGGCTGCATCTCGGCACCACGCCGGGGCGGCTGCGGGACGGCGGCGATCACCGGATGGTTCAAGGAACTGTTCCATCCGTTCAAGACGAAGCGGAGGACGTTTCATAACCTTTCGTTGACCAGGGCACGGATGCTGCCCTTGGCCGGGAGTCCGGGGAGGGACTTCCAACCCAGGAGGAGGAAACGAAATGGCTCTGGAGTCCCAACTCTCGCCACAGGCCGAGGCGTCGGCAGGCCGGCAGGTGCTGGACGCGGGCATCGGCGCCACCGGCATTCAGGTGATCCAGACCATCGCCGACAAGGTGGCCGAGCTGAAGGTCTTCGTGCGGACGCCGCAGTACGTGCTGCCGATGAAGAACCCCTCCTACGGCCCCGAGGAAGTCGCCGCCTACAAGGCGCGGTTCGAGGAACTGCGCCAGACGCTGCCCAACACCTTCACCGGCTTCGAATACGACTTCGACAGGCAGTGGAATGACCTTACCCCCGAGCAGCGCCGGGCGCATCTTGAGGACTGCTACGCGAACGGCTCGCTCAAGCTGTGGCTGGCGTCCTTCGGCGAGATGTTCTTCGATCCCGAGGTCAGCGAGCAGGTCTCCGAATTCGTGCGCGAGAAGATGCGCGCCCGGCTGAAGGACCCGAGCCTCTGCGAGCTGCTGATCCCGACCGACTACGGTTTCGG
Organism: Paracoccus salipaludis; assembly: GCF_002287065.1. Classification (GTDB taxonomy): domain Bacteria; phylum Pseudomonadota; class Alphaproteobacteria; order Rhodobacterales; family Rhodobacteraceae; genus Paracoccus; species Paracoccus salipaludis. Next base: position 84,369 of record NZ_NSJZ01000010.1, read on the forward strand.
CACCCACCGCGTGCCGCTGGAGATGAACTACCTGGAAGTCTACCTGCGCCCGAATGTCGAGGCGGTGCCTGTGAAGGACAACCCGATCGCCCGCATCACGCCCGAGGGGATCGAGCTGGCGGATGGCACCCGCTACGATCTCGACGTCATCATCCTCGCGACCGGCTTCGATGCCGGAACCGGGGCGCTGACCCGGATCGACATCCGCGGGCGCGGCGGGCGTTCGCTGCGCGAGGACTGGGGCCGTGACATCCGCACCACCATGGGGCTGATGGTGCATGGCTATCCGAACATGTTCACGACGGCGGTGCCGCTCGCGCCCTCGGCCGCGCTTTGCAACATGACGACCTGCCTGCAGCAGCAGACGGAATGGATCACCGACGCGATCCGCACCATGCGCCAACAGGGCAAGTCGGTGATCGAGCCGACGGCGGACGCCGAGGAGGCCTGGGTCCGGCACCATGACGAGACGGCCAGCGCGAACCTGATCTCGAAGACCAATTCCTGGTACCTGGGATCGAACGTGCCCGGCAAGCCGCGCCGCGTACTGTCCTATACCGGGGGCGTCGGCACCTATCGCCGCAAATGCACCGAGGAGGCCGCGGCCGGCTATCCCAGTTTCGCGATGGCATGACGGAACGGCCGCGCCGAGCGGGGAGGCTCCGGCGCGGGCGCACAACGGGAGCCGCAGGTTCCGCAAGGGGAGGACAGGATGAACGAGGATTTCAGGGCGGCGGCCGACCGCGTGCTGAACGGCGTCGTCAGCGGCGATCCGAGGGTGCCCGGCGTCGTGGCGATGGCGACGGACCGGCAGGGCAACTTCTACGAGGGTGCTGCAGGCCAGCGCAGGCTTGACCGCGATGCGCCGATGACGACCGACAGCGTCTTCGCGCTGTTCTCGACCACCAAGGCGATCACCGCCACGGCCGCGCTGCAACTGGTCGAGGACGGCAGGCTGGACCTCGACGCGCCCGCCGAGACCCATGCGCCCGATATCGGCACGCTGCAGGTGATCGAAGGCTTCGACGCGCAGGGCGAGCCGATCCTGCGGGCGCCCAGGCGCAAGGTCACGACGCGACAGCTTCTGACCCATACCGGCGGCTTCGGCTACGACTTCTTCAGCGAAACCTACAACCGGCTTGCGCAGGACAAGGGCCAGCCCAGCGTGATCACCGCCTCGCGCGCGGCCATCATGACGCCCCTGCAGTTCGATCCCGGCGAGCGCTGGGAATACGGCAGCAACATCGATTGGGTCGGACAGGTCATCGAGGGGATCACCGGCAAGCGCCTGGGCGAGGTCTTCCGGACGCGCATCTTCGAGCCGCTGGGCATCACCGACATGACCTTCGAGCTGAACGACCCGCTGCGCGCCCGGCTGGCCGGAATGCACATGCGCAACGCCGACGGCAGCCTGACCGCGACCGACTTCGAGCTGCCTGACCGGCCCGAGATCCACATGGGCGGGCACGGTCTCTACGGCACTGTCGGCGACTACATGCGCTTCATCCGCATGTGGCTGAACGACGGACGCGGCGAGCACGGGCAGGTCCTGAAGCCCGAAACGGTGGCGATGGCCGAGCGCAACCACCTGGGCGACGCGAAGGTCACGATGCTGCCCGGTGTGATCCCGTCCCTGTCGAACGACGCCGAGTTCTTCCCGGGCCTGCCCAAGTCCTGGTCCCTGCCCTTCATGATCAACGACGAGGCGGCACCGACCGGACGCCCGCCGGGCGCGCTGGGCTGGACGGGGCTTGCCAACCTGTTCTACTGGATCGACCGGCGGAACGGCGTCGGCGGCTTCTGGGCCACCCAGATCCTGCCCTTCGGTGACCCGGTGTCCTTCACCGGCTACATCGACTTCGAGACCGCCTGGTACCAGTCCCGGCGGCAGGCGGCGTGATCGCGGGGGGCAGGGTCGCCCCTGCCCCATGAGGACAATCGTTCAACAACGGGAAAGGACAGAACCGATGCCATGCTACCTGATCGCCGAGGTAAAGGTCACCGACGACGGCTGGATTCCCGATTACGCCGCCAGGGTCCACGACATCGTCGCGCGCCACGGCGGCCGCTACCTGTCGCGCAGCGGCAGGATCGAGGCGCTTGAAGGCGAGGCGCCCGATGCCTCGCTGGTGGCGCTGATCCAGTTCCCCTCTCGCGAGGCGGCGATGGAGTTCGCCGCAGACCCCGACTACGCGCCCTTCGGCGAGGCCCGGAAGGCGGGCAGCATCAGCAACTTCTACCTGATCGACGACACGGACGTGGCGGGAACGATCCCCTATCTCGGCAAGGGATGAGCGCCGCAACCGGCAGCGGTTTCGACTGACGGCCGCTGCAACGAGGGGCGGCTGGTGGCGGCTGCTCCTGGTGAAGGTCACCAAGAGGGAGGCTGGCGATGCGCCGGCACGAACTCAGCGATGCGCTGTGAGAGTTGATCGCCGGCCTGATGCCCCGTGTCGGCCGACGCGGAGGAGGTTGCTCGCGGGACCACCGGCAGGTGGTGAACGGGCTGATCTGGAGCTCTGCCCCGAATCCCGATGCCGGGACCTGCCGGAGCGCCATGGCCCGTGGCAGACGGTCAGCGAACGTTTCAGCCGCCGGAGCCGGGAATGCCTGTCTGACCGGGTTCCGGATCGGTTGCGGCTCAAGCCGAATGCGGAAGTCTGATCGATCTGGACCTGTGGTGCATCGACAGCGCCGGCGACGACGAGGACGCCGCCACCGGCTCGCAGCGCTGGTTCCTCCATGGGGTCTTCGGATGAAGGAGGGGCGGACATGAGCAGACCACCACCAAACCGGAGGCCTCGTGCGATGAGCGGCGCGCCATGGCAGGCTTGGACAGCAGATCCTCTGCCGCATGTTGGCGGATGCAGTTCAGGATCTTGGGCAGGCCCAGCCGATCAGCGTGGTGCCTCAGCCTGCCCCCGACACGGCGCAGATCGCTCAGGAAAGCCAGAGCGGTCTCCGGCAGTCTCCCGACACTCCACAGTCACGACCCGGGCTGCTCCTCCTCACCCGAGAGCAGTTCGCGCAAGCCCGTCACCAGGGTCTCGCGGCAGGCAGCTTCATCCTGACCTGCCAGGGCCCGCGCCTCATCGACCTTGGCACGGAGAGTCTGCACCCTGTCGCCGGCCTCGGCGACGGGCGCATGGCCCGGCGCCTGCGTCGGTTGCGGCTCATCCGGGGGCGTGTCAGTCGCGGTCCCGTCATTGCCGGGCGCTTCGGTGCCGGTCATGGCACGTGCCTCGCGCGCGCCTGCGACGCCCTGACCGCCCGAGGAGGCCGCGATGGATTCCCGCGACGCCTGGTCCAGCACCTCGTCCATGAGGGCCAGATGCTCGGCGCAGTCGGCTGCGGCCATGGTCGTCGACACCGCAACAAACGCGGCGCCCAGGGCAAAACGGAAGGGGATCATGTCACTCTCCTAGCTGCTCAGCTGGTTGCCGACCGGCAGGCGGCGGATCCGCTGGCCGGTGGCGGCAAAGATGGCGTTGATGATGGCGGGCGTGACCGGCGGAAGGCCGGGTTCTCCGACGCCGCCGAGCGGCTGGCCGTAATCCTCGCCCCCGACAAGATGCACATGGATCTCGCGCGGGGCGGTATCCATGCGCGGCACCGGGTAGCTGTCGAAGTTGTTCTGCTGCGCCCGGCCCTGCGCGAAGGTGATCTGCGACATCAGCGCCTGGCCGGAGCCCATGATCACCGCGCCCTCCATCTGCGAACGGATGCGGTCGGGGTTCACATGGGGGCCGCAGTCGATGGCGATATGGGCGACAGGGATGCGCACCTCGCCCGTTTCGTCGACCTCGACCTCGGCCACGACGGCCACGTAGCTGACGAAGCTGTAATGCGCCGCCAGCCCCAGCGCGCGCCGCGCAGGCATGTCGCGGCCCCAGCCGGCGGCCTCGGTCACGGTCTCGATCACCCGGCGCAGGCGGCCGGTATCCACCGGATAGCGTGCAGGGTCCTCGCCATAGTTCCAGACGTCGCCAAGCTCGGTCGGGTCGATCTTCCGCGCGGGGCCGATCACGTCGAGAAGGTAGTCGCGGTGGTCGCGCCCCGCCTCATGCGCCAGTTCGGCGATGAAGGACTGGATCGCGAAGGCATGCGGAATGTTCGAAACCGAACGATACCAGCCGATCCGGGTATGCGCCTGCGCCTTGGGATTCTCGGCCCGCACATTGGGGATATCCAGCGGCATGTTCGTCAGGCCCATGCCCAGTTCGAAGGGCAGCTTCTGCATCGGGTCGGGCGCGAAGATCGATCCGATCGTGGGCGCCGCCGTGCGGTGAAGCCAGGCGACCGGGCGACCGCTGTCGTCCAGCCTTGCCTCCAGCCGCTCGACCGAGACGGTGTGGTAGAAGCTGTGATGCAGGTCATCGTCGCGCGTCCAGACCACCTTGACCGGCGCCCCGTCCATCTCGCGGCTGAGAAGGGCGGCCTCGATGGCGAAATCGGGCTTGGACTTGCGGCCGAAGCCGCCGCCCAGCAGGGTGACGTTCACGGTGACGGCCTCGGGCGGCAGGCCCAGCTTCTCGGCGATGCGCACGCGCGTCACCTGCGGCGCCTGCACGCAGGCCCAGACCTCGCAGCGGCCGTCCCGGATCATGGCCAGCGCCGCCGGAGCCTCCATCGGCGCCTGGGCCAGATGGGGAATGTAGTATTCCGCCTCGACCCTGCGCTGCGCCGTTTGCAGCGCGGCCAGGGCGTCGCCCTGGTTGCGGACGACCGTGCCATCCGTGCTGCGGGCGGCCTGCTCAAGCTCGGCCTTGAAGGCCTCGCTGTCATAGGTGCCGTGGGGTCCGTCCTCCCACCGGATGTTCAGCGCGTCGCGCCCGCGCATGGCGGCCCAGGTGTTCGTCGCGATCACGGCGACCCCGCCCAGCGGCTGGAACTCGGAGGGCTGCGGCGGCGGGTCGATCATCACGACGCGCTGCACGCCGGGGACCTTCATGGCTGCCTCGGCGTCATGGCTGACGGCACGGCCGCCCACGACCGGTGGCCGCGCGACCACCGCGAACAGCATCCCTTCGGCCTTGGCATCCATGCCGTAGATGGCCGTGCCGGTGACGATGCCGGGGTTGTCGATCAGCCCGACATCCTCGCGGCCGATGTAGCGGAACCGGTCGGGCGATTTCAGCACCAGCGTCTCGCGGGCCGGGACCTCGCCCTCGGCGGCGCGCGCGGCCATGTCACCGTAGCCCGCCTGCTTTCCCGAGGCGGCATGGCTGAGGACGTGGTTCTCGGCCACGACCTCCTCGACCGGAACGCTCCATTCGTCGGCGGCGGCCTCGCGCAGCATCAGGCGCGCGGCGGCGCCGGCGCGGCGCATCGGCTCGAAGAAGTGGCGCAGGCTTCGCGAGCCATCGGTATCCTGGTTGCCGAAGGTCGGCTCGTCGGCTTGCGCCTGGGCCACACGCACGCGGTTCCAGTCGGCTTCCAGCTCGTCGGCGATCGCCATGGCGATGGACGTGCGGACACCCTGCCCCATTTCCGAGCGGTGGACCGTTACAGTCACCGTGCCGTCGGGATCGATGGAAATGAAGATGCGCGGGTCGTCGCGCCAGCCGTTCGGCATTGCGTCGGCGCCGAACTTCAGCGGTTCTTCGGGCTCCTGCGCCAGGGACGGCAGGCCGAGCGAGAGCACCAGCGCCCCGGCCCCCAGTCCCAGCAGAACTGCGCGCCGGCTGACATTTTCAAGGGCGGCCATCACCGAGCCTCCTGTCCGGCGGCGCGCTTGATCGCGGCGCGTATGCGGGGATAGGTGCCGCAGCGGCAGATGTTCTGGCTCATCGCGGAGTCGATGTCCTCGTCCGTAGGCGCAGGGGTTTCAGCCAGAAGCGCCGCGGCCTGCATGATCTGCCCGGCCTGGCAATATCCGCATTGCGCGACGTTCAACTCCTGCCATGCCGCCTGCACCGGATGTGTCCCGTCCGGCGACAGGCCCTCGATGGTGACCACCTGAGACCCGTCGGCAACCGTCATCGGGGTGACGCAGGAAAAGCTGGCCACCCCGTCGATATGGACGACGCAGGCCCCGCAGAGCCCGGCGCCACAGCCGAATTTCGCACCCGTGAGCCCCAGTTCGTCGCGCAGGTACCACAGCAGCGGCATCTCGGGATCGCCGTCGAAACTGCGCGCCATCCCGTTCACTGTGAGATTCATGATGTTTCCCTCTCCGGCTCTTCCGGCTGATGCTGTCCATCAGTCCGCGCAGGGCTCCCTGCAACGGGCCTTGCCACCAGAACTGTGCGGCAACCCAGCGAAACGCACGAGCCTGCAGGATGTTCCCGCCCGGCACGGTTGCTGCAGCCGCTTGCGGTCGGGTTGGCCCAGCAGCGTGTGGGGCCGATCGTCATCGCCCACCGCCAAGAGTGGCCCTCGACCTTGCCTCGCATCCGAGCTTCACTGGAGCGGCCCGTTGTCTCCTTTGCAGCACTTCCGAAAGGCAACGTCTGCTTTGCGGGACGAAGCGGCCGATAGCGGCATTCCCGGAACCGGATACGCTTGGCCGGCGACGGGTCAGATCTGAGACCGTGGAACGCATTCATGAGGCACGCCATGGAACTACGCCCGGAACAACCCGGCGATGCGGACGCAATCCGCAGCATCACTCAAGAGGCATTTGCCGGGGCAGAGCACAGTTCCGGCACCGAGAGCGCGATCATCGATAACCTCAGGTCGGCCGGGACCCTGTCCCTGTCCTTGGTTGCACTCAGCAACGACCGGATCGTCGGACATATCGCCTTCTCGCCTGTGAAGATCGCCGGTGGCGGTCAGGGCTGGTTCGGGCTTGGCCCCGTCTCGGTGCGGCCCGACATGCAGGGGAAGGGCATCGGCAGCCGGTTGATCCGCGAAAGTCTCGCGCAGTTGCGGGCTGGGGGCGCAGAAGGATGCGTCGTTCTGGGCGATCCTGCCTATTATCGGCGTTTCGGCTTCGCCGCCGATCCTGCCCTGACGTTCGACGGGGCTCCGCCTGAGTACTTCATGGCCCTGTCCTTTACCGGTTCTTCGCCGTCCGGTTCAGTGACATATGAACCCGCGTTCTATTCGGGTTGAACAACTGCCACCGTCTCGTCACGGGTAACCAGCCTGGCTGCCCGCTTCGGGCCTCATGGCCACCGTCATGACTTTGATGCCCATTCCCCGGCCCGATATGACGCGAGGTGGCGTCGGTGACGCTGGCATGAAGGCCCGTCATCCACGGGCTGTCTGAACGTGCCGGGGGCGGTTACTCAGCTAAAAGGCACGTTCTTCTTCCCGCCAGGGCCGGCCTGTGATCTTCTGGACAGAGATCGCCACCCGGACGGAGACTGGCCGATGTCATCCCCAGGCGCGAAGATGGTTTTGCTGGCCACAGGGGTGGCGCTGGCCACGGGCAACGCCGAGGCACAGCCACTTTCAGCGCAAGACTCCGATCCCGCCGTCATGGGCTGGATGCAGGGCTTTCCTCCGCCAGAGGACAAGATCATCACCCAGCCCGAGTCGGTCTACTTCAGCTTTCCCCGGCTCCGATGGTCGGTCTGCCACCTGCGGGAGTTCCTGCCCACCGAGGAGATCAGCCGCGGCCTGAACGCACCGGTTCCACTGACCTACCCCTCGCCTGTCGAGTTTGCCGATCTCCGCGCCGGGATCGATGGCCTGACCTTTGTGCCCATGGGTCAGGATCAGCCGATGACATGGGAAGCCTCGCTTTACGCCAACTACACGGACGGCATTCTTGTGCTTCACAAGGGCCGCGTGATCTATGAGCGCTACTTCGGATGCCTGACCGAAGACGGCAAGCACGCCGCAATGTCGATGACCAAGTCCGTGACCGGCCTTCTGGCCGAGATCCTGGTGGCCGAGGGCACGCTGGACGACAGCAGATTGGTCCGGGACCTCATTCCCGAGGTCGCGGGCAGCGCCTTTGGCAGCGCGACGGTCCGACAGGTCATGGACATGACCACGGGGGTCAGGTTCTCGGAAGACTATGCTGATCCGGCCGCCGATATCTGGAGCTATTCCGCTGCCGCCAGCCCGTTCCCGAAACCCGAGGGCCAGGACGGCCCGGACGGCTACTGGGAGTACCTTGCGCAGGTGCAGCCCGAGGGCAGGCACGGCGAGGCGTTCCATTACAGGACCATCAACTCGGACATGCTGGGCTGGATCGTCAGTCGCGTATCCGGGCAATCCGTGACAGCGCTCGCATCCGCCCGCTTGTGGCGCCCCATGGGGGCAGAGCAGGACGCCTATCAGACAGTCGACGGAAAGGGTGTGCCCTTTGCGGGCGGCGGCCTCAATCTCGGCTTGCGCGATCTGGCCCGGCTTGGCCTTCTGGTGCTGGACGAGGGCATGATCAACGGCCGTCGCCTGTTCCCCGCAGAGGTGATCCAGCGGATCCGGGCGGGCGGTGATCCGACGAAGTTCAGCGGCTATCCGACAATCCCGAACGGCAGCTACAAGAGCCAGTGGTGGGTGTTCCACGACGACCACGGGGCCTTTGCTGCCCGTGGGGTCCATGGTCAGACCATCTATGTGGACCCGGCAGCCGACATGGTCATCGCCCGCTTCGCCTCGTTTCCGACCGCCTCCAACAGCGGGATCGATCCCACTTCGTTGCCCGCGTACCGGGCATTGGCAGACTACGTGATGAAGCAGAACTGAGGCCAGCCGTGTTCAAGGCGAGACCATCAAGCCGGGCGAAACTCTGGGCTCCAGCCTGACCACGTCATCCAGAAGCTTATGGCGGCAGTGAGCGCGATGGCGGAGAGGAACAGGTCGCCGCAGCGGTGCAGCGCATGGCGAGGCCGCGCCAGTTCTTGAGGCACGCGAAGTCGTTCTCGATGCGGCAGCGCTTCTTGTGGCGCGTGCGGTTGTGGGTGGCCGGGTGCCGCCGCCTGCTGCAGGCCGGAATACGGACCCGCAGGCCACGGGCGTTCAGGTCATTCCGGGCAGTTGGCCTGCGGAACATGCGCGCCACGCCCGTCCATGACGACGGGCGCATCATGCGACGGCTGGACGGGCGGCTCTTCTGGTGCCGCGTGCAGGGGCGGTCGCCGAGGCCGGACGAGCCTTTCGCCCGAGCGGTCTGGACCTTTGCCGATCTCGTGGCAGAGCGTCCGGTGCTGGACCTCACCCGGCGCAAGCGGGAGATCGCGATCCGCGCCTGCCAAGGCCGCATGGCGAAGGAAATCACCCGCGATCTCGACCTTTTGCCGCGCACGGCCGATCAGTATCGCGCGCGATTGTTTCGAAAGACAGGGACACACAACAAGGCCGAACTGGTTGCGGTTCTTACCAGTCTTCCCGTCTGAACATAACAGTTTCCGCTCGGAAACAATAATTCACCCTGAGGAGTTCTGCTGCAACTTTGTTGCGATGCTGATTGCAAGGTGGAAACGGGATGGGACTTCTCGGCATTGTCCTTTCGCTCGGGCTGCTGATGTATCTCGCCTATCGCGGGATCAACGTGCTGATCCTTGCGCCGCTGCTGGCGCTGCTGGCCGTGCTGATGTCGGGGGACCTGCCAGTCCTCGCGACGTATACGCAGGTCTTCATGAAGTCGCTCGGCGGCTACGTGATCATCTATTTTCCGCTGTTCCTGCTGGGCGCGATATTCGGCAAGGTCATGGCCGACAGCGGCGCGGCGCGAACCATCGCCGAGAAGATCGTGGAACGCGTGGGGGCGCATCGCGCCATCCTGGCGGTGGTGCTGGCCTGCGGCGTGCTGACCTATGGCGGCGTATCGCTGTTCGTGGTGGCCTTCGCCATCTATCCCATCGCCAACGCGCTGTTCCGCCGCGCCGACGTGCCCAAGCGCCTGCTGCCGGCGGCGATCGCGCTGGGATCCTTCACCTTCACAATGACCGCCTTTCCCGGCACGCCCGCGATCCAGAACGCGATCCCGATGCCCTTCTTCGGCACCAATGTCTTCGCCGCGCCGATCCAGGGCACCATCGCCGGGCTCATCATGCTGTTCGGGGGCGTGTTCTGGCTCAACCGCCGCTCGGCCGCGGCCCACGCCAGGTCCGAGGGCTACGGCCAGCACGAGCGCACCGCCGCCGACAGTTCGCTGCCCGAGGACATGGACCTGCCCGGCTTCGGCGTTGCCATTCTGCCGGTCGTCTCGGTGATCGCGCTGAATGCGCTGTTCACTTATGTCATCATCCCGCGCATGAACGCGGCCTATCTCGCCGACCCCCGCTATGGCGAGACCACGCTGCAGTCGGTGGCGGGCATCTGGGCCATCATCGTGGCGCTGGTCGCCTCCATCGTGCTGGCCATCGCGCTGAACTGGCACCGGTTCACCAACCTGACCGAGAGCGTCAACAGCGGCACGATGGGCTCGCTTCTGCCGATCTTCAACACGGCCTCCGAGGTGGGCTACGGCGCGGTGATCGCGTCCCTGCCCGCCTTTGCCATCATCCGCGACGCGGTGCTCGGGCTGTTCCCGACGAACCCGGTGGCCTCGCTGGCCGTGGCCGTCAACGTGCTGGCGGGGATCACCGGCTCGGCCTCGGGCGGCATGTCCATCGCGCTGCAGGCCCTGGGCGAGCAGTTCGCGGCCATGGCGCGCGAGCAGGGCATCAGCATGGAGCTGATGCACCGCGTCACTGCGCTGTCCTCGGGCGGCTTCGACGCGCTGCCGCACAACGGCGCGGTGATCACCCTGCTGGCGATCACCGGGCTGACCCACAAGAAGAGCTATGGCGACATCTTCGTGGTCTCGGTGGCGATCCCGGTCTTTGCCACGGTCGTCGTCATCATCCTCGGCTCGCTGGGACTTTAGGCCATGCCCGACAAGATCGTCCCGGCCCGCGATGCCGCCGCCCTGGTCCATTCGGGCGACACCGTGACCACCTCGGGCTTCGTCGGCGCGGGCGTGCCCGACGGGCTGCTCAAGGCTCTGGGCGACCGCTTCGCCGAGGAAGGCCATCCGCGCGACCTGACGCTTCTGTTCGCGGCCGGCCAAGGCGACGGCAAGGGCCGGGGGCTGGACCGGCTCGCCGCGCCGGGGCTGGTCCGGCGCATCATCGGCGGCCACTGGGGGCTGATCCCGAAGCTGGGCGCGCGGGCGCTGGCGGGCGAGATCGAGGGCTGGAACTTCCCGCAAGGCGTGATCTCGCATCTTTACCGCGACATCGCGGCGGGCAAGCCCGGCACCCTCAGCCATGTGGGGCTGGAAACCTTTGTCGATCCGCGCCACGGCGGCGGCCGCATCAGCCCCGCCGCCACCGAGGACCTGGTCGAGCTTGTCACGGTCGGCGGCGTCGAGCGGCTGTTCTTCAAGGCCATGCCGATCCATGTGGCGCTGCTGCGCGGATCGACCGCGGACCAGCGCGGCAACATCACGATGGAGCGCGAGGCGCTGATCCTCGACAACCTCGCGCAGGCGATGGCGGCCCGGAACTCGGGCGGGGTGGTGATCGTGCAGGTGGACGAGGTGGTGGCCGCGGGCACCCTGCCCGCGCGCGAGGTGGTGATCCCCGGCGCGCTGGTGGACGCGGTGGTGCTGGCACCGCCGGAACTGCACCCGCAGACCTATGCTACCCAGTACAACCGCTTTTACACCGGCCGCTACCGCGCGCCGATGGACGGGGCCGCGCCGCTGCCGCTGACAGACCGCAAGATCATCGCCCGCCGCGCCGCCTTCGAGCTGCCGGTGGGCGGCGTCGTCAACCTCGGGATCGGGATGCCCGAAGGCGTGGCGGCGGTCGCGGCGGAAGAAGGGCTGCTGGACCACGTGACGCTGACCGCCGAGCCGGGGGTGATCGGCGGGCAGCCCGCCTCGGGATTGGACTTCGGGGCGGCGGTCAACACCGATGCAATCATCGCCCAGAACCAGCAGTTCGACTTCTACGACGGCGGCGGGCTGGACCTCGCCTGCCTCGGCATGGCCGAGGTGGACGGCACCGGCAACGTCAACGTCAGCCGCTTCGGGCCCAGGCTGGCCGGGTCGGGCGGCTTCATCAACATCAGCCAGAACGCGCGGCACCTTGTCTTCGCCGGCACCTTCACAGCGGGCGGCCTGTCGGTCCGCGCGGGCGAGGGCCGGCTGGAGATCGCCGCCGAGGAGCGGTCGCGCAAGTTCGGCGCCTCGGTCGAGCAGGTCACCTTTTCGGGCGCCCGCGCCGCCCGGCTGGGCCAGCCCGTCCTTTACGTCACCGAGCGCTGCGTCTTCCGGCTGGAAGCGCGGGGCCTGCGCCTGATCGAGATCGCGCCGGGCGTGGACCTGCAGCGCGACATCCTGGACCAGATGGGATTTACGCCCCTGCTGGGCGAGGTCGCGCTCATGGATCCGCGCATCTTCACCGACGCACCGATGGGTCTGAAGGACGACCTGCTGACCATTCCGCTCGAGCGGCGGATCACCTGGGACGATGCCAGGGAGATCCTGTTCATCAACCTGTCGCGCCTGGCGGTCCGCACCCCGGCGGACATCCAGGCGATCCGCCAGTGCGTCGACGCAGTCGCCGGTCCCCTGGGGCGGAGGGTCGATGTGGTGGTGAACTACGATCAGTTCCACATCGCGGAACCCGTGGAACGCGCCTGGGCCGAGATGGTGGACGACCTCGAGGCGCGGCTTTACGGCACCGTCTCGCGCTATTCCTCCTCGGCTTTTCTGCGCCGCCGCTTGGGCCGCACCCTGGAACGCCGCCGGCGCGCGACCATCCATGACAGCGAGCAGGCTGCCGAGGAGGCGCTGCGTCATGGCGCAGACAAGGCCGCAGGTAATGGTGAGGTTGTCTGAAACCGTAGCCCATTTCCACTGCATTTGCCGTGACAACAAGGTCCATGGGAATGCCGTCTGGCACCGAAAAGTGTTGCACCGGCCTTCAGTACCTACTGTCCAGAAACAGCCGAAGCACCATCTCTGGCAGTTAAACGTTCAGGGCTTCTTCGAGCTTCAGCTTCGAAAGGTCTGGTCTGCCCTCGACGGCCAAGAGAAATCGAGGCTTTCGAGCGCGATGATCTCGAACTGCTTGCCGGCGCAATCGCGCGCGGCCGATCCTGTTCGCTCAAAATCGTCCTTGCGCCAGAGACAGACCGTCACGTCCGACAGGTGCCACGCCAACATCGGCTGCGCGTCCGCGAGCAGCTTCAAGCCAGCGGTTTCTGCCTGAACGACAAAGAACCGCGCCGCAGGGCTGGAATAAAAAGGTGAGCGCCGCCAGCAGCAGGACGGCTCCCCCGAGCACCGCAAAGGGCCAGCGCGTCATTCTGGTTGCCGAAGGCCGAGGCGCAGCCTTGCCGGGTCGTCTCGCCCCCCCGGTGCGGATGCGCTCCACTCCCAGCGTCGCCTCTTGAGGCGGCACGTTTTCCAGGTCAGTGCGGCATTCGTGATCATAGGTCTGGCCGCTGTCGCGAGCGTCGCATTCGATCACATCGGTCAGCCGGCCCCTGCCCCCTCCAGACGCGCAGTGACAAGCGACGCCGCGTCGAAATCGACATGGACAATCAGCGCGCGCTCTACTGAGCTTCCGATCTACTGCGCGATAGTCACCGCAGGCAGCTCCGACCCCGATTCTAAATCGTCGGACTCCCAAGCTGCGACCGATCCGTATTCGTGCCGGTGCTCTAGGTGCGAACACACCGTCGTCTGACCTGATTGTCTCGCCCCAGCATCGCATCCTTGTGCGCTCGAAGATTGCCCGGAAGATGTTCGGAGCGGACGAGGTTCTGGTCGCAGCCAAGCAGTTGATAGTGCTCGACGGCATCGACGTCGCCGAGGACATGGAAAGCGTGGAGTATTTCCACATCCTGTTCGACCGGCACGAGGTCGTATTCTCGAACGGCGCCGAGACCGAGTCTCTTTATACCGGCCCCGAAGCTCTCAAGGCCGTCGGCAAGGCGGCGCAGGACGAGATCTTCACCCTGTTCCCTGAACTCCGGGATCGTGACTACGCCGCGGCCGGCGCGCGCGTGCTTGCGTCAGGCCGGACTGCGCGACGGCTGGCCATGCGTCATGCCCAGCACGGCAGGCCGCTGGTTCAATAAGGGCCGAGATGAAACAAGTCCGAGCGGCCTCGGGAGGGGCCGTTCATCCATGCAAGAACCCTGCGCAAAGCCTCGTTCACGATGGCGCCCTTGTCCGGCTGAGCGTCCAAGGCGACGGCGGGATCAGGATCGAGCATGACGTTCATGCGCACCTTGCGCCGACCTTCGAGCAGAGGCGGTCAACCCAGGCGGGCGGCCTTGAGGAAATCGCCACCGAGTTCGCGGACTTCGCCGTCCAACCTGATGGATGGCTCGGTTTTCGGCATGGAGCCTCCTTTCCCTGGCATTCGCCTTGCGGAGGCTGATGACGTATCACCGGCGCGACCACTTCCAAGCCCTGCTGGCCGAAGCCCGCGCTGTGGTCGGAATCCGAACCGCAGGGCCAGCGCAGTCGTTCAAGCTGCTACGCTCTCAGGCTCGGACTTCATTCCCTGCATACAGGAGCGCCCGGACGACCTGCCGCATGTCCAGAGGCTTGTCGAGACGGGCAAGGCGGAGGTAGGGCTCGGGGATGGCCCACTGATCATAGCCGGTGGCGAAGACGAAGGGGATGTGCCGCTCGCGGAGCAGGTCGGCAAGCGGGAAGACCATCTCGCCGCCAGGTTGATGTCGAGAATGGCACCATCAGGCGCGGGCCGGGAGGCAAGCTGATCGAGGGCACCCGCCAGGTCGGGCACCGGCCCGAGCACCTCGGCGCCCAAGCCCTCCAGTTCGGCCTTCATGTCCTCGGCCGTGACATAGTCGTCCTCAACCACAAGGAGCCTCCGCCCGCGCAGCCAAGCTGGTGACACAGGTTCAGGCATCGTCTTCCCCATGGCGCGAGAAGGCCAAGTCGAGTGTCGAGGACACCGGCACAATGATGGTGCAGCGCACGCCCTCAGCGGTCAACGCATAGTTCGTTTGCGCCCGAAGCTGATAGGGCAACGCCCGCTCGATCAGCTCGCGGCCGTAACCCTTGCGGCAAGGGCCGGGCATGCCGTCCACCGTTCCCTCGACTGTCGCGCCATCGGGGTGAACGACGGACACACCCGTCTCGCGCCAGTCGACGTGCAGCCGCCGCTCGCCTCCCTCGCCCGGCTCCAGGCTCCAGGTCACCTCCAGATGGCCCTCGGGCCGGGACAGCGCGCCATATTTCAGTGCGTTGGTGGTGAGTTCGTGGATGGCCAGCGCAAAGGTCTGCACCGTGGCCGAGCGCAGGCGGATGCCCTTGAGCCCGCGCAGGGTGGCCTGCGGGCCTTCCCCGGCCTCGTCCACGACCCCGTGCGCCGTCAGCTCGGCCTGCAGGAGCTGGTCGAAGGTGATGCGGTGGCCCTCCTCCAGTCTGGACAGGAGTGCGTTGACCCGCCCCAAGGCCGCAAGGCGCTCGCGGATGCGCGTGCGGAAGTCGTCCAGCGTCTCCGACGTGGCCAGCGTCCGGTCGGTCACCCCGCGCACGACGGTGACGAGGTTCCTCGATCGGTGCTGGAGCTCGGCAACGAGCACGCGCAGGCGGTCGTGCAGTTCCACCTCTTCGGTGGCATCGTGTCCGATGCCGGCGATGCGCTGCACCCGGCCCTGCTCGTCGAGGAGCGGGAAGGAGGTGTCACGCATCCAGCGCACCTGTCCATCGGCGCGCAGTATCCGGAAGCTCTGGGACACCTGCTCGCCCTCGCGCACGCGACGGAGGTTGTCCAGCGCCTTCTCCCGGTCCTCGGGCAGGATCAGCTCGGCCCAGCGGCGGATGTGGTTGCCGCCTCGCACCTCCTCGATCCTGTGGCCGTAGACCTGTTCGAAGGCGGGACTGACATACTCCAGGGCGAGTGTCTTGCAGTCACGGATCCAGAGCACGTCGGCCGAGGCATCCCCGAACTGACGGAAGCGCTCTTCGCTCTCGCGCAGGGCCGCTTCGGCCTCGCGCCGCTCGGTGACGTCCAGCACGAACTCGACCACCTCGTCGTCGATCCGGCGCGCGGCGAAGAGCCCCCACCAGCGCGAGCCGTCCTTGCGGACGTACTGCTTCTCGTAGGGGGTGCATTCACCCCTTGTGGCGACCTCCTCGACGGCCTTGTGCGAGGCGTCGTGAAACTCGGGGGGAGTGAGTTCCTCCCAGGTCTTGCCCAGCGCCTCCTCGCGGGTGAAGCCGGTCATGCGAAGGAAGGCGTCATTCACCTCCATGAGGCTGAAGCTCCCGCTCCAGAACATCACGCCCACCGTCTGGATGCGCAGGACATTCCGCAGGCGCGCCTCGCTTTTGCGCAGACGCTCCTCGGCCTGCCGGCGCTCGGTGACATCTTCGATGAGCACCGCCACCCGGTTACTGCTTCGCTCGTCGGGGTCGGGCTTGAACAAGTAGAATTCCAGCCACCGGCCGATGGCAGCGGCGTAGTCCTCGCGCCGCTCGGGCTGTCCTGTCCGTGCAACCCGGCCCCAGTGCTCATACCAGGACGGCTCGAGGTCGGCGAACTCGATCATGCGCCGACCCGCGATATCAAACTCGAGAATGCGGGCAACGGCCGGGTTGGCCACCAAGAAGGTCACGTCGACCGCGCGGCCTTTCTCGTCGAAGATCACCTCGCCCAGCGCATAGCCCTGGTCCATGCTCTCGAAGAGCAAGCGGTAGTGCGCCTCGATGTCGATGTTCATCCCGGCCCACTTCTCGATCTTCCCTTCCGCATCCAGCACGGGAGCGGCCCGGACATTGGTCCAGCGCCAGCCGCCATCGGGGGCACGAAGGCGGAACTCGGCGTCCACGATCCTGTTAGCCGCGACAGCGTCTCGCCATTGTCGCTCGGCATAGGCGCGGTCGTCCGGGTGGACGGCGTCCAGCCAGCCGTAGCCGAGCCATTCGTCCAGGCTCTGGCCGGTATAGGCGCGCCAGCTCGGGCTGTCGGCGGTGACGACCCTATTGGCGTCGGTTTCCCAGGCCGCCCCTAGCAGGCGGCGCCGGGCCTCGCTCTCGCGCAGGTCGGCCTCGGCCCGGAGCCGCGCGCCCACTTCGACGGCGGTGACGAGCACGGCGAGCACACCCCCCATGCCGTCCCCCACGGGCAGGAGCGTGGCGTCGAAGACCTCTCCTCCCGCGTCGGTGACGGCGAGCGGCTTCGCGCGGATCTCGCCGGGCTCTCCGGCAAAGGCGCGGTCGTAAAGATCTGCCACCTCGGAATAGCTCGGGAAGGCTTGCGGGAGAGCAAGGCCAAGGAGGTCCGGGGCACGCGATCCATAGATCCGGGCAGCGGCGTCGTTGAAGAGGAAGGTCCGCGCTGGCGCCACGGCCAGCGAGGTGGGGCGGGGATCGATCAGCATCATCTCGACAGCCGCGCGCAGCCGCTCGGGCCAACCCTCGACGGGGCCAAGCGGTGTCGCCGCCCAGTCATGCTCGCGGATGCAGCGGTCCATCTCGCCGGAGCCAGGAGGCCAGCTTGAGGCAGAATCGCGCTGAGACATCGACCGGTTCCCGACCACAGGACGTTCAATCAACAATAGGGAGCCAAGGGAAACGTTCCCAGCCGGCCGCCATGCACAGGGTGACGCTACAACGGAGAGGTCTCTCATGCGCAACCTGTTCTGGCTTACTATGGCACAGATGGTCCGTCTGTCCCTGCCCCGCTCCCACGGCAGACCTCGCGTGGATGACCGACGGGTGCCGAGCGGCATCGCCCACGTCAATCGCGACTGCCTGCGATGACGTGATGCGCCCTCTGCCTACGCCTCGCACAAGCCGGTATCGACTGAGCCGCAAGAGCGTGTGCGCGCGAATGCTTCTGGCGCTGGCCGACACGGGACAGGACGCGAGCATCCTGATGCCGGACGCGACCTGTCTGAAGGTCCACCGGACAGTTGCGAGCTTGCGCGCCGACCACGGCGTCGGCTGATCGGACGCACCAAGGCGGTCTCACCTCCAAGCTCCACGTCCTGACCGATGCGAGGGGCCGGCCCACACAGATGTTCCTCAACGCGGCCACCGGAGTGACCATGCGGGCGCGCTGGCGCTGCTGTCATCCATACCCCAAGCTCCGACGCTGATCGCCGACCTGGGCCATGACGCGGACTGGCTGCGAGCGGCCTTTGGGTGATCGCGGGACTGCTGGCTGCATCCCTCACGACGGGGCCACCGGACAGCAGCCAAGCATGACCTCTACCCTCTATCGTCATCGCCACAGGATCGAGAACGCCTTTGCCCGGCTGAAGGACTGGCGCCGGATCGTCACGCGCTATGACCGATGCGCTGATCTTTTCCTATCATCCGTCGCCTTGGTCGCCGCTCTTGTTATGGCTCTGAGGAATGAAGTCCGGCCCAAGAGACAAGGTCCGACATGACGTTCCGCGCCGTTTCCCCTGATCCCGGCACTGCCGTTGCTTGCGGCTTGTGAAGCACAGGAGCCAGTTGCCTTGGAGCTTCCGACGGACGAAGTGCCGGTCCAGCAACGGCTTGTCAGCGGCAACGGGCGATACAGCTTCAAAAACGGCTGCGTCGTCGTTCTGGAGCAGGACCGCGCTGTGGCGGGTTATCACCGCTCTCATCGCTTCCCAGGATCAGGTCCAGGCACTTCTTAAGCCGTAACGCAAACGATCTGCGCCTCATCGCCCGCCCTTAGCCGGCGGCTGTTCCATGCGACCAAGAGGACACGTTAAGCGTGTAAACAGGCCGTCAACTCGCCTCAGACGCATCATTCTTTCCCGAAAAAGCGAGAAATCCCCTTCAACTGCATGGTTAAGAAGGTGGCCTGAGCCTGTTAGGATGAACTCGGTGATGATGAGAAGTAACTGGTCTGCATAGAGTGCCAGTGGGATGTTGAGGACATCCTGCTGGCACTCGACACATCTGACCACCCATGCGCTTGCCGCTGAACGGCAGGCGCTCTCATGCCGCGGAACCCGGCAGCCCGCTACAGGGTCGGTCCACGAGCTGCTCGCACCAACCCTCCCTGTCGGAACCTGCCCGCCCTCAGCGGCGGGCTTTTTCATGCGTGAGCCCCTCGCCAACTCGCCTTATGGTGCATAAGGGGCGATAACCAAAACCAGCCTCTCGGATACCAAGCCTCGCCCCTCACCACGGGCGGGCCTTTGCTTAGCTAGGTTACCAATAGGTGCCTACCCTTTTTGGTAACTAACATCCGCAGTCGACCTGCATTACTTCTGTCCTCGTTAACTAGTTCGCCACGTTGGCGTTTTACCAGTATAAGGGGGTGGCTCCGGTCGCCCCCGCCTGGTCGTTCCTCAGGGACCGATCGCAAGAGCCCTGCCCTTACCGGCGGGGCTTTTTACTGTCCGCCAACAGAAACGGCGGCGAGAACACCCGCCGCCTGAAGTCATCTCGTCGAAGTGGGCTCTCAGCTCTTGCCGCCGCGATTGCTGTCGCTGCCGTTGCGCCGGATCTCGTCGCTCTGGGCCTGATCGGGACGGCCCTGATCCGGGTTGCTGCCCGGCCCGCCGTGTTGCCGCTGTTCGTCGTCCTTCTTGTCCTTCTTCTGACCGGACGGCTGCTGATTCTCTGCCATTGGCTAACTCCATTGCTGGCGCGCGGATTGCTTCGCGCATGTGAGGAGAACGTCCGGCGCGACGCTCGGTTGCCGCCGACACGGCGGCGGCCGCCTGCTAGGCGTCTTGCCGCCAGCCTCTGCCTGCGAGCGCAGCCCGCGCAGGTGCCACGGATATCCTGCGGCCAGTCCGCGGCGTGACCCGCTGGACCATCTCACAGCCAGGATCCGGAACCTTTGCATTTCCACAGCGCACCACAGGACGCCCATAGCGGTCGACGTCCATTAGCTTGCAGGCACCTCCTCCCTCTGATTCCATCATGGGGCAGCCCGAAGGACTGCCCCCGGAGAGAAGCGAGAGCTCCGGGGATCCTCAACCCGCCCAAAGAGAAGGCTCGAACAACGGAGTTGACCCATGAGCCCCGAACAGAGAAATAGTTTCCCCAGGCAGCCTCACGCAGGATCAGCTTCTCGAGCGTGAGGTTGGAGACTGCCTTCCGCAGCCGCTCGTTCTCTTTCTCGAGATCCTTCAGCCGTTTCACCTGGTCGCTCTTCAGCCCGCCGAACTCCTCGCGCCACCGGTAGTAGGTGAACTGGGTCACGCCGATCGAGCGCACCGCTTCGGCCATCGACTGGCCCTGTGACACCAGCACGTCCACTTGCCGGAGCTTGGCAACGATCTTCCCGGGACTTGTGCTTCTTCTGGGGCATTCCTTCGCCCTCCATCTGGCTCGAAAGCCTACTTCGGGGAGGACCACTTTTCAGGGAGCAGGTTCTCACGGCAGCAATCGTCGATTGCGGCCAGGATGCGGAACTTGCGCGAGGCGCCGAAAGTGTCGGCCACGAAGTCGAGCGACCAACGCTGGTTTGGCACCAAGGCCGCCGGTATCGGCGTGCGGGTGCCGCGGGCGCGCTTCCGGCTCCGTCGCCACTTCACTGCCGAGCCTTCCTCGCGATAGAGCCGATAAAGCTTCTTGGGGTTCATCAGCATGCCCCTGCGCTCCAGCAGCAGACCGATCCGCCGATAGCCGAACCTGCGGCGCACGGCTGCGATCTCCTGCATGGCCTTGCGGATCTCGAGGTTGTCAGGCGGACGTTCGCGCCAGACCGGCTTGCGGCACGACACCGACC
>NZ_NSJZ01000099.1 GCF_002287065.1 Paracoccus salipaludis
GATTCAATAAGATTAAGAAATTGGCAACAGATTTGTGAGACCAAACCCTGCCTTGCACTGAATATCGGAACCAGCTGCCTGGTCTGTGCAGTGGCACAAACGATATACAGCTTGGTTACGTCATGTTTGGTTATAGTTGGGGCATACGGTATCAAACGGTTTGACAAACGCTCTTCCTTTTCTGTAATAGGTTCTAGGGTAATTGAATCAGTTCGACGTAACCGACAGGGAAGGGAAAAAGTCATGGGAGACCGTTTGAAACTCACCAACGACATGGCTTCGTGGCGCCTTATGGTCGGCGCCGCCATCGAGGGCGCGAAGCGGATCGGCTACGACCTCAAGCGGCAACCCGGCCGCGGCCTGAGCAACACCTACGACGCCATCAAGGACGGCAAGACCTCGACCGTCTCGGTGCGCACCACGCGCGACCGCTGGTTCGCCTACCAGCCCGTCGAAGGCGGCACTCGGTGGAAGACACTCGATGAGGTGGAGCTGGTGCTGGTGTCGGCCGTGGACGACCCGGCGGACCCCCGGAACGTGGACGTGTACCTGTTCCCAGCCGATGAGGTGCGCAAGCGCTTCGACGCGTCCTACGCCGCTCGGAGCGAAAACGGCAACACGATGCGCGATGGCTTCG
>NZ_NSJZ01000100.1 GCF_002287065.1 Paracoccus salipaludis
CAGGGCCGAGAACCGGGCGTGTAAACATTCCACAGTTCCTGCCACTTCCACCCTCCTCTCACGAGCCTCTGCCTGATGAGGAGGAACCCTTGATGCCTGCTCCTATTTGTGTATATACAGAAAGCCATGCTGATGATCGTCTGGGATGAGCCGAAGCGGCAGACGAACCTCGCCAAGCACGGCCTGGACTTTGCCGATCTGGACGAGGGGTTCTTCCTGGCCTCGCTTGTCATCCCGGCAAAGGACGGTCGGCACATGGCCATAGGCCGCCTGGGCGACGGCACCATTGCCGTGGTGTTCGCCACCTTGGGCACCGAAGGGATTTCGGTGATCTCGATGCGGCCCGCCAGCGAAAGGGAAAGGAGCCTGCTATGACCGGACAGCACCTGACCGAAGACCAGATCCAGCGCATGATCGCCAGCGATCCCGACGCGCCTGAAGCCACCGAGGATCAGCTCGCCCAGGCACGGCCGTTCGCCGAGGTGTTTCCGGCGTTGGCCGAGGCCATGCGCAAGAATGCCGGGGGGCGTCCGAAAGCGGACAACCCGAAGGTCGCCGTATCCTTGCGTCTGGACCAGGACGTGGTGGCCCGGTTCAAGGCCAGTGGTCCAGGCTGGCAGACCCGGATGAACCG
>NZ_NSJZ01000101.1 GCF_002287065.1 Paracoccus salipaludis
AGAAAACAAGAAAGGCACTGAGAGGCGCTTTAGCGCCCCACAGAGGCCTCTCAGCCTCTGGACAGGGAAATCCACCTGAGAACCCGAGACAGGGCTCTAGGAGGCTTCTGCGGGGCTCTGTGGGCCCACCGCTGTTCGATCCTCTGGCGTCATCGCCAAGGCGGCATCGTTGCCCCTGCCCTCCTGATCGTTGCTCTACAGACCCACTCAGCGGGCTTCGAGACGGCTTGGGTTTCCCCTGATCTGTGAAGGCTGTTTTCGGATGTGTGTTAATAGCAGGAAATATAACTTGGATACTTCACAGCCTCCAAGTTGGATACTTCACACATGCCGAGACGCAAGTTCAGCCGCCTGACGAACGCCCAGAAGCAAGCTCTCCGGGGTGAGCTCGACGCGAAGGTGCCGGTGACGGAGTTGGCGAAGAAATACGGGGTCAGCCGCCGGACGATCTACAACCACAGGAACCGCTGGGACGAGCGCCTGCCGCAGTCGCGCAGCAAGGTGCTGACGGTGCGGGTCAGCGCCGAGGACATGGAGCGGCTGGACGCCCTGGCGCGGGAGCTGGACCTGAGCCGGGCCGACACGGCCCGGCGGGTGCTGCTCTATGCGGCGGGCGTCTACCACATCGAACCG
>NZ_NSJZ01000102.1 GCF_002287065.1 Paracoccus salipaludis
GGAAGAACGGGTGCAGGGAAAACAGCTATTGTAAAAAAACTACAGCAAGAAAACATTGGATCGAATTTAATCCAGCTTGATGAAATGGCTCTTGGCTATCTCGGTAATAGCGATGTAGTTAAATTCTTAACCAGTCTAGACGTCAATCTTGATCTATTTTTTCAAGCATTGTGGAAGCATGTAATCTTAATTGAGTTCATTAGATTGAAATTCAAGGTGGAAAACGAAGAAAAGTCCCGATACATATTCTCACAAATATTCAGTGCCTTTAATCGAGATCAGAGGAAATCTAGAGGGCTGGAATATCTTCGTAAATGGGAAAGTAAGTTTTGGATATCTATGGATGAAAATATAAGGGAGATTACTCAAACCTTAGAATCAAATGTAAATGCAGAGCTTGGCGGCGAAGTTGAAAAATTTAATGCTCGTGCGGGATATGTAAGAAGCTTAAGTGCAGAAAAAAAGTCTCAACTCCAAAGAGTTGCTAGGAAGTTTGCGTTCCCAGATTTGTTATCAGATTTGTCTAAAGTGATCGATACTTTGGCCGAACACGGCACAAAATCCAATCCAAGCTTTATACTTATAGACCAGCTTGACGAAAACTGGATTGATCCTCAAATAA
>NZ_NSJZ01000103.1 GCF_002287065.1 Paracoccus salipaludis
GAAGAGGTCCGTATTGGCAAGCAGCGGTTCGTCTCGCGCCGGAGCCTCGTGGCCCTGCGGACTGCGGACCAAGACATGATCCAGCGCACGGAGGCCTTCCTCCTGGACCTCGCCGCTAAGGGGGAGGCCCGCGTGTTCTACGACCCGGTCATGTCGAACGCAGGCCTGCGATGGCAGGTGCCGGCGCACCGCGACAAGATCGGCTGGGTTCTAGGTGCGGTCTCGGAGCGCAGCTTCGAAAACCACGGCGTGCTCCTCTCGGTCCTCGTCCACAAGAAGACCCCGGGCGATACGCTCCCGAGCGGCGGCTTCTTCAACCTTGCGGGGCATCTCGGCTTCGACGTGGAGGACCGGCACGCCTTCGTCGCCCGCGAGACTCGCAAGGTCTTGAGGAAATTCGGCCGACCCAAGGCGGCTTAGGGCGCGGGAGACGTCCAAGGAAGCGTCCCACGTTGGGCTGTCCCCTATGCCCATGGCAAGGGACAGCCCAGCGGCGAGCGCCCTTCCTCCTCGGCCGAGCCATGAGCTGTGCCCTTGGGAGGCCGCACGCAAACCGCAGGTTTGCATAAGTGCGCCCTTCTCTCTGCTGTTCGTCGGGTTCG
>NZ_NSJZ01000104.1 GCF_002287065.1 Paracoccus salipaludis
ACTACGTGACCGTGCGCGATCCCGACACCGACGAGCGCCTGCGGCTCAGGGGCCGCATCTACGAGAAGGACTGGAGCGATGACGCGGAGCTTGGCCGAGCGGCTGCACGAGAGGTTGGAGAGCCAGACGGCCGAGATCGCGGCCTTGACCGAGAACGAACTGCAGAAGCTCTCGCGGCGTGTGAGCGCGAGCGTGAGCACCGAGCTGACCGAAATCGAGATCGCTATCGTCCAGTCCACGCACGGGATCAGGAACGCGCTGCCACAGCTGAAATGGATCTTGGGGCTGACCTGGGGGGCGATGATCGTGAGCTTAAGCCTGACCGGCTTCTTGCTCTGGCGCTCGACCCAGCCCTTGAGGATCGTGGCGGACATGCCCTTGGAGACGTTCCAGAGCGAGGGGCAGAGCTACCTGGTGGTGCCCGAGAACGCGAAGCCGCTGCAATGCACCACGCCCTCGGGGCGGACGGCGATCTGCCTGCACCTGACGAACGGGGAGTGAGGCATGGACCAGCTCACGGGATTGGAGCGCGCCTTGCTCGAACAGTTCAGGCGCTTGGCGAAAGAGTTCGATCAGTCGCAGAGCGTGTCCGAGAAG
>NZ_NSJZ01000105.1 GCF_002287065.1 Paracoccus salipaludis
CATTCTCTCGAATCTTAGCATCAGCCAAACCAATAAGATTTTCACGTACAAGAATCTGAATATTCGAGAGGTCTTCCGGACTTTGAAGCCTATTGATATATCGATAGCCAATTCGGATCATAACTGTCGGCTGAACCGTATCGGCCAGAGCATTCAGGATAAAACCGAACCGCTTAATAAAGTCGATGTGCCCATTGTAATCTTTAGTCTCTAGCGTAATTGCATTTGCTGCGAGAACAACGCGCCACTTTTTATCAACACTACTAAAGTTCCAATGGACCTCAGTGCCACTAATCTCCGGTGCACTGCCCGGTATAGGTAGAGGCACTGCTTCTATCCTTTCTACAAAAGGATAGACTTTTCGAATGCGGTCCTGAAACTCTACTATATAGCTGTCATCCCTGATGCGCATAATAGAGGGGAATTGAACTTGAGCTATGACGTACGCAATTGGTGCATTAGCGAGCGTCATCCTTTCTGGGATGATTCCAAATAGCGGATCATCTACAGAATTGTTCATTTTGTCCCCTCCTGAGGTCAGGAAACCCGATTCGCGGTGTGAAGTACAGTGTGAAGTGGGAGATTGGTAGCCGCT
>NZ_NSJZ01000106.1 GCF_002287065.1 Paracoccus salipaludis
GGCAGTTCCGACGCTGGGTTCTGGACCCAGCCCTAACAGCGGTGAACGACTATGGCACGGTCGAGGTAAGCATGACCCCCGAGAAACAGGGCAGGTCGGTTCATGCCGTTACCTTCCGCTGGCGCTGGAAAGACCCGCACGACGCTGCCGAGACTGCCAGCGAGAACGCTCGCCACAGCGCTGCACGTCGTCGCCAGCAGGACACCGAAGACGCCCCGCCCCTCATCGCCGAAGAACCCCAAGCGGAACCGGCGTTAGCGTGGTGGCACAATCTCAGCCAGGTCGAGCGCGAGGACTGGTCGGATCGCGTCGGCCGCACCTTCAAGGCTGGCAACCTCACCGTTCCCAGGCGCGACACCGACCTTGCCCGTACTGCCTTCTCCGTTCATGAACAAAGCGTTCTAAACGGAACCTCAAATGACGCGGTGCGGAACCATGCCGGAACTCTCCCTTTCCCAAGCCGCGAAGCTGACGGGCAAGAGCAAGTCTACCATCAACAGAGCCATAAAAACCGGGAAGCTCAGCGCAGCCCGTCACGAGGACGGCAGCTACTCGATTGATCCAGCGGAGCTGTCACGGGCGTTCGACTTGGAAC
>NZ_NSJZ01000107.1 GCF_002287065.1 Paracoccus salipaludis
AGGGAGCTTCGTCGAAGCGAGAAAAAGAAGGAGAGGAAGTGGCAGGAACTGTCGAATGTTTACACGCCATCCAGAGCGGGCGTGCCGGCTCCTGTGATCGAACCCCCACTCGCCCCTTGAGGCGAGCCCACAAGCACCGCAAACCGGCCCCAGGGCATCTTATCGGATAGCGGGGTCACCTTGATCCTTCCTGTTCCCCTGCCTGCGGCCGTGCCACCGGACCGGCAGGGCAGAAGGGAAAGGGACCGCGCTTCTTATGTTCTTAGGATACATGGATACGCTGGAGCGTTTTTGTGGTTTCAGCCTTGCCACGCTGGACCTGAAAGAGATTGACAGTTGATTGGTGGTCAACTGTAGTTGACTGGTAGTCAACTGTCGGAGCGCACGATGCCTAAAGCGACCATCCACGAGCTGCGCCGGTCGGGCGTGTCGCAAGAGGAAATCGAGCTTGCCAAGGCCACCCAGGCAGCACAGCGGCGCAATGGCGCCCCGGTGCAATCGATCGCCGTGCTGGTCGGCGCGGCTACGCCGCGCCAGCACCACAACCCGAACCCGCTAGCGGATCTGACCGATCGCGCCCTGCGCCGCCGGGGG
>NZ_NSJZ01000108.1 GCF_002287065.1 Paracoccus salipaludis
ATTTCCTCAAGACCTTGCGAGTCTCGCGGGCGACGAAGGCGTGCCGGTCCTCCACGTCGAAGCCGAGATGCCCCGCAAGGTTGAAGAAGCCGCCGCTCGGGAGCGTATCGCCCGGGGTCTTCTTGTGGACGAGGACCGAGAGGAGCACGCCGTGGTTTTCGAAGCTGCGCTCCGAGACCGCACCTAGAACCCAGCCGATCTTGTCGCGGTGCGCCGGCACCTGCCATCGCAGGCCTGCGTTCGACATGACCGGGTCGTAGAACACGCGGGCCTCCCCCTTAGCGGCGAGGTCCAGGAGGAAGGCCTCCGTGCGCTGGATCATGTCTTGGTCCGCAGTCCGCAGGGCCACGAGGCTCCGGCGCGAGACGAACCGCTGCTTGCCAATACGGACCTCTTCGAGGGAGCCGCTCTTGAGCCGTGCGGTGACGGCTGGCGAGCTGATGCCGAGGTAGTCGGCCACGAGGGGCACGGGCAGGAACGCAAGATCCTCATCGCCGGAGGAAGCAGCCAAGTAGGAATCTAGGTCATCGAAGTCTTGCATTAGCGTACCCTAAGTTTTGCGTTTGCAATATATACGATTCAATAAGATTAAG
>NZ_NSJZ01000011.1 GCF_002287065.1 Paracoccus salipaludis
CAAAACAGACCGCAGTCGCCAATCCTACTTGGCGCCAACAGCCAGTCCGTCCCGAATTTCCAGTCGCCCCGTCGCCGAGGCAGGAACCCTATCTAGCGATCCCGCAGCCCACCGTCAAGAACCTTCTCGACAATCTTCCGCGGCGCCACCCAGGACCCCCCGGTTCCGCCTCCCGGCTTCCCCGTCCCTCCCAGCGTCCCCGCCGTTCGGTGAAGCGGTATCTAGGGGGAACAATCAGACAGGGCAAGCGGATTTTTCGGAAAAGTTTCAGCAGACCGTCAAAAAACTTTCATCCACCTGATTTTATTACCGTCTTCTTAACCTTTTGGTGCCCGTCCCGCAGCCAGGGCAGCCGCAGGGCCAGCAGGATCGCCACCAAGCCCAGAATCGCAAGGGGCTTTCCGGGCCAGACCTTGTAGGCGAGCAGCCAGTGAAAGACGGCGAGCGGCGCGGCCAGATAGACCCAGCGGTGAATCGCTCTCCACCTCAGGGGCCCCAACCGCCGGATGGCCTTGTTCGAGCTGGTCGCCGCCAGCAGCAGCAGAATCACGAACACCGCCATCCCGATCGTCAGATAGGGCCGCTTCGCAATGTCCTTCAGCATCTGCGGCCACAGCAGACCCATGTCGAGAATCGCCCAGGCCAGCAGATGAAGCCCTGCATAGGAGGCGGCCAGCAGGCCCAGAGGGCGGCGGAACTTGACCAGGTTCACCCGGCCCATCCGCAGGATCGGCGTGATGCAAAGCGAGGCGAGAAGGAAATAGACCGCCGTGCGGCCCAGCCGATGCTCGATGTCGCGCACCGGATCGACGCCCAGCTTCCCCGCCAGCGTGTCCCAGACCAGCAGGGCCAGCGGCAGGGCGCCCAGCGCCCAGACGACGCCCGTCGGCAGGCGGCGGATGCGGTCCATCAGTAGTCCCGCGCCAGGTCCATGCCCGCATAAAGCTGCGCAACCTGGTCGCCGTAGCCGTTGAACATCAGCGTTTCCTGCCGGCCGCCCAGCAGGCCCGCGCCGATGCGCCGCTCGGTCGCCTGGCTCCAGCGGGGGTGGTCCACCTGCGGGTTCACATTGGCGTAGAAGCCGTACTCGCGCGGCTGCATCGCCTGCCAGGTCGTGACGGGCTGGCGGTCGGTCAGGGTGATCTTCACGATGCTCTTGATCGACTTGAAACCGTATTTCCACGGCACGACCAGCCGGATCGGGGCGCCGTTCTGATTGGGCATCGGCTTGCCGTAAAGCCCGGTGGCCAGGATGGTCAGCGGATGCATCGCCTCGTCCAGTCGCAGCCCCTCGCGGTAGGGCCAATCCATGCTGCGGCGGCGCTGCTCGGGCATCTCCTCGGGACGATAAAGCGTCTCAAACGCCACGAACTTGGCCCCCGGCTGCACGCCCGCCTTTTCCAGCACGCCCGCCAACGGCACGCCCAGCCATGGGATCACCATGCTCCAGGCCTCGACGCAGCGCAGGCGATAGATGCGTTCCTCGACCGCGTTCGCAGGGGCAAGGTCGGCCACCGAATAGCTGCCGGGCCGATCCACCAGCCCGCCGATCTCGACCGCCCAGGGGTCGGTGGTCAGTTGGCCCGCGTTGTCGGCCGGGTCGGTCTTGCTGAAGCCGAATTCGTAGAAGTTGTTGTAGTTGGTGATCTGCTCGAAGCTGTTGGGCTTCTCGACCGCCGCCAGCGCGGGGGCAGCCGCCGCGACACCGAGACTTGCGATGAAGGACCGCCGGTTCAGGAACAGCGCTTCGGGCGTCACGTCGGACCAGGACAGCTTCATGGTGGTTCCCCTCGGGTGGCACCGCGAAAAACGCGGACAGGACCTGCAACGATCCTGCCCGCGCCATCACGATCCCGGCAAGGGAAAGGCCCCGGCCCGCGAAGGCCGGGGCCGCCCCGTCATTGCAGCACGACGTCGGCCGGGCGGTCGCCGGGGGAACGCGCGCCCGTGCTGAGGCGGTTGCCCACCACCAGACCCTCGGGCCCGGCAGTGACGGTGACGGTCTGGCCGTCCGTCACCTCGCCCGACAGCAGCATCTCGGCCAGCGGGTTCTGCAGGGACCGCTGGATCACCCGCTTCAGCGGCCGGGCGCCGAAGACCGGGTCATAGCCCTCGTCGGCCAGCCACTGGCGGGCGGCATCATCCAGGACCAGCGTGATCTTGCGATCCGCCAGCCGCTTTTCCAGCCCGCGGAGCTGGATGGCGACGATCCCGTCCATGTTGGCGCGGCTGAGCCGGTGGAAGATGATGATCTCGTCCAGGCGGTTCAGGAACTCGGGCCGGAAATGCGCCCGGACCGCGGCCATCACCTCGGACCGCGCCGCCGAGGAATCCGAGCCCTCGGGAAGCTGGCTCAGCGCCTGCGCGCCCAGGTTCGAGGTCAGGATGATCAGCGTGTTCTTGAAGTCCACGGTGCGCCCCTGCCCGTCGGTCAGCTGGCCGTCGTCCAGCACCTGCAGCAGCACGTTGAAGACATCGGGATGCGCCTTTTCCACCTCGTCGAACAGGATCACCTGGTAGGGACGACGGCGCACGGCCTCGGTCAGCACGCCGCCCTCGTCATAGCCGACATAGCCGGGCGGGGCGCCGATCAGCCGGCTGACCGAGTGCTTTTCCATGAACTCGCTCATGTCGATGCGGACCATGGCCGAGTCATCGTCGAACAGGTATTCGGCGATGGCCTTGGTCAGCTCGGTCTTGCCGACGCCGGTCGGGCCCAGGAACAGGAAGCTGCCCAGCGGACGCTTGGGGTCGTTCAGCCCGGCGCGCGCGCGGCGGACGGCGTTCGCGACAGCCGTCACGGCCTCGGACTGGCCGATGACGCGCTTGCCCAGCACCTCCTCCATCTTCAGCAGCTTGTCGCGCTCGCCTTCCAGCATCTTGCTGGTCGGGATGCCGGTCCAGCGTTCCACCACCTCGGCGATCTGCTCGGGGCGTACCGCTTCCTCGACCAGCGGACCGTCGTCATGGCCCTCGGTTTCGGCCAGCTTGCGTTCCAGCCCCGGGATGATGCCGTAGCTCAGTTCCCCCGCACGGGCGAGGTTGCCTTCGCGCTTGGCCTGCTCCAGCTCGGCGCGGGCGCGGTCCAGCTGCTCCTTGATGTTGCGCGAGCCTTCCAGCTTGTCGCGCTCGGCCTGCCAGCGGGCCGTCAGCTCCGCCGACTGCTGCTGCAGGTCGGACAGGTGCTTTTCCAGCCGTTCCAGCCGGTCGCGGCTGGCCGCGTCGTCTTCCTTCTTCAGCGCCTCGGCCTCGATCTGCATCTGCAGGATCTGCCGGTCGAGCTGATCCAGTTCCTCGGGCTTCGAATCCACCTCCATCCGCAGGCGGGATGCGGCCTCGTCGACAAGGTCGATGGCCTTGTCCGGCAGGAAGCGGTCGGTGATGTAGCGGTGGCTCAGGGTCGCGGCGGCAACCAGCGCGGCGTCGGAAATGCGGACGCCGTGGTGAAGCTCGTACTTCTCCTTGATGCCGCGCAGGATCGAGATCGTGTCCTCGACCGTGGGCTCCGAGATGAACACCGGCTGGAAGCGCCGGGCCAGCGCCGCGTCCTTCTCGATATACTTGCGGTACTCGTCCAGCGTCGTCGCGCCCACGCAGTGCAGCTCGCCCCGCGCCAGCGCCGGCTTGATCAGGTTCGCGGCATCCATCGCGCCATCGGTCTTGCCCGCGCCGACCAGCACGTGCAGCTCGTCGATGAACAGGATGATCTCGCCTGCGGCGGCCTCGATCTCCTTCAGGATGGCCTTCAGCCGCTCCTCGAACTCGCCGCGGTACTTCGCGCCGGCGATCAGCGCGCCCATGTCCAGCGCCATCAGCTTCTTGTTGC
Organism: Paracoccus salipaludis; assembly: GCF_002287065.1. Lineage (GTDB taxonomy): Bacteria > Pseudomonadota > Alphaproteobacteria > Rhodobacterales > Rhodobacteraceae > Paracoccus > Paracoccus salipaludis. The sequence continues at coordinate 3,827 of NZ_NSJZ01000011.1, forward strand.
TGAGGCTTTCGGGCACGTCGCCGTTGACGATGCGCAGCGCGAGGCCCTCGGCGATGGCCGTCTTGCCGACGCCCGGCTCGCCGATCAGCACGGGGTTGTTCTTGGTCCGGCGGGACAGGACCTGCATGGCGCGGCGGATCTCCTCGTCGCGGCCGATGATGGGGTCGATCTTGCCCTCGCGCGCGGCTTCCGTCAGGTCGCGCGCATATTTCGACAACGCCTCGAAGGTGTCCTCGGCGCTTGCGGAATCAGCCGTCCGCCCCTTGCGGATCTCGTTGATCGCGGCGTTCAGCGATTGCGCGGAAACCTTGCCCGCATCCAGCGCGTCCTTGGCCCGCGTGTTCACCATTGCCAGCGCCATCAGCACCCGCTCGACCGGCACGAAGCTGTCGCCGGCCTGCTTGGCGATCTTCTGCGCCTCGTCCATCACCCGTACGAGGCTGGTGTCGACATACACCTGCCCGTCCCCGCCCGAAACCTTGGGCAGCCTGGCCACCGTTTCGTCGACCGCCCGGCGCACCGCCTGGGCGTCCCCGCCCGAGCGGGCGATCAGGTTGGCGGCCAGCCCCTGATCATCGTCCATCAGCGCCTTCAGCAGATGCTCGGGCACCACGCGCTGGTTGCCCTCGCGGATCGCGATCGTCTGCGCGGCCTGCAGGAACCCGCGCGACCGCTCGGTGAACTTTTCCATGTCCATCGGCAAATCTCCCTTTCAGCCCCCGCCTTGCGCCGCCCGTCATGGCACGGCCCCTCGCGGGTCTTTGACCATCAGATGGGCAGGACCGAACGGGCTTTCAAGAAACGCGGTTCCGTGGGATAAGCCATCCGCTTCAAGGGGGTGCCGCATGGACGACCGACTGATCGTGGCGCTGGACGTGCCCAACGCGCTGGCCGGGCTCGAACTGGCGAAGACGCTGGGCGACGCCGTGTCCTTCTACAAGATCGGGCTGGGGATGCTGACCGGGGGCGGGCTGGCGCTGGCCAACGAGCTCAAGCAGGAACAGGGCAAGCGCATCTTTCTGGACATGAAGCTTTACGACATCGGCGCCACGGTGGAAGCCGCGGTGCGCGGCCTCGCGCAGTTCGACCTCGACTTCCTGACCGTCCACGGCGACCCCCATGTGGTGCGCGCGGCCAAGGAAGGCGCGGCGGGCTCGGACCTGAAGATCCTGGCCGTGACGATCCTGACCTCGCTGGACCGCGCCGACCTCGACGCCGGGATGATGCAGGCGGGCGACCTGCACGACCTGACCGTGGAACGCGCCGCCCGCGCCTATGAGGCCGGGGCCGACGGCGTGATCGCCAGCCCGCGCGAGGCGCAGGCGATCCGCGCCCTGCCCGGCTCGCGCCTGATCGTGACCCCCGGCGTCCGTCCCGCGGGCGCGGCGCTCGGCGACCAGAAGCGGGTCGAGACTCCCGCCGCCGCTCTGGCTGCGGGCGCCGATCACATCGTCGTCGGCCGCCCCGTCTGGCAGGCGGCGGACCCCCGCGCGGCGGCGCAGGCGATCCTGTCGGAAATCGCCCGCTGACGCGAGAATCGTGATAGCCTGCAACCCTTGGGGCAAGGAGCGGCGGGGACGATGCTTGACGGCGATCCGGGGGGGCGGGTGGAGCGGGCCGAGAACGACCTCGTCCTGTCCTTCCTGCGGGTGCGGCGGGCCATCGGCCTGCTGGGCTATTTCCTGCCGCCCGCGCTTCTGGCCTACAGCCTGATCTGGGGCGACGGCCTGCTGCCCAGCATCTCGGCCTATTACTATTCCCCCATGCGCGAGGTCTTCGTCGGCATCCTGTCGGCCATCGCCGTCTTCCTGTGGAGCTACGAGGGCTACCGCCCCCGGCCCGGCGAATGGCTGAGCGACCTGATGGCCGGGCGCGCGGCCTCGCTGGGGGCGCTGGCCGTGGCGCTGATCCCGACCGCCCCGGGCCAGCCGGTCGCCTGCACGCTCAGCCAGTGCGTCCTGGGCTTTTCAGCGGCCAGCACGCTGCATTGGCTGGGGGCGGCGCTGTTCTTCGGGGCGCTTGCGCTGTTCTGCCTGGTGCTGTTCGTGCGGGGTGCGCATCCCGACCCGGAAAAGACCGCCAGCAACCGGATCTATCGCGCCTGCGGCTGGATCATCCTGGCCGCACTTGCGCTGATCGGGCTGATCCTCTTGTCGCCCGAGCCGGTCAAGACGCAGCTGACGCCCCTGCGGCCGGTCTTCTGGCTGGAAACCATCGCCACCTTCGCATTCGCCACGTCCTGGATGGTCAAGGGCGACGCGATGAAGCCCGTGGTCCGCGCGCTCGCCCATGCCGAGACGGGAAGGCCCGCGCCCTGAAACCCTTAGCGCCGCAGTTCCAGCATCTCGGCCACGATGGCGGGGAAATGCGGAACGGCCGCGGGGTGCGCCACGAACTCGGCCACCGGCATCAGCCGCAGCTCGGCCCCCTCATCGCCCAGGACCGCGCTTGCGGCCTCGGCGGGCGTGATCTCGGCGTGAAAATACCAGCCCGCGTGTCCCGGTCTGTGCGGCAGCTCGCGCGCATGGGCCGCCCCCAGCCGCGCCGGGTCCAGCCGAAGGCCGGTTTCCTCGAGCAGTTCGCGCAGGGCGCAGGCCTGGGGCGATTCGTCGCCCTCGCGCGCGCCGCCGGGCAGGTCCCAGCAGCCGGGCCAGTTGATCGTGGGGATGTCGTCGCGGCGCAGGACCAGCAGGCTGTCCCCGCAGGTCAGGACCAGCTTCGCCCCCTTCCACCGCATCCGCTCGGGCGCGAGCGCGGGATCGGTCCCCTTCATTCGGCGGCCAGCGGCAGCCCGGTGCCGTCCAGCGGCAGCCGCGCGATCCGCGCGATCACGCCGGCCAGCCGCGCGGCCAGCCCGTCAAAGCCCGCATGGGGCCGGACCGCCCCCTCGTCCATGTAAAGCGAGCGGTCGATTTCCACCTGCACCACATGCTGCCCCCGCAGCGGCCGGCCATAGGTCGCCGCCACATAGGCCCCCGCGAAGGGCGAGTTGCGGCGCACCCGGAAGCCCGCCTCGACCAGCGCGCCGTGCACGGCCTCGCTGATGGCGGGGTCGGCCGAGGCGCCGTTGCGGTCGCCCAGCACGATCTCGGGCGGGGGCGCCTGAAGGTGCAGCAGCGCCTCGCGCGGCATGGAATGGACGTCGATCAGGATCGCCCGTCCGTGGCGCGCCACCGCCTCGGCCATCAGCGATTCGAGCGCCGCGTGATAGGGCCGCCACAGCGCCTCGATCCGCCGCTGGGCTTCCGCCCCGCTCAGCTTGCCGCGCCGGATCGCGCGACCCTGCGCCACCACGCGGGGAATCACCCCCAGGCCCGACTGGATGCGCGGATCGGCACGGCGCGAGGGCGTGCCCTCGATCGCCGCCGGGTCCAGTTCGTCCGCGCCCCGGTTCAGGTCCACCACGCAGCGCGGAACCCGCGCCGTCAGCGTGACGGCGCCAGCCGCCACGGCGGGCGCGATCAGCCGGTCCACGAAGGCATCCTCGGACGAACGCAGCACATGCGGGTCCAGCATCGATTCGGCCAGGAACCAGCCGGGATAGTCGCGGCCGGAATGGGGCGAGGCGAAGATCACGCCCCCCGTCCAGTCTGCCGGCCGCATGACATCGAAACTCGGGCCGGTCGCGGCGGGCATCGGGATCATCGGCTGCGGCCTCTCATCGTCCTTGCGTCTGGCTGTATAGCCGAGCCTCCGTTCCTGAAAAAGGGCACTTGCAGCTGTGGATCACTGGCCTTATAGACACGCGGACCAACGCGATTCCGTTCCGCAAGGAACAGGATCACCTGGCACGGGCGGTTAGCTCAGCGGTAGAGCACTACGTTGACATCGTAGTGGCCACTGGTTCGATCCCAGTACCGCCCACCATTCTTTCGCCGCCCCCGGCATGTCACCGGGGGCATTTCAGTTTCAAGGCGCGATGCGAGCGCCGCGAAGAGGGAGAAAACCGATGAAGGTTCGCAACTCGCTGCGTTCGCTGAAAGAGCGTCACCGGGACTGCCAGATCGTGCGCCGCAAAGGCCGCGTCTACGTGATCAACAAGACCAACCGCCGCTTCAAGGCGCGCCAGGGCTGATCGCCCTTCGGCCTGGTCCGATCGACCGGAACGCCCGCAGCCCCGCGCTGCGGGCGTTTTCCGTTCAGTCCTGCCCCAGCAGCGTGTCGGCCAGCAGCCGCACCATGGTCGCCTGGTTCAGATAACCCGAGGGCCGCAGGTTGCGCGCCGCCTGATAGCGCCGCAGGGCCGCCCGCGTCTGGGGACCGAAGCTGCCGTCGGGGTCGCCGGCGTCCAGCCCCAGGGCGTTCAGCCGGATCTGGACGGCTTGCCGGATGGGGGCGCCCAGGTCCAGCTCCGCCTCGGCGGCCTGGTCGCGCGCCCTCTGGCTGTCCATCGCCTCGATTGCCGCCCTTGCCTCGGGGGCGCGCGGACTGCGGGGATACTTGTCCAGGAACTCGCGCCAGGCGGCGGCGCTGCCTGCGGCACGCGCGCGGGCCCAGGCGGCCTCCTCGCCCCGGTCCGTTTGCGCCGCTTCGGCCAGCACCGCCTGCGCTTGTGCTGAAAACAGCCCCTGCGGATAGCGGGCCAGGTAGTCGCGCGCGCCTGCCTCGCCCCGGTTGCGGTTTCGCTCCCAGGACTGCCGCTCGGCCGCCGCCTCGGCTGCCTGCCGCGCCTGCGCCTCTGCTTCCAGCCGGCGCGCGCGTTCGCCGGCCTGCCGCGACAGCAGATCGACCTGCGCGCCCGTCAGGTAGCCCGTGGGTTCGGCGCCCGCGTTGCGCTGGAACCGCGCGATGGCCGCCCGGGTGAGCTGCCCGAAACTGCCGTCGATCCCGTCGGTGTCATAGGTCAGCAGCCTCAGCTGCCGCTGGATCTGCGCACGCTGCGCCCGGTCGAGGTTCAGCGCCGCCTCGGCCGCCGCGGGGCTGCCGGTGGGCGCGGCGGGGGCCTGCAACTCGGCCATGCGCCCCCGCGCCGCGCCCGCGAAAAGGCTTTGCGGCCATTTGCCCAGGAACTCGGCATAGCCCTCGGCCGAGTTCGTGCGCTTGGCCCGCGTCCAGGCCGCCATCTCCTCGGCCCCGGGCTCCACCACGTCCTCAAGCCGGCGGGGGGCCTCCTCCAGCCGCCTGCGGGCCTCGGCGGCATGCGCCCCCTGGGGATATTTCTCCAGATACTCGCGCCAGCCCGCTGGCCCATCCACGACCACGGCGCGTGCCCAGGCCTCGGCTTCGCCCGGCTGGGCAGGCGCGGGCCCAGGGGCCACCACCACCGGGCGCGAGCCCCCGCCTCCGGGCAGAAGCCGCAGCGAATCGCCCTGCGCCAGGGCCTGCCCGATCGTCGCGCCGGGACGCGCCAGCACCTCGGCCGCGCGGCCGATGCCGTCGGTGTATCCCATGATCGCCGTCACCCCGGCGGGCAGGGCGAACCGGCCCAGGCTGGGCCGCAGCCCGTCGCCCGTGTCGAAGTCGCGCCCGTCGGTGCCCAGCAGCAGGACCGCCGGCCCCCCGGTGCCGTCCATCAGCTCGGCCGCGGCCGACAGCGGCACGGCGACTGCGCCCACCGTTGAAAGCGATTCGCGCCCCGCCTCGCGCCCCAGGAACCAGCTTTCGTCCCCGGACCGCGCAAAGCGCCCCATCAGCACGACGATCCGCGCACCGGGGTCGGGATCGCCGGACAGAAGCACCCGCAGCGCGGCGCGGATTTCGTCCGCGGTCAGGTCGCGTCCTTCGGTCACGCGATAGCCCTGCCGCCGGAGGGCCGCGACCGCGGCCTCCGTGTGGATTTCGGCCACGTCGGGCAACCGGTCATAATCGCGGTTGGCGATCACCACCGCGCGGTCCTCGGCCATCGCGCCCCCGGCAAGCGCAAGCAGGCAGGCGGCAAGGGCAAGGCGAAGCGGCATGGTCGTCACGATGGTTCCCCCGGTGCGTTCCAGGGCACAAGGATCGGGACGGGGCCCGGGTTTCCTTCGGCCCCGTCCCGTCCCCCCGTTCAGTTCCGCCGCTGGGCGCGTAGCGTGCTCAGCTGGTCGGCGTTCAGGTATCCCGTGGCGGCCAGCCCGTTGTCGCCCTGCCAGGCCGAGATCGCCCGCCGCGTCCCCGGGCCGAAGCGCCCGTCGATGCCATTGGGGTCATAGCCCAGGGCGCTCAGCCGCGACTGCACCTCGGTCCGGTCGATGGAACCGAGATCCAGCCGCGCCTCGTCCTCGGCCGTGGCCCCGCGGCCGGGCGTCACCACCGGCACCGCGGGCGCCGAAGTGCCCCCGCGCAGCGTGCGGACCTGCGCCGCCGTCAGGTAGCCCGTCACCGCATCGCCCTGCGCGGTCTGCCAGTCCCGGATCGCCCGCCGCGTGCCCGAACCGAAGGTGCCGTCCACCCCGCGCGTGTCATGGCCCGCCTGCACCAGCGCCTGCTGGACGGCGACCCGGTCCTCGCGGGTCAGGTTCAGCGCAAGTTCGTCGCGCGCCGCCGTTTCCTCGTCGCTGACGGGACGGCCCGAGGGCGTCGTGCCCGCGTTCATCAGCGCATCCGCGTCGGCGCGGGTCAGGTAGCCGGTCGCGGGCAGGTTGTTGGCCTGCTGCCAGGCGGTGATCGCCCGCCGGGTGCCCGAGCCGAAGGCGCCGTCGATCCCCCGCGTGTCATGGCCAAGCAGGTTCAGGCGCGACTGGATGATGCGCTTCTGCGTGGACGTCAGTTCCAGCGCGGCCTCGGTGTCCGCCGTCGCCCCCGTGGCCGGGACCGAGGGCGCAGGCGTCGCGGGCGCGGGCGTGCCCGTGCGCAGTTCCGCCGCCTGGGCCGCCGTCAGGTAGCCGGTTGAGGCCTGGCCCTGCGCGGTCTGCCAGTCGCGGATCGCCCGGCGCGTGCCCGAGCCGAACACCCCGTCCACGCCGCGCGTGTCATATCCCAGGACCGACAGCCGCGACTGGATCGCGCGCCGGTCCTCGAGGCTGAGGTTCAGCGTCGCCTCGGTCCCGGACCCCTCGGCGGCCTGCACCTCGGCGCGGGCGGCCTGGGCGGGCGATTGCGCGGGCGGCACCTCGGTCGCGGGCGTCAGCGGAGACGAGGTCACGGGGGCGGGCGGCGGCGGAGCCGTGATCCCGGGGGCCGTCGCCGCTGGGGGCGTGACCACGGGGGACGTCACCACGGGGGCCGGCGCGCCGGGAAGGGTCGCGGCAGGCGCCGCGGGGGCGGTCGTCGCCACGGGCCTCGAACCGGCCAGAAGCTGGCCCAGCCGCGCCCGCGCCTCGGGCACATGGGCGCCGGCGGGGAAGCGCGTCAGGTAGTCGCGATAAGCCTCGGCCGTGCCCAGGGCCTGTGCCGAACCCCACAGCGCCTCGTCCTCGGCCGTTGGGACCACGCCGCCCGGCATCACCACCGGCGGCTGCTGCGCCACCGCGCCCAGCGGCGCCCCCAGCACGATACCCGCCGCCACAAGGGCGGCGAACCGCCCCGTCATCCCGTTTCCGACCATGTCATTCCCCTTCCTGGGGCCGTGTTCAGCCGTAGCTGCGCCGATCCTCGATCACCTTGCCGTCATTCGGCAGCGATCCAGGGGCAACCAGCTCGACCCGGCCCTTGAGCTTCAGTGCATCCAGCACCGTCGCTTCGTATAGCGCGGGGTTCTGTTCAAGGGTTTCCAGTTGCACGACCATCACGTCCATTTCATCCCGCCGGTCGGCGATGACACGGGCGCGTGACACGTCGGGATGGCGGGCGACCAGGGCCGCGACCTGCTCGGGGCGGACGAACATGCCCTTGATCTTGGCGGTCTGGTCGGCGCGGCCCATCCAGCCCTTGATCCGCATGTTGGTGCGCCCGCAGGGGCTTTCCCCCGGCATCACCGCCGACAGGTCGCCGGTGGCGAAGCGGATCAGCGGATAATCGGGGTTCAGCGTGGTCACCAGCACCTCGCCCACCTCGCCCTCCGGCACCGGGTCGCCCGTGCCCGGACGGACGATCTCGACGATCACGCCCTCGTCCACGATCATCCCCTCCATCGCCTCGGATTCATAGGCGATCAGGCCGACATCGGCGGTCGCATAGCATTGCAGCGTGGCGATGCCCCGGTCGGCATAGCCCTGCCGCAGCGAGGGGAAGAGCGCGCCCCCCGACACCAGCGCGCGGGTGAAGCCAAGCGCCACACCCATCTCGTCCGCCTTGTCGAGGATCACCTTCAGGTAATCGGGCGTCCCCGAATAGGCCGTGGTGCCGATGTCGGCCGCGGCGCGGACCTGCAGTTCGGTCTGGCCCGTGCCCGCGGGCAGGACCGCCGCGCCGACCGCCCGGGCCGCGCTTTCGAACATCATCCCGGCGGGGGTCAGGTGATAGCCGAAGCAGTTCTGCAGGATGTCGCTGCTGCCCAGCCCCGCCGCAAAGGCAAAGCGCCCGAGCCGCCACCAGTCGCCATCCACCCGGCCCGGCTCGTAGATCGGGCCGGGCGACTGGAACACGTGGTTGAACTCGTGCGGGCGGCGCGTGGCATAGCCGCCGAAGGGGGGCCGCTTCTTCTGCGCCTCGGACAGCTCGGACTTGCGGATCACCGGCAGGCGCGCGAGGTCGGCGCGGCTGCGGATCCGGGCCGGGTCCACGTCGCGCAGGGCGCGCGCCAGCGCGGGCGCCGTCTGCGCGTTCGAGACGGCGCGGGCCAGCGCCTCGGCCAGATCGGCCTCGCGCTCGTCGCTGCTGCGGATTTCCAGGTCGTCGTAATGGCTCACGCGGGTGTCCTCGGCAGATTGTCCGTCGGAAAACGGGGATCGAACAGCACCGCGCCCGTTCCCAGCAGGGCGCGCTGCTCGGGCGTCAGAAGGGGCGTGCCCTGCGGCACGGCGCGGTACCAGCGCTGGCGCGGGTGGAACCAGTCCAGCGGTTCCGCCGACAGGCCCGCGCGGGCGCAGCGCGCCAGCACGTCCTCGCGCGCAAATCCCACGCAATCGGGATAGATCCAGCCCTCGGCCCCGGCACCGGGTGCGAGGACCGGCCACGCCGGGGTGGATTCGTCCAGAACGGTGAACAGGAACTGCCCGCCCGGGTTCAGCACCGGCGCGGCATTGGCCAGCGCCCGGTCCAGCATTTCGCCGCCCGTGTGGGAAAACACCGACTGCGCCACGATGAAGTCGAAGCCGCGGCCGAAGACATCCATCCGCATCGCGGCGTTGCCGTCGAAGCGCGGGCGGCGCAGCGCGAAGGCGTCGGCGCCGATCTCGCGGGCGCGCGCGTCGTCGATCAGCCAGCCGTTCGGCTCGATCCCGTGATAGCGCCCGGGCCGCAGGTAGAACATCAGAAGCCGCCCCGCCCGCAGCGAGCCGCAGCCGAGGTCCAGCAGGTGGTGGTCCTCGCGCAGCCCCAGCCCGGTCAGCAGCCGGAACTGGGTCGCGCCCATGAAGTCATACTGGTCGGGCGGCCCGACATAGGACCGGTGCCCGCCCGTGCCGGGGCTGTCGAGGCGCGCGGCGTCGATCCAGTCGTCGCTGTGGTCGTCCATCAGCCCGTCCCTCAGGCCAGCCAGCGCTTGCGGCGGCGATAGGAGCGCACGTCGCGGAAGGACTTGCGCCCCTCCTCGGCCATGCCGAGGTAGAATTCCTTGACGTCGGGGTTCTCGCGCAGGGCGGCGGCCTCGCCGTCCATCACCACCCGGCCGCTTTCCAGGATATAGCCGTAATGGGCATAGCGCAGGGCCACGTTGGTGTTCTGCTCGGCCAGCAGGAAGGTCACGCCCTCGCCCTCGTTCACCTTCTTCACGATCTGGAAGATCTGCTCGACCAGCTGCGGGGCAAGGCCCATGGACGGCTCGTCCAGCAGGATCGTCTCGGGGCGGCTCATCAGCGCGCGGCCCATGGCGCACATCTGCTGTTCTCCGCCCGAGGTATAGCCGGCCTGGGACTTCCGCCGCTCCTTCAGGCGGGGGAAATATTCGTAGACCATCTCCAGGTCGCGCCGGACCGCCGCCGCGCCGTCCGTGCGGGTATAGGCGCCGGTCAGCAGGTTTTCCTCGACCGTCAGGTGCTCGAAGCAGTGGCGGCCCTCCATCACCTGGATGACGCCCTTCTTGACCAGCGCGGCAGGGTCCAGGTCGGTGACGTTCTCGCCGCGATAGGTGATCGCGCCCTTGGTGACCTCGCCCCGCTCGGATTTCAGCAGGTTCGACACCGCCTTCAGCGTCGTGGTCTTGCCCGCGCCGTTGCCGCCCAGCAGCGCCGTGATCGAGCCCTTGGGGACCGACAGGCTGACGCCCTTCAGCACAAGGATGACGTGGTTGTAGATGACCTCGATGTTGTTGACCTCGAGCAGCGTCTCGCCCGCGCGGGCGGTCGTCGTGGGGGCGGTGGCAGCAGCGTCCAGCATCTCGGGCTCCTCAAGGGGGATGCCCCGGCGGCGGACCGCCGGGGCGATGGCGTCAGTTGCAGCGCGGCTGGATGGCGTTTTCCGCGGCAAAGGCCTGGGCGTCGGCCTGGATCAGCGGGGCCAGCACTTCCTCGTCCGGCTGGATGAAGTCGGTGATCAGCTTCCACTGCTTGGCCGAAGCGTCCCACTGCTGGATCATGCCCATGCCGGTGCCGCCGTGGTTCTGGCAGCTCAGCTGGATCGGCTGGCCGAAGCCGGGCAGGCCCAGTTCCGCCATCCGCGCCTCGGTGATCTCCAGCGCTTCCAGCCCGTCGCGCATCTGGGCGGGGGTGATCTCGGCGGTGCCGGCCAGCTCCTGCGCCTTCTTGATGCCTTCCGCGATCACGAGGGCCGCATACATGCCGCGCGAATACATCGCCTTGCCGACATGCGCGCCGCCGCCCGAGGCCTTGCCGGTATCCAGCACATGGGTCTTCAGCTCGTCATAGAAGGGATAGTCCATCCCGACGCCGTTGAAGGTCACCGACTTGTAGCCGTTGGCGGCCGCGCCCGCAGGCTCGACGTCCACCTCGCCGCCGGCCCACCAGATGCCGATCAGGTTCTCCATCGGATAGCGGACGTTGGCGGCCTCCTGGATGGCGGCCTGGTTCATGACGCCCCAGCCGTACAGGATCACGTGGTCGGGCTTTTCGCGGCGGATCTGCAGCCACTGGGACTTCTGTTCCTGCCCCGGGGGATCGACGGGGATCTGGGTCAGGGTGAAGCCGTGCTTCTTCGACAGCTCCTCCAGCGTGCGGATCGGCTCCTTGCCGAAGGCCGAGTTGTGATAAACCAGCGCGATGGTCTTGCCCTTCAGGTCGCCGTTGTTCACGTCCAGCAGGTGCTTGACGATGACCGAGGCGCCGTCCCAGTAGTTCGCGGGCGGGTTGAACACCCACTGGAACACGCTGCCGTCCTTGGCCGAGGTGCGCCCGTAGCCCGGCGTCAGCATCGGGATTCCGTCGGCCGACACCTTGGGGATCAGCTGATAGGTGATGCCGGTCGAGAAGGGGTTGTAGACCAGCGCGCCCGAGCCCTTGGTCGACTCGTAGCACTCGACCCCCTTCTCGGTGTTGTAGGCGGTTTCGCATTCCGGCGTCAGGACCTTCTGCCCGCCGATGCCGCCGTCACGCTCGTTCAGCAGGGTGAAGTAGTCGTTGAAGCCGTCGGCATACTGGTTGCCGTTCGCGCCATAGGGGCCGGTCCGGTAGCTGAGGTTCGGCACGGTCAGGTCGGCCAAGGCGGGCGCGGCGGCCAGCATGGCGGCGGCGACGGCGGCGGCAAAGCGAAGTTTCATCAGGTTCCTCCCAGAAGATTTCTTGGTTGCGCCGGGTTCGGCCCGGGTCTGCTTAGTGCGGGAACGGCCAGAGCCGCAGCTTTTCCTTGGTCAGCCGCCAGAGCTGGGCCAGCCCGTGCGGCTCGACGATCAGGAAGAAGACGATCAGCGCGCCCACGATCATCAGTTCGAGATGGGCCGCCAGGTCCGTGGGCCAGCCGAGCGCGCCCACCAGCACGTTCTTGAGGAAGACCGGCAGCACGACCAGGAAGGCCGCCCCCGCGAAGCTGCCGAAGATGGACCCGAGGCCGCCGATGATGACCATGAACAGGACAAGGAAGGACTTGTTGATCCCGAAGGTCTCGCTGGCTTCCGCCGCGCCGAGGTAGATCGAGAACAGGAGCGCGCCCGCGACGCCGATGAAGAAGGACGAGACGGCGAAGGCGCTCATCTTGGCGGTCAGCGGGTTCACCCCGATGATCTCGGCCGCGATGTCCATGTCGCGGATCGCCATCCACTTGCGCCCCGCCGTGCCGCGCGTGAGGTTCCGCGCCACCCAGGCCAGCCCGACCGCGAAGACGAGGCAGACGAGGTATTTCGCCGAGGCCGAGGTCGCCGGGCCGCTGATGACATAGCCCATGAAGGTGCGTTCAGGCGCGGTGATCTGCCCCGAAGCCGAGTAGTTGTAGAACCACGGCACCTTGTTGAAGAGCCAGACAAGGAAGAACTGCGCGGCCAGCGTCGCAACGGCAAGGTAGAAGCCCTTGATGCGAAGCGACGGCAGGCCGAAGAACACGCCGACCGCCGCCGTGATCCCGCCCGCAAGCAGGATGTGGATCAGCAGCGAAATTTCCGGGAAGGCGGTCGAAAGCTTGTAGGTCGCATAGGCGCCCACCGCCATGAAGCCTCCGGTCCCGAGGCTCACCTGCCCGCCATAGCCCACCAGGATGTTCAGCCCCAGCGCGGCGATGGCGTAGATGAGGAAGGGCACCAGCACGGCATTGGCCCAGTAGTCGGTGATGACAAAGGGGATCACCCCGAAGGCCACCGCCAGCGTCACCCAGTAGCCCATCCGGTCGAGCTTCAGCGGAAAGGTCTGGCTGTCGTCCCGGTAGCTGGTCTTGAAGTCGCCGGCTTCACGATAAAGCATCGGTCGGTCCTTTCGTCACGGTCGCACCGGGGGTTTTCCACCCCCGGACCCCCGGAGGATATTTCCACAAAGAAGATGAAGAAGGCGCGGCGTCACACACGCTCGATGATCCGTTCGCCGAACAGGCCCTGCGGCCGGAAGACCAGGAAGATCAGGGCGAGGACATAGGCGAACCAAGCCTCGGTCGCGCCGCCGACCAGCGGGCCGACATAGAACTCGAACAGCTTCTCGCCCACCCCGATGATGAGGCCGCCGACGATGGCGCCCGGGATCGAGGTGAAGCCGCCCAGCATCAGCACCGGCAGGGCCTTGAGGGCGATCAGCGACAGCGAGAACTGCACGCCCGACTTGGTGCCCCACATGATCCCCGCGACCAGCGCCACGAAGCCCGCGATGGACCAGACCATGACCCAGATGAAGCGCAGCGAGATGCCGACCGACAGCGCCGCCTGGTGGTCGTCGGCGACCGCCCGCATGGCGCGGCCCTGCTTGGTGTACTGGCTGAAGGCGACCAGCGCCGCGACCAGCAGCGCCGCGATGACCGTGGCCCAGATGTCCAGCCGGTCGATGAAGAAGCCGTAGCCGGTCAGCGCCGCCGTCCAGGCCTCGGCCGTTTCCGAGATCCCCTGCGGCAGTCCCACGTCCAGCGTCTTGACGTCGGCGCCCCACATGATGTCGCCCAGGCCTTCCAGGAAATAGGCCAGCCCGATCGTCGCCATGAACATGATGATCGGCTCCTGCCCGACGAGGTGCTTGAGCACCAGCGTCTCGATCAGGATGGCAAGGCCCACCATCACCAGCGCCGTTAGCAGGATCGCCAGCAGCGAGGGCACGGTCCAGCCGAAGGAGGAGATGTGGCTGCCGGTGATCGCGTTGATCAGGTGGGCGAAGGGCACCTGCCCCTGCTGGATGCCGACCAGCGTCAGCGCGGCAAAGAGCGCGAGCACCCCCTGCGCGTAGTTGAAGACGCCCGAGGCTTTGAAGATCAGGACGAAGCCCAGGGCGACCAGCGAATACATGACCCCGGTCATGAGGCCGTTCACCAGGACCTCGGAGGCGTAGAGAAGCTGGTCCATCAGCGGGTCCCTCGGTTGCGTCTGCACGGGATGTGCATGACCTGTGCATCGGCCGTGCAGGGCTTGTGCGGGCCTTGGTCAGTCATGGGCGACCCCCAGGTAGGCATCGATGACTTCCTGGTTGTTGCGCACCTCGTCGGGGGTGCCGTCCCCGATCTTGCGGCCGTAGTCCATCACGACCACCCGGTCGGAAAGGTCCATGACCACGCCCATGTCATGCTCGATCAGGGCGATGGTGGTGCCGAACTCGTCGTTCACGTCGAGGATGAAGCGGGACATGTCCTCCTTCTCCTCGACGTTCATGCCGGCCATCGGCTCGTCCAGCATCAGCAGCTTCGGTTCCGCCGCCAGCGCGCGGGCGAGTTCCACCCGCTTCTTGAGGCCATAGGGCAGCCGCCCGACCGGGGTCTTGCGGATATTCTGGATCTCGAGGAAGTCGATGATCTTCTCGACCTGCTCGCGGTGGCGGGTTTCCTCGGCCTCGGCCCGGCCCCACCACAGCGCCTGCTCCAGCAGCGACGACTTCATCATCGTCAGCCGCCCGGTCATGATGTTGTCCAGAACCGACATCCCGTCGAACAGCGCGATGTTCTGGAAGGTCCGCGCCAAGCCCTGGCGGGCCACCTGGTAGGGCCGCATGGGCGGGCGTTTTGCGCCCCGGAACCAGACCTCGCCTTCCTGCGGGACGTAGAAGCCCGACATGACGTTCATCATCGAGGACTTGCCCGCGCCGTTCGGGCCGATGATGGCGCGGATCTCGCCCTCGCGGATGTCGAAGGAGATGTCCTTGATCGCCGTCACGCCGCCGAAGCGCAGGGTGATGTGGCGCAGGTCCATCAGCACGCCGCCGATCTTGCGGCCGTCGGCGGTGATGTAGCCATCGGTGCCGGGCGCGGGCGCGGCGGGGGGCGGCGCGAGTTCGGACAGGATCGTCGGGGAGGTCGGGCTCATTCGGCGGCCATCCTCTGCGCGGACGTGGGGGTGGTGCGGACGTCCTCGATCCGCAGCGTGGCCTTGAGCCGGCCCTTGCGGCCGTCCTCGTAGGTGACCTCGGTTTCGGTATAGACCGAGGTGCGCCCGTCATACAAAGCGGCGATCAGGTCGGCGTATTTCTCGGCGATCACGCCGCGCTTGACCTTGCGGGTGCGGGTCATCTCGCCGTCGTCGGCGTCCAGTTCCTTGTGCAGGATCAGGAAGCGGTGGATCTGGCAGCCCGACAGCATCGGGTCCTGCGCGACCGAGGCGTTCACTTCCTCGACGTGCCTGCGGATCGTCTCGTAGACCTGCGGGTGGCCGGCGAGTTCCTGGTAGGAGGCATAGGCGATGTTGTTGCGTTCCGCCCAGTTGCCCACCGCCGTCAGGTCGATGTTGATGAAGGCGGTGCAGTAATCGCGCCCGTTCCCCAGCACCACGGCTTCCAGGATGTTCGGGTAGAACTTGAGCTTGTTTTCCACGTACTTGGGCGCGAACAGCGACCCGTCGGCCATGCGGCCCACGTCCTTGGCGCGGTCGATGATCCGCAGGTGGCCCGAGCCGGGCTCGAAGAAGCCCGCGTCGCCCGTGGCCACCCAGCCCTCGCGGTCCTTGGTCGAGGCGGTGGATTCGGGGTTCTTGTAGTATTCGACGAAGGTGCCGGGCGAGCGGTAGAAGACCTCGCCGTTCTCGGCGATCTTCAGTTCCACGCCGGGCGAAGCCACCCCGACCGTATCGGCGCGCACCTGCCCGTCCGGCTGCTGGGTGATGAACACCGTGGCCTCGGTCTGGCCGTAGAGCTGCTTGAGGTTGATGCCCAGCGAGCGGTAGAAGTCGAAGATTTCCGGCCCGATGGCCTCGCCCGCGGTATAGCCTACGCGGATGCGCGAATAGCCCAGCGTGTTCTTCAGAGGGCCGAAGACCAGCAGGTTCCCCAGGCCATAGCGCAGCCGGTCGACGGCGCCCACGGGCCGGCCGTCGGTCAGGGCGGTGCCCACGCGGCGCGCCAGCCGCATGTAGTGGTCGAAAAGCCACTTCTTGACCCGGCCCGCGTCCTCCATGCGGATCATGACGTTGGTCAGCTGGCCCTCGAAGACGCGGGGGGGCGCGAAGAAGTAGGTGGGCCCGATCTCGCGCAGGTCGGTCATCATGGTGTGCGCCCCCTCGGGGCAGTTCACGCAGAAGCCGGTCCAGTAGGCCTGGCCCACCGAGAAGATGAAGTCCCCGACCCAGGCCATCGGCAGATAGGCCAGCACCTCCTCGGTCGGCTTCAGCTTGTCGAATTCCGAGGAATTGCGCGCCGTCTCGATGACGTTGCGGCTGGACAGCACCACGCCCTTGGGCTTGCCGGTGGTGCCCGAGGTGTACAGCATCACGCAGGTGCTGTCGTAGTCCAGTTCCGCGATGCGGGCGTCCAGTTCCGCCTCGAACCGCTGGTGGGCGACGCGGCCCTCGGCCTGCACGTCGCGCAGCCAGTTCATGCGGGAATGGTCGTATTTCCGCATCCCGCGCTTGTCGGTGTAGATGATCTGCTCGACCGTGTGGGCCTCGCCCTCGGCCTCGATCACCTTGTCCACCTGCTCCTGGTCGCCGCAGACGACGAAGCGGGCGCCGGAATGGCCCAGCACATAGGCCATCTCGGAGGCCACCGCGTCCTGGTAGAGCGGCACGGGAACCGCGCCGCACATCTGGGCGGCGACCATGGACCAGTAATGCGCGGGGCGGTTGCGGCCGATGATGGCGACGTGATCGCCGCGGTTCAGACCCAGCGCCAGGAAGCCCATCGCAAGGGCGCGGATCTCCTCCTGCGCCTGCGACCAGGTCCAGCATTGCCAGATGCCGAATTCCTTTTCCCGATAGGCGGGCCGGTTGCCCAGCGTTGCGGCGTTCCGCGCCAGCAGCGCAGGGATCGACCGCAGGCCCGCGTCGGGCGCAGCGACTGCTTTCATCCTCACTCCCTTTTACGGCACCCGGCCGTTGCAGGCAAAGCTCCCCCTCTGCCCGCGACAATCTGTCTGGCCGCCGAATCTTGCCCGAGTTTTGCCCGATCCTAACGAATTGTTACCGGCTTCCGCGACGGACCCTGCGGTGCTAGCGATAGGCAGATGACGCCCCTGGACAGCCACGACGAACTGACCCGATCCGGGCTGAACCTGATTCAGCAGGCGATTTCCATCTTCGACGCCGACCTGCGGCTGGCGCTGTCGAACCAGCAGTACCAGCGGATGTTCGACCTGCCCGACCGCCTGGTCCAGCCGGGCGCGAGCTTCCAGGACACCATCGCCTATCTGGTCGCGCGCGGCGAATACGGCCATCAGGACGATCCCGAGGACGCCGTGCGGCTGCGGGTCGAGCAGGCCCGCACCTTTCAGCCGCATTACCTGGAACGCACGCGCGCCAGCGGCCGCACCATCTCGGTCGAAGGCGCGCCGCTGGCGCAGGGCGGCTGGATCGCGGTTTATACCGACATCACCGAGATCAAGCGCACCGAATCGCTGCTGCGCGCACGGTCCGAGGAACTGTCCGGCCAGCTTCTCAGCCATGCCGAGCGGCTGTCGGCCGCGAACCGGCAGCTCGCCGCCACCAACGCCGCGCTTGAGGAAGCCAAGCGCGTGCTGACCGAGGCCGAGGCGCGGACGCGGCAGGTCACGGCCATGGTGCCCGCCCATATCGCCCATGTGGACGCCGAGGGCCGCTATACCTTCTCCAACCAGCAGCTTGGCACGGTCTTTCCCGGCGCCCCTGCCGACATCGTGGGCCGCACCGCGGCCGAGGTGCTGGGAGAAACCTTTGACCGCATCCGCCCTGCCCTGGCCCGCGCGCTGGCGGGGGGGCCGCAGGTGATCGAGGTCACTCATGCCGAGTCGGGCCGCCGCATCCGGGTGGCCTTCACCCCCGACCGCGAAGGGCGGGGCGCCTATGTGCTGTCCACCGACGTCACCGCCGAGGTGAACACCCGCGAGGCGCTGACCCATGCCGCCCGCCGCGAACTGGCCGCGCAGATGTCCTCGGGCCTCGCGCATGACTTCGGCAACCTGCTGACGATCATCCTGGGGCTTCAGGGCCGGCTTGCGCGGATGGCGCTGCCGCCCGAGGCCGCCGCCGACGTGCAGGGGACCCTGGCCGCCGCCCGCCGCGGCGCGGTGCTGCTGGACCGCATCGCCACGATCACCGGCCCGCGGCGGCTGACGCCCGAGCCGGTGGACCTGCCCGCGCTGCTGGAGCAGCTGGCGACAATGGCGCGGCCCTCGCTGGGGCGGGGGATCGCGCTGGAGCTTGACTGCGACCTGCCCGGGGGCGCGGTGCTGCTGGACCCCGGGCCCTTGCAGGATTCGCTGCTGAACCTGATCCTGAACGCGCGGGACGCGATTGCCGGCACCGGCGTCGGCTCGGGCAGCACCCATGGCGCGATCCGCCTGTCGGCCCGCGTGCGCGGCCGCTGGCTGGAGCTGACCGTCACCGATTCAGGGCCCGGCTTCTCGCCCGAGGCGCTGGGCCGGGCGACCGAACCCTTCTTCACCACCAAGGCCGCCCAGGGCTCGGGCCTCGGGCTGCCCATGGTCTACGACCAGACCAAGCTGGCGGGCGGCACGCTGCGCCTGGACAACACGCCGGGCGGCGGCGCGCGGGTGCGGCTGCGCCTGCCCTTCCAGCGGGTCGCGCGGCGGCTGGTGCTGCTGGTGGATGACGACGACCTGATCCGCGAAACGCTGCGCGAGATGCTGACCGGCATGGGCCACCAGGTGATCGAGGCGGGCTCGCTGTCCGAGGCGCGGTCCCTGGCGGACCTGCCGGGGCTGTCGGTGATCCTGTCCGACCTGCAGCTGGGCGACGGCTCGGGCGCGGACCTGGGCGCGCTGGGCCCGCCCCTGATCCTGATGACCGCCCGTCCCCCCGACGATCCCGAACGGCAGGGCCTGAGCCATCCCGTGCTGACCAAGCCCTTCGACGCCGCCGCCCTCAATGCCCTTTTCGCAGGCCTGCCCGATGACAAGTGACCCGCCGCTGATCGCGATCCTCGACGACGAGCCCGACATCCGCCGCCTGCTGGCCGACGCGCTGGAGGAGGCGGGCTTCCGCACCGCCGGCTTCGGGCGCGCGACCGAATTCGAGGCCGCCCTGCGCCGCATGGCCCCCGACGCCTGCCTGATCGACCTCGGCCTGCCCGACCGCGACGGGCTGGCGCTGGTCCACAGGCTTGCCACGCAGTCGGGCGCGGCGATCATCATCATCTCGGGCCGCGCGCAGGTGCAGGACCGGGTGACTGGGCTGGAGCTTGGCGCGGACGATTATGTCATCAAGCCCTTCGACCCGGCCGAGGTCGTGGCCCGCATCCGCGCCCGCCTGCGCAAGCCCGCGCGCGAGGCCGCCCGCAACGGCCAGACCGCCCGCTTTTCGGGGTGGAGCGCGGATTTCGACCGCTACCTGCTGACCGGCCCGGACGGGGCGGAAACGCCATTGAGCCATGCCGAGGCCGAGATGCTGCGGATGTTCCTCGACAGCCCGCGCAGGCTCATCAGCCGGACGCAGATGCTTGAATCGCTGGGCGGCACGGCGGGGGACAGCTTCGACCGGGCGATGGACGTTCGGATCTCGCGCCTGCGGACCAAGCTGGGCGAGGACCCCAAGAACCCGCGCCTGATCAAGACGATCTATGGCGCGGGATATATCTTTCTGTCGGAGGTCGGGTGGAGCTGAGCCGGTGGCCTTGCGTCACCGCCGCGAGCAGGGGTTTTCCACCCCCGATCGGGCCTGCCGGCCCCTTGCTCGCTGAAAACGGTCCACCGGACCGTTTTCCGGGCGCTCGCAAGCCCCGGACGATATTCGGGCAAAGAGGAAAGAGCCCCCTGCTGGCCATAAAGCCGCAAGCGCGGTCTGCCCTGACGCTCAAGGCCTGATCAGCCGCACGATGAAGAACCCGTCCAGCCCGCCGAGATCCGGCCAATGATCGGGCCGGGTGCGGATGGCGCCCGCCCCGGTGATCCAGTCCGCATCCCATTGGGCGGGATCGGGCCGCTCGACCCGCAGCCCCGGATGGCGGGCAAGGGCGGCATCCAGTTGCGCCTCGCCTTCTGCCGGGTGCAGCGAGCAGACGGCATAGACGAGCCTCCCGCCGGGCCTCAGCAGCGAAAGCGCATGGTCGATCAGACGCGCCTGAAGGCGCACGAGGTCTGGGATCATCGCCCCGTCGCGGATCAGCGGCAGTTCGGGATGGCGGCGGATGGTGCCGGTGGCCGAACAGGGCGCATCCAGCAGCACCGCGTCCAGCGGCGCCTCGGGCCGCCAGTCCAGCGCGTCGGCGGCCACCATGCCGGCGGACAGACCCACCCGGGCGAGGTTCTCGGCCACCAGCGCGAGTCGCTGCGGCGACAGGTCGATGGCGGTGACACGCGCCCCTGCCGCCGCAAGCTGCATCGTCTTGCCGCCCGGCGCGGCGCAAAGATCGGCGACAAGCTCCCCCGCCTGCGGCGCCAGCAGCCGCACCGGCAGGGCGGCGGCGGCGTCCTGAACCCACCACTGGCCCTCGGCATAGCCCGGCAGAGCCGTGACCTGCGTGCCTGCGGGCAGGCGGTGGCTGCCGGTCGGCAGCGCCTCGCCGGGCGTGGCTCCGTGGGGCGTCAGGTCCAGGGGCGCGCCGCGTTCATGCGCGGCCTCGATGGCAAGGGCAGTGACCTCGCCCCAGCGGGCGACGACGGGGCTGCGCAGCCAGCCCGGCAGGCGCGGCGAGGGCGCGGCATCCCAGACCGCCTGCGCCTCGGCCGCGCGGCGCAGGACCGCGTTGACCATTCCGGCGGCAGCCTTGGCCTTGGGGCCGCCCGCGCGCGCCAGCGCCACGGCGGCGTTGACGGCGCCATGAGGGGCCTCGCCCTGGCCCAGCATCTCGGTCACGGCCAGTTGCAGCAGGTCCAGCGTTTCAGGACGGGGGCGGCGGACCAGCAGCGGCGCCAGCACGGCCTCGGCCCGGCTGCGATGGCGCAGGGTCGCAGCGGCGAGCCTGCGGGCGCGGGCGCGTTCAGGCGGGGACAGCTCGCCCAGGGTCCCCTCGGCCTCGGCCAGCGTGGCGCCCTCTCGCACCGCCGCCAGAAGCCGCAGCGCCCCGGACCGCGCCGCATGGGGGGTGGCTGCCTGCCCCGGGCGCTTGCCCTTCCGGGACGGGCCTTGCCCCGCCTCGCCGGGGCGCCTGCGGTCCGTGCGCCGCCGCTTCCCCGCGTCCTTGCCGGATGATTCCCTGGCGGATTCTTCCTGACCCAAATACCCCGGGGGGGCCGCCGCAGGCGGCGGGGGCGGCGCCCCCTGCGGCGTTTCCGCCGGAACCGCCCTCTGCCTGCGCAGGGGCCGCGCCTCGGGGCCGGGTTTCGGCTGATCGTCTCGCTTGTCCATCGTCCCCACGGTCCCTAGGTGAAAGGCAGACCTATCCACTCTGCGCGGGGTTTTCCATGACCGAGCCTGCCGATCCCATCGTCCCGCCCGAGGACCGCCCGGAATGGGCCCACCTGCCCCCGCCCGCCCGCCGCGCGCTGGCCGAGGCCGAGGAGCGCCGCCGCAACGCCGCACCACTGGACCTGCCGACCGAACTCGGGGGCCGCGACGGGCCCGAGCCCGTCCGCTACGGCGATTATGAACGCAAGGGCCTCGCGGTCGATTTCTGACCTCAGGCCGCCTGGGGCACCGCCGCCAGCCGCAGCGGCTTGCGGCGCTCGTAGCGGGCGTAGCCCAGGTCGTCGCTCTTGATCTCGGGGGTGCGGCCGCTGATCAGGTCGGCCAGCACGCGGCCCGAGCCTGCCGCCATGGTCCAGCCGAGCGTCCCGTGCCCGGTGTTCAGCCACAGGTTGCCGACCGGGCTTGCGCCCACGATGGGCGTCCCGTCCGGCGTCATGGGGCGCAGCCCGGTCCAGAAGCTCGCCCGGTCGAGGTCGCCCGCCCCGCCGAACAACTCGCCCACGGACTTGGCCAGGGTCGCCCGCCGGCGCGGCGACAGCGACAGGTCGAAGCCAGCCAGTTCGGCCAGCCCGCCCACCCGGATGCGGTCGCCCAGGCGGGTGATCGCGACCTTGTAGGTTTCATCCATCACCGTCGAGACGGGGGCACGGGATTCGTCCACAATGGGCAGCGTCAGCGAATAGCCCTTGACCGGATGCACCGGCGGCCTGATCCCGAAGGGGGCGACCAGCGCCGGCGAATAGCTGCCCAGCGCCACCACGAAGCCATCCGCCACAAGCCGCCCGGCCGAGGTCCGCACCGCCGTGATGCGCGAGGACGAGCCTTCCAGCCCCTCGATGGCCGTCCCGTAATGGAATGTCACGCCTTCGGCCTCGGCCAGTGCCGCAAGGCGCTGGGTGAAGACGTGGCAGTCGCCCGTCTCGTCATTCGGCAGCCGCAGCCCGCCCGCAAGCAGGTGGCGCGAGAAGGCCAGCCCCGGCTCGGCCGCGACGCAGCCCTCGGCGTTCAGGACCTCGAAGGGCACGCCGTCGGCGCGCAACACCTCGATGTCCTTCTGCACGGCCTTGACCTGATAAGCGTCGCGGAAGACCTGCAGCGTGCCGCGCGTCCGCTCGTCGTAATGGATGCCCGTCTCGGCCCGCAGCGCGCCCAGGCAGTCGCGCGAATAATTGGCGATCCGCATCATCCGCGACTTGTTCACCGCATAGGCGTCCGCGGTGCAGTTGCGCAGCATCTTTGCCATCCAGCTGGCGCGCCTGGGATCGGCCGAGGCGTGCAGCACCAGCGGCGCATGGCGCTGGAACATCCAGCGCAGCGCCTTCTGCGGGATGCCGGGGGCGGCCCAGGGCGTGGAATAGCCCGGCGAGATCTCGCCCGCATTGGCGAACGACGTTTCCATCGCGGCGGCAGGCTGGCGGTCCACCACCGTGACCTGATGGCCGGCGCGGGCCAGATACCACGCGCTCGTCACCCCGATGACGCCTGCGCCCAGAACGACGATCTTCATGGCCCGACCTTCCCCAAGGACATTTGGGGAAGGATCATGCGGAACGGCGGAAATGTGCTGCCGATCTTGCGTCCCCTGCGGCCACTTGCCGCAAGGATGTTCGATGGAAACCAGACATCGCGAGACGATCTTGCGCTGCGCCGCAGCACCGCGCCGAAATTATCCGGCCGGGCCGCGTTCCTGCCGCAAGATGTCCCGGCAGAAGATCAGAGACCCAGCACGTCCGCCATGTCGTATTCGCCCGGACCCTTGTCCTGGCCCCACAGCGCCGCCCGCAAGGCGCCGCGCGCGAAGATGGCGCGATCGGTGGCGAGGTGGCGCAGGACCACCCGCTCGCCCGGTGCGGCGAAGATCACGTCATGCTCGCCCACGATGTCGCCGCCCCGGATGGCCGAAAAGCCGATGCTGCCGGACCTGCGCGCGCCCGTCATCCCCTCGCGTGCGGGCACCCGCAGTTCGTCCAGCTTGGCGCCGCGTCCCTCGGCCGCGGCCTCGCCCAGCATCAGCGCGGTGCCCGAAGGCGCATCGACCTTGTGGCGATGGTGCGCCTCGACGATCTCGATGTCCCAGTCCTCGCCCAGGGCCGCGGCCACGCGCCGGGTCAGGCCGACCAGCAGGTTGACGCCCAGGCTCATGTTGCCGGCGCGGATGATCGGGGCGTGCCGGGCGGCGGCCCGGATCCGCGTCAGGTCATCCTCGGACAGCCCGGTGGTGCCGATCACGTGGACCGCGCGCGCCTGCGCGGTCAGCTCCGCATAGGCGACGGTCGCGGCCGGAGAGGTGAAGTCCAGCAGCCCCTGCGCCTGCGCGATGGCCGCCACCGCGTCATCCGTGACGGCAAGGCCCAGCGGCGCCCCGCCCATCGCGGTGCCCAGGTCCTGGCCGATCCAGGCATGGCCCTCGCGCTCGAGCGCGCCGACCAGGCGGCAATCGGGCGAGTCCAGCACCGCCTGCACCAGCATCCGCCCCATCCGCCCCGAGACGCCCGCGACCACGATCCCCGGCCTGTTCTGCTCCGCGCCCATCGCATCCCCCGTGTTTCCCGCGGGTCTAGCCCGTTGCGGGGCGGCCTGCGACCCCCTAGATGGGGCGCATGGCTTCCAATCGCTTCAACACCGGTCCCGGCCCGTCGCAGCGCCAGCTGCGGGTGGGCGAACTGATCCGCCGCACGCTCTCGGACGTGCTGCTGCGCGGGGACGTGCATGACCCGGACCTGAACCGGCACTCGATCACCGTGGGCGAGGTGCGGACCTCGCCCGACCTCAAGGTGGCGACGGCCTATGTCCTGCCGCTGGGCGGCCACGACGCGCAGGAGGCGCTGGCCGCGCTGCGCCGCAACACGCGCGAGCTGCGCCACCTGGTCGCCAAGGACATGTCGCTGAAATACGCGCCGAACCTGCGCTTCGTGCTGGACGAGACCTTCGATCGCATGGACGACACCCGCCGCATCTTCGCCGACGAGCGGGTGCGCCGCGACGTCGAGGGCGACGAGGACTGGGACGAGGGCGCGGACCTCGCCCGTGACACCGGGACCGACGCGGACGATGATCGGCAGGCTTAAGCGCCGGCTCGGGCTGGCGGTCGGCGCGCTGGTGGCGATGACGCTGCCCGCCATGGCCGACATCTGCGATACGCGCGAGTTCGAGGGCACCCGCTATTCCGTCTGCACCGTCACCGCGGACGGGCAGGACGGGATGCGGCTGTGGTTGAACGGGCCGGACGGCAAGCCCTTGGGCGACTTCAGCGCGGTGCGCGGGACGCTGGGGGCGGGCGAGGTGCTGGGCTTTGCCATGAACGCGGGCATGTATCACCCGGACTATGCGCCGGTCGGGCTGTTCCGGTCCGACACCGAGGAAGCGGGCCGGGTCGTGACCGCCGGAGGCGACGGCAACTTCGGCCTGCTGCCGAACGGCGTCTTCTGCGTCGGCGCCAAGGCGCCCTTCCAGGTGATCGAAAGCCGCCGCTTCGCCGATGTCCAGCCGCAGTGCCGGCTGGCGACGCAGTCGGGGCCCCTGCTGGTCATCGACGGCGCGCTGCACCCGCGCTTCCTGCCCCAAAGCGACAGCCGCTATATCCGCAACGGCGTCGGCGTGTCGCGCGACATGAAGACGGCCTGGTTCGCGATCTCGGACGCGCCCGTGACCTTTCACCAGTTCGCCCGCTTCTTCCGGGACGGGCTTGGCGCCCGCAACGCGCTGTATTTCGATGGCTCGATCAGCCGGCTTTATGCGCCGGGGCTTCGCCGCGCGGACTGGGGCCGGCGGATGGGGCCGATCATCGGCTATGTGGGCGGGTCCTGAGAATGGCGCGGAAGAAGGGACGGGACGTCTCGGGCTGGCTTCTGATCGACAAGCCCGCGGGGGTCGGCTCGACCGACGTGGTGGGGCGCGTGCGCTGGGCGCTCGACGCGAAGAAGGCGGGGCACGCCGGGACGCTCGACCCCGACGCGACGGGCCTGCTGGCGGTCGCGCTGGGCGAGGCCACGAAGACCGTCCCCTGGCTGACCGACGCGCTGAAGGCCTATGACTTCACGGTGACCTGGGGCGCCGAGACCTCGACCGACGACGCGGCGGGCGAGGTGCTGCGCCGGTCCGACGCGCGGCCCGTGGCCGAGGCCATCGAGGCCGCCCTGCCCGCCTTCCGGGGCGAGATCCTGCAGGTTCCCCCGGCGGTGTCCGCCGTCAAGGTGGACGGCGCCCGCGCCTATGACCTCGCGCGCGAGGGCGAGGAATTCACGCTGGCCGCCCGCCCGCTGTGGGTCGAGGACCTGACGCTGACGGCCGTGCGCGAGGATCAGGCCGACCTGCACCTCGTCTGCGGCAAGGGCGGCTATGTCCGCGCCATCGCCCGCGACCTCGGCCGTGCGCTGGGCTGCCTCGGCCATGTGCAGCGCTTGCGGCGCGTCTGGTCGGGACCCTTCGACGTGGGGGGCGCGATCCCCTTCGACCGGGTGGACCGCGCGGCGCAGGCGGAACTCGACACGGCGCTGCTGCCGATCCAGTCGGCGCTGGATCTGCCCGAGATGCGCGCCACGGATCAGGGCGCGGCTCGGCTGCGGAACGGCAATCCGGGGCAGGTGCTGGGCACCGCCGATTACGGGGCCGAGGTCTGGGTCAGCCACGGGGGCCGCGCGCTCGCCATCGGCCGTTACATGGGCGGCGAGGTCCATCCCTCGCGCGTGTTCGTCCAGTCCTGAACTGGCGGGGCTGCGCCTGTGCGACTGCCGGCATGGGTATTTGCATCAGGAAGAACCTGCCTTGGCCCTTGGCGGCAAGGGGGCTTCTTCCTGACACAAATACCCATGCGGCGACGACGCAAGCGCCGCCTCAGGCGATCGAGACGCCGCGCGTTTCCCGCCCGATCCCGAAGGACAGCACCGCCGCCAGCACCAGAAGCGCCGCGAAAAGCCCGATCATGGCGTCGAAGTCGCGCGTGGCCAGCACCGCCATCAGCGAGGGTGCAGCCAGCCCCCCCAGCCGAGCAAGCGCGCCGGCCGTGCCCATGCCGGTTGCGCGCAGCGTCGTCGGGTAGACCTCGGGAGTCAGGGCATAAAGCGCGCCCCAGGTGCCCAGCAGCGCGAAGCTCATCAGCATCAGCGCGCCCGCGACGACCCCGCCTGTTGTGGCGGTGACAAAAAGCAGGCAGCCCAGCGCCGAGAGGACAAGGAAGATCCGCAGGGTCCTCTGCCGCCCCCAGGCCTCGACCCCCCAGGCCGCCAGCGCATAGCCCGGCAGCTGCGCCAGCGCGAGGATCACGAGGAAGCCGTAGCCGCGCACGAAGCCGAAGCCCTCGGTCGCAAGCTTGCCGGGCAGCCAGACGAAGACGCCGTAATAGCTGAGCGAGACCAGGAACCACACCGCCAGCACCGCCAGCGTGGTCCGCGCCAGTCCCGCAGAGAAGATGCCGCCTGCGGGGACGGGCGCCGCGGGCGGCAGGACCAGCCGCGCCTGGGACGCCAGGGCGGGCGCCCCGTTCGCCGTGCGGATGCGGTCGAGGATGGCGCGGGCCTCGGGCTCGCGCCCCCGGTGCAGCAGGTACATGGGTGATTCCGGCACCCAGAGCCGCAGGAAGATCCCGAGGCAGGCAGGCAGCGCCGCCACGAGGTAGATCAGCTTCCAGGGTGCGGCGACCGCAAAGGTGGCCGCGAACCAGGCCGTCAGCGCCACGACCAGCGTGCCCAGCGCCCAGAAGCCTTCCAGCCAGACCAGCCAGCGGCCGCGGTTCTTCGGCGGCAGGAACTCGGCCATCATCGCGTAGTCCACCGGCAGGGTGCCACCCACGGCCATCCCCGTCAGGAAGCGCCAGGCCAGAAGCCAGCCGAAGCCGGGTGCGAAGACCGAGGCGATGCCGAAGACCGCGTCGCAGGCCACCGTCACCATCAGGACGTTGCGCCGCCCGATCCGGTCCGCCAGCCTGCCGAAGAGCGCCGCGCCCAGGAACATCCCGAGGAAGAACAGCGTCCCGCTTTGCAGCGCGGTCCGCATCTCGACCCCGAAGCTCGCCGCGATCGAGGGCGCGGCGAAGCCCACCGCCACCACCTGCATGGCGTCGGCCGCCCAGACCAGCCCGAAGATCCCCATCAGCCGACGCTGGAAGCGCCCTGCGCCCGCCTGGGCCAGCGCCTCATCGACCGTGACGTTCATCCTGCACTCCTCCGGATGCCATTTCTCCTTGCAAAAAGGGGCCGCGCCCAAGCGCGACCCCCTTTCTTCGTCCGAAAGTCCTGAGCGGATCAGGCGTTGACGCTGTCCTTCAGCGACTTGGCGATGGTGACCTTGACCACCTTGTCGGCGGGCTTGGTCATCATTTCCTGCGTCTGCGGGTTGCGGACCTGCCGCTCGGGGCGGGCGCGGCAGGCGACCTTGCCGATCCCCGGCAGCGTCAGCGCGCCGCCTTCGGCGACGGTGCGGGCAACCAGCGCGCCCAGCGCGTCCAGCGCCGCGGACGCGGTCTTCTTGTCGCTGCCCATTTCCTCGGCCAGAGCAGCCACCAGCTGCGTCTTGGTCATGGGCTTGGCGGGGGCGGCTTGGGCCATTGGAACCTGTCTCCTCGTGTGGCGCGCGCGTTCGGGCGGGCATGTCCGGCGCCAGTCAAGCTGGCATGGCCCTGCTACAGCCCGTTTGCCCCAATATTTCAAGCCCTTTTCGGTCCTTCCTTGCGCCGGATGGCGGCAGATGGCCCGAAAACGGCCTTTCCGGACCCGAGGTCACAGGAAGGCGGTCTCGTGGAAGGACCGCAGCTTGCGGGAATGCAGCCGCTCGACCGGGGTGGCCCGCAGCTTTTCCATCGCGCGGATGCCGATCAGCAGGTGGCTGGACACCTGCGTGCGGTAGAAGTCGGTCGCCATGCCGGGCAGCTTCAACTCGCCATGCAGGGGCTTGTCGCTGACGCACAGAAGCGTGCCGTAGGGCACCCGGAAGCGGAAGCCGTTGGCCGCGATGGTGGCGCTTTCCATGTCCAGCGCGATGGCGCGGCTGAGGCTGAGCCGGTGGACGGGGGTGTCGCGCAGTTCCCAGTTGCGGTTGTCAATGGTGGCGACGGTGCCCGTCCGCATGATCCGCTTCAGCTCGAAGCCGTCCAGTTCGGTGATCTCGGCCACGGCCTCCTGCAGCGCCACCTGCACCTCGGCCAGGGTCGGCAGCGGCACCCAGACCGGCAGGTCGTCGTCCAGCACGTGGTCCAGCCGCAGATAGGCGTGCGCCAGCACGTAATCCCCCAGCCGCTGGCTGTTGCGCAGCCCCGCGCAATGGCCGACCATCAGCCAGGCGTGCGGGCGCAGCACGGCGATGTGGTCGGTCGCGGTCTTGGCGTTGGACGGCCCCACCCCGATGTTGACCAGCGTGATCCCCTGCCCGTCGGGGCGCTTGAGGTGATAGGCCGGCATCTGCGGGGTCTTGGCGACCGGCACCGAGGCATCGTCCGGCCGCTCGATCATGTGGTTCCCGGGGCCCACGAAGGAGGTGTAGCCCGACGAGGGGTCGGCCAGCGCCTTGCGGGCGAAGGCCTCGAACTCGTCCACGTAGAACTGGTAGTTGGTGAATAGCACAAAGCTCTGGAAATGGTCGGGGGCGGTCGCCGTGTAATGCGCGAGCCGCGCCAGGGAGTAATCCACCCGCTGCGCCGTGAAGGGCGCAAGGTGGCGCGTCCCGTCCACAAGCGCGTCGGCCACCCCGTTCACAATGTCGTCGTTCATCGTCACGAGGTCCGGCACGTCGAAGATGTCGCGCAGGGAATAGTCCAGCACGCCTTCCTGCGGCACGTTCAGGTCGCTTTGGGTGGCGACCGCGAAATGCACCGGAATGGGGGTGTCGCTTTCCCCGACCGAGACCGGCACCTCGTGGTTGCGGATCAGCAGCCCGATCTGCTGGACCAGGTAGTCGCGGAACAGGTCGGGCCGCGTGATGGTCGCCCCATAGCTGCCCGGCAGGGTGACATGCCCGAAGGCCAGCCGGGAATCGGCCTGCTGGTGGCTCGAGGTGGTCAGCCGGACTTCGGGGTAGAAGGCGCGGAAACGCGCGGCCGGCGGCGGTCCCCCCCGCAGCGTGCCGACGAAGCGGTCCAGCAGCCAGCCGGTCGCGCGGTCGTAAAGCTGGATCAGGCGCTCCACGGCCGCGTGGGGATCGTCGAAATACTCGCGCTCGACCGGAGGCGGGGTCTCGACGGGCAGCAGGCGGGATATCTGGTCCATGGGCAGGCTCCTTTGAGGCCGAGAGTGTCAGCGGGCCGTGGCACTGGCAAGACGGCGGAGGCGGCCCTATCTCGGGGGCATGGACATCTCTATTCTCGATCTCGCCCCCGTGCCCGAGGGCTCGGACGCAAAGGCTGCGATCGCCAGCAGCGTCGCGCTTGCCCGGGCCGCCGAGGCGCAGGGCTACAAGCGCTACTGGCTGGCCGAACATCACAACATGCCGGGAATCGCCAGCGCGGCGACGGCCGTGCTGATCGGGCATATCGCCGATCATACCCGGACCATCCGCCTGGGGGCGGGGGGCATCATGCTGCCGAACCACGCGCCCCTGGCGGTGGCCGAGGCCTTCGGGACACTGGCCACCATCCACGGGCCGCGCATCGACCTCGGGCTGGGGCGCGCGCCCGGCGGCGACGGGGCGGTGATGCACGCGCTGCGGCGCGGCCATTCGCGCAACGAGGACTTCCCCAACGACGTGGTGGAACTGCTGCACTATCTCGGCCCCGAGCGCCCCGGCGCGGCCGTGGCCGCGCATCCGGGCCAGGGCACGAACGTGCCGGTCTGGATCCTTGGCTCGTCGCTTTACGGCGCGAGCCTCGCGGCGGCGCTGGGGCTGCCCTATGCCTTTGCCTCGCATTTCGCGCCCGACGCGCTGGATGACGCGGTGGCGCTGTATCGCGACCGCTTCCAGCCGGGCCCCTGGGGGGACAAGCCGCGCTTCATGCTGGCGGCGAACCTGATCGCCGCCGACACGGACGAGGAAGCACGGCGGCTACGCACCAGTTCGCAGATCCAGTTCTTCCGGCTGCGGACCGGCAATCCGGGCAAGCTGCCCGCGCCGGTGGACGACCTCGACACGGTCGTGCCCGCGCAATACCAGTCGATGGTGGACCGGGTGCTGAGCGTCAGCGCCGTCGGCGCCCCCGAGGCGGTCAAGGCGCAGATCGACGCCATGGTCGCCCGCTACAAGCCCGACGAGCTGATCCTGACCGGCAACATCTGGGACCCCGAGGCGCGGGCCCGCTCCTTCGCGATCGGGGCCGAGGTTCTGGGGCTGCCGCGCGCATGACCCGGCGTCTTGTGGTGCTGGGCCACGGCTACTCGGCCGGATTCCTGACCCGACGGCTGGTGCCCGAAGGCTGGACCGTGACCGGCACCACCCGCGACGATCCCGCGCGCGTCCAGGCGGCAGGCGCCACGCCGCTGCGCTGGCCCGGCGAGGAGGACGCGGTCCGCGCCGCCCTCGCCCGCGCCGACGCGATCCTTGTCAGCGCCGGGCCGGACGGGGGCGAATGCCCCGCCCTGCGCGACTTCGGCGCGGCCATCGCGGCAAGCCCGGCCGGCTGGCTGGGATATCTCTCGACCACCGGCGTTTATGGCGACCGGCAGGGGGACTGGGTGGACGAGGACTCGCCCCTCGCGCCCTCGACCCGCCGGGGCCGCGACCGGGTGGCGGCGGAAGCCGGGTGGCAGGCGCTGGCCGCAGCCTGTGGCCTGCCGCTGCACATCTTCCGCCTTGCCGGCATCTATGGCCCCGGGCGCGGCCCCTTCGAGAAGGTGCGCAACGGCACCGCCCGGCGCATCGTCAAGCCGGGGCAGGTGTTTTCCCGCATCCATGCCGAGGACATCGCGCAGGTACTGGCGGCCTCGATCGCCCAGCCCGATCCGGGTGCGATCTACAACCTTTGCGACGACGACCCCGCCCCGCCCGAGGACGTGCTGGAACATGCAGCCCACCTGCTGGGCCTGCCCCCGCCGCCCGCCGAGGACTTCGCCACGGCCGCCATGACGCCGATGGCCCGCAGCTTCTATGCCGAAAGCAAGCGCGTCTCGAACGCGCGGATCAAGCGCGAGCTCGGCATCCGGCTGATCCACCCGGATTACCGCAGCGGGCTGGCCGCGATCCTGGCCGGGGACTCCGTCAGGGCGTGATGCGGCAGCAGCCGTTCTCCATCCGCGAGGACTGGCCCGCACCCTCGAACAGCAGCGTCGCCGTCAGGCCGAAGAAGCGGTCCGACATCCCGTCCGTGCACTGACCGGGGGTCAGCACCACGGTCAACCGTCCGTTGTCGTCGCCCGCGATGATGCTGCGGGCGGGCTCGCGCCGGGCGGGGTTGTCCACCACGGCCCGGCGCTGCAGGGGGCGCGACTGCTCGGGCGTCTCGTAGACGATGCTCGTCCCGACCTGCCGCAGCGTCCAGAAGGGCTCGGTCCCCAGGCAGTTCAGCGTGCCCGGGATCTCGCCCGTCTTCCACACATCCGGGCGTTCCCTGAGATAGCGCATGTTGACCCAGCCCGAGCGTTCGAAGGTGTTGACCCGTGCCCAGCCGGCGCGCGCATCCACCACCTCGACCCCCTTGGCGTCATGCGGCAGTTCCGACAGGATCGAGGACGAGGCGTCGGGCATCGCCCGGATGTTCAGCACATCGTTCGCCCTGACGCCCGTCACGTCATAAAGCGTGGGCAGGATCGTCTGCGCGCCGGCGGGACCGGCCAGCGAGATCGTCAGGGCAAGAGCGGCGGCAGGGCGCATGGAAAACCTCGGGGAGTCGGGCAACGGCCCCCGGAAGGATGCCCGATCACCCGCGCGGCCGCCATGACGAATGAATCCCGGGGCCGACACAGGCATGAGAGCGGGCCGGACCCGCACCGGCAGGCTGCAGGCGCGGGTCCCCGGGCCATGCCCTTCTGCCCGGGCCGTTCAGGTCGCGGGGGCTTCCGACAGGGACGCCTGCAGATAGGGAAGCCTGGTGGTCTTCGACTTGCGGAAATCTTCCTCGACCAGCAGGCCGCCGGCGCGCACGCGGCTTGCCCTTTGGGGGAAAACCATCGCCGGGATCTTCGCCCGTTCCAGCGCGAAGCGCAGCAGCCGTTCCGAATGCAGCGCCTTGCGCTTCGCGGCGACATAATCATGGACCACGTTCAGCCGCTCGGCATAGGCCTGCGCCGCCTTGGGGCCCCGGCACAGGGCGAAGCGGTCGTTGTAGCCCGTCTTCCAGTGATGCCAGTCCGGCAGGGCAACCATGTCGCGCGTTTCCTGCACCAGCG
Organism: Paracoccus salipaludis; assembly: GCF_002287065.1. GTDB lineage: Bacteria > Pseudomonadota > Alphaproteobacteria > Rhodobacterales > Rhodobacteraceae > Paracoccus > Paracoccus salipaludis. The sequence goes on from NZ_NSJZ01000011.1 coordinate 36,359, forward strand.
CCTCGAGCACCGGTTCGAGGCTGTCGTGGTAGATCAGGTCGGGGCGGCAGAACAGAACGATGTCCGGGTCATGCCACTGCGCCATCCTGAAGGCCGCCGACAGGGAATACAGCTGGCGGATAAGGTTGCTCAGGCTTGAGAAGTCGTTGTTCCAGGCGTCGCCATGAGGCTTCATATCCTCGAGAATGCCGCCAAGTTGCGGCGGCACCGTAAAGCACAACGTGACCGCGTCGAGTTCGAGCAGCCGGTAGTCGTGCGGATCAAGCTCGGCGTTCTCGCCGGATCTTGCGCTCTGGATGCGGGCCTGTTGGTAAAGATGCGCCAGCATGACCGTCTCGCCCCGCCGGCGGCAGGGCTCGATGACGTTCCGGGCGATGCTTTCATGGGTCGTTGCAAGCGAGCGGGACAGCCCGAAGAAACAGACGGCAATCTTCATCGCCAAACCATGATCATGCGGCAATCGCCTTCACAATCACAGGTTACGCGTATCTGTCCAGTCTCGCCACCCCCAGCACGTCGAGCACCTTGGCCTCGATCTGGGGGGCGTCCATGGCGGCCGCGCGATACATCGCCTCGGGGCTCGCGTGGTCGATGAAGGTGTCGGGCAGGACCATGCTGCGGAAGCGCAAGCCACGGTCGAAGACGCCTTCCTCGGCCAGAAGCTGGGCGACATGGCTGCCGAAGCCGCCGACCGCGCCTTCCTCGATGGTGATCAGCGCCTCGTGCTCGCGCACCAGCCGCAGGATCAGGTCGCGGTCGAGCGGCTTGGCGAAGCGGGCATCGGCCACGGTGGGGGCAAGCCCGCGCGCCGCCAGCGATTCGCGCGCGCGCAGGACTTCGGCCAGACGCGTGCCGAAGGACAGGATGGCGACGCGGGCGCCCTCGGCCACGATGCGGCCGCGGCCGATTTCCAGCGGCTCGGGGCGCTCGGGCAACTCGACGCCGGTGCCCTCGCCCCGCGGGAAGCGGAAGGCCGAGGGACGGTCGTCCAGCGCGGCGGCGGTCGCCACCATGCGGACCAGTTCGGCCTCGTCCGCCGCCGCCATGACGACGAAGCCGGGCAGGTTCGCAAGAAAGGCCACGTCATAGGCGCCGGCATGGGTCGCCCCGTCGGCGCCGACCAGACCCGCGCGGTCGATGGCGAAGCGCACGGGCAGGCGCTGGACCGCCACGTCGTGCACGACCTGGTCATAGCCGCGCTGCAGGAAGGTCGAATAGATCGCGCAGAAGGGCCGCATCCCCCCGGCGGCAAGCCCGGCCGAGAAGGTCACGGCGTGCTGTTCCGCGATGCCCACGTCGAAGCAGCGGCGCGGGAAGCGGTCGGCGAACAGGTTCAGCCCGGTCCCGTCCGGCATGGCGGCGGTGATCGCGACGATCCGGTCGTCGCGCTCGGCCTGGGCGATCAGCGACTTCGCGAAGACGCTGGTGTAGCTGGGGGCATTGGACTTGGCCTTGGCCTGCTCGCCCGTGATCACGTCGAACTTGGCGCGGGCATGGCCCCGGTCGGCGGCGTTCTCGGCGGGCGCGTAGCCCTTGCCCTTTCTTGTCACCACATGGATCAGGACCGGCCCGTCGGCCCGCGCCTTGACCGTCCTCAGCAGCGGCAGAAGCTGGTCGAGGTCGTGGCCGTCCACCGGGCCCACGTAGGAGAAGCCCAGTTCCTCGAACAGGGTGCCGCCGATGGTGATGCCCTTCAGCATCTCCTTGGCGCGGCGCGCGCCTTCCTGCATGGGCGAGGGCAGCAGGCTGACCGCCCCCTTGGCCGCGGCCTTGAGGTCCTGCAAGGGCCGCTGGGTGTAAAGCCGGGTCAGATAGGTGGACAGGGCCCCCGTCGGCGGCGCGATCGACATCTCGTTGTCGTTCAGGATCACGAACAGCCGCGTGCCCATGTGGCCCGCGTTGTTCATCGCCTCGAAGGCCATGCCCCCGCTCATCGCGCCGTCGCCGATCACCGCGATGGCGTCGCCCGGATCGCCGCCGAGGTCGCGGGCGGCGGCAAAGCCCAGCGCCGCGCTGATCGAGGTCGAGGAATGCCCCGCCCCGAAGGGGTCATGCGGGCTTTCCGACCGCTTGGTGAAGCCGGAAAGGCCGCCTTCCATCCGCAGGGTGCGGATGCGGTCGCGCCGGCCGGTCAGGATCTTGTGGGGATAGCACTGGTGGCCCACGTCCCAGATGATCTTGTCGCGCGGGCTGTCCCAGACGGCGTGCAGCGCCACCGTCAGCTCCACCACCCCCAGCCCGGCGCCCAGGTGGCCGCCGGTCACGCTGACGGCGCTGATCGTCTCGGCGCGCAACTCGTCGGCCAGCTGGTGCAGCTGGCGGTCGCTCAGCGCCTTGAGGTCGGCGGGCGAAGCGACGCGGTCGAGGATCGGGGTGGCGGGACGCGCGGGCGTGTCGGTCATGGGCTGGCCCCTTCCGGGCGGGCGGACCCCCTGAAAGGCGGTCGGTCTCAGGTCTGGCGGTGGATAACGAAACGCGCCAGGGCCCGCAAGTTTCCGGCCCTGTCGCCGTAGCGTTCCAGCGCCGCCTCGGCGCGCGCCACTCTCTCGGCGGCCCGCGCCCGCGCCTCTTCCAGCCCCAGCAGCGACACGAAGGTGGCCTTGCCCGCCGCCTCGTCCTTGCCGGTGCGCTTGCCGGTCTGTTCCGCGCTGGCGGTCACGTCGAGGATGTCGTCGGCGATCTGGAAGGCCAGCCCGAGATTTCGGGCATAGTCCTCCAGCGGGGCGGGATCGGCGCCCCCCATGATCGCCCCCGCCGTAGCCGAGAAACGGATCAGCGCGCCGGTCTTGGCGTGCTGCAGCGCCTCGATGGCGGCAAGGTCCAGCGGAGCCCCCGCCGTCTCGGCCGCGATGTCCTGCGCCTGTCCCCAGACCATGCCGCGCGCGCCCGAGGCCTCGGCCAGCCGCGCCACCAGCGCGATGCGCGCCTCGGCCGGGCCGATCACCGGGTTGGAGAGCAGCGCGAAGGCCTGCGTCTGCAGGGCGTCGCCCGCAAGGATCGCCGTCGCCTCGGTCCAGCGGATGTGGCAGGTGGGCTGGCCCCGGCGCAGGTCGTCGTCGTCCATCGCCGGCAGGTCGTCATGGACGAGGCTGTAGGCGTGCAGCAGCTCCACCGCCACGGCGACCGGCATCGCGCTCAGGTCCTCGACCCCGAACAGCCGCGCCGATTCCAGCACAAGGAAGGCTCGGACGCGCTTGCCCCCCGTGGCGGCGTACCGCATCGCGTCCGTCAGGTCGCCCGGCGGCAGGTCCGCAAGCGCAGCCTCGACGGCGCTCGCTGTGGCGCGCTGCACCTCCTCCAGCCTCTGCTGCATGCTTACAGCCCTTCGACCGGGGTGGTCCCGCCGGGCTCGCCATTGGCGGCGAGCATGATCTTCTCGACCCGTTCCTCGGCCTGGCGCAAGCGGCGCTCGCAATGGGCGCGCAGCTTCGCGCCGCGTTCGTAAAGGGCGATGGACTGCTCCAGCGTCGCCTCGCCATGTTCCAGCTTGCCGACGACCGATTCGAGTTCCTTCATCGCGTCCTCGAAGGACATCCCGTCGATTTCGGCGTCGGTCATGAGGCGGTTCCTTGCAGCGCGGTGACATGGGCGCGGGCGGATCGGCCCAGCGCGGCCAGATCATAGCCCCCTTCCAGGACCGAGACCACCGGGGCCGCGCCCGCCGCGCCCACGATCATGGCCGTGATCGCGGCAAAGTCATCCTCGTCCCATTCCAGCGAGGCCAGCGGATCGGCCGCATGGGCGTCGAAGCCCGCCGAGACGATGACAAGCTGCGGGGCATGGGCGCGCAGCCTGTCCGTGACCTGCAGCCATGCCGTCCGCGCCTGTGCCCCGCCCGATCCGGGCGGCAGGGGAAGGTTCATCACCTGCCCATGGGCGCCGGTCTCGGACGCGCGGCCGGTGCCCGGATAAAGCGGCATCTGGTGGGTCGAGGCGAAGAAGGCGCGCCTCTCGTCCCACAGCAGGTCCTGCGTGCCGTTGCCGTGGTGGACGTCGAAGTCCAGCACCGCCACCCGGTCAAGCCCGTGGTGGTCCAGCCCCCGCTTCGCGGCGATGGCGGCAGTGCCGAGCAGGCAGAAGCCCATCGGCGTCTCGCGTTCCGCATGGTGCCCCGGCGGGCGCATGGCGACAAAGGCGCGGGCGTCCTCGCCCGCCAGCACGGCATCCACCGCCGCGCAGGCCGCACCGACGGCGCGCAGCGCGGCCTCCATGCTGCCGGGCGACAGCCAGGTGTCGGGGTCCAGCGCCACCTGCCCTTGTGCGGGGACCGCCGCCTTCAGCCGCGCGAGGTAACGCTCGGGATAACAGCGCAGCACATCCGCCGCATCGGCCGGCGGCGCTTCGCGGCGGTCGAGGTCCAGCCCGGCCAGCCCCTCCAACACCGCCCCGTGGCGGGCGGGCTGCTCGGGGTGGCCGGGCGGCGTGACGTGCCGCGCAGACGCGGGATGAGTGTAAAGGATCACCATGCCGGCAGGCCCGCGGCCATCCGCCCGGCCGCGCAACCGCGGCCTGCCGGAGCTTGGGCCTGAGGAACGGAACGGCCGCGCTGCCGGCTCAATCCTCCTCGCCCCTGCCGCCTTCGCCGCTTTCGCCGCTTTCGCCGCCGCCCTCGCCGCTGCCGCCTCCCTGGCCTTCATCGCCGCCGGAGCCGTCGTTGCCCCCAGCGCCCTCGTCCCCGCCAGAGCCGTCGTCGCCATCGCGGCCGCCGTCATCGCCATCGCCGCCTTCGGGGCCGCCGTCCCCATCGTCCCCGGAGCCGTTCCCGGGTCCGTCATCCTCCGCCTCGGCACCGCGGCGGCCATCGTCGTCCGGGCGGCCGTCGTCGTCATCGCCGCCGACAGGCTCAAGCCGCCCCCCGTCCCGGTCCCAGGAAAAGCTGTGCCTTTCGCCTTCCCGGGTGGCCGAGACGGTCACCTCGCCGTCATCCTCGTCGATGCTGACATCCGAATATCCCTGCCCGGCCAGGCTGCGGGCGATGGCCTGCCCCTCGGCCCGGCTGACCTGCGCCACGGCCGGCGCCACAAGAGCTGCGGCAAGGCCTGCGGCGACGATCATGGTCCTGATCCCTGCGGTCGTCATGGCGCTCCTCCTCGAGCATCACCCTGATCAAGAACGATGGGTGCGGCAGGGCCTCACTGCAAGACATTCCCCGGGACCCGGCGCCCCTTTGCCGAAAGGCGCGGCGAAAAGGCCGGCGCCGCGCCTGCGGGACCGCCGCATGGGTACTTGGATCAGAGAGAAGCCGCCGGGCGCGGGACCAAGGGCGGATTTCTTCCTGACCCAGATACCCCATGCGGCGCTTCGGCCAGGACGGCCCTGGCCCTGCGCGCGCGCCTCAGGCAACCAGGCGGGTGCCGTCGTGGCCGGCGATCGTCACATCCAGCAGCGTGCCCTCGGGCAGGTCGCGGGCAAAGGACACCTCGGTGAACTGCTCGGTCCGGCCGATGCGGGGGCCTTCGGTCAGGACGCGGTGGGTGCGGCCGACCTGCGCGGCCAGATGGGCGGTCAGCGCCGCCTCGCCCACCGCCCGCAGGCGCGCGGCGCGGTCCTTGATGGCGGGGCCGGGGACGCGGGGCATCCGCGCGGCCGGGGTGCCCTGGCGGGCGCTGTAGGGGAAGACGTGCAGGAAGGTCAGGCCGCAGTCCTGAACCAGCTTCACCGAGTTCTCGAAATGCACCTCGGTTTCCGTCGGAAAGCCCGCGATGATGTCGGCGCCGAAGACGATGCCGGGCCGCAGGCGGCGGGCTTCCTCGCAGAAAGCGATGGCATCGTCGCGCAGGTGCCGGCGTTTCATGCGCTTGAGGATCAGGTCGTCGCCGTGCTGCAGGCTCAGGTGCAGGTGCGGCATCAGGCGCGGCTCGGTGGCGATCGCCTCCATCAGTTCGGGGTCGGCCTCGATCGAATCGATCGAGGAGATCCGAAGGCGCGGCAGGTCGGGCACCATCTTCAGGATGCGCCGCACGAGGTTGCCCAGCCGCGGCTGCCCCGGCAGGTCCGCGCCCCACGAGGTCAGGTCCACGCCGGTCAGCACGACCTCGTTGAAGCCCCGGTCGCGCAGCCGCCTGATCTGGTCCACGACCACGCCGGCGGGGACGGACCGCGAGTTCCCCCGGCCGTAGGGGATGATGCAGAAGGTGCAGCGGTGGTCGCAGCCGTTCTGGACCTGCACATAGGCGCGGTGGCGGCCGAAGCCGTCGATCAGGTGGCCCGCCGTCTCGCGCACCGACATGATGTCGTCCACCATCACCCGTTCCGTGCCATAGTCGGGCGCGGCGAGGCTGGCCCATGTCGCGGGCTGCATCTTCTCGTGGTTGCCGACGACCCGGGCGACCTCGGGCATGGCGGCGAAGGTCTCGGGTTCTGTCTGGGCGGCGCAGCCGGTGACGATGATCGGCGCGCCGGGGTTTTCCCGCGCAAGACGGCGGATTTCCTGCCGCGCCTTGCGGACCGCCTCGGCGGTGACGGCGCAGGTGTTGACGATCACCGCGCCGCTGAGCCCCGCGGCCTCGGCCATCTCGGCCATGGCCTCGGACTCGTACGCATTGAGCCGGCAGCCCAGCGTGGCGAAGATCGGGGGCGCTCTCATCGGACGGACTCCAGCCAGTCGGGGGACAGCACGCCCTCGAAGACGCGCGCCACGGGGCCGGTCATCCAGACCCCGTCCTCGCGCCAGTCCACGGCCAGCGTGCCGCCGTCGAGGTCCAGCACCACCTTGCGCCCCGTCAGCCCGCGCCGGTGCGCCGCCACGGCCGTCGCGCAGGCGCCCGAGCCGCAGGCCAGCGTCACGCCCGCGCCGCGTTCCCAGACCCGCATCCGCAGCCGGTCGGGTCCGGTCAGCGAGGCGAATTCGACATTCGTGCGCTCGGGGAACAGCGCGTCATGCTCGATCCGGGGGCCGAGCGTTTCCAGCGCCACCGTTCCGGCATCCGGGACGAAGAAGACGCAATGGGGGTTGCCCATGCCGACGGCCGCGGGACCACCTTCCAGCGGCAGGCGGTCCGTGTCCGTCTCATGCGCCAGCGGCACCTCGTCCCACCGAAGCTGCGGATGGCCCATGTTGACATGGACCCGGCCCTCGCGGCGCTCGGCTTCCAGCATCCCGCGCCGGGTGGAAAAGCGCAGCCGGTCGCGGCCGAGGTCCGCCATCATCAGCGCGGCCACGCAGCGCGAGGCATTGCCGCAGGCCCCGGCTTCCGAGCCGTCGGCGTTCCAGAACTCCAGCCGGTAGTCCGCCCCGTCGTCCGGCCGGATCTCGGCCAGTTGGTCGAAGCCCACGCCGCGGTTGCGGTCGCCCAGCGCCCGCGCCAGCGCAGGCGTCACCCGCCGCCGGGCGGCATCGCGCGAGTCGATGATGACGAAGTCGTTGCCCGCCCCGTGCATCTTCACGAAGCCGAGCCCGGCCGGATTCTGATGTTTCATCGCGGCGATATACGCCCGCGACGACGATTCCGCCAGATGGACGGAAATTTGCCCTTGACCACCCCCGAAGCCCCCCGTAATGAGGCGCCCTGTGTTGGGCCCATAGCTCAGTTGGTAGAGCAACTGACTTTTAATCAGTGGGTCACAGGTTCGAATCCTGTTGGGCTCACCACTGTTTTCATTTTATCGTTTCCTTTCATGGGGTTATGCACCTGCTTTGTCCAACGGGCGAAGGTGTTGGACATTGTTGCCGGGAAGCAGCGCCAGCGCGCCGGCCGCCAGCTTCACGCGGTTTGCGGCTTGGACGTAGCGCCGCGCCTCTTGCGGGGTCTTGTGCGCGAGGAAGGCCATGATCTGAAATTCGGAAGCACCCTGATCCGCAAGACGGGTCGCACCATACTTGCGCAGGCCATGCGCGCGGCACTCGCCCGGCAACCCGGCATCGCGGCACTGGTCGGCAAACCAGTTGCCGAAACTCTCGACCGTGTAGGGGTTGCCGTCGCGGTTCAGGATGAACGTGGCTTGGGTCGGCGGAAGCTGGCGAAGCTCGGCCACAAGCTCGGGCAGGTATTCCAGCGGTAGCTCCACGTCCTGTCCGGTCTTGATCCTGCGATACCAGATATTGCCGCCCTTGATGTTCATGCGCCCCATCGCTCGCGCGTCCTGACGGGCGGCCCCGGTGCCGATGATGAGTTCAAGCGCCATCCGCGCATCCGTGCCGCTGGCGTGGTAGTCGCGAAATTGCGCAACCTGCTCATCAGTCCAAGTATGAAAACCGCCCGACTTGATCTTGCGGCGGTCAACCTGTTCGGTCGGGGAAACGCCGGTAAAGCCAAGCCGTTTGCGCGCATAGGTGTAGATTTCGGACAGTTCCTTGTGCAGGCGATTCGCCGCAGTCGGTCCGCCTTTCAGATCCATCAGGTGTTCGACATGGTAAGGTTGCAGATCGGACAGGCGCGCGGCCCCGATTTTTTCCCTGATCCAGTCCAGCCGCAGCCGCTTGTGATAGCGGGTTGATTCGCGCAGCTCGCAGAACGATTTGCTCGACAAGTAATCGGTAATGGTGTGGTCGAAGGTGCCGCGCGAGTGCTGCGACTTAGGCGGCTCGAACGTGCCCGTGATCGCCGCCTTGTAAGCCTCGACCATTGAGCGCGAAGCCCACGGACCGGGAAGATAGCAGTCGATCTTGCGGCCCTTGATTGTCTTGCGAAGGCGGATGCGCTTGCCGCCGCGCGGGTCGTCAACGATGGTCGCACCGGGGAAGGGATTGCGCTTGCTCATGCCAGCCCCAGCATCTTGTCGATTTCGTTGGGGCCGCTGGACGCCGCGCCCGCCGTGATGGTGATTCGCGTTCCGTCCGGTCGCTCGGCCGATACCGTCCAATGCTCGATGTTGGCCTCGCGCATTACTTGCGCGTAGCCTGCCAACTCGTTCTTGGGGATGGTGACGGGACGGGCGGCCATGCGTCAGCCCTCGCCCCGCAGGAACTGCCCCATCTTCTTGATGGTGCTATCAGTGAAGTAATAGACGCGCGAAAGGTCGCCGTAGCCCTTGCGCTCGAACTCGCGCTGATACCGCTCGGCCCACGCCATGATGTCGTCGCCTTCCTGGGGACCGGCGTTGTAGTGATGTTCTTCGTTGAACTTCCCGCCAACAAAAAGGCGAATAACCGCCTGCGGCGACGGCCCGTGTAGTCTAAACTCCGCCTGATATAGCTGCGGAATCACTCGGCCCTGAACTTCCTTTTTCGGCAATGCGTCGTAAGCGTTTTTGAACTCGCCAGCGGCCGCGCTTGCGACAAAGGCGTTCAAGGCTTGGCCAAACGTGTGATTCTCGGGCAGAGCCTGCACAGTGGGCAGCGAGAACCCCTCCAGCCCCCACTTGCGAGCGGGGTTGCCGGAAAGGTGAGCATAGGTCCGCACCGTTTCGGCTGTCTCCCTGATGATCGCGCCGCTTGCGGCCCCGATGAGCAGGTTGGTTACGTCACCGGAATCCATCTTCGCGGCGCTTCGTCCCCGGCCGCCCTTCGCGCGCAGGCCGTTCGCGGCAAGTTCTCGGTCAATCTGCGTCAGCGTGATCTCGGGCACTCCCAAGGCGGCTGCCGCCTGCTTCACCATCTCGCCGGGAGTAGTCATGTTGTGCCTCCGAAGCCCTCCATTGGTATATTCCACAAATGACGCGGCATTGCAACCCCATTTGCTTTTTTTCCGAAAGAAGCTGGTGGCAAGCTTGTTTCAGGCCGAAGCCGCAAGCTATCGTCCTAGAGGTCTTCGGACTCGTTCCAGTGAGCCGCACCCCTGCCAGTAACCGATGAGGCAATCCTATGGCTGCAAAATCGCTCTCATACTCCACTCGGGTTTATGTCAAAAACCCCGGCGGCGCCTACGATCCTGCCCCACTGCATGAGTTTGATCTCCATGAGATGGATCATCCGCCCGCCTTCATGCCGGGTGATACTCTCTGTTCATGGTCCCAGCTGTCAGGTGAGACTAAGGGGCGGAATCACTATTACAGGGTGATCGAGCGACTACTGCGCGTTGAGGCGAACGGCTTTGACGTGTTCATTTTGGTTGAGGAAGTCGAACCGGGCTGGACCTCCACCTTCGACTGATCCGAAGTGTTAACGTCGGCAAGTGGCACTTCCCGCTACGGTCCGCCCCACGCGCCCGCGCGCAAACAGTTCGGGGCCGGCCGCAACATCCCGCTGCAACCGGCCCCTGCCCTGACGCGGGCGATGCGCTTACACGCGCTGCGGATGGCCCCGGTTACTAGTCGTGCCAGCCTGCGCCGCGCCCCCGAAGGATAAGCAAGGGCCGCGCCTTGACGGGGTTCTTCGCCATGTCGAAGCGGGACACTCACCGTCTAGTCCCAGGCGATAGGCGGGAAAGATAACCGCCGGGCACGCCCGCGCCCTGTCTCGTCAGTCCTGCCAGTCCACGAATTGCAGCGCGTCTTGCAGGGTGGTGCCGTCCAGCCCGGCCTCCTTGGCCGTGGCATAGGCTTGCAGCATCGCGCCGAACGCCCGCGCCTTGCCGCCGTGATCGAAGGCTTGCATCGGCCGCACCACGTCCAGCTTGACCGGCTGCCCGAGCTTCGCCGTGGCCTCGTCCGCGACCAGCATCGCCATCGGTTGCAGGACCAGTTGCGCGAGGTGTCGTTGCGCCTCTCGGACCATCGGTCCGGTCGTGCTGCGGTTCAGCAGCCCAGGCAGGACGCCGTAGCTCATCAGGATCGCGTCTCGCGCGGCCTCCAGCGTCTCGGTGGTCATGGCCCGTTGCAGGTCAGGGGTCAGGCCCTCGGGCCGCTGGCCGAGCTGCGGGTGCATTCCGGCTGCGACCTGTTGAGCCACGCCCTCGATGACGAGGGTGGCCCCCCTGCGGCCCCGGAAGGCGGATCGCATCGCGGCCATGTCCTCGCTGGACCCTTCGGGCAATGGCACGATCTGCGACCCCAAGGGGGCGTCCCGATACACGTCGCGCAAGGCGCCCTCGACCTCTTGCAGCAGCTCGGCCGAGAGGGACGCCCGGTGAAGGGGTGCGGTCCCGGCCCAGGGCGTCACCGCCGACGATCCGATGCGGACGTGAAGAACCTCGCCCGCAAGCACCGTCTGGGACGTGCCGCCGCCGATCTCCGACACGCTCACGCGATAGGCGCGCGGCTCGCCATGCAGGGTTTTCACGTCCCAATCGGTGACGGGCACCAGCCGGTCGCGGATCAGGAACACCGCCTCACCCCGCAAAGCCAGTGCGCGGGCCATCATCGCCAGCGTCCGCCGGTCCAACATGTCGGTGCCCTTCACGTCCGCCAGGGTGAAGCCGCTTTCCCAGAGGAACACGCAGGATTGCACCGTCGCCGTCAGCTCGGCCACGTTGGACCGCCCCGACAGCCATTCATGACGGGCCGCGACCAGATCGGCCGTGTAGCCCATCGCCACGGCGCGGGTTTCGACCTCGTTTCGCGCGGGAACGGGGTTCCGCCGGAAAAAGCTCATCAGCCCCATCATGCCCTCCATCGGTTGAGCGCATAGACGGGGACGCGAACCGGCTGGCGGTCCTGATGCGTCTCCCAGGCCCGCGCCTCGATCTGCGCTTGGCTGTAAGCAGGCCGCGTCACCGTGCTGACCTCGAACAGTTCGGCCGCCGTGATCGTCCGCAGGACGCCTGCGCCCCGTTGCTCGATCCGCTCGCCGCCACGGGGAACACGGAAGCCGGGGCTAAGCCCTTTTATCAGGCCAGCCCGATAAGCCGCCAGGAAGTCCCGCGCCCAGGTGGTGCCTTCCTCGATCTCGGCTTCCACGGTCAAGGCGTCATCGCCATCGGTCAGCCGCAGGTTGCCCGCCGACCGGGACGCCAGCGGCCGGTCGTAGCTGTGACCGGCCAGCAGGTGGATATCCTCGCCCGCCTCGATCCGGGCGGCGAAGGCGCGGGGGGCGATCCGCTCGAACCGCCCCGGCGCGATTTCCGCCTCGGCCCCATAAGGGAACGTGGCGTGAAGGCGGGTGGTCCCGCCCTCGGCTCGCAGCTCCAGGCTGCCGTTGTGACCGCCCCAGAGCATCAGGGTTCACCGATGCCCGTGAGGATCGCCAGTTGCGACCCGCGCGCCACGGCCACATCTGCCGTCATCAGCGCCGTGAGCCGCAGGGTGCCCGACTGCGCGTCCGAGTAAGGATCGCGGATCAGGTCCAGCCCGCCCCAGATGCCGACATAAAACGGGGCAATCCCGCCCGTGTTCGTCGTCAGCACCGCCGTGCCCTCGGGCAGCGTCGGGGCCAGGGCGATCTGGCCGGCGGGAACGTGCTTCACCAGCCGGTCCCACTGCGACACGGCCGTGCCCGCGATCAGCGCGTCATCCAGGTCCGCCCAGATCGCCGGATCGAAGGCCATCCGAATGTCGCCCGGCGACTTGACCAGGTTGCCGTCCATGAAGGCCACCGCCGCCGCGCGGAACGCCGCCCAGCTTGCCGCAGCCCCCACGGCCGTCTCGGTGATGCCGTAGGTATCCGCCCCGGTGATGATGCCCAAAGGCTCGCCGTTGGCCCCGCTGCCCATCAGGATCGCGCGGTCCAGCTCGGTCTGCACCGCCGCGTTCATGTCGCGCCGGATCGCCGCTTCCAGACCGTCGCCCGCCTGCTTGAGCGCCTTGCGGGTGATCCGCATGTGAACGCCAAGGGTGTGATCCGGCTCCAGCATCCGCTCCGCGAAGTCGAACGGCTGCGGACCCGGCACGTTGGCCCCTTCGGTCGGTGCCCATCCGGCAATCGCGCCCGCCGTGGCGACGGGAATGGCGACCGCCCCGGACGTGATGTTGATGACCTCGCCGCCGAGGCGGGACGCCACGCTGGCCGGGAAGATGCGGTCGATCAGCGGCCGGATCGTGACGGGCTTCGGCACGTCCGCGCTCGTGGTGGTGCCCGCGACCAGCTCGCGCTGTTCCAGCGCCGCCAGCGGAATGGGATAGCCGCGATAGCCGCCATGGCTCCGCATCTCGGACACGATCTCGGCCGTCTGGCCCGACAGGCTGCGGCCTTCCTCCAGCGCGGCGACGATCTGGCGCATCTCGAAGCCTGCGACCAGATCATCCCACTGCCGCCCGGCGCGGGTGTCCAGGTCGGCCCCGGCCTCGCGCCGCTCGGTGTCCTCGGCGGTCAGGGCGGCCCTGTAGCGGGTTTCGTTGGTGCGATACTCGCCGTCGAGGGCTTCCATCTGGCGGGTTTCATCCTCGCTCGGATCGGGCTTGCCGACCAGGGCCGAGAGTTGCTGGCGGATTTCGCTTTGCCGCCGGGCGATCTTCACAGAATCAAGCATTGTGTCCTCGTTTGCTCGATAGGGGATTGGTGTCGGCCGTCAGGTCGTTGACAGCCTTCCGCCAGCCGTGGCGGTCATACGAAGGCGGGGGGTTCCCGACCTCGATGCGAGTCTTTGCCGAGTGACAGCTAGGACAGCGCATGGCGCAATTTTCCGGGGCATAGGCCAGATCGGGCCGCAGCCGGACGGGCACGACATGATCGCACTCCAGGCGGCCCCGGCTCTTGCCGCAGTCCACGCATTTGAAGCCGTCGCGCTCCAGCACAGCCATGCGGACGGATTTCCAGCGCGGGCCGCGCGTGATGCGCTTGGAGTGGCGGGTGTAGTCTCTCAGGCCCATGCCACCCTCGCTTTCCGCGTGGGGGCCGCCAGCATCCGCTGACCCTGCGCCACCGCCAGCACCGTTGCCGCCGCCGCGTCGATGCGGCCGAGGCTCCGGGCCTTCGCCAGCTTGGCGTTGCCAGCCGGATCATTGAGAACGACGGCGTCCGAGAACGCCGACCGCAGCAGCAGCGAAGGAACGCCCTTCACCTCGCCGTCGAACAGCGCCCTGCGGAACCGTTCAACGTCCTCGCTGCCGTCTTTCCAGCCGAAGCCGCGATAGACGAACGGGACACGCAGGCCCGCCTTGTCCATCGCTTCGGTAAACTCGGCATGGCGGAAGCGGTCGCCCACGATGCAGGCCGGGGTGATGCCGTCGAGCTTGCGGACGATCTCGGCCAGCCAGGGACCGGGGGGCACCGTGGCCTCGCCCATCACCGTCAGCTCGCCGCGTTCCTGCATCTGCACATAGCGGTCGGACACGCCGTCAGCCGCGCCGCGATCCGCAAGGCCGGGGTTGCCGGGGAAGGTGCCCAGAGCCTCCAGGCGGCCCGTCTGCGGCCAGTAGAACGCCGCTGCGGACATGGACCGCGAACCGCCCAAGTCCACGCCCAGGATGCACGGTCCCTCACGCGGGGGCAGGTCGTCGGGGTCCACCTCGGATGCAAGCCATTCGTCCACCGTCACAAGGACGGACCTATCTTCGGTCGAGACCCGCTCGTTCCGGTTCAGGTTGCGGAAGCTCGACAGGGCAGAGCCGCCTCGAGCGATAGCCCGCCGCGCCTGCGCCACCAGCCATTCCGGGGATGCGCCGATGCCCTCGACCGCGCCGGGGTTGGCTTCCAGCAGCGACGGCAGATCATCGGCAGGCAGCCCGAACGCAGGCCGGTGTTCCTGCACGTAGGTTCCGGGGGGCGGATCATCGAGCCAACGGCTGAATGTGTTCGCATCATCAGGCGCGCTAGTTGACAAGATCAGCGCCCGGCCGTCACGTTTACCCAGACCAGAGAGGATGGCGTTTTCGAGGTTGTCGCCCTTTTCCCGTTCCCAAGCCGCTCTTTCATCCATCAGGGCCAGCGTGGGGGCGCCGCCCAGGATCGACTTGCCATCCGCAGGGATAACCCGGATCAGCCCGCCGCCATTGCCGGGATACTCGACTTCCAGCTTGGACCCGCGCCGGATGATGAACTGCTCGCGCTCCTCCTCGGGCAACCCGTCGATGAAGCCGGTGACGAAGTTGAAGGCGGTGCGCGCCTGATCGCGGTTCCGGGCGGCGAACAGGATTTCCCGCTTGGGCTGGCTGTCCCACACACCCATGAGGCTGCCCAGGGCGAGGCCCGCCGAAGTGGCGGTCTTAGAGTTGCCCCTTCCGATGCTTAAGCAGGCGACCATCACGCCGTCAGCCAGGGCGCCGCGCACGAACCGGCGCTGGAACTCGGCCAGTTGCAGAGGTTCGCCCGCCTTCGGACCCTCTGGAACGGTCAGCGTCTCAAGGAAGGCAATCGCCTGATCGGCCAGATCCTCCCCGGATTTTTTCGGGAGAGGGAAAGGAACAGGTGGACGCCGGTATCCTTCTACCGCCGAAGTCCCGGCATTGGGACCAGACAGCGCCGCAGCGACTCCCACAGCCGCCTTGCGCCGCGCCGCGTGTCCCTGACGCCGCGCTTGCTTGTCGGCCTCCAGAGCCGCCACAGAGCCGCTTGGAAGCCCATCCTTGCGGGGCCTGCCGCGTGGCTTGCCGGTGGGCTTGTATCCGCTCACAGCCGCACCCGCTTGTATCGGGCCGCGATGCGCGCCGCCGCAGGCACAAGGCCGGGCTTCACGTCCATGCTGCCCCGGTTGTCATAGGTGAACGCGGCCTGCTCCATGATCGCCAGTTGCAGGTCGTCGGGGACGCTGCGGGCGTCGTCACCGAAGCCTGCGTCGTAGCTGATGACGACATGGCCGGTGGTGCCGGTGGGCAGGGTGATGCTCGGCCACATGCGCCCGGTGACGGTCCCGGCAGGAACGCCGTTGATCGTCACCTCGGCATCCGATGCCAGCGGCCCGACAGGCAGGGCGATGATGTCGGCCTCGCCCTCGGCCAGCACGGTCAGGCTGATCGTCTGCCGCGTCAGGGCGATCTCGCAATAAGCCTCGATCTCTCGGGCAGCGGCCAGAACGTATTTCTGGATCAGCAGATCGTCGTCATCAGCCAGGACGCGGACGTGTTGCTTGGCGTCGTCCAGGCTCACGGGCGAAGCCAGCGTCGGGGTGCGGGTGTAGGTCATCGCCACATCTCCGGGTCGAAGGTGTCTGGGTCAGGCAGCGGGATGCGCGCGCCTGCCTGCGGAAGCGGTGTGTTGGCTTGGGAAGGGTTCGGGTCGTGGGACGTGCTGGACGTGGCCGGACAAGGGACACCCCTTATAGGGGGGTGTCCGTGTCCGTCCGCCTGCGTCGCGGACTTGTCCGCAGGTGTCCGCTGCCTGTCCGCCTTGTCCGCAAGCCAGACATAGCTTTCCCAGATGCGGATGCGGTCCTTGTCCATGAGGGTGTCGCGGTGCCTGCGGAAGATGCGGGCTTGCGTCTTCGGATCGTCGCTGTCCGTCAGGCCCACGCGGTCACAGGCCGCGCGCCACGCGTTCATCTCGACAACGGGCACGTTTGGCAGATTGGGCGATTTGATGATCCGCCCTTTGTCCGCGACGACTTCCTTGAGCGTGTCGAGCGCGACTTGGGCACGGCCGGACAGTCTTTGCCGCTTGTCCGTCCGCTGAATGTCCGTCTGCTCGACCACGGCCGAGGTAACGCGATCCCCGTCATCATCCATTCCGAGGAACACAGACTTGAGCGTAAAGGCGAACACGCCGTCACAGGCCATGTCCCGCTGCTTGCGCGCTTCGGCCATGATGATGCCATCGGCCCGCGTCAGCTCGATCTCGGTATCGACTGCGGCCCGAAGGCTCCCCGATCCACGCGCGCCCCTGCTGGCATCCTTGCCGCTGTGGTGGATCACCATGACATGCGCGCCGGTGGCCTCGCGCAGAAGGTCGATGTTGCGGACGAACTGCCCCATGTCCTTCGCGGTGTTCTCGTCACCGTTGCCCATCGCGCGGGCCAGCGTGTCTACCACGATCAGAGACGGCTTGTTGTCGAACTCCTCGCTGATCGCCTCGGCCAGATAGGCCGCGTCCTCGGCCGTGCAGAGGTCAATCGGCGCGGACAGGATGCAGAGGTCGCCGTTTGCGTCCACGCGCTGCATCAACTCGGGCTGGGTGCGGCGCATCGCCTCCAGGCGATTGTTGATCCCGGTCCCGCCTTCGCTGGCGACGTAGATCACCGGCCCGGCCCATTTCTCGCCCGAAGGGACGCGGTGTCCGTGCCAGTCCTCCCCGGCCGCCACATGGGCCGCCAGGTCGAGCGCGAAGAACGTCTTGCCCACGTTGCTGTCGCCGTAGAGAACCGACGCTGCACCGCGATCCAGCCAGCCCTTGACCAGATAGCGGCTATCCAGAACCGGCTTGATCTTGTGCGAGGGACGGATCGCGCCCGCCAGGTCCAGCGCCCGGCCGGACAGATTGGGCCGGGGCCGATACCCGACTTCCTCGCGGTGGCGCTTGTCGATGGCGGCCATTTCATGAAAGCCCATCACGCGGCCCTCCCGATGAACTTCATCAGCGTGTCGCGTTCGGCGGCCTCGATTTCTTTCAGCCGCTCCAGTTCATCGGCGGGCAGGTGCCGCTCGATAGCCCAGCGGACCAGATCGCGCAGATCGTCGGGCGGGATCGCGTCCAGCTCGGCCGCGAACTCGTAGGGCCACCGCTGATCGGCCTTGGTGTTGCGCTTGGCCGGGCGGGTCGGCAGGCGCATTTTCGTCACCTGATCGTAGGTCAGGCCCAGGTGGTAGAAGTCCACGGGGACGCCGTATTCCGCGCCGAACCGCTCGACCTTCTCTTGCAGCGAAGCGGATGCGTCCTGCCCGCTGCGGTCGAAGTCATAGAGCGCATAGATCACCAGCGTCTTGCCGGTGCCCCTCATGCTCTCGACGGCCCCATGCGCGAACGTCTCGGACGTGAAGCCGCCGGTCGGCATCAGCGGCACGTCGAACTCGGACGTGACCGGGTAGATCACGCCAGCCAGCGCCGACTTCTCCAACCAGATTTCGACATCCACCGTGGACTCGGCCCAGAGCGATTTCCGATAGAACCGGGCGGTGTCGCGCAGGGCATCCTCCCAGCCGTCGAAGGTCTGGGGCTTCCGCATGTAGCGGGTCGCGTCCGCAATGTAGTGATAGGGCATCCGCCCTTCGCGCCGCAGGGTCAGCACCTGCGCCTGCACCTTGTTGTAGCCATCTTCGGTTTTCTCAATGCCGGGCAGGCCCGCGACCGTGGCCTGATAGAAGAGCTGGCGGACGGTGACGGGACCGTGCGCCTCGGCATAGTCGATCAGGAACCGCGCCCTGATCTCCATTTCGGCCGAGGTGGCGCGACGACGCGGTGCGGGGTTTATCAGGCTGGCCGGATAAACCCACATTCTCCAAGTAAGTCGCTGATTTCGCTGTCGTAATCGTGATATTTCGCATATAAATCATGGCGTTGACGGCTGCGAGGGGCGCGTTTCATGGATCACCTGGAGGGTGCGGGCTTGGCGCGGGGAGATCGGGTTGATTTCGACCGCCGTGTGCGTCTGGAGTTCCGTGGTGCGCAGATCAGTTCAGACGGTGGCCTGCTGGTGATGCGCGAGCTTGATGACGTGCTCGGCCTGTCCAATCTGGCGTCGGAGGCGCTGCGAGACAGCCGCACCGGGAAGAACACGCTCCATCGGCTTGACGGATTGTTCCGGCAATCGGTGTTCGGACGACTGGCCGGATACGAGGATGTGAACGATGCCGACCGCTTGGCCCTCGATCCCGTGATGCGTCAGGTCGTTGGCGGCAGGGCCGTCGAGGCGCAAGCTGCTTCGGCATCGCAGATGGGACGGTTCGAGACCGAGACGCTGGCTCTGGCCGCGAACCGGGCGGCGCTGGCCGATCTGAACGGCCAATGGATCGACCGGTTTCATGACCGCAACGGGTTGAAATACATCGTGCTGGACATGGACAGCTCGGTCAGCCCCACCCACGGCGATCAGGAAGGTGCTGCCTGGAACGGGCATTTCGACTGCACCTGCTATCACCCCATCTTCTTGTTCAACCAGTTTGGCATGCTGGAGCGCTGCGCCCTGCGTAACGGCAATGTCCACAGCGCCGATGGCTGGCGGGATGTCCTTGATCCCGTCATTGCCCGATATGCTGGCCGCGACCTTGGTGGACGCTTCTTCCGGGCCGACGCTGCCTACGCGATCCCCGCGATCTATATGCGGCTGGAAGAAGCCAGGTTCTTCTACGCCATCCGTCTGCCCGCCAACGCCGTCTTGCGCGAGAAGATCGCGCATCGGCTGACACGGCCCGTGGGACGGCCTTCGCTGACCAAGGTCAAACGGTTCTTCGAGGACTTCGAGTATCAGGCGGCGTCCTGGGACAAGCCGCGCCGCGTCATCGCCAAGATCGAATGGCATCCGGGCGAGCTGTTCCCCAAAGTCGGCTTCATCGTCACCAACCTGCCGATGGAGCCAGACTGGGTGGTGAGGTTCTACAACCAGCGCGGCACCGCAGAGCAGCACATCAAGGAAGGCAAATATGCCTTTCGCTGGACGCGGCTGTCATGCCGGAAGTTCCGGCACAACGAGGTGCGGCTGCAACTGCACGCGCTGGCCTACAACCTGGCAACCTTCCTGCGCTGCATCGAACTGCCCGAGGCCATGGCGGACTGGTCGTTGACCAGCCTGCAACTCAAGCTGATCAAGATCGGCGCCCGCGTCGTCCGCCACGCCCGCGCCATTACCTTCCAGTTGGCCGAGGTCGCCGTCACCGGCCCGATGGTGCGGGCCGTCCTTGCCGCCATCCGCCGTCTTCGAACGCCTCCGTCATGCGCATGACCACGATCCATGCCCAAGCTGAACGAAAGAGGCAGGACAGGTCCGTCTGCCGCGCGGAAAAGCGGCTCTGCCGGGCCAGAATGCTGCGGGTTCGAGGCTTGATCCACCCGACTTCGGCCGTTTGCGCGACGACAGACACCGCTCGGGGCGAAAAACGCTTGCCCAGCGAGCAAAATCAGGCGATCTTGAAGTCAAGCGGCAGGCCACTTGGGGAATGTCGGTTCACATATCTCCTTCGATGCGATTGCGCGGGAAGCAGGACTGAGCAAAGGCGGTGTTCTTTACAACTTTCCGACCAAGCGCGACCTCATGGCGGCGCTGCTGAGGGACATGCTCTCCGAGCATGAGTCCCTAGAAGCGCGCCTGCCGCAGGACTCGCGACAACGCACCCTTCGTCGCCACCTTTGCTCGCTCCGCACCCTCGACGCAGCGGCTTCCGACGTTTCCATGGCGATCCTAGCCGTCGCGGCGGCCGAACCGGACCTTCTTGACCCGCTGCGTGACGCGCTTGAGGTCGATCTTTCCTGCATCGAGGCGGAAATGAAGGACACAAGCCTAGGGCGTCTGATCTTCTTCGCGCTGCAAGGACTACGTTTCCATTCGCTCTTGGCACTTCCAGATGGTGGGCCATCGGTTCGCAACGAGCTTGCACAGAAAATTGAGGAGATGATCGACAATGCCCATTGAAGGCAAAGCGAGAGCGCTGCTTGGACTTGGTGTCGCAGGCTGCGTCTGTGCGCTCCTGTTTGCCGTGCCGAGTTGGCAGATCCATGCGCAGGATCGGGAAGCGGCGAGCAGCAGTGACGTTGCCGGCCCTCCGTCAGGTGCTGAAGCGTCTGCGTTGCCCATGCCCGTCGAGATCACTCAGGCTGTCGCGTATTCCGAGGCCAGAACCCGATCCTTTGCCGGGACAGTAGAGGCGCTGAAAACGGTGGATCTCGCCTTCCAGGTTTCCGGGCAGCTTGTCGAGTTTCCAGTCATTGCCGGTGATCGGGTGACGACCGGCGACTTGATAGGACAGCTCGATAAGGCCGATTTCCAGCTTGCGCTGGACCGCGCGCGTGCCTCGTACGATCTGGCGCGCAGCGAGTTTACCCGCGCCTCCGCCCTGTCGGATCGCGGGGTCGCCACCGACGCGCAGCTCGACGCGGTGCGCGCGCAGCTTGCCCAGGCCGAGACGGCGCTGCGCGAGGCGGAACGGCGTCTGACCCAGACCGAGGTGCGCGCCCCCTTCGATGCCATCGTTGCCCGCACCTATGTTGAAGCCTATGCCAACGTGACGCCCGCCCAGCCGGTGGTGCGCCTTCAGGACGTCTCCGAACTCTTGATCCGCATTTCGCTGCCCGAGGATCTGGCCGCCGTGGCCCGCGTCCAGCCCGATCTGTTTTCGGTGACGGCCACCTTTCCGGCCGCGCCGGGCTATCGTCCGACGCTGGAGCCGCGCAGTTTCGCGGCCGAGGCCAATTCCTCGACCCGGACCTTCGATGTCGAGTTCAGGATCGCAGGCGATATCGACCCGCGCATCCTGCCGGGCATGACGGCGAACGTTGCGGTGGGCGAAATCGAAAGCAGCCGTCCTTCGCAGGCGGTGACGCTTCCCGTCTCGGCAGTGGACACGACCAGCCGGGCCAATCCGACGGTCTGGATCTACACTGCCGAGGACAGCACGGTCTCGCGCCGCGATGTCCGGCTGGGCCTGCCGCGCGACAACTGGATCGTCGTGCTGGAGGGGCTGGAGCCCGGCGAAACGGTGGTCGCAACCGGCTGGTGGCGCCTGCGCGACGGGGCACGAGTTGCGGTCGTCGGCCTTTGACGGCAGGCGCTTTGACCGCCGTCCAACACACTGCGGAACGGGAGAATGACCGCCATGGCATCTGAGACGGTTGATGCAGCACGCATGAGCATCGCGCGCGGCGCCATTCGCCGCCCCGTCGCCGTCTGGCTTGCGATCCTGTTCTGCCTGCTTGGCGGGCTCTGGGGGCTTGCCAATGTCGGCCGTCTCGAGGACCCGAGCTTCACGCTCAAGACCGCGCTTGTCTTCGTGCCCTATCCCGGCGCGACCGCCGAGGAGGTAGAGGAAGAAGTCGCCGATGTCATCGAAACCGCACTTCAGCAGATGCGGCAGCTTGATCGCGTGCAGTCGAAATCCATGCCCGGTATGGCGCAGATCACGGTCGAGATCGACATGCGCTACGGGCCCGACGAGATCCCGCAGATCTGGGACGAGATGCGCCGGCGCATCGGTGACGTGCGCGGCGAACTGCCCGCCGGCGCCCGCGCTCCGATCGTCAACGATGATTTCGGCGATGTTTACGGGCTGTTCTATGCCGTGACCACCCAGGGCCTGACGCCGACCGAACAACGCGATCTTGCCACGCTTTTGCGGCGCGGGCTGGTGACGGTGGACGGGGTGGCCAAGGTCGAGGTCCAGGGCCTGATCGAGGAAGAGATCACCATCGCGATCGACCCGGCCCGCTTGGCCGGTCTGGGCCTGCCGCCCGACCAGTTGATCGGCGTGATCGCCAGCGAGAACCAGGTTTTCGCCAATGGCGAGGTCACCGCCGACACCGCGCGCATCGCGCTATCCGTGCCGCAAGGCTATGCCACGGTTGAAGGGATCGAGACGCTGCGCCTCGGCGCAGCTGGCGAGGTCGGGCAGGCCACGGTTTTCGATATTGCCGCGGTCAGCCGCCACGAGGTGGAGCAACCCTCCCAGATCATTCGCCAGAATGGTGTCCGGGCCTTCACCATCGGCATTTCCGCACTGACCGACCGCAACGTCGTGGCTGTCGGCCAGGCGGTCGAGGCGCGCCTCGCCGAACTCGGCGAGCAGCTTCCCGAAGGAACAGAACTGGTTCCGATCTACGAACAGACCAAGGTCGTCGATGAAGCGGTGTCGAGTTTCCTTGTTGGTCTCTTGCAGTCGGTGGTTATCGTGGTCGGCGCGCTGATGCTTACGATGGGCTGGCGCGCGGGCCTTGTGGTGGGCGCCACTCTGGGCCTGACGGTGCTGGCCACCGTCTTCTTCATGGCGGTCCTCGGGATCGAGATGGAGCGTATCAGCCTGGGAGCGCTGATCATCGCCATGGGGATGCTGGTGGACAACGCCATCGTCATCGCCGAGGGCATGGTGATCGGCATGGCGCGCGGCCAGACGCCCGAGGACGCTGCCGCCGAGACCGAGAGCGCGACGAGCATTCCGCTGCTTGGCGCCACGGTCATCGGCATCATGGCCTTTTCGGGTATCGGCCTGTCGCCGGATGCGACGGGCGAGTTCCTTTTCTCGCTCTTTGCCGTCATCGGGATCTCGCTGTTGCTCAGCTGGGTTCTGGCAGTCACGGTCACGCCCTACCTGGGCAAGCTTCTGCTGAAGGCCCCGCGAGACATGTCGGCCGATCCCTATCGGGGGCTCATGTATCGGGCCTACCGCGGGATCCTGCACGGCTCGCTGCGCGCCCGCTGGCTGGTGATGCTGGTGATCGTGGGGATCACAGTCGCCTCAATCATGGCCTTCGGTCAGGTCAAGCAGGCCTTCTTCCCTGCCTCGAACACGCCGCTGTTCTACGTCCAGTTCCAGATGCCGCAGGGCACTGACATCCACACCACCGACCGCGCCATGCAGCGGCTGGAGCAGATTGTTATGGCCGAGCCCGATGTGGTGGCCGTGACGACGCTGGTCGGGCGCGGGGCCAGCCGCTTCATGCTGACCTACAACCCCGAACAGGCCGACCCCAGCTATGGCCAGCTGATCGTGCGAACGCGTGACGCCCTGGTGATCCCGGAACTGGCGGCCCGGCTGAACCGCGAGCTGGCGATGGAGTTCCCCCACGCGCTGGTGCGCACCGAGGAACTGGTCTTCGGCCCGCCGGCGGGGGCTGCGGTGGCGGTGCGCTTCTCGGGGCCCGATCCGCTGATCCTGCGCCAGCTGGCCGACGAGGCGCTGAAGATCTACGAGGCGGCCGGCACGATTATCGAGCCGCGCACCGACTGGCGCCAGCGCGAATTGCGCGTCGTGCCGATCGTCGATGAATCGCGCATGCGCCTGACCGGCGCCACCCGCCAGGCGATCGCCGACACGGTGCAGTTCGGCACCTCGGGCCTGCGCGTGGCCGCCCTGCGCGAAGGCGACGCCGAGGTGCCGATCTACCTGCGCCTGCCCGAACCCCAGCGCGACGGCATCGACCGCGTGCAGGACCTGCCGGTGTGGTCGCCGGGGGCCGGTGCCTATGTGCCGATGTCCAACATGGTGACCCGGATGGAGGTCGAGCTTGCCGAGGCGCTGATCCACCGGCGCGACCGCGAGCGCACGATCACCGCCCAGGGCGGCAAGCGGCCCGATCTGACGGCCGACCAGGCCTTCCGCAGCGTGCGGGCGCAGATCGAGGCGATGGAACTGCCCCCCGGCTACCGGATGGAATGGGGCGGCGAGTTCGAAAGCTCGCAGCAGGCTCAAGAATCGCTAGGCAAGCAGTTGCCGCTGGGCTTCCTCGTGATGCTGACGATCTCGATCCTGATGTTCAACAAGGTGCGCCAGCCGCTGATCCTGTGGCTTGTAGTGCCGATGTCGGTCACAGGGATGGTGCTGGGACTGCTTGCCAGTGGGATGCCGTTCACCTTCACGGCTCTGCTGGGCTTCCTGTCGCTGTCGGGGATGCTGATGAAGAACGCCATCGTTCTGGTCGAGGAGATCGACCTCAGGCGCGCGTCCGGGGCGGCGGATTACGACGCCGTGGTGGATGGCTCGGTCAGCCGTCTGCGCCCGGTGGTGCTGGCGGCGGGGACGTCGATCTTCGGCATGCTGCCGCTGCTGCCGGACGCCTTCTTCGCCTCGATGGCGGTCACGATCATGGGGGGCCTTGCCTTCGCATCGGTTCTTACGCTGCTGGCAGTTCCAGTGCTCTATGCGATCTTGTTCCGCATCCGGCGACCCAACGCCGCTTCGGCACGGGAAATCCCCTCCGGTGCCACGACATGACCGCTTCGAAGCTGCCTTGCGGGGCGGCTTCGCCTGTCCGCATGATTGCGGACTTGTCGGACATCGAAGGGCCGCAACCTGACGCAAATCGGGGCAGGAGGACCGGATCGGCGATGACGGAGCTTTCGTCCCGGACGATCTGATGCCGTCAAACGTATTGCCGAGACCCGGTCGCGGGACGCATCACCGGCAAAGTCCCACGGAGTCGAGGCGGCAGGGCGGCGGGAAAGGTTCGGCGCAGGGGGCGGGCCGGGCATCGGGCGAAATCCCATAAAGCGCGTTCATGCCGCAGCCCTCCCCTGCACATAACCGAGGAACGCGGCCTGATCGGCCGGGGTCATCCGCTGATAGCTGGCGAGGCAGTAGGCTTTCAGCTCCACGCGAGACGCCATGTCGGCCCAGAACCCGGCCTCCTCCATCACGCCGCAGAGGAACGGCACCTGCGGCCAGCCGGGGCGCAGTTCCTCCAGCAGACGCTCCAGGAAGGGAACGCGGTCGTCCGAATCACAGGCTGCGACTGCACAGGCCAGGGCGCTTGCAGTCCGCAGGCGGTTCAGAGTATGATCGTGGGTGAAAGCACTGCTATGCAGATCAGCCCCGGTTGCGCCCGCCAGCGCGCCGGGGTTTTCGTTTTTGCTGTTGGACAAAGCGGAATGTTCCGCAATGTTTTCAATATCCCCCATTCGGGCGGGTGGACATTCTAGCGGTTTGATATAACAGGACTGTTCACGTCCTGTTGGGCTCACCACTGTTTCCCCTTTCATCAAGGATGAAGCCTTGCGCCCGCCTCCGGCAGAGGCGCTTGCGGCTTTGTGAAGCGGTTGATTCCGTTGCGCGATTGACGCTGCCGCGGGGGACTTATAGCTCGGCTTCAAAGCGACCTTCGGCAGGCAGACCCGTCCCCTCATCCTGAGCGGGAAATGCGTGTTCTGCGACAATTCGGGCGTGCGCCCTTGAGGGGCGCGCGGGGCCCGGATTACGCTGCGGCCATGCGGCCCGCCGAGGCAGGCGCTTTCCGGCGCGGATGCGCCGGTTCCCCGCCCGGCCCATGGGGTCGAACGAACCGCGCGCCCGTCGCGCCGCCATGACGAAGAAAGGCGACACACCGGACGCATGCTCGGCCAGAACCTTCTCCTTTTGCTTGCAGTGCTGCCTTTCCTGGGCGCGATCCTGGCCGTCACCATGCCGGTGGGCGCCCGCAACGCCGAGGTGCTGCTGGCGGGGGCCGTGATGGTGGCGGGCCTTCTGGGGCTGGCGCCCCTGGCGGGGGAGGTCGCGGACGGGGGAGTGGTCGCCCGCAGCATCGAATGGGCGCCCTCGCTGGGGCTGGACGTGACGCTGCGGGTGGACGGCTTTTCCTGGCTGATGCTTCTGCTGGTCTACGGGATCGGGCTGCTGGTCGTCATCTACGCCCGCTACTACCTGTCCCACGACGATCCCGTGCCGCGCTTCTACGGCTTCCTGCTGGCCTTCGCGGGGGCGATGGCGGGGATGCTGATGGCGGGCAACATCATCCTGATGGTGGTGTTCTGGGAACTGACGAGCCTCTTTTCCTTCCTGCTGATCGGCTACTGGCACCAGAACGGCGCCGCCCGCGAGGGCGCGCGCACGGCGCTGATCGTGACCGGGGCCGGGGGCCTCTGCCTGCTGATGGCGATGATCCTGCTGGGGCACGCCGCCGGCAGCTATCACCTGGACGACGTGCTGGGGGCGGGCGACCGCGTGCGGGCGCATCCCTGGTATGGCTGGATCCTGGGGCTGTTCCTGCTTGGGGCCTTCACCAAGTCGGCGCAGTTCCCGTTCCATTTCTGGCTGCCGAACGCGATGGCCGCGCCCACGCCGGTCAGCGCCTACCTGCATTCGGCCACGATGGTGAAGGCGGGGGTCTTTCTTCTTGTCCGCTTCTCGCCGGTCCTCGGCGGCACCGCCGCCTGGTTCTGGGTGGTCGCGGGCACGGGCATGGCGACGCTTCTGCTGGGCGCGGTGATCGCCACCTGGCGCAACGACCTCAAGGGGCTGCTGGCCTATTCGACGATCAGCCACCTCGGCCTGATCACGGCCCTGGCGGGCATCGGCAGCGGCGGGGCGATCGTGGCCGCGATCTTCCACATCATGAACCACGCGGTCTTCAAGGCCTCGCTGTTCATGGCCGCGGGCATCATCGACCACGAGACCGGCACCCGCGACATGCGCCGGCTCAGCGGCCTGCGCCATTCCATGCCGCGCACGGCGGCGCTGGCCATCGTCGCCGCCGCCGCCATGGGGGGCGTGCCGCTTCTGAACGGCTTCCTGTCCAAGGAGATGTTCTTCGCCGAGGCCGCCGACTGGCACAACGGCACCTGGCTGGACAACGCGCTGCCCTATATCGCCACCCTCGCCAGCATCTTCAGCGTGGCCTATTCGCTGCGCTTCATCGTGACGGTCTTCTTCGGGCCGCCCGCGACGGACCTGCCGAAGGAACCCCACGAGCCCCCCGTCTGGATGCGCCGCCCGGTCGAGCTGCTGGTCGCCATCGTCCTGCTGGTCGGGCTGTGGCCCGCGGCCATGATCGGCTCGGTCCTGCATTCCGGCGTGCTGGCGGTCCTTGGCGGGAACGCCCCCTACTACAGCCTCGCATTGTGGCACGGCTTCAACGTCGCCCTGATGATGAGCCTGACGGCCCTGGTGCTGGGCACGGTCCTTTACTTCGTCATGGCGCCGCGGCTGTCGCGCGCCAACGAGGCGCCGGGCATCCTGTCGCGCATCCGCGGCCAGCAGATCTTCGACCGGCTGATGCTGACGCTCACCCGCAGGTGGCCGGCCCGGCTTTACCGCATCCTGGGCAGCGCCCGGCTGCAGGTGCAGCTGCGCCTGATCGTGCTGCTGAGCCTTGGGGCGACGGCGGCGACGCTGTGGGGCTTCGCCGGGCTTGTCCCGCGCGAGCTGCTGCAAAGCTTCGACGCGACCTTTGCGCTGCTCTGGATGGCGGGGATCGCCTGCGCCATCGGGGCGGCGGTCCAGGCCAAGTATCACCGCTTCGCCGCGCTGGCGCTGCTGGGCGGCGCGGGGCTGGTCACGGCCGTGACCTTCGCCTGGCTGTCGGCCCCCGACCTGGCCGTGACCCAGATCCTGGTCGAGATCATGACAACCGTCCTTCTGCTGCTGGGCCTGCGCTGGCTGCCCAAGCGCCTGCGCGAGATCGAGGGCGACAACCGCCTGGCCGCCCGGCGCCGCCGCGCGATCGACCTTGTGGTCGCGGGCGCCTGCGGGGCCGGCGTCGCCGCCATCGCATTCGCGGTGATGACCACGCCCCCCGGCGCCACCATCGGCGACTGGTTCCGCCGCAACGCCTATGCCGAGGGCGGAGGGACGAACGCCGTCAACGTGATCCTTGTGGACTTCCGCGCCTTCGACACGCTGGGCGAGATCACGGTGCTGGGGATCGTGGCGCTGACCTGCTATGCGCTGCTGCGCCGCTTCCGCCCCGCCCCCGAAAGCGTGGCGCTGCCCTCGCAGCAGACCTTCAACGAGCTGCCCCCCCTCAACTGCCCGCGTGAGCGCGAGGCCGAGCGCGAGCCCACCCGCCACGACCTCATGATGCTGATCCCCTCGGTCATCATGCAGTGGATGTTCCCGCTGACGGTGGCGCTGGCGATGTACCTGTTCCTGCGCGGACACGACCTGCCGGGCGGGGGCTTCGCGGGCGGCGTGGGCTTTGCCATCGGGCTGCTGCTGCAATACCTGGCCACCGACGTGCGCTTTGTCGAAAGCCGCATCACCATCCTGCCCGTGCGCTGGATCGGGCTGGGGCTGGTGATCGCGGTGGGGACCGGCATGGGGTCCTTCCTGTTCGGCTATCCCTTCATGACGGCCCATGCCCAGTACGTCACCCTGCCGGTGATCGGGCAGGTTCCGGCCGCGACCGCGCTGATCTTCGACCTGGGCGTCTTCGCCACGGTCGTGGGCGCCACGGTGCTGATCCAGATCGCCATCGCGCACCAGTCGCTGCGCTCGGCCCGCCTGAGGGCGCGCGAAAGCGCCGAGGACGCCAACCCGCGCGAGGAACGCGAGCACCGGCTGGAAGAACAGCAGCAGCAGCAGGAGGGCGTCTGATGGAACTGATCCTGTCGCTGGGGATCGGCGTGCTGGTCGCCTCGGGCGTCTGGCTGACGCTGCGCCCCCGCACCTTTCAGGTCATCGTGGGGCTGGCGCTGCTGTCCTATGGCGTCAACCTGTTCATCTTCGCCATGGGCCGCCTGGTCACGGGGGCTGCGCCCATCATGCCCAAGGGCGGCTTCGTCAACCCCGAGGCCTATGCCGATCCCGTTCCCCAGGCGCTTGTGCTGACCGCCATCGTCATCAGCTTCGCCACCACGGCGCTGTTCCTGGTCGTCATCATGGCCTCGCGCGGGCTGACCGGCACCGACCATGTGGACGGGAAGGAGCGCAGCCCGTGACGCTGCCGGTCCACATGCTTGTCATGCCGATCCTGGTGCCGCTGCTCGCCGGGGCGATCATGCTGATGTACGACGAACGCCGGCGGCAGCTGAAGCTGTCCATCGGCCTTGTGTCCTGCCTGCTGCAACTGGGCGTGGCCATGGCGCTGATCGACCGCGCGGGCGGATCGGCGGTCGAGGGGCGCAACATCGTCACCCTGTATCTGCTGGGCGACTGGCCCTCGCCCTACGGGATCGTGCTGGTGCTGGACCGGCTGTCGGCGGTGATGCTGCTGCTGACGGCGCTGGTGGCGCTGCCCGCGCTGCTTTACGCGGGGGCGGGCTGGCACCGGAACGGGCAGCATTTCTCGCCCTTGTTCCAGTTCCTGCTGATGGGGGTGAACGGGGCCTTCCTGACGGGCGACCTGTTCAACCTGTTCGTCTTCTTCGAGGTGATGCTGGCGGCCTCCTACGGGCTGCTGCTGCACGGCACGGGCCGCGTCCGGGTGGGCGCCGGGCTGCACTACATCGCCGTGAACCTGCTGGCGGCGATGCTGTTCCTGCTGGGCGTGTCGCTGATCTACGGCACCACGGGCACGCTGAACATGGCGGACCTGGCAACGCGCATCCCGCGCCTGACGGACGCCGAGCGGCCCATGGTCCACGCGGCCGCGGCGCTGCTGGCGGGGGCCTTCCTGATCAAGGCCGCCATGTGGCCGCTGTGCTTCTGGCTGCCCAACGCCTATGGCGCGGCAAGCCCGCCCGTCGCGGCGGTCTTCTCGCTGCTGACCAAGGTAGGCGTTTACGTGGTGATCCGGCTGGGGCTGCTGCTGTTCGGCGCGCAGGCGGGCCTTTCGGCGGGCTTCGGGTCGAACGTGCTGGCGGCGGGCGGCATGGCCACCATGGTCTTCGGCGCGATCGGCGTGCTGCAGGCGCAGGACCTCGGCCGGATGACCGGCAACCTGGTGCTGGTGTCCTCGGGGACGCTGCTGACGGTGGTGGGGCTGGCGCTGATCTATGACGACGCGCCCATGCTGACGGCGGCGCTTTACTACATGATCGCCTCGACGCTGGCGCTGGCGGCGCTGTTCCTGCTGGCCGAACCCATCGGTCGGAAGGAAGGGGGCATCGCGGGCCTGCTGGCCATCACCGCCGAAGCCTTCGGCCTGGACGCCGAGGATGACCTGGACGAGGAACGGGCCGAGCAGAACCGCCCCATCCCCGGCGCCACCGCGCTGCTGGGGCTGGCCTTCCTGTCCTGCGTGCTGGTCGTGGCCGGCCTTCCGCCGCTGGCGGGCTTCCTGGGCAAGTTCGGGATGCTGTCGGGCGCGATCGAGCGGGTGACGGTGCTGCCGGGCCTCTGGGGGCACTGGGCCTTTGTGGTGCTGCTGATCGTCACCGGCTTCTGCGCCCTGGTGGCGCTGTCGCGCTGGGGCATCCAGAGCCTTTGGGCCAACACCGACGAGCCGCCGCTGCCCGTTCTGGAAATCCTGCCGATCCTGATGCTGATCGGCACGGTCGCCCTGCTGACGATCGAGGCCGAGCCCGCGCTGCGCTATCTCGACCGGACGGCCGACGCCCTGACCCGCAACCAAGTCTATATCGGCGGCGTGATGACGGCGCCCCCCGTGGGGCCCGACCCGTCATGATGCTGCTGCCCCATCCCCTCGTCACCGTCATCCTGACCCTCCTGTGGATGGTGCTGACGGGCTTCACCCTGGGCCAGCTGGTGCTGGGGGTGCTGGCGGGCATCCTCGGCGGGCTGGCCTATCGCCGCATCACGCCCCAGCGGATCATCGTCAGGCGCCCGGGCGCAATCGCGCGGCTGTTCGGGCGCGTGGCGGGCGACATCGTGCGCTCGAACTACGACGTGGCGCGGCTGATCCTGGCCGGAGGACGGCACCGCCGGCGCCGCGCGGGTTTCGTCCGCATCCCGCTGGACATGACCAGCCCCAACGGCCTTGCGGTGCTGGCCGTCATCATCACCGCCACCCCCGGCACCGCCTGGATCGAATACGAGCCCCGCAACGGCCAGCTTCTGCTGCATGTCTTCGACCTGATCGAGGGCGACGACTGGGTCCGCACGATCAAGTCCCGCTACGAATCCCTGCTGATGGAGATCTTCGAATGAGCGCAACGATCCTGTCTGCCGTCCTGACCGTTTCGCAGATCTGCCTTGTGGCCGCGCTGGTGCTGGCCGTGATGCGCGCCCTGCGCGGGCCCCGCGCCCAGGACCGGGTGCTGGGGCTCGACACGATGTATGTCTGCGCCATGCTGCTGCTGATCGTCACGGGGATGCAGCATGGCACCGTCTACCAGTTCGAGGCGGCCCTGGTCATGGGCGTGCTGGGCTTCGTCGCCACCACCGCCATGGCCAAGTTCCTGATGCGCGGCGAGGTGATCGAATGAGCCACCTGGCCCAGATCCCCCCCGTCATCGCCCTGCTGATCGCGGGCTTCGTCGCGCTGGGGACGATCCTGACGCTGCTGGGCGCGATCGGCCTGGTGCGCCTGCCCAGCTTCTACGAACGGCTGCACGCGCCCACGCTGGGAACGAGCTGGGGGGCGGCAGGGATCCTGATCGGCTCGATGCTGATGTTCTCGACCCTGGGCTCGCGGCTGGTGATCCACGAGGTTTTCCTGGGCCTGCTCATCATGCTGACGACGCCCGTGACGATGATGGTGCTGGGCCGCGCGGCCCTGCACCGCGACCGCGCCGAGGGCCATCCCCCGCCCGGCACCGAAGGCCCCGGGCAGCCGCTGAAGTGAGGCTCAGGCCGCGGGCAGGAAAGCCCCCTGGCGATCCAGGATGTCCCGCCAGACCGTCAGTGCCGCGCCTTCGGGCGGGCTGTCGGCGCGGTGCAGGACGAACCAGCGCCGGAGGATCGGCAGGTCGTGGCGGCGCAGCGCGACCAGCCGTCCCGCCTTCAGTTCGTCCGCGACCGTGTGGCCGGAAATCAGCGCGATCCCCAGGCCCGCCATGACCGCCTGCTTGATCGTCTCGTTCGAATCCATCTCGATCTCGGCATAAGGCGCGCCTTCGCCCAGCCGGTCCAGGAAGCGCTGCGCCAGCACACGGGTGCCCGAACCCGGCTCGCGCAGGATGATCGGCTGGGACAGGATCGCCTGCGCCGAAACCTCGGGATCGTCCGCAAGCGGGTGGCCGGGCGGCGCGATCATCACATGGGGGTGGGGCCCGAGATCGGCCGCCGTCACCACCGGGTCGCGCGGGGGCCGGCCCATCACCGCCAGGTCCACGGTGCCGTCTCGCAGCGCGGACAGCACCCAGCCGCGGTTCCCGACCCGCAGCGCGACCTCGATCCCCGGATGGCTGCGCCGCAGGCCCGCGACAAGGCCCGGGGCGAAATACTTGCCGGTCGAGACCACCGCCAGGACGACGCGCCCCGCACGGCCCTGCCGCAGCGCCCCGATCTGGTCCAGCGCGCCCTGCAGCGCTGCATCGGCCCGGCGCGCCGCCGCCAGCAGCGCCTCGCCCGCGGGCGTCGCTGCAAAGGCATGGGCCCCGTCGCGGAAGATCAGCGGCGCGCCGACCACGTCCTCGAGCACCCGCAACTGGCTGTGGACCGCGGGGGCGGTCAGGCCCAGCGCCTGCGCCGCCCCGCTGATGGAACGCGCCTCGGCCACGGCGCAAAGCGCGCGCAGCTGGCGCAGGGTCAAGGCACTCAGGGCGCTCATTCAGATTCCTGAAACGATGCTTCCAACTTATTAAATTTTCTAATCGATCCTCATGCGCATGATCAACCCGAAGGCAGTCGGCGCAGGGGAGGGCAACCGATGGCAGGGGGCGAGGACATCGGGCTCGAGGATCTCGCCACCGCGACCGAGATCGCGCAGGTCATCCGCCGCATCGCCCGGGTCGCACGCGACCTGTCCCGGCGCATCGCGCGCGGCCCGCTGGAAGGCCACGCGGACACGGTCGGGGAAAACAGCGGCGGCGATGCGCAGAAGGCGCTGGACCTGATCGCCGACGATGCATTCGCCGCCGCGCTGAAGGGCAGTCCGGTGCGCTGGTATGCGTCCGAAGAACGCGAGAACGTGGCCGAGCTGAACCCCGGCGCGGGCCTGGCCCTGGCGATCGACCCCCTGGACGGATCGTCGAACATCGACGTGAACGTCTCGATCGGCACGATCTTCTCGATCCTGCCGGCCGGGCCCGACCCGCTGGCCTCGGTCCTGCGGCCCGGCACCGACCAGCTTGCGGCGGGCTACGTGATCTACGGCCCCCAGACGGCGCTGGTGCTGACCGCCGGCCAGGGCACCAGCCTGCATGTCCTCGACCCCCGCACGGGCCGGTTCGAGCTTGCCACGGCGCGGCTGGAAATCCCCGCCGCCTCCAGCGAGTTCGCGATCAATGTCTCGAACTACCGCCACTGGGGCGCAGCCGTGCGGGCCTATATCGACGACTGCCTGGCGGGCGAGACGGGGCCGCGCGCCAAGAACTTCAACATGCGCTGGATCGCCTCGCTTGTGGCCGAAACCCACCGCATCGTCAGCCGGGGCGGCATCTTCCTGTATCCCTCGGATGCCCGGCGCGGATACGAGCGCGGGCGGCTGCGCCATGTTTATGAATGCGCGCCCATCGCCCTTCTGGTCGAGCAGGCGGGGGGCGCCGCCACCGACGGCTGCGACCGCATCCTCGACCGGGTGCCGCAGTCATTGCACGAACGCACGCCCTTTGTCTTCGGCACCGCCGACAAGGTGCATCGCGTCGCCGCCTATCACGACCTCCCGCACGAGGAAGTCGCCGCCCTTTTCGGCCAGCGCGGCCTCTTCCGGCAGTGAGGTTCCATGAGCAGGAAACATCCCATCATCTCGGTCACCGGCAGTTCGGGCGCGGGCACCACCACGGTCAAGACGACCTTCGACCAGATCTTCCGCCGCGAAGGCATCAGCGCCGTCTCGATCGAGGGCGACGCCTTCCACCGCTACGACCGCGCCGCGATGAAGGCGGAACTGTCCCGGCGCACCGCCTCGGGGGACAACACCTTCAGCCATTTCTCGCTGGACGCCAACGAGCTTGGGAAGCTGGAGGACATCTTCCGCATCTATGGCGAGACCGGACGCGGCGAGACCCGTCATTATGTCCATGACGACCGCGAGGCCGAGCGCTGGGGCGCGGCCCCCGGCACCTTCACCGGATGGGCCCCCTTCGAGGACGGCAGCGACCTTCTGTTCTACGAAGGGCTGCACGGCGCGGTGAAGACGGACGGGCTCGACATCGCCCGGCACGCCGACCTCAAGATTGGGGTGGTGCCGGTCATCAACCTCGAATGGATCCAGAAGATCCACCGCGACAAGGCCTCGCGCGGCTATTCGACCGAGGCGGTGACGGACGTGATCCTGCGGCGGATGCACGACTACGTGCATGTGATCACGCCCCAGTTCACCCAGACCGACATCAACTTCCAGCGGGTGCCGGTGGTTGATACCTCGAACCCCTTCATCGCCCGCTGGATCCCCACGGCCGACGAGAGCCTGGTCGTGATCCGCTTCCGCAACCCGCGCGGCATCGACTTCGCCTATCTCACCCAGATGATCCAGGGCTCGTGGATGAGCCGGGCAAACTCGATCGTCATTCCGGGCCCCAAGATGGACCTGGCGATGCAGCTGATCCTGACGCCGATGGTCCAGCGGCTGGTCGAAACCTCGAAAAGGGCCTGATCCGATGAACGCACCCATGACGAAGACCTATGACATGGCCGAGCGCGCGATGGCCAATGCCATCCGGGCGCTGACGATGGACGCGGTGCAGGCGGCGAACTCGGGCCATCCGGGGATGCCGATGGGGATGGCGGATGTGGCGGCGGTGCTGTTCGACCGCTTCATCACGCTGGACCCGGGCGACCCGAAATGGCCCGACCGCGACCGCTTCGTGCTGTCGGCGGGGCATGGGTCCATGCTGCTTTACGCGATCAACCACCTGCTCGGTTACGCCGACATGCCGGTCGAGGAGCTTCGCCGCTTTCGCCAGCTTGGCGCGCGGACGGCGGGGCACCCGGAATACGGCCATGCGGCGGGGGTCGAGGTCACGACCGGCCCCCTGGGACAGGGCATCGCCACCGCCGTCGGCATGGCGCTGGCCGAGAGGATGGCCAACGCCCGCTTCGGCGACGACCTGGTGGACCACTGGACCTGGGTCATCGCGGGCGACGGCTGCCTGATGGAAGGCATCAGCCACGAGGCGATCGACATGGCCGGGCACCTCGGCCTCGGCCGGCTGGTCGTGCTGTGGGACGACAACCGCATCACCATCGACGGGGGGACCGGGCTTTCCACCTCGACCGACCAGATGGCGCGCTTCGCCGCGTCCGGCTGGCACACCATCGCCTGCGACGCCCATGATCCGGCCGAGATCGCCGCCGCAATTGACGCCGCGCGCCGCGACCCCCGGCCCTCGCTGGTGGCCTGCCGCTCGGTGATCGGCTTCGGCGCGCCGAACAAGCAGGGCGGCCACGATGTCCACGGTGCGCCGCTGGGCGCCGAGGAGATCGCGGCGGCGCGCGGCTATCTTGAATGGGCGCACGAGCCCTTCGTCATCGCGCCCGCCGTTTACGGGAAGTGGCGCGGCATCGCCCGCCGCGGGGCCAAGGCGCGGAGGGAATGGGAAAAGCGCCTTGAGGCGCACCCCCGGCGGGACGCCTTCAAGGCGGCACAGGCCCGTGGCGGGCTGGATGAACTGACCGCCATGATGGCCGGTCACAAGGCGCAGTTGCTGCTGAACCGGCCCCGGGTTGCCACCCGCAAGGCGTCCGAGATGGCGCTGGCGGTGGTGAATGCCGCGCTGTCCGATACGGTCGGCGGCTCGGCCGACCTGACCGGGTCGAACCTGACCCGCACGAAGGACATGCGCCCGGTCCAGCGCGGCGATTACGGCGGACGCTACCTCAATTACGGCATCCGCGAGCATGGCATGGCGGCCGCGATGAACGGCCTCGCGCTGCACGGGGGCTTCCGGCCCTACGGGGGCACGTTCCTCGCCTTTGCCGACTACTGCCGTCCCTCGATCCGGCTGTCGGCGCTGATGGGGGTGCCGGTCACCTATGTGATGACGCACGATTCCATCGGCCTGGGCGAGGACGGCCCGACGCACCAGCCGGTCGAGCATCTGGCCTCGCTGCGGGCCATCCCAAACCTCCTCGTGATCCGCCCCGCCGATGCGGTGGAAACGGCCGAGGCCTGGGAGATCGCCATGGCCTCGGCCGACCGGCCCGTGCTGCTGGCGCTGTCTCGGCAGAACCTGCCCACCGTCCGCAAGGACGCTACCGAAAACCTGACGGCGCGCGGGGCATACCCCCTCATTGACCCCGGCGACCGCCAGGTCACCCTGATCGCGACCGG
The DNA here is from genome assembly GCF_002287065.1 of Paracoccus salipaludis. GTDB lineage: Bacteria > Pseudomonadota > Alphaproteobacteria > Rhodobacterales > Rhodobacteraceae > Paracoccus > Paracoccus salipaludis. The sequence goes on from NZ_NSJZ01000011.1 coordinate 72,606, forward strand.
ATCGGAGGTCGAGATCGCGCTTGCCGCCGCCGAACTGCTGGAAACACAGGGCATCCGCGCCGCCGTGGTCAGCGCCCCCAGCTTCGAACTGTTCGCAAGCCAGTCGGGGGACTACCGCGCCGCAACCCTCGGCACCGCCCCCCGCGTCGGCATCGAGGCCGCCATCCGGCAGGGCTGGGACGGCCCGGTCCTGCGGACCACCGACGCCTTTGTCGGCATGACGGGCTTCGGCGCCTCGGCCCCCGCGCCCGAGCTTTACCGGCATTTCGGCGTCACGGCCAAGGCCGTCGCCGCAACCGCCCGCACCCTGATCGAGGAGTGAGCCGATGGCCCTGATCACGCTGAGACAGCTTCTGGACCACGCCGCCGAGCATGGCTACGGCGTCCCGGCCTTCAACATCAACAACATGGAACAGGGCCTCGCCATCCTGAAGGCGGCGGCGGAAACGGACGCGCCGGTGATCCTTCAGGCAAGCCGGGGCGCGCGCGCTTACGCGGGCGACATCATGCTCCGCCACATGGTGCAGGCGCTGGCCGAGATGAACCCCACGGTCCCGATCTGCCTGCACCAGGATCACGGCAACAACCTTGCCACCTGCATGAGCGCCATCCGCCACGGGTTCACCAGCGTGATGATGGACGGCTCGCTGAAGGAGGACATGAAGACCCCCGCCGACTACGACTACAACGTCGCGGTGACGGCGCGGGTGGCGGAAGCAGCGCACGCCGTCGGGGCCTCGGTCGAGGGCGAGTTGGGGGTTCTGGGCTCGCTGGAAACGGGCGAGGCCGCGGCCGAGGACGGGTCCGGCGCGGAGGGCAGGCTCGACCACAGCCAGCTTCTGACCGACCCCGACCAGGCGGTGGATTTCGTCCTGCGGACCCGCTGCGACGCGCTGGCCATCGCCTGCGGGACCAGCCACGGCGCCCACAAGTTCACCCGCCAGCCGGACGGCGAGATCCTGGCGATGCACGTGATCGAGGAGATCCACGCCCGCCTGCCCGGCACGCATCTGGTGATGCACGGCTCGTCCTCGGTCCCGCAACACCTGCAGGACCTGATCAACGAAAACGGCGGCGAGATGCCCCAGACCTGGGGGGTTCCGGTCGAGGAGATCGAGCGCGGCATCCGCCACGGAGTCCGCAAGGTCAACATCGACACCGACTGCCGCATGGCGATGACCGGCCAGTTCCGCCGCATCGCGCGGCTGAAGCCTGCCGAGTTCGACCCCCGCAGGTTCATGATCCCGGCGATGGAGGAACTGACGGCGCTCTGCCGCGACCGCTTCGAACGCTTCGGCACGGCCGGTCACGCCAGCCGGATCAGGGTCATCCCGATGGATGACATGGCGAAACGCTACGCCTCGGGGGCGCTGGACCCCGCACTCACCGCGGCCCGGGCCGCCGCCTGAAGGGAGGACTGACGATGAACGAGATGAGCAAGACCGAGATCACCGACAAGAAGAAGCGCTATGCCGCGGGCGTGCTGAAATACGCCCAGATGGGCTACTGGGACGGGGATTACACCCCCAAGGACACCGACCTGCTGGCGCTGTTCCGCATCACCCCGCAGGAGGGCGTGGACCCGATCGAGGCGGCGGCGGCGGTGGCGGGCGAAAGCTCGACCGCGACCTGGACGGTGGTCTGGACCGACCGGCTGACCGCCTGCGACCAGTACCGCGCCAAGGCCTACAGGGTCGAACCCGTGCCGGGGCAGGAAGGGCAGTATTTCTGCTATGTCGCCTATGACCTGATCCTGTTCGAGGAAGGGTCCATCGCCAACCTGACGGCCTCGATCATCGGCAACGTCTTTTCCTTCAAGCCGCTGAAGGCCGCGCGGTTGGAAGACATGCGCCTGCCCGTGGCCTACTGCAAGACCTTCAAGGGCCCGCCGACCGGCATCGTCGGCGAGCGGGAACGCCTGGACAAGTTCGGCCGCCCCCTGCTGGGCGCCACGACCAAGCCCAAGCTGGGGCTTTCGGGCAAGAACTACGGCCGCGTCGTCTACGAGGGGCTCAAGGGCGGGCTCGACTTCATGAAGGATGACGAGAACATCAACTCGCAGCCCTTCATGCACTGGCGCGACCGCTATCTCTACGTGATGGAGGCGGTGAACCTGGCCTCGGCCAGGACCGGCGAGGTCAAGGGCCATTACCTCAACATCACCGCCGGCACGATGGAGGAGATGTACCGCCGCGCCGAGTTCGCCAAGGAGCTTGGCTCGGTGATCGTGATGATCGACCTCATCATCGGCTACACGGCCATCCAGTCGATCAGCGAATGGTGCCGGCAGAACGACATGATCCTGCACCTGCACCGCGCGGGCCACGGCACCTACACGCGCCAGAAGAACCACGGCATCAGCTTCCGCGTGATCGCCAAGTGGATGCGGCTGGCGGGGGTGGACCACATCCACGCGGGCACCGCCGTCGGCAAGCTGGAAGGCGACCCGATGACCGTGCAGGGCTTCTACAACGTCTGCCGCGAGACGCATAACGCGGTCGACCTGCCGCGCGGGCTGTTCTTCGAGCAGGACTGGGCCGACATCAGGAAGGTCATGCCGGTCGCCTCGGGCGGCATCCACGCGGGCCAGATGCACCAGCTGATCGACCTCTTCGGCGACGATGTGGTGCTGCAGTTCGGCGGCGGCACCATCGGGCATCCGATGGGCATCCAGGCGGGCGCCACTGCCAACCGCGTCGCGCTGGAAGCGATGGTCAAGGCCCGCAACGAGGGCGTGGACATCCGCACCGAGGGCCCCGAGGTCCTGCGCCGCGCCGCCAGGTGGTGCAAGCCGCTGGAGGCTGCCTTGGATACCTGGGGCAACATTTCCTTCAACTACACCTCGACCGACACCTCGGACTTCGTGCCGACCGCCAGCGTTTCGTGAGGAGGATCAGATGCGCATCACCCAGGGCTGCTTCAGCTTCCTGCCCGACCTGACCGACGACGAGATCGGCGCCCAGGTCGAATACTGCCTCGGCCGTGGCTGGGCCATCGGGCTCGAATACACCGACGAGCCGCACCCCCGGAACACCTATTGGGAGATGTGGGGCAATCCCATGTTCGACCTGAGGGACGCCAAGGGCGTGATGATGGAACTGGACGACTGCCGCAAGGCGCATGGCGACAAGTACATCCGCATCAACGCCTTCGACAGCACCCGCGGATTCGAGACGGTGACCATGAGCTTCATCGTCAACCGCCCGGCCGTCGAGCCCGAGATCATCATGCGGCGGACCGAGGTGAACGGGCGCTCCATCCGCTACACCCACGAGGTCGCGCGCTGATCGCCACGCTCGGACCGGGGGGCTTTCTGCCCCCCGGACCCCCCGAGGATATTTCCACGAAGAAGAAGGGCTGAAGGATGGACGACGCGACACCGACTTCGATCGACCTGCGAGCGGAGTATGCAGAGTCCGGCGTCCGCGAGGTGCTGGACGAGTTGGACCGCGAACTGATCGGGCTTGCCCCCGTCAAGCAACGCATCCGCGAGACGGCGGCGCTGCTGCTGGTGGACCGGGCGCGGGCGCGGCTGGGGCTGAGCCGCGAGACCCCGACCCTGCACATGAGCTTCACCGGCAATCCCGGCACCGGCAAGACCACGGTGGCGCAGAAGATGGCCGGGCTGCTGCATCGCCTGGGCTATGTCCGCAAGGGCCACCTGGTCAGCGTCACCCGCGACGACCTTGTGGGGCAGTACATCGGCCACACCGCCCCCAAGACCAAGGAGGTGCTGAAGAAGGCCATGGGGGGCGTCCTGTTCATCGACGAGGCCTATTACCTCTACAAGCCCGACAACGAGCGCGACTACGGGCAGGAGGCCATCGAGATCCTGCTGCAGGTGATGGAGAACAACCGCGACGACCTGGTGGTCATCATGGCGGGCTACGCCGACCGGATGGACCGCTTCTTCTCGGCCAACCCCGGCTTCCGGTCGCGCATCGCCCATCACATCGACTTTCCCGACTATACCGACGGGGAACTGGGACGCATCGCCGGGTCGATGCTGGACGCGCAGGGCTACCGGCTGGACGACGAGGCGGGCGCCGCGATGGCCGAATACATCGCCCTGCGCCGCGAACAGCCGCATTTCGCCAATGCGCGGTCCATCCGCAACGCGCTGGACCGCGCGCGGCTGCGGCAGGCGAACCGGCTGTTTTCCCGGGATCGGCCCGTGACGGCGGCGGAACTCTGCACTATGACGCAGGCCGACATCCGCGCGAGCCGCGTCTTTTCCGGCGGGCTCGACCCCGACGGCAGCCGCAGGAAGGACGACCCGCATGAGCTTTGACCGCAAGATCAAGATCGCCCCCTCGATCCTGTCGGCCGACTTCGCCGATTTCGGCCGCGAGATCCGCGCGGTCGAGGACCAGGGCGCCGACTGGGTCCACGTGGACGTGATGGACGGGCATTTCGTCCCGAACATCACCTTCGGCCCCCCCGCCGTCGCGGCGTTCCGCAAGCACGTCAGCACCGTCATGGACGTGCATCTGATGATCGCCCCCGTGGACCCCTACATCGACGCCTTCGCCAAGGCGGGCGCCGACATCATCACCGCCCATGTCGAGGCGGGGCCCCATATCCACCGCACCCTGCAGGCGATCCGCGGCGCGGGTGCCCGCGCGGGGGTCGCGCTCAACCCCGGCACCCCGGCGGAAGCGGTCGAGCACCTGCTGGACCTGGCCGACCTCGTCTGCGTGATGACGGTCAACCCCGGCTTCGGCGGACAGAAGTTCATCGACATGACCGACAAGGTCCGCCGCCTGCGCGCGATGATCGGCGACCGCCCCGTGCATATCGAGATCGACGGCGGCGTCGATCCCACGACCGCCCCGCGGCTGGCCGAGGCAGGGGCAGACGTGCTGGTCGCGGGCTCGGCCGTGTTCCGGGGCGGCTCGGTGTCGAACTCCGCCCCTTACGGCGAGAACATCCGCGCCATCCGGGCGGCGGCCGAGGCGGCGCTGGCGTGACGCTGCGGGCGATCATCTTCGACGTGGACGGCACGCTGGCCGAAACCGAGGAACTGCATCGCCGCGCCTTCAACGAGACCTTCGCCGCCCGGGGGCTCGACTGGCACTGGGACCGGGACCGTTACCGCGAGTTGCTGCAGGTGACGGGCGGCAAGGAGCGCATGGCCCATGATCTGGCCCAGCGCGGGCTTGCGGCCGGGGACCACGACATCCCCGCCCTTCACCGCGCCAAGACCGACCGCTACACCGACCTGATGGCGCGCGGAGAGATCGCGCTGCGCCCGGGCATCGCCGACCTGATCCGCTCGGGCCGCGAGGCGGGGGTGCGGCTGGCGATCGCCACGACGACCAGCCGGCCCAATATCGACGCGCTGGTCCGCGCCACGCTGGGCCGCGAGGCGGGCGATCTGTTCGCTGCCATCGCGGCGGGCGACGAGGTGCAGGCGAAGAAGCCCGCGCCCGATGTCTACCTGCTGGCGCTGGACCGGCTGGGCATCCCCCCCGAGAAGGCCGTGGCGCTGGAGGATTCGGTCAACGGCCTGATGTCCGCGCGGGCGGCGGGCTTGCGCTGCGTGGTCAGCCCTGCGACCTATACGGCGGGCGACCCGTTCCCCGGCGACTGCGCGCTTGTCGGGGACTTCACCCATATCGCCTCGGTCGAGGCGCTGGAACGGCTGCTGGAGGCCAAGGCATGATCGTGATCTTCGACCTGGACGGCACGTTGATCGACAGCGCCCCCGACATCCACAAGACCGCGAACGAGGTGCTGGCCGAGGAAGGCCTGGGCCTGCTGGACATGGACACGGTCCGCGGCTTCGTCGGGCATGGCATGCCGCATCTGGTGCGGCAGCTGCTGGGGGCGCACGGGATCGAGGATGAGGCGCGGGCCGCGCGCATGATCTCGTCCTTCGGCGCCCGCTACGACGGCGCGGTGGGGCTGACCCGGTTCTACGCGGGCGCGGCCGAGGCGCTGGCGGCGCTGAAGGCGCAGGGCCATGTGCTCGGGCTGTGCACGAACAAGCCGGTGGCGCCCGCGCGGGCGGTGATGCGGCACATGGGCATCCTCGATTGCTTCACCGCCGTCATCGGCGGCGACAGCGGCCCCCGCCGCAAGCCGGACCCCGAGCCGCTGTGGATGGCCATCGCGGATTGCGGGGGCGGACCCGCGCTGTTCGTGGGCGACAGCGAGGTGGACGCGGCCACGGCGACCGCCGCGGGCGTGCCGCTGATCGTCCACACCGAGGGCTATCGCAAGACGCCGGCCGAGGATTTCCCCCATGTCGCGGCCTTCAGCGACTTCGCCGCGCTGCCGGGGATCGTCGCCGCGCAGGCGGAAGCCCTGGAAACGGCGGGCTGACGCCCCTGCCGGTCCGGTTCAGCCGGTTTCCAGCGGCTTCAGCGCCCGGTCCAGGGTGCTGACCTCGCGCACCGCACCCATGCGGCTGCGGACGGCGCGCGAGGCCGCGTCCGCCCCCGCCGTGATCGCCCCCGTGACCACCAGCAGGACAAGCGCGCGGTCCAGCCGCAGCTCGGCCACGGCGCTGTCGATGAAGAAGCCCAGCGTGGCGATGCCCAGAAGGCCCATGACGGCGGTTTCGCGCAGGATGATCTCCCACCGGTAAAGGCAAAGGGCGACAAAGCGGCCGAACAGGCGCGGCGCGAGTTCCCAGGCCCAGAGGGTGACGCCTTGCGGGGCATCCCGGCGCAGGGGAATGGCCTCGGCCTCGCGGCCCAGCAGATGGCCGATGATGGCGCCGTTGTGCAGCGCCAGCGCCAGGATCGCGGGCAGCATCGAGGGGCCGAAGACCTGCAGGAACAGGTAGGCCAGCATGTATTCGGGGAAGGACCGCAGCACGACCAGCCCCAGGTGGCCGAGCAGACGCGCCCGGCCCGCGACGCGGCCGACGACCAGCCCGAAGCCTGCGAAGGCGATGGCCCCCGTCAGCACCAGCGCGATCTGCCCCACGACGATTGTCGCCCAGGCTCCGGGCAGTCCCTGGGTCCAGAGGATGTCGCCCAGCCAGGGCAGCAGGCCGTCCGGCCCCTCGCCCCGGCGCAGGGGGGCGGGGACGATGTCCACGGTGAGAAACCGCCACAGCGCGCCCGAGCCCATCGGCGGGTGGTCCAGCATCGCCAGCCAGGCCGCCGCACCGGCCAGCCACAGGACGGCCGCCCGCAGCCGCAGCCACAGCGGGATCGTGGCGATCAGCAGCACATACAGGATCATGATGGCGCTGGCCGCGCCATAATCCCCCTGCCGGAAGAAGGTATCCAGCTGGAAGCCCAGCGTCGGCAGCCCGATGAAGCCCAGCACCGCCGAGGACCGAAGTCCGCATTCCACGCGATACAGCACATAGGACCGCATCGCCGGCCAGATCAGCGGCAGCCGCGCCCAGAGAAAACGGGACAGGAGGTCGGTGCCGGGCGGCAGCACCTGCGCGGGCCGGGGGTCGGCCTCCTCGATCTGCTCGGCGAAGACCTTGGCGAAGATGCCCGCATAGGGCAGCGCGATGGCCAGCACCCCCGCAGCCGGGCTGATGCCGAGCACCTGCATCAGCAACAGTGCCCAGAACAGCTCGTGCACCGAGCGCAGCGCGACCGACAGCCCCCGGACAAGGGCCGATGCCCAGAAGGGCGCCAGCGCCAGCCCGGCAAGCGCGCCGACCGCCACGCCGCAGAGCGCGAAGGCCACGGTCGAGACCAGCGCCGTGCCGATCTCCTCGATGGCACCGAAGTCGGGGGCAAGAAAGCCCCGCGCCATCCGCATCAGCGCCGCCCAGGGGTCGTGCCCGGCCCAGCCGAGGTCGGCAAAGGGGACCAGCGCCAGCCCGAGCGCCGCGAAGATCAGGGCGACGGCGGGGCGGGACAGGCGCTCAGGCATAAAGCGCCTCGATGGCGGCGGGGCTGACGGCCCCGGGCGGCGCGTCCAGGACGATCCGGCCTGCGCGGATGCCCACAAGGCGCGTGGCGAAGCTGCGGGCCAGTTCCACGTCATGCAGCGCCAGCACGCTTGCGGGGAAATGCGCGCGCATCATCTCCAGCAGCGCGACCGCCTGCGTCTCGTCCACGGCCGAAACGGGCTCGTCCGCGATCAGCACCTCGCCGCCGCGGTAAAGCGCGCGGGCCAGCGCCGTGCGCTGGCGCTGGCCGCCCGACAGCGCCTCGACCGGCCGGTCGGCCTGCGCGGAAAGGCCCAAGGGGTCCAGCAGCGCCCGAACCTCGGCCCGGTCACGGGCGGGGGGGTGCAACAGCGTCCACAGGTTCCGCAGCGCGCCGTGGTCGTCCAGCCGGCCCATCAGCGCGTTCTTCGTCACCGACAGTTGCGGGACCAGCGCGTGGTCCTGGGGGGCCAGCGCCACCCGCAGCCCCGCCCCGGTCAGCCGGTCGTAAAGGGCGTTCAGCAGGGTTGTCTTGCCCGCGCCCGACCGGCCCAGCAGCACCAGCCGCTCGCCCCGGTCCAGCGTCAGGGTGACGCCCCGCAGGACGGCCGCGCCGCCATAGCCGAGCGTCTCGCCCTGAAAGGCGGCCAGAGTCATGCGCGTGTCATTCCAGCAGGCCGAGATCCCGCGCGACGGTCTCGATCGGGTCGAACTGGGCATTCTCAGCGGGGATGAAGCCCTCGCGCGGGAAGGAGGCCAGCAGTTCGGGGTCGCCCATGCCGACCAGCGCGTTCTGCACCTTCTTCGTGAAGCCCTCGCCGAAGCGCGCGTCCACGTCGCCCCGGATCACCCAGTTGTAGTCGGGATAGGGCGGGGTCTTCCAGATGACCCTGGCCGTCTCGACCTCGGGCGCGCCATCGGCGACGGCCTTGTCATAAACGGCATAGTTCAGCACGCCCAGGTCATAGGCGCCCGAGGCGACCAGCCGCAGCGTCTGGCTGTGATCGCCCGAAAAGCCCACGGTCGAGAAGAACTCCTCGGGCGCGCCGCCCGTTTCCTTCCGGATGTAGTAGTCCGGCATCAGCCGCCCCGAGGTCGAGGTCTTGGCGCCGAAGGTGAAGCTTTTTCCCCTGGCCCCCTGCGGGAAGGCGTCCGAGGGCTCAAGGCCGGTCGCCGTGTTGGCGATCAGGTAGCTGATGAAGGTCGGGTCCTCGGTCCCCTGCGCGATCGACTGCGCGCCGGGGTTGGCCAGCCTCGCCTGCACCGAGGTCAGGCCCCCGAACCAGGCCAGCTGCACCTGGTCGTTGGTGAAGGCGGTGACGGCGGCGGGGTAGGACTTCACCGGGACGAACTCGACCTCGACGCCCAGCCGGTCGGACAGGTAGTCCGCGACCTTGGAAAAGCGCGCGCTCAGCGCGGTCGCGTCCTCGTCGGGGATGGCCGAGAAATACAGCGTCTCGGCCTGGGCGGCCGAGGCAAGGAACAGGCAGGCGGCGGCGAGAAGCCGGGCAGGCAGGCGCATGGATCACCTAGATCAGGAACGTGGGGCCTTCCGGGGACGATATGGTCCGGAACCCTCGGGTCCCCGGCCCGGCCGCGGATCGCGGCACGTCGCAGCGCGCACGGCGCATCGGATCGTCTGGACCCATCTTGCTGAAATCCCGGCAAGTTGCAAGGGAACGGCTCCCTCAGGGCACGGGCGTCCACATCACGTCATCGATACGGGGCGCCCCGGTCGCCAGCATCACCAGCCGGTCGAAGCCCAGCGCGATCCCCGACGCGGGCGGCATATGGGCCAGCGCGGCCAGGAAATCCTCGTCCAGCGGATAGGCCTCGCCATAGACGCGGGCCTTTTCGGCCATCTCGGCGGCAAAGCGGCGGCGCTGCTCGGCGGGGTCGGTCAGTTCCCCGAAGCCGTTCGCCAGCTCCACCCCGCAGGCATAAAGCTCGAAGCGCTCGGCCACGCGGGGGTCATCCGGGGCGCGCCGGGCCAGCGCGGCCTCGGGCGCCGGATAGCGGTCGAGGATCGTGGCGCGGCCGTGGCCCAGATGCGGCTCGACCAGGGTCACGAGCACGCGGCTGAGGATGTCGGACCAGCCGTCGTCCTGCGCCACCCGCAGCCCGGCCGCCTGCGCCTGGCGCGCCAGCCCGTCACGGTCGGTCGCGCCATCCGCGCCGACCGTCGCCAGCAGGTCGATGTCGGCGTGGCGCCGGAAGGCCTCGGCCACCGACAGCCGCTCGGGCGCGGCGAAGGGATCGCAGCGATGGCCGCGGAAGCGCAGTTCCGTCGCCCCCGCGCCAACGGCCGCCAGCCGCAGAAGGGCGGCGCAGTCCTCCATCAGCACCTCGTAGCCCTCGCCGACCCGGTACCATTCCAGCATGGTGAACTCGGGGCTGTGCAGGGGTCCGCGCTCGCGGTTGCGCCAGACATGGGCAAAGGCGGCGATGCGGGTCTCGCCTGCCGCCAGCAGCTTCTTCATGGCGAATTCGGGCGAGGTGTGCAGATACATCCGCCGCGCCACGCCTTCATTGCCGATGGCGTCGGTGGCGAAGCCGTGCAGATGCGCCTCGTTGCCGGGGCTGATCGCCAGCGCCGCCGGGTCCGCCTCGGTGAATCCCTCGGCGTCCAGCCAGCGGCGGATGGCGCGCTGGATGCGGTTGCGGGCCAGCAGCAAGGGGCGGCGGTCGGCGTGACGATGGGCGTCCCACCAGGGCGTTTCAGTCATGGCTGGCGAATTCCACAGGCTTGCGCTAAGGAGCGCGCCGATAATCCACGCATCCCAAGATCGCAAGAAAGACGCCCGTGAAAGTCATCGCATCCAGCCTGCGCAAAGGCAACGTGGTCGAACTGGACGGCAAGCTCTATGTCGTCCTGACCGCCCAGAACTTCCATCCCGGCAAGGGCACGCCCGTGACCCAGGTGGACATGCGCCGCATCGCCGACGGCGTGAAGGTTTCCGAACGCTGGCGCACGACCGAGCAGGTCGAGCGCGCCCATGTGGACGAGCGCGCCTACGACTTCCTGTATGAAGACGGCGAAGGCTTCCACTTCATGGAGCCGGAAAGCTACGAGCAGGTCGTGGCCCCCGCGGACATGGTCGGCGACCAGAAGGCCTATCTGCAGGAAGGCATGCGGCTGTTCCTGCAGGTCTACAACGGCGTGCCGATCGCCATGACGCTGCCCCAGCGGATCACCGTCGAGATCACCGAAACCGAGCCGGTGGTGAAGGGCCAGACGGCCTCGTCCTCCTACAAGCCCGCCACGGTGGACAACGGCCTGCGCGTCATGGTGCCCCCGCATATCGGCGTCGGCACGCGCATCGTGATCAACACCGAGGACAATTCCTACGTGGAACGCGCCAAGGACTGACGCGCCCGGACCGGCGCCGCCGTTCCGGGTGGCGCCGCCGCAGGGGTATTTCCATCAGGAAGAAGATACCCGGCCAAGCAGCCCCGGATCGTGCAACCCGCACGCCGGGGCTTCTTCCTGACCCAAATACCCGCATCGCGGCCGTGACGCGGGCGGGCCTTCTCAGGTGACGGCGACGCCCTCGCCTTCCTCGACCCGGCCCACGACCGAGGCCAAGGGATAGCCCGCCTCGCGCAGCCGCCGCACCCAGCCCTCGGCCGCCTCGGGCGCGACCGCGACCAGCAGCCCGCCCGAGGTCTGCGGGTCCGTCAGCAGGGCGCGCTGCCAGTCGGGGCAGTTTTCCGGCAGCGTGACCTCGGCGCCATAGGCGGCCCAGTTGCGGGTCGAGGCGCCGGTGACGAACCCGGCCTGCGCCAGTTCGGCGGCGCGGGTCAGCAGCGGCAGCGCGGCGCGGTCGATGACCACCCTTGCGCCCGAGCCGCGCGCGACCTCGAGCCCGTGGCCCAGGATGCCGAAGCCGGTCACGTCGGTGAGGGCATGGACCGCCCCGTCCTCGGCCAGGTCCGCCCCCGCACGGTTCAGCAGGGTGGTCGAGGTGACCATCTCGTCGATGCCCGCCTGGTCCAGCGCGCCCTTCTTGATCGCGGCGGAATAGATGCCGACGCCCAGGCCCTTTGTCAGGATCAGAGCGTCGCCCACCCGCGCATCGGCGTTCCGGCGCAGCTTCGAAGGATCCACCAGCCCGATGACTGCAAGACCGTAGATCGGCTCGGGCGAGTCGATGGAATGGCCGCCCGCGACCGGGATGCCCGCCTCGGCGCAGATGGAGCGGCCGCCTTCGAGGATCTCGCGGATGGTTTCCACCGGCAGCTTGTCGATGGGCATCCCCAGGATCGCCAGCGCCATGATCGGCCGCCCGCCCATGGCATAGATGTCGGAAATGGCGTTGGTCGCGGCGATGCGGCCAAAGGCGCGGGGGTCGTCCACCATGGGCATGAAGAAGTCCGTGGTCGCGATCACGGCCGTCTTCTCGTCGATCTGCCAGACGGCGGCATCGTCGGCCGTCTCGGTGCCCACCAGAAGCTGCGGGAACACCTGAGCCACCGGCTGGCCGGCCAGAAGGTCGCGCAGCACGGCGGGGGCCAGCTTGCAGCCGCAGCCGCCGCCATGGGACAGTTGGGACAGGCGAAGGGGAACATCGGTCATGGGCCAGGCTCCTGGGACGGGATGACCCTGCCCTAGCACGCCCGGCGGCCGAGTTCACGTCCCCGGGCCGCAGGGAACAAGGCAGGAACCATCCGGGCAACAGCCTTGTGATCACAAGGGTGAAAACCCCTATTCCGATTGACTCCGGACGGCAAGATATCCCAAACTCGGCGGACCTATCTGATCGACAGGCAACAGGAGGATCGAATGAACATCGACCTCTCACGTCGCGGCTTCCTGAAGCTTGCGGGTGCGGGAGTCGCGGCGACGTCGCTGGGGGCCATGGGCTTCGGCAAGGCTGAGGCAGCGGAACTCGCGCATGTGCGCGACTTCAAGCTGGCCCAGACCACCGAGACCCGCAACACCTGCCCCTATTGCTCGGTCGCCTGCGGCATCATCATCTATGCACGCCCCGATGACACCGGCGCGCGCCGGGTCGTCCATATCGAGGGCGACGCCGACCATCCGACCAACCGCGGCACGCTCTGCCCCAAGGGCGCGGCGCTGAAGGACTTCGTCAACGCCGAAACGCGCCTGACCGAGCCCATGGTCCGCCGTCCCGGGTCCGACCGGTTCGAGCCGATCTCGTGGGACGAGGCGCTGGACAGGATCGCCCGCGCGATCAAGGACGACCGCGACGCGAACTTCCTGGCCACCAACGAGCTTGGCGTGCCGGTGAACCGCTGGACGACCACGGGCTTCCTGGCGGCGTCGGCAACCACCAACGAAACGGCCTGGCTGACCTACAAGGTCGTCCGGTCGATGGGTATTGTAGGTTTCGACAACCAGGCGCGCGTCTGACACGGCCCCACGGTGTCCAGTTTGGGCCCGACCTTTGGCCGTGGAGCGATGACGAACTCCTGGACCGACATCAAGAATACCGACCTCGTGATCGTCATGGGCGGCAACGCCGCCGAAGCGCACCCGTGCGGCTTCAAGTGGGTGACCGAGGCCAAGCACCATCGCGGCGCCAAGCTGATCGTCGTGGACCCCCGGTTCACGCGCACGGCCTCCGTGTCCGATTACTATGCGCCGATCCGTCCCGGCACCGACATCGCGTTCCTCATGGGCCTCATCCGCTACATGATCGAGAACGACAGGGTGCAGTGGGAATACGTGAAGGCCTTCACCAACGCCTCGTTCCTCGTGAAGGAGGAGTTCGGCTGGTCCGACGGGCTGTTCACCGGCTATGACGAGGAAAAGCGCGACTACGACAAGTCGAGCTGGGACTATCAGATCGGCCCCGACGGCTATATGCTGACGGACCCGACGCTGCAGCACCCGCGCTGCGTCTGGAACCTGCTCAAGGCGCATGTGGACGTCTATACCCCCGAGATGGTCGAGCGGATCACCGGCACGCCGCAGGACCGCTTCCTGAAGATCGCCGAGATGATCGGGGAATGCTCTTCGCCCACGAAGACCATGACCTCGATGTATGCGCTCGGCTGGACGCAGCATTCCAAGGGCGCCCAGAACATCCGCGGCATGGCCATGCTGCAGCTGATCCTGGGCAACATCGGCGTGCCCGGGGGCGGGATGAACGCGCTGCGCGGCCATTCCAACATCCAGGGCCTGACCGACCTGGGGCTGATGTCGAACCTGATCCCGGGATACCTGAACATCCCGACGGAAAAGGAACCCGACTGGGCCACCTACATGAAGTCGCGCGCCTTCAAGCCGCTGCTTCCGGGTCAGACCAGCTACTGGCAGAACTATCCCAAGTTCATGGTTTCATTTATGAAATCCATGTGGGGTGAGGCCGCCCAGAAGGACAACGACTGGGCCTATCACTACCTGCCCAAGCTGGACGTGCCGGCCTATGACATGCTGCGCATGTTCGAGCTGATGGACCAGGGGAGGGTCAACCTCTACTTCTGCCAGGGGTTCAACCCGCTGCTGGCGCTGGCCAACCGCAACAAGAACACCTCGGCGCTGTCCAAGCTGAAGATGCTGGTCGTCATGGACCCGCTGGAAACCGAGACCGCCCGCTTCTGGGAAAACCACGGCGCCTACAACGACGTGGACACGGCCTCGATCCAGACCGAGGTGATCCAGCTTCCGACCTCGTGCTTCGCCGAGGACGAAGGGGCGCTGGTGAACTCGGGCCGCTGGCTGCAGTGGCACTGGAAGGCGTCGGACATGCCCGGCCAGGCGAAGTACGACACCTGGATCATGGCGCAGATCTTCCTGCGGGTGCGCGAGCTTTACCGCAAGGAAGGCGGGGCCTTCCCGGACCCGATCCTGAACCTGACCTGGGACTATGCCGACGAGCACGAGCCCTCGCCGGACGAACTGGCGCGGGAAATGAACGGGCGCGCGCTGGCGGACGTCTACGACCTTGCCGACAAGACCAAGCTGCTGACCGCGGCCGGCAGGCAGGTGAAGTCCTTCGCGGAACTGCGCGACGACGGCACCACGGCCTCGGGCTGCTGGATCTATTCCGGCAGCTACAACGAGGACGGCAACAACATGGCGCGGCGGGACAATTCCGACCCCAGCGGCATGGGCGTCTATTCCAACTGGACCTGGAGCTGGCCGCTGAACCGCCGCACGCTCTACAACCGGGCCTCGGCAGACCTTCAGGGCCAGCCGTGGGATCCGTCGCGTCCGATCATCGCCTGGAACGGCGAGCGGTGGGAAGGGAACGACATTCCCGACATCTCGCCGACCGCCAAGCCCGGCGAGGTCATGCCGTTCATCATGAACCAGGAAGGCGTCTCGCGCCTGTTCTCGCGGGGCATGATGCGCGACGGGCCCTTCCCGACGCATATGGAGCCCTTCGAGAGCCCCGTGCAGAACGTCTTCAACGACCGGATGCGCGGCAACCCGGTGGCGCGCGTCTTCGCCTCCGACGTCGAGAAGATGGGCACCTCGGACGAGTTCCCGTTCGTGGCGACCAGCTACCGCCTGACCGAGCACTTCCATTACTGGACCAAGCACAACAAGGTGAATGCCACGCTGCAGCCCGAGTTCTTCGTCGAGATCAGCGAGCAGCTGGCCGCCGAGAAGGGCATCGAGCGCGGCGGCCGCGTCCGTGTCTGGTCCAAGCGGGGCGAGGTCTGGGCCAAGGCGCTGGTCACCAAGCGGATCAAGCCGATGATCTGCGACGGCAAGACCGTTCATGTGGTCGGCATCCCGCTGCACTGGGGCTTTGTGGGCGCGGCGAAGAAGGGCTGGGGGCCGAACAGCCTGACGCCCTTCGTCGGTGACGCCAACATCGAGACGCCGGAGTTCAAGGCGTTCCTTGTCAACATCGAACCTGCCGTCGGGGAGGCCGTGTCGTGACAATCGCACCCAACATGGACAGCCCCCGCACGGCGACGGCGAACCCGCCGACGCATCCGGTGCCCCCGAACCTGGGCCAGGCGCATGTCGTCCGGTCCTCGGCCGGGGGGCCGGTCGCGGAAAACCCGCAGCCGCTGACCGAGGTCGCCAAGCTGATCGACGTCAGCAAGTGCATCGGCTGCAAGGCCTGCCAGTCGGCCTGCATCGAGTGGAACGACACCCAGCCGGAAGTCGGGGTCAACGTGGGGGTTTACGAAAACCCCCACGACCTGACGCCCGAGATGTTCACGCTGATGCGGTTCACCGAATACGACAACCCGGACACGGGCGACTTCGAGTGGCTGATCCGCAAGGACGGCTGCATGCATTGCGCGGAACCGGGCTGCCTCAAGGCCTGCCCGGCCCCCGGCGCCATCGTGCAGTATTCCAACGGCATCGTGGATTTCATCCACGAGAACTGCATCGGCTGCGGCTACTGCGTTTCGGGATGCCCCTTCAACATCCCGCGCATCAGCCAGAAGACGCATGTGGCCCAGAAATGCACCCTCTGCTCGGACCGGGTGGCGGTGGGACAGGGTCCGGCCTGCGCCAAGGCCTGCCCGACGCACGCGATCACCTTCGGCACCAAGGAGGACATGACCGCCCTGGCCGCCGAGCGGGTCGAGGACCTGAAGTCGCGCGGCTACGACAACGCGGGGCTTTACGACCCGGCGGGCGTGGGCGGCACGCATGTGATGTATGTGCTGCATCACAACGACAAGCCGCAGATCTACGACGGGCTGCCCGAGGATCCCAAGATCTCGGACGTGGTGCGGAACTGGAAGGGTCCGGCCAAGCCCGTGGGCATCGCCGCCGTCGGCCTTGCGGCCATCGGCGCGGCTGCCATGGCGCTGTTCCACCGCGGCAACAGCGTCAGCCAGGAGGACGAGGCCGAGGCCCGCGAACTGGTCCAGGAAGAACTGCGTGGCGCCCCCGTCGAGCGGCCCCATGACAAGGGGAGTGCCTGATGGTCGAACGCAAGTTCTCTGAACCCACGGACGAGATCGTCCAGCTGGAGCCGGTCGAGGTGAGGCGGTACATCGCCTTCACCCGCTGGAACCACTGGTTCACCGCGATCTGCTTCATCGTCCTGATGCTGTCGGGCTTCGCCTTCTTCCACCCGTCGCTTTACGGGCTGACCGCCCTGTTCGGCGGCGGGCAGACGACGCGCTGGCTGCATCCCTTCGTGGGCATCGCGCTGACGGTCAGCTTCCTGGGGATGTTCTTCCAGCTCGTGCACCTGAACATCATCCGGCGCGAGGACCTGGTCTGGACCGCCAACATCAAGGACGTGATCACCGGCCACGAGGAGCGCCTGCCGGAACTCGGCAAGTACAACTTCGGCCAGAAGACCGTCTTCTGGGGGATGTTCTGGCTGATCCTCGCCCTGCTGATCACCGGCATCATGATGTGGTACCAGTATTTCCCGCATCTGGTGTCCATCGAGACGCGGCGGATCGCGATCTTCGTGCATTCCGTCTCGGCGGTGCTGATCGTGCTGGTCTTCATCCTGCACATCTTCGCGGCCCTCTGGACCCGCGGCACGCTGCGGGCGATGACGCGGGGCACGGTAACGGGCGGCTGGTCGTGGCGGCACCACCGGAAATGGCTGCGGGAACTGGCTAGACGCCAGCGCACCAAACCGGCAGAGTAAGCCTTCGCAGTGGCCGGTCCGGCCCGAGGAGGCACCATGTCCGACACCATCGAGGCCCGGCCCGACATGATCGGCGGCGTTCCGACGCCGCCGCTTGCCGTTCTGCCCAAGCCCGAACGGCTGTTCGCCCAGCGCGCCGACCGCTTCGAGCGCCTGGCCGAGGGATCCAACCTTTCCCCTTATCTTCTTTTCCTCGCGGCGCTGTGCCGGGTGCAGGCGCGGCTGTGCGCCGATCTGCCCGCGCCCGAGGCACCGGCCGGGGACCGCCTCGCGCTGGCGCGGGCCTCGCGGATGCCGCCGCTGGACCGGCGCGCGCTGGTGGATGACGCGGGGCTTGCCGCCACGCTGGACGCCCTGCTGGAACGCGCGCGCGAGATCGGGATGCCCGCCGAGGCACGGCTGGCGCTGGACGCGCTGCGGGCCGCCACGCCCGAGGACCGGCGCTGGCTTCTGTCCAACGTCATGGATGACCTCATCCCCGCCGACAGCGCCGCGCCGCACCTGTTCGTGGCCGCCGCCGTCCAGGCCCATATGGCGGGGCTGGCCGCGACCTTGGATGCGGACCAGTTGGTCCCGATCCGCACGGGCGTCTGTCCCGTCTGCGGCGGCAAGCCCGCCGCGTCGGTCGTCACCGGCGTCATGGGGGCCGAGGGCGCCCGCTATGCCGCCTGCGCCTGCTGCCAGACCCTGTGGAACGAGGTGCGGGTGAAATGCCTGTCCTGCGGCTCGACCAAGGGTATCGCCTTCCAGGCCGTGAACGACGGCTCGGGCGATGCACAGGTCAAGGCCGAGACCTGCGATGAATGCGAGTCCTGGGTCAAGCAGATGGCCCAGAACAGGAACCCCGCGCTTGAAGCTGTCGCCGATGACGTCGCGAGCCTGGGGCTCGATGCGCTGATGCAGGGCGGCAAGTGGCGCCGGGCCGGGTTCAACCCCTTCCTGATCGGCTACTGATGCAGGGGCTGCGGGCCCTGCCCTCGGTCGATCGCCTGCTGTCCGGCGTCGAAGGCCAGGCGCTGGTCGCGCGCCATGGCCGCGCGGCTGTCACCGACGCCCTGCGCGCAGCGCTGGAGAACGCGCGCGAGGCCGTCCGCAGGGGCGGCGCGGCACCTGACGGCGCCGCGATTGCGTCCCGCGCGGCCGAGGCGCTGGAAGCGGGCGCGCAAAGCGCCCTGCCCCCGGTGCTGAACCTGACCGGCACGGTGCTGCACACGAACCTGGGCCGCGCGGTCCTGGCCGAGGTGGCCGTCGAGGCCGCAAGCGCGGCCATGCGCCACCCCGCGGCGCTGGAATTCGACCTTTCCACGGGGCGGCGGGGCGAGCGGGACGCGCTGGTCGCTCCGCTGATCTGCGAACTGACCGGGGCCGAGGCAGCCACCGTCGTCAACAACAACGCCGCCGCCGTCCTGCTGGTGCTGAACGCGCTGGCCGAGGGGCGCGAGGCCATCGTTTCGCGCGGCGAGCTTGTGGAAATCGGCGGCGCCTTCCGCATTCCCGACATCATGGCCCGCGCGGGCGTCCGGCTGGTCGAGGTCGGCACCACCAACCGCACCCATCCCCGCGACTACGGGAACGCGGTCACGCCGCAGACGGCGCTGATGATGAAGGTCCATCCCTCGAACTACCGCATCGAGGGCTTCACGGCGGCGGTGCCCGCCGCCGAGGTCGCGGCCATGGCGCGCGAGGCGGGCGTACCGATGCTGAACGACCTCGGCTCGGGCACGCTGGTAGACATGACGCGCTGGGGCCTTCCGGCCGAGCCCACGGTGCGGCAGGCCGTGGCCGAGGGCGCGGACATCGTGACCTTTTCCGGCGACAAGCTGCTGGGGGGGCCGCAGGCGGGCTTCATCGTGGGACGGCCTGACCTGATCGCCCGGATCAACCGCAACCCGCTCAAGCGCGCGCTGCGGCTGGACAAGATCCGCCTTGCCGCCATCGAGGCGACCCTGCGCCTTTACCGCGACCCCGACCGTCTGGCAGAGCGGCTGCCCACGCTGCGGATGCTGACCCGCCGGCGCGAGGAGATCGCCGCGCAGGCCCTTCGGCTGCTCGCCCCGGTGGCGGCGATGCTGCCGGACTACCGGGTAAAGGTGGTGGACTGTTCCAGCCAGATCGGCTCGGGCGCGCTGCCGGTGGAAACCCTGCCCTCGGCGGCGCTGGCCTTCACAGGCCAAGGCGGCGAGGCGCCCGAGAAGCTGGCGGCCCGGCTGCGCGCCCTGCCGCTGCCGGTGATCGGCCGCATCCGCGACGGCGCGCTGCTGCTGGACCTGCGCTGCCTGCCGGATGACGGCACGCTGCTGGGGGCGCTGGCGGCGCGATGATCGTCGGGACGGCGGGGCATATCGATCACGGCAAGACCGCGCTGGTCCGCGCGCTGACCGGCGTGGATGCCGACCGGCTGGCCGAGGAAAAGGTGCGCGGCATCACCATCGAGCTGGGCTTCGCCTATGCCGACCTGGGCACCGGCGCCATCACCGGCTTCGTGGACGTGCCGGGGCACGAGCGCTTCGTTCACACGATGCTTGCGGGCGCGGGGGGCATCGACCTTGCGCTGCTGGTGGTTGCCACCGACGACGGGGTAATGCCGCAAACGCGCGAGCATCTGGCGATCCTCGACCTTCTGGGCGTCCACCGCGGCATCGTCGCACTGAGCAAGGCGGATCTGGCCGACCCGGCACGCCGCGCGGAGGTCGCCGCCGAGATCGCGGCGCTGCTGGACGGGACCGGGCTGGAAGGCGCGCCGGTGATCCCCGTCTCGACCGTCACCGGCGAGGGCATCGACGCCCTGCGCGCCGCGCTGGCCGAAGCCGAGGCCCAGACCACGGCACGGGCCGAGGACGCGCGCTTCCGCCTTGGCGTGGACCGCAGCTTCACGCTCAGGGGCGCGGGCACGGTCATCACCGGCACGGTGCTGTCGGGTCGGGTGGCGGTGGGCGACACGGTCAGCGTCTCGCCCCGGGGCCTGACGGCGCGGGTCAGGGCGATCCATGCGCAGAACCAGCCGGTGCAGATGGGCGTCGCAGGCCAGCGCTGCGCGCTGAACCTTGCGGGCGAGGGGATCGGGCGCGAGGCGGTCCGGCGCGGCGACGTGGTGCTTGACCCGGCGTTGCACGCCCCCACCGACCGCATCGACGTCAGCCTGCGGGTGCTGGGCTCCGAGCCGCGCCCGGTCGGCACCTGGTTCCCCGCCCGCCTGCACAGCGGTGCGGCCGAGGTCGGCGCGCGGATCGTGCCGCTGGAAGGTCCGCTGGCGCCGGGATCCGAGGGACTGGCGCAGCTTGTTCTGGACCAGCCCATCGCGGCGGCGGTGGGCGACCGCTATATCCTGCGCGATGTTTCGGCCCGGCGCACGGTCGGCGGGGGCGCCTTCCTGGACCTGCGCGCCCCAACCCGCCGCCGCCGCACGCCCGAGCGGCTGGCCCAGCTTCAGGCGGCGGCTAGGCCCGACCCGGCCGAGGCCCTGCAGGCGATGCTTGCCGCCCCGCCCCATGTCGTCGATCTGACCGCCTTCCTGCGCGACCGGGCGCTCGGCGAGAACGAGGCGCGGCGCGTGACCGATGGCGTCACGGTGCTGGAAGCGGGCGCATCCCGCGTGGCGATCTCGCCCCTGACCCATCGCGGGCTGGTGGCGGGGATGCTGGACAGGCTCGCCCGCTTTCACGAGGAATCCCCCGAGATGCAGGGGCTGGGCCGCGAAAGGCTGCGGCTTGCCCTGACCCCGCGCCTGCCCAAGGATGCCTTTGCCGCCTTCCTGTCCGAACGGATCGCGGCGGGCGACATCGTGGCCGAAGGCGCCTTCCTGCGCCTTCCGGGCCATGCCGTGCGTTTGTCCGAGGAGGACGAGGCGCTTTACGCCCGCATCGTCCCCGAACTGTCGGGCGAGGCGCGGTTCCGTCCGCCGCGCGTGCGCGACATGGCGACCTCCTGGGACATCCCCGAGGCCGACGTGCGCCGCGTTCTGCGGATGGCCGCCCGGCAGGGACGCGTGGACCAGATCCGCCACGACCATTTCTTCCTGCGCGCGACCACGGCCGAGATGGTCCGCATCATCGCCGAGGTGCAGTCCGGTGCACCCGACGGCTGGGTCACCGCCCCCGCCTTTCGTGACCGGGTCCAGAACGGCCGCAAGGTGGCCATCGAGATCCTCGACTTCTATGATCGGCAGGGAGTCACCTTGCGCCGGGGCGATCTGCGGCGCATCAATTCCCATCGCGCCGATCTTTTCGGCTGAGGAGGAGAATCGTCCCCGGTGGGGCGGCCGGACTTCAAATCCGGTTGGGGCAGCGCGCCTGTCCCGGGTGGGTTCGACTCCCATTCTCCTCCGCCAATGCGAAAGGCCCCGCCGGACTAGCTGATACGTTCCTTGTCCCAAGGCATCCCTGCGACGCGGTGGACAGGGGCGCGGGCCGGGTCATGGGCCGCGTCGTCAAGCATGCTTTTGTTTCTCGATCCTGTCGGCGGTCCAGATTGAGACGACAACGGACACAGCCATGAGGATGGCAACGCTTCGCAGATGAACGGGCATGCCCAGGGCGGTTGATCGGTCCTGCGGCAGAAGAAAGATCGATCCCTACAGGGCAAGGATTAGGTTGGCTTTTACGGCCGCCGCGGCGGCGGCCGCCCTGATGGCTTCTCGACGTCCAAGGCGGGCAAGGGTCAACCGCAGCGTCAGGTGCCATGCCACAGCGGACGGAAGACAGGCGAGAACCATGTTCATTGTAACAATGGCCACCCCCAGCATCGGCACAAGGATGATGCCGGCCCCGGCGCCGCTGAGGGCCGTAGTCGCTGACTCCCCGGTGGCCAGGGCGTAGCTTCCGGAAACAAGCGCCACCAGCACGACGACTGCGCCGACGCTGTGCATCGGCGCAAGCCAGACGAATTCATCAAAGGTTGGATCCGTCCGGAACCGGCCGAAACCCATCACGCCTTTGCCGCCCGACCGACCATTTGCTCCGCCCTGCACAGAACGCGTCAAACCTCCGGCAGAGCCTTTCGCGCCGAATAGCAGGTGGCTCAGCCCCTCAGGTCCAGGCCGCGGGCGGTTGGCGGCTGCCAGGTCTTGGATTCGGGAACTGCGCCGGCCGTGTTAGTGCCGATCTGCGACCCGCCCGTGCCCCCTGTCCAGCCAGTCGAACCCGAGTTGCCTGGCGCCGTGCCGTCCGCCGTTGCGCGGTCAGGTGCCGTGGCAGGAGTCGCCACGCCGTCCTCGGCCTGCTCGGACCCTGCCGTGGACTGGTCCGAGGGCGGCTGGATGTTGGCGGCCGCCTGCGAGCCGGCCGGAACCGCACCCTGCGCCGTTTGGATCGGCGGGGTATCGCTGTGCGCCAGCGCCTGCGCCGGCGTGGTGTTGACCGGCGCCGGGGTTGCCAGCGCCTGCGCGGTGGTCTGCGGCATCGCGGCCTGGGCGGGCTCGACCGGCACCCCGTTCACGATGGGGGCGGGCTGGGGCGAGGCCGTGGCCGTGTTGGCGGCCTGCGCCTGGGCAGCCTCGGGCGCGGGCGGAGGCGTGTAGTCCGGCGCAACGGCACGGGCGGCGATAGGCGCCGGAATCTGGGGGTCGTTGGTCGGAACCGGTGTGAAGGCAGGCGGCTCGGCCGCCGCGGTGGCGGTCGCGCCCGGCGCGGCGGGCACCGGCGGAGCCGGTGTCGCGGCAGGGGCGGCAGG
>NZ_NSJZ01000109.1 GCF_002287065.1 Paracoccus salipaludis
GAGAAATCACCGTGCCCAGCAGCGCCGTTGCGCTCCGATCCGACAAGCCGCTGACCCCGGCTATGGTCTCGGCAATATGGGAGCTGGCCTCGGCGCTCGATGCTGCCCGCGTCCCCGCCGAAGTGGACAACAGCGTCTGGCTGGAAGTGCCGTCGCGGCTGCTGCGCGGCGAGGACGGGCGCAACGACAACATCTGGCTGCGCGAGTGCCTGACCCGCCTAACCGGGGTGCAGCTCAGCGGCGAGTGGCGTGGCGATCCCTGGGGCGCGGTCTTGCTGGCCGAATGGAAGATCACCCAAGGTGGCTCGATGGTGCGGGCGTTGATCCCACCAGCCGGCGTCCATGCGCTCCGCAGCCCGCAGAACTTTGCCAAGATCGAGGCCCGCGCCGCTCACAGCCTGACCGGCCACGGCCGCCAGCTTTATGTGCTGCTTGCCGACAAGAAGCGGCTCGGACGGCCATTCTGGACCTTCACCGTGGACGAACTGCGCTCGCTCATGGGGGTGGCTGACAAGAAGTCCTATGAGGTTTGGGGGCAGTTCCGACGCTGGGTTCTGGACCCAGCCCTAACAGCGGTGAACGACTATGGC
>NZ_NSJZ01000110.1 GCF_002287065.1 Paracoccus salipaludis
ACCGCCGCGCGCAGTTCCTCGAACAACGGCTTGAGGCTTTCGCGGTCGTGGTGGGCCATGCCCTCGATGCGCCGAATGTCGGAGAGGCGCATCTCGTGGCGCACGTCCTGGGCCATGCGCCCGCCCGCCGTGGAGATCATCAGATGCATGAGCTTGAGGGCGCGCAGACTTGGCGCGTTCCGCATGTAGACCCCGCGCGCCACCTCGGCGGGCAGCACGGTCTTGGATTGGTCATAGGCCCGATCAGCGGCCACTTGCAGCGTCTTTCCCATAGGTGACTTTGGAAGTGTAAAATTGTCACCTGTCAATGCGCAATATCGGCCCAATATGTCACTCCATCGGCCCAATACGTCACCGCAGCGGCCCAATATGTCACTTATAAATGCGCAATGTCTTGATAACTCTTATGTATTTCCGCCTGAACTATAAGAACTTTAGAACAAGAATGGCGGCACCACTCTCTTGCCCTGTGGATAACTGCTCAGACAGCACCTCCGAGGGGGATCGAAGCGCCCGCTCGGGATGCCGGAAAGGGCTGAGAAACACTCGGCACCCTCGCCCTTCACCCAGACGCAGCCTCGGGTCG
>NZ_NSJZ01000111.1 GCF_002287065.1 Paracoccus salipaludis
CGGCGCAAGGAACTTGCCAAGCTGGACGCGCTGCCAGCCGATCAGATCGATACCAGCGACATTCCCGAGCTGACCGACGAGCAATGGGCCGGCGCAGTCCGAGGCCGGTTCTATCGCCCGATCAAACAGCAGATCACGGCGCGACTGGATACCGATGTGCTGGCTTGGCTGAAAGCCGGGGGACAGGGCTATCAGACCCGCATGAACGCGATCCTGCGTCGCGCCATGATGGCCGAGCTCGGCCGCCGCGGCTGAGTCGAACGGGCAGATCCGCTCCCAATCGGGCGGCAGCTAACAGGCTGTTACTTTCGGCGTTGCGCTCGAAACAAATTGCAAACTTTTATTTAGATCAAGTTGAGGAAATTCTGGGTGCTGATAGTGAATAAGTGAGCGATCAAAGTATGGCTCAGTATCAATCTCTGTATCCAGCAGTGTAATACTTATATCGACCAAGTTGTGCGCCTTGGGCGATTCTGTGTGAATCGTGATTTCTAAGGGTCCATCAGGATGGGTTACAGCAAGATAACCACCGCTTGCCAAGAGTTCAGGGTTGCCACCCGCTACTCTTGTATGTCTTTGTTTATT
>NZ_NSJZ01000112.1 GCF_002287065.1 Paracoccus salipaludis
CGGGATGCGCCCTGCGGGTTTGTTCAGCCGCGAAGCATCTGGGATTAGACGGTGAGTGCCCGGCCCTTGGGAGCCTCAACCCCGTCACGGCGCGGCCGGGTTCCTTCATACCGGCGCGGCGCAGGCTGGCACGGCGCGAACCGGGGCCATCCGCAGCGCGTGTAAGCGCATCGCCCGCGTCTGGGCAGGGGCCGGTCGCAGCGGGATGTTGCACCGGCCCCATCCATTTGCCGGGACTAACCCATCATCCCAGAAATGCCTTGGATTTCGTATTCCTCTTTCTTCGCGGCCCTGACCGCCTCGAGCATGGCGTTCAACTCAATGACCCGTTGACCGGCATCCATTAGACTCATGTCGTTTCGTGCCAATCTAGCGACCTCAAAGCGGCGTTCTTCGACCAGTTGCCGCTCGAGCTTTTCGAGGTTCTGATAGTCTTCGGATTGGGTTGACATGCGTGGTTCCTCTTGGGTTTCTAGGTGCGCCTCGAGCATAGCTTGCGCCGTTATCCTGGCACAACCGCGCCGCGCGTGGGTTGCTTGCGGGTTGCATGACATAAAACTCGTTACCCACCAAAGGGCACCCGAG
>NZ_NSJZ01000113.1 GCF_002287065.1 Paracoccus salipaludis
GTTATCTATTAGTATGGGTGAGCGAAATCGTGCACCCTTGCTTGCACCCCGTTGCACCGCAACTACGACCCCGATCCCCGGCCGTCCTTCCATATGTGGAACATATCGGCCTTTCTCTTAACTGAATCAGTCACATGGGCTGTTGCCACGGCCCCTTGCTAGCACTGCTAGGACGTGCTAGGATTTTGGCATGTCGTGGAAGCTCATCACCCCCGATCCGAACGCCCCGCACGGCCTTTCGCTGGCACGGGTGAAAGAGCACGCCCGCATCAGTCACGACGACGAAGACCTTGCCATCGACGGGATGCTGTTCGCGGCAATCGAGCACGTCGCGGACCTCACCGGCCGCAGGACATAGGCGACCTGCGCGAGCGGGTGGCATTGCAGCGGTTCGAGACCATCGAGACCGACATGGGCGGCTTCATCGAGGAGTGGGTGACGCAGGCAACTGTCTTCGCCCGCATCGAGCCCATCAAGAGCACCGAGGAAGTGATAGGCGCAGGCATCCGGGCAACCGAGGCGGTGCTGGTGCATATCCGTCACCGGGAAGACGTGGCGACCGACTGGCGCATCCTCTGGCAAG
>NZ_NSJZ01000114.1 GCF_002287065.1 Paracoccus salipaludis
CTTTTTCCAGACGCAAAAACCGCTTCCCACAATCCAACTTGAACAATCTACAAAGGTGAAGATTCATCCGATGCTCCACTCGGCACTAGGGGTCATAAAATAAAATAATTGTAGTTGTTCAATCCAATGGTGCGGCTTCTTCGCCGCCCTTCATAGCCTCGATGATCTGATCCACATGCGCCCGCTGCTGCTGCGCGCGGCGAACCATGAGGCTGCGGGTCTTGTCGTTGTCCCGGGCGATCTGGTGCAGCTGGTGGGCTAACTGGTCCAGTTGCAGGCGGGGGATCTTCTGCCCGCGCTGCACGGCCGCGTTCATGGCCCGCACCACCTGGTTCACGTTCCGCCCGATCGCGGACACCTCCTTGGTCAGTTCCGCGATCTCGCCCGCCTCCGGCGGCTCGATGTGGTAGACGCCCGCTGCGTAGAGCAGCACCCGCCGCGCCGTGTCGGCCCGGCTCAGGTTCAGCTCCCCCGCCAGGGCGTCCAGCCGCTCCATGTCCTCGGTGCTGACCCGCACCGTCAGCACCTTGCTGCGCGATTGCGGCAGGCGCTCGTCCCAGCGGTTCTTGAGGTTGTAGATC
>NZ_NSJZ01000115.1 GCF_002287065.1 Paracoccus salipaludis
CGCACCGGAGTCCTGCACAGACCAAGCCACGGGCGAGGCAGGGACGGGCAGGCCGTGCGGAAGTCAGGACTCCCTCGCAGAGAGGGCCAAGAAGGGGCGAGGGAGTTCGCTTTTTGGGTTTTGTAGACACAAATCATTTCCTGCTACCTACCCACCCCCTTCTTCGCCCGCTCAGCCACCAGAACGAGCAGCTCACGTCGCGGCACGCCCCTCCGCGGCCGCGTTGCAGTCGCCAAGGAACGGAGCGCGGCCGAGGAGGGGCGTGAAGGGCTCCCGTTGCACTGGCTCGCGGGGGGGGGCTGAGCGGGGATCGACAGGGCCGAAAACCGGGTTTGTAAACATTCGACAGTTCCTGCCACTTCCATCCCCTCCCTTTTCGGATCGGGTTCCTGCCCCGATGGGCCAGAGAGGGCGGCAAAATGGGAGGCGGCGAGGGAGTGAGGGGGCGCTCCCGCACGGGGATGCCCCTGAGGGGCTCTGGGAAGCCCGCTAAGGTGCCTCCTCGCATTTTCCGTCATCCCACAGCCTGAAGAACCGTGAGTCCCCTCAGCGGCCCGGAAAACAAGTTTGTGCGAAGAG
>NZ_NSJZ01000116.1 GCF_002287065.1 Paracoccus salipaludis
CTCGAACCGCTGGCGGGGCCTCAATGGCCCCGCCAGCGGTAGGCCGACAAAAACTCCACAGCCCGTCCCAAGGGCGGGGGGTCGCCAGCTCCCTGGAGGGGCGCGCCCCCCCGGCGCGCAAGCGCGCCCGGACTGTGGATTTTTTGCCGTCCTTTAGATCATAAGAAGGCGGCGATTATGTATCCAATGAAATCAAATACTTGCATGGTGGACCCCGGCAATAGCTATTGCCGGGGGTGCGGCAGTCTAGACTGCCGGGGGTGCGGCAGTCTGAAGCAAGTAATGGGAGATTTACTTCCCATAATAGGAATTGACAGACTGCCGCACCCCCGGCAGTCTACTTCCAGTTATTGGAGATAAGGTGCCTATGACGAGAGCCGAATTGATCGACCGCCGACCTCATCGCGGGACTTGGCTTCAGACCGAACGGGCAGCGCATGAGGCATGGGCACGCTTGATCGACAAGTCACCGCTGGCCGCGAAGATCATGCACGTCCTCACAGCGCGGGTTGGAAACCACAACGCGGCAGTTATCAGCCAGAAGAACCTAGCCCGACTTGCCCATGCATCCGAGCGCGG
>NZ_NSJZ01000117.1 GCF_002287065.1 Paracoccus salipaludis
GAGCCGGGCCGACACGGCGCGGCGGGTGCTGCTCTACGCAGCGGGCGTCTACCACATCGAGCCGCCGGAGGCGGGCGAGATCGCGGAACTGACCAAGGAGGTGTCCGCGATCGGGCGGAACGTGAACCAGGTGGTGCGGGCCATGAACGCGGCCGTGCAGCGCGGGCAGAAGATCCCCCGCCTGCAACTGGACCAGTTAGCCCACCAGCTGCACCAGATCGCCCGGGACAACGACAAGACCCGCAGCCTCATGGTTCGCCGCGCGCAGCAGCAGCGGGCGCATGTGGATCAGATCATCGAGGCTATGAAGGGCGGCGAAGAAGCCGCACCATTGGATTGAACAACTACAATTATTTTATTTTATGACCCCTAGTGCCGAGTGGAGCATCGGATGAATCTTCACCTTTGTAGATTGTTCAAGTTGGATTGTGGGAAGCGGTTTTTGCGTCTGGAAAAAGAACTGGTACGACAAACCAGGATCGTACTTTACTCCAACAGCACCCATAAGGTGCAATCTTGAGATTAAGGTGGACGCTAACTCGAAGGGCTCAACATCGCGGGACATTGCATCGTTGACT
>NZ_NSJZ01000118.1 GCF_002287065.1 Paracoccus salipaludis
TATAAGAACATTAGAACAAGAAGGGCGCACAGCGCCTTCCAGCCCCCAAACCTTAGAGACAGAAGGCACCGAACCAGCCCACCACCTGTGGTGCGGTGGGATCTGCAATGAGCAGAGCCGGTGGTAAGGACAGCGCCCAACCTTGCGCCACAGACCCGGAGCGGCCTGCTGACGGGCCTCTGCGGTGCCCGGGCGTCCAAGTGCTGAGAAACTGATCGAGCGCCGCCAGCAGGCCGCTCCGCGCGTCTGTGGCCCTGCGAGGCGAGGCCGGCAGCAAGGATTGCGCTCCATAGCTCTTTTTTGGGGTGCGTTGTCACGGTCCATTTCCTGCTACGCACCCCCCTCTCGCTCGGCTCGCCCTCTTCGGCGACCTCCTCAGGCGGCTCGATCGCGTCACCGCCGCAAGCCCTGTCCTGGGCTGCGCGCAGTCGCCAAGGAACGGAGCGCGGCCCAGGACAGGGGGCAGGAAGAACCGCTGTGCAGGTCGCCGGAGGAGGTGCGGCAGAGGGCAATCAGGGCCGAGAACCGGGCGTGTAAACATTCCACAGTTCCTGCCACTTCCACCCTCCTCTCAC
>NZ_NSJZ01000012.1 GCF_002287065.1 Paracoccus salipaludis
CTCAGCCGCCCGCTGTTCCTGATGTCGGGCATCTTCTACACCTACGAGCTGATGCCCAAGGTCGTGCAGGATGTCCTGTGGTGGAACCCCGTCCTGCACCTGGTCGGTCTGATGCGGCGGGGGATCTATGTGGTCTATCCCGCCGACTATGTCAGCGAGAGCTATGTCATCGCGGTGTCGCTGCTGACCCTGGTGTCCGGGCTGCTGCTGATGTGGCGGCGCTACCGCGACCTGCTGGAACTGGGCTGAGGCGCGAGCCCGGGCTCAGGTCAGCCCCTCGATGATCGCGCGCAGGGTTGGGATGCCCTCGCCCTTTTCCGAGGAGGTCACGACCAGTTCGGGATAGGCGGCGGGGTGCTTCTGCAGCTCGGCCTCGATCTGGGCAAGGGTCTGGGCCAGCGTGCCGCGCCCGATCTTGTCGGCCTTGGTCACGACCACCTGGAAGGGCACCGCCGAACGGTCCAGCAGCGTCATGATCTCGTGGTCCACGGGCTTGATGCCGTGGCGCGCGTCGATCAGGGCGAAGGCGCGGCGCAGGTTGGGGCGGCCCGCCAGATACTGCTTCAGCAGCGCCTGCCATTTCTGCACGACCGCCACCGGCGCCTGGGCGAAGCCGTAGCCCGGAAGGTCCACCAGATAGCCGCGGTCGCCCAGGGCGAAAAAGTTCAGTTCCTGCGTCCGCCCCGGCGTGTTGGACGCCCGCGCGATCCCCTTGCGCCCGGTCAGCGCGTTGATGAGGCTGGACTTGCCGACGTTGGACCGGCCGGCAAAGCAGACCTCGGGGCGGTCGGCCGGGGGCAGGCCGTCCATGGCGACCACGCCCTTGATGAAATCGACGGGACCCGCGAACAGCAGGCGCCCGGCCTCGGCGGCCTCGGCATCGGGCTCGGGGGCAGGGGGGAAGGCGACCTTCAAAGGACTTCGACCTCGTCTCCGGGGCGGATGGTGCCGCCGGTCTGAACCTCGGCATAGATGCCGAAGTCCTGGTGCCAGAACTGGTCCTGCAGGGCCTTCGGCATGTCCAGGTCGATGCGGCCGGTGGCGGTGTCCACACTGGTCGCGGCGCAGCGGCCGATCCGCTCGGTCAGCTTCAGCACGACCGTGTCGCCGATGCGGATGCGGTGCAACTGCATGTCGCGCTCGGCATAGGGCTCCCACCCGTCGATCCACAGGTTCGCGCGCCAGCGGTGGGTGCCGAGCGGCTGGCCGAGCCGGTCCTCCAGGTCACGCAGCGAGGACAGCGACAGGACCGACAGCCACGGGTGGTTCACGTCCGTCAGCGCTTGCGGGGCCTCGACCAGCCGCGCGGCAGGAGCCTTGCCGCTGGGGTCCCACAAGGGGGCGAGCCAGTCCAGCAGCGTTGCCTGATCGCGGGTGGGGTCGAAGCGCAGGGGCGGCAGGTCGGGATGGGACAGGACGAGATGGTCACCGTCCCAGCCGCCGCTGATCGCCTGAAGGGGCGCCGAGGCGACCCCCCGCAGAAAGGCGGACTTGGGCAGCCAGCGGCGAAGCTCGTCGCCGTCCAGGTGCTGGATCGCCGCTTCGTGCAGGACCGCGAAGCGGCGGTCGCCGGGCAGGGGCTGGCCCTCGGTCAGCCGGACCTCGTCCAGCGCCTCGCCCCCGACCGACTTGACCGGGTGGCGGAAGATGTGGGCCAGCCGCGCGGTCACTTCTTGGCGCTGCGCTTGGGCAGGCCGGCGCGGATGTTGCCGAACAGGTCGGGCCGGTGGCCGTGCATCGACATGATCCCGTACTGCTGGATGATCGTGATGGTGTTGTTGGTGATCCAGTAAAGCACCAGCCCCGAGGCGAAGCCACCCAGCATGAACATGAAGATCCAGGGCATCCAGGCGAAGATCATCTTCTGCGCCGGGTCGGTGGGGGCCGGGTTCAGCTTCTGCTGCAGCCACATGGTGATGCCCAGCACGATCGCCAGCAGCGGCAGCGACAGCGAATGCAGCA
This sequence comes from Paracoccus salipaludis, assembly GCF_002287065.1. GTDB lineage: Bacteria > Pseudomonadota > Alphaproteobacteria > Rhodobacterales > Rhodobacteraceae > Paracoccus > Paracoccus salipaludis. The sequence goes on from NZ_NSJZ01000012.1 coordinate 1,963, forward strand.
TGGTCCCCTGCGCGGGCGCGTCCCAGGGGAACAGCCCGAAGAGGTTCAGCAGCGACGAGGGGTCCGGCGCCGACAGGTCGCGGATCCAGCCGACCCAGGGGGCGTGGCGCAGTTCCAGCGTGACGAAGATCACCTTGTAGAGCGCGAAGAAGATCGGGATCTGCAGCAGCAGCGGAAGGCAGCCCGCCGCCGGGTTCACCTTGGCGTTGCGGTACAGCGCCATGACTTCCTGCTGGTACTTCATCCGGTCGTCGCCGGTGCGTTCCTTGATCGCCTCCATCTCGGGCTGAAGCTCGCGCATCCGGGCCATCGAGACATAGGACTTCCGGGCCAGCGGGAAGACCAGCGCCTTGAGGATGAAGGTCAGCGCGATGATCGACCAGCCCATGTTGCCGATGAAGCCGTGCAGCCAGTGCAGCAGGCGGAAGATCGGCTTGGTCAGGAAGTAGAACCAGCCCCAGTCGATCGAGTCGACGAAGCGGTCGATGCCCTTGGCCTCCTGATAGCCGTTGATCGCTTCCCATTCCTTCGCGCCGGCGAAGAGATAGCTCGAGGACGACAGTTGCGTGCCGGGGGCGACGGTCTGCATCGGCAGGCGCGTCTCGGCCTGGTAGATGTCGGCGCCGGGGGCGTATTTCACGACCGAGGTGAAGGGCTGGCCGGGCGCGGGAATCAGCGTCGTCATCCAGTACTTGTCGGTGAAGCCGATCCAGCCGTTTTCCGCGACCTCGGTGATCTCGGCGGGGCCTTCGGCGCCGGCCGCCTCGAACTTGGCCATGTCCTTGTACTTGACCTCGACCAGCTCGCCGTCGGTCATGCCGACCGCGCCTTCATGCAGGATGAAGAAGTTCTGCGTGTCGGGCTGGCCGTGGCGGGCGAGGATGCCGTAGGGGGCGGCGACGAAGGGCGCGGGGCCGGTGTTCTCGACGCTCTGCGTCACGGTGAACAGGTAGCGGTCGTCCAGCGCGAAGGTGCGGCGGAAGACCTGGCCCGCGCCGTTGTCCCAGCGCAGGGTGACCGGCTGGTCGGGGCCCAGCGTCGCGCCGCTTTCGACCGTCCAAAGGGTGGCGGGCGAGGGGACCAGCGCCGGGTCCACGCCGGGGCCGGGCATCCAGCCGTAGACGGCGTAATAGGGTTTCTGCACCACGACCTCGGGGTCCGCGCCGGGCGCGACCGGCGTGCCCTCGGTGGTCAGGCGGGGCTGCGCGGTCGGCGACAGAAGCCGCACGAAGGGCGAGTTCGGGTCCAGCGTCTCGCGGTAGCCGGTCAGCAGGATGTCGTCGATCCGGCCGCCCGCCAGCGAGATCGAGCCGCGCATCGAAGGCGATTCGATCTGCACGCGCGGCGCCGTCAGCACCGGATCGTCGGCCGCGCCGATCAGCGTCGGGGCGGGCGCCTGCTCGGCCGGAGCCGTGGGCGCGATGGCGCCGGGCGCGGTCTGCGTCGCCACGGCCGGGTCCGTCGGCTCGGGCGGAGGCGGCGCGAAGAAGGCATACCACCCGACCATGACCAGTGCCGACAGCACCATGGCAAGGATCAGGTTGCGGTTGTTGTCGTCCATCCTCGGACCCCGGCTTCTTGCGAGAAATACGCGCCGCTTCAACCGGACCCCCCTGCAAAGGTCAAGCCAATAGCGGGCAAGGCGCACGTGCGGCGATGGTCAGATGGGGGTGACGACGCGTTCCGCATAGAGCCGCTCGACGTCCTCGGGGCGGCAAAGGTCGGTCGCGGGGGTCATGCAGGCGGCGGCTGCGGCGGCGGCGGCCAGCGCCAGCGCATCCGCCACGGCCATGCCGCGCGCCACGGCCAGCGTATAGCCCGCCACGAAGCTGTCGCCCGCGCCGACCTTGCTGATGACGGTCACGGGCGGCGCCTCGGCGTGCCAGCGGCCCTCCGGGCAGGCCACGATGTTGCCGTCCGCGCCCCGCGCCACGATCACCGACTGCGCCGCCCCCGCCTGCACGAGGCTGGAGGCGAAGTCGGCCGTGTCCTTCCGCGCGGGCAGGGGACGTCCCGCCAGCCCCTCGGCCTCGGCATCGTCCATCCGCAGGACGGCGATGGGTGCGTCGCGGGCGCCCGCCACCGCCGCCAGCGCCGCGCCCGAGGTGTCCACGAACATCCGCGTGTCGCGTCCGGCCAGCCTGCGGGCCAGCGCCACCGCGAAGTCGGGCGGCACGCCCGGCGGGTTCGAGCCGGAGATCACCAGGATGCCACCCTGCGGCGCGGCGCCCACGACGGCGTCCAGCGCGCCCCGCACGTCCGAGGGCCGCCATTCCGGCCCCGGCAGGACAAAGCGGAACTGCGCGCCGTCGCTGCGGTCGATGACGGACAGCGATTGCCGCGTCTCGCCCGGCGCGTTCAGACGCAGGACGGGCAGGCCGGTTTGGTGCAGAAGGTCGCAGAGCCGCGTGCCCGTCGCGCCGCCCAGCGCCACCAGCGCGCGCGAACGCCCGCCCATGTTGGCGATGGCGCGGCTGACGTTGATGCCGCCGCCGCCGGGATCGATGTCGGGCGCCTCGCAGCGCAGCTTGAGTTCCGGCACCACCTCGTCCGTGCTGGTGGACAGGTCCAGCGCCGGGTTCAGCGTGACGGTCAGGACGGGCGCCTGGGGCTGCGGGGTCAGGATCATTCCCACCACCGGTCGATGCGGGCGATGTCCTCGTCCGACCAGCCGAAGTGATGGGCAAACTCGTGGACCACCACGTTGCGGACCAGCGCCCCCAGCGTGACATCGCCGCGTTCGGCCCATTCGTCCAGGATCGCGCGGCGGAACAGCCAGACCGTGTCGGGGAAATGCTGGGGCTGGCTGGGCGACTTCTCGGTGCGGGGGATGCCGTCGTAAAGGCCCGTCAGCTCCAGCGGGTCGTCGATCTCGAGCTCGTCCAGCACGTCCTCGCCGGCGACCTCCTCGACCCGCAGGATGACCTCGGCGGCATGGCCCGCGAACTCGGGCGGCAGTCCCGCCAGCACTTCGCGCGCGATCGCCTCGATGTCGTCGGCAGAGGGCGCGGCGGCCTCGGTCCAGTCGGTCATGGCGTTCCCTTGGCGTTCAACGGCTTTGGGGCCGATATGGACAAGAATCGCCCGGTGTGAAAGAGCGGGCGGATCAAGGAGACGCCGATGACCACGACCCGTTTCGCGCCCTCGCCGACCGGCCATATCCACGTCGGCAACCTGCGCACCGCCCTGATGAACTACCTGATCGCCCGCAAGACCGGCGGCACGTTCATCCTGCGGCTGGACGACACCGACCGCGAGCGGTCGAAGCAGGAATATGCCGACGGCATCCAGCGCGACCTGGAATGGCTGGGCCTGACCTGGGACCGGCTGGAACGGCAGTCCGACCGGCTGGACCGCTATGCCGAGGCCGCCGACCAGCTGCGCGGCGCGGGGCGGCTTTACGAGGTCTTCGAGACGCCGACCGAGCTGGACCTCAAGCGCAAGAAGCAGCTGAACATGGGCAAGCCCCCGGTCTACGACCGCGCGGGGCTGAACCTGACGGACGAGGACCGCGCCCGGCTGCGGGCCGAGGGGCGCGAGGGCTACTGGCGCTTCCGGCTGGACCAGGAACGGATCGAGTGGCCGGACGGCATCATCGGCGACGTGTCGATCGACGCGGCCTCGGTCAGCGACCCGGTGCTGATCCGGGCGGACGGGCAGGTGCTTTATACCTTCGCGTCCTCCGTGGACGACGTGGACATGGGCGTGACCGACATCGTGCGCGGCGCGGACCACGTGACAAACACCGCGACGCAGATCCAGATCATCAAGGCGCTGGGCGGCACGCCCCCGCGCTTTGCCCACCACAGCCTTCTGACCGGCCCGCAGGGCGAGGAACTGTCCAAGCGCTTGGGCACCCTGTCGCTGCGCGACCTGCGCGAGAAGGGCGTCGCGCCCGAGGCGCTGCTGTCGCTGATGGCGCGGCTGGGGTCGAACCAGCCGGTGCAACTGCGGATGTCGCTGGACGAACTGGCCGAGGGCTTCGACCTGAGCCAGTTCGGCGCCTCGCCCACCAAGTTCGATGCCGAGGACCTTTGGCCGCTCACGCGTGAGCGCAACCAGCACCTGCCCTATGATGCCGTGCGCGAGCGCATTGCCGCCCTGGGCGTGCCGGATGACCTCGCCGAACGTTTCTGGTCGGTGGCGCGGCAGAACATCACCAGGCTGGACGACCTGGGCGAGTGGTGGACCCTGATGCGCGACGGCGCCGAGCCGGTGATCGCCCCCGAGGATGCCGAGTTCGTGGCCCAGGCGCTGGCGATGCTGCCGCCGCGTCCCTGGACGGAGACGACCTGGAGCGAATGGACCAATGCGGTCAAGGCCGCGACGGGGCGCAAGGGCAAGGGGCTGTTCATGCCGCTGCGCAAGGCCCTGACCGGCATGGACCACGGCCCCGAGATGGGCGAGCTGATGCCCCTGCTGCAAAGGGTGCCCGCCGCCGGGCGGTAAGGTCCCGGACGACGAAGGCGGCCACGGGGGCCGCCTTTTTCATGCGCTCCGCTTCTGGCAGGGCGGCCCGGCAAGGGGCCGCCCTTGTTTTATCTCAGCTGAATCTGGACCGGCTGCTGGAAGGTGAAGGGCTGACCGTTGGGCGGAGCGGGCAGCTTCGGCATCCGCGCCGCCTGCCGGGCCAGCGCCGCGTCCACGGCCGGTTCCCCGGTCCCCCGTGCCAGTTGGGCGCTGGTCGCCCCGTTGGCCGAAACCCTGACGGTGACGGTCGCCCGCACGGTGCCGCCGCGCCGGCCGGGCACGCGGGTGCGGCTCATGTGCTGGCTGACGCGGGCACCCGCGCGCTGCTGCCAGCTGGCCTGCGCCTGGCGCGACGCGCCGGAGGCGGCGGCGGGGGCCTGACGCGCGCCGGTTTCGCCGCTGCGGCCCTGACGTCCGCTGCGCGACGCCTCGGCCTGCTCGCGCCGCTCGTCCTTCCGCTCGGCGCGGGGCTGCTCGCGCTCGCGCTCGCGCCGCGTCTCGCGGCGGGGCTCCTCGCGGGGCTCTTCCTTGGGTTCCTCCCGCGGCTCCTCGCGCCGGACCAGCCGCTCGGGACGGCGGCGGGGCGGCGGGACGATGGCGGGCGCGGCCTCGGCGGGCGGGGTGAGGCTGGCGAAGTCCGGGGGCGGCAGCGGCACGACCGGAGGCGGCACGAACTCCGGCACGGGCTCCGGGGGAGCAAGCGCCGCGAAATCGGGCGGGGACAATGGCTCGATCTCGGGCGGGGTGAACTCGGGCAGGGGCTCCGGCTCCGGTTCGGGCTCGGGTTCGGGCGCCGGCTCGGGCGCGGGTTCCGGCTCGGCCTCGGCGGCTGCCTCGCTTTCCTCCGAGGCTGCGGCAAGCTCGCCCGGCGGAGGGGGCTCGAGGTCCAGCAGGATCGCGTCGGGCGCGGCGGGCAGGGCCTGCCCGGGCTGGCGCAACGCCCAGGCGGCAGCCGCCACATGGGCTGACAGGACCAGCGCGCCCACCGCCAGCCAGCCGCCTGCGCTGCCCAGGCGCCCCCCGCTCATGGCGTCGCCGGAAGCGCCGCGGGCGGCGCGCTGGCGCGGTCCAGCCCGACCAGCGCGATCTTCAGATAGCCCGAGTCGCGCAGCCGGTTCATCACCCCCATCAGGTCGCCGTAGGCCACCGCCTGGTCGGCGCGCAGATAGATGCGGGTTGCCAGATCCCCCCCGGTCGCTGCCGCGAGTTCGGCCGCCAGCGCCTCGGGCGCGATCGCGCGGTTGCCCAGGGACAGCGCGAGGTTGGGCCCCACCGTCAGCCAGACCGGCGTGTCGGGCCGGCCCGAGACCGGCGCGTTCGACACCGGCAGGTCCACGTTGATGTCCACGGTGGACAGCGGCGCCGCGACCATGAAGATGATTAGCAGCACCAGCATCACGTCGATGAAGGGGGTGACGTTGATCTCGTGGTTCTCCACCAGATCGTCGTCGCCGCCGCCCGACTGGTTCCGGATGCCCCCCGCCATCAGACCCGGATCCCTGCCGCCGCGCGGTCGAGGTCGCGGCTGACCAGCCGTTCGACGCTTGCCGCCGTTTCGTTCAGGCGCAGCCGGTAGCCGGTGATCGCGCGGGCGAAGAAGTTGTAGATCACGACCGCCGGGATGGCCGCGACAAGGCCGATGGCGGTGGCCAGCAGCGCCTCGGCGATGCCCGGTGCCACGACGGCCAGGTTCGTGGTCTGCGCCTCGGAAATGCCGATGAAGCTGTTCATGATCCCCCAGACGGTCCCGAACAGCCCCACGAAGGGCGCGGTCGAGCCGATGGTGGCCAGCACCCCCGTTCCGCGCCCGATGTGCCGCGCGGCCCGCGCCTGGATCTGGCCCAGGTGCGAGGCGATGCGCTCGCGCACGCCGTCGGGCGAAAGGCCCGAGGCCGAGCGGTTCAACTCGCGCGCGGCGGCGCGCAGCATCCGCGCGTCGGGCCCGCGGCCATTCGCGCCCGACAAGGCAGTGCGCAGCGACTCGGCCGATTCGATGCGGCGGGCACCGCGGCCGATCGCGGACATGGCGATCAGGTATTCGACCACCTTCACGATCAGCACGGTCCAGGTGACGACCGAGGCGAAGGCAAGGCCGATCATCACCGCCTTCACCACGATGTCGGCCTGCCGGAACATTCCCATCGGCGACAGGTCGTGGGGCAGGGCATCAGCGGGAATGGCCTCGGCGGCCGGAGCGGCGGGCAGGGGCGGCGACGCCTCGTCCTGCCCGGATGCCAGCGGCGAGATCCCGGCCGGGGCAGCGGCAGGGGCAGGGGCAGGGGCAGGGGCAGCGGCAGGGGCACCGGGCACGGCGGCAGGGACCGCAGACTGCCCAGCTTCGGTGTTGGAGATGGCCGGAGCCGCCGCTGCCGCGGGAACCGAGGCGGCCGGGACGCCCGTGCCTTCAGCCCCGACGGGCAACGAATCAGGCTGCGCGGGTGCGCCTGCCGTCGAAGCAGGCACGCTTTCCTGCCCCTGAGCCAGTGCCGGAGGCGACCCCATCAGGGCGCCGAGGCCCAGGGCGACGGCAGCTGCAAGCGAAAGGACGGCGCGGGACGGATCAGGCTTCATGGACAGACCTTGCTGGGCAAAGAGCGGGCAGGCCGCGTTCAAGTGGCTCCAAACAGACCTGACCATTCCTGTCAACTATATACGAGAACAAGGCTGCCCCTGAATGCCCACCTTTATCGGGATCAGGGCGGGCGGCGGGCTCATGTCCAAAGCCTTTTTCCGACTGCGATCCGGCTGCGCTGCGCCCGACATCCTTCATGATGGTTGTGTGACCGCCCAAGTTTCCCGTTGACAGGCGGGGAACCTGACGTAAGAACTCGAACATACCCGAGTGAACTTCTCAACTAACAGGAGGCTCAGATGAACGATCTTACCTTCCACGGAACGGATCGCACGCCCGTCCGGATGCCGACCCCCCTGCATGAGGCGACGACGCTGACGGGGGGCGGCCATCTGGCGCAGATCGCACTGGCCGACCAGGTCTATACCCTGCGCATCACCCGCGCCGGAAAGCTGATCCTGACCAAGTGATCCCTTCTTCCGCGCCCAGCCACTGACAGGAAGCCCGGCCAATGCCCTCCTTGCTCCATCTGCCCATTGCACCCGGGTTGTCCCGATGATCGTCTGCCATTGCATGGGCATCAGCGATGCCGACATCCGTGCCGCCGTCGGCTGGATGCGCGCTTCGGATGCTGATACGATCGTCACGCCCGGCAAGATCTACCATGCTCTCGGCAAGAGCGCGGATTGCGGCGGGTGCATGAAACTGTTCGTTGCGACGATGCGCGCCGCCGACGGCTTTGCCGTCAATGCAGGCCAGAGGGATGTGCCCCCGGTGCTGCGCGGACTGCGTCAAGGCGTAGCGCGCTGAAAGCAGAGGGCTGTCCATGAAGGGTGATCCGAAGGTCATCGACTATCTCAACGCCGCGCTCAGGTCCGAGCTGACGGCGGTCAGCCAGTACTGGCTGCATTATCGCCTGCAGGAGGATTGGGGCTACGGCCGGATCGCCGACAAGTCGCGCGCCGAGTCGATCGAGGAGATGCACCACGCCGACCGGCTGATCCAGCGCATCATCTTCCTGGAAGGCCACCCGAACCTGCAGAAGCTGGACCCGCTGCGCATCGGCCAGAACCTGCGCGAAACTTTGGAAGCCGACCTCGCCGCCGAGCACGAGGCCCGCACCCTCTACCTCGAGGCGCGGAAATACTGCTCCGAGATCAACGACCAGGTGTCCAAGTCGCTGTTCGACGACCTGATCGAGGACGAGGAAGGCCACATCGACTTCCTGGAAACGCAGCTGTCGCTGATGGGCGAGATCGGCGTCCAGAACTATGGCCAGCTGAACGCCAAGCCCGCCGACAAGGCCGAGTAAAGGGCGGCCACCGCCGGATGGACGAAACGCCGCCCCGAAAGGCGGCGTTTTTATTTGTTCCTGCAGTCCTGCATATGACAGCGGTGCCTGCTAATGCTCGGATGCAGCCGTTGGCGCGTCTTCAGCCGTGGCCCGCTGAGAGGTAATCCGCTTTTCGGTGATTTGCAGCGCAAGATCGTTGGCGTGTCTGACAGAGGGCAGGGCCAGCAATCTTTGCATCTGCTCGGCCGTTGCGCCCTCGTGTCGCAGAATCGATCTGTCCTCTGCTTCGTTCCGATTGTGCTCGTCGAAGAACGTGGGGGTGTGGCGCGGCTTCCGTTTCGCTACGCCATTGTCGATGTTGACGAACCCTCGCCCCCGCCGCGCTTTCAGTTCGAACATCTCCCTGGTCCGCACGGCATAGTGATTGATCTGAACGAGATCCCACCCGTAATCCTCGGGGGCAATGCGGAAGTTGGCTTTCCCTTGTACTCCCCTGAGCCAACGGGCCGTGGGAAAGAAGTCCAGGTTCAGGGTAGCTCCAGACGCATTAACGAAATCCGTGCCCTGGAAGTGCTTCCACCTCCTGAGGTGCGGCCGATGGTTGGCGATCTCGGACAATCTGGTCTTGCGCGCCCGATGGCGATAGAAGGTCTTGATGATCTTGTTGCCGGCAAAGTCCCGGTCGGCTGCCCGGCTGAAGTCCTGTGAAACAAACCTTCCCGGGAATGTCTTGTTCCCTCCGTCGCCGAAAATGCGCCAGGGAATCAGGACGCCATGCGCCCCGCCAAGGGAAAGAATGAGGTCATCAACTTTTCCCTGCCCGCAATGGATATTCAGGAATTCGTCAGCATCCAGCCAGATGACCCAGTCGCCATCGGCTATCGCTGAACTTTCATTCGCGGCCTTCGCTGCTTTTCCCTGCGGGGACTCGTCGGGACCGACAGAATGATGGATATGCTGTATCTCGCCTGCCGTATGCAGCGCGTCCAGCAGCTCGGTCGTGCCGTCGTCGCTGTCATTCGACACGATCAGGATCGTGTCGAACCCGATCGCCTTGTGATAGGCGATCCATTCCACCAGGAACGGACCCTCGTTCTTGACGGCCGAGAAAAGAACTTTCTTGGATTCGGGCATGAAAGGCTCGCAACGAATGTCCCGGGATGTTGAGGGACGATCAGGATGCAAGCGTTATGGTTGCATGGCCTTGCAAGCGCAAGACTGCGCCGGGACCTGATGCTGTGCCTGAAGAGAAGGTCGATGGTAGCGGAGGAGGGATTTGAACCCCCGACACAAGGATTATGATTCCTCTGCTCTAACCAGCTGAGCTACTCCGCCCCATGCATCCCGCGATGGGTGCGGGGGATTTAGGGCGGCGCGCGCGGGCCGTCAAGCGGAATCAGCATGCCGCCGCTTGCCTGGGACCGGCCGGGCGTGCAGGGAAACTGGGCGCGCCCTGGGGCGTTGCAGGGGCAAAGCAAGAGGTTGCAGATGGCGGACGATCCGTATGCCGCACTGGGCGTGTCGAAGACGGCGACCGATGCCGAGATCAAGAAGGCTTACCGCAAGATCGCGAAAAGGGATCACCCGGACCTGACCGATGATCCGGCCGCGCACGAACGCTTCAAGGCGGCCTCTGTGGCCTACGACCTGCTGAAGGACCCCGAGCAGCGCGCCCGCTTCGACCGGGGCGAGATCGACGCCCAGGGGCAGGAACGCCCGCAGCGCCGCTATTACCGCGACTTCTCGGAGGCGCCGGACAATCCTTACCGGGGGCAGGCCGACTATGGCGACTTCTCGGACGTGTTCGCCGATCTTTTCGGCGAGCGCGGCTTCCGCCAGTCGGGCTTCGGGGGCGGAGCCCGCAGCTTCGACATGCGCGGACAGGACCATCGCTACACGCTGGAGGTCGATTTCATGACCGCCGCGCGCGGCGGGACGACCCGCATCACCCTGCCCGACGGCAATGTGCTGGACGTCAACATTCCCGCCGGCACCCGTGACGGCCAGACCATCCGGCTGCGCGGCAAGGGCGCTGCGGGCATGGGCGACGGTCCCCCTGGAGATGCGCTGCTGGCGATCACGGTGCGCGAGGACCCGGACTGGCGACGCGACGGCGATGACGTGTCCACGGTTCTGCCGATCTCGCTGGACGAGGCGGTGCTGGGAGCCAAGGTCCAAGCGCAGACCATCGACGGGCCCGTGATGCTGACGGTCCCGCGCGGCGCCTCGTCGGGGCAGAAGCTCAGGCTGCGGGGCCGGGGCCTGACGGGCGCGGGCGGCAAGCGGGGCGATCAGCATGTCGAGCTGCGCATCGTCATGCCGCCGCAGATCGACGACGACCTGGCCCGCTTCATCGAGACGTGGCGCAAGGATCACGCATACAACCCGCGCGCCGCAGGGGGGAGGGGACGATGATCCGCCAATTCAAGACCCGCGACGAGATCCTTTCGATGATCCCCGAGCTCTCGCCCGAGGCGCTGGCGGCGCTGACCGAGGCCGGCATCATCCAGCCCCTGCTGGCGGAGGGCGAGCCGCGCTTCCGCGAGATCGACGCGGCGCGGCTGCAACTGGCCGTCGAACTCGAGGAGATGTTCCGGCTCGACCCCGAGGCGCTGGCGCTGGTGCTGTCGCTGATCGACCAGTTGAACGGGATCAGGGGAGAGATGCGTGCGGTGCTGGGCGCGCTGGCAGAGGAGCCGCCCGAAACCCGCGCGCGCCTGCGCCGCGTGATTCACGAGATCCGGATCCTGCGGGTCCAGCGTGACTGAGCGGGTCGCCCTGCGGCCGCGCGGCCCGGCGCTTGGCATGGCCGAGGCGGAAGGGGGCTGCCACTGCGGCGCGGTGCGGTTCCGCACGAGGCTGGCGCAGGGCCTGGCCACCGCCGGCCGCTGCACATGTTCCTATTGCCGGATGAAGGGCAGCATCTCGGTGACGGTCGCCGAGGGGGGCTTCCAGCTGCTTTCAGGCGAGGACAGCCTTGGCACCTACCATTTCGGCACGGGCGTCGCGGCCCATCATTTCTGCCGGGTCTGCGGCATCAACACCCATCACCACCGCAGCTCGGTTCCCGGCCAGGTCGCCGTCAGCGCCGCCTGCCTGGACGGCGTGAGCCCCTTCGACTTTCTAGAACTGCCGGTCTGGGAAGGCGAGCGCGAGACGCCGCCGGGACAGGACGTGCTGGCGGGCGTGCTGCGCTACAGCCCGGCGTAAAGGGCGGCGAGGCGCTCGGCTTCGGCGTCCAGTCCGTAGGGCGGGTTGATGACGAACATGCCCGACCCGACCATGCCGTGACCGGCACGCGCCGGCGGAAAGCGGACCTCGGACAGCAGCGCCTGCGGGTGATCGGCGGCCAGCGCGCCTGCCATGGCCCGGTGCCGTTCGTCGGCAAGGATCGGGTACCACAGCGCGATCACGCCGACGTTCCACTTGCGCGCCATGCGGGCGATCCAGCCGGGAATGCGGTTGTAGTCGGCCTTGACCTCATAGCTGGGGTCGATCAGCAGCAGTCCACGCCGCGGCAGGGGCGGGATCAGGGCGTTCGCCATGGCGAAGCCGTCCTGCTGGTGAAGCCGCGCGAAATCGGCGACCTCGGACAGGGCGGCGTGTTCGGCCGGGTGCAGTTCGGCCAGATGGGCCGAGTCGCCGGGCCGCAGGAAATGTGAGGCGATCAAGGGAGAGCCGGGATAGGCCTGCGGGCCGAAGCGGCCCCGGACCGCCGACAGTGCATCCGACAGGGGATGATCCGCCGGCAGCCAGCCTTGCGCCAGCGCGCGCGTGATCCCGGCCTCTGCTTCCTGCGTCCGTTGCGCTTCCTCGGACCCGAGGTCGTAGAGGCCGCGCCCGGCATGGGTCTCGATATAGGTCAGCGGCTTCGGCTTGGCCGTCAGGTGGGACAGCGCCGTGGCGAGCAGGGCGTGCTTGTGCACGTCCGCCAGGTTTCCCGCGTGATACGCGTGCTGATAGGACAACATGACCTGTCCCTAGTCGGCGCATCCGGGAATGGGAAGAGGAGGAAGCGGCGACCCCGGGGAGGAGGAGAGGGGTCGCCGCCAACAACGCGCCCAGGGAGGAGGAGGGGCGGCGCTGCATCGGATCGCTACCGGGGAGGAGGTCGGCTGCGATCCATGAACACAAGATGGCCCGAATGCTGCGCTTGCACAACGGCTGTTTCGGACGATCTGCTATGCTCTGGATGCATGGAAAATTGCGCCCGTTGGTCACAAAACCGCCATCTTTTGACGGATTCTGGCACTTGTTGCATCCTGAACACGCAGAAGATGTATCACCTATGCGTGTGACGCAACGTTTTCCGGGAACCATGCGTCACGATGCTGCGCAGCAGCATGGTTTTGCGCGCGTCTGGTTGCCGGATGCCGGCGGCCCTATATCGCTGCCAACGACAGTTGAAGGATCGGGCGCATGGCAGTGAATCGCGACAGGGTGATGCAGGAACTCGAACAGGTGGCGGTTCCCGGCGGCAGCAATCTGGTCAGGGCCGATCTGATCCGGGCGCTGACAATGACCGAAGATGAGGTGAGCTTCGTCATCGAGGCCTCGGACGCGGCGCTTGCCCGTGCGCTGGAAACCGCCAGCGCCGAGGCGGAATCGCGGCTGCGTGCCCTGGGCTTTTCCCGCGTGCGCATTGTCACGACCGCTCCTGCGGGCAAGCAGGCCGGCGTGGCCGCGCGCTCGGGGCCGGCCGCGGGGGCGGGTGCGCCGCCCAGCCTGACGATCGGACGGCATCCGACGCCGCAGGCGGGCCCCCAAGCGATTCCGGGTGTGAAGCACATCATTGCCATCGGCTCGGGCAAGGGGGGCGTCGGCAAGTCCACCCTGACCACCAACCTCGCCGTTGCACTGGCGCGCAAGGGGCGGCGAATCGGGGTGCTGGATGCCGACATCTACGGCCCCAGCCAGCCCCGGATGCTCGGCGTGGCCGACCGCCCCCGCAGCGAGAACGACCGCATCATTCCCGTCCGCGCCCATGGCGTCACCATGATGTCGCTGGGCCTGATGATGAAGGAAGGCGAGGCGGTCGTCTGGCGCGGCCCGATGCTGATGGGCGCGCTGCAGCAGATGCTGAACCAGGTCGAATGGGGCGAACTGGACGCCCTTCTGGTGGACCTGCCGCCCGGCACCGGCGACGTGCAGCTGAGCCTGTGCCAGAAGGCGCCGGTCACGGGCGCCATCATCGTGTCCACGCCCCAGGACGTGGCCCTGATCGACGCGCGCCGCGCCATCGACATGTTCGGCAAGCTCAGGACCCCGGTGCTGGGGCTGGTCGAGAACATGTCCTCCTATGTCTGCCCCAATTGCGGGCACGAGGCGCACCTGTTCGGTCATGGCGGCGTCGCGGCCGAGGCGGCCGAGCGCGGCCTGCCCTTCCTGGGCGAGGTGCCGCTGGACCTGTCGGTGCGCCTTGCGGGCGATTCGGGGCAGCCGGTCGCGCTGGGCGAGGGGCCGGTGGCCGGGGCCTATGCCCGGCTGGCCGAGCGGCTGATCCAGGGCGGCATGGCCTGAGCCTGCGGAGTTTCCTTCGGGAAATCACGGGACCGCGGGGCTTGGCCTCGGCGGGAAATCATGGGACAGGCGGTCCGCCCGGCCGCCGTCCCGCAGAATCGCAGCCCCGTGATGGGGCGTGATCGACCGGGCTGCAGGCGCCAGATCGCCGACGGGGCTCATTGCCGCAGGCAGTTTTCTTCTTGACCGGGAGAATCTGGGACTATTCTGCCACAGCCTCTTTTCCACAACATATAGTTGTTGTGCCCTGAATCACACACCACATCTACCAAAGTTAACCGCTCGTTCGGCGGACGTTCACGCCTCGCGCGCGAAGCCGGCCCTGCGAGATCGTCGGTGTTCCCGCATTCACCCCATTGCTTCCCATGCTTTCCCATGGCATCCCTTCAACCACGGAAGACGGGCAGTTAAGGGGCGGCAAAGACCCCAGCCAAGGCAGGCTTCATACAGGCACCCGCGATCCGAAAAATGACCTGGCCGCGCGCGAGCAGCACCTTCCCCCGAGGTGGCGCATGAGACCGGGCGATCCCCGAAACTTCGGGGCCCAGAGATGGGACGAGGGCGGCGGATCGGGCAGTGGCAGCGGCCCGATCCGCTCTTTCCCGTTCAGGGCATCCTGTTCGGGTCGGGACAGTGGAAGGTGGCGGTGGCACGCAGGTTCAGAGGCTCGGAGGAGGTCAAGGTCGACGCCAAGGGGCGCGTCTCGATCCCTGCCAAGTTTCGCCGCGTCTTCGAATCGGCCGATCCGGATTTCCCCTCCCGCAACCGCGCGCAGCTGGTCGTCGTCTATGGCTTCGCCGACTGGACTCATCTGCGACTGTATACCATGGAAGCGATCGAGGAAATCGACGAGGGCATCAGCCGGATGCCGCGCGGCTCGGCCGAGCGCAGCTATCTTGAAACCCTGATGAACGGGTTGTCGGACGAGGCCGAGATCGACGCCGACGGCCGGCTGGTCCTGCCGCAGCGCCTGCGCGAGAAGATCGGGCTCGACGACCGCGCCTTCTTCATGGCGCAGGGCGACTACCTCAAGGTCTCGACGCCCGAAACCCACGAGGCCGACCTGCGCGCCATCGAGGCCGACATGCCCGCGCTGGAGCCCGGCGCCGACCCGCTGTCCCTGCTGCCCCCGGCCCCCGAAAGCTGATGACTGCGCCGCATATCCCTGTCCTGCTGCGCCCCCTTCTGGCGGCGGTGGCTCCCGTTCGCGGCACCTGGGTGGATGGCACCTTCGGCGCGGGCGGCTATGCGCGCGGCCTGCTGGATGCGGGCGCCGACCGCGTGATCGGCATCGACCGCGACCCGGCTGTGTTCGACATGGCCCGCGCATGGGCAGGCGGTTACGGCGACCGGCTGCGGCTGGTGCAGGGGACCTTCTCGGACCTCGACGAACTGGCCGGAGAGCCGGTGGACGGCGTGGTGCTGGACCTCGGCGTCAGCTCGATGCAGCTCGACCAGCCCGAGCGCGGCTTTTCCTTTCTGCGGGACGGTCCCCTGGACATGCGCATGGGGCAGGAGGGGCCATCCGCCGCCGACCTGCTGAACACGGCCGAGGAATCGCGCATCGCCGACGTGCTGTATCATTATGGAGAGGAGCGCGCCGCCCGCCGCATCGCCCGCGCCATCGTGGCGGCGCGTCCGTTGGCGACCACGGCGCAGCTGGCCGAGGTCGTCCAGTCCTGCCTGCCTCGCCCCAAGCCGGGCCAGAGCCACCCGGCGACCCGCAGCTTCCAGGCCATCCGCATCTGGGTGAACGATGAATTCGGCCAGCTTCTGTCCGGTCTCATGGCGGCGGAACGCGCGCTGAAGCCCGGCGGCAGGCTGGCGGTGGTCAGCTTCCATTCGCTGGAGGACCGGGTGGTCAAGCGCTTCATGCAGGCCCGCGCCAATGCGGCGGGCGGCGGCAGCCGCTATGCGCCCGAGCTGCGGCACGAGGCCGCCGCCTTCACGCTGCCCTTCCGCCGCGCGATCGGCGCGGACGACGAGGAACTGGCCGCCAACCCCCGCGCGCGCTCGGCCTTTCTGCGCGTCGCGGTCCGCACCGACGCGCCCGCGGGCAGGCCCGATCCTGCCGCGCTGGGCTTGCCGCAGCTTCCCGGAGGAATGTGATGCGGCCGCTTCTGTATCTCATGGCCGCCATGGTGGTGATGGGTCTGGCCTTCTGGGCCTATCGCGAGAATTACCGGACCCAGGCCCAGATCGACCAGATGCAGGCCGTTCAGGTTGAAATCGCGGGTCTGCGGGAAAACCTGGGCGTGCTGCGCGCCGAATGGGCCTATCTCAACCGCCCCGACCGGCTGCGCCAGCTGGTGGACATGAACTTCGAGCGCCTGCGGCTTGCCCCCGTGCAGGCCAACCAGTTCGGCTCGGCCCGCAACATCGACTATCCGCCGCCCGAGCCCGTGGCGCCCCCGACCGAACTGGCGCCGGGCGAGACGACCGCCGGCTGGGTGCCGCGCACGCCCTCCAACAACCGCGGCGCCCCCATGCCGCGCCCCGCCCTGCCGGCCCCCGCCGAAACCATCCCTGCCCTGGAACAGGAGTGACCGCCATGATCCGCACCCCTCTGCGCCCCCTGGCCCGCATCCTCAGCGCGCGGCAGGCAGGGCAGGACCCCGACGAGATCGAGGCCGAACTGCGCGCCCAGCGCCACGCCGAGATCCAGGACCGCGCCCGCCGCCGGGCCGAGACGCGGCTAAAATGGATGGTGGTGTGCTTTGTGGTGGCCTTCGGCACCGTGGGGCTGCGGATGGGCGCGCTGGCCAGCAGCCAGCCGGCGGAACCCCGCGCCCACGCCTCGGGCGCGCAGATCATCTCGCAACGGGCGGACATCGTGGACCGGCGCGGGCGGGTGCTGGCGACGAACCTTTCGACGCACGCGCTTTACGCCCACCCCCGCGACCTGGTGGACCCGCAGACGGCGGCGGCGAAACTGGCGAGGATCTTCCCCGACCTGGATGCCGAGCGGCTCAAGAACGACCTGACCGGCGAGCGCAAGTTCGTCTGGATCAAGAAGAAGCTGTCGCCCGAGCAGATGCAGGCCGTTCATGACATCGGCGAGCCGGGGCTGGTCTTCGGCCCGCGCGAGATGCGCCTTTACCCGAACGGGCGGCTGGCCAGCCATATCCTCGGCGGGTCCCAGTTCGGGGCCGAGGGCGTCAGCTCGGCCGAGGTGCTGGGCATGGCGGGCGTGGAAAAGGCCTTCGACCGCTGGCTGCGCGACCCGGCCAATGGCGGCGCGCCCCTGCAGCTCTCCATCGACCTGACTGCCCAGGCCGCCATGGAGGAAGTGCTGTCGAACGGCATGAAGGTGATGAACGCCAAGGGCGCGACCGGCATCCTGATGGAGGTGAAGTCGGGCGAGATCCTGGCCTTGGCGAGCCTGCCCGACTTCGACCCCAACGACCGCCCGCGCCCGCTGCTGAAGGGCGACCCTTCGGACAGCCCGCTGTTCAATCGCGCCGTGCAGGGGCAGTACGAGCTTGGCTCGACCTTCAAGATCTTCCCGGTGGCGCAGGCCATGGACGAGGGGCTGGTCAACGCCAACACGATGATCAACGCGTCCTCGCCCATGAAGATCGGGAAATACCTGATCCACGACTTCCACAACTATGGCGGCCAGCTGTCCGTCAGGGACATCATCGGCAAGTCCTCGAACGTGGGCACCGTCCGCGTCGCCCAGATGCTGGGCGCCGAGCGGCAGCAGAAGTTCCTGCGCGACCTGGGCTTCTACGAGCCGACCCCGGTCGAGATGTCCGAGGCGCCGACCGGCAAGCCGCTGGTCCCCTCGCGCTGGCCGGCGGTCACGGCGGCGACGGTGGCCTTCGGGCACGGGCTTGCGGCGAGCCCCCTGCACCTGGCCGCGGCCTATGCGACCATCGCCAATGACGGCCGCCGGGTGCGCCCCACGCTGGTGCATCGCAAGGAACCGGTGCAGGGCGAGCAGGTGCTGTCGCCCAAGGCGGCGAAGCAGGCGCGCGATCTTCTGCGCCATGTCGTGACCAAGGGCACCGCCAAGGCGGCCGAGGTCGCGGGCTACCAAGTCGGCGGCAAGACCGGCACCGCCGACAAGCCGCGCCCCGGCGGCGGTTACTACAAGAACCGCAACGTTTCGACCTTCGCTTCGATGTATCCGACCGACCATCCCGAATACGTGCTGGTCGTGACGCTGGACGAGCCCAAGGTTTCCGCCGCCGGCGGGGGCGAGATGCGCACGGCGGGCGCCACCGCCGCGCCGGTGGCCGCCGCCCTGATCCAGCGGCTGTCGCCCATGCTGGGCCTGCGTCCGGACGGGCTGGAGCTGCCCGTGATTGAACCCCGTCCGGCCGATGCCGTAAAGGTCTCGGCGAAATAAGGACCGAGGGATGATGGACAACGACAAGGCCATGAACCTGTCCCGGCTGGGGCTGCGGGCAGGGGACGGAAGCGATCCGCTGATCACCGGCATTTCGGTCGATTCGCGCCAGGTGCGCGACGGGCACCTGTTCGCCGCGCTGCCCGGATCGGCGGCGCACGGGGGCGAGTTCATCCGGTATGCGCTGCGCCAGGGCGCGGGCGCGATCCTGACCGACCGCCAGGGCGCCGAGATCGCGGCGGCCGAGCTTGCGGCCTCCCAAGCCGCGCTGGTCGTGGCCGAGGACCCCCGCGCCGCCCTGGCCGGTGCGGCCGCGCTGTGGTTCCAGGCGCAGCCCGACACGGTCGTGGCGGTCACGGGCACCTCGGGCAAGACTTCGGTCACGACCTTCACCCGCCAGATCTGGCAGGCGCTGGGCCTGAAGGCGATCAACCTCGGGACCATGGGCGTGCAGGGGGATTTCACCGCCAAGCTTGCCCACACGACGCCCGAGCCGGTGACGCTGCACCGCGTGCTGTCCGAAGCCGCCGCGTCGGGCGTCACCCATGCGGCGATGGAGGCGTCCTCGCATGGCCTCGACCAGCGCCGCCTGGACGGGGTGCGGGTCGCGGCGGGGGCCTTCACCAACTTCAGCCAGGACCACCTCGACTATCACCACGACTTCGACAGCTACTTCGCCGCCAAGGCGCTGCTGTTCAGCCATATCCTCGAACCCGGCGCCGCGGCGGTGATCTGCACCGACGATGCGCGGGGGCGCGAGGCGGCACAGATCGCCCGCGACCGGGGCCTGAGGCTTATGACCTACGGCCGGGCCGAGGGCTGCGACCTGCGCATCCTCGCCCAGCGCTATGACGCGACCGGGCAGGAGCTGCGGTTCTCGCTGAACGGCCGGACGCACCTGATTCGCCTGAACCTGATCGGCGGCTTCCAGGCGGAAAACGTGCTCTGCGCGG
The DNA here is from genome assembly GCF_002287065.1 of Paracoccus salipaludis. Classification (GTDB taxonomy): domain Bacteria; phylum Pseudomonadota; class Alphaproteobacteria; order Rhodobacterales; family Rhodobacteraceae; genus Paracoccus; species Paracoccus salipaludis. The sequence continues at coordinate 21,126 of NZ_NSJZ01000012.1, forward strand.
CGGGCCTGTGCATCGCCACCGGGTCGGACGAGGCGCGCGTCATCGCGGCGCTGCCCGGGCTGACGACCGTGCGCGGCCGGATGGAACTGGCCGCCCAGCGCCGGAACGGGGCCGCGGTCTTCGTGGACTATGCCCACAAGCCGGGCGCCGTGATCGCGGCGCTGCAATCCCTGCGCCCGCACGTGATGGGCCGCATCATCGCCATCGTGGGCGCGGGCGGCGACCGCGACCGGGGCAAGCGCCCGCTGATGGGCGAGGCCGCGCGGCAACATGCCGACGTGGTCTATGTCACCGACGACAACCCCCGGACCGAGGACCCCGCCGCCATCCGCGCCGAGGTCATGGCCGGCGCGGGGCCGGACGCCACCGAGGTCGGCGACCGGGCCGAGGCGATCCTGCGCGCCGTGGATGCGCTGGAACCCGGCGACGCGGCCCTGATCATGGGCAAGGGGCACGAGACCGGCCAGATCGTCGGCTCGGACGTCTTTCCCTTCGACGACGCGGAACAGGCCTCGGTCGCCGTCGCCGCGCTGGACGGCACGATATGAGCCTCTGGACCTCGACCGACGCCGCCGCCGCGACCGGTGGCCGGGCCACTGCCGAGTGGGTTGCCGAGGGCATCTCGATCGACACCCGCAGCATCCGGCCCGGCGATCTGTTCGTGGCGCTCAAGGACGCGCGCGACGGCCACGACTTCGTCGCGCAGGCGCTGGAAAAGGGGGCCGCCGCCGCGCTGGTCAGCCGCATCCCCGAGGGCGTGGCCGAGGACGCGCCCCTTCTGGTCGTGGACGACGTCCTGCCCGCGCTGGAGGCGCTGGGCCGTGCCGCCCGCGCACGCACGAAGGCGCGGGTGCTGGCGATCACGGGCTCGGTCGGCAAGACCTCGACCAAGGACATGGCCGCCGCCGCGCTGTCCCCGCAGGGCCGGGTCCATGCCGCCGAGGCGAGCCTGAACAACCACTGGGGCGTGCCCCTGACGCTGGCGCGGATGCCCGCCGACACCGACTGGGCGATCCTTGAACTCGGCATGAACCATCCGGGCGAGATCGCCCCCCTGTCGCGCATGGCGCGGCCCCATGTGGCGATGATCACCACCGTCGCCCCCGCCCATATGGAGGCCTTCGGCAGCCTCGAAGGCATCGCCGTGGAAAAGGCCTCGATCTTCGAGGGGCTGGAGCCCGCGGGCCACGCGATCCTTCCCGAGGACCTGCCCGTCACGCAGATCCTGCGCGACGCCGCCGACCGGGCGGGCGCCATCGTCGTGGGCTTCGGCCGGGACGGCGTGGCCAAGCCCGTGAAGACCGAGGTGGCCGAGGGGGAAACCCGCGTCCGCGCCCGCGTGCTGGGCGAGACGCTGGACTTCGCCCTCGCAACCGCGGGCGCGCATTTCGTGATGAACGCGGTGGGCGTCCTCGCCGCCATCACCGCGCTGGGCGCCGACCCCAAGGCCTCGGCCCGGGGCCTCGCCGACTGGCGCCCCTACAAGGGCCGGGGCGGGGTGGAACGGATCGGCGGGATCACGCTGATCGACGACAGCTACAACGCCAATCCGACGAGCCTTGCCGCAGGGCTCTCGACGCTTGACGCCATGCCCCCGGGCCGCCGCGTGGCGATCCTGGGCGACATGCTGGAACTGGGCGAGGATGAATTCGCCCTGCACCGCGCCATTGCAGATTACCCGCAGATGCAGGGGGTTGCGCTGGTCCATGCCTGCGGCCCCCGGATGCGCCACCTGATGGACGCGCTGCCCGCCGACCGCCGGGGCCTCTGGTCCGAGGAGGCCGCCGACCTCTGCGCCCGCGCGGGCGAGATGGTCCGCGACGGCGACGTGGTCTTCGTGAAGGGGTCCAAGGGATCGCGCGTGGCAAGCGTGGTTGACGCGATCCGCCGGGCGCGGCAGACGCCCGCATCAGATAACAACAAGGGGTAAACCCGATGCTCTACTGGCTGGCGAACCTGTCCGAGGATGGCGGCGTCTTCAACCTGTTCCGCTATATCACCTTCCGGTCGGGCGCGGCCTTCTTCACCGCGCTGATCTTCGGCTTCATCTTCGGCCGGCCGCTGATCGACTGGCTGCGCGTCAAGCAGAAGAAGGGCCAGCCCCTGCGCGAGATCGGCCCGGACCATTTCGCCAAGGCGGGCACGCCCACGATGGGCGGCATCCTGATCCTGTCGGCGCTGTTCTTCTCGACCCTGCTCTGGGCGCGGCTCGACAACGGCTACATCTGGGTCGTGCTGCTGGTGACGGCAGCCTTCGCGGCGATCGGCTTCGCCGACGACTATGCCAAGGTGACCAAGCAGCACCACGCGGGCGTGTCGGGCCGGGTCCGCATGGCGATCGGGCTTGCCGTGGGCGCGCTGGCGGGGCTGGCCGTCGCCTGGCTGAACCCGGCGCCCCTGTCGGGCCAGCTGGCGCTGCCCTTTCTCAAGGACGTGCTGATCAACCTTGGGGTCCTCTTCATCCCCTTCGCCATGCTGGTGATCGTGGGCGCGGCGAACGCGGTGAACCTGACCGACGGGCTGGACGGGCTGGCCATCGGGCCGGTGATGATCGCGGCCGTCACCTTCGGGATCATCGCCTATCTCGTCGGCAACGCCAACTTCGCCAACTACCTCGGCGTCCACTTCGTCCCCGGCACGGGCGAGATCGCCGTCTTTGTCGCGGCGCTGATGGGCGGGGGGCTGGGCTTCCTGTGGTACAACGCGCCGCCCGCCGCCGTCTTCATGGGCGACACCGGCAGCCTCGCCCTGGGCGGCGCGCTGGGCGCCATCGCCGTCTGCATCAAGCACGAGATCGTGCTGGCCATCGTGGGCGGCCTTTTCGTGGTCGAGGCGCTGTCGGTCATCATCCAGGTCGCCTATTTCAAGCGCACCGGGCGGCGCGTCTTCCTGATGGCCCCGATCCACCACCATTTCGAGAAAAAGGGCTGGGCCGAGCCGCAGATCGTCATCCGCTTCTGGATCATCGCCGTGATCCTGGCGCTGATCGGCCTGTCCACCCTGAAGCTGCGCTGAGGAGGAACCGCCCGCTCCTGCCGGTGTTCGACCTTTGCCCATGGTGGAGGAGCATCGCATGGCGGACGAGTTTCACCCGGGCCAGCGGGTCAGCTGGCAAAGCTCGGGCGGGACCTCGCATGGCAAGATCCTGCGCAAGCTGACCTCGCGCATGAAGATCAAGGACCACGAGGTCGCCGCCAGCGAGGACGAGCCGCAGTATCTCGTCGAAACCGACAACGGCGCGCAGGCCGCCCACAAGCCCGAGGCGCTGAAGCCTTTGTAGGCGCCCCGAAGGTTGCCGCCGCGCGGCGTCCATGCGACACCGGCTCCCGCATTTCCGTTGCAGCCGGTGCCGCATGATCCCTGTCCAAGGCGTTCAGAACCAGACCATCGCCGTCCTCGGCCTCGGCCGCTCGGGCCGGGCCACCGCCGCAGCCCTGCGCGAGGGCGGCGCCACCGTTGTCGCTTGGGACGACAGCGCCGAGACGCGGGCGCAGGCGGAATCCGAGGGGTTGCAGCTTCTCGACCTCACCCGGGACGCCGGCTGGCGCGACCGGATCGACGCGCTGATCACCTCGCCCGGCATCCCGCATCTCTACCCGCATCCGCACCCTGCCATCGCGCAGGCCCTGCGGCGCGGCGTGCCGGTGGACAACGACATCGGGCTGTTCTTCCGCAGCTTCGGCGCGCTTGACTGGGCGGCCTTCGACACGCCGCCGAGGGTCATCTGCGTCACCGGCTCGAACGGCAAGTCCACCACCACGGCGCTGATCCACCACATCCTGCAGGCCACGGGTCGTCCGACCCAGATGGGCGGCAACATCGGCACCGGCGTCCTGTCGCTCGACCCGCCCGTGGATGGCGAGGTGGTGGTGCTGGAGCTGTCGTCCTACCAGACGGACCTCGCCCGCGCGCTGACGCCGGACGTGGCGGTCTTCACCAACCTCTCGCCCGACCACATGGACCGGCATTCCGGCTTCGGCGGCTATTTCGCGGCCAAGCGGCGGCTGTTTGCGGAAGGCGGCCCCGACCGCTGCGTGATCGGCGTGGACGAGGACGAGGGCCGCTATCTGGCAAATCAGATGGGGCAGGGGCCGCAGGACGACCGGGTGATCCGCGTCTCGGTGGAAGACAAGCTCGACGGCTTCGGCTGGTCCGTCTCGGCCCGCAAGGGATACCTGTCGGAATGGCGCAAGGGGCGGCAGATCGCCTCCATCGACCTGCGCGGGATCAAGGGCCTGCCGGGTGCGCACAACCACCAGAACGCCTGCGCGGCCTATGCCGCCTGCCGCAGCATCGGCCTTGCCCCGCGCGACATCGAGGCCGCCTTCCACAGTTTCGCGGGCCTGCCGCACCGCAGCCAGACCGTCGCCGAGATCAACGGCGTGCGCTGGGTGAACGACTCCAAGGCCACCAACGTCGATTCGGCGGAAAAGGCGCTGACGGCCTTCGACAACATCCGCTGGATCGCGGGCGGCATGGGGAAAGAGGGCGGCATCGCCGCACTGGCGCCGCTGTTTCCGCGCATCCGCAAGGCCTATCTGATCGGCCATTCCGCCCGCGACTTCGCGCTGCAACTGTCGGACACGCCCCACGAGGTCGTCGAGACGATGGAAGTCGCCGTCGCCCGCGCGGCCGCCGAATCCGAGCCTGGCGACACGGTGCTGCTGGCCCCGGCCTCGGCCAGCTTCGACCAGTATCCGAACTTTGAGAAGCGCGGCGAGCATTTCACCGCGCTGGTCGAGACGCTGCGCCAGAGCTGAACCACGGGGCGGCCCGGCCGGGGGCCGCCACCCGGCGCAATCATTTCTAGCCTCATGCGGCCATCCGCGCTATGGTTGCGCCCAGACCCGGGCCAAACCGGGCAGGGCAGAGGCAGTGTCAGCGGTGAACCCATGACCGAGATGGTCTTTGGCGCCACGCCTGTACGGGCGGGGGATCCAATTCTTCCACGCTGGTGGCGAACGGTGGACAAGTGGGCGCTGGCCTGCGTGCTGGCGCTGTTCGCGCTGGGGCTGCTGCTGGGGCTCGCCGCCTCGGTGCCGCTGGCGGAACGCAACAACCTGCCGGCCTTCTACTATGTCTCGCGGCAGGCGGCCTTCGGGGGCATGGCGCTGGGGGTGATGCTTGTCGTGTCCATGCTGTCGCCCGTGCAGGTGCGCCGCCTGGGCGTGCTGCTGTTCCTGGGCGCCTTTGCCACGGTCCTGGCGCTGCCGGTCATCGGCACCGACTTCGGCAAGGGGGCGACGCGCTGGCTGTCGCTGGGCTTTGCCTCGATCCAGCCGTCCGAGTTCCTCAAGCCCGGCTTTATCGCGATCTGCGCCTGGTTCATGGCCTCGGCGCAGGCGGTGGGCGGACCGCCGGGGCGGCTTTATTCGTTCTTCGTGGCGGCGACGGTGATCGTGGTGCTGGCGCTGCAACCGGACTTCGGCCAGGCCTCGCTGATCCTGTTCTCCTGGCTGGTGATGTATTTCATCGCGGGCGCCCCCGTCGCGCTGATCGCGGGCACCATCGGGCTTGCGGCCATGGGCGGCCTGTTCGCCTATGCCAACAGCGAGCATTTCGCCCGCCGCATCAACGGCTTCCTGTCGTCCGAGATCGATCCGCGCACCCAGATCGGTTATGCCACCAACGCCATCCAGGAAGGCGGCTTCTTCGGCGTGGGCGTGGGCGAGGGCAGCGTCAAGTGGTCGCTGCCGGACGCGCATACCGACTTCATCATTGCGGTCGCGGCCGAGGAATACGGCTTCGTCATGGTTCTGGCGATTATCGCGCTTTACTGCGCGATCGTCGTGCGCTCGCTGTGGCGGCTGCTGGGGGAACGCGACCCCTTTGCCCGCATCGCGGGCACCGGGCTGGCCTGCGCCTTCGGGGTGCAGGCGCTGATCAACATGGGCGTCGCGGTCCGCCTGCTGCCCGCCAAGGGAATGACGCTGCCCTTCGTCAGCTACGGCGGCTCGTCGGTGATCGCCTCGGGGATCACGCTGGGGATGCTGCTGGCGCTGACCCGGACGCGGCCGCAGAACGCGCTGGCGGACGTGCTGGGGCGCGCGGGACGATGACCGGGACGGCGCGGCTGGCCCTGATCGCCGCCGGGGGCACCGGCGGGCACATGTTTCCGGCGCAGGCGCTGGCGGAACGCCTGCTGGCGGACGGCTGGCGGGTGAAGCTGTCCACCGATGACCGCGGCGCGCGCTATGCCGGGGGCTTCCCGCCCGAGGTTTCGCGCGAGATCGTGCGGTCCGCCACCACGGCGCGGGGCGGGCTCGGGGGCAAGCTGAGCGCCCCCTTGCGGATCGGGCAGGGGCTGGCGGGCGCGCTGCGCGCCATGCGCCGCGACCGCCCGGCGGTGGTCGTGGGCTTCGGCGGCTATCCGACGATCCCCGCCATGGGCGCGGCCTCGATCCTGGGCGTGCCGCGCATGATCCATGAACAGAACGGCATCATGGGCCGGGTGAACCGGATCTTCGCCCGCCGGGTGGACCGGATCGCCTGCGGCACCTGGCCGACCGAACTGCCCCAGGGGGTCGAGGGCAGCCATGTCGGCAACCCCGTCCGCAAGGCTGTGCTGGACCAGGCGGGCGCCCCTTACCGCCCGCCGGGCGACGGCGCGCTGCACCTTCTGGTGATCGGCGGCAGCCAGGGGGCGCGGGTCCTGTCGGACTGCGTGCCTGCCGCCATCGCGGCCCTGCCGGACGATCTGCGCCCGCGCCTCGAGGTCAGCCACCAGGCCCGGGCCGAGGATGCCGAACGCGTGACGCGCGCCTATGACGAGGCGGGGGTCCGGGCCGAGGTCCGCCCCTTCTTCACCGACGTGCCCGAACGGCTGGCGGCCTGCCAGCTGGTCGTCAGCCGGGCAGGGGCCTCCTCCATCGCCGACATCACCGTGATCGGCCGGCCGGCGATCCTGATTCCCTATGCCGCCGCCGCGGGCGACCACCAGACAGCGAATTCGCGGGCATTGGCGGATTCCGGCGCAGCGGTCGTCCTGCCCGAATCCGTGCTGGACGCCGACAGCCTGGCGCGCGATCTGCGCGCGATCCTGACGGACGCCCCCCGCGCCCGCCAGATGGCCGAAGCGGCCCTTTCCCTCGGCCGCCCCGACGCGGCGGCCCGACTGCATGACCTTGTGACGGAACTGACCCCATGAACGCAGCCACCAAGCTTCCCGGAGAACTCGGGCCGATCCATTTCGTGGGCATCGGCGGCATCGGCATGTCCGGGATCGCCGAGGTGCTGATGACGCTGGGCTACACGGTCCAGGGGTCGGACGCCAAGCGGTCCAAGATCACCGACCGGCTGGAAAGCCTGGGCGCCACCGTCTTCGAGGGCCAGCGGGCCGAGAACATCGGGGACGCGGGCGTGGTGGTGATCTCGACCGCCATCAAGAAGGGCAACCCCGAGCTTGAGGAAGCCCGCCGCCGCGGCCTTCCCGTCGTCCGGCGCGCCGAGATGCTGGCGGAACTGATGCGGCTCAAGTCCAACATCGCCATTGCGGGCACCCACGGGAAGACCACCACCACGACCATGGTGGCGACGCTGCTGGACGCGGGCGGGCTGGACCCGACCGTCATCAACGGCGGCGTGATCCATGCCTACGGGTCCAATGCGCGGGCCGGTGCGGGCGAGTGGATGGTGGTCGAGGCCGACGAATCGGACGGCAGCTTCAACCGCCTGCCCGCGACCATCGCCATCGTCACCAACATCGACCCCGAGCACATGGAGCACTGGGGCTCGTTCGACGCACTGCGCAAGGGCTTCACCGACTTCGTGTCGAACATCCCCTTCTACGGCCTTGCCGTCTGCTGCACCGACCACCCCGAGGTGCAGGGCCTCGTCGGCCGCGTGACCGACCGCCGGGTCGTGACCTTCGGCTTCAACGCCCAGGCCGACGTGCGGGCCGTGAACCTGCGCTACGAGAACGGCGCGGCCCATTTCGACGTTGCCCTTCAGGGAGAGCGTGGCGACGACGGCGAGGTGCCGATGATCGAGGGCTGCACCCTGCCGATGCCGGGCGACCACAATGTGTCCAATGCGCTGGCGGCGGTCGCCGTGGCGCGGCACCTCGGGCTCAAGCGCGCGCAGATCCGCGACGCGCTGGCGGCTTTCGGCGGGGTCGGGCGGCGCTTCACCCGGGTGGGCGAGGTGAACGGCGTCACCATCATCGACGACTATGGCCATCACCCGGTGGAAATCGCGGCGGTGCTGAAGGCGGCGCGGCAGGCGACCAAGGGCCGCGTGATCGCCGTCCACCAGCCGCACCGCTATTCGCGGCTGTCGAACCTGTTCGACGACTTCTGCACCTGTTTCAACGAGGCCGACGTGGTGGGCATCGCCGAGGTCTATTCGGCGGGCGAGGACCCGATCCCGGGCGCATCGCGCGACGACCTCGTGGCCGGGCTGATCGCCCATGGCCATCGCCATGCCCGCGCTGTGATGGACGAATCGGATCTTGCGCGGCTGGTGCGCGAACAGGCGCGGCCGGGCGACATGGTGGTCTGCCTCGGCGCGGGGACCATCTCGGCCTGGGCCAACGCCCTGCCCGAGCGGCTGTCGCTGAAGGCGGCCTGAGCCGGTGATCGGCGACTTCGCCCTGCCGGCCGCCCTGGCCGGGACTCTGCCGGGGCTGCTGGCCTGGCTGGGCGCGCGCCGACTGGGGCTGGCGGGGCTGCTGGGGGCGCTGGCGGCCTGCGGCGCGTTGGCGATCCTCGGCTGGAACCTGACCCGCGACGTGCTGACGGGCGACGACCAGTTGCGCCGTGCGGGCATCATCTTCTTCGTCGTGGTGCCGGGCGTCGTTTCGCTGATCCTGGGCGCCATCGCGGGCTTCTGGGACGCGCATCGCCGCCGGATCGACTTGCCGGACCGCTGAGGGACCGGGGGCCAGCCCCCGGACCCCCGGGATATTTGAGCGAAGAAGAATGGCCCTGACGCCTGCGGGAGGCTGCGGCGGCGCGGGGGCGCTTGCCCGGCCCGGGCCGCTGCCCTAGGCGGGGCGGCAAGAAAGGAAGGCTTCCGATGACTGAACTCCCGCCGATCCGGGGCACGCTGACGCAGGACCGCCCCTTGGCCGACCTGACCTGGCTGCGCGTAGGCGGGCCCGCCGACTGGCTGTTCCAGCCCGCCGACCGCGAGGACCTGATGCTGTTCCTGCAGAACCTCGTGCCCGAGGTGCCGGTCTTCGCGATGGGCGTCGGCTCGAACCTGATCGTGCGGGACGGCGGCATCCGGGGCGTGGTGATCCGGCTGGGCCGCGGCTTCAACGGGATCGAGATCGCGGACGGGCTGGTCCACGCGGGCGCGGCCGCGCTGGACATGCACGTCGCCAGGCGCGCGGCCGAGGCGGGGCTGGACCTGACCTTCCTGCGCACCATCCCCGGCACGATCGGGGGCGCGGTCCGCATGAACGCCGGCTGCTACGGGTCCTATGTCGCGGATCACCTGGTCGAGGTCGAGGCGGTCACGCGGCAGGGCGAATCGCGGGTGCTGGCGGCGGGCGACCTGCGGCTTGCCTACCGCTCGTCGGCGCTGCCCGAAGGCTGGGTGCTGACCCGCGCGACCTTCCGCGCCGAGCCCGGCGACCCCGGGGCCCTTGCCGCCCGGATGGAGGAGCAGCTGGCCCGACGCGACGCGAGCCAGCCCACGCGCGAGCGCAGCGCCGGTTCGACCTTCCGCAACCCGGCGGGGTTCAGCTCGACCGGGAAGGAGGGCGACGTCCACGACCTCAAGGCTTGGAAGCTGATCGAGGGCGCGGGCCTGCGCGGCCACCGCCTTGGCGGCGCCCAGATGAGCGAGAAGCACCCGAACTTCCTGATCAACACCGGGGGCGCCACCGCCGCCGAGCTGGAGGACCTGGGCGAGATGGTCCGCGCGCGGGTGCGGGAAACCAGCGGCCACGAGCTTGCCTGGGAGGTTGTCAGGGTGGGCGATCGCTGATCGCGCAAAACGTGCAAATGCCCCAGAATCCTCTTCCCCCATCTGCGGCTTTGTGACTATCATCGGCCCATCGAAAAGCGCCGTCCAAGGCGCAGGAAAACCGGGGGCGAAGATCCCCGAATCAGTCCCCGGCTTACGGGGCGAAAGGCAGATGTGGCGGGCAGGTCGAGCAGGACAGCCCACACCGTAGCGGTCCTGATGGGCGGCCCCTCGGCGGAGCGAGAGGTGTCGCTGTCGTCGGGGCGCGGATGCGCGGATGCGCTGCGGGTGGCGGGATACGAGGTGGTCGAGATCGCTCTTGGCCCCGATGACGGCGCGGGCCTGCCTTCGCGGCTGGCCGAGGTCCGCCCCGACGTTGTCTTCAACGCGCTGCACGGCCGGATGGGCGAGGACGGCCGCGTCCAGGGCCTGCTGGAATGGCTGGGCTATCCCTATACCCATTCGGGCGTGCTGGCCTCGGCCTTGGCGATGGACAAGACGCGCGCCAAGCAGGTCTTCCGCGATGCGGGGCTGCCGGTCGTCGAAAGCGTGCTGGCCCGCCGCGAGGATGTCCGCGCGCGCCATGTCCTGCCGCCTCCTTACGTGGTCAAGCCCAATGACGAGGGCTCGTCCGTGGGCGTCTATATCGTCCGCGAGGGCGACAACGCCGCGCCCCTGTCCGACGACATGCCCGCGCAGGTCATGGTCGAGGCCTATGCCCCGGGCCGCGAGCTGACCACCACCGTCCTGGGCGACCGGGCCTTGGGCGTGACCGAGATCGTGACCGCCGGCTGGTACGACTACGACGCCAAGTATTCCGAAGGGGGCTCGCGCCATGTCATCCCGGCCGAGATCCCCGACGAGGTCACCCGGGCCTGCCTCGACTATGCCCGCCGCGCGCATGAGGCGCTGGGCTGCCGCGGGCTCAGCCGCACCGATTTCCGCTGGGATGATTCGCGCGGCCTCGACGGGCTGGTGGTCCTGGAAACCAATACCCAGCCGGGGATGACGCCCACCTCGCTCGCGCCCGAGCAGGCGGCCCATGCCGGCATGGACTTCCCGGCGCTCTGCCGCTGGATCGTGGAGGACGCGCTGTGTCGGGACTGAAGGACTTCACCCGGTCGTTCCAGGCGGCCGTCCAGCCCGCGCCCGTGCGCCGGGTCGGCACCCGCCCGGCCCCCGTCCGCGCGGCCCGGCGCGAGCCCGGCCCGTCGCGGCTGGCCTATCGGCTGAACCGTCTGTGGCTGACGCCGCTGTACCGCCGGCTGTTGCGGGTGGGTCTGCCGGCCTTTGTCGTCTGCCTGTTCGCCGGGCTGTGGCTGGCCGACGACACGCGGCGCGCGAACCTGACCGGCGCGATGACGGCCATGGTGGACCGCATCCAGTCGCAGGAAGCCTTCATGGTCCACAGCATGGAGATCGAGGGCGCCTCGCCTGCCGTGGAGAAGGGGCTGCGCGCCATGCTGCCGGTGACGCTGCCCGCCTCGAGCTTCGACATCGACCTGCCCGAGCTGCGCGCTTCGGTCGAGCGGCTGGACGCCATCGAGAAGATGGAGCTGCGGATCAAGCCGGGCGGCGTCCTGTCGGCGGTCGTGACCGAACGCAAGCCCGCGATCCTGTGGCGCCACGCCCGCGGGCTGGACCTGCTGGACGCCGAGGGGCACCGCGTCGCCTCGATCACCTCGCGCGACATGCGGACCGACCTGCCCATGATCGCGGGCGAGGGCGCGGGCGCCCATGCGGCCGAGGCTCTGGCCCTGATCGACCTGGCCGGCCCAATCCTGCCGCGCCTGCGGGGGCTCGAGCGGATGGGCGAGCGGCGCTGGGACGTCGTTCTGGACCGCGGGCAGCGCATCATGCTGCCGACCGACCGGCCGCTGCCCGCGTTGCAGGCGGCCATGGCGATGGACCGCGAGGACGGCCTGCTGGCGCGCGACGTGGTGGCCGTGGACCTGCGCGACCCCGCGCGCCCGGTGCTGCGGATGGGGCTTGCCGCGCAGAACACGCTGCGGCGCGCCGCCGGGCTGCCGGAACTGGACGCCGAGGGCAATCTGATCGACCCCGAGGAGGGGGCCGAGGACGGCGACAAGACCGGCCAGGCGACACGCGGCTGAGGCAGGGGCAGGAAGGAACGGAAAAGGGATGCGCGATCTTTACGAGGCTCAGCGGGCGATGCGGCAGATGCGCCGCCAGGCGATGGCGCGCGGGGTCATGGCGGTGCTGGACATCGGCACCTCGAAGGTCACCTGCATCATCCTGCAGTTCGACGGCCCCGGCCAGTTCCGCGAAACCGACGGCGTGGGGCCGATGGCGGGGCAGTCGTCGTTCCGCGTGATCGGCCAGTTCACCACCCAGTCGCGCGGCGTCCGCTACGGCGAGATCGAAACCATGGCCGATGTCGAGCGCTGCGTCCGCCACGCCGTGCAGGGCGCGCAGAAGCAGGCGGGCGTCCGCGTCGATCACGTCATTGCCACGATCTCGGGGGCGCGCCCCGCCTCCTACGGGCTGGCCGGCGACATTCCGCTGCGGTCCGGCAAGGTCACCGAGGAGGATGTGGCCGCCGTGCTGGCCGCCTGCGACGCGCCCGACTTCGGCAAGAACCGCGAGGTGCTGCACGCCCAGCCGGTGAACTTCGCCGTCGATTCGCGCTCGGGGCTGGCGGACCCGCGCGACATCGTGGGCAACACGCTGGCGGTGGACATGCATGTCCTGACCATCGACGGATTCGCGGCCTCGAACCTCGTCCACTGCATCCGCCGCTGCGACCTTGAACTGGCGGGCGTGGGCTCGGCCGCCTATGCGGCAGGCCGAGCGGCGCTGGTCGAGGACGAACAGGAACTGGGTGCGGCCTGCGTCGACATGGGCGGCGGCGTCACGGGCGTGTCGCTGTTCCTCAAGAAGCACATGCTGTTCGCCGATGCCGTACGGATGGGCGGCGATCTGGTCACGCGCGACATCAGCCAGGGGCTGCGCGTCCCGCTGCCGGTCGCCGAATGGCTCAAGACGCGCCACGGCGGGCTTGAGGCGACGGGCCGCGACGACCGCGAGATGATCGACGTCACCGGCGAGCCGGGCGAGGACTGGGACGGCGAGCGCCGCTTCGTCAGCCGCGCCGATCTCATTGGAATCATGCGCCCCCGGGTCGAGGAGATCCTGGACGGCGTGCGCGAGATCCTGGAAGCGGCCGGCTTCGACCAGATGCCCTCGCGCCAGGTGGTGCTGACCGGCGGCGCCAGCCAGATCCCCGGACTGGACACGCTGGCCACGCGCATCCTGGGCTACAACGTCCGCATCGGCCGGCCGCTGCGGATCCAGGGTCTGGCGCAGCAGCACACCGCCCCCTGCCACGCGGCCACCGTGGGCCTTGCCCTGCACGCCGCCAATCCGCAGGATGAATGGTGGGATTTCGAGATGCCGGTCGAGCGCGCGGGCGTGGTCGGCCTGCGGCGGGCCTATCGCTGGTTCCGCAACAACTGGTGAAATGACGGCGCAGGCGGATCGAACCGCTTGCGCCGTCGGCGACATATCGCCAAAAGCCTGCCAGCCAAGGGCGGCATGACGGGGTATGTGGCGATTGGCAAGTGACGGCAGGGTGCAATCTGCTACCCTTGCCGCGAGCGGCGGAATCGACCGGGCGCCCTGACGCGCCGGCACAAGAAACGGAAGGGCAGGCGGCGATGAACCTCAACCTGATGATGAGTGACGACGACGAGCTGCGCCCGCGCATCACCGTCTTTGGTGTGGGCGGCGCAGGCGGCAACGCCGTCAACAACATGATCGAGAAGCAGCTGGACGGCGTGACCTTCGTGGTCGCCAACACGGACGCGCAGGCCTTGGCGCAAAGCCGGTCCGAGGCGCGCATCCAGCTTGGCCCCAAGGTCACCGAAGGCCTGGGCGCGGGCGCCAAGCCCTCGATCGGCGCGCAGGCGGCCGAGGAAACCATCGAGGACATCGTCGATCACCTGATGGGCGCGCACATGTGCTTCATCACCGCCGGCATGGGCGGCGGCACCGGCACGGGCGCCGCGCCGATCATCGCGCAGGCCGCGCGCGAGATGGGCATCCTGACCGTCGGCGTCGTGACCAAGCCCTTCCAGTTCGAGGGCTCCAAGCGTATGCGGCAGGCCGACGAGGGCGTCGAGAACCTGCAGAAGGTCGTCGATACCCTTATCATCATCCCCAACCAGAACCTGTTCCGCATCGCCAACGAGAAGACCACCTTCACCGAGGCCTTCGCGCTGGCCGACGACGTCCTGTACCAGGGCGTCAAGGGCGTGACCGACCTGATGGTGCGCCCGGGCCTCATCAACCTCGACTTCGCCGACGTCCGCGCGGTGATGGACGAGATGGGCAAGGCCATGATGGGCACCGGCGAGGCGACCGGCGACAACCGCGCCGTGGAAGCCGCCGAGAAGGCCATCGCCAACCCGCTGCTGGACGAGATCAGCCTGCACGGCGCCAAGGGCGTCCTGATCAACATCACGGGCGGCCACGACCTCACCCTGTTCGAGATGGACGAGGCGGCCGAAAAGATCCGCGAGAAGGTGGATGCCGACGCCAACATCATCGTGGGTTCGACGCTGGACCCGACGATGGAAGGCAAGGTCCGCGTGTCGGTCGTCGCCACCGGCATCGACAGCGCCGCCGCCGCCGAGGCGCCCGCCCCGCGCCGCGGTCTCAAGGAGCCGCTGACCCAGACGCCCTCCGTCGGCACCCGCGCCATGGCTCCGGCCGCGCCTGCCGCCGAGGAAGCGCCCGTGCCGCCGCGCCGCAGCCCGGTCATGGAAAGCCCGGCCGCGCGCCCGGCCCCGGCCGCCGAGGATCTGCCCGAGCCCGCCTATCGCCCGGCCGCCGAGCCCGTCGCCGAGGCCCGTCCCCCCGTCCGCGCCGACACCCGCAGCATCGACCAGCGCCTGAGCGACCCGGCCAGCGAGTTCACCGCCCCCGCGCGCCCGCAGGCTCCGCGCGGCGAACCCGCCCCCGCCGTGAAGGAGCGTCTTGATCGCGCCCTGAACCGCGGCGGCGACGTTCCCGTCGCGCCGCGCCGCCCCGGCGCTGCGGCGGCCCCTGCCGCCCCTGCCGCCCCGCAGGGCCGCATGTCGGGCCTGGGCCGGATGCTGAACCGCGTCGCCGGCGCCTCGGCCGAGGTCGAGCGTCCGCGCCCCGAGACGATCGCCGAGCGCGTGAGCGACCGGCTGGCCCGCGCGCGCCAGGCCGAAACGGATTTCGACGATCTGACCTCGCCCGACGCTGCCCAGGACAACGTGGAAATTCCCGCCTTCCTGCGGCGTCAGGCAAACTGAGGCGCCCCGAAGCAGGTGCCGATCCGCAACAGGCAAGAGGCCGCGAAAGCGGCCTCTTTTCCTTTTCGGCGCAACGATTTGCCCTTGGGGGCGCGCGCTGGGGCCGCGTGTTACAACCCGTCACAAATCGTTAATTGAGCGGCAGGCGGGGGGACCCTAAGTCTGTGGAAACGGGAAGCCATGTCGTTTCCCAGGATCGACGGACAAACCCATGCAGGCCACTCTCGCAACCCCAGCCCGCTTCACGGGCGCCGGACTCCACTCGGGCAAGCCCGCGCGGCTGGTGATCAACCCCGCGCCTGCGGACCACGGCATCGTGTTCCGCCGCACCGATCTGGGCGGCGCGCGCATTCCCGCGCGCTGGGACCATGTGGTGCCCTCGCCCCTCTGCACCCTGCTGAAGGGCGAAGGCGGGGCGACCGTCTCGACCGTGGAACATGTCATGGCCGCGCTGGCCGGGACCGGCGTCCACAACGCCCTGATCGACATCGACGGACCGGAAGTGCCGATCCTCGACGGCTCGTCCGCACCCTTCGTGGCGGGCATCCTCAAGGCCGGCCTGTTCCATTCGCCCGAGCCGCTTCGCGCCATCCGCGTCCTGCGTCCGGTCGAGGTGCATGAAGGCGCGGGCTACGCCCGGCTGTCGCCCGCCGACCACCTGCGGATGGACTTCACCATCGATTTCACGGACGCGGCCATCGGGCACCAGGAAAAGCAGCTGGATCTCGCGAACGGCACCTTTGTGCGTGAACTGATGGATTCGCGCACCTTCTGCCGCCAGGCGGATGTCGAGGCGATGAAGGCGAATGGCCTGGCCTTGGGCGGGACCTATTTCAACGCCGTCGTGGTGGACGGCGACCGCGTGCTGTCGCCCGGCGGCCTTCGCCACCGCGACGAGCCGGTGCGCCACAAGATGCTGGACGCCGTGGGCGACCTCGCGCTGGCGGGCGCGCCGCTGCTGGCCCGCTACAGCGGCAACCGCGCGGGCCATGCGATGACGAACAGGCTGCTGCGCGCGCTTTTCGCCAGCGACGGCGCCTGGGAATGGACGACCTGCACCGACGAACTGGAGGGCCAGTTGCCCGGTGCGGGCCTTCTGGCGCACCAGGCGGTCGAGGCCGAGACGCGCCGCCGCGCCGTCGCCTGACGAACGGCGGTGCCTGCCCGCCCGCCCGGCATGGCAGGTCACGACCCTTTGCCCCAGCCACCCGACTTGCCCTTTTGCGCGTCATTATGTTGTGTGCTAGGACGGCCGGGCCGCGCGCCGGGCGCAGGCCAGACGGGCGCAAGCCGCAGGACGACGGGACGGACAAGGACAGACATGGCATTCAGGAATACGCGCCTCGTGCTCATGGCGGTCGTGGTGTCCCTTTCGCTGGCGGCCTGCGGGCAGCGGGACCCTGGCGCCCGCAGCGAGCCGCTGGACAACTTCACCGCCGAGCAGATCTGGAAGCGCGGCGAATACGAGCTTGAGAACCGCAACCGGCCCAAGGACGCGGTCCATTATTTCAGCGAGATCGAGCGGCTTTACCCCTATTCCGAATGGGCCAAGCGCGCGCTGATCATGCAGGCCTATTCGCACCACAAGGCCGGCCAGTATGACGAGGCGCGGGGTGCCGCGCAGCGGTTCATCGACAACTACCCGGGCGACGAGGACGCGGCCTACGCCAAGTATCTTCTTGCGCTCAGCTATTACGACCAGATCGACGAGGTGGGCCGCGACCAGGGCCTGACGTTCCAGGCCCTGCAGGGGCTGCGCGAGGTGATCGAGCAGTATCCCGACAGCGAATACGCCAAGTCCTCGGTGCTCAAGTTCGACCTGGCCTTCGACCATCTGGCCGGCAAGGAAATGGAGATCGGGCGCTATTACCTCAAGCGCGGCCATTACACCGCCGCCATCAACCGCTTCCGCGTCGTGGTCGAGGATTACCAGACCACCACCCACACGCCCGAGGCGCTGATGCGGCTGGTCGAGGCCTATCTTGGCCTGGGCCTGACGGACGAGGCGCAGACGGCGGGGGCGATCCTGGGGCACAACTTCCGGTCCTCGCCCTTCTACCAGGATGCCTATGCCCAGTTGCGCGGGCGCGGGCTGACGGCCACGCCGCAGGGGAACAGCTGGCTCACGCGGATCTACCGCGAGATGATCCAGGGCCGGTGGCTTTAAGACTGTAGGCGATAGGGCGCGGCTGGCCGGGAAAGCCGGCGGAAACGGGGTCGGATGCTTCGCACTCTGGACATACGCGACATGCTGCTGATCGACCGCCTGTCGCTGGATTTCGCGCCGGGGCTGAACGTGCTGACGGGCGAAACCGGCGCGGGCAAGTCGATCCTGCTGGACTGCCTGGGATTCGTGCTGGGCTGGCGCGGCCGGGCCGAACTGGTCCGCGCGGGCGCCTCGCAGGGCGAGGTCACGGCCGTCTTCGACCTGCCTCCGGGCCATCCCGCCCGTGCCGTCCTGGACGAGGCGGGGATCGAGGCCGAGGAGGAGCTGATCCTGCGCCGGGTGAACGCCGCCGACGGCCGCAAGACCGGCTGGGTCAACGACCGCCGCGTCTCGGGCGAGGTGCTGCGGGCGCTCTCGGACGCGCTGGTGGAACTGCACGGCCAGCATGACGACCGGGGCCTTCTGAACCCGCGCGGGCACCGGATGCTGCTGGACGCCTTCGGGGCGCTGGACCTGTCCGGCGTCCGTGCTGCCTGGGCCGCGCGGCGGCAGGCCACATCGGCCCTGGCCGAGGCCGAGGCCGCCATCGAGGCCGCCCGGAAAGAGGAAGACTTCCTGCGCCATGCGGTCGCCGAGCTGGAAAAGCTCGATCCCCAGCCCGGCGAGGAGGCGACGCTGGACGCAGCCCGCCGCCAGATGCAGGCGGCCGAGCGGGTGCGCGGCGACGTGGCCCGCGCGTTGCAGATGCTGGCAGGCAGCGGCTCGGACCTTGGCGCCGAGGGGCTGATCGTTGAGGCGACCCGCTGGCTGGAAGGCGCCGCCGACAAGATCGGCGACGACCCCGAGGAGGGCCTGGCCGAGCCGCTGGCCGCGCTCGCCCGCGCTTCGATCGAACTGGGCGAGGCCACGCGCGGGGTTGAGGACGCCCTGGCGCGGATGGACTTCGACCCCCGCGCGCTGGAGGCCGCCGAAGAGCGGCTGTTCGCCCTGCGCGCGCTGGCCCGCAAGCACGACGTGCTGCCCGACGACCTGGCGACGCTGGCCTCTGAGCTGTCCGCCCGCCTGTCTGCGCTGGACGCCGGCGAGGCGCGGCTGGCGGATCTTCAGCAGGCCCTGCGCGAGGCCGAATCTGCCTATGACACGGCGGCGACGAAGATCAGCGCCGAACGGCGCGCGGCGGCGGGGCGGCTCGATGCCGCCATGGCCGCCGAGCTTGCGCCACTGAAGATGGAGCGTGCCGTCTTTGAGACCCGCGTGACCGAGGGCGAGCCCGGCCCCGACGGCCGCGACGCCGTGGCCTTCACCGTCGCGACCAACCCGGGCGCGCCTGCCGGGCCGCTGGACCGCATCGCCTCGGGCGGCGAGCTTTCGCGCTTCCTGCTGGCGCTCAAGGTCTGCCTTGCGCGCGGGGGCGAGCCGCTGGTCATGATCTTCGACGAGATCGACCGGGGCGTGGGCGGGGCCACCGCCGATGCCGTGGGGCGCCGCCTCGCGCGGCTGGCCGAGGGCGCTCAGGTGCTGGTCGTGACCCACTCGCCGCAGGTCGCGGCCTTGGGGCAGCAGCATTTCCGCGTGGCCAAGTCGGTCGAGGACGGCATCACCACCTCGCGCGTGGCGGCGCTGGACGCGCCCGAACGGGTCGAGGAGATCGCCCGGATGCTGGCGGGCGAGGAGATCACCCCCGCCGCGCGGGCCGCGGCGCAGGCGCTTCTGACGGCGGGCGCGCCGGCCTGAGGCGGCGCAACCGCCGGTCACTCAGTCGAGGATCGCGTCAACCGTCCGGATGATCGACAGGACCTTGGCCGTGCGCGAATCGATCCTCACCAGCCGCCCGTCGACAATGGCGTAGTTCTGCCCGCTCGGGGCCTGCGCCAGTCCGTAAAGTCCGGGCTTGCGAACGACATGGACGTCGCGCCAGTCGACGACCCGCCCCACCAGCCCGTTGCGCGCCTGTCCCGGCGGAACGCAGGCCGGCGACTTCTTCGCCAGCCCCGGCGGGCAGCGCGCGCCCTGGTCCTTGGCCACCACGACCTGATCACGCCGCGCGCGCGCAGGCGCCCGGGCCGGCGCGGGTCTGGCCTGCGCTGCGGCATGGCCGTGCGGCCCCTTCTGCCCCGCATGTGCAGGCTTTTCCGCGTGGCCGAGCGCAGGCATCGCCAACGCCACCGCGGCGACGGCAAGAAAACCTCTCAGCTTCATCTTGCGTCCTTTCTGCTGCGTCCGAACCAACGTCCGGTCACCGCCATGGGTTCGCTCAGGCCGTCCCCGCCGGCCGTCCCCGCGCCGCAAGCCTCGGCAGCATGGCAGAAAAGTCACGCCCCTTGCCGTCCTCGCGTTCGACGAACTCGGTGTAAAGCCGGGTCGCGAGTTCGCCCATGGGCGTGTCGGCATCCGCGCTGTCCGCCGCCTGCTGGGACAGGCGCAGGTCCTTCAGCATCAGCTCGGCCGCGAAGCCCGGGCGATAGCCGTTGTCGGCGGGCGAGACGGGGCCCACGCCCGGCGCGGGGCAATAGGCGTTCATCGACCAGCTGTAGCCCGACGAGGTGGACACCACGTCGAACATCTTCTGCCGGTCCAGCCCCAGCTTGTCGGCCAGCGCGAAGGCCTCGCAGGTGGCGATCATCGTCACGCCCAGGATCATGTTGTTGCAGATCTTGGCCGCCTGTCCCGCGCCCGAATCGCCGCAATGGACCGCCTTTTGGCCCATGATGTCGAACAAGGGCTTCACCTTCGCGAAGGCCTCGGCCGTGCCGCCGACCATGAAGGTCAGCGTGCCGGCCGCGGCCCCGCCGACGCCGCCCGAAACGGGGGCGTCCAGCGCCCCCAGGCCTGCCGCCCCCGCCTGTTCCGCCACCGCACGGGCGCTGTCCACGTCCACCGTCGAGCAGTCGCAAAGCACCGCCCCCGGCTTCATCGCCGGGATCACCTGGTCGGCCACGCTGCGCAGGATGGAACCGTTCGGCAGCATGGTGATGACCACGTCGGCGTCGCGGGCGGCCTCGGCCGCGCTCAGCGCCGGGGTCACGCCCTCGACATCGGGAGCCGCCACGTCGAAGCCCGAGACCTCGTGGCCCGCGGTCGCCAGGTTGCGGGCCATCGGCCCGCCCATGTTGCCGAGGCCAATGAATCCGACCTTCATGCGTCATCCTCCCACGTCAGTTCGGCCGGCCCCAGGTCGGCCAGCATGGCGTCCACCTTGGCCCGGTCGGAAGCCGAGTTCCATGCCGGGTTGCGGTCCTTGTCGATGATCTGCGCCCGCACGCCTTCCAGGAAATCGCCGTCCGCCGTCGCGCGATGGGTGAAGCGGTATTCGCGCGACAGCGACTCGTGCATCCGCAGGTCGCCGCGCGCGGCCCGCACCATCGTCAGGGTCGCCGCCATGGACAGGGGCGAGTTCCGCCGGATCGGCTTCAGCGCCTCGTCGTCGCCCGCATGTTCCAGCGCGGCCACGATCTCCTCGACCGTGCGGCCGCCGAAGGCCGACAGGTCGCGGCTTTCCAGCGCGGCAGGGGGCGGGGCCTGCCGACGCAGGGCCGAGGCGTCGCCCGTTTCGGCCAGCCTGTCCTTCTCGGCGTCCCATTCCGCCTCGGGCAGGTAGATGTCGGCGAAGCCCGCGTGGATCGCGTCGCCTGCGCCCATGCGCGCGCCCGTCAGGCCGAGGTATTCCCCGATCCGCCCCGGCGCGCGGGCCAGAAGCCAGGTGCCGCCCACGTCGGGGATCAGCCCGATCCCCGATTCGGGCATCGCCACCTGCGTCGTGTCGCCCACGACCCGATGGCTGGCATGGCCGCCGATGCCGACGCCGCCCCCCATGACGAAGCCCTGCATGAAGGCGACGACCGGCTTGGGATAGTCCCTGATCGCGGCGTTCATGCGGTATTCGTCCGCAAAGAAGCGCTGCCCGATCCCGTGGTCGCCCGCGCGGCCGCCGTGATAGACCGCCGCGATGTCGCCGCCCGCGCAGAAGGCGCGGTCGCCCTCGGCGTCGATGATGACCAGCCGGACGGCCGGATCGTCGCGCCAGCCGTCCAGCGCGGCCTTGATCGCGTTCGCCATCTCGTGGGTCAGCGCGTTCAGCGCCCTGGGGCGCGTCAGGGTGATGCGGCCGGCGTGGCGGTCGCGGCGGATGTTCAGGTCGTCCATCAGCCACGCTCCGCCAGCAGGGCGCGGCTGACGATCAGCCGCATGATCTCGTTGGTGCCTTCCAGGATCTGGTGCACGCGCAGGTCGCGCACGATCTTTTCCACGCCGTAATCGGCCAGGTAGCCATAGCCCCCGTGCAGTTGCAGGCAGCCGTTCGCGACCTCGAAGGCGCGGTCGGTCACGTACATCTTCGCCATGGCGCAGAACTTGGTCGCGTCCGGCGCCTTGTTGTCCAGCTTCCACGCCGCCTGCCGCAGGAAGGTCCGCGCGGATTGCAGCGCCACCTCGAACTCGGCCAGCCGGAACTGCAGCGCCTGGAACTGGTCGAGCGACTTCCCGAAGGCCTTCCGCTCGCCCATGTAGACCAGCGTCCGGTCCAGCGCCGCCTGCGCCCCGCCCAGCGCGCCCGCCGCGATGTTCAGCCGCCCGCCGTCAAGCCCCGCCATGGCATAGGCGAAGCCGCGCCCTTCCTCGCCCAGCAGGTTCTCGGAAGGAACAAGGCAGTCGTCGAACTGCACCTGCGTCGTCGGCTGCGCCTGCCAGCCCATCTTGTGTTCCAGCGCGCCGAAGGACAGCCCCGGAGCCCCGTCCTCGACCACGACGGTGGAAATGCCCTTCGGCCCGTCCTCTCCGGTGCGGACCATGCAGACATAGGCGTCAGAATAGCTGCCGCCCGAGATGAAGGCCTTGGTGCCGTTCAGCTTCCAGCCCTCGTTGGTGCGCTCGGCCCGCGTCCGCAGCGCGGCGGCGTCGGATCCCGAGCCGGGCTCGGTCAGGCAGTAGGAGAACACCTTCGCCATGCTGCACAGGTCGGGCAGCCAGCGTTCCTTGTCCTCGGGCTTGCCGAACTTGTCGATCATGCCGCCGCACATGTTGTGGATCGACAGGAACGATCCCACCGCCGGGTCGGCCATCGCCAGCGCCTCGAAGACCAGCGTGGCGTCCAGCCGCGTCAGCCCCGAGCCGCCGTATTCCTCGGACACGTAAAGCCCCCCGAAGCCCAGCTCGGCAATGCGCGGCCACAGGTCCTTGGGGATGGTCCCCGCGGCCTCCCATTCGCGCGAATGGGGCGCGATATGCTCGGCCCCGAAATCGCGCGCCATGTCGAAGATGGCCTGCTGTTCCTCGGTCAGTGCGAAATCCATGCGACCTCCCATCGCCTTTCTGATCGGTTTTTGCGCCCAAGGGCGCAGTGTTGCACAACTATTGCAGGGCGCGCGGCCGAAAGGCCAGCGGCGCGCAAGGACATTGGACAGGCGCGCGCGGCAGGCGCAGGCTGCGTCCGTCGCAACCATGCACAAGCGGATTTCCCATGCATGTCACCAATCCCTCGCCCTCGCTTTACAACGAGGATCTCGCCCCGGCGCAGGAACGGCGCTGGGGCGCCTTCTCGATCTTCAACGTCTGGACCTCGGACGTCCATTCGCTGTGGGGCTACTACCTTGCCGCCAGCCTCTTCCTGCTGTGCGGCAACTTCTGGAACTTCCTGCTGGCGATCGGGGCGGGCTCGCTGGTCATCTACTGGCTGATGACGCTGGTGGGCGTCGCCGGCGTCAGGACCGGCGTGCCCTTTCCGGTGCTGGCGCGGGCGTCCTTCGGCACCTTCGGCGCGAACATCCCCGCGCTGATCCGGGGCCTCGTCGCCTGCTTCTGGTACGGCGCGCAGACCGCCGCGGCCTCGGGGGCGCTGGTCGCGCTGATGATCCGCTCGCCCGCGATGCTGGAATTCCACCAGTCCAGCCAGCTGCTGGGCCATTCCACGCTGGAAGTGATCTGCTACCTGCTGGTCTGGGCCGCGCAGCTTCTGATCATCCAGCGCGGGATGGAGACGGTGCGCCGCTTCCAGGACTGGGCGGGACCGGCCGTCTGGCTGATGATGCTGGTGCTGGCCGTCTACCTTGTCGTGAAATCCGGCCGCTTCAGCTTCGGCGAGGAAATCCCCCGCGACGTGCTGGTCGAGGCGACGCGGGACGCGGGCATTTCCACCCCGCCGGGCAGCCTGCCCACGCTGATGGCGGTGGCCGCGACCTGGATCACCTATTTCGCGGCGCTTTACCTGAACTTCTGCGACTTCTCGCGCTATGCGACCTCGGAACGCTCGCTCAGGATCGGCAACCTGTGGGGGCTGCCGGTGAACCTGCTGGCCTTCTGCCTTGTGGCGGGCGTGACGACCACCGCGGCTTTCCATGTCTATGGCGAGGTGCTGCTGCATCCCGACCAGATCAGCGCCAAGTTCGACAGCTGGTTCCTGGCCCTGCTGGCCGCGCTGACCTTCGTGGTGGCGACGCTGGGGATCAACGTGGTGGCGAACTTCGTCTCGGCCGCCTTCGACTTTTCCAACGCCGCGCCGCGCGCCATCGACTTCAAGAGGGGCGGGCTGATCGCCGCCGGGATCGCGCTGGTGCTTTACCCCTGGGCGCCCTGGGAAACGGGGGCCACGCGCTTCGTGAACTTCATCGGCTCGACCATGGGGCCGATCTTCGGGATCATGATGGTGGACTACTACCTGATCCGGCGCACGCAGCTGAACGTGCCCGATCTTTACCGCGAGGGGGGCGAGTTCCGGTTCAACGGCGGCTTTCACGGCAAGGCTTTCGTGGCGCTGTTCGTGGGCATGGTGTTCAGCTCGATCCTGCCGACCTTCACGACGCTGCTGCCGTCCTGGTGGGGGCTTTACGGCTGGTTCTTCGGGGTGCTGATCGGCGGGGCGAGCTATTGGCTGATGCGCCGGGGCGATCCGGTCTGGTCGGACGGCGTCCCGGGCGTCACGCCTGCCGGCGCCGCCCGGCACTAGGGCAGGGCAGGGGCGCCCCCGATCGGGGGCGCCCCGCGTCGTTCAGTCCATGGCCTTGAAGTTGAAGGCCGCACCTTCCTTGATGCCCGAGGGCCAGCGCGCGGTCACCGTCTTGGTCCGGGTGTAGAAGCGGAAGGCGTCCGGCCCGTGCTGGTTCAGGTCGCCGAAGCCCGACTTCTTCCAGCCGCCGAAGGTGAAATAGGCCAGCGGCACCGGGATCGGCACGTTGATGCCCACCATGCCGATGTTGCAGCGGCTGGCGAAGTCGCGGGCGGCATCGCCGTCGCGGGTGAAGATCGCGGTGCCGTTGCCGTATTCGTGGTCCATCGCCAGCTTCAGGGCTTCCTCGTAGGACGCGGCGCGGACGGTGGAGAGGACCGGCCCGAAGATCTCGGTCCTGTAGATGTCCATGTCGGGCGTCACGCGGTCGAACAGGTGCGGGCCGACGAAGAAGCCGTTCTCGTAGCCCTGAAGGCTGAAGTCCCGGCCGTCCACGACCAGTTCCGCGCCCTGTTCCACGCCGCGTTCCACCAGCCGCAGGATGTTCTCCTTGGCGGCCTTCGTCACCACGGGGCCATAGTCGATGTCGTTTCCGGCGGTCCAGGGACCGACCTTCAGCTTCTCGATGCGGGGCACCAGCTTCTCGATCAGGCGGTCGGCGGTTTCCTCGCCCACCGGCACCGCGACCGAGATCGCCATGCAGCGCTCGCCCGCGGCCCCGTAGCCCGCGCCGACCAGCGCGTCCGCCGCCTGGTCCAGGTCGGCATCGGGCATGATGATCATGTGGTTCTTGGCGCCGCCGAAGCACTGGGCGCGCTTGCCGGTCTGGGCCGCGCGCTCATAGATGTACTGCGCGATCGGGGTCGAGCCGACGAAGCCCACCGCCTGGATGATCTCGCTGTCGAGGATCGCGTCCACCGCTTCCTTGTCGCCGTGGACGACCTGCAGCACGCCGTCCGGCAGGCCCGCTTCCTTGAACAGCGCCGCGATCATGTTCGGCACGGACGGGTCGCGCTCGGACGGCTTCAGGATCACCGCGTTGCCGGATGCCAGCGCCGGGCCCAGCTTCCACAGCGGGATCATGGCCGGGAAGTTGAAGGGCGTGATCGCGGCCACGACGCCCAGCGGCTGGCGCATGGAATACATGTCGATGCCGGGTCCGGCGCCGTCGATGAACTCGCCCTTCAGCAGGTGCGGCGCGCCGATCGAGAACTCGATGACCTCGAGGCCCCGCTGGATGTCGCCCTTGGCGTCGGGGAAGGTCTTGCCGTGCTCGGACGACAGCATCTCGGCCATCTTGTCCATGTCGCGGTTCAGCAGCCGCACCATCTCCATCATCACGCGGGCGCGGCGCTGGGGGTTGGTGGCGCCCCATTTCACCTGCGCCTCGGCCGCGCGCTCGATGGCGGCGTCCATCTCGGACTTCGTGGCCAGATCGACCTTGGCCTGGACCTCGCCGGTCGCGGGGTTGAAGACATCGGCGGTGCGGCCGGACGTGCCGGGCGCTTCCTTGCCGTCGATCCAGTGGTGAATGGCGCGCATGATAGGCTCTCCCCTGATTTCGGGCGGAAACCTACCCTTGCGCAAACGCAGGCGTAAAGCGACGATGCGGCCAAACCGTTTTGCAGGAATGCAGGCATGGACTGGGACGACCTGCGCATCTTCCTGGCCGTCGCGCGCGAGGAATCGCTGTCGCGCGCGGGCCGCAGGCTGGGGATGGACGCCTCGACCGTGGGGCGGCGCGTGGCGCGGCTGGAAACCGCGCTGGGCCGGGTGCTGTTCGCCAAGACGCCGCAGGGCTATGCGGTGACGCCCGAGGGCGCGGCGCTGGTCCCCCATGCCGAGGCCGCCGAGGTGGCGGCGCAGGCGGCGGCCGAGGCCCTCACCCAAGGGGGGCTGACGGGGCAGTTGCGCATCGGCGCGCCCGACGGCTGCGCCAACTACCTGATGCCGCAGCTTGCCGCCCGGCTGATGGACGAGCATCCGGGGCTGGAGATCCAGATCGTCGCCCTGCCGCGCGTCTTCAACCTTTCCCGGCGCGAGGCGGACATGGCCATCGCCGTCAGCCGCCCCCAGACGGGCCGGGCGGCGATCCAGAAGATCGCGGACTACCAGCTGCACCTTGCGGGCCATGCCGACTATCTGGACCGCCACCCGCCGATCCGGGGCCGCGCCGACCTGAAGGGGCACCGGATGATCGGCTATATCCCCGAGATGATCTTCGACCGCGAGCTCGACTACCTGTCTGAAACGGGGGCGGACCATGCGGCGCTGTCCTCGAATTCGGTCAGCGTGCAGATGCAGGCGATCCGGGCCGGGGCGGGCCTGGGGATCGTCCACGACTTCGCCATTCCCTTCGCGCCGGGCGTCCGGCGCGTGCTGGCCGACCAGGTCGCGCTGACCCGGTCCTTCTGGCTGCTGCGCCCGGCCGACGACCGGCGCTCGGCCCGGCTGAACCGGCTGGCCGAGGCGGTGGCGCTGGGCCTGCGCCGCGAGGTGGCGCGGCTCGAGGCGCTGGTCGATGCGCAGGGTTGACGAAACGATCCGTCGCGGCAACGCTGGATTGAACCCAATGCGAAGGTGCCCCGCCATGATCGTGAAGCAGATCCTCGCCATGAAGTCCGGCCCGGACGAGATCGTGACGATCCGGCCCGACACCACGGTCGCCGAGGCGGCGCGCCTGCTGTCGGAACGCCGCATCGGGGCGGTGGTCGTGTCCTCGGACGGACGCCGCGCCGAGGGGATCCTGTCGGAACGCGACATCGTGCGCGAGCTGGGCCGGTCCGGGGCCGAGGTGCTCGACCGCAAGGCCAGCGACATGATGACCAGCAAGGTCAGCACCTGCGTCTGCGCCGACGACGCGCTCGAGGTGCTGGAGCGGATGACCCAGGGGCGCTTCCGCCACCTGCCGGTGGTGAACGACAAGGGCGAGATGCTGGGGGTCGTGTCCATCGGGGACGTGGTGTTCGGGCGGCTCAAGGAACTGAGCGCCGAAAAGGAGGCGCTGACCGGCATGATCATGGGCAACTGAGCCCGTGCGATTGCATCGCGGCGCTTGCATGGCCTCGGGTTTTCGGCTTCCGTCATGACGGAACCGTGAACGGAGCAGACCCATGCGGATCGGCCTTTACCCTGGCACCTTCGACCCGATCACGCTGGGCCACGTGGACATCATCCAGCGCGCCGCGACCCTCGTGGACCGGCTTGTGATCGGCGTCGCTATCAACCGCGACAAGGGCCCGCTGTTCTCGCTGGAGGAACGCGTGGCCATGGTTCACGCGGAATGCGACGCCATCGGCCAGGGCCGCGGGGTCGAGATCGTGGTCCATCCATTCGAGAACCTGCTGATCGACTGCGCCCGCGACGTGGGCGCCAGCGTCATCGTGCGCGGCCTGCGGGCGGTGGCCGACTTCGAGTATGAATTCCAGATGGTCGGCATGAACCGCGCGCTGGACGCCAGCGTGGAAACCGTCTTCCTGATGGCCGACGCGCGCCGGCAGGCCATCGCCTCGAAGCTGGTCAAGGAGATCGCGCGGCTGGGCGGCGACGTGTCCAAGTTCGTGACCCCCGCCGTGAACCAGGCGCTGCGCGCCCGCTATGCCGCAGCTCCCGGCGAAAGGAGGGCGGGATGAGCGATCCAGGCGTCCCGAGGCCCCGGCCGATCCCCGACCCCACCCGGCCGCCCATGCCCGACCCGGCGCCCGACCCCGGGCCGCAGCCCGCCGCGCGGCGGTCGCAGAACTTCACGCGGCTGACCGCGCATGACGAGCGGGGGACGCCCTACCGTCCCGGCTCGGTGCGGGACGACATCACGCCCGACACCATTCCCGAACCCGCGCTGATCGGCTTCGACGCGATCGCCGATTCGCTGCGCGCGGGCTGGTCGGATTTCCAGCGCGCGCCCGGCTTCGGGCTGTTCTTCGCCGCATTCTACGTGCTGGGCGGGCTGGTGCTGACCGCCGTCGCCACGGCCTCGGGGCAGGAATGGTGGCTGATGCCCTTTGTCGTGGGCTTTCCGCTGATCGCCCCCTTCGCCGCCGTGGGGCTTTACGAGGTCAGCCGCCGGATCGAGTCCGGCCTGCCCCTGGACTGGCCGGGCGTGCTGGGCGTGGTCTTCGCGCAAAAGGACCGGCAGGTGCCCACGATGGCCATGGCCATCCTGCTGATGTTCATGTTCTGGGTCTTCGTCGCCCACACCATCTTCGCGGTCTTCATGGGCATCCAGTCGCTGACCAACGTCACCACCTCGCCCGAGATCCTGCTGACGGGCCGCGGCCTGACGATGCTGGCGCTGGGCACGGTGATCGGCGCGGGCTTTGCCGCCGCCCTGTTCGGCATGACCGTGGGAGGCCTGCCCCTGATCCTCGACCGCGAGGTGGACCTGGCCAGCGCCATCATCGCCAGCTTCGACGCGGTGACCGCAAACCCGCTGGTGATGCTGGCCTGGGCGCTGGTGATCGCGCTGATCCTGTTCGCCGGGATCGCGCCGCTGTTTTTGGGGCTGTTCATCGCCCTGCCGGTCCTCGGACACGCAAGCTGGCACATGTACCGCCACCTGCTGCCGCCCGAGGACGACGAGGGCTGAAACGAAAGCGGGCGCCGCAGGGGCGCCCGTCCGTGACCGCTTCCCGAAGGATCAGTCGTCCAGATCGACCGGCTGAGGTGGGGCCAGCTTCGGCGTGACGCCGTTGCCCAGCGGGTCTTCCTGACGCTGGACCGAGCCCTCGAAATGCGCGCCCGATTCAATGGCGATGGTCTTGTGGACGATGTCGCCTTCCACCCGCGCGGTGGCCGACAGGCGCACCTTGAGGCCCCGGACGCGGCCCACGACGCGGCCGTTCACGATGATCTCGTCGGCCACGATCTCGCCGCGGATGGTGGCGCTTTCGCCGACCGTCAGCTGGTGGGCGCGGATGTCGCCTTCCACCACGCCCTCGATCTGGGCGTCGCCCTGGGTGGTGATGTTGCCCTTGACCGTCAGGTCGCTGGACAGCACCGACGGACCCGAACGGGGACGCATCGCCTGCGGGGCTGCGGGAAAGTCGGGCTTGGTATCCATCACGGGCCGGTTCACTTCGGAGTCCTGGGGGTAGGCGCGGGGGCCGGGTTCGGTGACGCGGGTCTTAGAAAACATTCTGTGCGGCCTTGATGAAGCTCATGGGGTTCACGGCCTTCCCGTCCACACGCACCTCATAGTGCAGATGCGGCCCGGTCGAGCGGCCAGTGTTGCCCATATCACCGATCAGGCTGTTGCGCGAGACTTTCTGCCCCACTTTCACCCGGATCTTGGACAGGTGGCCATAGCGCGTCTCGGTTCCCAGCTCGTGCTGGATCTTGATCAGGTTGCCATAACCGCGCTGCCAGCCCGCATAGGTCACGACGCCGTCGCCGGTGGCGAAGATCGGCGTCCCGACGGGCCCGGCCATGTCGATGCCCTGGTGCGCGCGGCCCCAGCGCTGGCCATAGCCCGAGGTGAAGCGGAAGGCCGACTTGACCGGCATCGCCAGCGGCAGCTTGCTGATGGCGATCTTGTAGTCCTTGACCTTGCCCAGGGACACCATGACCTCGCTGGCGCGGGCCTCGGATTCGGTGATCGCCGCGTTGCCGCGCGACGAATAGCCCATGGGGGTCAGCGGACCGCCGGTGCCTTCATAGCCCTCGCGGACGGTGGCCAGCAGTTCCTCGCTGTCCACGCCGACCTGCTTGAACATCTCGTCCAGCGGCTTGACCGAGGCCTCGACGGCTTCCTCCAGCTGGGCGAAGATTTCCTCGTTGCGGGCGATCATGGCGTCGCGCTCGGCCGCCATCGCCTCGGCCGTGCGGACGGCCTGGTCGGCGCGCAGGGTGGCGGCGGTGCGCTCGGCGGCGGCGGATTTCAGTTCGCCGGACAGGACGTCCAGCGCCGCCGACATCTCCTCGGCGCGCGCGGCCCGGGGCAGGGCGCCCGACACCTGGGCCTGGGCCTCGGCAAGCTGCTGGCGCGTGTCCTGCGCCTCGGCCAGCGCGTCGTGCAGCGAGGCCTGGATCGCGCCGATCCCGCTTTCCAGTTCGCGCCGCTTTTCCTCGGAGGCCAGCAGTTGCGACTGCATGGCCGAGATCTGGTCCAGTGCGGCGGTGAAGCGCGTCTGCGCGGCGGTGGCCTCGGCCGCGCGGGCGTCGCGCTCGGCGACAAGCTGCGCAAGCCCGCCTTCCATGGCGGCGGCGCTGGTGCGCGGCCCGGTGGCGTCCAGCGCCAGGATCGAGGTGGCGACCGCCGCCCAGCCGAAGACCATCACCGTGCCGACCCGGCGCACCATCGGGCGCCGGGGCGCAGCCACAGGAGTATCGGTTGCGGAACGGAGAGAAGCCGATCGCGTCATGGGGTTTATCCAGTCGTGAGAGGCCGAGGGCAGCGCCTCGAGGTTGCGGCTTGCTAGCGGAAACCGTGGCAAGGGCGCAACGCTGGCGGAAAACTTTGCAGTCCGGTCGGCGGAACCTCGCCCAACGGCGCGGGCGGGTGGGAACCTTTCCGCGCAACGGTCGCGGCTGCGACGATGGAGGGTCTTGCCGACTCAGGCGATGGCGTAGGGCAGTGGGCCGGTGCGGTCGCCCGGGATCGTCACCTCGCGGTCGATCGGCGGGACCGAGCGCTGGTGGCACTCACGGCGCGGGCAGATGCGGCAACTGACCCCGATCTGCTCGTAGCCGGCGGGATTCGCGACGTCGAGATCGTCGGCATAGGTCAGGTCGCGGGCGTGGGCGATCTCGCAGCCAAGGCAGATGGCAAAGCGGCGCACGGGCGCGCGGAAGGCCCCGCCGGGCTTGGCCACCTCGCGCGACAGGCACAGGTAGCGCACCCCGTCGGGCGTTTGGGCCAGCTGGCGCAGGAACTGGCCCGGAGTCTCGAAGGCGCGGTGGACGTTCCACAGGGGGCAGGCGCCGCCGAAGCGGGCGAATTGCAGCCGGGTGGCGGAATGGCGCTTGGTGATCGTGCCCGCCTGGTCCACGCGCACGAAGAAGAAGGGAATGCCGCGTTCCCCCGCCCGCTGCAGGGTGGACAGACGGTGCGCCACCTGTTCCAGCGAGGCGCCGAAGAGATGCGCGAGCCGTTCGAGGTCGTGGCGTTCCGTCCGCGCCGCCGAAAGGAAGCTGCGGTAAGGCAGCAGGGCCGCGCCGGCGAAATAGTTCGCCAGCCCCAGCCGGGCGATGTCGCGTGCGGCGGGGCTGCGGAAGCGCGCGAGGTCCAGCGTCGCGTCCAGAAGCTCGCCCCGCGTTTCCCGTGCAACCAGGTTCAGCAACTGGAAGACCTGCGTCGCCGGGTCCGCCGCCGCGTTCAGCGTGATCACCTCGCCGTCACGCCGGAAGACCGAGCCGGGCGGCAGCTCGGCGATGCGGACCGCGATGCCGCGCTCGGCCAGCGCCGCCACGGCCCGCTCCATCGGGGGCACGCGCCGCCCCTCGGGGCAGGCGAAGCGTTCGGCCGCGCGGTCCACGGCGTCGATGTAGTTGTCGCAGTAATGGAAGAAGTCGCGCACCTCCTCCCACGGCGAGGTGAGCGCGTTCTGCCCCGTGGCGCCGATGGCCTCGTCCAGCGCGGCCAGCCGGTCCTGGCCCTCGCGGTGGGCCCGGTAGAGGTCCAGGAAGGCCCGCACCAGACCCGGCGTGTTGGACGCCGCCAGCCGCATGTCGGCCAGCGTGGGCGCGTCGTCGAACAGCGGGTCGGCCAGCGCCTCGGCCAGGTCCACCACCATCCGGTCCGCGTCGCCCGCCGCCAGCGCGCCCACGTCCACCGAGAACTCGGACGCGAGCCGCAGCAGCACGCCCGCCGAAACGGGGCGGTGGTTGTTCTCCATCTGGCTGAGATAGGGCAGCGAGACGCCCAGCCGGTCGGCGAAGACCCGCTGCGTCAGGCCGTGGCGGTTGCGCGTCTCGCGCAGCGAGGCCCCGGCATAGATCTTGTGGCTGGCCATGGGTTCCTCGTGCCGCGTCGTTTGCAAAACTATCAGAATTTTGCAAACGAAAATGCAGGATGCCGTTCAGATCGGTCGTGCATCCGATGCACGGGCCTTCAGCCCCAGTCGTGGAACACGAACCAGGCGCCCGCGCAGATCAGCCCGAAACCGACGGCGTGCTGCCAGCCAAGCCGCTCGCCGAGATAGAGCCACGAGAATCCCGCGAAGACGGTCAGGCTGATGACCTCCTGGATGGTCTTCAGCTGGGCCGCGCTGAAATGCCCGTGGCCGATGCGGTTCGCGGGCACCTGCAGGACATATTCGAAGAAGGCGATGCCCCAGCTGACCAGGATCACCGTGACCAGCGGCGCCGTCTTGAACTTGAGATGCCCGTACCAGGCCAGCGTCATGAACAGGTTCGACGCGACCAGCAGGCCGATGGTGACGGCAGGGACCGGCAGGCTCAGCCCCATTGCTGGACGTGGTGCCGTTCCAGGTTGCCGAAGCGGGTAAAGCGGCCCTCGAAGCTGAGTTCCACCGAGCCGATGGGCCCGTGGCGCTGCTTGCCGATGATGACCTCGGCCTTGCCGTGGACCTGCTCCATCAGCTTCTGCCAGTCCGCCATCTTGTCGAGGTCGTGGTCGGACGGCTTCTCGCGCTCGCGGTAATATTCCTCGCGGAAGACGAACATCACGATGTCGGCGTCCTGCTCGATCGAGCCGGACTCGCGCAGGTCGGAAAGCTGCGGGCGCTTGTCCTCGCGGCTTTCGACCTGGCGGCTCAGCTGCGACAGAGCGATTACCGGGATGTTCAGCTCCTTGGCGATGGCCTTGAGCCCCTGGGTGATCTCGCTCACCTCGTTGACGCGGCTGTCCTTGGCCGAGGCCGCGCGCAGAAGCTGCAGGTAGTCCACGATCAGCAGGTCAAGACCCATGGTCCGCTTCAGCTTGCGGGCGCGGGCGGCAAGCTGGTTGATCGGCAGCGCGGGCGTGTCGTCGATGTAAAGCGGGCAGTTCTGAAGCGCATGGGCGGCTTCCACGAAGCGGCGGAACTCCTCTTCGGACAGCTCGCCCCGGCGGATCAGCTCGCTCGGCACCTCGGCGGCTTCCGAGAGAATTCGCGCGGCCAACTGCTCGGCCGACATTTCCAGCGAGAAGAAGCCGACGACGCCGCCGTCCACCGTGCCCCGGCTGCCGTCGGGCAGGTCGCCCATCCGGTGCGCCTTGGCGACGTTGAAGGCGATGTTGGTGGCCAGCGAGGTCTTTCCCATCGAGGGGCGCCCGGCCAGGATCAGCAGGTCCGACTTGTTGAGGCCGCCCAGCTTGGCGTCGAGGTCGATCAGCCCGGTCGAGATCCCCGACAGCTTGCCGCCGCGCTGATAGGCGGCATTGGCGGTTTCCACGGCGCCCGTCACCGCCTGCAGGAAGGACTGGAAGCCGCGCTCGGCCACGCCCTGCTCACCCAGCTTGTACAGCGTCTGCTCGGCCGTCTTGATCTGGTCCTCGGCGTCGTCGTCGATGGCGACGGTCGCGGCGCGGGCCGAGATTTCCTGCCCCAGCGCGATCAGTTCGCGCCGCAGGGCGAATTCGCGGATCATCCGGGCATAGTCGCGCGCGGCATAGGAGGAAACGGCGGCGCCCGCGAGGCGCGCCAGATAGGCGGGGCCGCCCAGTTCCTTGAGCCCCGCGTCATGTTCCATGAAGGCCTTGATCGTCACCGGGCTGGCCAGCGCGTTCCGCACGATGCGCTCGGAACACAGCTCGAAGATGCGGCGGTGGACGGGATCGTAGAAATGCTCGGCCCGGATCAGGCGGGTGATCGAGTCGAACACGTCGTTGTTGGTCAGCAGCGCGCCCAGAAGCTGCTGTTCGGCCTCGATCGAGAAGGGCACTGAAGGGGTATCGGACTCCTCGGCGGCCGCCGTGGGGCGGGGCGCGAGCGCGCGAAGCTCGTTCATCTCATGTCCTCGACTCGGGTGCGCCGACTATCTCACGCCCGGGCGCGGCGGTCCACGATCACGCCCCGCGCGGGCGCGGGACGGATCGGTGGAAAGCCTGTGGATAAGGGGTGAACCTGTGGATAACCCTGTGGTTCAATCAGGGATGAGCCGCCTGCCACCCCCGCGGGTCGTTCAGGAAAGCCTCGACTTCAGAAAGGGTTGCCTGGTCGAAGGACCCCTGCGCTTTGGCTTCTTCCAGCACGTCCCACCACGTGCACAGGTGATGCAGCGTTACACCATGATCGCCCAGACGCTGCGTCGTCTCGGGAAAGATCCCGTAATAGAAGATCACCGCCGTATGGACGCAACTCGCCCCCGTTTCCCGGATGGCATCCACGAAGGACAGCTTGGACCCGCCGTCGGTCGTCAGGTCCTCGACCAGCAGGACGCGCTGGCCTTCGCGCATCTCGCCCTCGATCCGGGCGTTGCGGCCGTAGCCCTTGGGCTTCTTGCGGACATAGGTCATGGGCAGGCCCAGCCGTTCCGCGACCAGCGCCGCGAAGGGAATGCCCGCCGTCTCGCCGCCCGCGATGTTGTCGAAGGCCTCGAAGCCCGCGTCGCGGCAGACGGTCGCCGCCATGAAGTCCATCAGCGTGCCCCGGATGCGGGGGTATGAGATCAGCTTGCGGCAGTCGATGTAGGTCGGCCCCTTCAGCCCCGAGGCATAGGTGAAGGGCTCGGCCGAGAAATGCACGGCCCTGATCTCCAGCAGCATCCGGGCCGAAAGGCGGGCGATCTCCTCGCGCGTGGGAAAGGTCAGGGTCATGCGTCGGTCTCGATATGCCAGAACAGGGGAAAGCCGGGGTCGAAGACGGTCACAGTCTCGCCCCCCGCCTCGATGCGGTCGGGGAAGACGGCGGGCTCGTCGCGGCGGACAAGGCGGATGTGGTCCGCGTTGGGGGGCAGGCGGTAGAAGGCGGGGCCGTTCAGGCTGGTGAAGCCTTCCAGTCTGTCCAGCGCATCCGCCTCCTCGAAGACATTGGCGCAGATGGACAGCCAGTTCGGCGCGGTGAAGCAGCCCGCGCAGCCGCAGGCGCTTTCCTTGGCCCGGTCGGGGTGCGGCGCGCTGTCGGTGCCGGAAAAGAACCGCGGGTCGCCCGAGGTGGCGGCCTCGACCAGCGCCAGCCGGTGCGATTCGCGCTTGGCGACCGGCAGGCAGTAGTAATGCGGCCGGATCCCCCCCGCGAGGATGTGGTTGCGGTTGATGACGAGGTGGTGCGTCGTGATCGTGGCGCCGATGTCGCCGCCGGCGCGGACGTAATCGACGCCGTCCTTTGTCGTCACATGCTCCATCACCACGCGCAGGCCAGGCGTCGCGCGGCGGATCGGGTCCAGCACGCGGTCGATGAAGACGGCCTCGCGGTCGAAGATGTCTACGGAAGGGTCCGTCACCTCGCCGTGAACGCACAGCGGGATGCCCGCCTCGGCCATCGCCTCGAACACCGGGCGCACGCGGTCGAAGTCGCGCACGCCGCTGGCCGAGTTGGTGGTCGCGCCCGCCGGATACAGCTTGACGGCCGCGATGATGCCGGCCCCGTGGGCGGCCAGGACGTCGGCCGGATCGGTGGTCTCGGTCAGATACAGCGTCATCAGGGGACGCAACGTCGCGTTTTCCGGCAGTGCGGCCAGGATGCGGGCGCGGTATTCTGCCGCATGCGTCCCTGTCACCACCGGAGGAACGAGGTTGGGCATGATGATCGCCCGCCCCAGTCCGGCGGACCAGGGGGCCACGGCCGCCAGCATCTGCTGGTCGCGCAGGTGAAGATGCCAGTCATCCGGACGGCGCAGTCGCAAGAAGTTGTCCATGGCCTGCATCTATAATGAACCGTATGGCGTTAGCCAGAAGCCCGGCGGCGCCCGATTGCAGTCCGTGCAACCGCGCGCAGCCTTCGCCGTTCAGGGTGATCCTGGCTGACACGACGTTTATCGTGAAAGGATATCGCGGATGAATATGATGATCGCACCCTACGCGCCCTCGATGCGGCTTTGGGGAGACATGATGCGCATGGGGATCGAGGCTCAGTTCATCATGACCCTGCGCACGGCGGGGATGCTGGGGATGCTGCCGCATGGCAAGGACGAGAACCTGCTGATGGTCACCGAAAAGGCCGATGCCTGCCGGGAATCGATGAGCGCGGCGTTCCGTTCGGCCGCGCGCGGCGCGCGTGCCGACCAGATCCTCGCGGCGGCGCTGAAGCCTTACGGGCGCCGGACGCGCGCCAATGCCAAGCGGCTGGGGCGCGGCTGAGCCACCGGCCCCGGCGCATCGCGCCGGGATGATGCCGTGCCGGCCGCCACGACCGGGGCCGCCGCAATGAAAAGGCCCGGCAGTTGCCGGGCCTTTCGTTCATTCCGCGGGCGATCTCAGATCAGCTTGCCCATGGCGACCGCGGTGTCCGACATGCGGTTCGAGAAGCCCCACTCGTTGTCGTACCAGGACAGGATGCGGACCAGCTTGCCCTCCATCACCTTGGTCTGGTCCATGTGGAAGACCGAGGAATGCGGGTCGTGGTTGAAGTCGGACGAGACCAGCTTCTCCTCGGTGTAGCCGAGGATGCCCTTGAGCTTGCCGTTCGCGGCTTCCTTGATCGCGGCGTTGATTTCCTCGACCGAGGTGTCGCGGGCGGCTTCGAACACCAGGTCCACGACCGAGACGTTCGGGGTCGGCACGCGGATCGACACGCCGTCCAGCTTGCCCTTGAGGTTCGGCAGCACCAAGCCTACGGCCTTGGCCGCACCCGTCGAGGTCGGGATCATCGACAGCGCCGCGGCGCGGGCGCGGTACAGATCCTTGTGCATCGTGTCCAGCGTCGGCTGGTCGCCGGTGTAGCTGTGGATCGTGGTCATGAAGCCGCGGGTGATGCCCACCGCCTCGTTCAGGACGTAAGCCACGGGCGCGAGGCAGTTCGTCGTGCAGGAGGCGTTCGAGACGACGTGATCCCCGGATTCCAGCGTTTCGTGGTTCACGCCGTAGACGATCGTCTTCAGCGCGCGGTCAGTGGACCATTCGCCCGACACGGGGGCCGAGACCAGCACGCGCTTCGAGCCGTTTTCCAGGTGGATCTTGGCCTTCTGCCCGTCGGTGAAGATGCCGGTGCATTCCAGCGCCACGTCCACGTCGCCCCACGGCAGCTTGGCCGGGTCACGCTCGGCGGTGACGCGGATGGGGCCGCGGCCGACGTCGATGCTGTCGGCGGTGGTCGTCACCTGCGCCGGGAAGCGGCCGTGGACCGAGTCGTAGCGCAGCAGGTGCGCGTTGGTTTCCACCGGCCCGAGGTCGTTGATGGCCACCACCTCGATATCGGTGCGGCCCGATTCAACGATCGCCCGCAACACGTTCCGTCCGATCCGGCCAAAGCCGTTGATCGCTACCTTGACAGCCATGAATACCTCCAACCGCTTGTCTGCGCGCGGACGGAATGCCCAAAATGGCCGGGAAATGCAATCATGCGACCGCGCGCATTGTTTCCGTGGCCGGGCTGCGGCGGAGGCTCAGCGCCAGAAGCTGACCCATTCCACGAAATGCAGCATCTGCCGGCCGAACAGCAGCGGCAGGCCCCAGTGCAGGACCATGCCATCCAGCACGAAAAGGCCGACGATCAGCAGCGCCAGAACGAGCGCGATCTTGTTGGTCATATCTGCCCCGGAACGATGCGCCTTCTCTTAGTCGCGGGCGCGCGCGGCGTGCAAGTCCGCGCACGGCGGCGCTTCATCCCACCGCGCCATCTGCGCGCCTTGCGGCCCCTCCGTCACCCGGCCGGCGCGGCGCTGTCCAGTTCCTCCTCCTCGACCAGCAGGAACAGCTCTCCCGCCTGCTCCATCCGCCGGATGGCGGCGACGACCGCGTTCATCGCTTCTTCGGCGTCCTTGGCGGTGACCTTGCCGATCGTTTCCATTTCTTCACGCATGCTGTCGGCCAGGCGCGAACTGAGGCCGGACAGCAGGAACCCGACCGTGGGGGCGTTGTCGCCGGCGGCCCCGGCCAGGGCGCGGGTGATGGTCACCGCGTCCACCTCGCGCATGATGCGGGGGACGTCGCGGGGGTCGATGCGGCGGGGGATGTTGGCCCAGGTGAAAATGGTCTTGCGCACCCGCCCGGCGAAATCGGCGTCGTCCTGATCCAGTCCCGTCAGCACCGCGTCGCGCGTGAGGGCGGGGGCGAAGTTCAGGATCGCGCCGACCTTCTCGACGGGCTGCCCCTCGATCGCGGGCTGGGGGCGGGCATCGATGGCGCGGATCAGGGCAAGGCCGATGCGGCGCAGGGCAGGGGCCTCGATCCCTGCGGTCAGCGACATCGCATAGGCGATCTGGCGCGCCAGACCGGCGTCCAGCAGCCCGAAAACCTCGGAGGCGCGGGCGACGGGCAGGCGGGTGAACATGACCGCCGCGACCTCGACCGCCTCGGTCCGCGCGACCTCGGCCAGTTGCGCGGGTGGCATGGCGGCGATTCGGTCCCAGGGGTCCGTGATGCCGTTCAGGGCCGCGAGCCTGCGCAGCCGGTTCGTCGTGTCCGCGGACAGGTGCGCGCCCAAGAAATCCAGCGTGCCGTCGATCGAGCCGGGGAAGGTCACCCCCACCGACTCGATCATGTCGCAGAACTCGGCGATGACTTCGTCGCAGGTGTCGCGGTCTACCAGCTCCATCCCCGCCATTTCCTGCGCCAGCAGCGCCTGCAACTCAGGCGGCAGGCGCGACAGGTCCAGCCCCGCCCCGTCGGCCAGCATCACGCGCACCACCACCGCCGCCTTCTGCCGGGGCGAAAGCCCCGGTGCCGCCCTGAGCATCCGCGCCCCCCTGAGTCGAACCCTTGGGGAACAGCCTGCCAGAGCGGCCTTAATCTTCGGTGAACGGCCTCACGCCGCGCCGAAGACCCGGCGGAAGATCGTGTCGACGTGCTTCGTGTGATAGCCGAGGTCGAACTTTTCCTCGATTTCGGCGGGCGACAGCGTCGCCGTCACCTCGGGGTCGGCCAGCAGTTCCTGCCGGAAATCGGCGCCCTGTTCCCAGACCTTCATGGCATTGCGCTGGACCAGGCGGTAAGCGTCCTCGCGCGACACGCCCGCCTGCGTCAGCGCCAGCAGCACGCGCTGGGACATCACCAGCCCCTTGAATTTGTTCATGTTCTTCAGCATGTTCTCGGGGTAGGTCACCAGCTTCTCGATCACGCCCGCCAGCCGGTTCAGGGCAAAGTCCAGCGTGATCGTGGCGTCCGGCCCGATGCCGCGTTCGACCGAGGAATGGCTGATGTCGCGTTCGTGCCAGAGGGCCACGTTCTCCATCGCGGGGACCACGGCCATGCGGACAAGGCGGGCAAGGCCCGTCAGGTTTTCCGTCAGCACCGGGTTGCGCTTGTGGGGCATGGCCGACGAGCCCTTCTGGCCCGGCGAGAAATATTCCTCGGCCTCCAGCACCTCGGTCCGCTGCATGTGGCGGATCTCGATGGCGATGTTCTCGATCGAGCTGGCGATCACGCCCAGCGTGGCGAAGAACATCGCGTGGCGGTCGCGGGGGATGACCTGCGTGCTGATCGGCTCGGGGCGCAGGCCCATCATGCGGCAGACATGTTCCTCGACGGCCGGGTCGATGTTGGCGAAGGTGCCGACCGCGCCCGAGATCGCGCCGGTGGCGACTTCCTCGCGGGCGCGCTCCAGCCGCTCGCGGCCGCGCGCCATTTCGGCGTAGAAGCGGGCGAAGGTCAGGCCCATGGTGGTCGGCTCGGCATGAATGCCGTGGCTGCGGCCGATGCGGACAGTGTCCTTGTGCTCGAACGCGCGGGTCTTCAGGGCGGCCAGGACGCGGTCCATGTCGGCCAGCAGGATATCGGCGGCGCGCACAAGCTGGACGTTCAGCGTGGTGTCCAGCACGTCGGACGAGGTCATGCCCTGGTGGACGAAGCGGGCTTCCTCGGCGCCGATATGCTCGGCCAGGTGCGTCAGGAAGGCGATCACGTCGTGCTTGGTGACGGCCTCGATCTCGTCGATGCGGGCGACGTCGAATTCGACGTCCTTCGCCTTCCACACGGCCTCGGCATTCTCGCGCGGGATCACGCCCAGGTCGGCCTGGGCGTCGCAGGCATGGGCCTCGATCTCGTACCAGATGCGGAACTTGGTTTCGGGCGACCAGATGGCCACCATCTCGGGGCGGGAATAGCGGGGGATCATGGCGGGCCTTCCGTGGGGTGGCGTTCGCCCGCCTCTTAGAACCCCCCGCGCCGGCAGTGCAACCGAATCGGGCCGGCCGCGCGGGCCGGCCCCCGTCAGTCGATCAGGGAGTCATCACGCATTTGGTGAACTCGGAGCGGTTGTCGCGGAAGTTCCTGTAGAACTCCGGCCCGTCTTCCAGCGTGCCGCGGTGGCTGATGATGGTGCTGGGGTCGATCTCGCCCGCCTCGATGCGCTTGAGCAGGCGCTCCATGTAGGCGCGGGTATTGGTCTGGCCACCGCGCATCATCAGGCCCTTGCCGAAGGCGGCGCCGATGGGGAACTTGTCGACAAAGCCCGCATAAACGCCCGGGATCGAGACCGCGCCGCCCTTGCGGCAGCACATGATCGCGTCCCGCAGGGCGTTCGGGCGGTCGGATTCCAGCATCATCGCGGTCTTGGCCTTGTCGTAGATGTTGCCGATGACCGAGGCGCCGTGCGCTTCCAGCCCCACTGCGTCGATGCAGCGGTTGGGCAGCTTGCCGCCGGTCAGGTCCAGCAGGCGTTCATAGCTGTCTTCCTTGGACAGGTTGATCGTTTCGGCCCCCGCCTGGCGGGCAAGCTCCAGCCGCCCTTCCTCGAAGTCGAGCGAGAACACCCGCTCGGCCCCCAGCAGGAAGGCCGAGCGGATGGCGAACTGCCCCACAGGACCCGCGCCCCAGACCGCGACCATGTCGCCGGGACCGGTGCCGACCTGTTCCACCGCCTGGTAGCCGGTCGGGAAGATGTCGGTCAGAAACAGCACCTTCTCGTCGGGAAGGCTTTCCGAGACCGCGACCAGCCCCACGTCGGCATGCGGCACGCGCACGTATTCCGCCTGACCGCCCGCGTAGCCGCCGAACAGGTGCGAATAGCCGAACATCCCGCCGGGCGACTGGCCATACAGCGGCTCGACCTTCTCGTGGTCCGGGTTGGTGTTGTCGCAAAGCGAGAAGGCGTCCATGCGGCAGTAGGCGCAATGTCCGCAGGCGATGTTGAATGGCACCAGCACACGGTCGCCGGTCTTGAACTTGGTCACGCCCGAGCCGACGGCGACGATCTCGCCCATGAACTCGTGGCCAAGGACATCGCCCTTGCGCATCTCGGGGATGAAGCCGTCGTAGAGATGCAGGTCCGACCCGCAGATCGCGGTCGAGGTGACCTTCAGGACGATGTCGCCCGGCTCCTCGATGGTCGGGTCGTCGACATTGTCCACCTGAACCTTGCCGGTGCCCTGAAAGGTGATCGCGCGCATATGTGCCTCCAGCTGTTGTGCCAGCCAAACGGCGCGAAGGGCCGGGGCGTTCCGCCCGCGTCCGGCGCCACGGGCCTCGACCATGCGAAAAGGGCGCCCACGAGGGGCGCCCTTCCTGGCCGAGCCCGGGGGGATCAGCAGCTGTAGTACATCGCGTATTCGATGGGGTGGGGGGTGTGCTCATAGGCGTAGACCTCTTCCCACTTCAGCCGGATATAGGCGTCCAGCTGGTCGCGGGTGAAGACGTCGCCCTGCAGCAGGAAGTCCATGTCCTTCTCCAGCTCCTCCAGCGCCTCGCGCAGGCTGCCGCAGACGGTCGGGATCTCGGCCAGTTCCTCGGGCGGCAGGTCGTAGAGATCCTTGTCCGAGGCCGGGCCGGGGTCGATCTTGTTGCGGATGCCGTCCAGGCCCGCCATCAGCAGCGCCGCGAAGGCCAGATAGGGG
Source organism: Paracoccus salipaludis (assembly GCF_002287065.1). Lineage (GTDB taxonomy): Bacteria > Pseudomonadota > Alphaproteobacteria > Rhodobacterales > Rhodobacteraceae > Paracoccus > Paracoccus salipaludis. The sequence goes on from NZ_NSJZ01000012.1 coordinate 63,253, forward strand.
TTGGCGGACGGATCGGGGAAGCGGGCCTCGACGCGCTTGGCCTTCGGCGACTCGGTCCACGGGATGCGGACGGCGCCCGAGCGGTTGCGGGCGGAATAGGCGCGCAGCACCGGGGCCTCGAAGCCGGGGATCAGCCGCTTGTAGCTGTTGGTCGAGGGGTTGGTGATCGCGTTCAGCGCCTTGGCGTGCTTGAGGATGCCGCCGATGAACCACAGGGCTTCCTGGCTCAGGTCGGCATAGCGGTCGCCGGCGAACAGCGGCTTGCCGTCCTTCCAGATCGACATGTTGACGTGCATCCCCGAGCCGTTGTCGCCCTTCATGGGCTTGGGCATGAAGGTCACGGTCTTGCCGTAGGCGTGGGCCACGTTGTGGATCACGTACTTGTATTTCTGGATGTTGTCGGCCTGTTCGACCAGGCTGCCGAAGATCATCCCCAGCTCGTGCTGGCCCGTGGCGACCTCGTGGTGGTGCTTGTCCACCCTGATGCCCATCCGCTTCATGGTGGACAGCATCTCGGAGCGGATGTCCTGGCCCTCGTCGATTGGGTTGACGGGGAAATAGCCGCCCTTGAAGGGCGCGCGATGGGCCTGGTTGCCGGCCTCGTATTCGGTGTCGGTGTTCCAGGCCGCCGCGTGGGAATCGATCTGGAAGCTGACCTTCTGCGGCGTCACGGCATAGCGGACGTCGTCGAAGATGAAGAACTCGGCCTCGGGGCCGCAGTAGAAGGCGTCACCGATCCCCGAGGACTTCAGGTAGGCCTCGGCCTTGACGGCGGTGCCGCGCGGGTCGCGGGCATAGGGCTCGCCGGTGTCCGGCTCGACCACGTTGCAGTGGATGCACAGGGTCTTCTCGGCGTAGAAGGGGTCCAGGTAGGCCGAGGTCACGTCGGGCATCAGCTTCATGTCCGACTGGTCGATCGACTTCCAGCCCGCGATCGAGCTGCCGTCGAACATGAAGCCTTCCTCGAACCAGTCATCGTCGATTAGGTCCACGTCCAGGGTGACGTGCTGCAGCTTGCCCTTGGGGTCGGTGAAGCGGACGTCCACATAGGCGACCTCTTCCGACTTGATGAGGTTCAGGACCTCTGCGACCGTTTTCGTGGCCATAAACTTCTCCTTGACCGCGTCTTTGCGGGTTATTGGGTGTCTCGTGCGGTTCAGACGGCGTCGTCGCCGGTCTCACCGGTGCGGATGCGGATCGCCTGCTCGACGGGCGACACGAAGATCTTGCCGTCGCCGATCTTGTCGGTGCGGGCGGCGCCGATGATCGCCTCGATGGCGGCCTCGACCAGGTCGTCCGGCAGCACCATCTCGATCTTCACCTTGGGCAGGAAGTCCACCACATATTCGGCGCCGCGGTAAAGCTCGGTATGGCCCTTCTGGCGGCCGAAGCCCTTGACCTCGGTGACGGACAGGCCCTGGACGCCCGCGTCCTGCAGTGCCTCCTTCACGTCGTCCAGCTTGAACGGCTTGATGATGGCTTCGACCTTCTTCATCGCGCTTTGCTCCTGTCCGGCTTGCCCTGAGACGTGAGTGGCGGGTTTGATGGGGACCGTAAATGCGCGGGGAGGCTCCCCGGCCCACCACGCCCCACAAGTCCTGAAAGGCGCCTAAATATGAGGCATGATGCACAAGTAGAAGGCAAGCTGCAAATGGGCTGGACCGAGGTCCTGACCACGGCCGAGATGCGCGGGCTGGAAACGGCGGCCATGGCCGGCGGCGCCGTCACGGGACTGGACCTGATGGAGCGCGCAGGCGCGGCCGTCGCCGGCGCGATCCGCCTGCGCTGGCCCAAAGCCGGGCGGGTGACGGTTCTCTGCGGGCCGGGCAACAACGGCGGCGACGGCTATGTGGTGGCGCGTCATCTCGCGCAGGCGGGCTGGCAGGTGCGGGTGCTGGGGATGGACAACGCCCCCGGCCCGGACGCGGCCGTCATGAAGCGGCGCTGGGCGGCGCTGGGCGGGATCGAGCCGCTGACGGCGGCCGCGCTGGGGAAGGAAGCCGGCGACCTGGTCGTGGACGCGATCTTCGGCACCGGGATGACCCGTCCGCTCGACCGCGAGATGGCGCTGGTCAGTCGCTGGATGGGGGGCTGGACGCCCGTCCGTACCGTCACGCCCCCGCCCGTCGTCGCGGTCGATGCGGTCAGCGGGCTGTGCCTGGACAGCGGCGCATGGCTGGGCGGCGTACGTGGCGAACCCGGGGGAAGCCTGCCGCGCGCCGCCCTGACCGTCACCTTCCATGCCCCCAAGGCCGGTCATCTTCTGGAACTGGGGCCTGTTCTCGGCGGCGAGCTGGTGGTTGCCGACATCGGCCTGCAGACGACCCCCTTCCGGGACGCCGAGGGGCAGATATGGTCCGAGCGCACGCTGGCCGTCATGGTCCCGCCCCGGCATCTGCGGCAGGATCGCGGCCTGCATCCCCTGGGCAAGCGGGCCGGGTCCCACAAGTTCGACCACGGTCACGCCCTGATCGTGGCCGGGACGGCAGGGCAGGGCGGCGCGGCACGGTTGTCCGCGCGCGCGGCCCTGCGGGCCGGGGCTGGGCTGGTGACGCTGGCCCCGCCCGCCGACGCAATGGCCGAACATTTCGGCCCGCCCGATGCGCTGATGCGCCGCGCCCTGGACGATGCCGCCGCGTTGGCGCGGCTGCTGGGCGACGACCGCCTGCGGGCGGTCTGCCTCGGCCCCGGCTGCGGGACTGGACGCGCCGCCGACCTGCTGGAGCCGCTGCTCGCCTCGGGCCGCCCGGCGGTGCTGGATGCCGATGCCCTGACCGCACTGGCCCGCCGTCCCGCGGGTTTCGAGGGTCTGCACAAGGGCTGCGTCCTGACCCCTCACATGGGCGAGTTCCGCCGCCTGTTCCCGGATCTCGCCGCCCGGCTGGACCCGCCGCCGCGGCCGCCGGCCCGGCCTCCGTCGCCCGAACAGGAGATCGCCTGGACCATCGCGCTGCAGACCTGGCGGCAGGCCCTGGCCGACATGCGCGGGCCGCTTTACTCGCGGCTCGACGCCGCGCGCGAGGCGGCTGCCCGCAGCGGGGCGGTCGTGCTTCTGAAGGGGCCGGACACGGTGATCGCCGCCCCGGACGGGCAGGCGCGCATCCACTCGGCCTTCGACGTGCCCTGGCTTGCCACGGCGGGTGCGGGCGACGTGCTGGCGGGGATCATCGCCGGGCTGCTGGCACGGGGCTTCCCGTCCCTGGTCGCCGCCGCCACGGGGGCCTTCCTTCATGCCGCCGCCGCCCGCCGCTTCGGCCCCGGCCTGATCGCCGACGACCTGCCCGAGCAGCTTCCTGGCGTGTTCCGCGATCTGGGGCTGTAGATTCCCCCTCGCGCGCCCGGAAGGGCTTTGCTAAGAGGGCGCGGTTCGCGCGGGCCTCCCGGTCCGCTTCGGACGATGCGGGTGTGGCGAAATTGGCAGACGCACCAGATTTAGGTTCTGGCGCCGCAAGGCGTGGGGGTTCAAGTCCCTCCACCCGCACCAAGACTTTCGGGCCGCTGTCCGGATCGCGCCCCTGAACGGGACAGGTTTCCGGCCTCAGGCAGCCTCGACCCGGGCGCGAGCCAGTCCCGCAAGCTCTGCGCCGGCCTCCGACAGGAAGGGGAAGAACCTTTCCTTCGCCGTGCGGACCTCGGCCTCGGTCATCCCGGTCATGCCCCGGCGCCTCACCCGCTTCTCGGAGGGCAGGTCGGTGTCGTTCGTGCCGTCATGCGTCACAAGCGCCATTCCGCCCGGCAGGATCATGTGCGGGAATCTCTGCGGCAAAGCATAATGGCCGAAACGGAAGATGCTGCGCCGGGGATGGTGCAAGGCGGTCCCCGCGCTGAAGAACTTCACAGGCCAGTTGTAGACCTTGGCCTCCGGCCCATGCAGGACCGAGAAGATCACGCCCGGCAGGCTGACGGCGAAGATGTCGTCGTTCTGAAGCCGGGGCAGGACATGCGTCCGCAGGGCCTGGATGTAATCGGCACAAACGCAGTCGTCGTCGTCCAGGCGGAATTGCAGCGTCCCGCGGAAGCGGATGCGCAGTTCCTCGAAGGCCAACTCTTGCGCCCGGACAGTGGGAAGGGCCGGAAAGTACCGCAGCACGACCTGGGGAACCCGCGCGCACAACGCCTCGAGCCTGTCCTGATAGACCTCGGGCATGAGGCTGGAGGCAAGCACGACAAAGGTGAAGTCGGGCTCGGTCTGCGCCTTGATCGAGGCGAGCGTCAGCTGTTCGAAGGTGGCAAGGCGCGCCTCCATCCGCCGCGCGTCGAACAGCATCCGTGCCCGGTCCTTGGCCACCGCCTGAAACTCGGCCGGTGTCAGCCCGCGGGTGCCCTTCCAGTCGCCTCGCCCGACAAGGGAGAAGCGGCACAGGCCAACGATCCTCATGACGCCTCCTTGCCTTCAGACACCGTGCGATGGACCAGACGGCGCCGAAGGGCAAGGCCGCGGGGCAACGGCCATTCCCGAAGCCGCCCTTCCGCAAGCCCCGTTCCGCTTGCGCGCGAGGCTTCCGATCCCTAGAAGGGCGGTCAAACTGCACGGCCGCCCCTTCCGCGGCCCCTGACGACATGACAGAAGGATCCCCCATGCAGGTCAAGGAAACCCTGAACGAAGGCCTCAAGCGCGGCTACCAGTTCACGCTGCCCGCCGCCGATCTGGCGGCCGAGGTCGATCGCCAGCTGGCCGAGGCCCAGCCGAACATCGAGATGAAGGGCTTCCGCAAGGGCAAGGTGCCCATGGCCCTGCTGAAGAAGACCTATGGCCAGCGCGTCATGGGCGACGCCATGCAGAAGTCCATCGACGACGCCATCGGCAAGCACATGCAGGAAGGCAATGTCCGTCCCGCCATGCAGCCGAAGATCGAGATGGAGAACGGCCAGGAGTGGAAGGAAGGCGACGACGTCGTCGTCAACGTTTCCTACGAGCTGCTGCCCGAGATCCCGGAAGCCGACCTGTCGGCGATCGAGCTTGAGCGCCTGACCGTCCAGCCCGAGGACTCGGCCGTGACCGAGGCGCTGGAGAACCTGGCCAAGAACGCGCAAAGCTTCGAGGACCGGGCCGAGGGCGAGGCCGCCCAGTCGGGCGACCAGGTCACCATCGACTTCAAGGGCATGGTCGACGGCGAGGCCTTCGAGGGCGGCACCGCCGAGGGCTATCCGCTGGTGCTGGGCTCGGGCTCCTTCATCCCCGGCTTCGAGGATCAGCTGGTCGGCGCCAAGGCCGGTGACAGCGTGAACGTCAATGTCCGCTTCCCCGACGACTACGGCGCGCCGCATCTGAAGGGCAAGGACGCGGTCTTCGAGACCACCGTCCATGCCGTCAAGTCGCCCAAGGCGGCCGAGATCGACGACGAGCTGGCCAAGCGCTTCGGCGCCGACGACCTCGAGGCGCTGAAGTCGCAGATCCGCGAGCGTCTGGCCGCCGAATACCAGGGCGCGAGCCGCGCGCTGGTCAAGCGCCAGCTTCTGGACCGCCTTGACGAGCTGGTCGGCTTCGACCTGCCGCAGTCGCTGGTCGATGCCGAAGCCGCGCAGATCGCGCACCAGCTGTGGCACGAGGAGCACCCCGAGGAGCACGGCCACAACCACGGCTCGATCGAGCCCACCGACGAGCACAAGAAGCTGGCCGAGCGCCGGGTCCGCCTGGGCCTGCTGCTGGCCGACGTGGGCCAGAAGGCCGAGATCACCGTCAGCGACCAGGAGATGACGCAGGCCGTCATGCGCCAGGCCCGCAACTTCCCCGGCCAGGAACGCGCCTTCTTCGAGTTCATCCAGCAGAACGAGGCCGCCCAGCAGCAGCTGCGCGCCCCGATCTTCGAAGACAAGGTGGTGGATCACATCATCTCGGGCGCCAAGGTCACCGACCGCGCCGTGACCAAGGAAGAACTGGAAAAGGCACTGGAAACGCTGGACGAGGTCTGATCCCGTCCTTCCGGTTCGAAAAAAGGGCCGCCCCTCGGGGCGGCCTTCTTCATGCGCGGTCCAGGTCTTCGCGCGACTTGGGCGCCACGCCGTTCTCGATCTTGATCTGGCGCTCGACCTCGGAATTCACCTCGGCACCCATCAGCACCACGATGGCCGCGATCCACAACCACATCATCGTGGCAACCGCAGCCCCCAGCGAGCCGTAGGTCTCGTTGTAGTTGGCAAAGTTCGCCGTATACCAGGAAAACAGGATCGAGGCGATCAGCAGCCCCAGCGTCGCCAGCACCGCGCCGGGCGAGATCCACTGCCACTTGGGATCGTCCTTGCTGGGACCGAAGCGGTAGATCACGGCCAGCCCCAGGATCAGCATCCCTGCCAGCAAGGGCCAGCGCAGCCAGTTCAGGATGCCCTCGATGCGGCTGCCCGCCAGCAGGGTCCTCATCAGCACGGGCAGGATGGCCACCAGGCCGATCATCACGATGACCCCCACGATCGCGCTGAGCGTCAGTGCCAGCGACAGCAGGTTCAGCTTGATGAAGCCGCGCTTCTCGGTTTCGAACCAGGCGATGTTCAGCGCCTCGATCAGCGCCTTCATGCCTCCGTTGGCCGACCACAGCGCCACCAGGATCGCCACGATCCCCGCGATCGACAGCGAGGTCTTGGGCGCCGAGGCAATCGCCGTGACCTGGCCCGCGATCAGTTCAAGCGCGCTTTGCGGCAGGATGTTCTCGAGCAGCGACAGGTGCTCCCCGATGGTCGCGGGGTCCGCCACCATGCCGTAGATCGACACAAGCGCGGTGATTGCCGGGAACAGCGCCAGAAGCGCAAAGAAGGTGACCCCGCCCGCGACCGAGGTCACGCGGTCGGCGGTGAATTCCTGGACCGTGCGCTTGGCGACCTCGATCCAGCTCTGGCGGCTGAGCTGCCACGGGCTTTCCGGCGCGCCGGGCCTGCGCGGAGGCGGGGCGGCGTTCGCCTCGGCGGTCTTGGCGGCCGAGGCCGCGGATTCGCGTCCCCGGGGCTGTTCCGCCGGCTTTTCCCGGTCGTCTCCGGGCTGGGGCGGCAATCCCTTGCGTTCCCGCCAACCCTCGGGAAGCGGATCGAACAAGGCCTCGAAGACGTCGGGTTTCGGATTGGTCATGTCAGCCTCTGGTCGGAAAAGGCCGCGCCAGTCGGGGGCGCGGCCGCATCAGGGGAAGGGGAGGCACCGGGCGCCCCCGGGGTGCTGCGGTCAAAGCCGGTGGGTGCGCCCGCCGTCGGCATCGCCAAGGGCCGTGTCCGAGCCGCCCCCGGCGCTGTCCGCGGGGTCGCGCAGGTCCACCACGTCGCTGCGGGACGGGCGGCGATAGGGATCGTGGCGGGGGGCGCTGCGGGTCCCCTGACCGCTCTCGCCCGCGGCCGTACCCAGGAAGCTGCGGACCTGGTTCGCGGCGTCGCCGAATTCGTGCATGACGCCCTGCGCCTGCGAGGCGACCGAGCGGAAGGCCGCGACGGCCGAGCCGATGCTGCCCGCAACCTCGTTCACCGTCCGGGTCAGGCGCTGGGCGGTCTGTTCCACGTCGTCGATGAAGCTCATCGGCTGGAAGCCGCGTCCCGGGCGCGGGCGGTGCCGTCCCTCGTCATGCGGACGGCGGGGCTGACGATCCTCGCGGCGGCCCGCCTTGGCGTCCGCGCGCAGGCGCTCGCGCTCGGCATCGTCCTGGCGCATCCGGGCGCGGGCACGGGCGCGCATCGCCTCGCGCTCATGCTCCGGCATCGCGGCCATGCGGGGCGCGGCATAGCGGCCATGTGCCTCGTCATAGACCCGGGTGCGGGCCCGCTCGGCCGCGTCGTCGGCGTCGCGGTCCAGTTCGTCGTTGCCGGTCACGAGATCGGCCACCTTCCGCGCCGCGAGAATGGCGCCCGCCGTGGCCGCCGCCGCAGCAATCCCCATGCCGCCATAGACCAGCACCCGCGACGTCATGGAAGGCCGCGGCCACGTCCGTCCACCGCGGGGCGAGACATCCCCGTGCGGCGGAATCGGGCGCGAGGCGTGACCCGAGGGCTGGTAGGTTTCCTGACTACGATCAACCGGGCGGCCCAGTCCGCCACTTTCGGGAATGTAGCTGTTCGACGGCAGGTGATCGGTGTCGGCCATGACGGTTTTTCCTTGCTGCTGCCACGCTTGCGGCAATCCGGTGAATTGCTCGACCAACACCCGCGCGGGCTGGATCGTTCCCCCCGGCGGTGCCGGGCGTCGTCACTCGGACTGGATGCGCTGCCTGCGCTCGCCGGGCTGGCGTTCGTCGTCCAGCAGGGCCGGGCGCGAGGTGTCGGCGGCGTCCTGATCCTTGGCAGCGTCGACGGGCAGCCCGAGGTCGCGTTCGACATCCAGCGAGGTTTTCTCGTCTTCGCCAAGCGCCTGCTGCTTGACCATTTCGCCCAGGATGGTGGGGTGGGTGCTCATCACGGCCTCCGCATGGGGGTTCGAAAGACCAACCCGTGTCAGGGCGGGGATGTTCCGGCCGCTCGCGGCGGGAAACATCCGGGCATGAAAAAACCGCGCCGGGATGCGGCGCGGTTTCGATGGGGTCACGAGGGAAGGGGCTGCGCTCAGGCGCGGCCGCCCTCGTCGTCGTCGCGGCCGGCCGAGCCGATGTCGTCGAACAGTTCGGCGATCTCGAATTCGGCGGCGGCGTCTTCCTCGGCGGCCAGATCCTGGATCGAGCGGCCCGACGCCTGCAGTTCGGCTTCCTCGGCCGAACGGGCGACGTTCAGGGTGATCTTCGCCTCGACCTCGGGATGCAGGTGGACCGACACCTCGTGCAGGCCCAGCTCCTTGATCGGAGCGGTCAGCACGACCTGGCGGCGCTCGACCTGGAAGCCGTCGGCAATGGCGGCGTCCGCGATGTCGCGCGGCGTGACCGAGCCGTAGAGCGCGCCGGCGTCAGAGGCCGAGCGGATGACGACAAAGGTCGCCCCGTCCAGCGTCTCGGCCACGCGCTGCGCCTCGGTCCGCGTCTCGTCGTTGCGGGCGGCCAGGTCGGCCTTCTTCGCCTCGAAGGCGGCGATGTTGGCGTCGGACGCGCGCATCGCCTTGCCCTGCGGCAGCAGATAGTTGCGGGCGAAGCCTTCCTTGACCTTCACCACCTCGCCCATCTGGCCCAGCTTGGCCACGCGTTCCAGCAGAATGACTTGCATCGTCAGTTCCTCACTTCACGGCGTAGGGCAGCAGCGCCAGGAAGCGCGCGCGCTTGATGGCCTGCGCCAGCTTGCGCTGGTTCTTGGCCGAAACGGCGGTGATCCGCGACGGCACGATCTTGCCGCGCTCGCTGATGTAGCGCTGCAGCAGGCGGGTGTCCTTGTAGTCGATCGCGGGCGCGTTGTCGCCCCCGAACGGATCGACCTTGCGGCGGCGGAAAAACGGTTTGGTCGCCATGATGTCGCTCCTCTACGATCAGAAACGGTCGGCGCGGGGGGCGCGCTGCTCGCGGTCGCCACGGTCGTCGCCACGGCCTTCGGCGCGGTCGAAGCGGCGCTCGCCACCCCGGTCGCCATCGCGGCGGTCGCCGTCGCGGCGCTCGCCACGCTCGCCGTCGCGGCGGTCACCACGGTCGCCACGGTCACCGCGATCGCGGTCGTCGCGGCGCTGCATCTGGACCGAGGGGCCTTCGGCATGCTCGTCCACGCGCACGGTCAGGACGCGCATCACGTCGTCGTGCAGGCGGGCCAGGCGTTCCATTTCCTGCACGGCGGCCGAGGGCGCGTCCGAACGCAGGAAGGCATAATGGCCCTTGCGGTTCTTGTTGATCTTGTAGGCGAGCGTGCGCACGCCCCAGTATTCGCTTTCCTTGACCGTTCCGCCGTTGTCGGCCAGCACGGTCGAGAAATGTTCGATCAGCCCTTCGGCCTGCGCGTTCGACAGGTCCTGGCGGGCGATCAGCACATGCTCGTAAAGCGGCATGGCATACCCTTTCGTCTCGGGCGCGCTTCATAGGCGGGTCAATCCCTTCCGCGCCCCGCCACGAGAGGCTGCGCCGGTTTCGCAAAACTGCGGAAAGGAATGGGGCCTTATAGGGGAAAAGCGCGTCCGTGCAAGCGGATTCGCCCGGCGATCACATCGGCATCATCCGGCGGAACGTCCATTGCTTTTGCAAGTTCACCGGACACCATCGGCGGACCATCACCCTGAAAGGAGCCTTCATGAGCCGGACCCTCTCCCTTATCGCCCTGTCCGCCCTGCTGGCGGCGCCCGCGGTCGCGCAGACCGCGCCCGATGCGCAGCAGGCGCCGGCCGCGCCCGAGCCCGCCGCGCAGGCCGCGGCCGAGACGGCCGCCCCGGCCGAGGGCGGCGGGCTCAGCGGCACCTATGTGATCGATCCCGGCCACAGCCAGATCGTGTTTTCCTATGACCATCTGGGCTTTTCGATCAGCCACGGCATGATCAACGGCGTCACCGGCTCGGTCACGCTGGATGCCGCCAATCCCGCGAACTCGACCGTCGAGGCCAGCTTCCCGCTGTCGGCCGTCAGCACGGTCGATGCCACGCTGGACGAGCACATCTTCGGCGACAAGTTCCTGAACGGCGCCTCGCCCGACACGCAGGTGACCTTCCGCTCGACCAAGGTCGAGGTGGAGGACGACGACGAGGCCAAGGTGACGGGCGACCTGACGCTGAACGGCGTGACGGTCCCCGTCACGCTGGAAGTGGAACTGCGCAAGGCGGCCGCCCATCCGATGACGCAGAAGCCGGCCGTGGGCTTCAAGGCCGAGGGCGAGATCAAGCGCAGCGACTTCAACCTCGGCGCGCTTGCCCCCGCCGTGTCCGACGAGATGGAGATCACGATCTCGGCCGAAGCCATCAAGGGCTGAGCCTTCCTCCCGCGCAACGAAGAAGGGGCTGCCCGCGGGCAGCCCCTTTTCCGTTTGCTTCTGCGGCTTCAGTCGGCGGCCTTTCCTTCGCCCACGTCCTGCTGGATCGGCGCGGGCAGGGGCGTGCTGCCGGTGCGCACCGGCAGCGTCGGGTGGATGACCTGCGGCTGCTCGCCCGTCAGCGTTCCCAGGAAGGCCGTGATGTCCTGGGCCTGTTCTTCGGCCAGTTCGGTCCCCAGCTGGGCGTTCGCCATGATCCGCACGGCTTCCTCGAGATCCCAGACCTGCCCCGAATGGAAATAGGGCGCGGTCAGGGCCACGTTGCGCAGGGGCGCGGCGCGGAAGACATACTGGTCCTCTTCCGTCTGGGTGATCTGGTAGCGGCCGACGTCGCCCTCGGGGCGCACCTCGGGATCGGGCGCCTCGACCAGGCCGAAGGGATAGTATTCCTGCCCGCCGAAGTTCACGCCCGCGTGGCAGGTCGAGCAGCCCGCGTCCATGTAGGCGGCAAGCCCGCGCTTCTCCTGCTCGGTCATGGCGCCGTCCATGCCCATCAGCCACTGGTCGAACCGCGAGTTCGGGGTGACGAGCGTGGTTTCGAAGGCCTCGATCGCCAGCGCGAAGTTGTCAAAGGTGACCGGGTTCTCCTCGCCGGGGAAGGCGGCCTTGAAGGCCTCGACATAGCCCGGCATCGATTCCAGCGTGGCGATCAGGTTCTCGGGGGTGTTGTTCATCTCGACGCCCGCCTGCACCGGCCCCTTGGCCTGCTCGGCCAGGTCCTCGGCCCGGCCGTCCCAGAACTGGGCGGCGTTGAACACGGCGTTCAGCATGGTGGGCGAGTTGCGCGGCCCCTGCTGCCAGCCATGGCCGATCGAGGTTTCAAGCTGGTCGGTCCCGCCGATGCCGATGTTGTGGCAGGACTGGCAGGAAAAGACGCCCGACACCGACATGCGCGGATCGAAGAACAGCATCGCGCCCAGGTCCACCTTGGCGCGGGTCACGGGACGGCCGCTGGGCGGCTCGGCCGCGCGGGGGATGTCCTCGAACAGTTCGGCCGCCTGCGCCCGCAGCTCGGCGTCGGGCGAGTCCGGCTCTCCGGCCGCTTCGGCGGTCGCTTCGGGGTTGGCCACGGCGCCATCCGCCGGCGGCTCGACACCCGTTTCGGCGGCGATCTCCTCGGCCGAGCCCCCGGCCGGGGCCGCCTCGCCCCCGGCGGTCGCTTCGCTGGCCGGGTCGCCCGCGGGGGGCTGCTGCAGGCCTTGCTCCTGCTCGACCACCTGGGGCGCGGCGGCATCCTGGGCGTAAGCGGTCGGGGCCAGAAGAACCAGCGCCGTGGTCAGGTACATAAGGGGACGGTAGGTCATCATGGCTTCCTTCGCTTGATGCAGGTTCCGCGCGTCACCGTACTATCGCACCGGGAACCTGACCGTTCCCTGATGCAGATCAAACCGTTCCGCCTTGTTCCCGGCCTTGCCGCGCGGCGGCGCGGGGTCTATGGCGCGGACATGCTGCCCGCCGACCGCCTCGACCAGATCGTGCAACGCTTCGACTATCTCGAGGCGCGGCTGAACGCGGGCCCCGCGCCGGACGAGATCGCGCGCGTCAGCCGCGAGTATTCCGAGCTTGGTCCCGTCGTCGCGCAGATCATGGAATGGCGCGCGGCCCAGGCGGGACTGGCCGAGGCGCAGGCGATGCTGGCCGATCCCGACATGCGCGAACTGGCCGAGGACGAGATTTCCCGCCTGCGCGCCCGGATGCCCGAGCTGGAGCAGGCCCTGCGGCTGGCCCTGCTGCCGAAGGACGCGGCAGACGCCCGCCCCGCGATCCTGGAAATCCGCCCCGGCACCGGGGGCGACGAGGCCGCGCTGTTCGCGGGCGACCTGCTGCGGATGTACCAGCGCCACGCGGAACAGCAGGGCTGGGACTTCCGCCTGCTCGAGTTGGGCGAATCCGAACTGGGCGGGGTCAAGGAAGCCGTAGCCCATATCGCGGGCGAGGGGGTCTTTGCGCGGCTGAAATACGAATCCGGCGTGCACCGGGTCCAGCGGGTGCCCGAAACGGAATCGGGCGGGCGCATCCACACCTCGGCCGCGACCGTGGCGGTGCTGCCCGAGGCCGAGGAGGTGGACATCGACATTCCCGCCGCCGACATCCGCATCGACACCATGCGGTCGTCCGGGGCGGGCGGGCAGCACGTCAACACCACCGACTCGGCCGTGCGGATCACGCACCTGCCGACCGGCATCGTGGTGACGAGTTCGGAAAAGTCGCAGCACCAGAACCGCGCGAATGCCATGGCCGTGCTGCGGGCGCGTCTTTACGACATGGAGCGCTCGCGTGCGGACGCCGAGCGCGCCGCCGACCGCAGGTCGCAGGTGGGTTCCGGCGACCGCAGCGAGCGCATCCGCACCTACAACTTTCCGCAGGGCCGCGTGACGGACCACCGGATCAACCTGACCCTTTACGCGCTGGACCGGGTCATGGGCGGCGATCTGTCCGAGATCATCGACGCGCTGGTGGCCCACGACCAGGCCGCCCGGCTGGCCGAGGCCGAAGGATGAGCGAGGCCCGCGCCGTGCTGGCCGAGGCGACCGCCCGGCTGGCCAGGGCGGGGATCGGCAATGCGGCGGGCGACGCGCTGGCGCTGATGGCCCATGTGCTGGAGGTGCCGCGCCATGCCCTGCGCGACGCGCTGGCCCGGCCCCTGCCGCCCGAGGCCGCCGCCCGCTTCCAGGCGGCGGTGGATGCGCGGCTGGACCGCCAGCCGGTCAGCCAGATCCTCGGCTTCCGCGACTTCTGGAAGCACCGCTTCCGCGTCACCCGCGACACGCTTGACCCCCGGCCCGAGACGGAAACGCTGGTGGCGGCGGCGCTGGAGCTGCCCTGGCGCACGGTGCTGGATCTGGGCACCGGGACCGGCGCGATCCTTCTTTCGGTGCTGGCCGAGCGGCCCGGCGCGCGCGGGCTGGGCGTCGATCTGTCCAAGGCCGCGCTGGAGGTGGCGCGCGGGAACGCCGCCATGCTGGGGATCGGGGCCGACTTCCGGCACTCGGACTGGTTCTCCGCCGTCGAAGGCCGCTTCGACCTGATCGTCTCGAACCCGCCCTACATCGCGGCAGACGAGATGTCGGGGCTGTCCCCCGAGGTGCGAGACTGGGAGCCGCGCGGCGCGCTGACGGACGAGGGCGACGGGCTGGGCGCCTATCGCGCGATCGCGGCGGGCGCTGTGGCGCATCTGGCGCCGGGTGGCTGGCTCGCGGTCGAGATCGGCCCGACGCAGGGCGCGGCAGTGTCTGCGCTGTTCGAGCGGCAAGGGCTGCAGGAGATCGCCATCCGCCCCGATCTCGACGGACGCGACCGGGTGGTCCTGTCCCGGCGGACAGCCTGACTGGTCGATTTTTGTTCAATCTGTATTGAACATCTGCCGATTCCGCTTGCCTTGGCCGGGGCTGCATGGTTAGCAGACCGCGTGACAGGGGCATGACGCCCCGCACGGGTCATCCGCACACAGCGTTGCCGGAGCGTTCCGCGAAATGCCGGGCCACTTGCCCGGCCCTTGCCGCAGGATGGCGACCCCAACCGCATCCAGGCGCATCTGCGCCGGACCATGAACATTGGCACGATGAGATCCTCCAAGTCCCGTTCGCGCAACAAGTCCCGCAACAATCCGCGGTCGCTTGGCAACATCGTCAACCGCGTCTTCGACAGCTCGGGACCCGAGGGCAAGGTCCGCGGCACGCCCCAGCAGATCATCGAGAAATACCTCGCGCTTGCCCGCGACGCGCAGCTTTCGGGCGACCGCGTGGCCGAGCAGAGCTTCCTGCAGCATGCCGAGCACTACACCCGGATGCTGGGCGAGGCGCAGCGCGAGCAGGCCGAGCGCCAGGCCCAGTTCGGCGGTCAGCAGCCCGGCGGCTTCGAGAACCGCGAGGAGCGCAACGGCCATCCCTACAACGGCGGCCACCAGCAGGGCGAACGCCGCGACGACCGCGGCGAGAACCGCAACGAAGGGCGGGCTGACGGCCGCGGCGAGGGGCGCAACGAGCCCCGCCCCGAGGGTCGCGCCGAGGGCCGGAACGACGGCCGCCGCGACGATCGCGGCGAAGGCCGCCAGAACGACAACCGTCAGAACCGCCGCGACGAGCGCGACAATCGCCCGGAGCGGCGCGAGGAACGCGAGGACAACCGCGCCGAGGAACGCGTCGCGGCCGAGCCCGTGACGGCGGATGCCGCGCCCGCCGAGGCTCCGGCCGTCGAGGCCGCGCCGGTCGAGGCTCCGGCTTTTGCCGAGGCGCAAGCAGACACCGCAGGTGGCGAGCAGCCCGGCTTCCCCGAGTTCCTGCAGGCGCCCCTGTCGGGCCTGCCCGAAGCTCAGGGCGGCGAGGACGCGGCCCCGGTGGAAACGCCCGAGAACCGGGCCGAGGCACCCGAAACCGAGGCCGCAGCGCCCCGCGCCCGCAAGCCCCGGGCGGCAGGCGCCGCGCCGCGCCGCGCGCCCCAGCGCCGACGCAAGGCCGCCGACGAGGGCGAGGCCGCGCCGCAGGCCCCCGAGACGGCCGCGGACGAGTAAGCCGGAGGGGCGGGATACGCCCCCTTTCGCCTGCGCTGCGGAAGGATCAGCCTTGCCGGATCGGGTATCCGGCAGGCCCTGCTCTGCGCCGCTCCTTGATCAGCCCGAAGCGCCAGCGCTCCTATCTGGCCTGCGCTGGGTCGGGGTGGATGCCCCGGCGATAGACCTTGATCTTGCGCCGTTTCCGGTCAGGTGGATGCGCCCGCTAGTGCCGCGGCCAGCGCACGGGCCAGGGCGCAGAAGCGTTCCAGGTCGATTTCTTCCGCGCGGGCGGTGGGCGGGATGCCCGCCTCGGCCAGCAGCGTCTCGATCTGCGGATGCAGGCCGCGCAGCGAGGCGCGCAGCATCTTGCGGCGCTGGTTGAAGGCGGCGCGGGTGATTTCTTCCAGCAGCTTCGGATCGGCCGGAAAGCGGGGCTCGGGCAGGGCGGTCAGGTGCACCACCGCCGATTCCACCTTGGGCGCGGGCACGAAGGCCTGCGGCGGCAGGGTCAGGACGATCCTGGCCTCGCAGCGCCATTGGGCAAGGATCGCGAGCCGGCCGTAGTCCTTGCCGCCGGGCTTCGCCACGATGCGCTGCGCGACCTCCTTCTGGAACATCAGCGTCAGGGACTGCCAGAAGGGCGGCCATTCGGGCGGCGTCAGCCAGCCGACCAGCAGTTCCGTCCCGATGTTGTAGGGCAGGTTCGCCGCGATGCGGACCGGGGGCGTGACATGGGCCAGCGGGTCGATTTCCAGCGCATCGCCGTGGATCACCGTCAGGCGGCCGGGATAGGCTTCGGCGATCTCCTGCAGCGCGGGAATGGCGCGGGCGTCCTTCTCGATCGCCAGCACGTGCCGGGCGCCTTCGGCCAGCAGCCCGCGCGTGAGGCCGCCGGGACCGGGGCCCACCTCGATCACGTCGCATTGCGTCAGGTCGCCCGCCGCACGGGCGATGCGGGCGGTGAGGTTCAGGTCCAGCAGGAAGTTCTGTCCAAGCTGCTTCTTCGCGCGCAGGTCGTGGCGGGCGATGACGTCGCGCAAGGGGGGCAGGCCGTCGATCGCGCTCATGCGGCCGCCAGCGGGGGCTTTGCGCCCCCGCACCCCCGCAGGGTATTCGGGTCAGAAAGAAGCCTCATGCCGCTGCCCGCTTCCGCGCCATGTCCCACGCCATGCGCAGCGCGGCGATGGTGCTTGAGGGATCGGCCCGGCCCCGGCCCGCGATGTCGAAGGCGGTGCCGTGGTCGGGAGAGGTGCGCACGAAGGGCAGGCCCAGCGTGACGTTCACGCCGCCCGCGAAGTCCAGCGTCTTGATCGGGATCAGCCCCTGGTCGTGGTAGCAGGCCACCGCCGCGTCGTAGCGGGCGCGGGCCGGGGCGTGGAACATGGTGTCGGCGGGCAGGGGGCCGGTGACGGCCAGTCCCCCGGCGGCGAGGCGCCGGCAGAGGGGGGCGATCCAGTCGAGTTCCTGCCGCCCCATCGCGCCACCCTCGCCCGCATGGGGGTTGAGGCCCGCCACCGCGATGCGTGGCGCAGCGATGCCGAAGTCGCGGATCAGCCCGGCATGGGTGATGCGGATCGTGCGCTCCATCAGCTCGGGCGTCAGCGCCCGGGGCACATCCTCAAGCGCGATGTGGATGGTGGCGGGCACGACGCGGCAGGGTGGCTCGACAGTGGTCGAGGCGAGCATCATCACGACCTCGGCCCCGCCCGCGAGATGCGCGAGATACTCGGTGTGGCCGGGGAAGGCGAAGCCCGCGCCTTCCTTCAGGGCCTGCTTGCTGATCGGCAGGGTGCAGATGCCCCCGGCCTCGCCCCGCATCGCCATGCCCACCGCCCGGGCGATCACGTCGATGACGCCCTGCGCGTTGGCCGGGTCGGGCCGGCCGGGCGTGGCGGGGGCGGCGAAGTCATGGCGCAGGACTGGCAGGGTGCCCGGAGGTGCGGGGTGGCGGGGCGTTGCGACCTCGGCCCAGGCGGTGCCCTCGGGCAGGTGGCGCGGGTCGCCCAGCCACACGAAGGGCACGCCTGCCTCAAGCGCGCGGGCGGCGAGCTCGGGTCCGATGCCGCCGGGCTCGCCGCAGGTCAGGATCAGGGGCGCGGTCACGGGCGGACGGTCACGGCCGCCGCATCAGCGCGTCGGCGCGCAGCTCGGCCAGGTAGGCGTCGGCGGCGAGCGTGGCCTTGCGGTTGAAGATCACCGCCCGCACGTCCTCGCGCGAGCGGAGCGGCGGGTCGCCCGCCTCGGCGACGCCTGCGGCCTGAGCCGCGTCCGCGGCGGCGTTCTGCGCGTTCGGGGCCTCGGCGGCACCTGCGGCCGGGGCTTCCTGGCGCCGCTCGGGCACGGGAAGGCCGGGCAGCGTGGTCGAGGGCGTCGTGTCCGCGATCAGCGAGGGCGTGCGGTCGCACAGCATCACCAGCCGCGCCCCCGCGCCATAGTCGATGATCGTCCCTTCGTTGGGGTCCAGCGAGGCGATCCGCTGCGCCACGTCCAGGGGCACCGCATCCAGCGGCTGCGTCTGGCGCCGGATCACGTCGCCCGCGATGCGGTTCGCCTCGACATAGACCGTCTCGCAGCTGTCGGCGACCGACAGGATGCGCGCGCCTTCCGCCGCCGAAGGCAGCGCGAGTTCCACGTAGTCCACCGTTTGCGCCTCGGCGCCCGTGCGCAGGCGGCCCCGGGTGTCGCGCAGGAAGAACAGCACCACCGCGCCCGGCACGGCCAGCGGCTGGCTGATCGAGCCGGGCTGCAGGCTGAGAACGATGTTGCGCAGGCCGGGGGCAAGGTTTTCCAGCGGCGTCCAGGGGATCTGCCCGCCCTGCGCCGCCGAGGGCACGGCGGAATACTGCCGCGCCGCGGCGGCGAACTGGCCGCCGCTGGTCACGGTCGCGGCCAGCCGCTCGCCCAGCGCCAGCGCCGCCTGTTCCTGGCCGGGTGGTGCGGGAATCACCAGTTCGGACAGCAGCACCTGGGTGACGATCGGGGTCTCGATCTCGCGCGTCAGTTCCTGCTCGACCTCGCGGTCGCTGACGCTGATGGTGGGGACGATCCGCTGACGGACGACCTCGCGCCAGGCGACGCCCGCGCGGACGAAGTCGCGGTAGGCCTGCCGGTCCACGCCCTCGCGGGCCAAGGCCTCGGTGAAGGCCTCGATGCTGAGGCTCGCGCGGCCTGCGAACTCGGCCAGGCCCTGTTCCAGCCCCTCGTCGGTGACGGCGATGCCCATCTGCTTGGCGGCCTGCAGCTTCAGCCGGTCGTCGATCAGCGCCTGCAGCGCGGCTTCGCGGTTGGCGTCGGGCGCGCGCAGGATTTCAAGAAAGCGGACGCGCTGGTCCAGTTCGTACTGCGTCACGGCCGAGTTGTTGACATAGGCGACGGGTGACAGCGGCCCGGCCTGCGTCAGCGCGGGCAGGGCCGTCGCGGCCAGCAGCACCGCCATCGTCGTCGCGTGAATCATCCGCCGCATCGTCGCCTCATCCTCGTTCTTGCGCGTCAACCTAGCGCAGGCAGGTCCGCCGCGCCACCGGGGCCGCGCCGCCGTCGCGCGAACGCCCGAAGCCTCCCAGCCGCACTGACAGCCCCACGTCCGTATCCGCCCGCACCGTGTCCGACGAGGTGAAGCGGCGCGACACCGACAGGTCCACCGTCACGCATTCGTTGCGGTATTCCAGTCCCAGCTCTGCCTTCTGCGCGCGGTCGGCGTCGAAGTCATAGCGCGTTTCGGCCGTGGCCCGCCAGCCTTGCGCCACCTGCCAGCCGGTCGAGGCGGTCAGTTCCGACACGTCGGCGTCTTCCCCGTCCTCGGTCACCGCATCGATCCACAGGTAGCCCGCCGACAGTTCGAACCCGGGCTTCAGCCAGCCCAGGCGCAATTCGTCCCGGCTGAGATTCATGTCGCTGTCGAACAATGCGCGGTTGGCGAGGGCAAGCCCGTTCGCGCCCGAATAGGTGGCCGACAGCAGCCAGTCGGACTGGCGGCCCGCCAGGACCTCGCCATAGCGTTCGAAGGCCGGGTCGGGATCGTCGCGCAGCACGCGGCCTGCGGTCAGGCCCAGCGACCAGCCGGCAGGATCGATGCGCGTCCAGGTCACGCCGAGGTTTGCCCGCAAGCCGCTTTCCACGGCATCGCGCCCGGGCAGGCGGTCCAGGGCGAACAGGTTGCCTTCGTCGAACTCGACCAGCTGCGAGTCTTCGTTCGGGATGCGGTCCTCGTCGTCGAGATCGGGGGACCAGACGATCTGCATCGCGGGTTCCAGCAGATGCGCGGCGCGGCCGGACCGCGAAAGCAAGGGCCAGCGCAGCTCCACCGCGCCGGTCGGGATCGCGCGCGCTTCCGAGTCGTCGTAGCGGCTATCGTCGCGGATGTTGTAAAGGTCGGCGTCCAGGCGCGTCTGTGCCGCCGCCACGAATCCGCCCGGCAGAACCTGGCTGCGCCGCCAGTCCAGCCGTGCCGAAGCCCGCGCCATGTCGCGCCCCGCGATGTCGGCCCCGGAATCGCGCTGGTGGGCGTGGACGGAAAACTGCAGCCCCGCTTCTCCGCCGATCAGGGCGGGCCGGAAGCGGCGTTCCCACAGCGCGTCGGCCACGAGGCCGGGCGAGGTCGCCTCGTCCTCGTCCTCGCGCAGGGTTTCGTAGCGGCCGACGCGGACCGCCAGCAGCCGGTCGCGCAGCACGCGGTCCAGTGTCATCCCGCTCCACAGCCGGTCGGCGTCGGTGATGTCGTAGTCCAGCAGATAGGCCCGGTCCGAGGCGGTCTGCACCTGCAACCCCAACAGATAGCCGCGGGGCAGCCGGAAGGCGGCCGCGCCGAACAGAAAGCCGCGGGTGCCGTCTTCCAGGTCGTCGTCGCTGATCGCGCCGTTGATCTCGGCCGCGCCATTGGTGAAGGCCTGGCGATAGCGCAGCCCCAGCGTGGCCGTGCGGCTGGCCGAGACATAGGGCGTCAGGGTCACATCCGCGCTGTCGCCCAGCGTGATGAAGTAAGGCAGCATCACCCCGAAGCCCAGGCCCGAGGTCGTGCGGAAGCGCGGCTGCAGGAAGCCCGTCATCCGCTCGACCGTGGGATCGGGGGCCGACAGCGCGGGCAGGGTGGCGATGGGCAGGCCGAAGGCGCGGAACTGCGGGCGGTCGAAATGGATGCGCCGGGTTTCCGCGTCATGGGTGATGCGGCGGGCGCGGATCTCCCACAAGGGGGTCGGGTCTTCGGCGCAGACCTGGCAGGAGGAGGCCACCACATGGGTCAGGGTGGTCATCCGGCCCTGGCCGGTGCGGCGCACCTCGGCGGCGGCGAACTGCAGTTCGCGCGCAAGGACCAGCCGCGCGCCGGTCAGCAGGCCGTCCTGAAGGTCCTCGTCCAGTTGCGCGGCGTCGGCGACCAGCACGGCCTCGGAGGGGGTGCCGGCAAGGCCGGGCTCGGTCAGGTGGATCGGCCCCTCGATCGCCAGGGTCCCGGCATTGCCGTCGTAGATCACCCGCTCGGCGATCAGGCGGGCGCCGCGGAACCAGACCACCACCCCGCCCGAGGCGGTCAGGATCTGGTTTCCGGACAGATCGACATGGTCGGCCAGCAGCGTGGCCGCGTCGTCGGGGCCGGGCGGTGCCTCGCCGCGCGCGGGCGGGCGGCGGGGGGTGATCACCACCGGGGGCGGGGTGAAGCTGGTGCCGTCCGCCAGGCGGTCGCCGGCCTGGGTCGATTCGGTGGGGGCCAGCGCCGGGCCGGGACGGTCGGTCAGGGGGGCTGCGCCCGGCGACTGCGCGGCCGCCGGGGCCGCCAGCGCCAGCGCGGCAGCCATCGTCAGGGCGGCGGCGCGGCAGGCAGGGGGAAGGGCAGCGCGGGTCATCATTCCTCCAGCCGCAGCAGGACGGTCAGTGCCAGAAGAGCCGCCACCAGGGGCGGGGTGAAGGCCGCAAAGGCGGGGGGCACCTCGCCCGCCTCGCCCAGGACCTGCGTCAGGTTGCGCAGGAAGAACAGCGCCACCCCCGCGATGAAGGCGGTCAGCACCAGCATCCCGCTGCGCCGCCCGCGCATGGGGCGCATGGTGAAGACGGCCGCGACCATGACCATCGCGCCCATCAGGAAGGGCCGCGCCAGTTCCATCATCAGCCAGACCTTGTGGCGCAGGGCGGAAAAGCCCGCGCGCTCGAGGCCGCTGATGAAATCGGGCAACTGCCAGATCGGCACCGCATCGGGCGCGCCGAAGCCGTCGCGGATGCGGGCGGCGGTCAGTTCGGTCGGCAGCGTCAGGCCGGGCAGCGCCATGGCGGCGCTTTCGGGGTTCGCCGCGCCCAGCGGCCATTCCTTGACTCCGGTCAGTGCCCAGGCGCCGTCCACCAGCCGGGCCGATTGCGCGACGATGCGGCGCACGGGCCCCTGCGTTTCGTCGAAGACAAGAAAGGTCGCGTCGTAAAGCGTGGTCGCGTCGGGGCTGGCGCGCGAGGCGCGGATCACGATCTGGCCGCCGTCCTCGCCCGTTCCCGCCGCACGCGCGGGCACGCCCTGGCGCAGCCAGACGGCACCGCGCCCCAGCGAGACGGTCTGCGGCACCTCGCCCGCCGCCCGTGCGGCGGCCTCGTCGTAGCGCTTGGTGGTGGCCGCGACCATCGGGTTCATGACGCTGACGAGGATCGCGCCCAGCACCACGGCCGTGATCGTGGGCGCCCAGAGGATGCGCAGCCCCGACCGGCCCGCCGCACGGATCGCCACCATTTCCGAACTGCGCGACAGGCCCAGGAACAGCGCGATTCCCGCCAGCAGCGCCAGAAGCGGCAGGATGCCGTAAAGGCTTGCGGTGATGTTCAGCGCGGCCAGGCCCGCAAGGCCGATCAGGCCGATGTCGCGGCCCCCGAAGCGGCGGATCTCCTCGATGATGTCGATCAGGAACAGGATCGCCGCGAAGACGGCGAGGACCATGAGGAACTGGCGCACGAAGCGCCGGGCGACATAGCGCTGCAGGATCATGCCGGAGCCCCCGCCGAAGGGGCCGCGTTCCGGCGCGGTCCGCGCGACCGGGCGGCGGCCCACAGCGTGGCCGCGACGATCCCGGTCCCCGCCACCGCGGGCAGGTAGAGCAGCGGCCAGGTTTCGGGCGCCTTGGCCGCGCGGCTGGCGGCGGCGGTCTGCAGGAAATGCACGAAGAGCAGCGCGACCACGGCCCAGATCACCTGCCGCCAGACGCCGAAGCGCGAGAAGCCTCCCAGCAGCAGCATGGAAAAGCCCAGAAGCGCCCCGACGGGCGCCAGCAGGGGCTGGGCCAGCCGCTCATGCGCCTCGGCCCGCGCGCGCTCGGGCGTGGCACCGGTCGCGGCCAGCATCTCGGGGTCGGGATCCAGCAGCCGGAGGGTCGAGTAGTCGCGCAGGTCGCGCCCGCCCTGCGCGCTGGCCTGGAACAGCGCGCCGATGTCATAGGTGAGGTCGGCGAAGCGCGTCGTGGACAGCCGCGGTTCAAGTCCCGGCGTGCTGCGGAGCGTCTGGACCATGCCCCGTGCCATCGCCAGCCGCGGGCCTGCCTCGGTGCGCAGGACCAGCGCCTCCTCGGCGGTGTAGATGGTCTGGCTGGCCGGGTCGCGCGCGTCCTCGAGGAACAGGTCGATCAGCCGCCCGTCAGGGGCGATCTCGCCGATGAACAGGGTGACGCCCTCCGAGGGATACTGGAAGGCGCCCGGGCGCAGGAAGCGGGCGGTGACGTTTTCGGCGATGTCGGCCTGGCGCTCGGCCAGCCGGGCGCGGGCCATCGGCACCAGCCCATGCGCCAGAACCCCCACCATCAGCGCGACCAGAAGGCCGAAGACCAGTGCCGGCCGCGCCATCCGCCAGGGCGACAGCCCCGCCGCCTGCATCACCGTCAGCTCGGATTCCGAGGCCAGCCGGTTGGTCCCGTAGGCCGTCGCCGCGAAGGCCGCGACGGGCAGCACCAGCGCGATCACCACGGGCAGGGTCAGGGCCGTGAACTCCAGCACCACCAGCGCGGTCTGGCCGTCCTGGATCAGCTGCTCGAACAGCCGCACGGCGCGGTTGATCCAGTAGACCGACACAAGCACCAGCGCGAAGAACCCGAACTGGGTCAGGAACTGCGACAGCATGTATCGGTCGATGCGGGTCATGTCCCATCCTGGCGCGGCGCGGCTTCCTGCTTAGCCGTCCCGCCGCCGCCGGGAAAGCCCTTCGGCCCGCCGTCGCGGTCCGTCTGGTCAAGGCGCGGGGGCGGGTCTAGGGTCGGGGACGCTTCCGAACCGAAGGCTCCTGCGTGATGACCCATCCCGTCGAAATCCGATTCCAGCCCCTGGCCGATGCCGACCTGTCCGCGCGCGAGGGGCGGCTGGTCCTCGTGCTGGACGAGCGCGCGCAGCTGCCCAAGGGCCTGCCGCAACCCGCGCGCAAGGCGCTGGGCCGCGCGGTCGCCGCCAAGGCCTGGGCCGACGTCAAGCCCGGCGCGGCGATGGAGATCGCCTTTCCCGCCGGCCTTTCCGCCGAGGCCGTGCAGCTGGTCCGCCTGCCGCGCGGCGCGGATGCGGCACTGGCCCGCAAGGCGGGCGCCGCCATCGGGGCGCGCATGGGCAAGGGCGAGGTGACGGTGGTCTGCGGGGCACGCTGCCCGGTAGCCGATCTGACGCTGGGCCTTGCGCTCAGGGGCTACGAGTTCTCGGCCTACAAGTCCGCGCCCCAGGCCGATGAGCCGCAACCCGCCGAGGACGTTCCCGCCGCCGAGCCGCAGAGCGTCACCCACGGCACCGCGCCCGAGGCACGCCTGAGCGACGCCGGTGCCGTCGAGCCTGCGCCCGCCGACGCGCCGACGGACCAGCCCGCCGAACCGCCCCAGCCGGAAAAGGCCCGCGTCACCGTGCTGTGCGACGATCCCGAATCCTGCGCGCGCGAAGCGCAATCCGGCGCCGCGCTGGCCGAGGGCGTGTTCTTCACGCGCGACCTCGTGAACGAGCCCGCCAACGTCCTGACCACCACCGACTTCGCCGACCGCCTGCTGGCGATGCGCGAACTGGGCCTCGAGGTCGAGGTGCTGGACGAGGAGGAGCTGACCCGCCTCGGGATGCGGGCGCTGCTGGCCGTGGGGCAGGGCTCGGAAAGCCCCTCCAAGGTCGTGGTCATGCGCTGGCAGGGCGGCGGGGACCAGGCGCCCTTCGCAATCGTGGGCAAGGGCGTCGTCTTCGACACCGGCGGCATCTCGATCAAGCCCGCGCAGGGGATGGAGGAGATGACCATGGACATGGGCGGCGCGGGCGTCGTCGCGGGCGTCATGCGGACGCTGGCGCTGCGCCGCGCGCGTGCCAATGTCGTGGGCCTGGTGGGTCTGGTCGAGAACATGCCTGACGGCCGCGCCCAGCGCCCGGGCGACATCGTGCGGTCCATGAAGGGCGACACCATCGAGGTCGTGAACACCGACGCCGAGGGCCGCATGGTGCTGGCCGACGTGCTCTGGTACGCGCAGGACCGCTTCCAGCCCGCGGCCATGGTGAACCTCGCCACCCTGACAGGCGCCGTGATCATCGCGCTGGGCCATGACAAGGCCGGGCTTTTCAGTAACGACGACGGGCTTGCGGGCGACCTGCTGAAGGCCGCCGACGCCGCGGGCGAGGGCCTGTGGCGCTTGCCGCTGGCACCCGCCTACGACGACCTCATCAAGTCGCGGCTGGCGGACATGAAGAACTCGGGCGGCCGGCCCGCGGGCTCGATCACGGCGGCGCAGTTCCTGCAGCGCTTCATCCGCAAGGGCATGCCTTGGGCGCATCTGGACATCGCGGGCGTGACCCTGCCGCCGGGCGAGACGACGCTTGCGCCCAAGGGTCCGACCGGCTGGGGCGTGATGACGCTGGACCGCCTGATCCGCGACCGCTTCGAGGCGAAGTAAGGCCGCGCGCTTTGGGCAACGCGCTGTTCTACCACCTGACGCGCTCGACGCCCGAGGCGCTGGTGCCCTCGCTGATCGCCAGGTCGCGGGCGGCGGGCTGGCGTGTGGAACTGCGCGGCATGGACGCGGCCCGGATGGCGCGGCTGGACGATCTGCTGTGGCAGGGGGACGGCTTCCTGCCGCACGGGCTGGCCGGCGGTCCGCATGACGCGATGCAGCCGGTGCTGCTGACGGTGGCGGGCCAGACGGCGGCGGGTGCGGACTGCCTGATCGCCATCGATGGCGCCGAGGTGGGACCGGCCGAATGCACGGCCGCGCAGCGCGTCTGCATCGTCTTCGACGGCAATGACGAAGGCGCCCTGAACGTCGCGCGCGGCCAGTGGAAAACGCTTACCGGCGCCGGCGTCCCGGCGGAATACTGGTCCGAGGCGGGCGGCCGCTGGGAAAGGAAGCGCTGAGGCTGCACGCGCCCGCGCCGGGCTCCTGCCCGACCGGACGGTCTTTCTTCTTTGTCCAAATATCCCGGGGGTCCGGGGGCTGGCCCCCGGCCGGCCTCACCGCTCCAGCACCAGCATGCCTTCCTCGAACCCGACGCGGGCGAATCGGCTGAGGTAGTCCATGCCCAGCAGCGAGCGGTCCACCTCGCCCCGGATCACGATGGCAGGCACGTTCTGGTCCAGGATCTCGCCGATGGCCACGCTGTCCAGCCGCACGGTCGCGGTTGGCACCAGCCCGTTCGCGGTGCGGGCGCGGTCGGCGAAGACAAGGCGGTCCAGGTCGATGCCCACCCGCTCGGCGTCGCGCTGCCGCAGCGCGATCGAGGACGCGCCGGTGTCCACGACGAAGCGCACCGGGACGCCGTTCAACTCGGCCGTCAGGTGGTAATGGCCGTCGGGACCGACCGGCACCTCGATTCGCGTGGAACTGACCACGGCCTGACGCGGAACGATGTCGCGCCGGATGTCCTCCCACAGGCCGGCGGCGGCGATGACGGCGACGAAGATCAGCCCCCAAGCCGCTACGGCGCGCAGGGCCGCGCCGCCGTCGCGCCGGAACTCGACAATCAGGAAGCCGCCAAGTGCCAGCACAAGCAGCGAAAGAAAGATCAGTCGGGCGGGATCGACGCTCATGGGGCGGGGCTCCTCGGGCGCGGGGCGTTCGCTTCCCATCTTGTGTGCGCCAGGGCCAAGCGCCAGCCCGGACCATCATTTTTGCGTCGGGTGCGCAGGTGCGGCGTTCACGCGCCGGAACCCGTGACTGCGAAAGGACTTTCGGCGGCGTCGCGCTGTCCTTATATGCATCCAGGCGGCCGTCCGCGGACATCCGCCGCAGGGGCCATCGGCCCGACAACGGAGAGAGACGATGCACGCACCTTCACCCATGGCGCTTCTGCTGATCGCCATCGTCGTCCTGGTCCTGTTCG
Organism: Paracoccus salipaludis; assembly: GCF_002287065.1. Lineage (GTDB taxonomy): Bacteria > Pseudomonadota > Alphaproteobacteria > Rhodobacterales > Rhodobacteraceae > Paracoccus > Paracoccus salipaludis. The sequence continues at coordinate 89,852 of NZ_NSJZ01000012.1, forward strand.
GCCGGGGCAAGGTTTCGTCCCTGATGGGCGAGGTCGGCAAGGGCATCACCGCCTTCAAGCGCGGCGTCCGCGACGGCGCCGACGAGATCGAGCGCACGGTGGACACCCCGACCGAGCGCGCCGCCGTCACCGCCGAGCGCACCGCCGACGACCTGGAACTGCGCGCCGCCCAGGCCCGCGCCGAGGCCGACCGCATCCAGGCCGAGGCCGACGCCGCCCGCGCCCGCCGGGCCGACGCGCTGCGCGACGTGACGCCGCGCGACGCCGACCGCCTGTAACCCGGCCGGGCAGCCATGTTCGATGTCGGCTGGACCGAGCTTCTGCTGATCGGCGTGGTCGCGCTGATCGTCATCGGCCCCAAGGATCTTCCGATGATGTTCCACACGCTGGGCCGGATCACGGCCCGGGCGCGGGGCATGGCGCGCGAGTTTTCCTCGGCCATGGAGGACGCGGCCAAGGCCTCGGGCCTCCAGGAGGCGACCAGGGACCTGCGCGACCTGCAGAAGATGACCAGCCCGCGCGCCATGGGACTGGATGCCCTGGGCCGCGCCGCCGACAAGTTCGAGAAATGGGACCCGCTGCAGCCCGTGCGCGACGCGGCCTCGGCCGTTCCCGACCCGGCCGCGCCGCCGCCCGCCGCGCCCGTTCCGGCGACGCCCGC
>NZ_NSJZ01000119.1 GCF_002287065.1 Paracoccus salipaludis
GTACTCTTCGACCCGAGGCTGCGTCTGGGTGAAGGGCGAGGGTGCCGAGTGTTTCTCAGCCCTTTCCGGCATCCCGAGCGGGCGCTTCGATCCCCCTCGGAGGTGCTGTCTGAGCAGTTATCCACAGGGCAAGAGAGTGGTGCCGCCATTCTTGTTCTAAAGTTCTTATAGTTCAGGCGGAAATACATAAGAGTTATCAAGACATTGCGCATTTATAAGTGACATATTGGGCCGCTGCGGTGACGTATTGGGCCGATGGAGTGACATATTGGGCCGATATTGCGCATTGACAGGTGACAATTTTACACTTCCAAAGTCACCTATGGGAAAGACGCTGCAAGTGGCCGCTGATCGGGCCTATGACCAATCCAAGACCGTGCTGCCCGCCGAGGTGGCGCGCGGGGTCTACATGCGGAACGCGCCAAGTCTGCGCGCCCTCAAGCTCATGCATCTGATGATCTCCACGGCGGGCGGGCGCATGGCCCAGGACGTGCGCCACGAGATGCGCCTCTCCGACATTCGGCGCATCGAGGGCATGGCCCACCACGACCGCGAAAGCCTCAAGCCGTTGTT
>NZ_NSJZ01000120.1 GCF_002287065.1 Paracoccus salipaludis
AGTATCGTGGCGGGACCGGAGGGTCATCATGATAGTCGTGTCTCGGGAAAGCCGGTGAAATTCCGGTGCGGTCGCGCCACTGTAACCGCCAATATTGCGGGAGCCAGACCCCGTGCACGCCTTCAGTCCTTTCACCCCGGACGCGTATCCGGAAGGAGATCGCCATGACCTACATCACTGCCGCCCCCGGCACTCACACAGCTCCGATCCCCCTGCGCGAGATCGCCCCATGGGCCATTTTTGCTGGGCTGATTGCGCTCCTGGCACTGTATTTTGTCAGCACCGAACAGGGCGCCGTTGCGGTGTTCGACGGGATGTACGTGCATGAATTCGTGCATGATGCCCGCCATCTCCTTGGCTTTCCCTGCCACTGACGGGAGGGGAACATGGGACGTCTTTTGCTGCTCGGCATGATTGCTGGGCTGATCGCGGGTCTTCTAGCCTTTGGGGTCGCGCGGGTCTGGGGTGAGCCCCCGGTCGCCGCTGCCATTGCCATCGAGGAGGCTCAGGCAGCGGCGGAGCATGTCGATGATGTTGCCGTCGGCACGGAACAGCCCGCCGCCCACACGCAC
>NZ_NSJZ01000121.1 GCF_002287065.1 Paracoccus salipaludis
CGGCCCAATACGTCACCGCAGCGGCCCAATATGTCACTTATAAATGCGCAATGTCTTGATAACTCTTATGTATTTCCGCCTGAACTATAAGAACTTTAGAACAAGAATGGCGGCACCACTCTCTTGCCCTGTGGATAACTGCTCAGACAGCACCTCCGAGGGGGATCGAAGCGCCCGCTCGGGATGCCGGAAAGGGCTGAGAAACACTCGGCACCCTCGCCCTTCACCCAGACGCAGCCTCGGGTCGAAGAGTACGGCAGCGGCCTCCAGATGCGCACCGGAGTCCTGCACAGACCAAGCCACGGGCGAGGCAGGGACGGGCAGGCCGTGCGGAAGTCAGGACTCCCTCGCAGAGAGGGCCAAGAAGGGGCGAGGGAGTTCGCTTTTTGGGTTTTGTAGACACAAATCATTTCCTGCTACCTACCCACCCCCTTCTTCGCCCGCTCAGCCACCAGAACGAGCAGCTCACGTCGCGGCACGCCCCTCCGCGGCCGCGTTGCAGTCGCCAAGGAACGGAGCGCGGCCGAGGAGGGGCGTGAAGGGCTCCCGTTGCACTGGCTCGCGGGGGGGG
>NZ_NSJZ01000122.1 GCF_002287065.1 Paracoccus salipaludis
TTCGAGAGGTCTTCCGGACTTTGAAGCCTATTGATATATCGATAGCCAATTCGGATCATAACTGTCGGCTGAACCGTATCGGCCAGAGCATTCAGGATAAAACCGAACCGCTTAATAAAGTCGATGTGCCCATTGTAATCTTTAGTCTCTAGCGTAATTGCATTTGCTGCGAGAACAACGCGCCACTTTTTATCAACACTACTAAAGTTCCAATGGACCTCAGTGCCACTAATCTCCGGTGCACTGCCCGGTATAGGTAGAGGCACTGCTTCTATCCTTTCTACAAAAGGATAGACTTTTCGAATGCGGTCCTGAAACTCTACTATATAGCTGTCATCCCTGATGCGCATAATAGAGGGGAATTGAACTTGAGCTATGACGTACGCAATTGGTGCATTAGCGAGCGTCATCCTTTCTGGGATGATTCCAAATAGCGGATCATCTACAGAATTGTTCATTTTGTCCCCTCCTGAGGTCAGGAAACCCGATTCGCGGTGTGAAGTACAGTGTGAAGTGGGAGATTGGTAGCCGCTTAACGTTGATACTTTGGAAAAGGTCCGAACGTTGCC
>NZ_NSJZ01000123.1 GCF_002287065.1 Paracoccus salipaludis
TGTGCAGGACTCCGGTGCGCATCTGGAGGCCGCTGCCGTACTCTTCGACCCGAGGCTGCGTCTGGGTGAAGGGCGAGGGTGCCGAGTGTTTCTCAGCCCTTTCCGGCATCCCGAGCGGGCGCTTCGATCCCCCTCGGAGGTGCTGTCTGAGCAGTTATCCACAGGGCAAGAGAGTGGTGCCGCCATTCTTGTTCTAAAGTTCTTATAGTTCAGGCGGAAATACATAAGAGTTATCAAGACATTGCGCATTTATAAGTGACATATTGGGCCGCTGCGGTGACGTATTGGGCCGATGGAGTGACATATTGGGCCGATATTGCGCATTGACAGGTGACAATTTTACACTTCCAAAGTCACCTATGGGAAAGACGCTGCAAGTGGCCGCTGATCGGGCCTATGACCAATCCAAGACCGTGCTGCCCGCCGAGGTGGCGCGCGGGGTCTACATGCGGAACGCGCCAAGTCTGCGCGCCCTCAAGCTCATGCATCTGATGATCTCCACGGCGGGCGGGCGCATGGCCCAGGACGTGCGCCACGAGATGCGCCTCTCCGACATTCGGCGCATCGAG
>NZ_NSJZ01000124.1 GCF_002287065.1 Paracoccus salipaludis
AAATCCTCATCGACAACGGGGTGCTGAAAGAGACCCGCCCGGCTTCGACGTGGCACGGCCCGGCGACCTATGCGTGGCAAGGGTGAGCGAAATCGTTCACCCATACTAATAGATAACCTTCCCATCCTTAGCCTGCCCTTACCTGAGCGGCCCGAGAGGCGACCATGAGCACGGTTGTGAAGATACCCACGCGGCGCGGCGGCACGGCGGCGCCTGTGGATAAGATTCAACCCATAGACGACATGCTGGACGACTACGCAGGCGTTGAACGCAAATGGGCGGCCGAGTTGCGGGGGCTTCTCGAGGCAGGCCCGTTCCTCGACAATGACAAGGGTGACGGCCCGTTCGTTCCCGTGCACGCCGACGACCTGCGCCGCCTGGTTGACCAGATGGACGCGACCGCCCGCAACCTCGCCGGGTTCGCTGACTGGCTCAGGCACAACTGGCCCTCGGACCGTCGCTAATGCGGGTTCACTGTAATTCGCGTTGCGCCGCCCCGCCTGTGCCGTCAAATCGGCCCGCCCGTGGGGTTTCGCCTCTCAGGGCCCTCTAAGGGGGGAGAGTTATCT
>NZ_NSJZ01000125.1 GCF_002287065.1 Paracoccus salipaludis
TGGGTCATCAACTACACGAGATCACCCGGCACAACGAGAAGACCCGCAGCCTGATGATCAGGCGCGCGCAGCAGCAGCGGACGCACATCGACCAAGTTCTTGCTGTGATCAAAGGCTGATCAAAGTCGACCCATCAAGAGCCGTTACGTGAACGATCAGGCAACGTTCGGACCTTTTCCAAAGTATCAACGTTAAGCGGCTACCAATCTCCCACTTCACACTGTACTTCACACCGCGAATCGGGTTTCCTGACCTCAGGAGGGGACAAAATGAACAATTCTGTAGATGATCCGCTATTTGGAATCATCCCAGAAAGGATGACGCTCGCTAATGCACCAATTGCGTACGTCATAGCTCAAGTTCAATTCCCCTCTATTATGCGCATCAGGGATGACAGCTATATAGTAGAGTTTCAGGACCGCATTCGAAAAGTCTATCCTTTTGTAGAAAGGATAGAAGCAGTGCCTCTACCTATACCGGGCAGTGCACCGGAGATTAGTGGCACTGAGGTCCATTGGAACTTTAGTAGTGTTGATAAAAAGTGGCGCGTTGTTCTCGCAGCAAATG
>NZ_NSJZ01000126.1 GCF_002287065.1 Paracoccus salipaludis
GGCGCATGTGGATCAGATCATCGAGGCTATGAAGGGCGGCGAAGAAGCCGCACCATTGGATTGAACAACTACAATTATTTTATTTTATGACCCCTAGTGCCGAGTGGAGCATCGGATGAATCTTCACCTTTGTAGATTGTTCAAGTTGGATTGTGGGAAGCGGTTTTTGCGTCTGGAAAAAGAACTGGTACGACAAACCAGGATCGTACTTTACTTCAACAGCACCCATAAGGTGCAATCTTGAGATTAAGGTGGACGCTAACTCGAAGGGCTCAACATCGCGGGACATTGCATCGTTGACTAGTTGCCAAAGCTCATCAGGTTTCCCTTGGGCGTCGTTTGGGTAATGTTTTAGGAGCAGTTCAAGTAAATCACTTGTGCAAAACTCGGATAGCTCAAAAACTTCCCTTTTGCCTTTAAGAACATTCAAAACGGCGTCAGCATTTAATATAACGTTTTGCCACTCCTCGGCCATAGCTGTAAGGCGATTTGCAGAGTAACTTCTCTCTGCCACAGTGAAGCTTCGACGTGAAACGGACGTACTGCCTTCAGATTGCTCTAAGC
>NZ_NSJZ01000127.1 GCF_002287065.1 Paracoccus salipaludis
GTCAATGGGCAGCAAGGGCGCCTATCGCTTTATTCGGGGCACGCTGGCCGACCTCGAGCGCCTACCCTTCGCACGCGCCGACAACATCGACGGCGCCGTGCAAGACGCGGTGCGGCGCGAGCTGGTAAAGGCCGGGGGTCGCAACAAGGCCCTGATGGAATACCTGCGCGGACAGGCCCGCTATGTTGACGACCTCGAGGCCCTGGTGGACGTGGGGTTCACCTATGCCAACGAAACCTTCGACCGGACCGGGGGGCACCCCTTCACTGACAGCGAAGTGCGCGCCATCGCCGCAAGCGTGTTGGACTGGACGCAGCGCAAGATTGGCGAAGGCCAGTATTTTGTCGGGACCGGCCGCTATCTACAGCTCAGCCATGATGCCATCGACCGGGTGCTTCCCCTTGGGGCCGACGCCCTCATGCTGTTCATGGTGCTCAAGCGGCGCAGCGACCATCGGCAAAACCTCATCGTCGCCAATGACATGCGCCTGACCATGCCGGACGGTGAGTGGACGCTGGTTCGGTTCCGTCGCGCCCGCCAAATCCTCATCGACAACGGGGTGCT
>NZ_NSJZ01000128.1 GCF_002287065.1 Paracoccus salipaludis
CGATGCGGGCGAAGACAGTTGCCTGCGTCACCCACTCCTCGATGAAGCCGCCCATGTCGGTCTCGATGGTCTCGAACCGCTGCAATGCCACCCGCTCGCGCAGGTCGCCTATGTCCTGCGGCCGGTGAGGTCCGCGACGTGCTCGATTGCCGCGAACAGCATCCCGTCGATGGCAAGGTCTTCGTCGTCGTGACTGATGCGGGCGTGCTCTTTCACCCGTGCCAGCGAAAGGCCGTGCGGGGCGTTCGGATCGGGGGTGATGAGCTTCCACGACATGCCAAAATCCTAGCACGTCCTAGCAGTGCTAGCAAGGGGCCGTGGCAACAGCCCATGTGACTGATTCAGTTAAGAGAAAGGCCGATATGTTCCACATATGGAAGGACGGCCGGGGATCGGGGTCGTAGTTGCGGTGCAACGGGGTGCAAGCAAGGGTGCACGATTTCGCTCACCCATACTAATAGATAACTCTCCCCCCTTAGAGGGCCCTGAGAGGCGAAACCCCACGGGCGGGCCGATTTGACGGCACAGGCGGGGCGGCGCAACGCGAATTACAGTGAACCCG
>NZ_NSJZ01000013.1 GCF_002287065.1 Paracoccus salipaludis
GCCGCCCCCGCCACCGCCTCCGGCCCCCTACTGGCCCGGATACTGGCATGACGACGACGATTTCTGGTGGGGCGCCGCAGCGGCGATCGCCATCGGCAGCATCGTTGCCAGCGTGCCGCCGGATTGCCAGACCGTCTCGGTGAACGGCGTGTCCTACAAGCACTGCGGCACGACCTGGCTGCGGCCGGAATACCAGGGCCACAATCTTGTCTATGTCGTCGTGGGCGATCCGCGGTAGGCTTCGGGCACAGGTTGGGTCAGCGCGAAAGGACAGTCATGCGCGACAGCGTCTCAGCCCGCCAGGGCGCAAATGTCAGGGCCCCGTCCCTGCGCGGCATGATCCGGCTGCCGGGCGGGACGTTCACCATGGGATCGGACGCGCACTATGCCGAGGAGGCCCCCGCGCATCGTGTCACCGTCAGCGGCTTCTGGATGGATGCGACGCCCGTCACCAACGCCGAGTTCAAGCGTTTCGTGAAGGCCACCGGCCATGTCACGGTGGCCGAGCGGAAGCCTGACCCCCGCGACTATCCGGGCGCGCTGCCTCAGATGCTGTATGCGGGTTCGCTGGTATTCGAGCCCAAGCCGGATATCGTCGACCTGACGAACTGGAGCCAGTGGTGGACGCTGAAGCCCGGCGCGGACTGGCGCCACCCCTATGGAAAGGGCAGCCATATCCACGGGCTTGACGATCATCCGGTGGTGCATGTGGCCCATGCCGATGCCCTGGCCTTTGCCCGGTGGTCGGGCAAGGACCTGCCCACGGAAGCGGAATGGGAATACGCCGCCCGCGGCGGGCTTGAGGGCACGGAATTCGCCTGGGGCGACGAACTTTATCCCGAGGGCCGGCAGATGGCCAATACCTGGCAAGGCCGCTTCCCGGTCGAGAACCTGGCGCTGGACGGATACGAGCGCACCTCGCCCGTGACCGCCTTCCCGCCGAACGGTCACGGGATCTACGACATGATCGGCAACACCTGGGAGTGGACGCAGGACTGGTTTTCCAGCCGCCATCCCGCGGATGCGAAAAAGGCCTGCTGCATTCCCCGCGACCCGCGCGGCGCGGCGATCGACGGAAGCTATGACCCCTCGCAGCCGATGATCCGGATCCCGCGCAAGGTGATCAAGGGCGGCTCGCATCTGTGTGCGCCCAATTATTGCCGCCGCTACCGTCCCGCCGCACGCCATGCCGAGGCGATCGACACCTCGACGAGCCATCTGAGCTTCCGCTGCGTGGTTCGCGACGAGGAGGCCGCCGTCCAGTAAAGCCGGACCCGTCAGCCCTTCCTGACGCCCGGGAGTGTCGAATTTTCAGGGTTTCGCCCGATGGTCAGGAAAGCTGCGGGGCCTATCATGACGAAAGACCAGCGACAGCGTGGCAGGTGTACGACGTGACCCGGATCCTTATCGCCGACGATCACCACGTCGTCCGCACCGGCCTTCGCGCCGTCCTCGAGGCGCAGCCAGGGCTCGAGGTCGTGGGCGAGGTCGGAAACGGCGAGGAAGCCGTCGAGGCCGCGGTAAGGCTCAAGCCCGACCTGGTGATCCTCGATTACGCCATGCCGGTGCACAATGGCGTCGAGGCCACGCGGGAAATCCGCAAGCAACTGCCGCGCACCGAGGTGCTGATCTTCACCCTGCACGACAGCCAGGAGGTCATCGAGGACGTCCTGTCCGTAGGCGCGCGCGGCTATCTTCTGAAAAGCGACGCGAACGACCACCTGATCGCCGCCGTTCGGGCCCTGGCGCGGCACGAGGCCTATATCTCGGGCAGGGTATCGGCCGAGCTGCTCGACACGCTGCTGGACCGGCGGCGGCAAGGCAAGCAAGACCCGCTGACCCCGCGCGAGCGGCGGGTGGTGCAACTGATCGCGGAAGGCCGCTCGAACCGCGATGTCTGCGGCCAGCTTGGTGTCAGCCTGAAAACGGTCGAAACCCACCGGGCCGCCGCCATGCGCAAGCTGGGCCTGCACAACACTGCCGACCTGGTCCGCTACGCGATCAAGAACCGGATCGTGGAAGTGTAGGGCGTACGGGCGGCCCGGCTGCGCTTTCGGGATCGGCCGACTGGCGTTCGCGGATGTCGCTGAGGTCGCGTTCCAGGAAATAGTTGAGGAACGTGCGGATGACCGCAAGGATTGCGAGCCGTGCAAGCCCCTTCCAGTCGGCTGCAATCGAGGTTTCGATGATATCGGCTGCAAGCTGGAAAGTCAGGGCGGCGACCAGAACGCGGGCATAGCGCAGCCAGATCTCGCGCCTTTGAGCGTCCGTGTGACTTCCGAACGCCATCGAACGGCAGGCGGCCACGAAGGCCTGGATGGAACCGGCCAGAACGATCACGAGCGCCATGGAGTCGATGGCCAGGACCGCCAGTTCGGTCCCGCTGACCAGCCAGTTCCGCAGCCACTCTCCGCCTTCGATCATGGCGCGGCCGCATCCGGGAATACGGTCGACCAGGCGTTCTGCATGCTAACCACGGTGATGCCATAGGCGTCGGCCTTCTCCAGCGCCTCGACAAGCGGGCTCAGGGGGAAATCGCGGTCATAGGCGAACTCGCGTTCCGCGTCGTCATGGTGAAGAAGAAGCCCCAGGCGCGCTCCCTTCCCTGCAAGCGTGTAGCGCAACATGGCGAGATCGCCGTCGGAGTTCCCGAAACAGAAGATCGGTCGCCGCCCGATGTGAAGGCCGATGTTGACGACCTTCTCCTCGCGGTCGTCGAAGCTGTTGAGTTCGCCCAGCTTGACGATCGACACGCCTGCATCGCCGGCCTCGAAGCGCAGTTTCATGCTCGATCCGATGATCTGCTCGGGAGGAATGCCATAGGTGTCCTCGGAAAAGGCCCGGATGAGGTCCATGCCGCCACCCGAGGCCACGAAGATCTTGAAACCGTTGGCACGCAGAAAATCGAGAAGTTCCAGCTGCGGCTGGTAGGTGAGCTGGGGAAAGGTGCGGCCGAGCTTCGGATGCTTGGCCCGCGCAAGCCAGTCCCGCGCCAGCACGGCAAACTCGTCCTCGGTCATGCCGGCGTGGGTGGCGAAGAAAAGCTCCTGGATGCCCTGCTTGCCCAGGGCGTGCAGTGTCGCGTGATCGCCTTCGAGGAAGGCCTTGAAGGGCTGGCGCGCCGCCAAAGCGGGGTCCTTGGCGGCCAGTTCGCGCACGCGGTCGGTCAGGAAGAACACCTGCACCTGATACGGTTGCTCGCACCACAGCGTGCCGTCGTTGTCGAAGACGGCGATGCGTTCGGGCTGTGGCACGTGGTCGGGGCCGTTCTCGGCGGTCACGCGGGCGACGAAGTCGAGGATGGCGGTCCGTGCAGGCCCGTTTCTCCAAGAAGGAAGAGGGTGGTCGGTCATCATGTCATGGCACATGCGTTGAAGTCGTTGATGCGGCTGCGGCAAACAGGCACGACCATGCCTGCCCTTGCGGGCATGGTCGTCGGTGTCCCCTTGGGGCGCATGCTCACCGCCATCATTCTGCCGGGGCAACCCTCGACGGCGCGGCTTTCCAGATCCGTGTCGGGCAGGCGCCGGGCGGCGTGGCCGGCCTTGATCCGGAACTCGCCACGGCGCGTGCGGGGGGTCTCGGCGCGAGGCCGGCCACGGGCCTCCAGGCCCTGCGGCGATCCATCTGCGGCACTGGCGGACCGAACATCGTGCCTCGTCATCCTCGCCTCCCAGAGTTGCACGCGATGGTCGAAGGCGGCGCGCGGGGCGCCGCCTCCGCCCCGGGTCAGTCGCCGGCCACCGCCGCCTCGCTCATCTTCCTCATCGCGTCGTCGATGGTGAAGCTGTTGGGCTTCTGGACCGCCGGGAAGTCGCGGAAGGTCGCGGCGAACTTCGCCGCGGCCGCCTGCGCCACGATGATGAAGTAGGCGTGGTGGATGAACCAGTCGTAGTAGGTGTTCGAGGTGATGTCCGCGAACTCGTAGGGGTCCGTGCGAAGGTTGAAGATCTTGGGCAACCGCAGCCGGGTGAAGGGCTCCGCCCAGACCTGCATCGTGCCCTTCGCGCGCTGTTCCATGAACACGATCTTCCAATTGTCGAAGCGCATGCCGAGCACGTCGCCATCGTCGCTGAAGTAGAAGTAGAAGTTCCGTGGTCCCTTCTCTGCCTGCCCTGTCAGGTGGGGCAGCAGGTTGAAGCCGTCGATGTGGTTCTTGTATGTCCGCCCGATCGCCTGGTAGCCCTGCTTGAGTTGATCGACGACCTCCGGCGCCCCGACCATGGCAAGGAAGGTGGGCAGCCAGTCATGGTGCTGCACGATCTCGTTCGACACCGATCCCGCCTTTATCTTCCCGGGCCAGCGCACCAGCATGGGCACCCGGAAGGCCCCTTCCCAGTTGGTGTTCTTCTCGCTGCGGAAAGGGGTGGTGGCGGCATCGGGCCAGGAGTTGCGGTGCGGCCCGTTGTCGGTCGAGTACTGGACAAAGGTGTCCTCGGCGATGCCGAGCTCGTCGAGGAGGTCGAGCACCTGCCCGACGTTCCTGTCGTGGTCGATCATCGTATCATGATAGGGCGACTGCCAGCGGCCCGCCTGACGCAGGCTCTCGGGCTTGGTGTGGGTGATGAAGTGCATGTGGGTCGTGTTCAGCCACACGAACCACGGCTTCCCGGCCTCGTTCTGCCGCTTGATGTAGTCGATGGCAGCGGCGACGATCTCGTCGTCGATGGTCTCCATGCGCTTGCGGTTGAGCGGGCCGGTGTCCTCGATCTTCTGCTTTCCGACGCGGCCCCAGCGCGGCTCCTCGGTGGGGTCGTCGGTATCGGTCGCCCAGGAGCGCAGGACGCCGCGCGGACCGAAGTTGTTGCGGAACTCCGGGAAGTCCTTCTCGGACGGATAGTCGTACATCTCCGGCTCTTCCTCGGCGTTGAGGTGGTAAAGGTTGCCGAAGAACTCGTCGAAGCCGTGGTTGGTGGGCAGCATGTGGTTGAGGTCGCCCAGGTGGTTCTTGCCGAACTGCCCGGTGGCATAGCCCTGCTCCTTGAGAAGCGCGGCCATGGTCACGAGCTTCTCGCTCATGCCGACGGGCGCGCCCGGGTAGCCGACCTTGGAAAGACCGGTGCGATACACGCTCTGTCCGGTGATGAAGGACGACCGCCCGGCGGTGCAGGACTGCTCGCCGTAGGAATCGGTGAACATCATCCCCTCGCGGGCGAGACGGTCGATGTTGGGCGTCTTGTAGCCCATCATCCCGTGCGAGTAGCAGCTGAGGTTCGAGATTCCGATGTCATCGCCCCAGATGACCAGGATGTTGGGCTTCCGCGGGTCTGTCATTGGCTTGCTCCGCCGGGATGATCGTTCGACTGCCCGTCCTGGTCGTGCGGCTGTCCGAGCTTTGCGTGCAGCGGCGACGAGGCCGGGAGCATGTTCTTTTCCTTCACTTCCCGCAGCGCGTTCAGCGCCTTGATGCCCTTCAGCGTATGATCGAGGACGTTGGCCGGGTTGAAGCTGGGCGGGAACGAACGCGGCGGGAATTCCTTGAAGGAGGCCGCGAACTCGAACACCTTTTCCATCATGCCATAGGCTGCACCCACATGGTTCAGGTTCCAGTCCCAGTACGTGTTCGAGGTGATGTCGGCACGCTCGAGCGGGTCCTGGAACAGGTTGAAGATCTTCTGAAGGCGCAGAACGGTGAAGGGCTCGGCCCACAGGCCCATCGTGCCGGCAAGCCGCTGCTCGGCGAAGACGTACTTGTAATCGCCGTCCCGCATGCAGACGAGCAGCCCGTCGTCGTCCGAATAAAAGAAGGTCCTGCGGGCGCTCTTCTCGCCATTGTTCTTGTTGGCGGTGCCCCTGACCTTGCGGAGGAAATCGGACTGATCATAGCCGTCCAGGTGCAACTGGTATTGCTGCCCGTTGGCGACATACCCTTCCTTCAGCTTGGTGACGATGTCCGGTTCGCCCGCGATGGCCGCCAGCGTCGGGAACCAGTCGTTGTGGGACATCAGTTCGTTGGTGACCGTGCCGGGCTCGATGCTGCCGGGCCAGCGCACAAGGCAGGGGACGCGGAAGGCACCCTCCCAGTTCGTGTTCTTTTCCGAACGGAACCAGGTCATCGCGGCGTCCGGCCAGGTGTTCATGTGGGGACCGTTGTCGGTCGAATACATGACGATCGTGTTGTCGGCGATGCCGAGCCTGTCGAGCGTGTCGAGGATTTTCCCGACAACGGCATCATGCTCGATCATGCCGTCCAGGTATTCGCTGTCACCATGCGTGTACTGGCCGCGATGCTCTTCGCGCACGTGGGTGCGCAGATGCATGCGGGTGGTGTTCATCCAGCAGAAGAACGGCTTGCCTTCCGAGTTCTGCCGCTCGATGAAGTCGATGGCGGCGTCTGAAGTCTCGTCGTCGATCGTTTCCATCCGCTTCTTCGTCAGCGGGCCGGTATCCTCGATGGTCTGCTTGCCGATCTTGCCGAAACGCGGATCCTCCGTCGTGTCATCGGTGTCGGTCGCCTTGCACTTCAGGACGCCGCGCGGACCGAACTTCTTTCGGTATTCCGGATCCTTCGGGTAATCCGGAAGCTCCGGCTCCTCCTCGGCGTTCAGGTGGTAAAGGTTGCCGAAGAACTCGTCGAAGCCGTTGACGGTCGGCAGGGACTCGTTGCGGTCCCCGACATGGTTCTTGCCGAACTGCCCGGTGGCATAGCCCAGGTTCTTCATCATGCCGCCGATGGACAGGTCCTTCTGGCTCATCCCCATGGGGGCGCCTGGAAAGCCCACCTTGCTCAGCCCCGTGCGGATGATGTGCTGGCCCGTCAGAAAGGCCGAACGGCCAGCCGTGCAGGACTGTTCTCCATAATAATGGAGAAATCGCATCCCCTCGTTCGCGAGCCGGTCGATATTGGGCGTGTCGTAGCCCATGAGCCCGCTCGAATAGCAGCTGAGGTTCATGATGCCGATGTCGTCGCCCCAGATGATGAGGACGTTCGGCTTCTGGCCGTTCCGTGCTTGAGGTTCCTGTGCCATGATCGGCTCCCCAGAGGTTGATTGGACGTGGTGAAAGTGTCGGCCCTCGTCAGCCGAAGGGCCCGACCCGGAAGATCATGCTCGCAACGGCGAAGATGCCGATGACGAGCAGCACGACGGCGGTGACGAGGGTAAAGGAAACGGGGAAGTGGCTTTCCGCGTGGATAAGGCCCGAGGACTGCATCGCACCACGTTCGTGGCGCAGGCCCGCCATGAACTGTATGTGGTAGATGATGCCTATGATCAGCATCACGATCCCCAGCGAGGCCAGGGTGACGCCGAAATTGCGGGGAGCGCCGGAATGGGTGATCATTCCCGCGTCCCGCGCCTTGTCGAAGACCTGGTAGATCGTGAAGCCGAAGCTGATAAGCGACAGCGACGTGCGGATCACCGACATGAGCGTGCGATCCGCGCTGAGCCGGGTGCGCTGGAACGACATGCCGGTGCGCCGCATCGACATCTCGGTCCGGTTGGTCGAAAGCCGCGTGCGGTGGGTGGAAAGCTGCGTGCGATGGGTCGACAGGTCGCTGCGGTATTCCGACAGCGAGGTGCGATGCTCGGACAGCCCGGTCCGGTGCGTGGAAAGCTTCGTGCGGAAGTGGGAATACTGGACCGAGGCCTGGTCGGGCTTGGATTCGTCCACCACCGGGATCGGGGGCACCGGCTGCTCTGTCGTGCGCTCGGGCCTTTGCGGCAGCGGATCGATGACGTCGTCAGGCATCCTGTTCACCTTTCGCTTTTGGAAGAAGGCGGGCGGCGGCCGCCGTCGTGATGGCGCCAGCCGGCCAGACGGGCGAAAGGCCCGCGCAGAAGCACGTAGGGAAGAAAGGCAAGCAGAACCGAGATCAGCAGCATCTCGCCCGGATAGAAGGTGCCAAGCACGGTCGCCTGGTAGATGGCATCCATCGCGAACCCCAGAAGAATGATCCGCGAGGTTGCGATCACCCCTTCGCGCAACCGGCCCCCGCCCTGCCCCCGTTCGGTCAGGATCGTCCACAGGTAGGGCGAGCGGCCCAGCCGCGCATCCGTCCGCCCGTCGTGAAAGGCGGCCAGGGCCGCCATGCAGGGCTGCAGGACGAAGCGGAAGGTCATGGGCCCGCCGGGCCGCGCGGCGATGTCGCGCCAGATCCGGTGGTGGACCTCGGCCGAGAAGCCGTAAAGGACCAGGCCCAGCAGGATCAGGAAGGCCCCGATGGCGACCGCGATGCGCGCCACAAGAAGTTGGCTCCTTGTCGGTGCGTCAGCCATTGCGACCCCCTTTCTGCGCAAGGGCCGGGTGGCGCCTGTCCACGGGCATCGAAGGGCTCACGGTCTGGGCCGGGCTGCCCTTCGACAGCGCGAGGCCCTTGTCGCAGCCGACCCCGAAGGCAGGTTTGCCCTTGCAGGTCGCGCTGAACGCAACGGCGGGCAGGAAGGACTTGCGAGCCTCGTGCGCACGGCAGAAGTCGGCGTCGTCACAGGTCTGCCGCGTCGTGCCTTCCGTCGGAAAGTCGCCACTGAAATCATAGCCCGGTGCCATCTCCCCCGCCCCTGTGTTGCGACTGACGGTGCCGGAACCCACGGCCCCGGCACCCTGTGGGATCAATCCCGCGCCATCGCCGCGGCGAGCTTGCGTTCCACGTCGATGTAGATGTCATCGGCGATGTCGTAGACGACCCGGATCACCCGGCCTCCCGAGAAGGGGAACTGCGGCTTGTACTCGCCGCTGACGGCATCGCCGCCGTCGTAGCCGATGCACAGCCCCTCGCCGCAAAGCGCGTAGCGCCCCGTCATGGTGCGGAACGGCGCCTGGGCCACCACCTCCTCGTCCACGTAAAGCGTCATCTGCCCGAGCGTCTCGAGCTGCTCGGAAATGCGTTCCTTCACGAACTCGACGCCCACGACATGCCTGCCGAGCTTCGGCGCATCGCAGATGAGGCGCTGCTCGGGCGGGAGGCCAAGGAAGTTGTAGACGTAGAACAGCTTGCCCCCCTTCACGAAGAGGCTGTAGCCCCCGAAGCGCGAGCCCTGCGCGACGATCACACCCTGGCTGTCGCCGGTGAACTCGACCTCGGCCAGCATCTTGAAGGAAGTGCCAAGCGTCGGCGCCGACGAGGCCTCCGGCACCTCGGTCGTGCCGGGATAGTAGACATAGCGGTCCCGCATGGGCGCGTGGTATTCGGCCGCGTGCATGGCGGCGACGCCCAGGTCCACGAGCGGCAGGACGTTGTTCTTCTTCGCCTCCACCATCCAGAGATCGACGAGGTCCTTCAGCTTGTCGGGGTGTTCGGCGGCAAGGTCGCGCGCCTCGGCCCGATCCTCATCGGTGTGGAAGAGCTGCCAGCGGTCCTTGTCGAAATGGCCCTGGTCGGACGGGACCGGCGCGTGCAGAGCGGACGCCTTCCAGCCCTTCGACCAGATGCCGCGCGTCCCGAGCATCTCGAAATACTGCGTTTCCTTTGTGGTCGGGGCGCCCGCGTCGTCGAAGCTGTAGACCATCGACACCCCGGCAAGCGGCGCCTGCGTCACGCCGTCGATGACGTCGGGCATCGGCACGCCGCAGGCCTCGAGGATCGTCGGGACGATATCGGTGCAATGGTGATACTGGTGGCGCACCTCGCCCTTGGCCCTGATGCCTTTCGGCCAATGGATGACAAGCGGGTCGCAGGTGCCGCCGGCAAACGAGGCATAGCGCTTGAACATCTTGTAGGGGGTTGAGAAGGCCACCGCCCACCCGGTCGGATAGTGGTTGTAGGTGGCGGGCGAACCCAGCTTGTCGATCATCTCGAGGTTGCGGGCCACGTCGTCGGGAAAGCCGTTGAAGAACAGGTTCTCGTTGACCGAGCCCGAGGGACTGCCCTCGCCCGAGGCGCCGTTGTCGGCGCAGTAGAAGATCAGCGTGTTGTCAAGCTGGCCGGAGTCCTCGAGATATTCGATCACCCGGCCGATCTGGGCGTCGGTGTATTCCGAAAGCGCGGCATAGACTTCGGCCATGCGGCTGAAAAGGCGCTTTTCGTCGTCCGAAAGCGTGGCCCAGGGACGCACCATGTCGCTTTCGGCCGCGACATCCGCGGGCATCGGGTTGATGGGCGTGAGCTCCGTTCCTTCGGGCAGGATGCCGCGCTCGATCATGCGGGCCAGCACCCAGCCGCGATAAGCCTCGTAGCCGTCGTCGAACCGGCCCTTGTACTTGTCGATATAATCCTGCGGCGCGTGGTGCGGCGCATGGTTCGCGCCCGGGCAGAACCACATGTACCACGGCTTCTCGGCATCGACCTGCTTGCTGTCGCGGATGAACTGGATCGCCTTGTCGGCGAGGTCCTTGGACAGATGGTAGCCGTCCTCGGGCTGGGCGGGCTGGTCGACGTAATGGTTGTCCTCGATCAGTTCGGGGTACCACTGGTTCGTTTCGCCGCCGATGAAGCCGTAGAAGCGGTCGTAGCCGAGCCCGAGCGGCCATTTCTTCTTCGAGGCGCTCATCCCGAAGGCGTCCACGGGAACGTTGTGGTTCTTGCCGATCCAGAACGTGCTCCAGCCGGCGTCGCGCAGGATGCTGGCCATCGTGCCGTTCTCGAGCGGGATGTGGCCGCTGTACCCGGGAAAGCCCGTCGCGCATTCCGCGATCGAGCCGAAGCCGTTGGCATGATGGTTGCGCCCGGTCAGGAAGCACGAGCGGGTGGGCGAACAGACGGCCGTCGTATGCCATTGCGAATAGGTCAGGCCGTTCTGCGCCAGCCGGTCCAACGTGGGCATGTCGATGCGCCCGCCATAGGGCGACCAGGCGGCCTGGCCGATATCGTCGAACAGGATCACAAGGACGTTGGGCGCGCCCTTCGGCGCGCGGTTGTCCAGAAAAGCGTCCCAATCCGCCTGCGAATCGCGGATATCCAGTTCGACCTTGCCTTGGAATTGCCGTGCCATCTTCAGCTTCCTTTTCAGGATCGTGCTATCCGGGCAGGCACGACCTATCGCGCCAATGCCATCAAGGCTGCTTGCAAGAAGGATACTCACATTCTTCCGGCCGGGGAAAAATCGGGTGAATCCCTGAGAAACGGACAGCGGCATATCGACAGGTCGCTTCCAGCTCGGGTTCCTTGGCGGGGAACCGGTTTTTCCCAATCCCATGAAAGTCTCGGGGCCTCAGCTTGCACCATTTTCCGCCTTTCTCCGGGTTTCACCCGAGACACCCCCTGAAAGGGACATGCTAAATTCATTCCAGTGCCTTACTGACGCCTGTGTGAATGGCAGGGACATCGCGGCCGGGAATCTGCCATGTGCGGCAAGAACGGCGGCGGCTTCAGGACCGGGTCCGGGCAATCGCCTTGTGAAAGGTCCCTGCGGAACCGGGCAGAACCGGACAAGGGGGATAGTTGGATGTCCACAACAAGGATCGTCGCCGGCCTGACAGCAGCGATGCTGCTTTCGCCCCATCAGGCGGACGCGACCGAGGCCGTCGCGGGCCATTACGTGACCGGCGCCTTCGCGCTGCCGAAGGCGGCCGTGATCCCGCCGCCCGGGCTGTATTGGAACCTGACGACGAGCTACTACAATGGCTCGATCAGCGGCGATGTCGAGGTTCCCGTCGCGGGCGAGGTCCGGCTGGGACTGGACGCGACCTTCGGGGGTCCCAACTACACCGCGCTCTGGGTGCCGCAGACCGAGATGGCAGGGGGCGCGTCCTTCCAGCTGGGGCTGACCCTTCCCGTGCTGTATCTGTCGGCCGAAGCCAGCGCCGGCAGGCGGACCGTCGAGCAATCGCAGACCGATTTCGGCGACATCTCGATCTCGCCCAAGATCGGCTGGAATTCGGGGCACCATTTCTTCACCGCCGGGCTGAACATCTTCGCGCCCACCGGGGCCTGGGAGGAAGGCGCCCTCGACAACATCGGGATGAATTACTGGACCTTCTCTCCGACGGTCGCCTACACCTATTTCGACCCGGCGCGCGGGCTGGATTTCTCGATCAACGCCGGCCTGGATTTCAACACCGAAAACCCGGACACCGATTATCACAGCGGCACGCTGTTCCACATGGACGCCGTGCTCATCAAGCAGTTCAACGAACGCTTCGGGGCGGGCCTGGTCGGCTCGATGCTCTACCAGATCGAGGACGACGAGGGGGGTCTGGCCGACCGGCTGGACGGGTTCAGGGGCCGTTCCTATGCCCTTGGCCCCATCATCACCTACGAGGCGGGCCCCAAGGAAAACCCCATCAGCATCGCCCTGAGCTGGGCCTCGGAGTTCGAGGTCAAGAACCGCTTCGAGGGCGACGCCGTCTATCTGTCGATTTCCGGCACGTTCTGAGGACGAAAGGAGAAAGACATGAGGTTGGCCGACCTGGCCGGTCTCGGCCGCAGCGCGGGGCTCGCCTTAATGGCGTGCATGGCGGCCCCGCAGGCCGTTCAGGCGCAGGCGGCACGGCCCAACATCCTGTTCATCCTCGCAGACAACCTGGGCTACGGCGAACTCGGCGCCTATGGCGGCGGGGCCACGCGCGGCGCGCCCACTCCGCGTCTGGACCGGCTTGCCGCCGAGGGGCTGCGCCTGACCAACATGAACATGGAAGCCCAGTGCACGCCCAGCCGGTCCAGCATCCTGACCGGGCGTTTCGCGATCCGGTCGGGCACCCATTCCGTCCCCTTCGGCGGCGTGGCCGACGGGCTGACCCAGTGGGAAGTCACCCTGGCCGAGGCGCTTTCCGCCCAAGGCTATGCCACGGCGCTTTACGGCAAGTGGCATCTCGGCAGCAGCAACGGCCGCCTGCCCAACGACCAGGGCGTCGACGAATGGTACGGCATCCCGCGCACCACCGACGAGGCGCTGTGGACCGAGGCCCCAGGCTGGTCGCCCGAGGTGATGCCCCCCGAGCAGATCATGGAAGGCCACAAGGGCGAGCCGAGTCGCGAGGTCAAGGTTTATGACATCGCCGAGCGCCGGTTGATGGATGCCGAGATCACCCGCCGTTCCATCGCCTTCATGGAGGACCAGGCCGAAGCCGGAAAGCCCTTCTTCGCCTATGCGACGCTGACCCAGCCGCATCTGCCGACCCTGCCGAACCCGGACGTCGCGGGCCGGACCGGGCACGGGGACTGGGCCGACATGCTGGCCGAGATGGACCACAACGTGAGCCAGATGCTGGACGCGGTGGACCGGCTGGGCATCCGGGACGACACGGTGGTGATCTTCGCCAGTGACAACGGGCCGGAATTCGTCCAGCCCTGGGACGGCTGGGCCGGGCCCTGGCGCGCGCAGTATTTCACAGCCTGGGAGGGCGGGATCCGCGCGCCCTTCATGGTCCGCTGGCCCGGGAAGATCCCGGCCGGGCGCGTCAGCGACGAGATCGTGCACGGCGCGGACATCTTTCCCACGCTGGCCGTCCTCACCGGCGCCGGGCTTCCCCACGACCGCCCGATCGACGGGGTGGACCAGTCCGGCTTCTTCCTGGGCGGGACCGAGCGCTCGGCGCGCGAGGCCATCCCGATCTGGTGCGCCGAGCGCCTGCAGACCGTGAAATGGCGCAACTTCAAGGTCCATTTCTACGAGCAGGAAACCATGGTGTCGCCCGCGCTCAAGCTCGGGGTCCCGCTTCTGTTCAACCTTTACACCAACCCCCGCGAGGAAAAGGAAAAGGTCGCCATCGACAGCTGGATCATCGGCCCGGTGCTGAAGGTCGTCGCCGCCTTTGAGCAAAGCGTGGCCGAGCATCCCCTGATCGCCATGGGCACCCCGGATCCCTACGTCCCGCCGCAATAGCCCGCCAATCGCCCCGGCCCTTCCCCCTCAGGACGGCCAAGCAGGAAAGGACTTTCCATGCGCTTCATGACCATGCCCCTGGGGGCCGCCCTTGTCGCGGCCGGGCTTGCCGGTCCCGCCGCGGCCCAGCAATCGGGGGGCGGCGTCCAGGAGGAGGTGGACACCTCGGGCACCAACCCCGCGGTGCTGCAGCGGAGCCTCTCGCTGTCGAACGAGTATCGCTTCCTGTCGGATTCCTACTACGACATCACCAACCTGCGCTATACCGAGCCCTTCCCGGGCGGCAAGGCGGCGGTGCGGCTGACCCTGCCCTTCAACGCGTCGGACCTGACCGGCGACAGCGTTTCGGGCTTCGGCGACTTCGCGGCCAAGTTCACCTGGATCCCCCATGCGAACACGCGGCACGCTTTCGTGCTTAGCACCGAGATCTTCGCCCCCACCGCCGACGAGGACGCCCTGGGGGAAGGGAAATGGGTGGCGGCGCCGGGCCTGACCTATGTCCGCTTCCTCAGCCGCGAGGTGATCGTGGCGCCGGCCCTGATCCACAACTTCTCGTTCGCGGGCGACGACGACCGGCCCGATGTCAGCCGGACGGACTTCGACCTTTACGTGGTCTATCGTCCGCAGGGCAAGCGCTGGTGGATCACCTCGGACATCACCGTCAGCCACGACTTCGAAACCGACGTGACGCCGGTATCGTGGGAGCTGAACATCGGCCGCAACCTCGCGAAGCTGGCGGGCGGCGCGGCGCTCAACGGCTATATCAGGCCCGGGATCGGGATCGGCGCGGACCGGCCCTATGATGCGAACATCGAAGTCGGGCTGTCGCTTGTGAACTTCTGAGCCGGAAGCGCGGGCCCGCCGCCCGCACGTCCGCTAGCGTTCTGTGCGCAGAGCGTCGGGATCGGCCGCAAGGGTCCCCGAAATGTCAGGCACGGGTCGGGAACCGGCTTCCAGCACGGCGACCGGCGCGGTCACGACCGCGCCCACCGTGTGCAGCGCCCCTGCCGCAACCATGACGAAGCCCCCGCGCTCGATGTCCGACGTGGTCAGTTGCTGTCCCTCGGCCAGGCGGCGCCCGATGATCTGGACGATCTCGGGGCTGTCGGCGAACCTGGAATGATGCGATCCCCCCGTGTCGTCGATCCGGGTCAGGTCGATGGCCACGATTCCCGCCCGTGCCAGTCCCGAAACATAGGGTTCCTCGGCGGG
This sequence comes from Paracoccus salipaludis, assembly GCF_002287065.1. Classification (GTDB taxonomy): domain Bacteria; phylum Pseudomonadota; class Alphaproteobacteria; order Rhodobacterales; family Rhodobacteraceae; genus Paracoccus; species Paracoccus salipaludis. The sequence continues at coordinate 14,913 of NZ_NSJZ01000013.1, forward strand.
ATTGATATCGCCCACCCGGTCGACGCGGCCTGCTATCAGCCGGGACAAGAGCAGCGCCCGGTCGTCCTGGGCCACGAAGATGGTGAACCGTGGACGCGGACCGACGATCTCGGTGAACTGGCGGGCGAAGACCTGGATATCGATATCGGGCGAGGCGAGGATCACGTTCTGGATCTTGGGATTCAGGGGACCGGACCGGATGCTCATCTGGCGCAGGGCTTCCATGGCCAGGAAGCTCCCCATGGAATGGGCAAGGATCGTGATCTGGTTGATCGAGGGATCGTTGGCCAGCAGCCTCAGCGTCTGTTCAAGCGCCGTGCGCGAAAACAGCGTGCTTTCCCGGTCGTAGTTATACCCCAGCAGGCTGCCGCTCGATGGCCAGGTAAAAAGAACCGGAGCCGCCTCGACGCCTGAATCGGCCGTGATCTGGGCAAAGCGATAGACCGCTTCCCCGTAGGTCGTGTTGTAGCCATGCACGAACAGAAGCACATGCCCGCCCCTGCGGTGCTGGCGCATCCAGCCGCGTCCCTGTGCCACGGTGGTCAGTGTTTGCAGCCGCGTCACGTGGAAATCCGTCTGGGGCTGGGGCGGCGTGGTCCTTGGCCACTGGACCGTGCCCTCGGGCCGGCCCTTTGGCATGGCCACGCTGACCGCGGTCAGATGCAGGTGCGGATCCCGCCGGTTCCCGTAACGGACATCGGGATCGGCCACGACCTGCCGGTTTGTTGCCACCAGCAGATCAACCGAGCGGCCCTGCTCGGTGGCCTCGGCGGCCACCACCGGACGCATGAGGCCCTGGGGCCGTGGCGCACAGGCCCCAAGAAGGGCGAGCATGGTCGCCAGCACGACCACATGGGGAAATATCCCCGTGAGAAATCCGACATGTGACGGCCTTTCTGCGATCGGGCGGCTTCTCACCGTCACAGCCTCCAAGACAAACCCTCGCGACGAGAGATGATGATAGGGGCGCAGGCCGGGACGGGTATCAGGTGAATCCCTGAGATGCCGCTGCGAAGAATGCCGTGGAACGCGCGCCGGGCTCTCGGCGGATCGATCTGCAAGGCTTTCCTGTCGCTGGAATCGGAAAGGCGACAGTGCTGGCGGCGGCCCGAGCCGTTCAGCCTGAAACTGGCGATGCTTCCGAACGTCGAAAAGGGTCTGCTTGTGTCTGCGGCGACGCAAAACCGCAGGATCGATAATAAGTGTGATTTTCGAGACTTGTCTGAGTGTATGCGCGAACCCGAAGTTCGATACCGGAAAGCCGGTTCATGAATTGGACGAAGCGTCCTGTTCCATTTCGGACCTGAGTGTCGTCCGACCGGGTCTGCGGCCATGAACAGGCCCGCATGTTCACATGGAGAGTTCAAGGGTCCGGGCCGCGGACCTTGCGCCCTGCTTGTCGCAGAAGTCGGTGCGCCGCTCTCCATGACCTGCGGTCCCGTCCCGAAACAGGGCATCGACTGTCGCAAGCTGTTCCGCTCCTTCGAGGACCTGCGGTTGGCCTCCCTTCGGGAAGAAGCCGGCTGCGGCACCGCCTTGCAGCGTGCTGGCTACGAACGCGACTTGCAGGTGACGGCCGGCCGGAACGGTCATCAGGCGACCGGCCTCTGAAGCCCATATGCGCTCGGGCCGTGAGAGGCAGCCCGTGGTGCGGAAGGTGGACCCGCCAAGCCGATCCTTGCACGGGATGGGCGTCACCGCGCGCAAGCTGCAAGGGCGGCCGGAGAACCTGTACAGCTCTCCCGAACCCAACCGGGCTGCAACTGTTGCGACTGCGTCACACAATTGCAAGCTGAGTTAACTAATTAGCTTTGCGTCTTTTAGGAGAGTTGCCGGTGAAGGTAGGTGACATCTGCGGATCTTCCGAATGCCGCGCGCGTCTCCTTCACCCTTCTCCGAGGTCTATCGATGGTCCAGGCAACCAAGCTTCCTGTGGACACGTCAGTCAATGCAACCCAGCTTGCCGAGAACATGTTCGGCGAAGGCGTCGAGCTCGTCTCGGCGACCTATTCCGGTGATCCCGAATCCAAGGGGATCTATACCAGCGGCGAGGCGGTCTCGCCGGGCGTGGTGCCTTCGGACAGCGGGATCATCCTGTCCAGCGGTCGCGCCTCGGACTTCACCCACGACACGGGCTCGGGCGACGCAAACCAGGGCGGAGGCTTCGGGAGTGATGCAGCCGGAGGCGTCGACGGGAATTCCGAGCTGAACGCGGCCGCGGGGCTGCCGACCTTTGATGGCGCGATCCTCGAGGCGACCTTCATTCCCGACGGCCCGGTCCTGACGATGCAGCTGGTGTTCTCGTCCGACGAGTACCCGGAATATGCCAACACCAACTTCAATGACGCCGTCCGCATCATCGTCAACGGGCAGGTCGCGCAGCTTGCGATCGGCACCGGCGAGGTGTCGATCGACAACATCACGCAGGGCGGCACCAACGTCGACAACGAGCCGATCACGCCCAGCAACGAGAACCTGTATCTCAACAACAGCGGCAGCGACTACAACACCGAGATGGACGGCCTGACCGTCACGCTGACGATGAAGGCGCCCGTCATCCCGGGCGAGGAAAACACCATCTGGATCGGCATCGCGGATGCGGGCGACGCGCAGTACGATTCCAACCTGATGATCGTCGCCGACAGCGTGCAGACGGCCGTGATCGCCAACAACGACACGGTGCAGGCGCGGCCGAACAGCTCGGTCGATCTAGATGTGCTGGCCAACGATACCGGGCCGCAGGGGGCGACCCTGTACATCACCCAGATCAACGGGCAGGACGTGGTCGCCGGCGACAGCGTGACGCTGGTGTCCGGAACCGTCGTCACCCTCAACCCCGACGGCACGCTGAGCTTCGACACGAGCAACAGCCTCGGGGAAGAAACGATCACCTACCAGATCAGCAACGAGAACGGCACCACCGACACCGCCTTCGTCACCGTGGACGTCACCTGCTTCGCGCGCGGCACCCGGATCGAGACGCCGCGCGGCGCGGTCGCCGTCGAGGACCTGCGCCCGGGCGATCTGGTGCTGACGCGCGACCGCGGCGCACAGCCGCTGCGCTGGGTCGGATCGTCCCGCGTCGATGGCGGAACGCTGGCAAGCACGCCCCGGCTGCGGCCGATCCGGATCAGGGCCGGTGCCTTGGGACAGCACGCCCCGGCGCAGGACCTGCTCGTCTCGCCCCAGCACCGCATCCTTGTCCGTTCCAAGATCGCGCAGCGCATGTTCGGCGCCGCCGAGGTCCTGGTCGCCGCCAAGCAGCTGGTCCTTCTGGACGGCATCGACGTGGCCGAGGACCTGGCCGAGGTCGAGTATTTCCACCTGCTGTTCGACCGGCACGAGGTGGTGATCTCGAACGGAGCCGAGACCGAGTCGCTTTATACCGGCCCGCAGGCCCTGCGCTCGGTCGGACCCGCCGCCCGGCAGGAGATCCTGGACCTCTTTCCGCAGCTTCTGGACGAAGCCTTCGTGGTCGAGGCGGCGCGCCCGCTGTCCTCGGGGCGCATGGGCCGCAAGCTGGCGATGCGGCAGGCACAGCAGGGACGCGCGCTTCTCAACTAGGTGACAGGGCCCGGGCTTGCGTCCGTGCGGGCGCTTGCCGCGCATCCCTCATGCTGTCTCCCAGGAAGGCTCCGCCCCTGGGGGACAGCAGCTTCATCGCTCCGGCATGATGATGCACGGCCATTCCGTCGGAAGGCGACATGCCTGGCGGCTGGCGAATGGGGGGCCGGCTCTGCATCCGGCCAGCGCGGCCGGTGGACCGGCTTCTCGCCCCTGTGCCCCTTCCCGGCATCTCGCGGCACTGCTCTCGTCCGGTCCGATCAGGCGCCTGTCAGCCAGGGGACTGGTGGCGCGTCGCCGTCCTCCGCTATGGGGCGAGCGAACCGGATGATGGAATGTGGATGTCGGAGCTTCCCCTTGTCGGCCTGGCGGCCCAGATCTCGGATCTGCACGCCAACCCCGCACTGCTGCGCGACGAGCCGCGCGATATCGAACTGCACGATTTCTTCATGGCCGATGTGCTGGCCGGCGACTGGAGACCGCTGGCTGAACAGGCGCGCAATCTGCTGCGCGGACATGCGGGGCGGCTGGGCATCCACGGGCCGTTCTGGGGACTGGATATCTCCAGCCCCGACCCCGAGGTGCAGGCCATCGTTGCCCGCCGCATGGATCAGGCGCTGGATGTCTGCGCCTGTCTCGAAGCGTCGCAGATGGTCATCCATTCGCCCTATACGCTGTGGGACCATCACACCCTGGATCACTTCGCCTGGCGTTCGGCCTACGACTGGATCATCGCGAACTGCCATGCCTGCCTGCGTCCGGCCGTCGAACGTGCCGAGGCTCTGGGCGTCACGCTTGTGATCGAGAACGTGCAGGACAAGGACCCCGACATCCGGGCTGATCTGGTGCGCAGCTTCGGGTCGCATGCCGTGGCGTTGTCGGTCGACACGGGCCACGCGCATTTCATGAACGGGATAGCCCATGCGCCGCCGGTGGATTTCTTCATCCGCAGGGCGGGCGACCTGTTGCAGCACGTGCATCTGCACGATGGCGATGGCTGCGCGGACCGCCACTGGCCCATCGGCGATGGCTCGATCCCCTGGAAAGCGGTGTTCCGTGCGCTTGGCGAGGCACCGAAGATGCCGCGTCTGATCCTTGAGCTGAGCGACAAGGCAGGCATTCCCGCGTCGATCGCCCGGCTGCAGGAACTGGGACTGGCACGCTGAAGCCTGCGCGTGGGGCGCGGCAGCCCTTGCGCCCGGCGCAGGCAGAGGATCGACGGCCATTCCCCGGCAGCCGCAGGGGTTCCGGCGTGGTCCAGCCCCGCCCATGCCCTGCCGGCACCGGCAAGAACCTGCGCTGGATCCCCTGCGGATCCATGCTGGTGCACCGTGCCGCGGGCGAGCCTGCCAGTCCTGCGCGGCCGGGCAGGCGCGCGGCCAAGGAGGGCGAGGCTCGCGCTGCCGAACAGGTCGGCCGGCAGGTCGAGGCGGCCCGCAAGGCGCCCCGCGCCCGCGACAGGCGCGTGCCGGATCAGCACAAGTTCCGCCCGCCGGGTGTCAGCCACGGCCCGATGGCCCTTCAGTCATCCGCATGGCTGTGCTTAACCGTCGCCACGGCAAAGAAGCGGAACATCCATGGGTTCGATCATCCTTGTGACAGGCGGGGCACGGTCCGGAAAGAGCGCCATCGCCGAAAGCCGGACGCTCGTCTTCGGCAGCCCTGCGGTCTATGTCGCGACAGCGCAAGCCCTCGACGCGGAGATGGCCCAGCGCATCGCGGTCCACCGGGCACGGCGTGGCGCGCAGTGGCGGACCCATGCCGAGCCCCTCGACCTTTGCGGCGCGCTTGCGCTTACCGACGGGGCGCCGCGGCTGGTGGATTGCCTGACGCTGTGGCTCACGAACCTGATCCTGGCCGAGCGCGACTGGCAGGCAGAGGCGGCGCGCCTTGCCCGGACGCTTGCCGCCCAGGCCGCGCCCGTGGTGCTGGTGACCAACGAGGTCGGCGCCGGGATCGTGCCCGAGAACCGGCTTGCCCGTGTCTTCCGCGACGCGGCGGGTTCCCTGAACCAGCAGGTCGCGCAGGTCGCGGACGAGGTCATCCTGGCCGTGTGCGGCCTTCCAGTGAAAGTGAAATGATGCGCTTTGAAACCCTGGCCCGGATCGCGGGCCTCGCCGACACCCTGCCCTCCGCCGACGAGGAGGCGCGCGCAGCCGCCGCGCGCCGGCAGGACAGCCTGACCAAGCCGCCGGGCTCGCTCGGCCGGCTGGAGGAGATCGCGCTGTTCATGGCCGCTTGGCAGGGGACCGAGCGGCCCCGCATCGCCAGGGCGCAGGCGCTGGTCTTTGCCGGCAACCACGGGATCTGCGCGCAGGGCGTCAACCCCTTCCCGCAGGAGGTCACCGCGCAGATGGTGGCGAACTTCGCGGCGGGCGGCGCGGCCATCAACCAGCTTTGCCGTGTGAACGGCGCGGAGCTGTCGGTGATCGCGCTGGACCTCGACCGTCCCACCGCCGATTTCACCGCCGGACCGGCCATGACCGAAGCCGAAACGCTGGACGCCATGAACCGCGGCGCGGCGGCGGTCGATCCGCAGGCCGACATCCTGACCCTTGGCGAGATGGGCATCGGCAACTCGACCATCTCGGCGGCCCTCTGCGCCGCGCTGTTCGGGGGCGAGGTGGCGGAGTGGGTCGGCCGCGGCACCGGCTCGGATGACGCCGGCCTCCGGCGCAAGGCCGACGCGATCGCGCGGGGGCTGGCGCGCCACCCGGACCGGCCGCCGCTGGAAACGCTTGCCGCCCTAGGCGGGCGCGAGCAGGCGGCGATCTGCGGCGCGGTCCTGGCGGCGCGCGAGGCCCGCATCCCGGTGATCCTTGACGGCTTCATCTGCACCGCGGCCGTGGCGCCGCTGTTCGCGGCGGACCCCCGGCTTCTCGACCACTGCCTTGTCGGCCATGTCTCGCGCGAGCCGGGGCACGCGAAGCTGCTCTCCGCCATGGGCAAGACGGCCATCCTCGACCTCGACATGCGGCTGGGCGAGGGCACGGGGGCGGCGCTGGCGCTGGGGATCGTGCGCGCGGCCCTGGCCTGCCACGACGGCATGGCGACCTTTGCCGATGCCGGGATCAGCGGGCCATGAGGCAGCGCCTCGCGCAGGCGCAACTCGCACTTGTCCTTCTGACGCGAGTGCCCTGCGGATCCCTGCGCAGTCCCGTTCCAACACTGGCCTCGGCCGCCTGGGCCTTCCCCTTGGCGGGCTTCCTTGTCGGCCTGATCGCAGCCGGGGTGATGGGCGCAGCCCTGGCGCTGGGGCTGTCGCCGCCGGTTGCGGCGGGACTTGGCCTCGGCGCGCAGGTCATGGCGACGGGCGCCCTGCATGAGGACGGGCTTGCCGACATCTGCGACGGCTTCTGGGGCGGCGCCGCGCCGGAGCGCAGGCTTCAGATCATGCGGGACAGCCGGATCGGCAGCTATGGAACGGTCGGGCTGATCCTGACGCTGGGGCTGCGCTGGCTTGGGTTGGAGGCGCTGGCCGAGATGCAGGCCGTCGTGGCCGTGATCGCCGTCGCCATGGCAAGCCGCGTGGCCCCGGTCGCGCTGATGGGCTGGCTGCCGGCCGCGCGCGCCGACGGGCTCGGGGCGCAGGGAAGGACCGTAGGGGCAGGAAGCATCCTCGCGGCGGCCCTGCTGGGGGGATTGCCCATGCTGCTTGCGCCGCAGGGCTGGGTTGCGCTGGGCGCCGCCAGCCTGGCGGTCGCCGTGCTGGCCCGGATCGCCCGGGCCAAGATCGGCGGGCAGACCGGCGATGTGCTGGGGGCCGGCCAGCAGGTCGCCGAATGCGCGCTGCTGCTGACGCTTGGCGCAGGCCGATAAGTCGTTCATCGGCCCGCCTGCCCGCAGGGTGCCGCGCGCAGGCCGCCAAGGCGGGACCGCAGTCATCCTGCGGCCGGCTGTGTCCTCCCTGCCCTTGCGAGCGGCGCGGGTTTGCCTTTAGGCCGTGCCGGAAGCTCTGGGGGACCGCGCCATGGAACTGACCCTTGTCGGCATCGGGACCGGCAATCCGGGCCACCTGACCCTGCAGGCGGTCGAGGCGATCCGGGCAGCGGACATCCTGCTGATCCCCGACAAGGGCGAGGACAAGCAGGAGCTGGCCGACCTGCGCCGCAGCATCGCCGCCGGCTGCGTGGGGAAGGACGACGCCCGGCTCGTGACCTTTCCGATGCCCGGGCGCGACCCGGGCGTTCCCGACTACAAAAGGCGGGTGCAACTCTGGCACGATGCGATCGCGCAGGCGTGGCTTGATGCGCTGGCGCCCTTCGCCGGGGTGCGGAAGGTCGCGCTGCTCGTCTGGGGCGACCCCGCGCTGTTCGACAGCACCCTGCGCATCGCCGAGCGGATCGCGAAGGCCCGTCCTCTGGATCTCAAGGTCGTGCCCGGCCTGACGTCGCTGCAGGTGCTTGCGGCATCACATGCCATCCCGCTCAACCGCCTGGCCCAGCCGTTTCTTGTCACCACCGGACGGCACCTGCGCACGCACGGCTGGCCCGCGGGCATCGACACGCTTGTGGTGATGCTCGATGGAGAATCGTCGTTCAGCACCCTGGACCCGGCCGGGATCTCGATCTGGTGGGGCGCCTATGTGGGGATGGAGGGCGAGATCCTCGACCACGGGCCGCTGTCCGAGGCAGGCCCCCGCATCACCAGGGCACGGGCGGAGGCACGCGCGCGGCGGGGCTGGATCATGGACATCTACCTGCTGCGGCGCGAGGGATCAGGGGCAAGCGCCCCGTAAAGGATCAGCGTCGGGGCGGTCGAGCGCGCCTGGACGCGGCACAGTTCGACGATCTCGCGGATCGTGCCCCGGTGCAGCGCCTCGGCGGGCGTGGACACGCCGGCCGCGAGGATCGCCGGAGTTTCCGCGGGAAGGCCCTGCGCGATCAGTCTGGCTGCGAAGTCGGGAAAGGTCGCCCGCGCCATGTAGACGGCCGTCACCGCCTGGGGGTCTGCCAGCGCGGCCCAGTTCAGATCACCGGGCAGCGCCCCGGTCACGTCGTGGCCGGTCACGAACTGCACGCGCCGCGCGGTAAGGCGCCGCGTCAGCGGGATGCCCGCCGCCGCAGCCGCCGCCGCAGGCGCCGTGACGCCGGGGATGACCTCGTAACCGATCCCGGCAGCGTCGAGGGCGGCGATCTCTTCTTCAAGGCGGCCGAACATGCCCGCGTCGCCGGATTTGAGCCGCACCACCCGGGCGCCGGTTTTCGCATGGTCCACCAGCAGGCGGTTGATGTCGTCCTGCCGGGCCGAGGCACGGCCCGCGCGCTTGCCGACCGGGATCAGTTCCGCGTCGCCCGAGGCGAGATCGAGGATCGGACCCGAGGACAGGTCGTCGTAAAGCACGACCCCGGCCGCCTGCAGGCGCGTCACGGCCCTGACCGTCAGCAGCTCGGGGTCGCCCGGGCCGGATGACACGAAGCTGACGAAGCCCGCATCCCTCATGGCGCCTCCGCAATCAGGTGAAAGAAGGTGCCGGTGACATTTCCCCGCCGCGATCCGGTTTCCGGGACGGCCTTGCCTTCGGCATCGACGACCTCGGCCAAGGAGGTGTCCGGCTGCGAAAGGATCGTGGAATAATGGAACTCGTGGCCCAGCAGGTCCTGACCGCTTCCATGGCCCGGCATGGGGGAAAGCAGCCGCGCGCGCCGGTATCCCAGGTGCATCCGGCGACTTGCGTAGCTTGTTTCCAGTCCCAGCAGCCCGGCCATGCGATGAACCTGCCCCCCTGCATCCGTCAGGCTTTGCCCCAGCACCATGTATCCGCCGCATTCGCCATGGACCGGCCTGTTCTCGGCAAACCGTCTCACGCCTGCAAGGAAGTTCTGCGCTGCGGCCAGCCGTCCTGCGTGAAGTTCCGGATATCCCCCGGGAAGCCAGCAGCAATCTGCCTCCGGCGGCGGTTCGTCAGCCAGCGGCGAGAAGGGCAGGATCTCCGCCCCCGCCGCCCGCCAGCCGGCGAGAAGATGCGGATAGGTGAACGAGAACGCCGTGTCCCGTGCCAGCGCGATCCGCTGCGCCGGAGGACGGCCGCGCCGGGACGGCCCCAGGGGCATGCCGCCGGCGGCCAGCGCCCGCAATCCCGCCAGATCGACATGGGCACGCAGGAAAGCGGCATATGACGCGATGGCCGCCTGCAGGTCGGGATGCTCGACCGCCTGCACGAGGCCCAGGTGACGCTCGGGCAAGGTCAGGTCGCCGCGTCTCGGCAAGGCGCCGAAGACGGGGACGCCCGCGCCGTCCAGCGCAAGGCGGCACAGCCGCTCGTGCCGGGGCGAGGCGACGCGGTTCAGGATGACGCCCGCGACCCGCACATCCGGGCGGAAGTGCCTCAGCCCCAGCGCCAGCGCTGCCACGGTCTGCGCCTGGCCCGAGACATCCATCACCACCACGACAGGCCAGCCCGTGATCGCCGCGATGTCGGCGCTTGAACCGTTGCCAAAGGCCCCGGCCGCCGCGACCCCGTCGAACAGCCCCATCGAGCCTTCCGCCACGGCCATCTCGCCCGGCAGGTCAAGCTGGCCGGCCAGCACCCCCGGCCCCATCGCCCAGCTGTCGAGGTTGCGCGACGCCTCGCCGCAGGCGGCGCGGTGAAAGGCGGGATCGATATAATCCGGTCCGCATTTGTAGGGACGGACCTTCACGCCGTCCTCGGCAAGGCAGCGCAAGAGCCCCAGCATCACCGTCGTCTTTCCCGCGCCCGAGCGGGGGGCCGAGACGATCAGGCCGGGGATCGTGGCGCGGGTCATCGAGTCACCGCATCCGCGCGCCCGGCCCGGAACCGGCGGTCATAGTCGGCGGCATAAAGGCGGCTTTCGTCGAAGTCCTCGGCGGCCAGCGCGCGGCCGACGAGGATCAGGGCCGTCCGTTCCATCGTCTCGCCCACGGCGGCGGCGATGGACGCCAGCGTTCCCCGCACGATGCGCTGGTCCGGCCAGCTTGCGCGCCAGACCACGGCCACGGGGCAGTCGGTGCCGTAATGCGCGCCAAGCTCGGCCGCGACCTCGCCCAGCCGGTGGATCGACAGATGGATCGCCAGCGTCGCCCCGGTGGCGGCGAAGGCGGCCAGCGTCTCGCCCGGCGGCATGGGCGAGGCGCGGCCCGAGGTGCGGGTCAGGACAACGCTTTGCGCGACGCCGGGCAGCGTCAGTTCCGCGCCCAGGGCGGCGGCGCCTGCGGCAAACGAGGGAACCCCCGGCGTGACGTCACAGGGGATGCCCAGCGCCCGCAGGCGGCGAAGCTGCTCGCCCATGGCGGACCAGACCGACAGGTCCCCGGAGTGGAGCCGCGCCACGTCCAGCCCCTGCCCGTGCGCGGCGGCGATCTCCGCGATGATCTCGTCAAGGCTCAGCGGCGCGGTGTTGATGATCCGCGCCCCCTCGGGACAGTGCCGCAGCACCTCGACGGGGACCAGCGAGCCCGCATAAAGGCAGACGGGCGAGGCCGCGATCAGGTCCCGCCCCCGCAGCGTCAGAAGGTCGGGCGCGCCGGGGCCGGCGCCGATGAAATGGACGGTCATTGTTCGGGACTTTCCTCGGATCGGGCCAGGGCTAGGGTGACGCAGCCATCGGCCGAGATCACGCGCGGCAGGACCAGCCTTGCGGCGGGACCGGCGGCAACAAGCGCGCAGGCCTCGGCGATGCTGCCGGTGCCGTGGCGGGCCAGGATGCGGGGGCTGCGGGTGGGGGTGCTCACGCCCCGCAGGGAGGCTTGAGGGATAAGGCGGATGCGGTAGCCGCGCGCCTGCAGGTCCCGGACCAGCGGGTGAGCCTGCCGGAAGTCGGGGATGGCAAGCGGCAACGCGGCCGTGACGTCGTGGCGCCGGAACAGCTCGCCCAGGCTGCCAAGGTTCGCCGCCGCGCGAAGACCGAGACCGACGACCCTCATCGCACGGCACTCCATTGCAGGACGGGATAGCTGGCCTTCCAGCCCCGCTTGCCGCCCAGAGGCGTCACCTGCGACAGCTCGATCCGCAGAAGCGTTCCGCCCCGGTGCGCCTGCGCCTGCGCCAGCAGGCTTTCGGTTTCCAGCGTCACCCCATGCGCGACGATACGCGTTCCCGCCGGAAGGCAGGCCCACAGCGCGTCAAGCAGCGGGGCGTCCAGCCCGCCGCCCACGAAGACGGCATCCGGCGCAGGAAGCTCTGGCAGCAGGTCAAGCGCGCGGCCCTGCCGCACGTCAAGCTGCGGCACCCCGAGGGATGCGGCATTCGCCCGCGCCCGCGCGGCGCGGGCAGCCACGCGCTCGACGCCGATGGCGCGGTTGCGGGGATGCGACAAGAGCCACTCGATCCCGACCGAGCCGCTGCCCGCGCCGAGGTCCCACAGCAGCTCGCCCGGACGCGGGGCAAGCGCCGAAAGGGCCAGCGCGCGGACGGGGCGCTTGGTGATCTGGCCGTCATGGTCGAAATGGTCGTCCGCAAGGCCCGAGCAATGCGGCAGTCCCTTGCCGCCCCGGACCTCGATGGCGCAGGCGACGAGGTTTCCGCAGCGGGGCAGATCGTCGGTGGCGGCGTGACGGCGGATACGCTCTTTCGGGCCGCCCAGATGTTCCATGACGTGCAGCACCGAGGCGCCGAAGCCGAGCAAGGCCAGATAGCCCCCCAGGGCGGCGGGCGCCTCGCCGTCGCGAAGGGTCACGATCAGCCTTGCGCCCTCGGACAGGTGGCGGCGCAGCTTCTCGACCGGCGCGGCGTGAAGGCCGAGGCACGCCACCTCCTCGAGCCGCCAGCCGAGGCGCGCGGCGGCAAGGGACGGCAGGGAAACGCCCGGATAGGCGCGCCATTCGCCGCCGGGCAACTGCTGCGCCAGGCTGCCGCCCGCCCCGTGCCAGAAGGGATCGCCCGAGACCAGCGCCGCCACCGGCCTGCCGCGCAACGCCAGCAGGGGCGCCGGCGAGAAGGGCACCGGCCACGGGAACTTGCCGGGGTGGTCGACCATCGCCAGATGGCGCGGGCTGCCGAAGACGACCTCGGCCCGTTCCAGCGCATCCCGGCTTGCCTCGGTCAGGTCCTTGAGGCCATTTTCCCCGATGCCGATGATCGACAGCCATTCAGACATCCGGCCGACCCTCATCCTGGGCGGCACGACCGAGGCGAGCCGCCTGGCGCAGGCCATGGCCGATGCGGGCCGGCCCGCGATCCTGTCCTATGCGGGGCGGGTGGCCAGCCCCCGGGCGCAGCCGGTTGCCGTCCGCAGCGGCGGCTTCGGCGGGGCCGAGGGGCTTGCGGCCTTCCTGCGGGACAACGGCATCGGGCAGGTCATCGACGCGACCCATCCCTTTGCTGCCCGGATCAGCCGCAATGCCGTGGTGGCCTGCGCCATGGCCGGGGTGCCGCTTTGCGCCTTCGAGCGGCCGCCCTGGGTGGCGGGACCACAGGACGACTGGACCCATGTTCCCGACCCAGAGGGCGCGGCGTCCGCCCTGGACGGGCCCGGCAGGCGGGTGTTCCTGGCGATCGGCCGCCAGCATCTCGCGGCTTTCGCGCCCCTCGCGCAGCATCGCTTCCTGACCCGCCTGGTCGATGCGCCTGCCCCGGATTTCCCGTTGCGGAATGCCGAGGTGGTGGTCGCCCGCGGTCCCTTCCGGCCCGAGGACGACCTTGCGCTGATGCGCGCGCATGGCACGGAGCTGCTGGTCGCCAAGAACGCCGGCGGAGCCGGGGCCGAGGCGAAGATCCTCGCCGCCCGGACGCTCGGCATCCCGGTCATCATGATCGACCGGCCCGAACTGCCGGACCGGCCCGTGCGCGGCACTGTCGCCGGGATCATGGACTGGCTTCATGCGCGCCTCGGCGTGTAAACGAAGCGCCCGGCCTGCCGCGTGGCCGACGAACCCACGATGACAAGGGTGCGCATGTCGGCCACGTCGGGCCGCGCCGCCCGCAGCGGCACCACGCGGATCTCCTGAGCGGGCGTCGAGACGGCGCGGGCGAAGATGATCAGGCGCTCGGGCCCGGCCACGGCCTGCAGCAGGCCCAGAACGGACGCGAACTGATGCGGGCGCGATGTCGAGCGCGGGTTGTAGAAGGCCATGGCGAAATCGGCTTCCAGCGCAAGGCGCACCCGTTTCAGCACCAGGTCGAAGGGCTTGAGGTTGTCCGACAGGTTGATCGCGCAGAAATCATGGCCCAGCGGCGCACCCGCCGCCGCCGCTGCGGCCAGCATGGCAGTGATGCCGGGCAGGACGCGGATGTCCAGGTCGCGCCAATGGGCCGGACCCTGTTCCACGGCCTCGAACACCGCCGAGGCCATGGCGAAGACCCCCGGATCGCCCGAGGACACCACGACGACGTGGCTTCCCTTGGCCGCAAGCTCCAGCGCGTGCACGGCGCGATCAAGCTCGACCCGGTTGTCCGAGGGGTGCAGGCGCAGCCCCTCGCGCGGGGCGATGCGGCCGACATAGGGGATGTAGCCGATGACATCGCTCGCCCGGTCCAGCGCGGCGGCGACCTCGGGGGTGATCATGGCCTCTGCGCCGGGCCCCAGCCCCGCGATGACAAGCGATCCCGTCATGGCCTGCGCCCCTGCCCGTGCACCAGCACGATCGAGAAGTAGGGCACCGGCCCCTCGACCTCGGACAGCATCCGCACCCGCTCTTCGGCCATGGTGCCGTGCTCGACCAGCCAGGCCTGGTCCGCCCGTCCGGCGGCCTTCAGGGCGGCGCGCAGGCGCGGCAGGTTGCGGCCGATCTTCATGACCACCAGCGCATCTGTGTCACGGATGCGCCGGGTCAGGTCCTCCTCGGGCAGGGTCGCGGGCAGCACCGTCAGGATGTCGTCGCCCCAGGTGATCGGCAGGCCGGTCGCCGCCCAGCAGCCCGCCATGCCGGGGATGCCGGGCACCACCTCGACCCGCTCGCGCGGCAGCCGGGCGTAAAGATGCATGAACGAGCCGTAGAAGAAGGGATCGCCCTCGCAGAGGACCACGACGTCCTCCTTCTCGGACAGCCGGGAAAGCTCTGCCGTCCATCGCTCGTAGAAGTCCGCAAGCGCCGCGTTGTAGCGCGGGTCGGACAGGGGAATCTCGGTAGTCACCGGGTATTCCATCGGGATCTCGGCGGCATCGGGGCGAAGCAGGCCCTCGACGAGCCTGCGCGCCACGCCCCGGGCGCCCGCCTTGCGGAAGAAGGCCACACGGCGGGCATTCGTCAGATGCCGATGAGCCTTGACGCTCATCAGCTCGGGATCGCCCGGGCCGAGGCCGATGCAGATGATCTTGCCGGACATCGCCTACTCCCGCGCCGAGGCGAGCGCGTTGACCGCGGCCACCGTCATCGCCGAGCCGCCCGGGCGGCCCTCGACCACGCACCAGGGGACCGGGTCGTCCTTCATCAGCGCGGCCTTGGATTCCGCCGCGCCGATGAAGCCCACGGGGCAGCCGATGATGGCCGCAGGCCGGGGGAAATCCTGCTCGGCCAGGCGGTTGAGCAGGTGGAACAGCGCTGTCGGCGCATTGCCGATGGCCACCACCGCGCCCGCCAGATGCGGCCGCCACAACTCGATCGCCGCCGCCGAGCGGGTGTTGCCCATCCCTTCCGCAAGGGCGGGCACGCGGGGGTCATGCAGGGTGCAGACGACCTCGTTGCCGGCGGGCAGCCGGGCGCGGGTGATCCCCTCGGACACCATCCGGGCGTCGCACAGGATCGGCGCGCCGTCCTGCAGCGCCTTGCGGGCCCGCGCCGCGAAGCCGGGCGAGAAGCGGATCGCGGATGCAAGCTCCACCATCCCCGCGGCGTGGATCATGCGGACGGCGACGACCTCCTCCTCGGGGGTGAAGCGGGCGAGGTCGGCCTCGGCGCGGATGGTGGCAAAGGATGCGCGGTAGATGGCCGCGCCATCCGTTTCATAGCTGTGCGCCAAGATGGCCTCTCATCATGTCGGCAATGTCCGTGGTCGTCAGTCCGCGCCGCGAGGGCTCGTCCCCTGCCCGACCGTTCCGGATCAGGTCGAAGCGCCCTTCGCGCCCTGTCAGCGTGATCGAGGCCGGGTCGGGATGGGCGCAGCCCTTGGCGCAGCCCGAGACATGCAGGTGCCGCCCGGCCGGCACATGGGGCGCCAGCTGCCGTGCCAGCGCCCGGGTCGCCACGCTGGCCGAGGAACAACCCGGCGCACCGGTGCAGGCGCTGACGCGCAGCAACGGGGCCTCGGGGTCCGTCAGCCACAACGCGCTGTGCAGATCGCCCTCGGGCAGGACAGCCCGCCATGGCGTCAGGCGCAGACCGTGGCCGGCAAGATCCCGCAGCGCCGCCGCCGTCGCCGCCCCGAAGGGCGCGAACAGGAACGGCGCCGCCCGCAACAGGTCTTGCCGAAGCCCCTGCCGGTCGGGTGCGGCGTCCTCAAGCAGCGGCGGCTTCAGCCCCTCTCCGATCGCCTGCGCCATCCGGCCATGCCCGCTGGCCGCAAACCAGTCCAGCACCTCGGCAAGACGGGGGATCACCGTTCCGGGGGTGACCCTTTCGCCCCACGCCATCCCGTCGGCGCGCAGCAGCAGGCCGTCGCCTGCACGCTCGATGCGCAGGTCCGCCGAGGCATCCTGAAGAGCCGCGCGACTTCCGGTGTCGATGGCGAAGCCGAACTTCGGCGGAAGATCGGGCGCGTCCCGCAGGGCTTCTTCAAGCCCGCGCACCAGATCCGTCGTCCCGTCGCCCGCGCGCCAGAAGGGCGTCACCATGAAGTTGCGCCGGGCCTCGCGGCGCGGATTGGCGTCCAGCAGGCCCAGCGCCGCAAGCCGGCGCTGAACCTCGGGCAGGGCCTCGTTGCCGACGCCCCGCAACTGCAGCGTCGCCCGCGAGCCGAGATCGACCTGACCGTTCCCGAAGATCTCGGCGATCTCCGCCAGCCCGACCACCTGCGCCGGATCAAGGCGCGATCCGTGCGGACGGACGCGCAGCAGAAGGCCGTCGCCCGCAGGCATCGGACGCAGGGCCCCGGGGCACCAGCCCTTGCGGGTCATGCCGGGAACTCCCCGGTCGAATTGCGGCGCAGAACGGGGCCGAACTCGGCGAAGATCGCTTCCATCGCGGCCAGCGCCTCGGGGTTCGCATCCGCAAGGAAACCGCGCACCTCGGGCGATCCGAGGGTCGCGTCGTGATAAAGGGCGAACAGATGCGGGGGCACCGCCTGGGCCATGCGGGCGAAGGCGGCCATGTGTTCAAGGGTGGCCGCGATCTCGGCGGCGCCGCGAAACCCGTGCCGCATCATGCCCCCCAGCCAGCGGGGGCTGGCGGCGCGGGCGCGGACGACGCGGGCGATCTCCTCGGAAAGCAGCCTTGCGCGGGGCGTGTCGGGGCGGGTGGCGTCAAGGTGGTAAAGCGTCCCCGGCGCGAGCCCCAGCACCATGCGGGCGGCGGCGAAGCCCGCCTCGTGCGCCGCATGATCCATCGCCAGCAGAAGGTCGGTTTCCGCCAGGTCCTGCGACAGCACGAAGCCGTCCGCCGCCCTGATCCGCGCCTCGAGCCCCGCGCGGTCGGGCCTGCCATCCGCCCCGAACGCCGAGTTCTGCAACCATGCAAGCCCCGCGGCTTCGGCCGCCATGTCATCGTCGATCCCCGTGCCGAAGCGCCCCGGCGCCGGGGCGAAGACATGCGGGCCGGGGACGGCCACGACATAGGGGTTCATGTCGTCCGCCTCGTCGCGGGCGGCCAGCGCGTCACAGCCCTGCTGGAACAGGGTGACGAGTTCCGGGAAGGTGTCGCGGAACAGCCCCGAGACGCGCAGCGTGACCTCGATCCGGGGCCGGTCCATCAGCGCAAGCGGCGTGATCCCGAAGCCGGTGACGCGCTCGGAGGCGGGGTCCCACAGCGGTTCCAGCCCCGCGAGATGCAGCGCCATGGCGAAATCCTCGCCCGCCGTCCGCATGGTGGCGGAACCCCAGAGATTGACGACCAGCCCCGTCGGATAGCCGCCATGGTCCTGCAGATGACGGCGGACGAGTTCCCCGGCCAGCCGGACGCCCTGCGCCCATGCCGCGCGCGAGGGCACCGCGCGCGGATCGACGCCGTAAAGATTGCGCCCCGTCGGCAGCACGTCGGGCCGTCCGCGATAGGGCGAGCCGGAAGGACCCGCCTCGACGCGGTGGCCTGCCAGCGCGGCGGCGATCGCCCCGCGTTCGGACGCGAGCGAGGCAGGGTCGCCCTGTCCCCTGCCCTCTGCGTCCGGGGTGCCTTCCCCCCAGACATGCAGGCCGTCTCCGAACCGGCTTTCCTTGAGGTCGCAGACGAAACGGTCGATGGCCGTGACCGCCTCGGCGGCCGAAGCGTCAGGCGAGAGCCCGAGGTCCGCCTCGAGCCCCTGCTCGCGCGCCTCGGTCCGTATCAGCGGGATCAGCCGCAGGCGGCGAGCGGGGTCCAGCCCGTCCGCAATCGAGTATTCGTCCAGCAGGCTTTCCAGCCGCAGCAGGTTCCCGGGCATACCCGCGGCGACCAGCGGCGGCGGCAGGTGGCCCAGCGTCAGCGCGCCCAGCCTGCGGCGGGCCTGCGCCGCCTCGCCGGGGTCGTTGACGATGAAGGGATAAAGCACCGGCAGGCCGCCGGCCAGCGCGTCGGGCCAGCAGTCGCCCGACAGCGCCGCGGCCTTGCCGGGCAACCATTCCAGCGTCCCATGCGCCCCCACATGGACGATCGCATCGACCCCGGCCCCATGCCTCAGCCAGAGGTGGAAGGCCACGTAGTCATGCCCCGGCACATGCGACAGGTCGTGGTAATCGGCCTCGCGGCTGGCCACGCTGCCGCGTTCGGGCTGAAGCGCAAGAAGGATGTTCCCCGCCCAGAAGGCCCGGAACTGCGGGTCATGGACCGGCTCGCCATGGGCGGCTTCCAGGTCCCGGCGCAGCGTGTCGGGCAGGCCGGACAGCGCCGCGTCATAGGCGGCCCGCGGCCAGGCAAGCCGGGTCGCCTTCAGGTCGCGCAGCACGGCCCCGGACGTGAGGTCCTGACCAAGCTGGCGCGCGATGGCCGCCGCCGAGGCCATGGCGTCAAGCCCGACCGCATGGGCAAGCCGCCACTCCCTGCCCGGATAGGTGGACAGGACCAGCGCCACGCGGCGGGTCGAGGGGGGGCGCGCCCGCAACCGGCACCAGTTCAGCACCCTTTCCACGACCGCGCCGATCCGGCCTGCGTCGGGGCTGTGGCGTTGAAGACGGAACTGCAACGCGGGGTCGGTTTCCACCACCTCCTTGAAGGAGACGACCCCCGCATGGATGCGTCCGTCCAGTTCCGGCAACGCCACGTGCATGGCGAGATCGGCGGCGGAAAGGCCGCGCTCGGACCCCGCCCACCCCGCACGGTCCGAGGTGGCGTGGACCACCTGGAACACCGGCACCCCCGCCGCATCGAGCGGAGAGCCGTCCTCTCCCCGTCCCGAAAAGGCGGTCGCGTTGACGATGGCGGCGGGCGCAAGCCAGGGCAGGATGGACCGCAGCCAGTCGGCCGCCGCCGGGTCCTTGAGGCTTGGAAGAAACAGGCCGACAGCCTGCAAGCCTTCCGCCTCGAAGGCCCCGATCAGCGCCGCGACGGACGCGGTGTCAGAGGCCGCGGCCCATGCGCGGTAGAAGGGAACGAGGATCAGCGGACGGTCATCTTGCCCGATGGCCGTGACCGGACCCGAGGCCGGATGCCAGAACCCGTGGTTCGGCAGCGTCGTGGTCCCATCGACCGGGCCGGCCTTCAGCCCCGCCGCCCGGGCGAGTTCGCCCAGCGCCGCCGCGCAGGCGATGTCTCCCCCGGTCCCGCACAGCGCCGACAGCCGCCGCAGGACGGGAAGGGGCACTGTCGATGCGGCGTCCAGCACGGGGTCGGGACGGCCGTCCGCCGGCAGGACGGCCAGCGCGATGCCCTTGGCGCGCGCGATGCGGGACAGTTCGTCCAGCCCATAGGGCCAGTAGCTTCGGCCGCCGATCAGCCGGACGAGGATGCCCCGGGCCGCCGAAAGGGTCCGCTCGACATAGGTATCGACGGACAGCGGATGGCGCAGGCGCGAAAGATTGGCCAGCCGCAACGAAGGCAGCCCGGCCCTGCCCCACTGCCAGCCTGCCGCGAAGGCGCCGAGGTCGCTGTCCGAGAAGGACAGGACCACCAGATCCGCGGGCGCCTGCCCCAGATCCTCGGGCTGGGCGGTTTCCTCCAGCCCGTGGCTTTCGCGGAACAGGACGTGCATCAGGCCAGCGCGGCCCGGATCGCGTCCGCGTCGATGTCGCCCTTTTCGGCGATCACCACGAGACAGCCGCGCCGGGGCCGGTCGCCCCAGGGGCGGTCGAACTGGTGGCGCACGCGCGCGCCCACGGCCTGAACGAGAAGCCGCAGCGGCTTTCCTTGGATGGCGGCATGGCCCTTGATCCGCAGGATCTTCTGCGCCTCGGCCAGCCTTGCCACCTTCGCGGCCAGGGTCTGCGGGTCAGCCTGCTCGGGCAGGTCGATCACCACCGTGTCGAAGTCGTCGTGGTCATGCTCGTCTTCGCCGTCATGGTGCGAAGGGCGCGCGGCCAGGTCGTCCTCGGCCGCGGCGTTGATCCCCAGCACCACGCGCGGGTCGATCACCCCTTCGGTCAGCGGGATCATCGGCAACGGACGCGGGGCCTCGGCCGCGATGATCCCGCGGGCCGCGGCCACCCCGTCCGGGCCGGCCAGATCGGCCTTGGACAGCAGCACGATGTCGGCGCAGGCGATCTGGTCCTCGAACACCTCGGACAGCGGCGTCTCGTGGTCCACCTGGCCCTCGTCGCCGGGATGGGCGGGGTCGGGGGCGAAGCGGCCCGCCGCGACGGCCTCGGCATCCGCCACGGCAACCACTCCGTCAATGGTGATGCGCGACCGCAGGTCCGGCCAGTCGAAGGCCTTGAGCAGCGGCTTGGGCAGCGCCAGCCCCGAGGTCTCGATCACGATATGGTCTGGCCTGGGGTCGAGCGCCAGCAGCCGCTCGATCGAGGGGATGAACTCGTCGGCCACGGTGCAGCAGATGCAGCCGTTGGTCAGTTCGACGATGTTCGCCTCGGGGCAGTTCGCGTCGGCGCAGGCGCGGATCAGGTCGCCATCGACGCCCACGTCGCCGAATTCGTTGACCAGGACCGCTAGGCGGCGCCCCTGCGGGTTCTGCAGCAGATGGCGGATCAGCGTGGTCTTGCCCGCGCCGAGGAAGCCGGTGACAACGGTGACAGGGGTTTTTTCCAGCGACATGTCAGTCCTCGAACGGGGGAATGCGGGCGACGGTATGCTTGCGGATCACCTGGGGGCGCGCGCTCCACGGAACGACCCCGCGCGGCGCTGCCGCATAGGCGCGGGCCATGCCGGCAATGTCGTCGAGGTGCCGGTCAGGGTCGATGTCGCCCTGCACATAGGTCCACGAGCCCGGTCCCCGGAACACGACCACGCAGGACCGCCCGCAGGCCGAAAGGCACTCCTGCCGGTCATGGGGAACGCCACGCGCGGCCAGCGCCTCGGACAGGCGCATCCCGTCGCTGGGGGTCAGCGGATCGGCGCCCGCGCGCCTGCAGGTGGTGCAGACCACCAGCATGTTCTTCCTGGCCATCTGCCCTCCCGGCAAGCCAATGAGGCGGAGGACTGGACAGGCGCAGGACATGCGGGGGCGGCGCGAGCCCCATCATGGCTTGCACACGGTTCACCCCGACCGCAACACACCGCGGATGCGAGATCTCGCACCGCACGCTGGCAGGTCTCCCGGCTTGCGGATCATGGGGATTGCTCCCCTGCGGTCACCCGACCTTCCCAGGCCTTCCGGCCCAGTGGCATCCGGGTGACCTCTCCGGTCACGGTCGCGGGGGCGGCTGCGCTTCGCTGGAAACCAGCTATCGCATTCCCTCTTAGCTCGCTTTGTGCGAGAACCAACGATGCGCGAGGGAAGCCACGAGACGGCCGCGCTTGTCAAGGGAAAGGGAGCGATGGCGAACCGGGCGGACCCCGACGACGCGGCGCGCCATGCCGAGAAGAAGGCGCGGATCAAGGCCGCCCGCGACCGGATGATGGTGGAGAAGACCGGCGAGAAGGGCCTGATCCTTGTCCTGACGGGGCCGGGCAAGGGCAAGTCGTCCTCGGCCTTCGGCATGGTGATGCGGGCGATCTCGCACGGGATGCGAGTAGGCGTGGTCCAGTTCATCAAGGGCGCCATGGCGACCGGAGAACGGGACTTCCTTCAGGCCCACTTCCCCGACCTTTGCGAGTTCCACACCATGGGCGAAGGCTTCACCTGGGAAACGCAGGACCTCGGGCGTGACCGCGCCGCAGCCGCACGGGCCTGGGACAAGGCCAAGGACCTGATCCGGGACGACCGCAACCGGCTTGTCCTGCTGGACGAGATCAACATCGCCCTTCGCTATGACTATCTCGACATCGGCGAGGTGGTGGCGTTCCTCGAATCCGAGAAGCCCCCGATGACCCATGTCCTGCTGACGGGCCGCAATGCCAGGCCCGAGCTGATCGGGATCGCCGATCTGGTCACGGAAATGGCCGTGGTGAAGCACCCCTTCCGGCAGGGGATCGGGGCACAGGCGGGGATCGAGTTCTGACGCGCGCACTGATGCTGCAGGGGACCGGCTCGAACGTCGGCAAGTCGCTGCTGGTGGCGGGGCTCTGCCGGGCGGCGGTCCGGCGCGGGCTGACCGTGCGCCCGTTCAAGCCGCAGAACATGTCGAACAACGCCGCCGTGACGGCGGACGGCGGCGAGATCGGCCGCGCGCAGGCGCTTCAGGCGCTGGCCTGCGGGGTCGAGCCGCATACCGACATGAACCCGATCCTTCTGAAGCCCGAAACCGACATCGGCGCGCAGGTGATCGTGCAGGGCAAGCGGCGCGCGACCCTGAAGGCGCGCGACTATGCCAGGCTGAAGCCCGAACTGATGGCGCCGGTCCTGGAAAGCTTCAATCGACTGAAATCACAGGCGGATCTCGTGGTCGTCGAAGGCGCGGGCAGCCCCGCCGAGATCAACCTGCGCCCCGGCGACATCGCCAACATGGGCTTTGCCGCCGCCGCCGACGTTCCCGTGGTGCTGATCGGGGACATCGACCGCGGGGGCGTCATCGCGCAGCTGGTCGGCTCCCGGGTCGTTCTCGACCCGGAGGACGCGGCGCGCATCGGGGGCTTCATCGTCAACCGCTTCCGCGGCGATCCCTCGCTGTTCGACGACGGCTACCGGATGATCGCCGAACGGACCGGGTGGCGGGGCTTCGGCGTGCTTCCGTGGTTCGCGAGGGCCGCGCTGCTTCCCGCCGAGGACGCGCTTGACCTGCGGCCCTTCGGGGACGGCGAGGTCAGGATCGCCTGCCTCGCCCTGTCGCGGATCGCCAATTTCGACGACCTCGACCCGTTGAAGATGCACCCCGGCGTCCGGCTTGACATGGTGCGCCCCGGCCAGCCGATCCCGGGGGACGCGGCGGTGGTGATCATCCCCGGCTCGAAATCCACGCGGGCCGACCTCGCGTTCCTGCGGGCGCAGGGCTGGGACACCGACCTCAGGGCCCATCACCGCCGCGGCGGCCGCATCCTGGGGATCTGCGGCGGCTTCCAGATGCTGGGCCGCAGCATCGCCGATCCGCAGGGCCTCGAAGGCGAGCCGGGGGTGACAGAGGGCCTCGGCTACCTGGATGTTGAAACCGTGCTGGCAACGGACAAGCGCCTGACCCGCGTCACCGCCGTCCACGCCCCTTCCGGCCTGCAGGTCGACGGTTATGAGATCCACCTGGGCCGCACCGATGGCCCCGACTGTGTCCGGCCCTTCGCCCATGTCGATGATCTTCCTGAAGGAGCCCGGTCGAGCGACCGCCGGGTCGAGGGAACCTATCTGCACGGGCTGTTCACGTCGGACGACTTCCGCACCGCCTGGATTCAGGAACTCGGGGCGACAACGGGTGCGTTTTCCTATGCAGCCGAGATCGAAGCAGTGCTCGATGAACTCGCCGCCCACATCGAGGCACATCTGGACGTGCAGGAATTGCTGAGACTGGCGCGCTAAGTCGAGGACCGGCTTCTGCGCGGCCTCTTCCTCGCGCATGACCACCGGCGAGTGCCGGGGTGTGGACCCGGAGACATGGGCACCTGCCCCGTCCGCGCCTTCATGGAGGGGCTAATCGGTGTGCTTGGCCCTGACACCCTCGGAGATCAGGCGTAGGCTGACGATGAGTCGGATGCGGAGGTAGATGCGGGGGTGGAGATCTCCCCGGCTGCCGCGTCCGGGTCACCGGTCACCCCGGCAGAAGACGTTGGTTCCGCGATCCTGCGCAGGGCGCTGCCCCTGACTGCGATCACCCGTCCTGCCTCACGCGGCAAGCGCAGCAGCCGACAACGCCCAGAACGGCACGCCCATCGCCACTGCGCGGACCGCCGCATCCTCTCTGGCGCAGCGGAGGGGTGTCGTCGGGTGATGGTTCCTCTGCGCGGACGAGGCGAACCCCGCGCCGCTCCCGCGCTCCAGCTATCTGACGCACGGCGCAGGATGTTTGCAGACGGCGCTGCTGTCGTCTGCGGCAACCGCCGCGGAGCCGTGGAGCAAGCAGGACCGGAGAGCGCGGCAGCTCGACTTGGCCCTGCGGCGCGCCGGGATCGGGTGCGGTGATGCCGCGGCGCTGGTCCGCCGGCACTTCGCTCAGTCCACCGAATTGAGGCGCATCCGGGCCCGCCGTTCGCGGCGCTGGAGTTCGCGGCCGCGGTGAATCGACTTTTCCACGAAGTCCAGATGGTCCCTAGCGGCCCTTTCGCTGCGCTCGGGGTCGCCCGCCTCGATCGCGTCGATGATCTCGAGGTGCTGGTCCAGAAGCGCGCGGCCAGTGCCGTCGATGCTGCGCAGCAGGTCGCGGTTGTAGAAGATGTCCCGCCGGGTCAGGTCGAAGACCGAGGCCATCATGTGGATCAGCGTCGTGTTATGGCTGGCGTCCACGATGGCGCTGTGCAGCCTGAAGTCGGCCTCCTGTTCGGCCTCACGGTCATCGGCCTGCCAGGCGGCCTCAAGCTCGGCGCGGATCGCCGCCAGCCGCTCGCGGTCGGCGGCCGTGGCGCGCTGGGCGGCCAGGCGGGTGGCAAAGGCCTCCTGCTCGCGCCGGTATTCCAGGAAGTCGTGGAAGGCCTCGCCGTGACGGGCATATAGCGCCAGCATCGCGGGCGACATCGCCCGGCCGGTCAACTCGGCAATATAGGTCCCGTCGCCGTGCCGGACTGTCACGAGGTCGCGGCTTTCGAGGATCTGCAACGCCTCGCGCAGCTTCGGACGCGACACGCGGAAGGCCTCGGCCATCTCTCGTTCCGAGGGAAGGCGCGCGCCGCCCTTCAGCACACCCTCGACGATCATCGTCTCGATCTTGTCCACCACGGCCTGGACCACCGATTCGTGGGCGATGGGTTCGAAAACCTGTGCCGCGATCATGGGTCGCCAACCTTCCGCATCAGTGCCGTTTCCTCAAGACGTCAACAATATTGTCCTGCCAAGGGTCGATTTCAAGTGGATACGGCTCGATAGCACTTCGGAATTCACAAATTTGTCAATTAGTTATCACGCAGACGGTCGACCTCCCGCCCACCGCCGTGCTGCATCGCAGAAAATTTTCTGTTGCCGCAGGAAAGTGGTAAAGAGTATGAACCTCTTCGGCGCAGCATCGCTGGGCCACGAGGAGGCAGCCCCATGATCGTGCCTATCCGGTTGAGGAGCCGGGCGGTCATGCGGCCAGGGAGGCTTGTTGATTGGCACCACCGCAAGGCTGCGGCGCGAACTGACGGGTGGGCTGCCGGCTGGTCCCGGGCGGCCGCGTGATCCTGCCCACGACCGCGCGCCAGTGGCCCGCATCGAAGCCCGACCCCAGCCGGCGGACCGGCTTCGGTCCACGACAGGGGCACCGTCCCCCGCCCGTCACGGCAGGGCGGACCGGCCGCGAACCCCGGCAAGAACCCAGTCGCAAGAACGATCGGAAGAATCCGCGTCCCTGCCCCCTCTGACCTCTCGAGCCGGCAGATTCCCTTAACCCGCAACCGAAGGAACGCTTCATGGTCTGGTCGCAAGTCTATGACCCGTTGAACAACATGTGGCTGTCGGCACTGGTCGCCGCGATCCCCATCATCGTCCTGCTCGGCGCCATCGCCATCTTCGAGATCCGGGCGCATATCGCGGCCGCCCTCGGGCTGGTGGCGGCGCTGCTGATCGCGATCGTCGGCTTCGGGATGCCCGCCGGCATGGCCGGGGCGACCGCCGTCTACGGCGCGGCCTACGGGCTGCTTCCGATCGGCTGGATCATTCTCAACGTGATCTTCCTGTATCGCCTGACGGACGAGGCCGGGCTGTTCTCGGTCCTGCGCGACAGCATCGCGGCCCTGACCCCCGACCGGCGGCTGCAGCTGCTGTTCATCGCCTTTTCCTTCGGCGCCTTCTTCGAGGGCGCGGCCGGCTTCGGCACGCCCGTGGCCGTGACCGGCGCCATGCTGATCGGCCTGGGCTTCGCGCCGCTGGCCGCGTCCGGCCTGTCGCTGATCGCGAACACCGCGCCGGTGGCCTATGGCGCGCTGGGCACGCCGGTCATCGCGCTGGCCGCGGTGACGGGCCTCGACCTGCTGGAACTCTCGGGGATGATCGGACGGCAGCTGCCGTTCTTCTCGCTCATCGTGCCCTTCTGGGTCGTCGCCGCCTTTGCGGGCCTGCGCGGCATGTGGCAGGTCTGGCCGGCGCTGCTGGTCTGCGGCGTCAGCTTCGCCATCCCGCAATACCTGGTGTCGAACTTCCACGGGCCGTGGCTGGTGGACGTGGTCGCGGCCATTGTCTCGATGCTCTGCCTTGCGGGCTTCCTGAAGATCTGGAAACCCAAGACCCTGTGGCTGGCCACCAGCCGCGACGGCGATCCTTCGGTTGACACCGCCCCGCGCCCGCAGTCGCTGGGCGCGGCGGCTGCACCCGCCACCAGGGGCGCCGTCCTGCGCGCCTGGCTGCCCTGGGTGATCCTGTCGCTGTTCGTCTTCGCCTGGGGCATCCCGCAGTTCAAGGCCTTCCTGGACAGCATCTGGGTCCTGAAGGTCCCGGTCCCCGGCCTGCACGAGATGGTGCAGAAGGTCCCGCCGGTCGTGGCCGAGCCCCATGTCGAGGCCGCTGTCTACAACTTCAACATCCTGTCGGCGACCGGCACGGGCATCCTGCTGTCGGCCATCGTCGGCGGGCTGCTGATGGGCTATTCGCCCCTGGCCCTGCTGCGGTCCTATGCCCGGACCTTCTGGGTCATCCGCTATTCGCTGCTGACCATCGCGGCGATGCTCGCGCTCGGCTATGTCACCCGCTACTCGGGGACGGACGCCACGCTGGGGCTGATGTTCGCCCAGACCGGCTGGATCTACCCGCTGTTCGGCACCCTTCTGGGCTGGCTGGGCGTCGCGCTGACCGGCTCGGACACCGCGTCCAACGTGCTGTTCGGGGGCCTTCAGAAGGTGACGGCGGAACAGCTTGGCCTGAACCCGGTGCTGATGGCCGCGGCCAACTCGTCGGGCGGGGTCATGGGCAAGATGATCGACGCGCAAAGCATCGTCGTCGCCTCGACCGCGACCAAGTGGTACGGGCATGAAGGCGACATCCTGCGCTATGTCTTCATCCACTCGATCGTGCTGGCGGTGCTGGTCGGCCTGGTCGTGATGCTGCAGGCCTATGTCTATCCCTTCACGCTGATGGTGCCCTGACACCCCTGCGCCGCGCGGGCCCCTTCCGCGCGGCGCACCCCATTTTCCTCCACTGAAGGTCGCGCCCATGCCCGCCACCCTTCCGGACCCCGCCGGCCCACGCGTCGGCCTTTTCGTAACCTGCCTCGTCGATGCCATGCGGCCCGGGATCGGCTTTGCCGCCCTGCAACTGCTGGAGGAGGCCGGCTGCCGGGTCGAGGTGCCTCAGGGCCAGACCTGCTGCGGCCAGCCGGCGCTGAACAGCGGCGACGACCGCGACGCGGCGGACCTCGCGCGCCAGACCATCGCCGCCTTCGAACATTGCGACCATGTCGTGCTGCCCTCGGGCTCCTGCGCGGGAACCATGGTCCATGCCTACCCCGAGCTTCTGGCGCATGACCCCGCATGGGCGCCGCGCGCCCGCGCACTGGCCGCAAAGACGCACGAGATCACCAGCTTCCTGGTGGATGTCATGGGCTACCGTCCCCAAGGCCGCCGCCTTGACGCGACCGCCACCTATCACGACAGCTGCGCGGGCCTGCGGGAACTGGGTATCGCGGCCCAGCCCCGCGCGCTGCTGGCCGAAGTCGAAGGGCTTCAGATGCGCCCGCTTGAAGGCAACGATGTCTGCTGCGGCTTCGGCGGCACCTTCTGCGTGAAATACCCCCGGATCTCGGACGCCATCACCACCGAGAAGGCCCAGGCCATCGAGCGCACCGCGGCGGACATCCTTCTGGCGGGCGATCTCGGCTGCCTGATGAACATGGCGGGCAAGCTGCACCGGCGCGGCGCCGCCACCCGCTGCTTCCACACCATCGAGGTTCTCGCGGGCCGCGCCGACGGTCCCGCCATCGGCGAGGAGGGCTGAGCCCATGGACGCCCCGCAGCTTGCCTTCAAGGAACGCGCCGCCGCCGCACTGGCCGATGGGGCGCTGAAGATCGCCATCGAACGCACCACCGGCAACGCCGAGCGCAAGCGCGCCGCCGCCGTCGCCGCCTTCCCCGAGTTCGAGGCCGCCCGCGCCCGCGGAAAGGCAATCAAGGACCACGTCATCGCCCATCTCGACCATTACCTCGAGATGTTCGAGCGCAACGCCACCGCCGCGGGCGCGCAGGTCCACTGGGCCGCCGACGACGCCGAGGCGCGGGCCATCGTCACCCGCATCTGCCTCGACGCGAAAGCAAGGATCGTGACCCGTTCCAAGTCGATGCTGGGCGAAGAGATCGGCCTGCCCCATGCGCTGGCCGACGCAGGCATCGAGCGGGTGGAAACGGACCTTGCCGAGCACATCATCCAGCTTGCGGGCGAGCGTCCCTCGCACATCGTCTGGCCTGCGATGCACCGCACGCGCGAGCAGGTGGCGCAGCTTTTCATGTCGGGCCACGATCCGGCCCCCGCCGCCGACGATCCCGCGACCATGGTGCAAAGCGCCCGGCGCATCCTGCGGGCCAAGTTCCTGGGCGCCGACGTCGGCATCTCGGGCGCGAACTTCCTGGTCGCGGACACCGGCGCCACCTGCACCGTCACCAACGAGGGCAATGCCGAGCTGACCACCACGCCGCCCCGCATCCACATCGTGACGGCAGGGATCGAGAAGCTGGTGCCCTCGACCGCCCATGCCTTCGCGCTGCTGCGGCTGCTGGTGCGCTCGGCCACGGGCGGCGAGATGACGCAATACACGACCTTCCACCACGGGCCGAAGCGCGCGGGCGATGCCGACGGCCCCGAGGAAAAGCACATCGTCCTGGTGGACAACGGCCGCACCCGGATGCTGGGCGACGAGTTCCGCGCCATGCTGCGCTGCATCCGCTGCGGCGCCTGCATGAACCACTGCGTCGTCTACCGCCAGATCGGCGGCCACGCCTATGGCGGCACCTATCCCGGGCCCATGGGCGCGGTGCTGACCCCGGTGCTGGACGGTCTTGCGCAGTCGCGCGACCTGGCGCACGCCTGCACCATGAACGGCCGCTGCGCCGAGGTCTGCCCCGTGGGCATCCCCCTGCCCACCCTGCTGCGCGCCTGGCGCAGACGAAGCTGGCGCGAGCGGCTTGAGCCGGGCAGCGTCCGCGCGGGCCTCGGGCTCTGGGCCATGGTCGCGCGACGGCCCCGGCTGTATCGGCTGGCCAGCCGCATCGGCGTGCGCGCCCTGCGGCTGATGGGGCGGCGGGGCTGGGTCCGCAGCCTGCCGCTGGCAAAGGGCTGGACCGCCTATCGCGACATGCCCCGTCCGTCGGGGCGGACCTTCATGGAACAGTATCGCGCCGAGCAGGCCGGGCGGAGGACGCCGGAATGACGGCGCGCGAACGTATCCTCGCCGCCATCCGCGACAGCCTCGGCCCCCGCCGGGCCGCGCCGCAGGCCGTCGCCGCCGAGGCCGCCGCCCTGCTGGAGAACCCGCAGGCCACGCGCCCGCGCCTCGCCGCGCCCGACCTGGCCGAGGCCTTCGCGCTGAAGGCCACCGCCCTTGGCACAACCATCGACCATGTGCCGGACATGGCCGGGGTGCCCGCCGCCCTGCGCCGCTATCTGGACGCGCACGGCCTGCCCCCTGCCCTCGCCCTTCAGCCCGCGGCGGAACTGGCGAGGCTGGATTGGGACGGGATCGCCACCCGCCCGACCCTTGCCCCGGACGAGCCCGTGGGCCTCGGGCTTGCCGTCTGGGGCATCGCGGAAACCGGGTCGCTGGTGATCCATTCGGGACCCGACAACCCCATCCTGCTGGCCTTCCTGCCCCTGCATCACGTCATGGTCCTGCGCCGCGATCATCTGCTGGCGCATCTGGAAGGCTACGCCGCCGCCATGCAGGGGGCGGCGCAGCCCCGCAACGCCATCCTGATCACCGGCCCCAGCGGCACCACCGACATCGAGGGCAGCTATGTCCGGGGCGCCCACGGCCCCGGCTTCCTGCACGTCATCCTCGTCGGGCCCTGAGGCCACCCTTCCCCTGCCTGGAGCCCGAGGCCCATGACGCAGCA
The DNA here is from genome assembly GCF_002287065.1 of Paracoccus salipaludis. Lineage (GTDB taxonomy): Bacteria > Pseudomonadota > Alphaproteobacteria > Rhodobacterales > Rhodobacteraceae > Paracoccus > Paracoccus salipaludis. The sequence continues at coordinate 45,072 of NZ_NSJZ01000013.1, forward strand.
TTCCCACGACGACACGATCCCCCTCGCGGCAGTCGCCCCCGCGCCGGAGTTCCTCGATGCCCTGCGCGGGGTGGTGGGCGCGGCCCATGTCCTGACGCGGCCCCGCGACACTGAACGCTTCCGCATGGGCTATCGCTCGGGCGGGGGCGAGGCCGAGGCCGTGGTCCGCCCCGGCACCCTGGTCGAGATGTGGCGCGTCCTGCGGCTGTGCGTGGACGCGGGCCGCATCGTGATCGCGCAGGCGGCCAACACCGGGCTGACCGAGGGCTCGACGCCGAAAGGCGCCTATGGCCGCCCGGTGGTGATCATCAACACGCTGCGGCTGTCGCGCATCGACCCGATCCTGGATGGCGAGCAGGTCGTCTGCCACGCGGGCGCCACGCTTTACGGGCTGGAACGGCTGCTCGACCCGATGGGGCGCGATCCCCATTCGGTGATCGGCTCAAGCTGCCTTGGCGCCTCGGTCGTGGGCGGGGTGTGCAACAACTCGGGCGGGGCGCTGGTCCGGCGCGGCCCGGCCTATACGGAACTGGCGCTGTTCGCGCAGTTGGGCGCGGACGGCACGCTGCGGCTGGTCAACAACCTCGGCCTGCATCTGGGGGACGACCCCGAGGAGAACCTGCGCCGGCTGGACGCGGGCGAGATCGGGCCGGGGGACGTGGACGCGCAGGCGGGCGCGGCCTCGGACCACGGCTACATGGACCGCGTGCGCGACGTGGACGCGGGCACGCCGGGACGCTTCAATGCCGATCCGGGGCGGCTGCACGAGGCGTCGGGCTGCGCCGGGCGGCTCGCGGTCTTCGCGGTGCGGCTGGACAGCTTCCCCCGCCCCGCCGCGACCGAGGTGCTTTACGTCGGCACCAACGACGCGGGGGCGCTGGCCACACTGCGCCGCCGGCTTCTGACGGAACTCGATCCGCTGCCGATCGTCGGCGAATACATCCACCGCGAGGCCTGGGACATGGCCGCCCGCTTCGGCCGCGACACGCGGCTGTTCATCGAATGGTTCGGCACTGCGAGGATGCCCCTGATGTTCGCGGTCAAGGGCTGGGCCGATGCGCGGCTGCGCAAGCTGCCGCTGGGAACGGACCTCAGCGACCGTTTCCTGCAGTTCGCGGGCCAGGTCGCGCCGGGCCGCCTGCCCCGCCGGATGCGCGACTTCCGCGCCCGCTACGAGCATCACCTGATCCTCAGGCTGGAATCCCCCGCCGACGCGGCCGAGCGCATCCTGGACGAGACGGTCGGCCCCGACGGCTGGTTCCGCTGCACGGCGGCCGAGGGCTCCAAGGCGCTGCTGCACCGCTTTGCCGTGGCGGGCGCGGCCGTGCGCTATGAGGCGATGAACCGCCGCCGCACCGGGGGGCTTGTCGCGCTGGACGTGGCGCTGCGCCGCAACGACCGCGACTGGATCAAGCCGGTGCCGCCGGAATGGGCGGACAAGGTGGCGGCGACCCTCTCCTACGGGCATTTCCTCTGCCACGTCTTCCACCTCGACTATGTGCTGAAGAAGGGGGCCGATCCCGCGGCCTTCAAGAAGGCCATGCTGGCGATGCTGGACGACGAGGGCGCCGAATACCCGGCCGAGCACAACGTAGGCCATCTTTACCACGCCAAGCCCCAACTTGCCGCCTTCTACGAGGGCCTCGATCCCCTTGCCCGATTCAATCCCGGCATCGGCGGCACGCGGCGGTCTTGAAGGGATGTCCGGCGGGCATGGCGGCATCCTGCCCGGCGGGCTTCATCATTCGGGCCGGGCGGGCTATCCGGGTAAGGCGGGTCCCCGGACCTGCCCTTGAACCCGAAATCTTCCGGGCCTATTCCTCCCGCTCCCCTCGCCGGGGCGGGAAGGCCCCTTGCGGACCGAAGGAAGTTGCCGATGCAGGCCCATGCGCCCCTGACCGTCCTCGGCCTCGTCGCCCTTGCCACCACGGCGATCGTCTGCGGCGACACGGCCGGCAAGCTGCTGACCGGCGCGGGGGTGCAGCCGCTCTTCGTGGCATGGTCGCGCTTTGCACTGGCGGCGCTGGTGCTGGCGGGGGTGCTGGGACTGCGGCTGTCGAACCTGCGCCGCCTGCTGGACTGGCGGCTGGTCCTGCGGGCGGCGCTGATCGTGGGCGGCATCGCCTCGATCCTGACGGCCTTGCGGACCGAGCCCATCGCCAATGTCTTCGGCGCCTTCTTCGTCGGTCCCATCGTGGCCTATGCGATCTCGGCCCTGTTTCTGGGCGAACGGGTGTCCTGGCCGCGCACCGTGATGCTGGCCCTGGGATTCGCGGGTGTGCTGCTGGTGGTCCGGCCGGGAGGCGAGATGGGCACGGGCATGATCTTCGCCCTGATGGCGGGGGCCTTCTACGGGTCATACCTTGCCGCGACGCGCTGGCTGGCGGCGGTCCATCCCGCGCCCTTCCTGCTGGGCTCGCAACTGGTGATCGGGGCGATCCTGCTGCTGCCCGCCGGGGTGGTCAGCGTCCCCGCCAGCGCCGGTCCGGGGATCTGGGCGCTGGTGATCGTCAGCTCGCTCGCCTCGGCCTTCGGGAACTACCTGCTGGTGGTGGTCAGCCGGACAACCCCGGCGACGGTCTCCGCACCGCTGATCTATTTCCAGCTGATCGCCGCAACCGCCATCGGCTTCCTCGTCTTCGGCGACTGGCCGGAACCGCTGGCGCTGCTTGGCCTGGCTGTGATCTTCGCCTCCGGCATCGGGGGCCTTGCGCTGGCGCCGAAGCGCCATGCCGCCTGATCCGGGATCGCTATGCGCCCGACCAGCTCGCACCCGCGGGGCCGGTCAGGAAACCGTCCGACAGCGCGCCGCCCGGCACCCAGACCCGCAGGGCCGAGGCCAGTTCCCCGGCCCCCGTCTCTCCGGCCAGCCGCCGGTGGTAGAGCGCCACGGTTTCCGCGAAGCCCCGGCTTTGCGGCGACAGGCGCAGGGCGCTGACGCCCGCCTCGCGCAGCGCCTCGACCTGGTGGGCGGCGGTGGCGGTGGACTGGCTCAGCGTCTGGATGCCGTTCACGGCCAGGAAGGGCTGGCCGTCCAGCGTTTCCACGTCGCGGCCGTCGGGGTCCTCCTCGCAGACGAACTGGCAGGAGTCCTTGGCGCGGTCGTGCAGCCGCGCGTGATAGCAGCGCCCCGACAGCGCCAGCGGCAGGCGGCCGTGGCCCCAGACCTCGACGGCAACGCCAAGATCCGTCCCCGCGCGGGCCAGCGTCGCGACCGAGGCCAGCGGCAGTTCGGGCGGCAGGCAGACCCGCACCGCGCCGCGCTTTGCAAGCCAGCGCAGGGTGCCCTCGTTGTAGACATTCACCAGCGGCCCGACCCAGAAGGGCCGGCCCACGGGCATGTGGCGCAGCGCGGTCAGGTCGTTGACCTCGACGGGCAGCCCGAGGTCCATCAGGTCGGCGGTCAGCCGGCGTTCGCGCTTCAGCGTGACCAGCGCCAGCGTGGTCAGCGCGACCTCTTTCCCCGCCGCATGCAGGGCCTCGATCGCGCCGGGAAGCTCCCCCTCCCAGAAGGGCAGGCGCTTGGAACAGACGAGTTCGCCCAGAACCACGCGGGCCGCGGGGCTCGGGGCCACCTGCCGGTAGAAGCCGCGCACCGTCTCGGCGGGCCAGAAGAACTGGTTGGGTCCGATGGTCAAGTCCATGATCTCACCTCCAGGTCTTGGCATAGGCGCCGGTCGTCGCGGCCTGCCCCTCGGTCAGCCGCGCAAGCAGGCTGACCGGCAGGGGCAGGCCCGCGGCCTCGGCCTCGACCGCGGCGCGGAAGGCGCGCACCACCTCGGCCACATAGGCGCGCGAACGCTGCCGCCCCTCGATCTTCAGCGCGCTGACGCCCGCGCGGGCCAGCGCCGGGATCAGCTGCGTGGCGTCCAAGCTTGCCGGGTCCTCGAAGACGTGGCCCGTCTGCTCGCCCGAGGCGAAGCACCCCTTGCAGAGCGTCGGGTAAGGCGCAGGCCGGCCCGGCGGCGTGCGGTGAATGGTGAAGCCGCCCAGAGCGGCGCGCAGGCCGTCCGGTTCCTCGGAATAGACCACATGGCTCGCGGGCGAGCAGACGCCGTTCATGTTGGGCGAGCGGCCCGTCGCATAGGAGGACAGCGAGCAGCGCCCCTCGGCCATGACGCAAAGGCCGCCGAAGACGAAGACCTCGGTTTCCACGTCGATCTCGCGGTTGATGGCGGTGATCTCGGCCACGGTCAGGACGCGCGGCAGGACCACGCGGCGGACGCCCAAGGCCTCGGCATAGAAGTTGATCGCATCCGGGTTCGCGGCCGCAGCCTGCACCGAGAGATGCCGCCGCAGCCCCGGGTGGTGCTCCGCCGCATGGGCCAGCAGGCCCGGATCGGCCAGGATGACTGCGTCGGCCCCTGCCGTTTCCGCATCGGCCACGGCACGGTGCCAGATCGCCTCGGCGCCGGCGCGGGGAAAGGTGTTGATCGCGACCAGCACCTTGGCGCCGCGCGCATGGGCATGGGACACCGCGTCGGCCATTTCCTCGCGCGAGAAGTTCAGGCCGGGGAAGTTCCGGGCGTTCGTCTCGTCGGCAAAGCCGCAGTAGATGGCGTGCGCCCCGGCCTCGGCGGCGGCACGCAGGGCGGCGGGGGTGCCCGCCGGGCAGACGAGTTCCATCATGGATGTGCTCCGTCCGGCAGGTCTTCGCGGTGCAGGCTGAGGCCGCTGGCGCGTTCGGCCAGGGCTACCGCTTGCCGGACCGCCGGACCGAAGGGACCGGCCAGCGCCGCCAGTTCCCCCGCCAGGTCCAGTTCGGCGTCGTCCAGTGCGTTGCGCAGCGCCAGCACGGCCGCCGTGTCGCCCTCGATCACCAGGTCGCGGGAGAAGAACAGCGCGTCGCCGTCATAGCGCCCGTGCAGCATCCCCGTCAGCGCCGACAGCGGCCCGGCGATGCGGGCGGCGGCCTGCGGCGCGCGACCCCGGCGATGGGTGGTGACGCGCGGCCCGGCCGAAGGCTCCATCCGCAGCACAAGGGGCAGGTCGGTCGGGTCGATCAGCACCGCATGGTCGGCATATGCACCCAAGCGGCGCAGCATTCCGGGATGCCGCGCCGACAGGCGGCGGGACAGGGCCGTCAGGGCCAGTCCCAGTGGCAGAAGCGGAAGCGGCTGCAGGGCGCGCGCGAGGAGGCGCGGGCAATGTGGCAGGTCGGTTTCGGTCATCGGTGCACCTTTCTGGGCCGACCCCTAACGCGGCGTCCCTGCCCCCGACTTGACCCAAGCCAAGTCGCCCCGGTCTTTCCGCTGCTAGCTGCGCGCCTGATCCCTGCGGAGCCTGCCTTGCGTACCCTTCCCGTCTTTCCCGACCTGCGCGCCTTCCTTGACTGGACCGAAAGCCGGAACGAGCTTGCCCGCATCCCCGATCCGGTCGCGGTCCGCCACGAGATGACGGCGGTGCAACTGGCCTCGCTCCGCGCGGGCGGCCCGGTGCTGCGCTTCGACGCGCCGGTGCTGGACGGGGGCAGCCGGTCGGCGGTCCCGGTCGTGACCAACCTTTTCGCCACGCGGGAACGGGTCGCCGCCGGTCTGGGGCTGGCGCCAGACCAGGTGCCGGGCTTCGGCGCCTTCCTTGCCGCGCTGCGCAGCCCTGCGCCGGTGGAAGGGATGCGCGACGCCCTGTCCCGCTGGCCCATGCTGCGCGCGGCGCTGTCCACCCGCCCGCGCATCGTCTCCCGCGCGGCAGCCCAGCAGCAGGTCGAGGCCGCCCCCGACCTTTCCGCCCTGCCCGTGCAGGGCCCTGGCCGGGCGACGCGGGGCCGCTGCTGACATGGCCCGTGGTCGTCACGCGCCCTCATGGCAGCGAACCCGCGCAGGCCGCGCGCTACAACCTCGGGGTCTACCGGGCGCAGGTGATCGGGCGGGACCGGTTGATCCTGCGCTGGCTTGCGCATCGCGGCGGCGCGGCCCATGTCCGGACCTGGGCGCAGGCGGGCCGGTCGATGCCCGTCGCCGTGGTCCTGGGCGCGGACCCCGCCACGCTGCTGGCCGCCGCCCTGCCCTTGCCGGAAACCGTGTCGGAACTGACCTTCTCGGGCGTCCTGCGCGGCGCGCGGACCGAACTGGTCCCAGCCAAGACCGTCCGCCTGCTGGTTCCGGCGCAGGCAGAAATGGTGATCGAGGGCTGGGTCCACCCCGGCGAGACCGCGCCCGAAGGGCCCTTCGGCGACCACACCGGCTATTACAATGCCGTCGAGCCCTTCCCCGTCATGCGCGTCACCGCCCTGACGCACCGGCGCGACCCCTTGTATCTTTCCACCGTCACCGGCCGCCCGCCCGACGAGCCCTCGGTCATCGGAGAGGTCTTCAACGACCTTGCCCTGCCCGTCATCCGCGCCCAGATCCCCGAGGTCCGCGACCTCTGGCTGCCGCCCGCCGCCTGCTCCTATCGCATGGCAGTGATTTCCATCGACAAACGCTATCCGGGACAGGCGCGGCGGGTGATGATGGCGCTGTGGGGAATGCTGCCGCAGTTCAGCTATACCAAGATGCTGGTCGTCGTGGACGCCGATATCGACGCGCGCAACTGGGACGACGTGGCCTGGGCCTTGTCCACCCGCATGGACCCCGCGCGCGACGTGACGATCCTGGACCGCACGCCGATGGACTACCTCGACTTCGCCTCGCCGGTGGAAGGACTGGCGGGCAAGATCGGCATCGACGCCACGACCAAGATCGGCACGGAAACCGCGCGCGACTGGGGGCAGGTCATGGCGCTGGACCCGGTGCATGAGGCCCGCGCGGCCGAGCTTCTGGCCCGCCGGGGCCTTGCGCGATGAGGGTCGTGCTGGGCGTCTCGGGCGCTTCCGGCGCGGCGCTGGCGCTGGCCTGCGCGCGGCATCTGGCACGGCTCGGCGCGCGGTTCGATCTGGTCCTGTCGCCGATGGCGGAACGGACGCTGGGCACCGAGGTGGGGCCGGACGCCCTGCGGGAGCTTGAGGCCATGGCCGCCCGCCGCCACGACATCCGCGACATGGGCGCGACACTCGCCTCGGGCTCGCATCCCGTGGCCGGGATGATTGTCGCGCCCTGCTCGATGCGCAGCCTCGCGGCCATCGCGCACGGGCTTGACGACAACCTGCTGACCCGCGCCGCAGGCGTGCAGTTGAAGGAGCGCCGCCCCCTTGTTCTGCTGGCGCGCGAGGCTCCGCTGACGCTGGCGCACCTGCGCAACATGACGGCAGCCACCGAAATGGGCGCGGTGATCCTGCCGCCGGTGCCCGCCTTCTACCTGCGGCCCGCCTCGGTTGACGAGATCGTCACCCAGATCGCCGCCCGTGCCGTCGATCTGCTGCATCTGGGACCGCCAGCGGCGGCCGCATGGGACGGGGGTGCTGGGGCGTCCCGATGAGACCATGCAATCCGGTCTGGAAAGCTCCGCGCTGTCGTGAAGCGAGCCTGCCGGCCTGACTTCGCGGCGACAGGCGGGCTTCGCCATTCTTCCGCGAGGCAACCTTCACCATGGCCTTGTTTGGCCTGGGGTCCCGGTCCCGCCGCTTCAGTGCCGAATTGTCTTCCTCAAGCTGCTTCATTCCGTTGCCGCTCGTGCCGGTCTCTGCCCGCTTCGGTGCGAGTCCGTTCTTCCGTCAGCCGTCCCTTCGGTGTCCGGACATTCCCTCGCTTCGGAAGTGTGCCCGAGATGTCGGCGTCGGAACGGACCAGCTTCAGAGACAGGGCCAAACGGTTTCCAAGGGAGAAAGACGATCTTCCCGGCGGGACTCCGGGCAAGGCGCCCTGGCGTCGCTGGCCGCGCCCTGCCGAAATTGCCGAGGCACGGGAAGCCCCTCTGCATGAGACCGCCTGTGTTCCCGCGATGCCTTCGTCAGCAATCCGGCAAGGGGCGACCCGATGCGGATGGTCGCGACGCAACTGCTCAAGGGAAGCCGGTGCAACAGGGCACCGGCTTCCCTGATCCTGATCCTGCCACCCTTTGTCCCGCCAGGGGCGCAAGATGGCAGGACGGTTCTGGAAGACGCAGGGGTCGCCCGGTGTCAGGCTTCCACGCGGCTCTCCTCGGCACGGCCATAGGTGGCGCCATTGACCAGGATCGCGCCGGCCGCCAGCGCGGCCGGCACGGCCAGCACGCAGAAAATGGTCGTGAAGCTCCAGCCGAAGCCCAGCAGCACGCCGCCGATGGACGACCCCAGGATCGACCCCAGTCGCCCAACGCCCAGCATCCAGCTGACGCCCGTGGCACGCATCGGCGTCGGATAGCAGGTCGGCGCATAGGCGTTCAGGCCCGTCTGGCCACCGCTCATGAAGAAGCCGACCAGACCCACGATCAGCGCAAGCCCCGCCGCGTGCAGGCCGCTGGTGCCCAGCAGGATCAGGGCAGCCCCGCCGCACAGATAGGCCAGCGCGATCGAGCGGGCCGCGCCGAACCGGTCCATCGCCAGTCCCACGAGGATGGCGCCGATGGTGCCGCCAAGCTGGAACATCGCCGTGACGGTGGCCGCGCGGTCGACCGACATGCCGCCGTCGCGGATCATCGTCGGCAGCCAGCTCGTGGTCAGGTAGATCACCAGCAGGCCCATGAAATAGCAGACCCACAGTGTGAAGGTGCGCAGGGCGAAGGCGCCGGTGAACAGCGCAGCAAAGGGCTGGCGCGCCCCGACCTTCTCCTCGACCAGGGAGAAATGCCTGACGTTGCCGAGGTCGGCGCCGGTGACGCGGCCAAGGACCCGCCCGATGGCCTGGACCGGCCGGCCGCGGACCAGCATGAAGCGCGCCGATTCCGGCAGGGCGAACAGCATCACCAGCCACAGGATCAAGGGGATGAACGCGCCGAAATGCAGCACCGACTGCCATCCCCAGCGGGGCAGCATCCAGGCCGCAACGAAGCCGATGAGAGCCGAGCCGAAGTTGAAGCCGGTGAACATCGTCGCCAGCAGGAAGGAGCGCGAGCGCTTCGGCACGTATTCCGACAAGAGCGTCGTGGTGTTGGGCATCGCCGCCCCAAGCCCAAGGCCGGTGGCGAACCGCAGGGCCGCCATCTCTGTCGGGTTGCGCGACAGCGCGGTCAGCCAGGTCAGCACGCCGAAGGCGAAGACCGAACCCAGCAGCACCTTGCGCCGCCCCAGCCAGTCCGAGGACGAGCCGGCCAGGATCGCCCCCACGGCCAGGCCGATGGGCGCGGCGCCCATGACAAGCCCGAAGGCAGCGCGAGAGATGCCCCATTCCTCGATGATCGAGGGGGCCAGAAAGCCCATGACCGCCACGTCCATGCCGTCGCAGAACACGATGGCAAAGCACAGCGCGGTCAGCATCCATTGCTGCGCCGACATGCGGCGGCTGTCGATAAAGGACTGGATTTCCAGATTATCGGTTTGTTGCACGTTTCCTCCCCGCCGAGCGGCAGGATCACCTGGAAGAGACTGGTCCCTTCCCCGCACGACCTGCCGGATCGGCTGATTTCGGGCCACCTCTCCCTGAAGGTCACCCATGATGGTGCATTCTAGCCGCCTGACGGCCCGCAGCCATTTCGAAGCTGTCGCCGCGCTATAACTTTCAGACAGACCCGTCCCCGGTCGACCCCGCCGGATCAGCTCATTGGACGCCCTCGCCGGGTGTCCGAAGGTCGATCAGACGAAAGACCCGCGGCGGGCAGTCAGGCAGGCGACGGCGGCCTCGTCAGGCAGGGAAAGACGACTTCGGCTGCTTTCCCCGGGCCGGTCGGGCTGCCCGAGGAGAACCGCCCGCTGCGCCCTATTGCTGTTGGATCCCCGCCTCGCGGATCACCTTGCCCCATTTGGCGATGTCGTCGGCAAGGCGCTGGCCGATCTCGTCGGGCGTGCTCGAGCGTGCCTCGACTCCCAGTTCGGCAAAGCGCTGCTGGATCGAAGGATCGGCCAGCACCTCGACCAGCGTCGCATTCAGCTTTCCGACCACCTCGGGCGGCGTTCCCGCAGGCGCGAAGATCGCGTTCCACGAGGTCACCTCGAATCCCGGCACACCCTGCTCGACCGCCGTGGGCACGTCGGGCAGAAGGGCCGAGCGCACCGACCCGGAGGACGCGACCACCGTCGCCTGCCCTTGTTCGATCGGGGCCTTCAGCGCCGTCTGGCTGTCGATGATGACGTCCAGTTCCCCGCCCAGCATCGCCACGACCAAGTCCGGCGTGGCCTTGTAGGGGATGATCGTGAAGTCCACGCCCGACGCGGATTTGAACAGTTCGGCCGCGAGGTTCTGGCTGCTGCCCACCGTGATCGTGCCCACGTTCAGTGCGCCCGGGTTTGCCTTGGCCGCGGCCAGCACGTTTTCCAGCGTCTTCAGCTCGCCGTCCGCCCGCGTGGCGAAGACAAAGTCGAAGAAGGCCATGCTGGACACCGGCACGAAATCCTTGACCGGATCGAACTGCAGGTCCTTGAACAGCGAGGCGCTGATGGCGGTGCCATTGGACAGCAGTGCCAGCGTGTAGCCGTCGGCGGGCGCATTAAGCACGGAGCGGGCGGCCGTCAGCCCGCCGGCGCCCGGCTGGTTCATGATGGTGATCTGCTGGCCCAGCCTGTCCCCCAGAGCCTCGCCGACCACCCGGGCGGTGATGTCGGCGATACCGCCTGCCCCGAATGGCAGCACCAGCGTGATGTTCCGCGTGGGATAGTCGGCCTGCGCCCATGCACTTCCCGGCACGGTCAGCGCAGCCGAGGCTGCAAGCGCGATGCCCAGGAACGCGCGGCGGCATGTCTGGATGGCCGCGCGCGGGACGGCCCTGTTCTTCTCTTTCTTCACGATCTTCCTCCCCGATGATTGCCTTAGGTCGCGAAGCCGTAGAGCCGCGCGGGATTGTCCACGAGCAGCCTCTGCTGCGCCTGCACGGTCGGGGCGACGCGCGGGACCAGGTCGACCAGATCCGCCTCGCTCACTTCGACCTTGAGATTGGGATGCGGGAAATCCGTGCCCCACAGCACGCGGTCGGGGATCGCTTCGACCAATGCCGCGGCAAAGGGCACGGCCGCATCGAAGGGATAGGCAGAGATGCGTTCTGACCCGCTGACCTTGATCCAGCAGTTGTCCAGCCGCGCAAGATCGAGCAGGGCCTTGAAGGCCGGCTGCCCGGTGCCGAGCGTGGTGTCCACCCGCCCCATGTGGTCGATCACGAAGGGCACCGGCAGGGCCCGGATCATCCCGGAAAGCGGTTCGATGTCGCTGGCGTCCATATGCAGGACGACGTGCCAGCCGCGCCCCTTGATGTGATCGATCACGCGGTCGAAGACAGCCTTGTCCGGCGCGCCACCGAGATGTCGGACGAAGTTGAACCGCACCCCCCGGACGCCGCCATCGTCGAGCGCCTGCAGCGCGTCGTCGCCGAAGCTGTCATCCACGATTGCCACGCCGCGATAGCGGTCGGGCCGCCAGGCGATAGCGTCCAGCATGGCGCGGTTGTCGGTACCGTGGCAGCTTGCCTGCACGATCACCGCACGTTCGATCCCCAACGCATCGTGCAGGGCGGCCAGGGCTTCCTTCGGCGCATCCGCGGGGGTGTAGCTGCGGCCGGGCGCATAGGGGAAGATCGCGCCCGGTCCGAAGACGTGGCAATGGGCGTCGCACGATAGCGGAGGAGCCTTGTATTTCGGCCGGGCATGGCTGCGCGCCGGGTGGTTGGTCATGCTGGTGTGTCCTGTCATGGTGGAACCGCATCGCCGCCGGAATGGCGCGCGTCCTTGCGCGCCACCGCACCCGCCCGAGGGCCGGTTGGCAATTTCAAAGTGCCGGCCTTCCCATAAGGTGAGGCTATGCCTCGTTGCACGCCTGCCGGGGTGGGCTATCGCTGGAACGCAAGGGAACGGAGGATTGCGATGCCACAGGACCATCATGCGCCACGCCTGGCCTTCATCGGCTTCGGCGAGGCAGCGGAAGCCTTCGCCACCGGCTGGGGCAGCGAGCGGATGGCCACCGCAACGGCCTTCGACGTCAAGGACACGGGATTGCCGGGGCAGCGCGCCGAGCGCACCGGGGTCGCGCTTGCCGCCAGCCGGAGCGACGCGCTCGGGCGGGCCGAGGCGGTGTTCTGCCTTGTCACCGCCGATCGTGCCGTCGCGGCGGCCGAGGAATGTGCGGGCCTGCTGCCGCCCGGCTGCTTCTGGTTCGATGGCAACAGCTGCTCGCCGGGTGCCAAGCGGCGGGCGGCGCAGGTCATCGACGCTGCGGGCGGGCGCTATGTGGACGTGGCGATCATGGCGCCGGTCCACCCGAAGCTGCACCGGACGCCGCTGCTGATCGCGGGCCCTCATGCGCAGGACGCGGCACCGCTGCTGTCCTCGCTCGGCATGGCCTTCGAGATCGCGGGCGGTCAGGTGGGCGATGCCTCGGCGATCAAGATGATCCGCTCGGTAATGATCAAGGGGATGGAGGCGCTGACCGCCGAGTGCTTGCTGGCTGCCCGCCGCGCAGGCGTGGACGGGCGCATCCTCGGCTCTCTGCAGGCTTCGAACCCGGGCATCGACTGGCCGAAGCAGGCCGCCTACAATCTGGAACGCATGATGGTGCATGGCCGCAGACGGGCGGCCGAGATGCGCGAGGTCGCGGCGACGCTGGACGAACTGGGCCTTCCTTCCGCCTTGGCGCAGGCCACGGCGGATTGGCAGCAGCGGATCGGCGACCTGGAACTGCCCGGGGGCAGCGAGGATTTCGCCGCCCGCGCCGAGGCGATCCTGGGGCGTCTGGACTAGCGGACGCCTGCCGCCAGCGCGCGCAGGATGTCCAGAAAGGCGCGCTGCGCCTCGGTCGGCTCCCACCCGGCACGGACGGTGATGCCGATGGGGCGCAGCGAATCCGGCACCTCGACCGGCAGGATGGCCAGCGCCTGCGCCTCGCTTTCCGCCTCGGCCTGCATCCGCGACAGGCCCCCCAGGTGGTCGCTGCCGCGCAGGATTTCCCGCATCATGATGACCGAGGACGTTTCGATCACGTTGCGGGGCCGGTGCCCGGCCAGGAACGCGTCCAGCGTGGCGCGGAGCGGCGTCTGCCGGCGCGGCATCACCCAAGGGTAATCCACCAGATCTGCGGCGCTGAGGCCCGCCCGCGCCAGCACCGGATGGCCGTGCCGGGCCACGATCACCGCGGAATCCTCGAACAACCGTTCCTGCTGGATGTCGGGAATGGGCTGGGGAATGCGCAGCGCCCCCACCATCATGTCGATCTCGCCCCGCCGCAGGCCGCCCAGCAGTTCGTCATAGCGCCCGTCGATGACCTCGAAGGGAAGGCTGGGGCGCAGTTCGCGGAAGCGCAGCAGGGCGGCGGGCAGGAAGCCCGAGCGCGACAGCGGCAGCGATCCGATGACGATCCGCCCGACCTCGTGTCCGGCCAGCGCGGCCAGTTCGGACGCGGCCTGGTCAAGCTCGGCAAAGGCCAGCCGGGCCGCCTGGGCCAGCGCCTGCGCGGCGCGCGTCGCGATCAGCCCGTGCGTCGTGCGCTGGAAGAACTGCACGCCCGCCGATTGCTCCAGCATGGTGGTCGAGCGGTGGACCGTGGGCTGCGCCAGCCCCAGATGGCGGGCCGCGAGGGTGAAGTTCCCAAGCTCGGATACCGCGATCAGGGCCGAAAGCTGGGCCCGCGTCGCCTGGTGGCGGATCGGGCGAGCCATGTCGGCCATCGCCTCGTCCAGAAACCCCAGTGCCCGGTCCACGCGGCGGGCGAAGACCTCCCCCGCCGGGGTCAGGAAGATCCCGCGCGGGCTGCGCGCGAACAACGCAAGCCCGGCGTCGTCTTCCAGCTTGCGCATGGCCTGGGTGACGGCGGGCTGCGAGACAAGGCAGGCCGCGGCGGTCTGGGTCACCGAATGGGTGCGTGCCAGCGCCTGGAACATGCGCAGGTGACGGATGCTCGGCTGCACGATGGTTGCCCCCTCAACGGGGACGTTCTGGCTGGGGACGTGACCCGCGTAAAGGAAAACCTTCAGGGCCGCCCCGGCGCGCAGGGGCAGCGATCACGGGCCGGCCCGCTCGCGCCGGTGGACAAGGCGGACCAGCGGCCGGGCAAGCGGCATGAACAGGAAGATGCGCACGAGATGCGCGGCCGTGACCAGCGCCACGTCCTGCGCCAGGAAGCGCGCGGCCAGGGACATCTCCGTCACCCCGCCGGGGGCGACAGCCAGCACGGCGGTTTCCCAGTCCAGCCCCAGCCAGCCCGCGATCCCCGCCGCCGAGGCGCAGCTGAGCGCGAGCAGCAGCAGCGTGCCGGCGACAGACACCGCCATCTCGCGCCCCGCCTCGCGGAAGATGCCGGGCCGGAAGGTCGAGCCGAGCCACGCGCCAAGGACGACCTGTGCCGTGGCCAGGACCAGTGGCGGATAGGACGACAAGGGGGTGCCCGCGGCCGTCAGCGCCGAGGACAAAGCGAGGGGGCCCAGGAAATAGGGGTTCGCCCAACCGAGCCGGCGGAACAGGAGGCCGCCCGCAGCCGCCGCGGCGGCCAGCCCGGCCAGGCCCGGGGCCGCGGCCCCGCCGATGGCGCCGGGCAGCGGCCGCCCGCCCTGCGGCCAGCCGTCCAGCCAGTAGATCAGGATCGGCAGAACCGTCACGATGGCGGCGATGCGCAGCGTTTGCGCCATGATCACCGGCGCGGGCGGGATGTCGCATTGCTCGGCCAGGACCGCGGCCTCGACCGGGCTGATCGGAAAGGTGGCCAGCACCATGCGCGACAGCCGCGCGCGGGCCAGCCGTGCCTGCAGCACCGCGACCCCGAGCGAGTAAAGCGCCGTCATCGCCGCGAGGCCCACCAGCAGCGGCGACATGGCCAGCACCGTGGCGACTGCCTGGGGGGTGAAGGACAGTCCCACCTGCGAGGCGACGACCGCCTGGCCGAAGGGCCGGGTGACGACCGGCAGCGTCCGGTCCAGCAGGCCCGTCAGCGACAGCATCGCCGACACGAGCAGCGGACCCATCATCCAGGGCAGCGGCATTCCCAGCGCGGCAAAGGCCGCGCCGCCGCAGGCTGCTGCAAGATAGACCGGGATCAGGTGCCGCATGGGGAAAAGGTGATCACAGCTGCCGCCGCCGGCCGCAAGCCCCGGGGAACGCGCGGCCGGAGCGGATTCACGGCAGAGGCAGGCCCAGCAGCTTCCCGAACAGCAGAAAGGCGATCAGCCACAGGCCGACCGCCGTTGCCACGGCGCGGGCCGGTCGATGCGGGCCGGGAAACAGAAGGGTGACAAGGCCGCCCGCAAGCCCAAGCGCGGGCGCAAGGCCGAGCCACGGCACCGACAGCAGGGCTGCGCCGAAGATGCCGGCGACGGCCGCGGCGCGCGGGGCATCGCCCGGCTCGGCTTCGGCCGCAGGGACCCGGCCCCGCAGCGTCAGGACGAGGTAGAGGCCGGACACGATCAGCCCGAAGATGCCCACCTGCAGCGGCAGGGCGGCAGGGCCCGCGTCGCCCTGCGAATGCCCGGCCGGCAGGGCCAGCGCCAGGGCGACATAGCCCGCCGCCGCCGCAAGGCAGACAATCGCCACGATGAGGTTGGCCGCAAGGCCGGGGGGCCGTGCGCCCCCCTGCCCCGCGGTCTTCGCCGCGGCGGTCATTGCACGAAGCCTGCGGCCTTCAGGAACTCGGTCTGTTCGGCCAGATCCTTCTGCACGCGCTCGGTGAACTCGGCCTCGGCCCAGTCGGGGCTGTCCTGGAACTGTTCCTGCTGGAAGGTTTTCCATTCGGCGGACGCCGTGACCTTGTCGATGGCCGACTGGATCGCGGCCACCGCGTCGTCCGGCGTCCCCGCCTTGACCGCGATGCCGCGCCAGATCGCGCCTTCCAGGTCGAAGCCCTGTTCCTTGAAGGTCGGCGCGTCCGGCAGGAAGGGCGAGCGCTCGGCCGTGGTCACGCCCAGAAGCCGGATCTCTCCGCTTTTCACCTGCGAAAGCCCCGTCGAGGGCGTCATCATCGCCGCGTCGATGTGGTTGCCCAGAAGTCCCAGCGTGACCTTGCCCGAGGCGTCATGCGGGATCCAGCCGCTTTCGAACCCGCCCTGCTGCATCAGCTGGTACAGCATGTACTGGTGGAACCCGCCCGAGGAATGGCCGCCGACCTTCAGGCCGTTCGGATTGGCCTTCATGTGGTCCACGAACTGCTGAACGTTCTGATAGGGGCTGCTGGCCAGCACGGCCAGGGACGAGGGCTCGGACTGCATGGCCCGCAGCAGCCGCAGATCCTCGAGCTTGAAGGGGATCAGCCCCTGCGCGATGCCGAAGGTCAGGGTGCCGGTCAGCACGAGGATCTGGTAGCCGTCCGCCGGCTGGGTCACGATCTGCGACAGGCCCACGGCGCCGCTGCCGCCGGGACGGTTGTCCACCTTGACGGTCCAGCCCGCTTCCTTTTCCAGCAGCTCGGCCAGCTTGCGGCCATAGGTGTCCAGCGCCCCGCCCGCGCCCGACCAGACGACAAGCGTCACCGGCTTTTCGGGGAACTCGGCGGCGGCGGGGGCGGCCAGCCCCAGCGACCCCGTGGCCAGCGTGGCCGCGAAGGCCGCGCCCTGGGCCAGGCGCTTCAGGAACCCGCGCCGGTGGGAATTGGTGCTCATCGTCTCTCTCCCAT
The DNA here is from genome assembly GCF_002287065.1 of Paracoccus salipaludis. Classification (GTDB taxonomy): domain Bacteria; phylum Pseudomonadota; class Alphaproteobacteria; order Rhodobacterales; family Rhodobacteraceae; genus Paracoccus; species Paracoccus salipaludis. The sequence goes on from NZ_NSJZ01000013.1 coordinate 61,598, forward strand.
GTCGATGATGGCTTGGCTTGGTCACTCGGTCGCCAGGGCGCGCCTGCGCCATGCACGGCGGAGCGGGACAAGCACGCTGACAAGGCTGAGGACCAGGAACAGCAGGCTGACCGGGTCGGTCAGGAAGATGGAATAATCGCCCTGCGACGACACAAGCGCCGTGCGATAGTTCGACTCGATCAGGTAGCCCAGCACCATCGCCAGGATCACCGGTGCCACGGGGAAGTCGAGCTTCTTCATGACATAGCCGATGGCGCCGAAGGCCAGGGTCAGCCAGACGTCGAACATGAGGTTGCGGATGGCGAACGCACCCAGAATGGCAAAGCCCATGATCCCCGCCGCGATCACCCCGTCGGGCAGCATGACCGTGCGCGCCATCAGCGGCAGGAACAGCGAGCCGACCAGATACTGCACCAGCGATGCGATGATGACGCCGAACAGGATCGCGTAAACCAGGCTCGGCGCCTCGGCGAAAAGCTGTGGGCCGGGGTGCAGCCCGTGCATGATCAGCGCCCCCATCATGATCGCCGTGGTGGGCGAGCCGGGCACCCCGAGCGCCAGCAGCGGCACCAGGGCCCCGCCCACGGTCGCGTTGTTCGACGCCTCGGGCGCGGCGATGCCGTTGGCCGAGCCCTTGCCGTATTCCTCGGGCCGCGGGTCGCGGGCGCGGGCATAATCGCGCGCCACCCAGCAGGCGATGTTGCCGCCGACACCCGGCAGGATGCCCAGAAGCGTGCCGATGACCGACCCCGACAGCATCGACCGCCAGGTTTCGCGCCAAAGGTCCATCGACATGAACACATGGCCCACGCGACCCTTGATCGCCGGGGCGCCGCGGACGTGCTTTTCGGCCAGCGCCATCGCCTCGGACACGGCGAACAGGCCGATCAGCGCGGCCAGGAAGGGCACGCCCTCGTAAAGCTCGAACCAGCCGAAGGTGAAGCGGGGCGTGCCCGCGATCGGGTCGATGCCGACCATCGCCAGCGCCAGGCCGAAGGCCGCGCCGATCAGCCCCTTGACCAGCGAGCCGCCCGACAGCGCCGCGACCGAGGTCAGCCCGAACAGCCCGACCGCGAAATATCCGGCGGGCCCGAACTGCAGCGCCAGCTGCGCCAGCGGCATGGCCAGCAGCAGCAGCGCAAGTCCCCCCAGCACGCCGCCCACCGTCGAGGCGGTCAGCGAGATCGAGATCGCCTCGTTCGCGCGGCCCTTCTGTGCCATCGCGTAGCCGTCGATCGCCGTTGCCGCCGCCGCCGCCGTTCCCGGCGTGGACAGAAGGATGGCGCTGATCGAGCCGCCGTATTCCGCCGAGGTGTACAGCGAGATCATCAGCAGCATGCTGAGTTCGGGCGACATCGTGTAGGTGAAGGGGATCAGCAGGCTGAGGCCGATGGACGGACCAAGCCCCGGCAGCGCGCCGATGACGATGCCCAGAAGCGCCCCGACCAGCAGCACGGTCACGCCGCCCAGGCTGAAGATGACGCCCAGCGACTGCGCTATTCCGTCCATCCTGTTCCCCCCAGGCCGTTTCTGCCGTATCGGCGGGCGTCAAGCCCGTTCACTGGGCAGCATCGCAGCGCCGGCTGCCCCAAGACAAATTAGTAGGCGACCCGAACCGATAAGCCGGCGCTATAGCGTCGGTTCAGGATCACGCCGGGTCACGGGGAAAGACCTGCCCGTCCATCAGCTTGCGCGCGGTCCGCAGGGTGCCCGCGCCGGTCACGGTCCCGCTTGCGTCCTGCTCGATCAGCACCTCGGCGGCGCCGGTCGGGTGCTCGATCAGGAAGCGGCCGTCGCCCGGGATCGCGGCGAGTTCGGCCGCAGGAGAGCCGGGCAGCGTGCAAGCGGTCGCCACGCTGACCGCGGCAAAGACGCCGATGGTGGCGTGGCAGCGGTGGGGGATGAAGCTGCGGGTGCCGATCGTGCCGCCGTTCCGGGGCGCCGAGACGAGCGTCATCTTGGGGACCGACTTTTCGGCCACGTCGCCCAGGTTCATCATCGGCCCCGCGATCAGGCGGATCGCCTCGATCCGCGCCTTCAGCGCTTCATCGGCGTCGAGGGCCTCGCGGGCCTCCTGCCCGGTCAGGCCGAAGTCGGCCGCGCGCATGACGACGATGGGCATCCCGTTGTCGATCAGGGTGCAGTCCACGCCCTCGATCACGTCGACGGCGTTTCCGGTCGGCAGCAGGGCCCCGGTCATCGAGCCGGCGATGTTCTGGAACATCAGCGGCACGGGCGCGGCGGTGCCCGGCACGCCGTCGATTGCGGCGTCCCCCGCATAGCTGACGCGTCCGCCCGGGGTCTGGACCCGCGCCGTGGCGACCTCTCCCGTGTTCAGCATGTGGATGCGGACTTCCGTCTCGCCGTCGCTTGCCGCCACCAACCCGCGCTCGATGGCGGCGGGGCCGACACCGGCCAGGATGTTGCCGCAGCCCTGCGCGTCCGAGACCAGCGCCTGATCGACGAAGACCTGCAGGAACAGGTAGTCCACATCCGCATCCGCCCGCGTCGAGGGCGACAGGATGGCCACCTTCGAGGTCAGCGGGTCCGCCCCCCCGATCCCGTCGATCTGGCGCGGATCGGGACTGCCCATGATCCGCAGCAGCAGATCGTCGCGCATGGCCGGTTCGACCGGAAGGTCGGAGGCAAGGAAATACGCGCCTTTCGAGGTGCCGCCGCGCATCCAGAGACAGGGAATACCGTCAGACATCGCTTATTCCGCCGGAGTGAAGGGGGTGAAAAGATCGGCGCCCGGCCAGTCGCGGGTCTGGACGATCTCGGCGTCCGGGCCGCGCGTCCAGCCTTGGGGGCGGGTGGGATCGGCGCCGGGCGTCAGCGCCGCGGTCGCGGGATAAGGCCAGACCGGCCTTGCCATGTCGGGCAGGGACGCCACGCCCAGATCCATCTGGGGCGGGCCGCCGTGTCCCTCGGCCCCGCCCTCGGGCTGGCCGAAGTCCGACGTTTCGGCCGTGCTGGAGGTCAGCACCGCGTCGGGGGCCGCGCCCCCTTCGACCCAGGCCATCATCGGCGTCAGCAGGTCGAGGTTCGAGGGGCCCTGCCCTCCGCCGCAATGGCTCACCCCCGGCAGCAGGTAAAGGCGCTGGAACCCCGCAACGGTGTCGGCGCCCAGCCGGTCGACCATCGCCTTGTGCAGCGCCACGGTGTTGGCCGGCGCGATATGCGGGTCGGCCAGCCCGTGCCACAGGATCAGCTTGCCGCCCGACTGCACAAAGGCGGAAAGATCGGGGTTGGTCGCGTCGAACAGCGGGTGGCGCGGGCGCAGGGCTTCCAGCGTGGCCTCGGTGAATTCCAGATCGGCCAGGGTCATGTCCGGGCGCGCCGGATCGAAGGCTAGGTAGCGCAGCACGGGATCCACGATGCGGGTGCTGAACACCTCCTGGTCGTGGCTGTCGGCGACATAGACGCCCTGCCAGTTCAGCTCGGACCCGTGAAGCGGCTGGCCCGCCGTCAGCGCCGCGCCTGTCGCCGGGTCGCGCGGGCCGTCGTAGAACTTTCGTGCGACGGCGGCCTCGGCGGGGGTCAGGCATTGCGCCGTGTCCGCACCCTCGGCGCAGGTGAGGCTGGCGGGGTCGAAGCTGCACAGCGCGGGCTGGGCGATCAGCCCGTCCGCCACGCCGTCGGTGGCGTCGCACGCCGCGATCACCCCGCGATGCAGGACCGGCAGCTTGTCCGAGGTCAGGATCGTCCGACCGTCCTTGTCGCTGTTCGCCCGCGCCATCCAGCCGTGGAACAGCGTGTTCTGCACCTGGAACAGCATCGCGGGCGCGCCGGCGATGATGCCGTCGAAGTCGTCCGGATAGCGCATCGCCTCGACCAGCGCCTCGCGCCCGCCATCCGAGCAACCGTTGAAATAGCTGAAGCGCGCAGGCTGACCGTAGAAGGCTTGGGTCAGCGCCTTGGCGGCCTCGGCGGTGAGATGCTGCGCGCGATAGGCGAAATCGGCGCGCTGCCGGTCGTCCAGTCCCCATTCGCCGGACTGGCCCGAATGGCCCATGTCGGTCGCGGCCATCACGAAACCACCGTCGTTCAGCACCCGGCATCCCGCCGAGGCGCCTGAACGCAGGGTGATGTTGCCGCACAGGCCGCCGCAGCCGACCTGCAGGTAGCGCTGCGTCCACGTCCGGGTCGGCAGCAGCACCTGGAAGTTGATCCGGGGGGCCAGCCTGCCGGTGACCGAGCAGACCGCAATGCCATCGCTGGTCGTCTCGGTCGCCTGCGTGACTTCGCTGCCCGCGCCGCCGATGCCGGTCAGGTCCACCCCGGCCAGATCGGCGCAGGCGGCCCGGGCAGGAATGGCAGGCAGGTCGGCAGCACCGGTCTGGGCCACAGCGGGACCGGCCAGTGCGGACAGGGCCGCCAGAAGGACCGGAACCAGGAAAGCGGGCGCGGTTTTCATGACGGGTTTCCCTTTGCGGCAAGACCGGGCCTGGCGGCCCGCTCAGATGTACTTCAGGCCCTTCTCGGCCAGCCGGGGGCGCATGTCGTAGATGTCGAGCCCCAGTTCGCCTGCGGCAAGGCGGCGGCGCTTGGCTTCCTCGGCCTCCATCCGCTTGCGGGCTGCGGCCAGCACCGTTTCCGCATCGCTGCGGCGCACCACGCAAACGCCATCGTCGTCGGCCACGATCACGTCGCCCGCCTCGATCAGTTGCCCCGCGCAGACGACCGGCACGTTGACCGAACCCAGCGTCTCCTTGACCGTTCCCTGGGCGCTGACGGCCCTGGACCATACGGGAAAGCCCATTTCCGTCAGATCCCGGATGTCGCGCACGCCCGCGTCGATCACCAGCCCGCGGCAGCCCCGCGCCATGGCCGAGGTCGCCAGCAGGTCCCCGAAATAGCCGTTGTCGCAGGGGCTGGTCGGGGCCAGCACCAGGATGTCGCCCTCGCGCAACTGCTCGATGGCGACATGGAGCATCCAGTTGTCGCCGGGCGGGGCGCTGATGGTGACGGCGCTGCCCGCGATCCGCGCGCCCGCGTAGATGGGGCGCATGTGGCTGGCAAGGCAGCCGATCCTGCCCTGCGCCTCATGCACCGTGGCGACGCCCGCCTCGGCCAGCCCGTCGATCACGGCGGCATCGGCGCGGGAAATGTTCTTGACGACGATGCCCATCTCAGGCCTCCATCTTCTGAACGGGTGGCGTTCCGTGGGTGTGGAACGTCTCGATGGTCTTCAGGCCCCAGGCCTGGCCCTTCCGGCGGTCGGCCTCGGTCCAGACGACCGGCTGCCAGTCGGGAGCAAGGATCAGCCGCGCGCCGGCATTCGCCAGTTCGACGCGGTTGCCGGCGGGCTCCCACACATACAGGAAGAAGGTGCCCTGGATCGCGTGCTTGTGGGGGCCGGTCTCGATATGGACGCCGTTCTGCAGGAAGATGTCGGCGGCGCGCAGGATGTCCTCGCGCTGGTCGGTGGCAAAGGTGACGTGGTGCAGGCGGCCATGGCCGCGCCCGTGTTCCTCGGTGCAGGCGAGGTCATAGGTCTTGTTGTTGACCGTGAACCAGCAGCCGCCGATCCGCCCGTTGTCCAGCTGGATCATCTCGGTCACGCGCGAGCCGAGGCAGGTTTCCATGAAGCGGCGGAACTCGGTCACGTCCCCGGACAGCAGGTTCAGGTGGTCGAGCCTGCGCGGCGCGGCCCCGGTGAAGGCGCTGGCCGTGTTCTTCAGCGCCGCGCGTTCGGCGTCCTGCTGCGGCTGATACCAGACGGTGTCGTAGTAGATCTCGAAGACATGGCCGAAGGGGTCCTCGAAGCGGAAGGCGCGGCCGTGGCTTTCGTCGCCGTCGATCCAGCCGTGGGTCTTGTAGCCCGAGGCCTCGATCGCCTTGACGCGCCGCTCCAGCGCCTCGGGCGAGGCCGCGCGATAGGCGATGTGGCCGACGCCGGTCGTATCGGCGCGGGTCAGCTTCAGCGAGCAATGCTCATAGTCGTCCCAGGCCCGCAGATAGGCGCTGTCCGCGTCCTGCCCCGACAGCTTCAGCCCGAAGACGCGGGTGAAGAAGTCGAGGCTTTCGTCGAAGCGGTCGGTCAGCATCTCGACATGGCCCAGATGGGCGATGTCGAAGGACGGGTTCGTCGGCGCGCTCACAGCTCATCCACCGTGCGGGGGAAGATCGACTGGAAGCCCTCGGCATACCTGGCCTTGCGCCCGCCCGACTGCCCGCCCGAATTGCGCATGAAGTGGTTGGCGCGGTTCTGGGCGACGCGGGTGTAGTATTCCCACAGGTGCTCCTGCCCTTCCATGCACTCGATCGCGGCGCGCTTCTTGTCCCAGACGGGGGTGATGTCGAGGAAGGTGTCGGGCTTCCAGCCCATCTGTTCGGTCTGATGCGGCTCGAACAGGTAAAGCTGGGGGGCGCCCAGGACCTTCTCGCCCGGATTGTGGCCCCAGGCCTGAGCGATCATCCGGCATTCCAGCGCGATCTGCGTCGCATACATGTGGTCGGTGTTGTAGGGATCATACTGGCTGTGGCTCAGCATGAAGGCGGGCTGGACCTTGCGGATCACGTCCACCAGCCGGAACTTGTCGTCCTGGGTCAGGTGCAGGGGATAGTCGCCAAGGTCGAACTCGATCAGGTCGTGCACGCCCAGCGCCTGCGCGGCCTTTTCCGCCTCGGCGCGGCGGGCGGACTTCACCCGGTCCAGCGTCATGCCGGGGTCTTTCCACAGCTTGGCGCTTTCGCCGCGCTCGCCGAAGGACAGGCAGACGACCGTGACCTGATACCCTTTCTCGGCATGCAGCGCGATCGCGCCGCCGCAGCGCCAGACGAAGTCGGCGGCATGGGCAGAGATCACCAGCGCGGTCTTCTGGTCGGACATGAAACGCTCCTTATGGCTCGTGCCTTCCGCGCAGACACTCGTCGCAAGAGGTCGGGGCGGCAATTCGGAAGCGTGGCCGGTTTCATAAGAATTAGCTAGGACCGTCCCGCTTGTGGCGCGGGGACGAAGGCACCCGTAGGGCGGCGCCGGCCCGCCGCCCGCCACCGGCCGCCCTTCCTGCTCGAAGTGGCGCACGGGCCTGTCGAGCAGCATCATTGCGTTGATCGCGACCAGCCGGCCCCGGTCGCGGTCCCCTGCCACCTTGGCAGCGCAAGCGCGTGGCCGGCGGCGCCGATGCCCGTCATCACGGCCGTCGCGGCGAGGGGCACCAGCGACCTGTGACAGGTCACCTCGGGCGCATCGGCGTTCAAGATGCGCGGTTCGATCCTGAGTAGGTCGAAGTATTTGAGCACGTCGAGCATCGCGCCCGGGGCATGGGTCCAGTCCGCCGGGTTGATGGCGATGCCCTGCGCCTCGTGGCATTAATCGCCTTGAAGATCTCACCTTTGCAGGCAGATCGTCAGACCCGGCCCGGCGGCCTCGGACTGGCACCGCGTAAGCGCAGCCCCCGATATAATGTGGCCGTGGATCTGCGGCTCTGGCTCGTTCCGCAGTTCAGGTTGGGGCCGTTAAGGACGGAGACATGCGGCCTCGGTTCCTCGGAAGGAGCCCGGATGGCGGGGAGCAACAGGGCCGCTTCGTTTCAGCGTAACGGGGACTTGCGGCGATTCTGCCCCTCCGCTCATGCGGCTGCCTGCCGCAGCACACCCTGCCGCGCTCAGGATGCCCCCGGTCGCCGCAATTGTCATGGCAGCGCCGGACTCGGGCCGATGGCCAGCAGGCCCAGCCCTCAGAACCTCGGCACGGCCGAGTGGCGCAGCATCCGTTTCTGCGCGGCGATGCGGAAGGGGGCGTTGGGCGCGCCATAGCCGTCGTAGCCGCCGGTGCGCTGGCAGATTTCCAGAAACAGCCCTTCGGGCGTGGCGGCCCCGTAAAGCTGGAAGAACTCGCCCCCGCTGGTGTCGCAGTCGTAAAGGATATTCGCCGCCCGCAGCCGCGCGGTGAAACCGGGGTCCAGCCCGAAGCGCGCCTCGAGGTCGCCGTAATAATTCTCGCCGATCCGCAGCGCGCGGAAGCCGCGTTCCGCGAGCGCCGCAGCGGTGGCAAAGATGTCCCCGGTCGCCAGCGCCAGGTGCTGGACGGCGGCGCCAAAGCTTTCCTCGTGGAAGCGCCCGGCGAGCGTCCGGCGCGCCTGCGCCCCGTTCAGGGTGATGCGCAGCCCGCCGCTGCGGATAGCCTGGCTGCGCACCAGCCCGTCGGGGTCCACCACGTCCACGATGGGGGATCGCTCGGCCTTGAACAGCGTAGTGTAGAACAGGGACCAGCTGAGCATCTCGTCATAGGTCGTGGTCTGGGCGATATGGTCGATGTGGGTCAGCCCGGCCCCCGCCAGCGCGGGGCCGGTGCGGAAATCCACGTCCCAGATGCGGCCCAGGTCCTCGCCCGCGTCCAGAAGCCGCAACATGCTGCCACCCACCCCGCGGATGGCGGGGATCGACAGCTCGTTGCCGCTGACCGCCTGTTCGTGCTGGACCGCCCCCAGCGCGCGGGCACGGGCGAAGGTGCCGGCGGCGTCGGGGACGCGCAGGCCGATTTCCGCGACCGTGGTGCCGTGGTTGACAAAGGCGGTATGGGCGAAGCCCTCGGTCGAGGTGTTGACGAGGATGTTGATGCCGCCCTGCCGCCAGACCGCCACGGGCTTGGACACATGCGCCCCCGCGCGCGCGAAGCCCGCGGCCGACAGCATGGATTCCAGCGCCGGCGCCTCGGCCTCCGAGGTGGCGAATTCGATCAGTTCGATCGCCTCGACGGTGCTGGGGGCGGGAAAGGCAGGCAGGTCCACGGCGATCGAGGGCTCTGCCCGGCGCACCGCGTCCAGCGCCGCGACCAGCGACCGGTGGCCGTCCCGCGCGATTCCACGCGGCAGGCCCTGGCGGAACTGGTCGTTGAAGATTTCCAGGCTCAGCGGGCCGTCGTAGCCGGTCGCCAGAACCGCGCGTAGGAAGCCCGTCACGTCCAGGTCGCCCTCGCCCGGCATGTTGCGGAAGTGGCGTGACCAGTACAGCAGGTCCATCGGGATGGCCGGGGCGTCGGCCAGCTGGACGAAGAAGATGCGGTCGCCGGGAATGCGGCGGATGGTGTCGGGATCGATCCCGCGCCCCAGCGTGTGGAAGCTGTCAAGGATCAGGCCGATGTTCGGGTGATCGGCGCGGCGCACGATTTCCCAGGCGTCGCGGTGGTCGCTGACATGGCGACCCCAAGCCAATGCCTCGTAGCCCACGCGGATGCCGCGCCGAGCGGCGAGGTCGCCCAGTTCGCGCAGGTCGTCGGCCGCCCGGTCGATGCCGCCCAGCGAGGCCGGATGCACGGTCGAACAGAACAGCACCCGCTCTGCGCCCAGTTCGCCCATCAGGTCGAACTTGCGCTCGGCGCGGGCGAAGGCACGGGCACGATAGGGCTCGGGCAGGGTCTCGAAGTCGCGGAAGGGCTGGAACAGCGCGATCTCCAACCCGTGGTCGGCGGCCATGCGCGCCACGTCGCGGGGCGCAATGTCCTCGGCCAGGAAATCCTGCTCGAAGATCTCGATGCCGTCGAATCCCGCCGCCGCGATGGCGGCCAGCTTTTCGCCGAGTGTGCCCGAGATCGAGACGGTGGCCATGCAGGTCTTCATGTCGTGTCCGTGATGTCCGTTCCGGGGCCACAGTGGGGAAGCAAGGGCGGAACTGCAAATACCAAGCCTGCCCCTGCCCCTAACCTCAGGTTAAGGCTGCGCACTTCCGGGAATTGCGGCCGCCGCCGCATCCCTCAGTTCGCGCCGGAAGCGGGCCACGGCGAATTCCGCAAAGCTCGACAGGTCGCGGCCCTCCTTGGTGACGGCGTAGATGGTCAGCCCGGCCTCCTCCACCAGCGGCCGGCGGACGAGGCCCGGCATGTAGACCTCGGCCACGGAGAACTCGTCGATCACCGCGACGCCCAGGCCGTGGCGCACAAGGCTGACCACCGTCTGCGCGAAGCGGCCGCGCATGGTGTGGCGCGGGACCAGCCCCGCCTGCTCGAAGGGCCGGGCCAGGATCGCGCCATAAGGGTCGGCAGGGTCCACGCCCACGAAGGGATGATCCATCAGGTCGTGGACCGAGATGGCCGGTCTGGCAGCCAGGGGATGCGATTCGGGCACGATGGCGACCAGCCGCCCGCGCACCAGCGGCTCGTTGGTCAGCGCCGGGTTCTCGATAGCCGAGGACATGACCACGAACTCGCCCCGTTCCATCAGCAGGTAATCGGCCGTTTCCTCGATCTTCAGGATGTTGAGGTCAATGAACAGATCGGGAAACCGCTGGCGGATCTGGCGCAGGGCGCGCGCGGCGATGAACTGCGCGATGGACGGCGCCGAGGCGAAGCTGAGCCGCGTGTCCTCGCCCTTCTTCAGCGAGCCGATGGCGGATTGCAGGTTCTCCATCTGCTGGTGGACCTGGTGCAGCATCTCGAAGACGCGGGCGGCCTCGGGGGCCGGAACGAAGAGCCCGCCCTTGCGGGTGAAAAGCCGCAGGCCCAGCGAATCCTCGGTATGGCGGACCAGGCGCGAGATACCGGGCGCCGACACGCCCAGCAGCGTGGCCGCGCCCTGGATGGTGCCCGCCAGCATCACCGCGCGGATGACCTCGACCTGCCTAAGCGTCAGTTCCCTCATGACGGACAGCATCCCACAGGACAGAGCAAATTAACAGAATGTTCCGTGCAGAGACGGAAACGTCTTTGACGTTCCGCCTTCCCTTGGCGCAATCTCGCAGGCAAGGGAGAGAGGCGGGCCGGCAAGGCCGCGCCGGCCGGGCGGACAGCGCACCGGCCCGAGGGGAGAAGGACGTCGATGGTGCAACTCGACTTCGGGGTCGTGCTGGAACGCTGGCCGGAATTGGCCTGGGGCACGCTGGGGACGATCTGGCTGGCACTGGCCGGCATGACGCTGGCCTTGGTGATCGGGATCGCAGGTGTCGCCGTGCTGCGCGGCAAGAGCCGGATCGGCCATGCCATCGTGCGGACCTTCGTCGAGGTGATCCGCAACACACCTTTCCTGGTGCAGATCTTCTTCATCTTCTTCGCCCTGCCGCTGGCGGGCATCCGGCTGAACCCGACGGCGACCGCCATCCTGGCCCTGGGCCTGAACGGCGGCGCCTATGCAGTCGAGATCATCCGCGGCGGCGTCGATGCGATCCCCCAGGGCCAGACCGAGGCCGGGCTTGCCCTGGGCCTGCGCCCGAGCGAGGTCTTCCGCTTCATCATCATCAAGCCGGCGCTGCGGTCGATCTATCCGTCGCTCGTCAGCCAGTTCATCATGCTGACGCTGACGACCTCGATCGCCACCTCGATCTCCGCCTATGAACTCACCTCGGTCGCCCAGCGGATCGACGGCGACACCTTCCGCACCTTCGAGGTCTATTTCACCATCACCGTCATCTATCTCGGCATCTCGTGGCTGATGATGCTGATGTTCGCCGCGATCGCCCGCCGGGCCTTCGCCTATCCCACGCGCTGAGGGTCTTGCGATGATCGGACCACAAGAGCTTGCCTTCCTCGGCCAAGGGCTGATGTGGACGCTGGCGCTGACCGCGATCGGTTTCACCGGCGGCATCCTGTTCGGCTTTCTCGTGGCGCTGGCGCGGGTCTCGCCCATCCGCTGGATTTCGGCGCTGGCGGCGGGCTGGATCGCCCTCTTCCAAGGCACGCCGCTGCTGATGCAGCTTTTCGTGGTCTATTTCGGCCTGCCGCTGCTGGGCCTCGCCCCCCCCGCCTGGGGTGCGGTGGCGGTGGCGCTGACCGCCCATGCATCGGCCTTCCTGGGCGAGATCTGGCGTGGCGCCATCCAGGCCGTGCCCAAGGGCCAGTCCGAGGCTGCCCATGCCCTGGGCCTCGACTATCGCGCCCGGATGCGCGACGTGATCCTGCCGCAGGCGATGCGGCTGTCGCTGCCCGCGACCATCGGCTTCCTGGTGCAACTGCTCAAGGGCACGTCGCTCGCCGCCATCGTGGGCTTCATCGAGCTGACCCGTGCGGGCCAGATCGTGTCCAACCAGACCTTTCGGCCGCTGCTGGTGTTCGGCATCGTCGGACTGGTCTATTTCGCGCTGTGCTGGCCCCTGTCGCTGTGGGGCCGGCGGATTGAATCGCGGCTCGCGGCGGCAACCGCGCGCTGACGACGAACAAAACGGGAGGAAGACCAATGTTCGCAAGACTGCTTTCCGGCGCCGCGGTGATCGCCGCGCTGGCCCTGCCGCTGGCAGCCCAGGCCCGCACGGTCGAGGAGGCCAAGGCCTCGGGCACGGTCCGCATCGGCATCCAGGGCGACAACTGCCCCTGGGGCTGCATCAACTCGGCCGGCGAGGCCGACGGCTTCGACGCCGAGATGGGTCGCGCCTTCGCCGAACACCTGGGCGTCAAGGCCGAGTTCGTGCCCCTGCAGGTCGCCAACCGCATCCCCGCGCTGACGACCGACAAGGTGGACGTGCTGTTCGCCACCATGGGCATGACCGCCGAGCGCGCCCAGTCGATCCAGTACTCGCGCCCCTATGCCGCCAACCAGCTTTCGGTCCTTGCGCCCAAGGACATGGCCGCTGCCACCGCCGAGGATCTGGCCGGCAAGCGCGTGGGCGTGCCCCGCGCCTCGGCCCAGGACAATGCGTTGACCGCGGCGGTGCCGAATGCCGAGATCATGCGCTTCGACGACGACGCGGCCACGATCCAGGCGCTGCTTTCGGGACAGGTGGATGCCGTCGGGGGCAACCAGATCTACATCCAGCGGCTCGAAGCCGCGAAGCCCGGCGTCTACGAGAACAAGATGCCGCTGACCGCGCTTTACAACGGCGCCGGCAGCCGCCTGGGCGAGGCCGACTGGAACGAGGCGCTGAACAGCTTCCTCGAAGCCCACATGACCTCGGACGCCTACAAGGCGACCTATGACAAGTGGATGCAGCTGACCCCGCCCGAGTTCCCCGCGCAGATGGACGGCATTCCCTACACCATCGCGCAGTGACCCTTTGCCCGGCGCCCCGGCGCCGGGCACGCGCCCCCGAGGACGACATGCCCCGCCTGATCTTCATCCTGAACGGTCCCAACCTGAACCTGCTGGGCAAGCGCCAGCCCGAGATCTACGGGCACGAGACGCTGGCCGACGTGGAACGCGACTGCGCGGCGCTGGCCGCCGAGCTGGGCGTGGACATCCGCTTCCTGCAATCCAACCACGAGGGCCAGTTGATCGACTGGATCCACGAGGCGCGGGACGCCGCCGCGGGCATCGTCATCAACCCGGCCGCCTTCACCCATACCTCCGTCGCCCTCCTTGACGCGCTCAAGACCTTCGACGGGCCGGTGATCGAGGTCCACATCTCGAACGTCCATCAGCGCGAAGGCTTCCGCCACCATTCCTATGTCAGCCTGCGCGCCGACGGGGTGATCGCGGGCTGCGGGACGGAAGGATACCGCCTCGGACTGCGGCGCGTCGCGTCGCTGACCGCAACCTGACCCCAGAAAATCCGGAGGACGCGGCATGGCCGGCACCGACGACATCCTGATCCGCATGGAGCAGGTGGAGAAGTATTACGGCGAGTTCCACGCCCTGCGGAACGTCAACCTGCATGTCCGGCGGGGCGAGAAGATCGTCCTTTGCGGACCCTCGGGCTCGGGCAAGTCCACGCTGATCCGCTGCATCAACCATCTTGAGCCGATCCGGTCGGGCCGCATCGTGGTGGACGGGACGGAACTGACCGACAACCCGCAGGCCATCGACACGATCCGCCGCGAGGTCGGCATGGTCTTCCAGCAGTTCAACCTATTCCCGCACATGACGGTGCTGGAAAACTGCATGCTGGCCCCCATGCGCGTCCGCAAGGTCAGCCGCGCCGATGCCGAGGCGACCGCACGCAAGTTTCTGGACCGCGTGCGCATCGGCAACCAGGCCGAGAAATACCCCGCCCAGCTGTCGGGCGGCCAGCAGCAGCGGGTGGCCATCGCGCGGGCGCTCTGCATGGAACCGATCGCGATGCTCTTCGACGAGCCGACCAGCGCGCTGGACCCCGAGATGGTCAAGGAGGTTCTGGACACCATGATCGGCCTGGCGAACGACGGCATGACCATGATCTGCGTCACGCACGAGATGGGCTTCGCCCGCCAGGTCGCCGACCGGGTGATCTTCATGGCCGACGGCCAGATCGTCGAGGAGAACGAGCCCGAGGCCTTCTTCCGCAATCCGCGCCACGAACGCACCCGCGCCTTCCTGGGCGAAATCCTGGCGCATCACTGATGAACGGCACCCGTCCGACGATGCCCCAGATCACGGGGCGCACCGCGCTTGTTGCGCACCTGGGCTTTCCCACCGAAAGCTTCAAGGCGCCGATGATCTACAACCCCTGGTTCGCCGCCCGCGGCATCGACGCGGTGGTGGTGCCGATGGGCGTGCGGGCCGAGGACTACCCGGCTTTCCTGCCGCTGGTCTTCCGGCTGTCGAACATCTGCGGCGCGCTGGTGACGATGCCGCACAAGGTCACGACCGTCGGCCTTGTGGACCATGTCACCCCGACCGCCGCCATCGCCGGCGCCGCCAACGCGGTGCGGGTCGAGGCTGACGGCCGGCTGACGGCCGACCAGTTCGACGGCGAGGGCTTCGTGCGCGGCGTGTTGCGCAAGGGTCAACCGATCGAGGGCCGCCGAGCGCTGGTCGTCGGCTGCGGCGGGGTGGGCAGCGCGATCGCCGCCTCGCTGGCCCGCGCGGGCGTGGCGGAACTGGCGCTGCATGATCCGAACACAGCGGGGATGGAGGGGCTGGCGGGGCGGCTGGCCCAGCATTATCCCGCGCTGCGGCTGGTGCTCGGCCACAAGGATCCGGCGGGCTTCGACGTCGTGGTGAACGCGACGCCCCTGGGGATGCAGCCGGGCGATCCGCTGCCGATGGAGGTGGACCGCATCGACCCTGCGGCCTTTGTGGGCGAGGTCGTCATGAAATCCGAAATGACGCCCTTCCTGCGCGCCGCCGCCGCGCGGGGCTGCCGCTATCAGGTCGGCACCGACATGCTGTTCGAGATGATCCCCGCCTATCTTGAGTTCTTCGGCTTTCCCACCGCGACCGCCGACGAACTGCGCCAGACCGCGCAGATCGCCTATTGAGGCCGCGATGCTGCCCCTTGCCGCTGCCGCGATGATCCGCAAGGCCCAAGGTTCCGCGATCCTGCCCTAAGAGGCGACGCCGAACCTTGCCCTGCGCTTCGAGATCGCCCTGGCTGCGGCCTCGGGCGCGGCATGGCCAAGCTCCAGATCCGTGCTTACGGGACTATCTCAACTTGCGCCAGGAGCATCAGAAGTTCGTCCGATCCAACGGCACGCGCAGCATTTTGCGAAAATGCTCAGGCACTGCCTCCGGCAGATCCCACTCTATGGTGATCGGTTTCTCGCCGTGCCAGCCTGCGAAGCGGGGCTGTCCGAGGTAGAGGAAGGGCGCGGCCGTCTTCCCACGCAGCTTCTCGCTGCGCACAAACAGGTGCACCCGGTGGTCCGGCACCTGACCCGACAGGATCTGGCCGTGCCGGCTGCCCTGTCTGGTCTGGTTCTGACTTTGCCATTGCACGCGGGTGGGCGACAGGAAGCGGTCCTCGTAATGGTTTCCGGACGCGAGGCTGCCTTTCTTCAGGGTGGTCAACAGGACCATGTCCTTGTCCAAGGGCACAATCCCCGAATTCCAGTTACCGGGATTGAATATCGCTCCGAACAAGGGCGGGATCTCCTCGCGCATGTATTCACGCCAGAGTTCGGGGCCCGTCAGGAATACGGCCGCTGCGTCGTCCATCTCCTGACGCTGAACCGATGCATTTGTCACATCCGCAAGACGCCAGTCGATCAGTTCCGCAAGGAGATCGGAAAGACCTGCCGCCTCGGCACGGCGCAGAGCGAGCCTGTCGTCCTCGAATCGGAACTCTGGACTTATGGCCAACTGGGACCAGGCGGCTTCAAAACGGGCCTGACTGATCGACAGGTTGCGACGCGATGCGCCCAGCATCGCCTTCTGGATCAAGCGGTCATGCGTTTCGCCTTGCTTCATCACCGGAAGCAGCGCCTGAAGCATCAGAAGCGCCTCCGCGTCCGGGAAACCGGCCTGCTCAACGCTTCGCAGCAACGTCCTGTGGACCTGCGCGGCTGCGGACACCGCATCGCCCATGTCGCGAACGAAATCAAACCAGCCGCCATGGCCAGTGCGTGCGGGATCAAATCCGGCATGTGCGAATTCCGCCGCCGTCGGCCGCTCGCCCATGCGGAGACGGAAATCGCGATACCAGGCTTCGGCCTCGTCTCCACCTGAGCCGTGCTTCAGCATCGTTCGCAGGAAATTCAGCGCCTGGAGATCATAGGTGACCGCGCAGCCAGGCGGCAAATCCAGTGTGCCATCCGCCGCAGCCTCAAGCCGTTGCGTGAGCGAACGATCGCCCTCGCCCGCCGCCAGCAGTGCCCGGGCCTTGGTCAGGAAAACCCGGTGGTTGCCGATATAGTCGATCACCCGCAGCACCTTGTCGCCGAAGCGGCGCAGGCCACGGCCAAGCTGTTGCAGGAAAAGGATCGTGCTTTCCGTCGGCCGCAGCATCAGAACGGTGCCGATGTTCGGCACGTCGACGCCTTCGTTGAACATGTCGACGGCGAAGATGATGTCGAGGTCCCCTTTGCCGAGCGCCTCAAGCGACGAAGTGCGCGGGGCCGATCCCGGCCCGGAATGGACCGCGACCGCGCGCAAGCCCGCGGCGGTGAAATATTCGGCCATGAATTCTGCATGACGGGTCGAAACGCAGAAACCGATCGCCGGGCCCTGTCCATGCAGGCGCAATTGCTCCAGCGCGTTCCCGGCCCGGGCACGGGTCGCAACCGCCGCTGTCAGCGCCGTTTCATCAAAACGCGTCGAGCGCCAAGGGATCTGGGCGTAATCCACCTCGTCCGGCACGCCGAAATAATGGAAGGGCGCCAACAGGCCTCGTGTGATGCCCTCATGCAGGTCGCAGCGGAACACCAGGTTCTCGCCGCAGAGCGACAGCAGGTCGCCGCCATCGCTGCGCTCGGGTGTCGCGGTCAGGCCCAAGAGGAAGCGGGGCGTGAAATAGTCGAGCAGGCCACGGTAACTGGCCGCCGAGGCATGATGAAACTCGTCGACGACGATGTAGTCGAAGTCGTCGGGCGCGAAGCGGCGCAGGTGCTCGGCCCGGCCCAGTGTCTGGATCGAGGCAAAGACGATCTCGCCTTCCTCTTTTGCCGCGCCGGAATAGCGGCCGAAGCGCGCCTCGGGACGGATCTGGCGAAAAGTCGCCATGGCCTGTGCCAGGATCTCTTCGCGATGTGCCACAAAGAGCACCCGGTCAAAGGCGCGGCTGTCGAAGGCGGAAAGCCAGGTCTTGCCAAGGCCGGTCGCCAGCACCACGAGGCCCGCGAGATGTCCTTGCCGGCGGGTCAGGTCCAAAGCGGCCAATGCCTCGGCCTGGATGCCATGCGGTTCGGGAACGAGCTTCAACGGCTCGGCCTCGGTTACCTTGGCGGCGAACGAAGGCAACGGCCGGGTCCGTCGCCGGGCGGCATATGCATCGATCCATGCATCTGACAGCGGCACCACCCGTGGATCTGCAAGCAACGCCTCAAAAGCGGTCAGGACCGCTTGCCGATCGCCCGGAGCAGCACTGTGCAGGTTCCATTCCACCCCATCAGTCAGTGCAGAGCGGCTGAGGTTCGAACTGCCGACAATGGTTGCCCCGCTGTTTCCGGTGGCGCGGAAAAGCCAGGCCTTGGGATGAAAACTCGTGCCGCCGGTCTGAAACACATGGGCCTCGAAACGGCCCGGCGACCTTTCTCTGTCCAGATCACGCAACATGCGCAGGGCTGAGGGCTCGGTCACATCCAGATAATCGCCAACCACCAATCGCAGGACACCCCCGCGGTCGAGCAGGTCCTCGAGCCAGGGAAAAATCAGCCTCACCCCGCTGTCGAGCGCGAAGGCCACGGCCAGGTCGACCGCCTCGGCCCGGTCGATATGGCGGGTGAGATGGGTCAAAAGCGGGTCTTTGCCGCCCTTGATCAACAGGCCGGGCGCTTCATATGGGTTGTCTTCCAGCCGAAGAACGAGATGCCCGTCGATCTCACCGGGCCGCAGCACCGGTGCGCCCTCCTGAAAGGCGGCCGAGATTAGCGACAACATGGACATCTGTTCCGTCGCGTTCAGATCGCCCCAAACCCGGACGTGACGCTCAGGAGCGATGGTGTCGCCATCGTGCCCCGTTAACCGCAGAGCGGGCTGCCCCGTGGCGCGGGCGCAGATCAGGCAAGTGGCAGCAGTCATCAGCAACAGGACTCATATTGGCCCGTCAGACTACCAGGCGCGTCGACCCTGTCCAGGCTGGCGGAACGAAAACAACGGACTGGATCGCGAGCCGCCGGACCCGGCTGTCGGGGCGGTTGAGTCAAGCCAACCCCTAGCAGCCGTTCGGGCCCGCACCGCGAGACGGTGTGACACCAAAGCGGACTTCGTTTGCGCGGCAGCATCTCGGACAGCAACCATCTATTAAGCCCGGCGATGCTTGGGACGCGAGGAGATAGCCGAGCAGACTTGGATGCTGCCGCGCCCCCAGCCCGGCAGGGAAGGGATCGGCCTGCCGGCTCGGGACGTAGACCTCCCGCGACAGTTTGCCCCCATGCCGGTCCCTTTCTGGGCGGGAGCCACGAAAGGCGCGCCGGTGAAGTCATCCGGCAAGCTGATGACGCTTCGTTCTCTTTCTGTCGGTCTGTCCAGTGCAGGCCTGCGTTCAGCAGATTGAGCAGCCGTTCGGAGATCAAGGCATTCCTTTGATCTGGAAACGACTTATGCAGCTGAAGGTGCGCCGAAGTGCATGCACGCTTTGACGACATCCTTGCATTGTCTTCACCTTCGTCGTGACATGAGGGCATGAGCGATCTTGCGACCCGCACCTGCACCCCCTGCACCGGCGCCATGCCGGTAATGGACGCGAGCGCGGCCGCAAAGGCAGTCGCCGCACTCCCCGGCTGGACGCTTGCCGCCGACGGTCGCGCCATGACTCGCCGATGGGAGTTCAAGGGCTTCGCGCGGGCCGTGCAGATGGCGAACCTGGCCGCGTGGCTGGGCGAGAACCAGGGGCATCACCCGGACGTGCGCTTCGGCTGGGGCTACTGCGAGGTGACCTTCACCACACATGCCGCGGGCGGACTGACCGAGAACGACCTGATCTGCGCGGCACGGCTGAACGCGATCACCGCTCGCTGACTCTCCTGGCGCTTCGGAACGGGCAGAGGGACGGCGGATATCGGACACGCCTGTGGTCTTCCTGACCGAAGACACGTTCCCGGCGCACTCCCGCAGAGTGATCCTGCGCTTCAGCCATTCTCAGCCGGACCATGAGGTCTGGGAGGCCATTGTCCCGCCGCTTGTGGCCATGCGGGTGCAGCGAGAGGGCGCCGGCATGCTGCCGCACGCGCGAGGATCATGGTATCAAGGAGCCTTTCTCAAAGCTGGTCCAGTTGCCGGCGGATGTGCATCGCCTCAGCGGCGGTATTGGCCAGCGCGATGGCGCGGCCGAAGGCCTCCCGCGCCTCGCTCACGCGCCCAAGCTCGCGCAGCAGGGTGCCCCGCAGCCCGTGGAAGTAGAAGTAGCCGTCCAGTGCCGCCGCCAGCGGCTCCACGATCTCAAGTGCTGCCAAGGGACCATGCTGCTTAAGGACCGCGACGGCCCGGTTCAGCGTGACGACAGGGGACGGCGTGCGGCTTTCCAGCGCCTGATAGAGGCGCTCGATCCCGGCCCGGTCGGTATCCTCGGGACGGGCGGCACGGGCGTGCAACGCCCCGATTGCCGCCTGGATCTGGTAGGGGCCGGGTCGATGGTGCGGCATCGCCTTGCCCAGCAGTGCGAGTGCCTCGCCGATCATCCGGCGGTCCCAGCAGGAGCGGTCCTGATCCTCGAGCAGGATCACGTCCCCTTCGACGTCGAAGCGCGCCCTGTGCCGGGAATGCTGAAGCAGCATCAGCGCCAGCAATCCCAGCAGCTCCGGCTCGGCGGGAAACATCCGCAGCACGAGGCGTGCCAGCCGGATCGCCTCGGTGCAGAGGCTCGCGCGTTCGCTGGAGGGGTGGGCGTCGGTGTAGCCCTCGTTGAAGACCAGATAGATCATTGCCGCGACTGCCTCGATCCGCTCGGCACGCTCGGTGGGACCGGGCGTCTCGAAGGGGATATCGGCCCTGGCGATGCGCGCCTTGGCACGCGTGATCCTCTGCTCCATGGCAGCTTCGCTGACAAGGAAGGCCGCGGCGATCCGCTTAACCGGCAGCCCCGAGACAATCCGCAGCGCCAGCGCGATCTGCTGGGTTGCCGGCAGTTCGGGATGACAGCAGACGAACAGCAGCCGCAGGATGTTGTCGCGGTAGTCGGCTGCATCGAGACGCTCGGCAAGGTCGGGCTCGGCCAAGCGATCGAAGGCCGGATCGTCGGGAGGAAGCGGCCTCAGGCGCCGGGCCCTTCGAACCTGATCCAGCGCGGCGTTGCGCCCCGCCATGATCAGCCAGGCTGCGGCATCCCGGGGCGGACCCTTCTCGGGCCAGTGCTTCAGGGCGCGCAGGCAGGCCTCCTGAAACGCCTCTTCGGCAAGGTCGAGATCGCGGAACCAGCGCAACAGCGCGGCCAGCACGCGTGGACGTGCGCCGACAAGGCGGGCCTCGATCCAGCTCGGGTCAGGCGTCCGTGTCATCGGTCCGAACCGCCTTGCCGGTGAGCGATGGGGGCATTTGACGCGCAGCCTCTAGCGACCTCTGCCCGGCCGGATAGGATCGCGTGAGGCATCTTCGCGCTCCATGCTGAGGGCGGCTAACCTTCAGGGAACCGCCCTCCTCCCTGCTCACCTGTCCTTTGCCGGCTTTCCGTCCGTCCGGCCGAACAGTTCCACGAGTTCCGGCGTCAGGCTTTCGGCGAAATCCTCCATCTCGTAGAGCGGCCGGATCTCGAGTTCGCTGGGGCCGGGCATCGGGTTCGGGCAGCGCCTGGCCCAGGCGACCGCCTCGTCCATGTCGCGCACGTTCCACAGCCAGTAACCCGCGACCAGCTCCTTTGTCTCGGCAAAGGGGCCGTCGATGACGAGCCGCGAGGGGCCGTCGAAGGCGATCCGCTTGCCTTGCGAGGACGGCTTCAGCCCGTCCCCCTCGACCATGATCCCGGCCTCGGCCAGTTCCTCGTTGAACTTGCCCATCGCCTCCAGCATCTCGGCCGAGGGCATGACGCCCCGTTCGCTGTCCTCGGTCGCCTTCACGAATACCATCACGCGCATCGGTCTTCTCCCCTGGTGGTTCCGGCAATTGCCGCGCTCCGGAGATAAAGACGTAGCACGGCCCGTGATCCCGACAGCGCAAGAAAAGTTTTTCGCTAGGACCATCCGCAGCACGGCTCGACCTGCGCAGCCTTGCCGTTCCGGGCCACCTTCGACAGGGTGCGGCAACTTCAACTGAAGAGCAGCACCTCATGAAATCTCGTCACCCTGCCTGGAGACTTATCCTCGTGGCGGCTGCAGTCGCGGCCGTGTCCGGATGCGGGATGTTCAGGCGGCACTCCGAACTCGAATGCATGGAGCGTGCCATGTACTTCGAATCCAACCGCTCCAGCCGGGATGGCATGGTCGCGGTCGGCAGCGTCGTGATGAACCGGGTCGCATCGCGCCAGTATCCGAACACGGTCTGCGGGGTGGTCTCGCAGAAGAACCAGTTCGCCGCGGGGGTGATGACGCGCAGGATGGACAGGCGCTCGGCGCCCCTGATCCGCGAGGCGGCAACCTCGGTGCTGCGGGGCGAGCGTCATCCGATGATCGGCAACGCGCAGTTCTTCCACGCCGCAGGCTACCGGGCCGGTTACGACAACATGCATTACGTGCTGACCGCAGGCGGCAATGCCTTCTACGAACGGCGCAGGCCCGAGCATGTGACCCAGTCCGTCCCCCGACCCGCCATCGAGGGCATCACCCGCCCACGGTCGTGACAGGGCTGGAAAACTCCGGCTTCCGGTGGTTCAGGACGCCGCCCAGCGACGGCCCAAACGCACGGCCCCTGTCCAGCGACCAAAAGCGGCGAGGGTGCCCCTGAGCACCACGATATCCCCGCCGCAACGCCGGGCTGTCCGGAATGGCGCCAAGCGGCTAGCAGCGGACGCTTGAGCGAGCGAAGGTCCTCTGATGCCGCTTACTCAAGGCGAACGCTGGTCATTTGCGAAGACTCCTTCCGGAGACGTCTGCTTCGCGGAACTAAGCGGCCATTAGCTGCATGTGGTGTTTCGGCAGCGGCGAAAGCTGCGGACACTGGATGTCCGCAGCTTGCCCTTGCCGCAACTCCGCCGCCCCTCGCCGTGCCGTGTCTCAGGGCTTGACCTCCTCGAAATCACCCGGCTTCCAGGTTCCATCGAAGGCGGCCTCTTCAGGGCCATAGATGCGCATGTAGGCGAACCAGCCCCGTCCCGGGGATGTCTTGATCCAGCGGTCCCCTGCCCCTTCGGGCTGGTCCGGGCCAAAGAACAGGTCGACCGTGTCCTGATCGCCAAGGTCCTTCAACTCGAACAGGGACCGCAGCGCGGCCCTGTCCTGATCCGTCTGCACCTGGCTTCGTGTCTGCGCGTCATAGACCGTCACGGACCAGAACAGCTTGTCCGGCACGGGCGTCGGCACCGTCAGCTTGTAGGTCTTGCCACCGTCAAGCCAGGCCCCCGCAGCATCCCGCACCCCGAGCCAGTAAAGCGATCCGGCCCCTGCATCCCGCCGGAACATGGCCGGAGAGGTAACGATCGCCTGCGCAAACCACCGGTCCCTTGCCTCAAGGTCCAGCCCGGACGGAGTTTCGAACTGCGCGCTGCCGGGGACAAGGCCCACCCATTCCCATTTGCGGTCGGGCCAGGCGATGCGGTCGGCCCTCGCGCTGTCGAAGGCCGAGACGAGCATCTGATCGCGGCCCTCGCGGGCGGCACGCTCGAGGATCGTCCGCATCCGTTCGTCGGGGGCAAAAGGCTGGCCCTTGGCGACGCCCAGTTCGGCAAGCAGACCGTACATCGGCAGGAAGTTCGGGTTGATCGGTTCAGCCTCGATTATCGCGGCAAGCTTCTCCCAGAACCCGATATTGTCTTCCCACCGCAGCGAGGAGCTGTCCATCTGCTTGTCACTGGTATCGATGGCCACCAAGATCCGGGAGTCGTCCCCCAACGCGTGGATCCTGACGGCGCGGAGCCCATCCAGCGCCTTCTGCAGATCGCCTTCCCGGGGCATCGCGCGCACCGCCAGGAGGTTCTTCATCGTTGTCGAGCGACCGACATGGTAGCCTTCGGGCACCTCCCCGGCATAGCCCGGCGGCAGGACGAGGTGCTTGCCCCCCTTGCCCGCATCCGGTCCCGGCAATCCAAGGTCCTGCACCCAGCCCTGGTGATGGTCGTTCACCAGACCGATGAATGCTCCTGCCGGCAGTTCGATCACCATGGGACCCGCGGACAAATCGAGAGTGGCCGACCCGTACGGAGTGTCGGAATTCAACGTAAGTCCGACCTGCCTCGGGCCCGTCGCCGCGATCCCCCAGGCCTTGCCGTCCTCGATCCCCACATCGCGATTGCCCTGGAAGATGCCCTCCATGGACACTGTCGGATACCAGAAGCGATAGGCGACGATCGCACGCTGGAAATCGGCATCGTCGCGCGCCTTCGCGCTGGCTTCGGGTGTCGGGTAACCGTTGATGAAGGAATAGGGGCTGGCGGTCTGCGCTGAACCCTGCCCCGCAGACAGAGCAACGGCAGCCATCGCGATGATCTTCAGCATCATGCTTCCTCACTTTCATCTACAGGTTGTTCATTCGATGTGCGGGCCGCCGGAAGCAGGTTCCGGCACGGGTTGTTCCCATCGGCGCGCGACTTAGAGAGACAGGTCCAGCGGCGCCGGTTGCCATTCCCCCTTCCGGACAATCTCTTTTGGAACGTACGTCCGAAAGGTCAGCGAAAACGGCTGCCCCCTGCGGGAGGGAAGCCAGTTCGATTCCGGAACGCCGCTTACAGGTTCAGGGCCGACTGCGATCTTCAGCGAGCCGTCGGCCTCTTTCTTCAGATCGGAGTAGCTATTGAAGTTGTATCGTTTCAGGGGGTTTTCGACGACACGATAGTCGGGGACACTCACCAGGATCACGGACCAATAGGCGTCAACGACGCCGTCCGGCAGGCGATCCGCCGGGAAGTGCATGATGTAACTGTTCGTTCCGTCGAGCGGCTGCTCCTCCGAGTCCCGGGTGGCAACGAAGTACAGCACTTCCTCTGCGGTATTTGCCCATATCCCGGCATAATTCACGGCGGCGCGAAGGAAATAGTCCGTTCCATAGTTTCCTGCCGCCGCCCCCCCGACCCAATGGTTCCGATAGGGCGCAGACCTGGTGAGCGCATCGTGCTGGAATTCGGCGACGATCGTCTTCAGCCGCGCATCGGCTTCGGCGCGCGCCTCGGCACCTGACGCGACATATTGCGCCACGGCCCGCACCTGCTGCTGCATCGCCGCCGCATGTGGCGATACGTCGAATGCGCTTGTCAGAAGGGCTTCCGCGTGCTCGAAAAGCTGCACGCCGATCAGGGTCTCGTTGTCGAATGCCGGAAGCGGCACAGGCTCGGCGATGACCGGCTCGCCTGAAACCGACAAGGTGAATTGCCTTTGCAGGGCAACGGCGCCCTCGGGATCGCCCTTCAGCTCAACCCTGCCCAAGACCTTCGCCTTGGCAGAGTGCAGTTCGATACGGCCCATGTCCGCCGGCAGGTCGTGATCTGTTCCGGGAAGGACAAGGGCGTACTTCCCGAAGGGTTTGCTGGGCATCGTCCGCTCATTGATATTGGCGATGACCTCTCCCCATTCGTCCAGGATCTGCGCGGTATAATATCGCCCTTCGATCCTGGGCACGTCGATGACGGCGTAGGAGTGCTCATCCACAGCGACCCATCCTTCGAGATATGCGACATCGAAGTTGGGATTGACGAAGTTGGCCGAGCCAAGAGGGTTGTAGGTGAACTTGTTGAAGGCGAAATCCTCGCCCTGTCGATCCAGTATCTCCTGCCGCACCACGAGCGCACGAGCAATCAGGTAGATCCATGCCTCGCGGATGGCGTCAGCCGTTGGCGGCGCGGCGATTGCGTGGCCCGGGATGCCTTGCAGAAGACAAAGCGCCGTGGTCATTTTCAGAAACGTCCTGCGGTGAGCGTCCATCGCTGCCCTGCTGCATAAAGACACGGGCAAGCGTACGTGAACCCGGCGCTCAGTCAACTTTTGTCTGGGCAAGCCATAAGAGAGCGGAAAAGCCGCAGCACCCTTTCAGGATAAGGATGCCTGGACGTCTGCTTCGAACTCAAATCTGCCGGTCAACCCAGGTGCCCTGTCGGCGTCGCCTCTTGGAAAGCGGCCCTCCCCGAAGCAGCTTTTCGAGCCGGATGGAGGACAGAAGGATGCCCCGGAAGACGCACAAGCCGGAGGAGATCGTTGCCAAGCTTTAGGCGCTGCGGGCATGGCCGCCGCGTTGTACGAACTCGAGCTGCGTGCATCCGGGCCTCTGCCGATGCTGTCTGGCTGCGGGCTGCCGCGGCGCTGCTGTTCGATCGCCGCCGGAGCGGCAGGCCCATGCCCTGCAGGGCGGCTGCGCCCCAATGTTCATCGGGCGACGATGCGGCGCAATGCGGCGGCCTTACGGCCCAGCGCCTCGCTGCCCGCGCCTAGGTGTTTGATCCCACGGTTTGATGGTGCGATCCTTTCTCAGGAATGGAAGGAAGCATTATGGGCCAGGTTCGTCACGGAAGCGCCACGACCACGCACGCCGTCAGAGCTGCAATACAACGATCGCAAGCTTCGCTCGCGACGTTGAGCCGGGATCTTGGGATCAACCCGAAGACCGTTGCTAAATGGCGCAAGCGCCAGACGGTCGAGGACCTCAAGACCGGGCCGAGAGAGCCGCGCTCGACG
>NZ_NSJZ01000129.1 GCF_002287065.1 Paracoccus salipaludis
CTGCCGGGCTCAGGGCCCAACCCAGGTTGCCGAAAGCGGCGTTCGCGCTCAGCACCGCCATAGGCATGGCGAGGGCTTCCGCCCGGCTCGGAGTTGCCAGCGTCAGGTTGTGCACCCCTTCGGCGTTCACCACCCCAACCGGGGTGTTGCCGGTGCCGTCACCGATAAGGGCGGCCTTGTCGATGGCGGCCGCGATGACATAGGCGAGGTCGCGGCGCACGATGTCCTCAATGCCAGGCACGGCGTTGATGAGGGTGCGGCGGCTGTAGCTGGTCAGGGCGCCAACCGTGTGCGGGCTCAGCGTCACATCGTCAAAGGTGAGGTCGGTTTCCGTCAAGGGTTGGTCTTCGGCAACCCATTGCGCCGTCGCGCTGCCGGTCTGCTTGGGAATGTCCTGGTCGCCCACCAGGTTGTCGAGCACCGTTGCCCCCAGGCGGCCGATAACCAGCGCATCCCGCAGCATGTCGATGTAGAGGTCGGCCCGGTGCTGCGTCGGATAGAGCGGCGCGGCGGCCCCGGTCGTCAGCATGGTGCGGGTGAAATACTGGTCAGGAACCGCGA
>NZ_NSJZ01000130.1 GCF_002287065.1 Paracoccus salipaludis
CATCATGGCTGAGCTGTAGATAGCGGCCGGTCCCGACAAAATACTGGCCTTCGCCAATCTTGCGCTGCGTCCAGTCCAACACGCTTGCGGCGATGGCGCGCACTTCGCTGTCAGTGAAGGGGTGCCCCCCGGTCCGGTCGAAGGTTTCGTTGGCATAGGTGAACCCCACGTCCACCAGGGCCTCGAGGTCGTCAACATAGCGGGCCTGTCCGCGCAGGTATTCCATCAGGGCCTTGTTGCGACCCCCGGCCTTTACCAGCTCGCGCCGCACCGCGTCTTGCACGGCGCCGTCGATGTTGTCGGCGCGTGCGAAGGGTAGGCGCTCGAGGTCGGCCAGCGTGCCCCGAATAAAGCGATAGGCGCCCTTGCTGCCCATTGACGGCGGGGCTGCCACCACGCCGCCCCCGAGGCGGTCAACCGGCATGTTCGGGTCGATGCGGATTTTCCGGTCTTCGCCGCCGTGCCGATAGTAGAGGTGAAACCCGCCTGAACCCGTGCGGCTGATTAGCGGGGTGTCACCGTATCGGCGCAGCACATCGCGCAGCATGTCCTCGTCGTCGG
>NZ_NSJZ01000131.1 GCF_002287065.1 Paracoccus salipaludis
AACGCAAACTTCCTAGCAACTCTTTGGAGTTGAGACTTTTTTTCTGCACTTAAGCTTCTTACATATCCCGCACGAGCATTAAATTTTTCAACTTCGCCGCCAAGCTCTGCATTTACATTTGATTCTAAGGTTTGAGTAATCTCCCTTATATTTTCATCCATAGATATCCAAAACTTACTTTCCCATTTACGAAGATATTCCAGCCCTCTAGATTTCCTCTGATCTCGATTAAAGGCACTGAATATTTGTGAGAATATGTATCGGGACTTTTCTTCGTTTTCCACCTTGAATTTCAATCTAATGAACTCAATTAAGATTACATGCTTCCACAATGCTTGAAAAAATAGATCAAGATTGACGTCTAGACTGGTTAAGAATTTAACTACATCGCTATTACCGAGATAGCCAAGAGCCATTTCATCAAGCTGGATTAAATTCGATCCAATGTTTTCTTGCTGTAGTTTTTTTACAATAGCTGTTTTCCCTGCACCCGTGCTTCCAAGCAATAGCATCTTTGGAGAGCCAATGTGCTTAAATTCTGCAAACGCGGGAGAGTCTAC
>NZ_NSJZ01000132.1 GCF_002287065.1 Paracoccus salipaludis
GCTACTCGATTGATCCAGCGGAGCTGTCACGGGCGTTCGACTTGGAACCTCTTGAGGGTTCGAAAAGAAGCGATGCAGAACCAGATAGAACCCTCCTGCTCGAACGCATCAATGCGCTAGAGGCCATGCTGAACCGTGAGAGGGAAATATCAGGCGATTTGAAGGAAGACCGAGACCGCTGGCGACAACAGGCGACCGCCTTACTGACCGATCAGCGCGCAGTCACCAATGAGCCTAAGTGGTGGCCATGGAAAAGACGTCCCTGATTTACTTCATGGCCAGCTCAATTAAACCTTAGGAGTAAAAATGGCAAATCCTATTGTTTTAAATCATAATGCAAGAATAGGAAAAATTTCAGCAGAGGCTGATGAAGAATTTCTATTTGAGTGTTTCGTAGACTCTCCCGCGTTTGCAGAATTTAAGCACATTGGCTCTCCAAAGATGCTATTGCTTGGAAGCACGGGTGCAGGGAAAACAGCTATTGTAAAAAAACTACAGCAAGAAAACATTGGATCGAATTTAATCCAGCTTGATGAAATGGCTCTTGGCTATCTCGGTA
>NZ_NSJZ01000133.1 GCF_002287065.1 Paracoccus salipaludis
GGGCGAAGACAGTTGCCTGCGTCACCCACTCCTCGATGAAGCCGCCCATGTCGGTCTCGATGGTCTCGAACCGCTGCAATGCCACCCGCTCGCGCAGGTCGCCTATGTCCTGCGGCCGGTGAGGTCCGCGACGTGCTCGATTGCCGCGAACAGCATCCCGTCGATGGCAAGGTCTTCGTCGTCGTGACTGATGCGGGCGTGCTCTTTCACCCGTGCCAGCGAAAGGCCGTGCGGGGCGTTCGGATCGGGGGTGATGAGCTTCCACGACATGCCAAAATCCTAGCACGTCCTAGCAGTGCTAGCAAGGGGCCGTGGCAACAGCCCATGTGACTGATTCAGTTAAGAGAAAGGCCGATATGTTCCACATATGGAAGGACGGCCGGGGATCGGGGTCGTAGTTGCGGTGCAACGGGGTGCAAGCAAGGGTGCACGATTTCGCTCACCCATACTAATAGATAACTCTCCCCCCTTAGAGGGCCCTGAGAGGCGAAACCCCACGGGCGGGCCGATTTGACGGCACAGGCGGGGCGGCGCAACGCGAATTACAGTGAACCCGCA
>NZ_NSJZ01000134.1 GCF_002287065.1 Paracoccus salipaludis
CCGGCGCACCGCGACAAGATCGGCTGGGTTCTAGGTGCGGTCTCGGAGCGCAGCTTCGAAAACCACGGCGTGCTCCTCTCGGTCCTCGTCCACAAGAAGACCCCGGGCGATACGCTCCCGAGCGGCGGCTTCTTCAACCTTGCGGGGCATCTCGGCTTCGACGTGGAGGACCGGCACGCCTTCGTCGCCCGCGAGACTCGCAAGGTCTTGAGGAAATTCGGCCGACCCAAGGCGGCTTAGGGCGCGGGAGACGTCCAAGGAAGCGTCCCACGTTGGGCTGTCCCCTATGCCCATGGCAAGGGACAGCCCAGCGGCGAGCGCCCTTCCTCCTCGGCCGAGCCATGAGCTGTGCCCTTGGGAGGCCGCACGCAAACCGCAGGTTTGCATAAGTGCGCCCTTCTCTCTGCTGTTCGTCGGGTTCGAGCCACAGGCGCCAGAACCTTTCACCCAAGGAGAGAGGGCAGGTCCCGCGCGCCGTGCAGCCCCCGCACGATCCGAACCTCGTCCCCTGCTTCAACGAAGAAGATCAAATACCGGCCATGCCGGGCGGACC
>NZ_NSJZ01000135.1 GCF_002287065.1 Paracoccus salipaludis
GTCAGTCGTCCGACGCAGGCGGGGATCGGACTGTTCACTGGCATGATCGTTTTCGCGACCGCCCTCGGAGGGGTTTTCGCCTTAGTCTATGCTTGGGCGCACGGGCGTCTGTCGGACCTTAGCCCCCTGGCAACCGCTGGGGCGATTGCGGTCCTCGGCTATGTTTCTGTGACCTTGGTCCCGGGGCTGAAATACGCCGCCAACCCGCCTGCTGTCGGCAGCCCAGAGACGATCGGCATGCGCACTGGGCTGTACTTTCTGATGCTCGCAATCTCTATCGCCGGGATGGTGGCGGCGGTGGTTGTGGCGCGGCGCGTGACGGACCACCGGCTTGGCTGGCTGGCGGGCGGGGCAACCTACGCGGGTATCGTCGTTCTCGCGGCGCTGATCCTGCCTGCGGTGAGAGAGGTTCCTGCCGATTTTCCGGCGGAGGTGCTGCAGCAGTTCCGTACTGTCTCGCTGCTCCTCAACGCAATTCTGTGGGGCGGAACCGGACTGATCTTCGGCTGGCTGGTCGGGCGCGGAACCCCTTCATCGATGCTATCGAAGGCC
>NZ_NSJZ01000136.1 GCF_002287065.1 Paracoccus salipaludis
CTGGATCTAAGCCGGGCCGACACGGCGCGGCGGGTGCTGCTCTACGCGGCAGGCGTCTACCACATCGAGCCACCGGAGGCGGGCGAGATCGAAGCGCTGACCAAGGAGGTTTCGGCAATCGGACGGAACGTGAACCAGGCGGTCCGGGCGATGAACGCGGCCGTACAGCGCGGGCAGAAGATTCCCCGCCTACAACTGGACCAGCTGGGTCATCAACTACACGAGATCACCCGGCACAACGAGAAGACCCGCAGCCTGATGATCAGGCGCGCGCAGCAGCAGCGGACGCACATCGACCAAGTTCTTGCTGTGATCAAAGGCTGATCAAAGTCGACCCATCAAGAGCCGTTACGTGAACGATCAGGCAACGTTCGGACCTTTTCCAAAGTATCAACGTTAAGCGGCTACCAATCTCCCACTTCACACTGTACTTCACACCGCGAATCGGGTTTCCTGACCTCAGGAGGGGACAAAATGAACAATTCTGTAGATGATCCGCTATTTGGAATCATCCCAGAAAGGATGACGCTCGCTAATGCACCAATTGCGTA
>NZ_NSJZ01000137.1 GCF_002287065.1 Paracoccus salipaludis
AACAGAGGCCTCTCAGCCTCTGGACAGGGAAATCCACCTGAGAACCCGAGACAGGGCTCTAGGAGGCTTCTGCGGGGCTCTGTGGGCCCACCGCTGTTCGATCCTCTGGCGTCATCGCCAAGGCGGCATCGTTGCCCCTGCCCTCCTGATCGTTGCTCTACAGACCCACTCAGCGGGCTTCGAGACGGCTTGGGTTTCCCCTGATCTGTGAAGGCTGTTTTCGGTTGTGTGTTAATAGCAGGAAATATAACTTGGATACTTCACAGCCTCCAAGTTGGATACTTCACACATGCCGAGACGCAAGTTCAGCCGCCTGACGAACGCCCAGAAGCAAGCTCTCCGGGGTGAGCTCGACGCGAAGGTGCCGGTGACGGAGTTGGCGAAGAAATACGGGGTCAGCCGCCGGACGATCTACAACCACAGGAACCGCTGGGACGAGCGCCTGCCGCAGTCGCGCAGCAAGGTGCTGACGGTGCGGGTCAGCGCCGAGGACATGGAGCGGCTGGACGCCCTGGCGCGGGAGCTGGACCTGAGCCGGGCCGACACGGCCC
>NZ_NSJZ01000138.1 GCF_002287065.1 Paracoccus salipaludis
GTCAACGGGTCATTGAGTTGAACGCCATGCTCGAGGCGGTCAGGGCCGCGAAGAAAGAGGAATACGAAATCCAAGGCATTTCTGGGATGATGGGTTAGTCCCGGCAAATGGATGGGGCCGGTGCAACATCCCGCTGCGACCGGCCCCTGCCCAGACGCGGGCGATGCGCTTACACGCGCTGCGGATGGCCCCGGTTCGCGCCGTGCCAGCCTGCGCCGCGCCGGTATGAAGGAACCCGGCCGCGCCGTGACGGGGTTGAGGCTCCCAAGGGCCGGGCACTCACCGTCTAATCCCAGATGCTTCGCGGCTGAACAAACCCGCAGGGCGCATCCCGGCCCTATTTCAGCAGCCGCGCGTCGGCCTGCATCTGCTTTCCCAGGCGCCCCAAGTCTTCCGGGGCGAGAATGAAATTGAACTCGTCACCGGCCGCCGTCTTCACGCGCCACACCACCTGCTTAGGGTCGGGCGTGATGAAGGTGCGGGCCTCGGTGATGTAGTCCGCGCGGAACTCGTCAGCTTCCATCTTTCGGCGCCCCTGTCTGCTCGGGTT
>NZ_NSJZ01000014.1 GCF_002287065.1 Paracoccus salipaludis
TCGCGGCTGGCGATATGCCCGATCTCATGCGCCAGAACCCCGGCGAGTTCTCGGCCGTCGAGCAGGCCGAGCAGCCCGTCGGTGACGCAGATGGCGCTGTCCTCGGGGCTGCCCAGGGCGAAGGCGTTCGGCAGCCGGCTCGGCACTTGATAAAGCGCCGGCGCGCGCTGCAGCTCGGCCCTGCGGGTGAGTTCGGCCAGGGCCGCGACGAGACCGGGGGCATCACGACCGGTGAGCCGCTGCGCCTGGCGCTCGGCCTCGGCCTGCCGTGCTGCCTCCTGCCGTGCTGCCTCCTGCCGCGCCGCTTCGGCCGCCTGGGCCTGTGCCCGTGCCTCGGCTTCGGCTTCGGCTTCGGCGCGCGCGGCCTCGGCGGCGGCGATCCGCTCGGCGCGGCGCTGGCGGGCGGCGGCGACCTCGAAGGGTGCCTCGGAGGTCATCAGCACCGGCGGGGGTGGCAGCGCGGCAGGCGCGGCGGCTTCCGCGCTGGGCGAAGACAAGGGCGGGGCCGCCGCGACCCTCGGCAGGTCGGGGGGCAGGTCTACCCCTGCCGCGTTCGAAGGAAGCGCCTCGTCCTGCGCCTGCGGGGGCTGCTGCGGCATGGGTGCGACGGTGGCGACGGCCACGGGCGTCTGGGGCACCTGAAGGTCGGACAGGTTCGGCGCGGCCTCGCCGGCGAACTCGGGCGCGGGCAGCGCCTGCGGGTCGGCGTCCGGCGCGGGCGGAGCCATCGCCACGGGGCCGCCCGCGATCACCTCGGCCGAGGGCGGGCGCGGCTGGGCCGGCGTGACGGCGGCCTCGGCCCCGATGGGCCCTGAGCCGCGCGCGGCGGCGGCCATCGATTCGAACTGGGCCGCCGACATGGTTTCCACGGGCGACATCCGCAGCGCGGGGGCCTGCGGCGGGCGGAACAGCGCACCGCCGACCGCCACCCAGCCGATCAGGGCTGCATGGGCCGCGCCCGAGATCCAGGCGCCGATCCGGCGCTCGCGCGCCTCGCTGGGGGGGAACGGATCAGCCATCCATCCGCGGGCCGCCCGAGTCGGTGACCAGCACGATGTCGCGGAACCCGGCCGCGTTCAGCGCGCCCATGACCTCCATCACGCGCGCATAGGCCACGGCCCCGTCGGCGCGCAGGTAGATGCGGCTCGACTGCCGCTCGGCGGCCACCGCCCGCAGGCGGGGGACAAGCTCGCCCGCCGGCACCTCGGTCGTCATCAGGACCAGCGGTCCTTCCGCGGGCAGCGAGATGGTCAGCGGCTCCTCGGGCTCGGCCGTCACCGCCTCGGCCGCCGTCTGCGGCAGTTGCAGGGGGACGCCCACGGTGAGCAGGGGCGCGGCCACCATGAAGATGATCAGCAGCACCAGCATCACGTCCACAAAGGGCGTGACGTTGATTTCCGCGATGGGCGCATGCCGCCGCCGACCGCGGCGGCTGGTGTTGCGCCGCGCGACCCCGCCCGCCATCACGCGTCCTCGACCTGGCGCGACAGGATGGTGGCGAATTCGTCGGCAAAGGCCTCGTGCCCGGCGCTGATGCGGTCGGCGTCCGAGGAAAGCTTGTTGTAGAAGATCACCGCCGGAATCGCGGCCAGCAGGCCCAGCGCGGTCGCGACCAGCGCCTCGGCGATGCCTGGGGCCACCACGGCAAGGCTGGTGTCCTGGCTCAGCGCGATGCCCTCGAAGGCGGTCTTGATGCCCCAGACCGTCCCGAAAAGCCCGATGAAAGGCGCGGTCGATCCGACCGTCGCCAGAAAGGGCAGGCCGCGCGTCAGTCGGTCGCCTTCGCGCCCGATGGCCACGTTCATGGCGCGCTCGACCCGTTGCAGCACGCCCGCGATCAGCCCGCCGTCATCGCGCTGCGACCGGCGCCATTCGGTCATGCCGGCGGAAAAGATCCGCTCGGCCGGGCCGCCCGAGCGCCCGTTCATGCGGTCGAAGACGTCGTCCAGCGGCTCGCCCGACCAGAAGCGCCGCTCGAACCCGGCGGCGTCGCGGCGGGCGGTCGCATGGACCATCAGCTTCTGGATGATCAGCGCCCAGGACCAGACCGAGGCCAGGACCAGCAGCACCATCACGATCTTCACGGTGAGGCCCGCGCGCAGGAACAGCGCGATCAGCGAGAAATCGGCCGGCGCACCGATTGCGAGATTTTCCATCGAGACTTGCCTGTTCTTGCGCAGTTCCGCGCGTTTGCCATCATCCTATCGAGGAAGGCCATTCAAAAGGTCAACACAGTTCCGTGCGGCGGCAGCTGTCAGCCGGCCAGCGCGGCTTGGACCGCCGGGGGCAGGCGGTGCGGGCGCATGGTCCGCAGGTCCACGCAGATCACGGTGACGCGGGCCTGAAACAGCACCTTTCCGTCGCGCTCGACGGCCTGCGAGACGGTCACGCGCGGCCCCGAAGCCTGCTCCAGCGTGGTCACGACCTCGAGCTGGTCGTCGAAGCGGGCGGGGCTGAGGTAATCCGCCTCGACCCGGCGGACGACAAAGGCCAGATGCGAGTCCTCCAGCAGGCGCTGCTGGTCCACGCCCGCCGCCCTCAGCCATTCGCTCCGGCCGCGCTCGATGAACTTGAGGTAGTTGGCGTAATAGACGATCTGCCCGAGGTCGGTGTCCTCGTAATAGACGCGGATCGGGAAACGGTGTGTCATGCGCAGGGCCCTTGCCGGTTCGGGGCAAGGGTCAAGCACGTCCGGCGGCGGAAGAAAACCTCGGGCAGGAAGATGGGGGCTCTGCCCCCGCCGTCCTGCGGACGGCTCCCCCGGGATATTTTCACGAAGAAGAGGGCGCCTGGAGCCGCGCGGCGAGGCGCAGCGCGTGGCTGGGGTCGCGGGCGCAGGCGGGCAGCAGCGGATCATAGGCCGCGCGGATCAGCGCGGCGAGCGGCTGCGAGGGCGTCACCGGATGCGCCCAGGTCAGAAGCGCGTTGACCGCGACGGACTCGGCCAGTTGCGCGGGGTGGGACTGGCTCAGCGCACCACCCAGCCGGAGGAAGGCGAAAGCCGCGCGGATGCTGCCGTCGGGATCGAAGCGGAACAGGCGGTACTGTTCGGCCCCCTGCGCCGCCAGCCGTTCGGGCAGGCCCTCCCTGCCGGTCAGGCGGTCGAGGTCGGGCAGGTCCGCCAGCTCGTCCCAATCGCGGACGGCGAAGACCATGAGGTTTGCGCCCATTTCAGGATCGGTTTCGGTCATGGGATGGCGGGCATGGGCCAGGACCGCCGCTGTCGCCGCCCGGAAAACGCCCAGCGAGGCGTCGTCCAGCCCGAAGACCACCGGCGCGACCGGCCGCCCCCAGCGGGCGCAGAGAAAGCCGCCGTCCGGGGCAGTGAACAGGGCGGCGATGGCGTCAGGGGTCAGGCTTTCGCCGGCCCGCGCCGCTGTGGCGCTCATGGCCACGCCTCGCCCCGCACAGGCGCGCCCGCAGGCGCAGGCTGCGCGTCGTCCGAGGCGCCCCTTGCCGCATCCAGCCGACGGAACAGCACCGGATAGTCCAGCACCAGGCCAAGGTCATCGACCGGCAGTTCGGCCACGAAGCTGCGGAACAGCCCCTCATACCGCCACAGGCGATCCCCGAGCCGGGTGTAGCGCTGATCCGCCGGGGAGGGAACGAAGACGCCGTCGATCTGGGACGGCAGCGGGACATAGGCCGCACGGATGGCACGCGCCTCGCCCACCGACAGACCCAGCCGCCGGATCGCCAGCGTGTTGGTGGCGGGGGTGATCCCGAGATCCACGTCCAGGCACCCGTCGAGGTCGGG
The DNA here is from genome assembly GCF_002287065.1 of Paracoccus salipaludis. Taxonomy (GTDB): domain Bacteria; phylum Pseudomonadota; class Alphaproteobacteria; order Rhodobacterales; family Rhodobacteraceae; genus Paracoccus; species Paracoccus salipaludis. Next base: position 3,758 of record NZ_NSJZ01000014.1, read on the forward strand.
CAGCCGGACGTCCCGGATTGCGTCCCGCCAGCGGGCGTCCGCGTCCACGGTCAACCGCAGTTCCGGCCCGCCCACATAGCGCAGGCGAACCGCGCGCGTGCGGCCCGAGGCATCGGTGCGCACCTCGTAATGGGCACCGTACTCGCCCTCGCGCGTGCCGGCCACGACCCCTTCCAGGGTCAGGCCTTCGGGGCCGAGGGTCAGAAGGCAATGCTCGAGCCCCCGACCCTCGGCATCGGTCCAGCGCATCTCGCGCCGGACGATTGCGTCAGTCGACAATCGTCGCCTCGGTCGCGGCGCGCAGCTCGTCCTCGGTCACGCCATCGGCGACCTCGACGATCTTCAGCCCGCCCGGCACCACGTCCAGGACGCCCAGGTTGGTGATGATGCGGTCCACGACGCCCTTGCCGGTCAAGGGCAGGGTGCACTGGTGCAGCACCTTGGATTCGCCGGCCTTGTTGGTGTGGTCCATGACCACCACCACGCGCTTGACGCCGGCCACCAGGTCCATCGCCCCGCCCATGCCCTTGACCAGCTTGCCCGGAATCATCCAGTTCGCGAGGTCGCCGTTTTCCGCGACTTCCATCGCGCCCAGGATCGCCATGGCGATCTTGCCGCCGCGGATCATGGCGAAGGACTGCGCGCTGTCGAAATAGGCGGAATGGGGCAGCTCGGTGATCGTCTGCTTGCCGGCGTTGATGAGGTCGGGGTCTTCCTCGCCCTCGTAGGGGAAGGGCCCCATGCCCAGCATCCCGTTTTCCGACTGCAGCGTGACATGGACGCCCTCGGGGATGTAGTTCGACACGAGGGTCGGGATGCCGATGCCGAGGTTGACATACATGCCGTCCTCAAGCTCCTGCGCGGCCCGTGCCGCCATCTGGTTGCGGTCCCAGGCCATCAGGCTTCCTCCCCTTGCGCGGCGGGCGCGTTGTTCTGATCGGCGCGCTTGCGCACGGTGCGCTGCTCGATGCGCTTCTCGTGCTCGCCCTGGATGATGCGGTGGACATAGATGCCCGGCAGGTGGATGTGATCGGGGTCGATCGAACCGGCGGGAACGATCTCCTCGACCTCGACCACGCAGACGCGGCCGCAGGTGGCGACCGGCACGTTGAAGTTGCGCGCGGTCTTGCGGAAGACGAGGTTGCCGGTCTCGTCGGCCTTCCAGGCCTTGACGATGGACAGGTCGGTCACGATCCCGCGTTCGAGGATATAGTCCTCGCCGTCGAAGGTCTTGACCTCTTTCCCGTCGGCAATGACCGTGCCGACGCCGGTCTTGGTGTAGAAGCCGGGAATGCCCGCGCCGCCGGCGCGCATCCGCTCGGCCAGCGTGCCCTGCGGGTTGAACTCCAGCTCAAGCTCGCCGCTGAGATACTGGCGCATGAACTCGGCGTTCTCGCCCACATAGGACGACTGCATCTTCCGGATCTGCTTGCTGTCCAGCAGGATGCCAAGGCCGAAGCCGTCCACGCCGCAGTTGTTCGAGGCGATGGTCAGGTCCTTGACGCCCGACTTGTGGATCGCGGCGATCAGCAGTTCCGGAATGCCGCAAAGGCCGAAGCCCCCGGCCGCGATGGACATGCCGTCCCGCAGCAAACCTTCCAGCGCGGCATCCGCGCTCTCGTAAACCTTGCGCATGGTCCCCCCGTGCAACCCTTTCGGGGGTTCTGCACGGGGGGGGCGCAGGTGTCAACGAGGGGCCCCTAGTCCAGGGGCGCGCAGCCCTGACGCAGGGGCATTTCCGTTCCGCCTTCCAGCGCCACAAGATCGGCCCGGCCCTTGGCCTCCCAGAACTGACGGGTGGGTTCGGGCTCAAGCGACAGGTAGCGCGCGCCCGAGGCCGAGACGGCGACCCGCATGGGGATCATCTCGCCATCCGCCAGGACAAAGGCATAGCCGTTGCCGCCCGCGGTGTTGAGGAAGACGACCTCCATCGCCCTGTCACCCTCGCAGGCGTAACGGACGCGCCGGAGGTCGTCGGCGTCATCGGCAAGGACCGGAGCGGCGGCAAGCGCTGCCGCCAGCACAACGGAAGGGACAAGTCCTCGCATCTGCATGGCTCCTTCCCGGGTGCTGAAAAGTGCAGGGTGGCGCGATTTTCAGGACGGCCGAGGCACCTGGATCAGGATGAAGCCGTTTCTTCCTGACCCAAATACCCATTCCAAGCGTGACGATGGCGCATCCGGTGCCGATCGGAAAGCACCGGATGCCATGCCTCGATCCCGCCTCAGCCCTCGGTCGCCTTTCCGGCCGCCGCCTTCCGGGTCGCGGTCCGGGCGGGCGCCTTTTCGGCCGCCTTCGCCGTCTTCCTGGCGGCGGGCTTCTTGGCCGCGGCCTTGGCAGGCTCCTTGGCGGCCTTCTTCGCCGCGGGTTTCTTGCCACCCTTCGAGGCCTTGGCCGAGATCAGTTCCAGCGCCTGCTCCATGGTCAGCGACTCGGGCGTCACGTCGCGCGGCAGGGTGGCGTTGACCTTGCCCCATTTCACGTAAGGACCGTAACGGCCGCTCAGGACCTGGACCGCGCCGCCCTCGGGGTGCTCGCCCAGTTCGGCCAGCGCCGCCGCAGGGGCCGCCCGGCCCCGCTGAGGCTTGGCGGCCAGCACCTCGACGGCGCGGTTCATGCCGATGGTGAAGACCTCGTCCACCTCGGGCAGGTTGGCATAGCGCGACCCGTGCTTGACGTAGGGACCGTAGCGGCCGATCCCCGCCTCGATCATCACGCCGTCCTCGGGATGCGGCCCGATCTCGCGCGGCAGGTTCAGCAGCATCAGGGCCTTTTCCAGGTCCATCGACGCGGCATCCCAGCCCTTGGGGATGGACGCGCGCGGGGGCTTGGGCTGTTCCGCCGTCGCCTCGCCGCGCTGGACATAGGGCCCGAAGCGGCCGGTCTTGAGGCTGATCTCGATGCCTTCGGGGTCCAGGCCCAGCACGGTGTCGCCCACCGCCTCGCCTTCCGCCCCCGAGATTGGGCGGGTGTAGCGGCATTCGGGATAGTTGTTGCAGCCGATGAAGGCCCCGCCCGAGCGCGCGGTCTTGAGGTTCAGCCGACCCTTGCCACACAGCGGACATTCGCGCGGATCGCCCCCGTCGGCGCGCGCCGGATACAGATGGGGGGCCAGCGCCTCGTCGATCGCCTCCAGCACCTCGGTGATGCGCAGCTCGCTTGTCCCCTCCAGCGCGGCGGTGAAGTCGCGCCAGAAGCGGCGCAGGACCTCGCGGTATTCCCGCTCGCCCGACGAGATGTCGTCAAGCTCTCCTTCCATCTCGGCGGTGAAGTCGTAGCTGACGTAGCGGGGAAAGTATTTCACCAGGAAGGCCGTCACCAGCCGGCCCTTGTCCTCGGGGATCAGGCGGTTCTTGTCCTTGCGGACATATTCCCGGTCCTGGATGGTCGTGACGATGCTGGCATAGGTGGACGGCCGGCCTATGCCCAGCTCCTCCATCCGCTTGACCAGCGTGGCCTCGGTATAGCGGGGCGGCGGCTGGGTGAAGTGCTGTTCGGGCACCACGGCGCGCTTGGCGGCGGGCTCGCCTTGGGCGATCTGCGGCAGGCGGGCCGAGTCCTCGCCCTCGTCATCGTCGGTGCCCTGGTCGTAGACCTTGAGGAAGCCGTCGAACAGCATCACCTGGCCCGTCGCGCGCAGGCCGACCTGTCCATCGGCCGAGCCGATCTCGACGGTCGTCCGCTCCATCCGCGCGGCTTCCATCTGAGAGGCGAGCGTGCGCTTCCAGATCAGGTCGTAGAGCTTCCTCTGCTCGGGTTCGACGTTCAGCTTGTCGGGCGAAAGCATCATGTCGGTCGGCCGGATGCACTCGTGCGCTTCCTGCGCGTTCTTGGCCTTGTTCTTGTAGACGCGGGGGCTTTTCGGGACATAGGCCTCGCCGAAGCGCGCCTTGATGGCGTCGCGGGCGGCCATGACCGCCTCGGGCGCCATGTCGATGCCGTCCGTCCGCATGTAGGTGATGTAGCCGGCCTCATAAAGCCTTTGCGCCGCCGACATGCAGGCCCGCGCGCCCAGGCCCAGCTTGCGGCTGGCTTCCTGCTGCAGGGTCGAGGTCATGAAGGGGGGCCAGGGATTGCGGCTGGCGGGCTTGGAGGTGACGGAGGTCACCTTGAGGTCGCGGCTTTCCACCGCCTTCACCGCCAGCCTGGCCGCTTCCTCGTTGGCGAGGTCGTAGCGTTCCAGCTTCCTGCCCGCGTAGGTCACAAGCTGGGCACGGTACTCGTCGCCCTTGGGCGTGGCCAGCGTCGCATGGACGGTCCAGTATTCGCGGGCGCGGAAGGCCTCGATCTCCATCTCGCGGTCCACGATGATCCGCAGGGCGACCGACTGGACGCGGCCCGCGGACTTGGCGCCCGGCAGCTTGCGCCACAGGACCGGCGAAAGGTTGAAGCCCACGAGGTAATCCAGCGCCCGGCGGGCCAGGTAGGCGTCGACCAGCGGCTGGTCGATGTCGCGGGGGTTCGCCATGGCCTCGGTCACGGCGTTCCTGGTGATCGCGTTGAAGGTGACGCGGCTGACCTGCGCCTTCTTCAGCGACGAGGCCAGCGCCTCGCGCAGGTGCCACGAGATCGCCTCGCCCTCGCGGTCGGGGTCGGTCGCCAGGATCAGGTTCGGGTCCGAGGCCAGCGCGTCCTTGATCGCCTTGACGTGCTTCTTCGATTCCGCGGCGACTTCCCATTTCATCGCGAAATCGGCGTCCGTATCGACCGATCCGTCCTTGGGCGGCAGGTCGCGGACATGGCCGAAGGACGCGAGAACGGTGTAGTCGTCGCCCAGATACTTGTTGATTGTCTTGGCCTTGGCCGGAGATTCGACGACGACGACGGGCATGACACGACCTTTGGCAGATTCGGGGCGGCAACATGGGTGTCCCCGAGGGCCGTGTCAACGCGGGGCAGTCCCCGCCCCGACGTGGCACAAGGACGCGAAAGGGCGCCGGGCGGCTGGCTCCGGCGCCCTGGATGATCCGGGCCGCTCAGTCGGCGCGGATCTTTTCCAGCGTCTCCTGGTGGGTGCGGATGTGCTGGACGGCCTTCTGCGCCAGGGCGGCCATGTCGGTGTCGTCCGTCTGCTCGGCCCAGGGTTCGAACAGCGCGATGGCCTCGGCATGGGCCTGCGCCTGATGGTCGAGGTAGGCCTGATCGAATCTGTCGCCCTCGGCCCCCATCACGGCCTCCATGTGCTGCGCCGGGGGGCCGGCGATCTCGGCCGGAACGGTCAGGCCCCTGGCGGCGGCCACGGCCTTGAGCTGCTCGTTCAGCTCGCCATGGTCGCGGATCATCATCCGGGCGAAGTCCTTGACCTCGTCGCTGCCGGCGCGCTCCAGCGCAAGCTCGCTCGACTGAACCTCGAACATGCCGCTGCTGGCGGCCTGGTTGACGAAATCCTGCGGCGTGGCGGCAGGGGTGGCCAAGGCGGCGGCAGGGGCCGTCGCAGGCGCGGGCGCGGCCTCGGAATGGGGCATCACCACCGGGTTCTGCGACGCGGCCCCGTCGGTCGCCTCGCCGGAGGGCATGGTGCCGGTCACGGTGGAGTCGGTCGGCGGGGTGGCCGTCTGCGCCAGAAGCGCGGCGGGCGTGGCCATCCCCAGGAAGGCGGCAAGAACTGCAAGCTTCATGGTCGTCTCCGGCTTTGCGTGGGTCCTGTCACCGAACAGGGCCGCGAAAGCCGGAGTTCCGCCCAGGGGCTCACGGGCCGGTCAGACGCCCTCGCCCACGAAGGCCTTTTCCACGACGAACTCGCGCGGCTCGCTGTTGGCGCCCTCGTGCAGGCCGAAGCTTTCCAGCACCGCCTTGACGTCCACGTTGAAGGCCAGGCTGCCGCAGACCATGGCGCGGTCCTCGGCGGGGTTCATCGCCGGAAGGCCGAGATCGGCGAAGACTTTGCCGCTGGCCAGGTTGTCGGTGATCCGGCCCATGAAGGGCGACTCCTCGCGCGTGGTCGTGGGGTAGTAGATCAGGCGGTCGGTGAAGTCGTCGCCGTGGATCTCGCTCAGCAGGGGGTCGTGGCGCAGGTTCTCGACCAGCTCGCGGCCATAGTCCAGTTCGGCCCTGGTGCGGCAGGTGTGCATCATGATCACCTGCTCGTAGCGCTCGAAGGTTTCGGGGTCGCGCATGAGGCTGGCGAAGGGCGCGATGCCGGTGCCGGTGGCCAGGAACCACAGCCGCTTGCCGGGCAGCAGGGCGTCAAGGACCAGCGTGCCCACGGGCTTGGGGCGCAGGATGATCTGGTCGCCCGGCTTGATGTGCTGAAGGCGCGAGGTCAGCGGCCCGTCCGGCACCTTGATCGAGTAGAACTCGAGCTCCTCGTCCCAGTTGGGCGAGGCGATGGAATAGGCGCGCAGGATCGGCTTTCCGTTGTCGCCCAGAAGGCCGATCATCACGAACTCGCCCGAGCGGAAGCGCAGCGAGGCGGGCCGCGTCACGCGGAAGGAGAACAGCCCGTCCGTCCAGTGGCGGACGGCGGTGACCGTCTGCGCGTCCGGCAGAAGGCCGGCGGTCGATTTGGGCTGGGTGACGTGGGGATCGTCTGCCAAGGGAATATCCAGGGTCATGTCGGGTGTCCGCGATAATCTAGGGGATGAAGCGGCCGGGGACTAGCCGGCCAGCCGCGACCTGTGGTCCCACTCGCGCCAGTCGGCGCGGGCGAGCCACTGCTCGGCCGGTTGCCGGCGGGCAAGGGCGGCCGGGATCTGCACCTCGTCGATGCCGACGCGGCGGGCCATGGCATACTGGTCGGCGATCAGCGCCCCGGTCGCCCGGATGCGGCCGGTGTAGCCCAGTTCGCGCAGCAGCCGCGCCAGCGTGAAGCCGCGCCCGTCGGTCATCGCCGGGAACTCGACCGCGATCATCGCGGCGTTCAGGTGATCCGCCAGCCTGTCGGGATCGGTGTCGGACGGCAGGCTGACGTCGGGCGTGCCCGCGACGGGGTGGAAGCCGTCGTCACGGACCAGCACCGGCGCGTCCGCCTCGGTCACGGCAGCGGGGGAGCCCTGGGTCAGGTCGGCGGTCGTCATGTCGTTGTCCTTGCTTGCGGCGGGGCGTTCCATGACCGGCGTCACTACGTGCAGATGGGCAGCGGGGGCAACCCGCGCAACCTCCGGCTCGGGCCGGGGTTCGGGGGTGGGCTCGGGCGCGATCGGGCCGCGCACGATCTTGCCGCCGATGAAGTGGATGCCGCATTCCGTCTTGGCCGAACCGCGCCAGCGGCCCGAGCGGGGGTCCTCGCCCGGCCTGACCGGCGAGGTGCAGGGCGCGCAGCCGATCGACGGATAGCCCCGCGCCACCAGCGGATGCCGGGGCAGCGCGTTTTCGTCCATGTAGTCGATGATGTCCTGCGGGCGCCAATGCGCGAGCGGGTTCACCCGCAGCCGCAGCGGCGGCTCGGGCTCGAAGAAGTCCAGCTCCTTCCGCTCGCCGCCCTGGAAACGCTTGCGGCCCGTGATCCAGGCGTCGAAGCCCGACAGCGCCCGTTCCAGCGGCACGACCTTGCGGACGTTGCAGCAGGCGTCCGTGTCGCGCTGGTGCAGCGTGTTGTCGGGGTCCACCGCCGCGATCTCCTCGGCTGCAGCGCGGATCACGCGGACGTCCGTCAGGGGCAGCCGCGCCGCGATCTCGCGCTGGTAGTCCAGCGTTTCGGGAAACAGCATCTCGGTGTCGATGAACAGCACCGGCGTGTCGGGCGAGGCCACCGACAGCATGTGCAGCAGCACGACCGATTCCGCCCCGAAGGACGACACCAGCGCCACCCGCCCCAGGTCGGGATCGGACAGCGCATGGCGCAGCACCTGCACCGCCGCGTGGTTGCGGTAGCGCGCGTTCAGCGTGGCGGCGCGGCTGTCGAGGTTCGCGTCAAGCATGGCTGGCCTCGGCCGGGTAAAGCGCCGCCTTGAAGGGCGCGGGCCCCAGCCGCCGCAGGGCGTCGATGAAGCGTTCCTCGGGCGATTCGCGCAGTTCCAGATAGGCGTCGATCAGGCGGCCGATGGCGGGCACCACCTGGTCATAGGGGAAGCCCGCGCCGGCGCGCTCGCCGATGGCCGGCATCTCGTAGCCGTCGCCGCCCAGCGTGATCTGGTAGTTCTCGACGCCCGCCCGGTCCAGCCCGAGGATGCCGACATGGCCCAGGTGGTGATGGCCGCAGGCGTTGATGCAGCCCGAGATGCGGACGTCGAACTTGCCGATCTCGTCGTCGAGGTCGCGGGCGCGGACGTAATCCGCCAGCTCCTGCGCGATCGGGACCGAGCGCGCCGTCGCCAGCGTGCAGAAGTCCATGCCGGGGCAGGAGATGATGTCGGTGATGTGCCCCGCGTTGGCCGTCGCCAGCCCGGCCTCGCGCAGGGCGGCGTAAAGCGCGGGCAGTTCCGACTTGGGCACGTGCGGCAGGACGATGTTCTGGTCATGCGCGATGCGGATGTCGCCATGGGCGTGCCGCTCGGCCAGTTCCGCCACCAGGCGCATCTGCGACGACGTGCAGTCGCCCGGCACCGCGCCCGGCGCCTTCAGCGTCACGGTCACGCTGGCATAGCCCGGCACGCGGTGTTCCGACAGGTTGGTGTCGGCCCAGGACCGGAAGGCGCCGTTCGCGGCAAGCGCGGCCTGGAAGCCGGTCTCGTCCACCTCGCGGAAGACGGGCGCGGCGAAGCGGTCGCGCAGGCTGGCCAGCAGTTCCTCGTCGTGGCCGCGGAAGACGGCGCGGCGGCGCCGGAACTCTTCCTCGATCTCCTCGCGCATCACGTCCAGCCCGCGCTCGGCCACGGTGATCTTCAGCCGCGCCTTGTACTTGTTGTCGCGCCGGCCGCTGAGGTTGTAGGCGGCAAGGATCCCCTCGACGTAGGGCAGCAGGTCCTCGGCGGGCAGGAACTCGCGCACGACCTTGCCGATCATGGGCGTGCGGCCCAGGCCGCCGCCGATCCAGACCTGGAAGCCCAGCTTCCCGTCCTGGCGGCGCAGGCGCAGGCCGATGTCATGGGCGGCGATCACCGCGCGGTCGCGCTTGCCGCCCGAGATGGCGATCTTGAACTTGCGCGGAAGGAACTGGAACTCGGCATGGTCGGTGGACCAGAAGCGCAGAAGCTCGGCCCAGGGGCGCGGGTCCTCGATCTCGTCGGCGGCCGCGCCCGCGAAGGCGTCGGTCGTCACGTTGCGGACGGTGTTGCCCGAGGTCTGGATGGCGTGCAGTCCCACGTCGGCCAGCGCGTCCAGCATGTCGGGGATGTCCACCAGCTTGGCCCAGTTGAACTGGATGTTCTGGCGCGTGGTGAAATGGCCGTAGCCGCGGTCCCAGCGGTCGGCGATGTCGGCCAGGCCCCGGATCTGGTTCGGGCTGATCGTGCCGTAGGGGATCGCGACCCGCAGCATGTAGGCGTGCAGCTGCAGGTAGACGCCGTTCATCAGGCGCAGGGGGCGGAACTCGTCCTCGGTCAGGCTGCCGTCCAGCCGCCGCGCGACCTGGGCGCGGAACTGGGCCGCGCGGTGCTGCAGATAGGCGCGGCCGTCGTCGTTGGTGGCGTCAAGCATGGGCAGCCTCGGGGGTGGAAGTGGCGTTGGTCTCGACCGAGGGGCCTGCCTGGCGGAAGGCCTCGCGGAAATGGACGGGGATCGGCAGGCCATTCTCGTCGCGGCCGGATTCGACCAGATAGGGAGCGACCACCACGTCGGGCTGGGCCTGCGCGGCCAGCAGCGCCGTTTCGGCGGTGGCCGCGTCCTCGTAAAGCGTGGCGGCGCGGGGGTCCGTCGTCCAGCCGCGCGCCGACATCCAGACGGACAGGCCGTCCAGCAGGTTGTTGGCGGTCAGCACGGCGGGCGTGCGGGCGGAAGGGGCAAAGGTCTTGGACATGAACGGCGGCCTGCTGGAGAATTCCTTTCCAAAATAGGAAAAACATGTTGCCAATGACCAGAGAGCCAAGGAAATAAGGACGTATTCATGGCCCCAAGCCCCCGATACAGGAAGAATTATCCAGATGGCTGAGGAAAGGCAGACGCCGGTCCGGCTGGACGAACTGGACCGCAAGATACTGTCCCTGCTGCAGGGCGACGCGAGCCTGCCGCTGGAGGAGATCGCCAGCCGCGTTGGGGCCTCGCGCACGCCCGTCTGGAACCGGATCCGGCGCATGCGCGAGCAGGGCGTGATCCGCGCGCAGGTCGCGCTGCTGGATGCCGAGGCGCTGGGGCTGGAGGCCTGCTTCTTTGTGCTGATCCGCACGACCGAACACGACGCCGACTGGGCCGCCCGCTTCCTGGCGGCCGTCCGCGCCCGCCCCGAGGTGATCGAGGCGCACCGGCTTGCGGGCGACATCGACTATATCCTGAAGGTCATGGTGCGGAACGCGCGCGCCTATGACCGCTTCTACCAGTCGCTGATCTCCGAGATCCGCATCCAGAACGTCACCGCGCTGCTGTCGATGGAGGAGATGAAGGCGACCTCGGCCCTGCCGATCCCGCCCGCCTGATCCGGTTGCATGGCCCGCGCGGCGGTGCGAGAAAGCCCCATGATGCTGCGTCTCAAGGCCCTCGGGGTCCATCTCTTCACTGCCACGGGCGCCATCTGGGCGGTGCTGGCGCTGCTGGCCGCCGTGGACGGGGACTGGTCCACCATGTTCGTCTGGCTGATCGTGGCGATGGTGGTGGACGGGATCGACGGGCCGCTGGCCCGCCGCTACCGGGTCAAGGACAACTGGCCGACCTATGACGGCGTGGCGATGGACCTGATGGTGGACTACATCACCTGGATCTTCATCCCGGCCTTTGCCCTGTTCAAGTCGGGGCTGCTGCCGGGCTGGACGGGCTGGGTCTGCACCATCGCCATCGTCTTCGGCTCGATCCTCTACATGGCCGACACGCGGATGAAGACAAAGGACAACAGCTTCGCGGGCTTTCCGGCCTGCTGGAACATGCTGGTGCTGGTGCTCTTTGCGCTGAAACCGTCCTACTGGGTGATCCTGGCGCTGGTGATCGCCCTGACGGTGGCGATGTTCCTGCCGGTCAAGTTCATCCATCCCGTCCGCACGGAACGCTGGCGGGCGCTGTCGCTGCCGATGATGGGGGCTTGGGTTGTCTTTGCCCTTTGGGCCATCGGAGTCGATTTCCATCCGCAAAGCTGGGCCCTGTGGGGTCTGGTCGTCAGTTCGGTCTGGCTGCTGCTGGCGGGGCCGCTGCAGCAGGCGATCCCTGCCCGGAAACGACAGCGCGCTTGATCGCGCGGCCGTCTCGCCCGTAGTGTCCGCGCGACATTTGGCCACGGGGAACCTTTATGCCGCACCGCCTTCCGACCGCCGCCGCCCTGGCGCTGATCGCCGCTCCCGCGCTTGCCGCGCCGGACACGATCCGGCTGGGCATGGTGCTCGAGCCGCCGGGGCTGGACCCCACCGCCAATGCCGCGGCCGCCATCGACGAGGTGGTCTATGCCAACCTGTTCGAGGGGCTGACCCGCTTTGCCCCTGACGGCACCATCGTCCCCGGGCTCGCCCAAAGCTGGGAAGCCAAGGAGAACGGCGCTGTCTATGAATTCAAGCTGCGCCCGGGCGTAAGCTTCCACGACGGCGCGGGTTTCGACGCGTCGGATGTGGTCTTCTCGCTGGACCGGGCCCGCGCGCCCGATTCCACCAACGCGCAGAAGCAGTTGTTTGCCGGAATCACCGGTGTCGAGGCGGTGACGCCCGAGCTGGTGCGGGTGACGCTGGACAGCCCTGACGGCAGCTTTCCCTGGAAGATGGCCTGGGGCGACGCGGTGATCCTGGACCCGGCCTCGGCCGCGCAGGCCGCGACCGCGCCCGTGGGCACCGGCCCCTTCCGCCTGGGGCAATGGACCCAGGGCGACCACATCACGCTGGAAGCCTTCGACGGCTACTGGGGCGAAAAGCCCGCGCTGCGCTCGGCCACCTTCCGCTTCATTTCGGACCCCACGGCGGCCTTCGCGGCGATGATGGCTGGCGACGTGGACGCCTTCCCGATCTATCCCGCGCCCGAGACCCTGCCCCAGATCGAGGCCGATCCCCGCTTCAAGGTGATCCTGGGCACGACCGAGGGCGAGACGATCCTGTCCATGAACAACCGCCATGCGCCGCTGAACGATCCCCGCGTGCGCAAGGCCATCGCCCTGGCGGTGGACCGTCAGGCGATCATCGACGGGGCGATGTTCGGCCATGGCACCCCCATCGGCAGCCATTTCGCGCCGCACCATCCCGATTACACGGACCTTCTGGACCGCTCGCCCCATGATCCCGAGAAGGCCAAGGCCCTGCTGGCCGAGGCGGGCGTGTCGAACCTCAGCCTGCGCCTGGCCCTGCCGCCCCCGCCCTATGCCCGGCGCGGCGGCGAGATCGTGGCGGCGCAACTGCGCGCGGTCGGGATCGAGACGCAGATCACCAACATGGAATGGGCGCAGTGGCTGGAAACCGTCTTCCGCGGCGCCGACTTCGACCTGACCATCATCAGCCATGTCGAGCCGCTGGACATCGATATCTACGCCCGCGACGGCTATTACATCGGCTATGACAACCCCGCGTTCCGCGACCTGATCACGCGCTTCACCGCCTCGACCGACGCGGGCGAGCGCAGCGCGCTGCTGAAGCAGGCGCAGGAGATGCTGGCCGACGACAACCCGGCGGCCTTCCTGTTCCAGCTGGCCAAGATCGGTGTCGCCGACGCCCGGATCGAGGGGCTATGGGAAAACGCCCCCACGCCCGCGAACGACCTGACGAAAGTGCGCTGGGCCGAGTGACGGGTTTGCGGGGCCCCGTGGCCCCGCATCCTTCCGGGATCGTCAGTTCTTCAGCACGATGCAGCGTCCGCCCACGGCGCGGAACTGGCTGCAGAAGGCGTTCGCCTCGCCCCGCGACGCATAGCCGACCTGCGCGGTATAGACCCGCTTGCCGCTGCCGGTCATGGTCTTGCGGACAAAGGTGATCTTCTTGCCGCCGAGGATCGGCCGCAGCTGGCGGTTCAGCCGGTTGACCTGCTGTTGCGCCCCCGACTGCTTGGGATGCGAGGCCAGGATCACGCCCCAGGCATAGCTGCGCTGGGGCGAGCTGAATTCCTTGAGCTTGCGGTTCGCGGCCAGCTGCACGCAGGCCTCGCCGAAGGGCTTGTCCCTGTCCAGCCGCAGGTCGATCTGCGCGGGGGGCTCGTCACGCCATTTCCAGGCGTTGTGGCCGGTAATCGATTCGACATAGTCCTGCGTCTCGAAGGGCAGGACGTTGCCGCCCTTGAAGAAGGTCTCGGCCCGGCGCTCGCCCCCGTTATAGGCGACTGCGGCCAGACCCATGTTGCCGAAGCCGTCGATCAGATAGCGCAGGTAGTCGGCCGAGGCATGGATCGCCTTGGCCGGGTTGAAGGGATCGTCGAGCTTCCGGAGGCGCGCCGTGTCCGGCATGAACTGCGCGATGCCGAGGGCGCCGGCGGGGGACACCGCCTCGGGCTCGAACAGGCTTTCCTTCCACAGAAGCCGGGCAAGGAAGTTGGGGTCGAGCCGGTTCTCGCCTGCCGCGCGCTCGATGGTGGAACAGACATCGGCCACGTAGGAGGCCACGGTGATGCAGCTGCGCCCGTCCGCCGTGCAGCGCCGCTCCTTGCTGTCGGCGGGTTTGGCGGCCTTGGCCGAGTCCGCCGTCTCGGGCTTCGCCGCGGCGGGTTCCCGGGCAGGCTCGCCGGACGGCGCCGCAGCGGCGGGCGGCGCGGCCGCAGCGTCCGGCGGATCGGCGGCCGGGTCCGAAGCAGCCGGGGCATCCGGAACCTGCGGCGGGGTCTCGATCGCGTTCAGCGGGGCCTGGGCCTCGGCCGCCGCCACGACAGCGGGAGCCGGAGTCGAAGCCGGAGGGGCGCCTGCGTCCTGTGCAAGGCCCGGAGTCGCGGCCAGTGCCGCAAGGACGACGATCTGGAAACGGCGCACGGGGAATCCCTCGTCATGTATCGGGTCCGCGATAGCAAAACCCCGCGCCAAAGTGAACCTTGGCGCGGGGTTTCCCGACATTTCGAACCCTGTGCCCTGGGCGGACCGCCGCCCGCCCCTGCCCCGTCCGACGACTATGCCCGCCGCGGGCCAAAAGCGCGCCGGAATCAGGCGGCCGAGCTGTCCCCGGGCCGCTTGCCCGCCTTCTTGCCGGCCTTCTCGGCGTCCTTCCGGGCTTTGCGCGCGGCCTTGTCCTCGGCCTTCTCGGCCTCCTTGACGCGCTTGCGCTCGGCTTTCTCGGCGTCCTTGCGGGCCTTCTTCTCGGCCTTGTCCTCGCGCGCGGCGCCCGCTTCGGCCTTGCGCCCGGGCAGCGGGGCCGCGCCGCCTTCCCGCCGCGCGGCCGGCGAGGCCTCGGGCGCGAGGGCGCCCGCCTCGGCCCGGCTCATCTTCGGCGCGCGCACGGGCTCGGCCGCCGGCTCCGGCGCCGGCTCGGACGATTGCGGTTTGGGCATCTTGCGGGCGCCGGGACGGCCCGCGCGGATCCCGGGGGAACGCGGGGCACGGGCACCCGCCGCCGCTGCGGCAGGCGCCGGGACCTGATCCTGCTCGCCGGCATCATCCTCGGCCGCGGCCTCGCCGCGCCGCACGATCTCGGCCCGCACCCGGCGGAGCGCCGCGCCCAGGTCCTTGACCTGCTGCTCGTCGCCGCCCTTGCCGCGCGTTTCGTCGCGCAAGGCCCTGATCTTCCGGGCCAGCGTGCCCAGCGCCCGGTCGGCCTGCCGGCCCAGAGCGGGCTGCCGCGACCTGGCGACCAGCGTTTCGGCATCGTCGGTGGCGCCACCACCGGCTTCATCGGGCTTCGCAACTTTCGCCATGCTCGTCCTTGCCGTCCTTCATGAGGGGCGGATCGCCCGCAAATGCCTGTTTTGGCCAGACGTTTGCGCAAGAATCACAGCGGCGCAATGCAAAAACGCCCGGCGCGAGGGGCCGGGCGTCTTTGAGGGCAGGTCAGGCGATCAGTAGGACGGGACCGCGCTTTCGACCAGCGCGACGGTCTGGACGGGGGCACCCGCCGCGGCCGCGGTCTGCACGGGCGCGGCAGCCGGTTCCAGGTAGCCGTCCGGGGTCTGGATCAGCGGGCCTTCCAGCAGGCGCGATTCCGCCTCGGTCCGGACCTTCACGGTCGTGCCGGTCGGGATGCGGTCGAACAGGTCCATGATGTCCTGGTTGAACAGCCGGATGCAGCCCGCCGAAGTCGCCTTGCCGATCGACGAAGGGTCCATCGTGCCGTGGATGCGGTAATAGGTGTCGCGGCCGCCCTCGTAGAGATAAAGCGCCCGCGAGCCCAGCGGGTTGCTGAGGCCGCCCGACACGCCGTTGCGGAACTGGCCGTAAAGCTCGGGCTCGGTCGCCACCATGTTCGCCGTGGGCGTCCAGGACGGCCAGCGCGCCTTGCGCTTGATCGTCGCGGTGCCCGCGTATCCCACGCCCGCGCGGCCGACGGCGATGCCGACCCGGGTCGCCATGCCGCCGTTCTCGACCAGGTAGAGGAAGCGCGCATACGGATCGACGACCACGGTGCCGGGCGCGTCGGGGCCGTTATAGGGAACGCGGGTGCGCACGTTGCGCTCGCGCAGGTAGGCGGGCTTGATCGCCGGGATCGGCAGCGCCTCGCCGCTCGGGCCCTGGTCGACCCGGGCCTGGTAGATATCGGGCACGAAGTTGTTGGCCGGCGGCGCCTGGACGGGCGGCGTGGTGGGGCCGCAGGCGGCAAGGCCCAGGGCGCAGGCCAAAAGGGCAGCAGAGGCGAGACGCATCTGGTGGTTATCCTTCACGCATGGCAGCGCGCGCGTCAGACCGGACGCTGCGCAGAGGTTGGCAGAATGGCCGGCGCGAATCGCAGGGCAGGCTGCGGGCCGGTCCGATCGGCCCATAGGCCGACGAAGCGCGGCCGTCGTCAAGAATTGCACCGGCATCGCCACAACATCGTGACAAATTTGCCGCGCCCGCGACTTTTTGAACACGACGTGATCTGTTGCCGATTTGGCGCAGCCCCCCAAAGCCTTCGATCATGTTCCCGGCAAGCCGGAACCGCCCTTGGAAATCAACGTTCCGCCCACATCCGGCGGCCCGGTGTGGCCTGCCCTCAACCGACAAAAGGAAGAACAATGAGCTTCATCATCTCCATCATCATCGGTGCCATTGCGGGCTGGCTCGCCGGCCTGATCGTCAAGGGCGGCGGTCAGGGCGTCGTCATGAACATCGTGGTGGGCGTTCTCGGCGCCCTTCTGGCCGGCTGGCTGTTCCCCGCGCTGGGCTGGAACCTGGGCGCGGCGCCCGCGGTCCCCGGCGCCACGGTCCAGGGCACCAGCTTCATCGGCTCGATCGTGTTCTCGACCATCGGCGCGGTGATCCTGCTGCTGATCGTGTCGCTGTTCACCGGCCGCCGCCGCGGCTGAGCCCCCTGCTGCCCGGCGGCCCGGTCCTCCCCCTTGGGCCGCCGCTTCAGGCCCCCGCCGTCTGCCCGGTGGGGGCCTGTGATTTCCATTCCTCGATCTGGCGCGCCACCTCGGCCCCGATGCACAGGATCCGCCGCGGTTTCAGCGCCTGCGCCAGCGCCGCCAGCCCGTCTGCCGCCCCGCCCTCGTGCCCCAGGGCACAGCCCTCCGGCAGAAGCCGCGCCGCTTCTGCCCAGGTCTTCGTCCAGTCCCCGACATGGGCGGCTACCCACAGCGCCTCGCGTGCGGTGACGACCAGCAGCGCCCCCGTCCCCGTCCCCGGCGCATCTCCGCCATAATGGGCAAGGCTGCGGGGCGAGGACAGGACCGCCGCCTCGACCCCGCGGCCGTCCATGATCGCCCGCAACGCCAGGCAGCGCAGGGCAAGGCTGTCGGAGGGGAAAGGGGCGGACATGCGGACCTCGGGCGGCGAGCAGCCGCAGCATGGCCGCGTGGTGCCCCGGGTCAAGTCGAGCAGCCTGGCCCTGCCCGGCCAACCCGTGCCGACGCCCGATTGCCCTCGCCGGATTGCCCTTCCCGCCGGGACCGCTAGTCTGGCGCGGATGTCGCGCCCGTCCGCCCTTGCCCCGTTCCGCCACAAGGCGTTCCGCACCCTTTGGGCGGCGACGCTGGTGTCGAACTTCGGCGGGCTGGTGCAGGCCGTGGGTGCGGCCTGGATGATGACGCAGCTGACCGACAGCGCGACGCTGGTGGCGCTGGTGCAGGCCTCGAACACGCTGCCGATCATGCTGTTCGCCCTGCTGTCGGGCGCGCTGGCCGACATCTTCGAACGCAAGCGGCTTTTGCTGATCGCCTTGGGCGTCATGGCCAGCGTGTCGCTGTTTCTGGCGGTGGTGGCGGGCTACGGCTGGCTCGATCCCTACAGCCTGCTGGCGCTGACCTTCCTGATCGGGATGGGACAGGCGCTGTACAACCCGCCCTGGCAGGCCAGCATGGGCGACCTGGTCCCGCGCGAGGACCTGCCGGCGGCGGTCACGCTGAACTCGGTCGGCTTCAACCTGATGCGCTCGGTCGGCCCGGCGGCGGGCGGGCTGATCGTTGCGGGCTATGGCGCGGCCGCGGCCTTTGCCGTCAACGCCTTCAGCTACGTCCCGCTGATCTTCGCGCTGACCCGCTGGAAGCCGCCCGCCCGCAAGCGCGACGTCCCGCCCGAGCCGCTGGCCCCCGCCGTCGCCGCGGGCCTGCGCTATGTCGCGCTGTCGCCGAACCTGATGCGCGTGCTGGCGCGCGGCGCGCTGTTCGGCCTTTCGGCGGTCGCCGTGCTGGCCCTGCTGCCCCTGATCGCGACCGAGCACCCCGAAAGCGGCTCGCTGACGCTGGGCCTGCTGCTGGGCTGCTACGGCCTGGGCGCGATCCTCGGTGCCGCCGCCAACGGCCGCATCCGCGAGCGGATGAACAACGAGAACGTCGTGCGGGTCGCCTTCATGGGCTTCGCGGCCTCGTGCCTGGTCCTTTCGACCAGCGACAACGTCTTCGTACAGGGGCTGGCGTTGCTGCCCGCCGGGGCCTCGTGGGTGCTGGCGCTTTCGCTGTTCAACGTGACCGTGCAGCTGTCCACGCCGCGCTGGGTCGTGGCGCGCGCGCTGGCGCTTTACCAGACCGCGACCTTCGGGGGGATGGCGGC
Organism: Paracoccus salipaludis; assembly: GCF_002287065.1. Taxonomy (GTDB): domain Bacteria; phylum Pseudomonadota; class Alphaproteobacteria; order Rhodobacterales; family Rhodobacteraceae; genus Paracoccus; species Paracoccus salipaludis. Next base: position 21,786 of record NZ_NSJZ01000014.1, read on the forward strand.
GGGAAGCTGGCTCTGGGGAATGGTGGCCGACCTGCAGGGGCTGGACGCGGCGCTGGTCTGCGCGGCGGGCCTGCTGATCCTCGGCGCCGTGATCGGCCACTGGTTCAGCCAGCCCGAGTTCGGCAAGCTCGATCTCGACCCCGTGGGCCGGTTCCGCGCGCCCGAACTGGCGCTGGACCTGCGCGGCCGGTCGGGGCCGATCATGGTGATGGTGGATTATGTCATCGACATCGGGGACACGCCCGAGTTCCTGCGCCTGATGGCCCGCCGCCGCGCCAGCCGCCGCCGCAACGGGGCGCGCAACTGGGCGCTGCTGCGCGATCTGGAAAACCCCCGGCACTGGTCGGAAAGCTACCACATCGCCACCTGGGACGAATATGTGCGCCACAACCTGCGCGGCACCCGCGCGGATGACGAGGTGATCCTGGCCCTGCGCGCCCTGCATCGCGGCGACGGCAATCCCGAGGTCCACCGCATGATCGAGCGGCACAGCGTCAGCCCACAGGACGACCTGCCCCTGATCGGCAAGATCGAGGTGCCGGGGTCATGAGCGCGACGATCCGCCCTGCCCGCTTCCCCGACGACCTCGGCGCCGTGCGGGCGCTGTTCGTGGAATACATCGAGGGGCTGGGCCTGGACCTGACCCATCAGGACGTGGACGGCGAACTCGCCGCCCTGCCCGGCAGCTACGTCCCGCCCCGGGGGGCCTTCCTTCTGGCCGAGCTGGAGGGCCGGCCTGTCGGCATCGGCGCCCTGCGCCCCCTGCCCGACGGCAGCGCCGAGCTGAAGCGGATGTATCTCCGCCCCGGAGCGCGGGGCCTGGGGCTGGGCCGGCGCATGGCCGAGGCGTTGATCGGCGCGGCGCGGGTGGCGGGCTGCGGGCTCGTCCGCCTGGACAGCCAGCGCGACTTCACCGCGGCGCTGGCGCTCTATCGCGACCTCGGCTTCGTGGAAACCGCCCGCTACAACGACAATCCCCTGCCCGGCGCGCTGTTCATGGCGCTGGCGCTGTCGCCCCGGGGCGTTCCCGGATGAGGATGCTGGCGCGGCGGCTCGCCCTGCTGGCGCTGGCGCTGGTTGTCGCCTCGGCGGTGATCTTCGCGGTGGTGGACCTCGTTCCGGGCGATCCGGCGGTGTTCGTGCTGGGCACCGGCGCGCGGCCCGACACGTTGGCCGCCCTGCGCCAGCAGCTGGGTCTGGACCTGCCCTGGCCCACCCGCTACGCGCGCTGGCTGGGCGGCGTCCTGACGGGCGATCTGGGCACGAGCCTTGCCTACAAGGCGCCGGTGGCGGGCATGATCCTCGACCGGGTGCAGGTTTCGCTGCCGCTGGCCCTGATGGCGCTGGGGCTGGCGGTCGCGGTGGCGCTGCCGGTGGGGATGCTGGCCGCCTCGCGCCGTGGCCGCCCGGCGGATGCGCTGGCGATGGGCGCCGCGCAGGTGGGCATCGCGCTGCCGAACTTCTGGTTCGCCATGCTTCTGGTGCTGGTCTTCGCCGTGAAGCTGCGCTGGCTTCCGGCCGGGGGCTTTCCCGGCTGGTCCGACCCCTTGGCGGCCCTGCGCGCCCTGGTCCTGCCCGCCGTGGCGCTGGCGCTGCCGCAGGCCGCGATCCTCGCCCGCGTGCTGCGATCCGCGCTGATCGAGACGCTGGGCCAGGATTATATCCGCAGCGCCCGCGCCAAGGGCCTGAGCCGGGCGCAGGTCCTGCGCCGCCATGCCTTGCGGAACGCGCTGATCCCGGTGCTGACGATCCTGGGAATGCAGTTCTCGTTCCTGCTGGCGGGCGCGATCATCATCGAGAATGTCTTCTACCTGCCGGGCCTCGGCCGGCTGATCTTCCAGGCGATCAGCCAGCGCGACCTCGTGGTCGTCCAGTCGGCGGTGCTGGTGCTGGTCGCAGCCGTGATCCTTGTCACCTTTCTGGTGGACCTGGCCTATGCCGCCGTGGACCCGAGGCTGAGGGGCCGATGATCCCGGGGCGTCATCGCATGGGACTGGTCGCGGGCGCGGCGCTGGGAGCGATCGCGCTGGCGATGGCGCTGGTGTCGCTGGTCTGGACGCCCTTCGACGTGACGGGGGTGGATGTGGCGAACCGCCTGCTGCCCCCCGGCGGCGCCCATCCCCTGGGCACCGACCACCTGGGCCGCGACCTGCTGTCGATGGTGATGATCGGGGCGCGGACCTCGCTGTCGGTGGCGCTGCTGGCGGTCGGGATCGGCGCGGCCGTGGGCGTTCCGCTGGGGCTGGCGGCGGCCGCCTCGCGCGGGGGGTGGCTCGACGAGGCGATCATGCGTGCGGGCGACCTGGTCTTCGCCTTTCCCGCGCTGGTGACGGCGATCCTGATCACGGCGGCGCTGGGACCCTCGGCCGCCAACGCGATGCTGGCCATCGGGATCTTCAACATCCCGGTCTTCGCCCGCGTGACCCGGGCGGGCGCGCTGCCGCTGTGGACGCTGGACTACATCCGCGCGGCCGAGATTTCGGGCAAGGGCCCGGCCCGCATCAGCGCCGAACATATCCTGCCCAACGTGGCCAGCCTTCTGATCGTGCAGGGCACGATCCAGTTCGCCCTGGGCATCCTGGCCGAGGCCGGGCTGTCCTACGTGGGCCTGGGCGCGCAGCCCCCCACGCCAAGCTGGGGCCGGATGCTGGCCGACGCGCAGACAATGGTGACGCTGGCGCCCCATGTGGCGGTCGTGCCGGGGCTGGCGATCGTGCTGACGGTGCTTGGGCTGAACCTGCTGGGCGACGGCCTGCGCGACGCGCTGGACCCCCGGCTCAAGGCGCGGCTGACATGATCGCGCTGAAGGATCTGTCCATCACCATCGCCAGTCGGCAGGTGGTGTGCGGCGTGTCCCTGCCGCTTGAGCCGGGCAAGGTCACCGCGCTTGTGGGCGAAAGCGGCTCGGGCAAGTCGATGACGGCGCTGGCGGCCATCGGCCTTCTGCCCGAGGGCGCGCGCGCCAGCGGCCGGGTGGACCTGGACGGGCAGAACCTGCTGGACCTTCCCGAGCGCGCCATGGACGCCCTGCGGGGCCGCCGCATGGGCATGATCTTCCAGGAGCCCATGACCGCGCTGAATCCGCTGATGACCATCGGCGACCAAGTGGCCGAGGGCCTGCGCCGCCACCGCGGCCTTGGCCGGGCGCAGGCGCTGGTCCGCGCGCGCGAACGTCTGGACCGCGTCGGCCTGCCTGCCGCGCGCTTCCCGCTGGGGCTTTACCCGCACCAGCTGTCGGGCGGCCAGCGCCAGCGCGTGGCCATCGCCATGGCCATCGCGGATGCCCCCGACCTGCTGATCGCGGACGAGCCCACGACCGCGCTGGACGTGACCACCCAGGCCCAGATCCTGGACCTGCTGCGCGGGCTCGTGCGGGACGAGGGCATGGCGCTGTGGCTCATCACCCATGACCTCGCGGTGGTCTCGGGCGTGGCAGACCACGTGGCCGTCATGCAGCAAGGCCGCATCGTCGAGGCGGGGGCCACGGCGCAGGTCTTCCGCACCCAGGCCCATCCCTATACCCGCGCCTTGTTCGCCGCCGCCCGCCATGTTCCGGCGCCTTCGGGCGGGACGGCGGGCGGCGGACCCCTGCTGCGGGTCGAAGGGGCGGTGCGCGAATACCGCCTGCCCCGCCCGGCGCTCTTTGCCCGCCGTCCGGTCCTGCGGGCGGTGGACGGGGTCAGCCTGGACGTGGGCATCGGGGAATCGGTCGGGCTGGTGGGCGAATCCGGCTGCGGGAAATCGACGCTCGCCCGCGCGATCCTGGGGCTGGACGCCTTGCAGGGCGGCGCGATCCGCCTGGACGGCGCCGGGGTCGGCCCCCGGATGCCGAAGGCCCAGCGCGCGCAGGTGCAGGCGGTCTTCCAGGACCCCTTCGCCAGCTTCGACCCGCGCTGGCGGGTGGACCGCCTGGTGGCCGAGCCCTTCCACCTGACCGGCCGCCCCGCCGACTGGCGCGACCGCGTGGCCGAGGCCCTGGCCGAGGTCGAGATCGGCGCGGAGGCCATGTCGCGCCACATCCACGAGTTCTCGGGCGGCCAGCGCCAGCGCATCGCCATCGCCCGCGCGCTGATCATCCGCCCGCGCCTGATCCTTCTGGACGAGGCGGTCAGCGCGCTGGACGTGCAGGTGCGGGCGCGCATCTTGGACCTGCTGGCGCGGCTGCGCCGTCAGCACGGGCTCGCCTGGCTTTTCATCAGCCACGACCTGTCGGTGGTGCGCGCCATCACCGACCGCGTGCTGGTCATGGACGCGGGCCGCATCGTCGAGGAAGGCCCGACCGGGCGCATCCTGTCGCACCCCCTCCATCCCGTCACGCGGCGGCTTGTCGCCGCCGCGCCGATCCTGCCTCAGCTGTGACGCCGGGCACCCTTGCACCCCGGAACGGGCGCCCTACCTGTCAGGAGGCACAACAAGGGAGCGGCCAATGAAATGTCCGGTTGATGGCGAGACGCTGGTGATGGCGGACCGCAGCGGCGTCGAGATCGACTATTGCCCCAAATGCCGTGGCGTCTGGCTGGACCGGGGCGAGCTGGACAAGATCATCGACCGCGCCGGCGCGGCCCAGCAGCCGGCCCCGGCCGCCTTCGCCACGCCTGCCGCCGCGCCCACCGCCGCGCCCCACCTGCAGGGCCGTCCGCCGTTCGGGGACCAGGGCCGCGCCGATGACCGTTATCGCGACCGCCACGACGATGACGACGACTACCATCGCCACGGCAAGAAGAAGCGGCGCGAGTCCTTCCTGGGCGATCTGTTCGATTTCTGAAAAGGGCGGCGGTTCGGAAAAGCGGGGGCAGCCCCCGAAACAGAGACAGGCCCCGTAAGGGACGGGGCCTGTCGCTCCTCCCCCGGAAACGGCTGGCCTCCCCGCCGTGCCGTCCGGGTATGCGCTGTGTCAGCGGGTTGCCTCTGCCGCAATCAACTCTGCCTGACGCACGATCACTTGTGCCTGACGAATCGACGCGATGTCAACCAGTCTACCTTTGTATACCGCAGCGCCGGCGCCCGAGCGCTGAGCCTCGTCCATCGCGGCCAGGATTTCGCGCGCCTCGGCCACGGCCTTCTCGCCGGGCGAGAAGATCTCGTTGGCTAGGGCCACCTGGCTGGGATGGATCGCCCATTTGCCGACCATGCCCAGCGTGGCCGAGCGCAGCGCCTGGGCGCGGAAGCCTTCCTGGTCGCTGAAGTCGCCGAACGGACCGTCCACCGGCAGCACGCCATGCGTGCGGCAGGCCGCGACGATGGCCGCCTGCGCCCAGTGCCAGGGATCGGCCCAGTATTTCTGCCCCGCATGGGCCATGTAATAGTTTTCCTGCGTCCCGCCGATGCCGGTCGTGGCCATGCCCATGCTGGCGGCGAAGTCGGCCGCGCCCAGGCTCATCGCCTGCAGGCGGGGGCTGGCGGCGGCGATCTCCTCGACATGGCTGATGCCGGCGGCGCTTTCGATGATGACCTCGAAGGCGATGGGCTTGGTGCGCCCCTTGGCGCGTTCCACGGCCGTCACCAGCGCATCCACCGCGTAGATGTCGGCGGCGTTGCCGACCTTGGGGATCATGATCGAATCCAGCCGGTCCGAGGCCTGTTCCAGCAGATCCACCACGTCGCGGTACCAGAAGGGCGTGTCCAGCCCGTTGATTCGGACGGACAGCGTCTTGTTGCCCCACTCGACGTCGCCGATCGCCTGGATGACGTTCCGCCGCGCCTGCTCCTTGTCGTCGGGGGCGACCGAGTCCTCCAGATCAAGGTTGATCACGTCGGCGGCCGAACCTGCCATCTTCTCGAACAGCTGGGTGCGGGAACCGGGACCGAAAAGCTGGCAGCGGTTCAGCCGGGCGGGCGCAGGGGGTTGCAGGCGGAAGGACATGAGACCTCGGGCAAGGTTGTTGCGTCTGGCGGCGCCAAGTTGAAGGATCATTGCTGCGCTTGCAACCATGCTTTCTGCACCTGCATGTGGCCCATCCGGCGGACAGGCCATTGATCGGCCGCCTGCCTTGGCGCAAAACCCATGCGCGCCCTTTCCAGGAGAACCCCATGACCCGCATCGTCCATGTCAACGGCCGCTACCTGCCCGAGGACCAGGCCACCGTTTCGATCTTCGACCGGGGCTTCCTCATGGCCGACGGGGTCTACGAGGTCGTCAGCGTGCTGGATGGCCGGCTGCTGGACTTCGAGGGCCACATGAAGCGGCTGGCGCGCTCGCTGGACGAACTGGGCATGAGCCATCCCATGACCGACGAGGAATGGCTCGAGGCGCACCGCCGCCTGATCGCGGAAAACGACATCACCGACGGGCTGGTCTACCTGCAGGTCACGCGCGGCAACCCCGGCGACCGGGACTTCGCCTATCCGCCCAAGGACACGCCTCCGACCGTCGTGATGTTCACCCAGTCCAAGCCCGGCCTGGCCGAGAACCCGCAGGCGGACACGGGCCTGCGCGTCTGCACCCTGCCCGACCTGCGCTGGGCGCGGCGCGACATCAAGACGGTGCAGCTGCTCTATCCGTCCATGGCGAAGATGGAGGCCAAGGCGCGGGGCTGCGACGACGCCTGGATGGTCGAGGACGGCCATGTGACCGAGGGCACGTCCAACAACGCCTATATCGTCAAGGACGGCACTATCGTCACTCGCGCGCTGTCCGATGACATCCTGCACGGCATCACCCGCGCCGCCGTCCTGCGCCTGGCCGCCGAGGCGCAACTGGCCGTCGAGGAGCGCAATTTCACCGTTGAGGAAGCCAAGGCCGCGGACGAGGCCTTCGTCACCTCGGCCTCGGCCTTCGTGATGCCGGTCGTGGCCATCGACGAGGCGGCGGTGGGCACCGGCGCCCCCGGCCCCGTCGCGCGCCGCCTGCGCGAGATCTACCTGGACGAGATGCGCCGCACGGCCGTCTGACACGACAAGGGCCCGCCGATCCGGCGGGCCTTTTCCTCGGGGGCTCCGGGGATCGACCGGCGCGCGGGCGCCGTCGCCGGATCGAGGGCTGATGCAGTCTCGCCAGGGCGACTGCCTGTCACGACACCGTCGGACTGCTCTGGGCCACCAAGTCGATGTTGCCGACCTCATCCGCATCGGTGTCCTGAAGCACGGCCAGAAGCTCGCCGTTCACGAAAAGATGGGCGTCCGCGCCCGCCTGCAGGACCTCGACCTCGGGCGGGTTGTCGGCCGAGCCGACATAGTTCACCACGATCTCGTCGTCGCCGTTCCAATCCGCGATCCGCGCGGCGGATTCCAGCCTCGTGTCCATGACGAAGCGATCGGCGCCGTCGCCGCCATCGCCGGTGTCGCCCGCGCCCAGCGTCAGCTCGTCGTCCCCGTCGCCGCCATAAAGCACATCGACCACCGAGGGATCGCCCGAGCCGCCGTCATGGGCCGCCAGCGTGTCGTCCCCCTGCCCGCCGTGCAGCGTCACCTGCCCGCCCTCGGCGGTCAGCAGGTCCTCGCCTTCCTGGTCGTCGTCCGAATCGTCGCCCCAGACCTCGTGGTTGCCGTCCTGAACGGTGATGGTGTCGTCGCCGCTGCCGCCTTCGATCCAGTCGTCGCCCTCGTCGATGGGCGTGTCGGGCGGGCCGTAAACGTCATCGCCCGAGCCCAGGAAGATGCGGTCGTCGCCCGCGTCGGCGATGACCGAATCCTCGCCCGTCCCGGCATAGATCCAGTCGTCGCCCGCACGCCCGTCAATCGTGTCCTCGCCGCCGAAGCCGCGGATGATCTCGGCCGCGTCGGTGCCCGAGATCTCCTCGTCGGTGTCGTCCCCGTCGGTGACCGGCAGGTCGGGGATGTCCTCGCCTTCGTCGAATTCCTCGTCGTCGTCGCTGGAGAAAAGGCTGCCCAGCGCGGCGATCCCCAGCACCCCCAGCAACAGAAGATACATCTGGCTCATCCGGTCACCCCCTTTGTTCTGTCCCTCAATGCCCCAGAATCTGGCTGAGGAACAGCTTGGTACGATCGGACTTCGGATTGTTGAAGAACTCCTGTGGCGTATTCTCCTCGACGATCTGGCCCTGGTCCATGAAGATCACCCGGTGCGCGACGGCCTGGGCGAAGCCCATCTCGTGCGTGACGCAGATCATCGTCATGCCGCCTTCGGCCAGCTCGATCATGGTATCCAGGACCTCCTTGATCATCTCGGGGTCGAGCGCGCTGGTCGGCTCGTCGAAAAGCATGATCTTGGGCCTCATGCAGAGCGAGCGGGCGATGGCCACGCGCTGCTGCTGTCCACCGGAAAGCTGACCCGGATACTTGTGCGCCTGGTCGGGGATGCGGACCTCGCGCAGGAAATGCATCGCCGTTTCCTCGGCTTCGCGCCGGGGAATCTTCCGGACCCAGATCGGCGCCAGGGTGCAGTTCTCGAGCACGGTCAGGTGCGGGAACAGGTTGAAGTGCTGGAACACCATCCCGACCTCGGACCGGATCTTGTCGATGTTCTTGATGTCGTTGGTCAGCTCGATCCCGTCCACGGTGATGCGGCCGGACTGGTGCTCCTCAAGCTGGTTGATGCAGCGGATCAGCGTCGATTTCCCCGACCCCGAGGGGCCGGCGATCACGATCCGCTCGCCCCGCCGCACGGTCAGGTCGATGTCGCGCAGCACGTGGAAGGTGCCGTACCACTTGTTCAGCTTCTCGATCTGGACGGCAGTCTCGGTCCCGAAGGCCGGACGGGCCGCGTTCGCAGGTTCGGTCATGAGCAGCCCCTCAGCGATGGTCGGTCTTGAGCCGCCGTTCCAGGTACATGGCGTACCGGGACATGGCAAAGCACAGGATGAAGAAGATGGTTCCGGTGAAGATGTAGGGCTCCCAGTAGGCGCCCTTCCAGGCGAAGGTCGCGCGGATCGTGTCGGCCATCTGCTTCAGCGGATCGAAGAGGCCCACGAAGGTGACCAGCGTGGTGTCCTTGAAGACGCCGATGAAGGTGCCGACGATGCCGGGAATGGAAATCTTCAGCGCCTGCGGCAGGATGATCAGCCGCTGCGCCTGCCAGTAGGTCAGCCCCAGCGAATCCGCGCCCTCGTACTGCCCGCGCGGCAGGGCGGCGAGGCCGCCGCGGATCACCTCGGCCATGTAGGCGGCGGCGAACAGCGTCACCATGATGATGACCCGCAGGATGATGTCGAAGTTGGTGCCCGGCGGCAGGAAGTAGTTCAGCAGGATCGAGGCCACGAAGAGCAGCGTGATCAGCGGCACGCCGCGGATGAACTCGATGAACATGACGGCCAGCGTCCGCACCACCGGCAGGTTCGACTGCCGCGCGAGCGCGAGGATGATGCCCAGCGGCAGCGACATGACGATGCCCGAGACGCCGATGGTCAGCGCCAGCAGGAAGCCCCCGAAGGACCGCGATTCGACCGGCGCCAGCGCCAGCGGCATCAGCCCCTGCAGGTCGGCCGCCACGCGCGGGCCCAGCGCCGCCCACCACCAGACGGCCGCCGCGACGCCCAGGGCAAGCCCCAGCAGCCCCGCGCCGAACCGTGCGCCCAGCCGCCAGATCGCCAGTGCCAGCGCGAAGCCCGCCAGCACCGCGACCGGCCCCCAGAACGAGCCGCCCCACAGCATCCAGACCGCGAGAAAGGGGTAAAGGACGCTGAAGGCCAGAGCCCGGCGCGGCGCGTATTCGATCAGCGCCGCCAGCGCCACGAATCCCGCGCCGACGGCCAGCAGCGCGCGGCCGGGCGCGCCCAGCGCCACGCAGGCGGCGAAGCTGGCGACCGCGCTGACCGCCAAGACCGTCCAGCGCAGCCGGCGGCTTTCGGAAAACAGGATGGGCGCCACCGCGAACATCATCAGCCCGAAGACGGCGGTGGGACGCCAGTAATGCTCGGCCGGGTAGAAGCCGAAGATGAACTGGTTCCAGCGCTCGCGGATGATGGCGAAGCAGGCGCCGCCCGCGCCCTGGCCATAGCGCTCGGCGATGATCTGGCGGCATTCGCCGATGCTGGACGCGTTCCAGACCGCATGGCCGAACCAGGGCCACAGATGCGACACGAGCGCCCAAAGCGCGGCCAGCCCGGCCAGCGTCAGCAGGATGTTCAAAGGCCCCGAGAACAGGTTCTCGCGCAGCCACAGCACCGCCCCCGACTGCCGGGCGGGCGGGGCCGCGGAGGGCAGCATGGTGTCGCGGACAAAGGGCACGGTTTCGGCGTGGACCTCGCTCATCTCAGCGCTCCTTCAGCCGGACACGGGAATTGTAGAGGTTCATGGCCGCCGACACGATCAGGCTGATGGCAAGGTAGATCCCCATCATCAGGATCATCGATTCCATCTCCCGGCCCGTCTGGTTCAGCGTCGTGCCGCCCAGCGTCGCCCGCAGGTCGGGATAACCGACGGCGATGGCCAGCGAACTGTTCTTGGTCAGGTTCAGAAACTGCGAGATCAGCGGCGGGATGATCACCCGCAGCGCCTGCGGCAGCACCACCAGCGCCATGATGGGGCGCGGGCGCAGGCCCAGGGCGGCGGCCGCCTCGGTCTGGCCGCGGCTGACGGACAGGATGCCGGCGCGCACGATCTCGGCGATGAAGGCGCCGGTGTAAAGCGACAGCGCCAGCAGCAGCACCACGAAGCCGTTGTCGAGGTTCAAGCCCCCCGCGAAGTTGAAGCCCCGCAGCTCGGGCGTGACGAGGTGGATGCCGAACAGCCGGCTCAGCCCCAGGATGGGCAGCAGGAACAGCAGAAGGGATATCCACCAGGTCACCGGCCGCCGTCCCGTGGTGTCCTGCCGGTACTGCGCCCAGGCGCGCAGCCAGCGATGGATCAGCCAGGCGGCCAGCAGCGCCACGGCGAAGGCCACAACCATCGCATCGACCTGCAGCCCCAGCACCGAGACGGGGCCGGGATCGCGTTCCGCCACGACGGCGGGGATGGCAGTGTAACGGTTCGTGGGGGCGATGGTCCCGAACAGGATCATCTGCGCGCCGGCGGCCCCGTCCGCAGCCGGGCGATAGTCGCGGGGCGCGGGCATCACCTCGGTGAACAGCGCCAGGATCACCAGGATCCACAGCAGCAGGGGCACGTTGCGGAAAACCTCGACATAGACCGTCATCAGCTTTGCCACGAGCCAGTTGCGCGACAACCGCAGCACGCCCGCGAGGACGCCCAGGATCGTGGCGAACAGGCAGCCCAGCGCGGACACCAGCAGCGTGTTCAGCAGCCCCACCATCGCCGCGCGCAGGTGGGTCGAGTTCGAATCGTAGGGGATCAGGCTGAAGGGGATGTCATAGCCCGACCGGTTGAACAGGAAGCCGAAGTCGAAGGTCTTGCCCATGCGGGCGAGGTTCTGGACCGTGTTGTTCACCAGCCAGGCGGCAAGCGACATCACGAGAATGAACACCAGCGCCTGGATCAGCAGGGCGCGGTAATGGCGGTCGTGGATCAGCATGGACAGCCGGAAGGGCTGCCCTGCCCCGGAGGCAGGCGCCATGAGCAAGTTTCTCCCAGTTGGGCCGGGCGGATCTTCTGTCCACCTCGGCCGGGCTGTGTCGTTCAGCCGGAACGAAGCGCCCCGCCGCGCATGTCAGCGGGGCAGGGCGTCAGGGTTTTCAGCGGAACGGCATGGCGTACATCAGGCCGCCCTGGGTCCACAGCGCGTTCAGCCCGCGCGGCAGCCCGATGGGCGTCTGCTCGCCGATGTTGGCGGCGAAGATCTCGCCGTAGTTGCCCGAGGCGGCGATGGCGCGCTTGGCCCATTCCTTGTCCAGCCCCAGCATGGTGCCGTAGTCGTCGATCGTGCCCAGCATCCGCTGCACGTCCGGGTTGGTGGACGAACGCGACAGCTCGTCCAGATTGGCCGAGGTCACGCCGTACTCCTCGGCCGAGACCAGCGCGTAAAGCGTCCAGCGGACGATGTCGGTCCAGTTGTTGTCGCCGTGGCGGGTGGCCGGCCCGAGCGGTTCCTTGGAAATGATCTCGGGCAGGATGACGTGGTTGTCGGGATCGGCGAAGGCCGCGCGCGTCGCCGCCAGGCCCGAGGCGTCGGTCGTGTAGGCGTCGCAGGCGCCCGCCATGTACTGCTGCTCGCCTTCGGCGTTCGAATCGATGTTGACCGGCTGGTAGGTCATGTTGTTGGCCTTGAACCAGTCGGCCAGATTCAGTTCCGTCGAGGTGCCGGTCTGGATGCAGATGGTCGCGCCGTCCAGTTCGGTGGCCGAGCTGACGCCCAGGTCCTTGCGGACCATGAAGCCCTGCCCGTCGTAGTAGTTGACGCCTGCGAAATCCATCTTGAGGTCGGTGTCGCGCTGGAAGGTCCAGGTCGAGTTGCGCGCCAGCACGTCCACCTCGCCCGAGGTCAGCGCGGTGAAGCGCGTCTGCCCGGTGGTGGGGATGTATTTCACCTTGGAGGGATCGCCCAGCACGGCGGCGGCGACCGCCTTGCAGATGGCGATGTCGAAGCCCGACCAGTTGCCGTTCGCATCCGGCGCGGCAAAGCCGACAAGGCCGGTGTTCACGCCGCAGTTCAGCACGCCGCGCTGCTTGACCTGCGCGAGGGTGTCGCCCTCGGCCGCAAGCGCCACGCCCGCGGTCAGCGCCGAAGCCGCCACAGTGGCCAGGAAAGCCGTATAACGCATGAAAGTCCTCTCTGCTGTCGGCCGGATCTGCGCCCGGCGCGGTTCCGCGGGTCCGCCCCCGGCCCGGCCTTGAGGCCGCACCCTGGCGCGCCCCGCCTGACCCTCATACTGCCGCTCGGATCGCGCCCGTCAAGCGTCTGGCTCGGCCGCGGCTTCGGACACCACGTCCGGCGACGACAGCAGCGCCAGCAGCCGCGCGGCGTTGCGCAGCGCCTGCAGGCGGTCGCCGGCGGCGATGTCGGCTTCCTCGTCGCGGCCCCAGATCTCGGCCTGATGCTCCTCGTCGATGCGCGACAGGCGATGCGCGGCCTCGGCGTCCAGCCGCCCTTCCAGCACGGCAAGCCCCAGCACCAGCGATCCCGAGAGCGTCACGAGGTCATGCAGCGCGGTCAGCTGCCAAGGCGTGAGCTCCGCGAGCCGCGCGCGCAGCCGCGCCAGCGCCTCCCGGTCCTGCGTGACCGGGATCACCCCCTGCGTGACCCGCAGGTCCGCGCCCAGATCGTCCCGCGCCCAGTCCAGCCAGGGGTTCCAGCCCTCGGCCTGGCGCACCACCAGCTCGACCGGATGCTCGGCGCGATAGCACAGCAGGTCGGTACCGCCGTAGTCGGCCAGCATGTCGGCCACGGCGTCGAACTGCGGCGCGACCCGCTCGATGGCCGAGTTCGCGGCCCGCGTCAGCGGCATCGCGCCGGGGTCGATCGCATCCGTCTGCGCGTCCCATTCGGCCGCCACGGCCTGCGCCAGCGCGCGGGTCGGCAGCACGAGGGGCAGCTTGCCGGGCGTACGGACGGGGCGGCCGTCCAGACGGACCTCATAGCCGCCCTCGACATCTGCGACCTCGGCCCGGGTCCAGAACCGCCGCGCCTTCCATTCGCTCATGCTGCCCACTCCTCGATCAGTTCCGAAAGCTCGGGAAAGTCGCGGGCGACGGCCCGCGCCCCTGCCGCGGTCAGCTCCTCGGCCGGGTGATGGCCCCAGGCGACGCCGAAGGCCGCGATGCCGGCATTCCCCGCCATGAGGATATCGAAGCTGGTGTCGCCGATCATCACCGCGCGGTCCGCCTGCGCCCCGCTGTCGTTCAGGCAGGACAGGATCATCCCCGGCGCGGGCTTGGACGGATGCCCGTCGGCGCAATGGGTTGCGGTGAAATAGCCCTGAAGGTCATGGGCCTCCAGCAGCGCCTCAAGCCCCTTGCGCGACTTGCCCGTGGCGACCGCCATCAACAGGTCGTCCCTTGCGGCCAGCCGGTCAAGGCAGCCCCGGGCGCCGGGAAACAGAGGCGATTCGGCCTCGGCCCGCGCCGAGGAGTAATGCGTCCGGTAGCCTTCCACGACCGCGGCATGGACCGCCTCGTCATGGCCGGGCAGCAGCGTCCGCACCGCCACCGGCAGCGACAGGCCCACGATGCCGCTGACCGTCCGGTCCGGCAGGGGGGCCAGGCCCACGGCGGCCATGCCGGCGGCCATCGAATCCATGATCATCGCGTGGCTGTCCACCAGCGTGCCGTCGATGTCCCAGATGACGAGCTTCATTCTTCCTCGAACGGGTCTGCGGGCACGTCGCGTTCCGACCAGCCCAGGGTCTTCCAGGTCCGCGCCATGTGCTCGGGCAAAGGCGCGGTCAGGGTGATGCGCTTGCCCGTGATCGGATGGTCGAAGCTGATCGAGCGCGCGTGCAGGTGCAGCTTGCGGCTGATCTCTCCGCCCAGCTGCGCGCCCCAGCCGTCGCCCAGGTTCTCCTGCCCCGAGCCCCCATACTTGCCGTCGCCGATGATCGGGTGGCCGAGTTCGGCCATATGCGCCCGCAACTGGTGCGTCCGCCCGGTGACGGGCACCAGCGCGGCCCAGCTGACGCGGGTGCCGAGGCTGTCGAGCACGGCGTAATCGGTGGTGGCGCGCTTGGCGCCCTCGGTCTGGTCCACCTTGGCGGGGTGGACGCAGATCATCTTCTCGCCCTCTCCACCGCGCCCGTGGCCCGGCGCCTTGACCAGCCCGAAGCGGACCGTGCCCATCCTGGGCGAAGGCACGCCCGCGACGGCGGCCCAGTAGATCTTGCGGGTGGTGCGGGCGCGGAAGGCTTCCGACAGGCGCCGCGCCACCCGGTCGGTGCGCGCCAGCAGCAACACGCCCGAGGTGTCCTTGTCCAGCCGGTGCACCAGCTTCGGCTTTTCCTTGTAGCCGAACATCAGCGCGGGCGTCAGGCCGTCCACGTGACGCTCGCCCTGCCCCGAGCCGCCCTGCGACGGCAGGCCCGGCGGCTTGTTGATCGCGATGATATGCTCGTCCTTCCACAGGACGGCGGCCTGGATCATCTCGGCATCGGTTTCCCGCAGGCGCGGCGCGGCGGGCGCGGGGGCCGCGTCGGGCAGGGGCGGCACGCGGACCTCCTGCCCAGGCTCGATGCGGGTGGCGGGCTTGACGCGCCCCGCATCGACGCGGATCTGGCCGGTGCGGCACAGCTTCTCGATGGCGATTTGGTTCAGCTGGGGAAAGCGCTTCTTCAGCCAGCGGTCCAGCCGCTGCTCGCCCTCGTCCTCACCCACGCGAAGGATCTGCACGCCGCTCATGCCGGACGCCCCATGGAAAGCCCGGCCGTCAGGGCGGCAAGCGACAGGATGACGCTGGCGCCGACATAAAGGGCCGCCACGGCCCCCTGCCCCTTCTGCCACAGCGCGACGGCATCCAGCGAGAAGGCCGAGAAGGTGGTGAAGCCCCCCAGCACCCCCGTCATCAGCAGGGGCGCCCACCCGCTGTCGCGCCCCAGGGCCGCCACCAGCAGGCCCATCAGCAACGAGCCCGCGACATTCACCGCCAGCGTCGCCCAGGGAAAGACGGGCCCGAACAGCCGTGCCGCGCCCAAGTTCACGCCATAGCGCGCCGAGGCGCCGAGGGCGCCGCCCAGCGCCACCTGAATTACCGGATTCATCATCCCGCTGACCTGTAGGCGCGCCCGCGCAAAGTCAACCGCCGCGCCGCGCGCGCTGGCTCACGAACCAGTCGAGCCGCTTCTTGAGTTCCCGCTCGAACCCGCGTTCGACCGGCGTGTAAAGGACGGGGCGCTTCATCCCTTCGGGAAAATAGTTCTGCCCCGAGAACCCGTCCTCGGCGTCGTGGTCATAGGCATAGCCCGCGCCATAGCCCTGGTCCTTCATCAGCCGGGTCGGCGCGTTCAGGATATGGGCGGGCGGCATCAGGCTGCCGGTCTTCTTCGCCTCGGCGCGCGCGGCCTTGTAGGCGGCGTAGCCCGCGTTCGATTTCGGCGCGAGCGCGAGATAGATCACCGCCTGCGCCAGCGCGAGTTCGCCCTCGGGCGAGCCCAGCCGTTCATAAAGCGCCCAGGCATCCAGGCAATGCCGCTGCGCCGCGGGATCGGCCAGCCCGATGTCCTCGACCGCCATGCGGGTGATGCGGCGGGCGAGATAGCGCGGGTCCTCGCCCCCTTCCAGCATCCGCGCCAGCCAGTAGAGCGCGGCGTCCGGATCCGAGCCGCGGACGGATTTGTGCAGCGCCGAGATCAGGTTGTAATGCTCGTCGCCGGACTTGTCGTAGATCGCGGCCCGCCGCATCAGGCGGCGCGAAAGTTCATCAAGGCCGAGGGGGCGGTCCACCTTCCAGGCCATGACCTGCTCGATCAGGTTCAGCGCGGCGCGGCCGTCTCCGTCGGCCATCGACAGCAGCGCCTCGCGCGCTTCGCCGGTCAGCGGCAGGGCGCGGCCCATCTCGCGCTCGGCCCGCTGGGCAAGCCGTTCAAGATCGGCAAGCTCGAGCCGCTTCAGCACGATCACCTGCGCGCGGGACAGAAGTGCGGCGTTCAGTTCGAAGGACGGGTTCTCGGTCGTGGCCCCGACCAGAAGGATGGTGCCGTCCTCCATATGGGGCAGGAAGCTGTCCTGCTGCGCCTTGTTGAAGCGGTGGATCTCGTCCACGAACAGCAGCGTCCCCTGCCCCTGACGGAAACGCAGCTTCGCGCTGTCGAAGACCTTCCGCAGTTCGGGCACGCCGGAAAAGATCGCGGAAATCTGGACAAAGGCGCGGTCGGTCTGGTCGGCCAGAAGCCGCGCGATGGTGGTCTTGCCGACGCCCGGCGGCCCCCACAGGATCAGCGACGACAGGCTGCCTGCCGCCAGCATCGCCCCCAGGGGGCCGTCCGGCCCCAGCACCTCGCCCTGCCCGATGACATCCGCCAGACGGCCTGGACGGATGCGGTCGGCCAGGGGCCGGTGCGCCGAGGGCGCGGCGCCGGGCCTGGGTTCGTCGGGCACAAGACTGTCGAAAAGATCGGCCATGGCGGGCAGATTACGCTGCCCGCCATGCGGTGGGTATCCCCCACCTTTGCCGGGGCATCAGTGCATCTTCGGAACGAGGTTGATCGAAACGCACTGGTTCTCTTCGCCCTCGATCAGCATGACGCGGCCGATGGCCTCGGCATCAAGTCCGCAGCGCCCGTACCACCGCGGCCATGTCGCCCCCGTCAGGGCGATCAGGCGCGTGGCGCCAAGCTCGCGCGCCGTCCTGGTCATGGCGCCCGCCATGGCCATGTGGACCTTGCGGCGGATCGCCATGGGCGTCGAGTGGTTGACGAAGACGCGGGTGCATTCCCAGACCTGCGGATCGACAGGAGCCTCGCCATACAGCAGGTCCTGCGGGATCGTGCCGCCCAGGACGCCGCGCTGGGCGTCGCGGATCATGTAGGAATAGATCCCGCACTGCGCCGTGGTGGGCGTCAGGCGGAAGCCGCCCAGCACCTCGTGGGCGCCGTCGTGAACCGCGACCCAGCGGCTGGCGGGAGTGTCGTACTGGTCAAACTCCATCCCGTCCGCCTGCGGCAGGTCCCAGTTCTTCTGGATGATGAAGCTCTGGCGACGGGCCCGGAACAGGTTGGCGAACAGTTCGCCGTGGTTGTGAAGATTGCTGAAGGAAAGCGTGGTGGTCTGCATGGTCTTCTCCGTGGGTTGAGGAATTTGGCCCCCCGGAGCGACCGCGGTTGGAGTTTGTGACGGGCGAACGGTCCTATAGCAGTCGGTAATCCTTGGCTCGTTGCAGCGCCTCGGCCGTTGTCTTGGCCATCAGCCGTTCGCGGGCCGAGATCAGACGGGCCTTGAACGCACTTTCGGTGATGCCGAGCTTGGCAGCGGCTGCCGCATGACGATCGCCCTCCGCGATACATCGAAGGGCCTCTTGCTGAGCCTTCGTCAGGCTCTCCGGCGGCTCGGTGATGTCGTGGAGCCGTCGTACCATCGTCGAGATCGTCTCGATCTCGTCATCCTTGAATTCGCGCGTGCCGTGGGCAAAGCTCGCGATGGTGCGCGACTTGATAGGCCCGCAGGACAGCGTCAGCCCGTAGATCAGCCCGTGGCTGGCAGCGTCCGCCAGGATGCCGAAGGGATCGGGGATGGGCATGGCCGACCAGCGGACCGCGCCCGTGGTCGAAAACCCCCAGGCGATCGTCGGATCCCGCAGCGCATAGGCGTTGCTGGAATAACGCTCCGCCCAGGTTTCCGGATAGGTCTGGAACTGCATGATGGGCGCAGCAAAGCGAATGTGCAGGCCGATGTAATAGCCCTTGGGCGCCAGCTTCTGCAGACGTGCCAAGGTCGCGGAAATTTCAGCTCTCGATGACATGTCTTTTTAGACAAATTGCAACCATTAAGGTCAACCAAGATTATATGGACGCCAGAGGTCCGTCTTGCCACGCACTACCATGGTCTTAATGAGCAATGGTTAGTTTTCGGTGAACGGAAATACTAAATAACCCGCGCAGCGAGGCTGCGCGGGTTATTTAATGACGTAGCGTCAGGGTGACGCCAAGGGGAATGTGGCCTCAGGCCGAAAGGTCGGCGTTCGCTTCGGCTTCCAGGCGGGCGCGGTCGGCCGCACCCTTGGCCGAGGTGTCGCGGTCCACGAACTCGATGATCGCCATGGGCGCCATGTCGCCATAACGGAAGCCGGCCTTCAGGACGCGGACATAGCCGCCCTGGCGGTTGGCGTAGCGGGGGCCCAGCACGTCGAACAGGCGCGCGACAAGCATGTCCTGCTTGAGCTGCGCGGCGGCCTGGCGGCGGGCATGCAGGTCGCCCCGCTTGGCCAGCGTGATCAGCTTCTCGATGATCGGGCGCAGTTCCTTGGCCTTGGGCAGGGTCGTCTTGATCTGCTCGTGCTCGATCAGCGAGCCGGCCATGTTGGCGAACAGCGCCTTGCGGTGTTCGTGGGTGCGGTTCAGGCGGCGGTAGCCACGGGCGTGACGCATGATGATTCTCCGTTTACGTCTTTTGCTTTGTCCGGCAGCCCATGCGTGCGGGCCGCTCTCCTTGGGGCGGGATTGCCCGGTCTTGCGGGGGCACGGCGCCTGCTCACCTCATGCACATCCGGTGCACAGGCGATGCAGGCGGGGCCGCGCCCCCGGATTTCTCAGAACTGGTCGTCGAAGCGCTTGGCCAGGTCCTCGATGTTCTCCGGCGGCCAGTCCACCACGTCCATGCCGAGATGCAGGCCCATGCCCGAAAGCACTTCCTTGATCTCGTTGAGCGACTTGCGGCCGAAGTTCGGGGTCCGCAGCATCTCGGCCTCGGTCTTCTGGATCAGGTCGCCGATATAGACGATGTTGTCGTTCTTGAGGCAGTTGGCCGAACGGACCGAAAGCTCCAGCTCGTCCACCTTCTTCAGCAGGCGCGGGTCGAACTCGAGCCCGTCCTCGGCATCCGCGCTGCGGGCCGATTCGGGTTCCTCGAAGTTCACGAAGACCGACAGCTGGTCCTGCAGGATGCGCGCGGCATAGGCCACGGCGTCCTCGGGGGTCAGCGAGCCGTCGGTTTCCACGCGCATGGTCAGCTTGTCATAGTCCAGCACCTGGCCCTCGCGGGTGGGCGTGACTTCGTAGCTGACGCGCTTGACCGGCGAGAAGATGGCGTCGATCGGGATCAGGCCGATGGGCGCGTCCTCGGGACGGTTCTTGTCGGCGGCGACATAGCCTTTGCCGATGGCGACCGTCAGTTCCATGTTCAGCTCGGCGCCTTCGTCGAGGTGGCAGATCACATGGTCGCGGTTCAGCACGGTGATGCCCGCGGTTTCCGAGATCTGGCCGGCCTTGACCTCGCCCGGGCCCTTGGCGGACAGCGTCAGGCGCTTGGGCCCGTCCACGTCCATCTTGAGCGTGACGCCCTTGAGGTTCAGCACGATGTCGGTCACGTCCTCGCGCACGCCGGGGACGGACGAGAACTCGTGCAGGACGTTGTCGATCTGCACGCTGGTGATGGCCGCGCCCTGCAGCGAGGACATCAGCACGCGGCGCAGGGCGTTGCCCAGCGTCAGGCCGAAGCCCCGTTCCAGCGGCTCGGCGACCAGGGTGGCCACGCGGGCCCAATCGCCGCCCGGCCGGATGTCCAGCTGCGCGGGCTTGATCAGCTCGGCCCAGTTCTTGTGGATCATGCGATTTCCTCCATTCCTGTTTCCGGCCCCATGACCAGCCGCCGGAAACGCCCGAGGTAAAATGCGAAAGCCGTCCCGCGCCGACATGTGCGGCGCGGGACGGGTCAATGTGGGGTCGTCAGACGCGCCGGCGCTTGGGCGGACGGACGCCGTTGTGGGCGATCGGCGTCACGTCGCGGATCGCGGTGATGTTGAAGCCGACGGCGGCCAGCGCGCGCAGCGCCGATTCGCGGCCCGAGCCGGGGCCCTGGACCTCGACCTCGATGGTGCGCATGCCGTGTTCCTGCGCCTTGCGGCCGGCATCCTCGGCGGCCATCTGGGCGGCATAGGGGGTCGACTTGCGCGAGCCCTTGAAGCCCATCGTGCCGGCCGACGACCAGGCGATGGCGTTGCCCTGCACGTCCGAGATCAGGATCTTGGTGTTGTTGAACGACGAGTTCACATGCGCCACGCCGGTGGCGATGTTCTTGCGTTCCTTGCGCTTCATGCGCGTCTTGTCGCGTGCCATGAGTCTCGCCCTCCCTTACTTCTTCTTGCCGGCGATGGGTTTCGCCGGGCCCTTGCGGGTGCGGGCGTTGGTGTGGGTGCGCTGGCCGCGCACGGGCAGGCCGCGGCGGTGGCGCAGGCCACGGTAGGAACCCAGGTCCATCAGGCGCTTGATGTTCATCTGCGTTTCGCGGCGCAGGTCGCCTTCGACGGTCAGGTTGGCGTCGATGTATTCGCGGATCTGCAGGACTTCGGCGTCCGACAGGTCGTTCACGCGGCGCGCGCGGTCGATGCCGACCGCCTCGCAGATCTGTTCGGCATTCAGCGGGCCGATGCCGTGGATATATTGCAGCGCGATGGGAACGCGCTTTCCGGTCGGGATGTTGACGCCAGCGATACGGGCCAAGTCCGTGGTCCTTTTATGTTGCGCTTCCGTAGCGCCGGAAGCTTTTTTCACAACCAATGGCCCGCGGCATCGCGCCGTCGGGCCATCGCTTCACCCCGAATGGGTGATTCTCGAATGAGATGCCTGCGGTTAATGGATCACGGGCGGTCCGTCAACCGCCGGCAGCCCGCGCGCCGCCCGCCGAAGCCAGCCCGAGGCCATCGACGATCGCCGCCACCTGGGCGCCGACGTCCTCCATGGCGGCCATGCCGTCCACGGGCGCAAGGGTCTTCTTGGCGTAATAGTAGCCGACCAGCGGCGAGGTCTTCTTGTAGTATTCCATCAGCCGCGTCTTGAGGCTTTCGGCATTGTCGTCCGCCCGGCGGCGCAGGTCCGTCGAGCCGCAGACGTCGCAGATGCCATCCTTCGCGGTGGGCTTGGTGCGGTCGTGGTAGACCTCGCCGCAGCTGCCGCAGGTGAAGCGGCCGCTGATGCGGTCCACGAGCGCCTCGTCATCGACCTGCATCTCGATCACCGCGTCGATCCCGCGGCCCATGCCCGACAGCAGATCCTCCAGCGCGTCGGCCTGGGGCAGCGTGCGCGGGAAGCCGTCGAAGATGAAGCCGGGCGCATCCACCGTGTCCAGCTTCTCGCGGATCAGTCCGATGACGATCTCGTCGGTGACAAGCTGGCCGCGGTCCATCACATCCGCGACCACCCGGCCCATCTCGGTCCCCGAACTGCGCGCTTCGCGCAGCATGTCGCCGGTGGACAGCTGGACGAGGCCCCGGTCCTCGACCAGCGTGCGGGCCTGGGTTCCCTTGCCCGCCCCCGGCGGTCCCAGCAGGATGATGTTGATCGTCACGCGTCCCCCCCCTTGATGGCTTTGTCAGCGGCGGGCGGGCAGGCGGCGGGGCTTGGGCTCGCCGGCCTTGCGCTTGCCGCGCAGCTGCGACCTTTCGATCAAAGCCTCATACTGGTGGGCAAGCAAGTGGCTTTGGATCTGGTTGATCGTGTCCATCGTCACCGAAACGATGATCAGCACCGAGGTGCCGCCGAAGTAGAAGGGCACCGAGAACCAGTCGCGGATCGCCTCGGGCAGAAGGCAGACGGCGGCAAGATAGGCCGAGCCGATCACCAGCACCCGGTTGACGACATAGTCCAGGTATTCCTCGGTCCGCTTGCCGGGACGGATGCCGGGAATGAAGCCGCCCTGGTTCTTGAGGTTCTCGGCCACGTCGTCGGACTTGAAGGCCACGTTCTGGGTGTAGAAGTAGCTGAAGAAGACGATCATCGCCGCGAAGAACAGCAGGTAGAGCGGCTGGCCGGGCCCGAAATAGGCCAGGATCGTGGACATCACCGGGCCGGTCTGGTTGCCCGAGAAGGTCGAGATCGTCACCGGCAGCAGCAGAAGCGAGCTGGCGAAGATCGCCGGGATGACGCCCGCCGGGTTCACCTTCAGCGGCAGGTGGCTGGACTGGCCGTCATAGATCTTCATGCCCACCTGGCGGCGGGGATACTGGATGCGGATCTTGCGCAGCGCGCGTTCCATGAAGACCACGAAGGCCATGACCACGATCACGAGGACGATGATGCCCAGGATCACGGGGGTCGAGATCGCGCCCGAGCGCCCTTGCGCGAAGAACTGCGCCAGGTGGCCGGGGATTTCCGCCAGGATGCCGACGTAGATGATGAGGCTGATGCCGTTGCCGATGCCGCGGGCGGTGATCTGCTCGCCCAGCCACATCAGGAACATGGTGCCGCCGACCAGCGTGATGATGACCGCCGCGCGGAAGAACCAGCCCGGATCATGGGCCATGCCGCCGGCCTCGAGGCTCAGCGCGATGCCATAGGCCTGGAACAGCGCCAGCAGCACGGTGCCGTAGCGGGTGTACTGGTTGATCTTCTTGCGGCCCTGCTCGCCTTCCTTCTTCAGCTGTTCCAGCGAGGGAACCATGGCCGTCAGAAGCTGAACGATGATCGAGGCCGAGATGTAGGGCATGATGCCCAGGGCGAAGACGCCCATGCGGCCCAGCGCGCCGCCGGTGAACATCGACAGGATGCCGCCGATGCCCGCCTGCGCCTGCTCCATGAAGGTGCGCAGCGCGCCGCCGTCGATGCCGGGGACCGGGATATAGGTGCCCAGGCGATAGATGATCAGCAGACCGATGGTGAACCAGATGCGCTGGCGAAGCTCGGTCGCGCGGCCCAGCTGACCCCAGCTGAGGTTTGCGGCCATCTGTTCTGCGGCTGACGCCATGACTGCCCTCGTCTCTCGCACCGCGCATCCGCGGGCCGGATTGGAAAGCGCCGCCGGACCGTTGCCGGTGCGGCGGCGCTGGGAAAAACTCACTGCTATCTAGGCGGCGCGCCGCACCGCTTCAACAGCTTATTCGGCCGCTCACTCGGCGGTGGCGGCGTCGGGCGCGGCCACGGGACGGGTCAGCGTCAGCGAGCCGCCGGCAGCCTGGACGGCGGCCGCGGCCGAGCCCGAGGCGCCCGACAGCGTCAGGTTCAGCGCGGTGGTCAGCTGGCCCTTGCCCAGCAGGCGGACGCCGTCGCGCTTGCGCTTGGTGGCGCCGGCCGCGATCAGCGCGTCCTCGTCCACCGTCTGGCCGGCGGTCAGCTTGCCCGCATCGACCATGGCCTGCAGCTGACCCAGGTTGACCACGGCGAATTCCAGCCGGTTCGGCTTCGAGAAGCCGCGCTTCGGCAGGCGGCGGTACAGCGGCATCTGGCCGCCTTCGTAGCCGTTCAGCGCCACGCCCGAACGCGAGGTCTGGCCCTTGATACCACGGCCGGCGGTCTTGCCCTTGCCGGAACCCGGGCCGCGCGCCACGCGCTTCTTCTTGCGGGCGGCGCCTTCGTTGTCGCGCAGTTCATGCAGTTTCATGTCGCTATCTCCTTGGCCGGAAACGCCCCAACAGCGACAAAGGGGCGCACGCGGCGTGATGAACAGGTGAACCGCCGCAGACCCCTTGCGGGCTTGCGACGACTGGCGGCCTTTACTGCATTCCCGCTTCGGGCGCAAGACGCGGCCTGCGTCAACATCCGGCCCGGACGGCGGTCACGCCCGGAACGGCTCCAGCGGCAGGTCCCGTTCGATGGCCAGCGCGCGGCATTCCTCGGCGGTCAGCCCGGCGAAGAAGCCGGGAATGTCCCCGCCCGCGACCTCGGCCAGACGGGCCGAGAAATGCGGCTCGAGCGCGGCGCAGGCGACAAGGCCGTCGCGCAGGCGGTGGATCGCGTAGTCGGGCAGGCTGCCGTCCAGAAGCCCGCCGCCCACGGTGACGCCGTGGCGGACAGGGGCGGCGAAGCGTTCCGCCGCCTGCCGCAGCCCGACGGCGGCATGGCGCTGCGGGCGGCCCCGTTCTCGCGCCAGCAGCAGGATGACGGCGGCGCGCGCCGCGGCTTCGGCCCCGGCCATGTCGGCGATCACCGTGCGCGGCATCCGCCCGTCCAGCAGACCGGCCGCCGCCTGATAGGTCAGGTCGTGGCCGGGCACGTCGGGGGCGTCCTCGTCGCCCACGATCTCGACCCAGGCAAGACGCGGGTTGACCGCCGCAAGGGCCGGCACGGTGATCCCCAGCCGGGCCAGCGCGGCGCGGCGGTGGCTGGAGATCAGCAGGTCCGCGCCCGCCAGCAGCTCGCGGAACCGCGCCTGCCCCGGGGCGGAGCGCAGGTCCACCGTCTCGACCCGCGCGGCGCGGTTCAGTTCGGCATACCACTGCGGCATCGCGTGCGCGGTCAGGTCGCCCGAGGGCGGCTCGATCTTGACCACCGCCATCCCCTGCGCCGCCAGCAGCGCGGCCGCCGCGGGGCCGGGCACGTTGGCGGCCATGCAGACGGCAGTCAGGCCGGACAGCGGCAGGTCATCGGACATGAGGGAGGCCTTTCCTTGATCGGCCGCAACTTGTCACGGCCGCGCGGCGCAAGGCAACCAAACTCGCCCTTGCGCCGCGGGGGCATCGGTGCATCCTTCGCCGCAGACAGGGGGGACGGCATGGCGGGACGGCTGGAGGGCAAGCGCATCCTCATCACGGCGGCGGGCCAGGGGATGGGGCGCGCGGCGGCGCTGGCCTGCGCGGCGGAAGGTGCGCGGGTGCTGGCGACCGACCGCGACGCGGGCCTGCTGGCGGACCTGGCCGCGCAGGGGATCGAGACGGCTGCGATGGACGTCACCGACGCCGGGGCCGTGCGGGCGGTGGTCGGGGGTGCGGGCGACCTGGACGGGCTGTTCAACTGCGCGGGCATCGTGGTGAACGGCGCGCTTGCCGACACGGACGAGGCCGAGTGGCACCAAAGCTTCGACGTGAACATCCACGCCATGTTCCACGTCACCCGCGCCGCCCTGCCGGGGCTCCTGCGGCGGGCCGGGGCGACAGGCGCGGCCTCGGTGGTCAACATGGCCTCGATGGCCTCGAGCGTGAAGGGTTTCGCGAACCGCTGCGCCTACGGGACGACCAAGGCGGCGGTGATCGGCTTCACCAAGTCCCTTGCCGCCGATTACGTCCGCGCGGGGCTGCGGGCCAATGCGCTGTGCCCCGGCACGGTGGACACGCCTTCGCTGCGCGGCCGGATCGCGGCGGCGGCGGACCCCGCCCAGGCCGAGCGCGACTTCATCGCCCGCCAGCCCATGGGGCGGCTGGCCCATGTGGACGACCTTGCGCCGATGGTGGTCTATCTGCTGTCCGACGAAAGCCGCTTCATGAGCGGGCAGGCGGTGCTGGTCGATGGCGGGGTCACGATCTGAGATGGACAGGCCCGACTGGATCGCCGTCGACTGGGGCACGAGCAGGCTGCGCGCCTGGGCCATGAGCGCCGATGGCCGCCCCGTGGCGCAGGCAGAGTCAGAGCAGGGCATGGGCGGGCTGGCGCCCGACGCCTTCGAACCCGCGCTGCTGGCGCTGGTCGGGCCCTGGCTGGACCCCGACCGCGTCACGCCCGTCGTCGCCTGCGGCATGGTGGGCGCGCGGCAGGGCTGGATCGAGGCCGCCTATCGCGCCGTCCCCTGTCCGCCGCTGGGCCCGCCCCTGACGCGGGCGCCCGCGCGCGACCCGCGCATCGCGGTGTCCATCGTGCCGGGGCTGTCGCAGGCGCGCCCCTCGGCCGACGTGATGCGGGGCGAGGAAACGCAGGTCGCGGGCGTGCTGGCCGCTGCCCCCGACTGGGACGGCGTCGTCTGCCTGCCCGGAACGCACAGCAAGTGGGCCGAGGTCTCGGCGGGCGAGGTCGTCAGCTTCCGCAGCTTCATGACGGGCGAGATGTTCGCTTGGCTGTCCACCGGCTCGGTCCTGCGGCACGGGATGGCGGGCACGGGCTGGGACGAAAGGGCCTTCGACAGCGGCGTCTCGGACGGCATGTCCCGCCCCGAGTGGCTGACCGCGCGGCTGTTCACCCTGCGGGCCGAGGGGCTGTTGGCAGGGCTGCCGCCGGACGCGGCGCGGGCGCGTCTGTCGGGCCTGCTGATCGGCACGGAACTGGCTGCGGCCAGGGCCTGGTGGCTGGGCCGCGACGTGGTGATCGTGGGCGAAGGCACGCTGGCCGGGCTTTACGCGCGGGCGCTGCGCGCGCAGGGGATCGCCGCGCGGCAGGTCGCGGCCGAGGACGCCGTGCTGGCGGGGCTGACCCGGGCGCGTGCCTTGGCGGCCGGGGCCTGAGCCGCACTCTTTTCCCCATCCTGCGCGGCAACACCCCGCCCGAAGCCCAAGCTGCAAAGGCGCCGATCGGCGCGGGCATCACGACCGTCGAGATGCCGCTGAACTCTCGCGCGCCCCTCAGGACAGCATTGCGCGACCGGCAGCCTGCTTCGGCGCGGGGCGCGTATGGGGATGGGCGGCCGACCGCGACGGGTGCGGCCGGAATCATCGCGGCCCATGGCGCCGCGATGGCGCGCGCTCAGTAGGTCGCCCGGCCCCCCGACAGGTCGAAGACCGCGCCGGTCGAGAAGGCGCAGTCCCCGGACGCGAGCCAGGCGACCATGGCCGCCGCCTCGGCCGGCTCCAGGAACCGCTTCATCGGGATCTTCGACAGCATGTAGTCGATATGCTCCTGGCTCATCTGGTCGAAGATGGGGGTGCGGGCGGCGGCAGGGGTCACGCAGTTCACCAGCACGCCGGTTTCCGCCAGTTCCTTGCCCAGCGACTTGGTCAGCGCGATGACCCCCGCCTTGGAGGCCGAGTAATGCGCCGCATTGGGGTTGCCCTCCTTGCCCGCGACCGAGGCGATGTTGACGATGCGTCCGTAGCCCCTTTCGATCATGCCGGGCACCAGCGCGCGGCAGACCACGAAGGGCGCGGTCAGGTTCACCTCCATCACCTGCCGCCAGACGGCGGGGTCGAGTTGCCAGGTCGGCGCATTGCCCCCGGTGATGCCGGCGTTGTTGACGAGGATGTCCACCGCCCCGGCCGCCTCGGCCGCGCGGGCCACGGCCTCGTCGTCGCACAGGTCCACCACGCGGGCGCGGACCGCCCCGCCGATCGCGGCCGCCGCGTCCCGGGCCGGGCCGTCCTGGATGTCCCAGATCTCGACAGCGGCGCCGCTGGCAGCCAGCCGCTCGGTGATGGCGCGGCCCAGGCCCTGGGCGCCCCCGGTCACGACGGCGCGGCGGCCGGTCAGGTCGATGCGGTTCATGTCAGCTCCTTGTCGGAGGAAAGGATGGGCAGGACCGGCGGCTCGGCCGGGGACAGCACCTGGTGCAGAAGGGCAAGCTGCACGCGGTCGGCGCGGGCGCGATGCGCGAGATGCGCCGCATGGGCGGCCGCCACGTCGCCCGACAGCACGGCGTCCAGGATCACCCGGTGCTCGGCGTCCGACGCCGTCGGCAACGGCCGATGCGGCAGGATCAGGCGGCGGCCGCGATACTGCAGGCCCCAGTATTCGCCGATGGTCCGCTGCAGGCGCGGATTGCCGCACAGCCCCACCAACGTGGAATGGAAATCGTCGTCGAGGTCCGACCAGCGGGCGATGTCGCCCTCGGCCGTGGCGCGCTCCATCCGCTGGACAAGCTGGACCAGCGCCTCGCGCGCGGCGGGCCCGGCCGGGCGCGAGGCCGCCAGCGCCACCGCCCGCACCTCGAGCGCCGAGAACACGTCAAGGATGTCGCGGAAATCCACAAGCGTCAGGTCCACCACCGTTATGCCGTGGCGGGGGCGGATGCTGACCAGCCCTTCCTCGGCCAGCCGGATCGCGGCCTCGCGCACGGGGGTGCGCGACAGGCCCAGCAGCGCGGCCAGTTCCGTTTCCAGCAGCGTGGTGCCGGGGGCGAGCCGGCCGTTCAGGATGCGATAGCGCAGGTCGTGGTAGGCCCGGTCGCGCGCGCTCATTCCCGCCGCCTGCGAGGGCACCGAACGCGGCCGGGCCGCGCGGCTGATTGCGGGCCCGCCGGGCGTCATCCGGCGGCCGCGGTGTCGCGGATATGGGCCCGGATGATGTCCTGGAAGCTCGCGTCGGCGTCAAAGCCGAACGCGCGCGCGCGGGCGGGATCGAAGTTGCGGGGCCAGCCCGCGACGATGGCCCGGATGGTGGCGTCGGGCTCGCGCCGGATCAGGGCCACGGCCTCGGGGCCCGCGACCTCGCCCAGGGCCTCGATCATCTCGCCCACGGTGACCGACAGGCCCGGCATGGTCAGGTTGCGCCGCGCCCCCAGGGTGGAGGTGTCCATCGTCGCCGCGTGCAGAAGGAGGCCGGTGGCGGCGGCGGGGCTTGCGACCCAGTGGCGCACGTCGTCGTCCACCGGCAGGACGGCGGGGGTCCCCGCCAGAGGCTCGCGGATGATGCCCGAAAAGAAGCCCGAGGCCGCCTTGTTGGGCTTGCCGGGGCGCACGACGATGGTGGGCAGGCGGATGCCCACGCCGTCGAAGATGCCGCGGCGGGAGTAATCGTTGAGCAGAAGCTCTCCGATCATCTTCTGGGTGCCGTAGCTGGTCATGGGGGCGGTCAGGAACTCGTCCCCGATCGCCTCGGGGAAGGGCGCGCCGAAGACCGCGATGGACGATGTATACACCACGCGCGGGAGATAATCGCCCAAGGCGCGGATCGCCTCGAACAGGTTGCGCGTGCCGTCCAGGTTGATGCGGTAGCCCTTGTCGAAATCCGCCTCCGCCTCGCCCGAGACGATGGCGGCGAGATGGAAGATGACCTCGGGGCGGTCGGCCACCAAGGCCCGGACGGTTTCGGCGTCCGAGATATCGCCCGTCCGGCTCTCGACCTTCGTGCGGCCGGTGCCGTGAAGATCGGCGGGCACCACGTCGAACAGCGTCAGCATCTCGACCGGCTGCCCGCCCAGTTCGCCATCCGCCAGCAGCCGCGCCGCCAGGTTGCGGCCGACCATGCCCGCCCCGCCCAGGACCAGAACCTTCATGCGCCTTCCTCCACTCTCCTCCGCCCGTGTATACGTTACAGGCGGCACGGTGGGTTTCAAGCGCCCAGAAGGCCCCGCCCGGCCAGGTTCCGCATCAGCGCCGCCGCGCCGAAGTCCCAGGGCGCGCAGTCGGTGGACAGCCGCACGGTGTTGACCAGTGCGCCCAAGCCGGGCTCGGCGATGGTCACAACGTCGCCCGCGTGATGGGTGAAGCCCTGTCCGGCCGCGTCCCGGTCCTGGGTCGGCGCAAAGAGCGTGCCCAGATACAGCATGAAGCCGTCGGGATACTGGTGGTGCCGCCCGACCGCCTGCGCCACCAGGTCCGCCGGGTCGCGGCTGATCTGCGCCATGGACGAGGCGCCTTCCAGCACAAAGCCGTCCTGCCCTTCCACCCGCAGCGTCAGTTCGGCCCGGCGCACGTCCTCCAGCCCGTAGCCGCCGTCGAACAGCCGGATGAAGGGCCCGATGGCCGCCGAGGCGTTGTTGTCCTTGGCCTTGCCCAGAAGCAGCGCGGACCGCCCCTCGACATCGCGCAGGTTGACGTCGTTGCCCAGCGTCGCGCCCCTGATGCGGCCCCGGCTGTCCACGGCCAGCACGATCTCGGGTTCCGGGTTGTTCCAGCGGCTGATCGGGTGCAGCCCCACATCCGCGCCCCAGCCGACCGAGGCCATGGGCTGGCACTTGGTGAAGATCTCGGCGTCGGGTCCGATCCCGACCTCCAGATACTGCGACCACAGACCCTCGGCCTTGAGAATGCGCGCGACCTCGGCCGCGCGGTCCGACCCCGGCACGATCCCGCGCAGGTTGGCGCCGATGGCCTCGCCGATGCGGGCGCGGATGCCGGCGGCGAGATCGGGGTTCCCCGCCGCCTGTTCCTCGATCACGCGTTCCACCATCGAGGCGGCAAAGGTCACGCCGCTGGCCTTGATCGCCTGAAGATCGGCGGGCGAGAGCAGCCGCGCCGCATCGCCCGAGGCCCCCGTGACGGCGAAATCCGAAAGCAAGCCAAGATCGCGGCCCGCCTGCGCGTCCAGCCAGCCCGCCGGATCGTCCAGTTCCAGCAGGTCGCGCATCGTCGGCACCTCGGCCGCCGTCACATCGACCAGCCGGTCCCCCCGGCGTTCCACCAGCGCCGGGCCGGTGCCCGGCAGCCAGGCCCGACCCACGAAGCGCCCCTTTTCGGGCAATCCCAGTTCCACCACCGCGTCCTCCCTGGCGTGTTCCGGGCCGGATGCTAGTGCAGCCGCGCCCGGCGGCAAGCAGGTCAGGACGGACCGGCCCCCTGGGTGGCGGTGTGGACGGCATAAAGCGACTGGCTGGCGGCCATGAACAGCACGTTCCGCTTGGGCCCGCCGAAGCAGATGTTGCCGCAAACCTCGGGCAGGCGGATGCGGCCCAGCAGGTTGCCTTCGGGCGACCAGACCGTCACGCCGTTGTAGCCGACCGCGCGGCCCGCGTTGCTGGACGCCCACAGGTTGCCGTTCACGTCGCAGCGCAGCCCGTCGGGGGCGCATTTCACCCCGTCCACCATGCAGTCGCTGAAAACGCGCGGGTTCGACAGCGCGCCGCCGGCCACGTCATAGACGAAGATCTCGCCCGTGCCGCCCTGCCCGTTGTCGCCCGGCCCCGCCCCGGTGCTGGCGACGTAAAGCCGCGCATGGTCGGGCGAGAAGCACAGCCCGTTCGGGTTCGCCACCTGGTCCTGGGTGCCGACACGGGTGATCGCGCCGTCCGGGGCCATGCGGTAGATGCCGTGGTCCATCTCGCGCACGGCCTCGCCGATCTCGGGCGGCTGGCCCAGGCGGTTGTTCAGCCGGCCCTCGGGGTTCGAGCGGCCGCCGGGCGCATCCGGCGCGCCCTCGTAAAGCTGGCCGCCATAGGGGGGGTCGGTGAACCAGACGCTGCCGTCCTGATGCTCGACCACGTCATTTGGGGAATTGAAGCGCTTCCCCTCGAAACGGTCGGCCAGGATGGTGATCGAGCCGTCCAGTTCATAGCGCACGACCCGCCGCGTCAGGTGCTCGCAGGACAGTTGCCGCCCCTGCCGGTCGAAGCTGTTGCCGTTCGAGTTGTTGGAGGGCGCCCGGAAGACGCTGACATGGCCGTCGTCCTCGAGCCAGCGCATCTGGCGGTTGTTGGGGATGTCCGACCAGACGAGGAACTTGCCGACGCCGTTCCAGGCCGGCCCCTCGGCCCACAGCGCCCCGGTCCAGAGCCGCCGGATCGGCGCGTTCGGCTGGGCGAGCCCGTTGAACGAGGGGTCCACGGCGATCACGTCGGGGTCCCAGAAGTAGACGTTCGGGGGCGCGTCGGGTGCGAAGCTGCGCGGGGGCGTGGTGACGGTGCTGGGCGGCTCGGGCGTTGTGGCGGCCTGCGCCAGCACCACCTGCGGCGCGACCATCGCCGCCGCGGCGCCAAGGCCGATGCTGCGCAGCGACTGGCGCCGGCTCATCCCCTGGGGGGGCGCCGCATGGGGCAGGGCAGGATCTTCGTGGATCAGCATCGTCGCCTCCTCGCTGGGTCATGCGGTGCCGGACGGCCCGCTTTACAGGGCTTTTCGAAATGGTATACCAGAATCATGCCCCGGTAAATCTCAAGGGCGATCCACCAGCCAGGAGACGCTCATGGGGGACACGCGCGCCAACAAACGCTTCCGCAGCCAGGAATGGTTCGACAATCCGAACAACCCGGGCATGACGGCGCTGTATCTGGAACGCTACCAGAACAGCACCTTCACCCGTGAGGAACTGACCTCGGAGCGCCCGATCATCGGCATCGCCCAGACCGGCAGCGACATTTCCCCCTGCAACAAGATCCACGTCTTCCTGATGGACCGGATCAAGGCGGGCATCCGCGACGCGGGCGGCATCCCGATGGAATTTCCGGTCCACCCGATCCAGGAAACCGGCAAGCGGCCGACGGCGGCGCTGGACCGCAACCTCGCCTATCTGAGCCTCGTCGAGGTGCTGCACGGCTATCCCCTCGACGGCGTCGTGCTGACCACCGGCTGCGACAAGACCACGCCTGCGATGCTGATGGGGGCGGCCACCGTGGATCTGCCCGCGATCACGCTGAACGGCGGGCCGATGCTGGACGGCTGGTGGCAGGGCCGCCGCGCGGGGTCCGGCACCATCGTCTGGGAAAGCCGCCGCCTGCTGGCGGAAGGCAAGATCGACTACCCCGAGTTCATCGAGCGCGTCTGCGCCTCGGCCCCTTCGCTTGGGCATTGCAACACCATGGGCACGGCCAGCACCATGAACGCCATGGCCGAGGCGCTGGGCATGTCCCTGCCCGGCTGTTCCGCCATCCCCGCGCCCTTCCGCGAACGGATGAGCATGGCCTATCAGACGGGCCGCCGGATCGTGCAGATGGTGCTGGACGACCTCAAGCCCTCGGACATCCTGACGCGCGAGGCCTTCGAGAACGCGATCCGCGTCAACACCGCCATCGGCGGGTCAACCAACGCGCCCCCGCACCTGCAGGCCATCGCGCGCCACGCGGGGGTGGAGCTGGACGTCAGGGACTGGGAAACCGTCGGCTTCGACCTGCCGCTGCTGGTCAACATGCAGCCCGCCGGGGAGTATCTGGGCGAAAGCTTCTTCCACGCGGGCGGCGTCGCGGCCGTCATGGGCGAGCTGCAGGAGGCGGGCCTTCTGCACGAAGGCGCCATGACCGTCACCGGCAAGCCCGTGGGCCAGAACGTCGCGGGCTGGCGGTCCACCGACCACAAGGTGATCCGCCCCGTGACGCAGCCCATGCGGGAAAAGGCCGGGTTCCTCGTCCTGTCGGGCAACCTGTTCGACAGCGCGCTGATGAAGACCAGCGTGATCTCGAAGGACTTCCACGACCGCTTCCTGTCGGACGACGGCCGCGAAGGCATCCACGAGGCCCGCGCGGTCGTCTTCGAGGGCCCCGAGGATTACCACGACCGCATCAACGACCCCGCGCTGGCGATCGACGAGCATTGCATGCTGTTCATCCGCAACGTGGGCTGCGTGGGCTATCCCGGCTCGGCCGAGGTGGTGAACATGCAGCCGCCGGACGCGGTGCTGAAGGCCGGGATCAGCCACCTGCCCACGGTGGGCGACGGGCGGCAGTCGGGAACCTCGGAAAGCCCCTCGATCCTGAACGCCTCGCCCGAGGCGGTGGTGGGCGGCGGCCTTGCGTTCCTGCAGACGGGCGACCGGGTGCGGCTGGACCTGAACGCGCGCCGGCTGGACGCGCTGGTGGACGAGGCCGAATGGCAGGCCCGGCGCGATGCCTGGACCCCGCCCGAACTGGTCAACCAGACCCCATGGCAGGAGATCTATCGCAAGACCGTGGGCCAGCTTGCGCAGGGCGGCTGCATCGAGCTTGCCACCGCCTACCGCCGCGTGGCGCAGTCGCTGCCGCGCGACAACCACTAGGCGGCACCTCCACAAGACAAAGGGACAGGGCATGGACAAGACCATCCTCATAACCGGGGCCGGCAGCGGCATCGGCCGGGTCACGGCGCGGACCTTCCTGGACGCCGGCTGGCGCGTGGGCCTGATCGGCCGGCGCGAGGACGCACTGCGCGAGACGGCGGGGGACAGCGCGGCGCTGGTCCTGCCCTGCGACGTCTGCGACGCCGACGCGGTGGACGCGGCCTTCGACCGGGCGGTGGCCGAATGGGGCCGGGTGGACGTGCTGTTCAACAACGCGGGCACGGGGCTCGTCCCCCAGACCCCCGACGAGATCCCGGCCGACGAGTTCCGCCGCGTGATCGACGTCAACGTGAACGGCGTCTTCATCTGTGCCCGCGCGGCCTTCCGCGTGATGCGGGCGCAGGACCCGCAGGGCGGGCGGATCATCAACAACGGCTCGGTGTCCGCGCACGCGCCGCGTCCGGGCTCCATCGGCTACACGGCCTCGAAGCACGCGGTGACGGGGATCACGCGCTCAATCAGCCTCGACGGGCGGCCCTTCAACATCGCCTGCGGGCAGATCGACATCGGCAACGCGCTGACCGACATGGCGGTGGCGATGACCAAGGGCGTGCCGCAGGCCGACGGCACGACGCGGGTCGAGCCCGTGATGGACGCGCAGGTGGTGGCCGACACGGTGCTGCACATGGCGTCCCTGCCCGAGGGCGCGAACATCCAGTTCGTCACCGTCATGGCGACCAACATGCCCTTCATCGGGCGCGGATGATGTCGCTGAAGCTCTTCGACCTGACCGGACGGCGGGCGCTGGTCACGGGCTCGTCCCAGGGGATCGGCTTCGCGCTGGCGCGCGGGCTGGCGCAGGCGGGCGCGATGCCGGTGCTGAACGGACGCGACCCGGCGCGGCTGGACGCCGCGGCCGAGGCGCTGCGGGCCGAGGGCTTCGCGGTCGAGACCCTGCCCTTCGACGTGACCGACCACGCCGCCGCCCGCGCGGCGGTGGACCGCTTCGAGGCGGAAACCGGTCCCATCGACATCCTGATCAACAACGCGGGCATCCAGCACCGCGCGCCCCTGGAGGAGTTCCCCGAGGACGCCTTCCAGCGCCTTCTGCAGACCAACGTGGCCAGCGTCTTCAACGTGGCGCAGGCCTGCGCGCGGCACATGATCGCGCGGAAACGCGGGCATATCGTCAACATCTGTTCCGTGCAAAGCGCGCTGGCGCGACCCGGCATCGCGCCCTACACGGCGACCAAGGGGGCGGTGGCGAACCTGACCAAGGGGATGGCCGCCGACTGGGCGCGGCACGGGCTGAACTGCAACGGCCTCGCCCCCGGCTATTTCGACACGCCCCTGAACGCCGCGCTTGTGGCGGACCCCGCCTTCAACGACTGGCTGACGCGCCGCACCCCGGCGGGCCGCTGGGGCCGGGTCGAGGAACTGGTCGGCGCCGCGATCTTCCTGTCCTCGGACGCGGCCTCGTTCGTGAACGGCACCGTCGTCTATGTGGACGGCGGCATCACCGCCTCGCTGTGAAAGGGCTTCCCATGACGGACAGGCTGGTGATCGGCCCTTATGGTGACGCGGCCCGCGCGGCCTGGGCCGAGGACGGCGCGCGGATGCTGGCACGGCTGGAGGATCTGGCCGGCCTTCCCGAAGACGGGCGTGCGGCGGTGCGGGCCCTGGGCTACATGGGCCATGAGCCCCTGGGGGCCGCGCAGATGGACCTGCTGCCGAACCTGCAGGTGATCGCCAATTTCGGCGTGGGCTATGACGCCATCGACGTGGCGGCGGCCAGCGCGCGGGGGATCACGGTCACGAACACGCCCGACGTGCTGAACGACGACGTGGCCGACCTGGCCGTGGGAATGCTGATCGCGCTGAACCGGGGCTTCGAGCCCGCCATCCGTGCGGTGCGCGAGGGCACATGGGCCACGCAGGGTGGCCCGCCGCTGGGCCGGCGCATGTCGGGACGGACGATCGGCATCCTCGGCATGGGCCGGATCGGGCGCGCCATCGCCGACCGGCTGGCCGCTTTCGGCTGCCCCGTCCACTATCAGTCCCGCAGCCCCAAGGACACGCCCGGGGACTGGCGCTTCCACGCCGACCCGGTCGAACTCGCCCGCGCCGTGGACGATCTGGTGATCGCCATCGTCGGCGGCGAGGCCACGCGCGGCATCGTCTCGGCCGAGGTGCTGGCGGCGCTGGGCGCGGACGGCGTGCTGGTCAACGTCGCGCGGGGCTCGGTCATCGACGAGCCCGCCCTGATCGCGGCGCTTGAAGCGGGCCGGCTGCGCGGCGCGGCGCTGGACGTCTTCTGGAACGAGCCGGAGGTGGACCCGCGCCTTGCCCGCGCGCCGAACGTGCTGCCGCTGCCGCATATCGGCTCGGCCACGGTGGAAACGCGCGGCGCCATGCTGGACCTGCAGCGGCGCAACCTTGACGCGGTGCTGGCGGGCCGGCCCGCCCTGACGCCGGTCAACTGATGTCCGACCCCGCGCCCGGGCCCGCGACCTTCCCGGCCGCCATCGCCGCGCGGCTCCGTCGCGAGATCCTGACGGGCGCCCTGCCCCCCGGCAGCCCGGTCAAGGAACGCGACCATGCCGAGCGGCTGGGCGTCAGCCGCACGCCCTTGCGCGAGGCGGTCCGCATCCTGGCGAAGGAGGGCCTTGTCACCCTGCGGCCCCTGCGCAGTCCGCTGGTGGCCGATCCCACGCGCGACGAGGCGCTGGACGAGGTCGCCGTCCTGCGCCAACTGGAACTGTTCGGGGGCGAGCTGGCCTGCCGGAACGCCACGGCCGAGGAGATCGCCGTCATCGCGCGGCTCAGCGAGACGGTCGAGCGCGACCACGCCGGCGGCGACCCGGTCGAGGTCTTCGACCTGGACATGCAGATGCACCGGCTGATCGTGGCGGCGGGCCACAACGCGGCGCTGGCCCGGACCCATGGTGAATACCTTGCGCGCCTGTGGCGCATCCGCTTCATGTCGGCGCGGCAGCGCACGGATGCGGACCGGGTGCTGGCCGATCACCGCGGCATGGTCGCGGCGCTGGCGGCGCGGGATACAGGCGCCATGCGGCGGCACATGGAAAGCCATCTCGACGCGCTGGTGCGCAACGTGGAACGCCACTTCGCCGAAGGTGGCGCCTAGATCTCGACCAGCGCCCCGCGCGCCCCGACCACCCGAAGGGCTATGGCATGCCCGGCGCGGATGGCCTCCTCGACGTCCCGGCCCTGAAGCCGCGCGGCAAGATAGCCGGCATTGAAGCTGTCGCCCGCCGCGGTGGTGTCCACGGGAACAGCACGCTCAAGCCCCTCGACGCAGCCTTGCGCCGGGCCGCCGTAATGGACCGGGCCGCCGCCCGCCTTGACGACGACCTGCGTCGCGCCTGCCGCCAGATAGCGGTCGATGGTGGCCCCGGGCCCCGCATCGCCGAAATGCGCGGCCTCGTCGTCCATGCTGGGCAGGACCAGGTCGGACAGACCGGCAAAGCGCGTGACCTGGTCGCGCATGGTCGCGGCATCCTCCCACAGGCGGGGCCGGATGTTGGGGTCGAAGACGACCTGCGCGCCCCGGTCCCGCGCCTGTCCCAGCGCAAGGGCAAGGGTTTCGCGCCCGGAGGGCGGCAGGATGGCCGCCGTGATCCCCGACAGATAGATCACACGCGCACGGGCGAAGGCGCGCGACAGCTCGTCCGCGTCCTGGGCCAGCCCGCGCGCGGCCGAGGCGCTGCGCCAATAGGTGAAGCTGCGCTCGCCCCGGTCCAGGTCGATGGCGTAAAGCCCGACCTCGCGCCCCGGATCGGTGCCGACGTGGTCGGTGACGATGCCGGCCTGGGCGATGAAATCCACCATCCGGCGGGAAAAGCCGCCCTGCCCGACCCGCGTCAGGTAGCCGACCGCCTGTTCGGGCGGCAGAAGCCTGCGCAGGTACCAGGCCGTGTTCAGCGTATCCCCGGCAAAGCCGAGGTGCCACTGGCCGGGCGTGGCGCTGGCCGACAGTTCGACCATCGCCTCGCCCACCGCCAGGACGGCAAGACCCGCATCCTCAGAACTCATCGCTATTCCTTGACCGCGCCCGTCATCGACGAGACGTAATAATCCACGAAGAAGGAATAGAGAATGACCACGGGAAGCGAGCCCAGCAGCGCCCCGCTCATCAGCGCGCCCCATTCGTAGATGTCGCCGCGCACCAGTTCCGTCAGCACCCCCACCGGCACGGTCTTGTTTTCGGAACTGGAGATGAAGGTCAGCGCATAGATGAACTCGTTCCACGACAGCGTGAAGGCGAAGATCCCGGCCGAGATCAGTCCGGGCACCGCCAGCGGCAGGACGATCTTGGTCAGGATCTGCCAGCGGCTCGCCCCGTCCACCAGCGCGGATTCCTCCAGCTCGTAGGGGATCGACCGGAAATAGCCCATCAGCAGCCAGGTGCAGAAGGGGATCAGGAAGGTCGGATAGGTCAGGATCAGCGCCAGTCGGGAATCGAAGATGCCGACCTGGAAGACGATGAAGGCCAAGGGGATGAACAGGATCGAGGGCGGCACGAGATAGGCCAGGAAGATCATCAACCCCGTGATCCGCGAGCCCTTGAAGCGCAGCCGCTCGATCGCGTAGGCCGCGAAGACCGAGGCCACCAGCGAGATCGTGGTCGAGGCGACCGACACGATGATCGTGTTCCACATCCAGCGCGGATAGGTCGTCTCGAACAGCAGGTAGCGCATGTGCTCAAGCGTCGGGCCGACCACCCAGAAGGGGCTGTGGTTGGCGTAGTCCGTCAGCTGGTTGTCCGGCTTCACCGCCGTGATCGCCATCCAGTAGAACGGGAACAGCAGCACGAAGACAAAGACGAACAGCGGCAGCCAGACGGTCAGGATGCGCCGGGGCAGCGTCTCGTACTGGTCCAGCCCGACCGCGTGATCTTCGGTTTGCGCCATCGCCATGTCCTCAGTCGTTGCCCTGCTGCCAGCGTCGGCGCTGCAGCCCGAAGAAGCTGAACAGGATCGCCGCCAGCAGGAAGGGGATCATCGCCACGGCGATCGCCGCGCCCTCGCCCAGCTGTCCGCCGGGAATGGCGCGCTGGAAGGACAGCGTCGCCATCAGGTGCGTGGCGTTCACCGGGCCGCCGCGCGTCAGGACGTAGATCAGCTGGAAGTCGGTGAAGGTGAACAGCACCGAGAAGGTCATCACCACCGCGATGATCGGGGTCAGCAGCGGCAGCGTGACCTTGGTGAAGCGCTGCCAGCTTGTCGCGCCGTCGATGGCCGCGGCCTCGTTCAGCGACTGCGGGATGGTCTGCAACCCCGCCAGCAGCGAGATCGCCACGAAGGGGATGCCGCGCCAGATGTTGGCTGCGATCACCGACCAGCGCGCGTTCCAGGGATCGCCCAGGAAATTGATGGGCTGGTCGATCACCCCCAGCCGCATCAGCGACCACGAGATGATCGAGAACTGGCTGTCGAAGATCCACCAGAAGGCCATGGCCGACAGCACCGTGGGCACGACCCAGGGCAGCAGGATGACGGCCCGGAAGAAGTTCTTGAACGGCAGGTGCCGGTTCAGCAGCAGCGCCAGCCACAGGCCCAGCGCGAATTTCGCGATCGAGGCGAAGACCGTGTAGAAGATCGTGTTGAACACCGTCAGCCAGAAGACGGGATCGTCGAACAGCCAGCGGTAGTTTTCCAGCCCGATGAAGACGCCGGGCCGCCCGATCTTGCTGTCGGTGAAGCCCAGCCAGACCCCCAGTCCCAGCGGATAGGTCAGGAAGAACAGCAGAAAGACCGCCGCCGGCAGCATGAACAGGAAGCCCAGGCCGTTGCGGCTTTCGGACAGGCGGCCAAGGCGGCGCCTGCGGGGCGCCCGGGTTTCAAGCGTGGCGGTCATGGTCCCTCCGTGCAGGAAAGGGCCGGCGGATGGTGCCGCCGGCCCGGGGGGATCAGCGGTAATAGCGCTGAAGGCGCCGTTCGGCGTTGGCGA
Source organism: Paracoccus salipaludis (assembly GCF_002287065.1). Lineage (GTDB taxonomy): Bacteria > Pseudomonadota > Alphaproteobacteria > Rhodobacterales > Rhodobacteraceae > Paracoccus > Paracoccus salipaludis. The sequence goes on from NZ_NSJZ01000014.1 coordinate 61,376, forward strand.
TGGCGTCCTCGGTCGAGCGCTGGCCGGTCACGGCCTCGGCGAACATGTCCACCAGCACATAGTCGGCCATCGCACCCGCCGAGGCCGGCCCCAGCGGCCCCGCATAGCCGTTCACCCGCAGCGACTCGGACGCCTTGGCATAGGGCGCGTGGATCGGGTTCGAGGTCCAGACGGGGTTCGCCTCGAACTCGCGCAGCGACTGGCAGCAATAGGCGCTGGCAGCCTCGATCCAGCGGTTCATGTTCTCGGAGCGGAACATGAATTCGAGATAGGCCTTGGCCGCGTTCGGGAACTTGCAGTGGCTGAAGATCGAGACGGTCGAGGTCTGCGCCAGCTCGACCGGCTGCCCGACCGGGCCGACCGGCAGGTTCACCGTGCGGATGTCGTCGGCGATCGCCTTCAGCGCGGGGTCCTTCATCGCGGCGTAATACAGCGAAACGCCGTTCGCGGTCAGCGACACCTCTCCGGCCAGGAAGGCGCGGTTGTTGTTGATGTCCAGCCAGCTTTCCGTGCCGGGGATGAAGGTCGCGTAAAGCTGCTTGGCGTATTCGATCGCGGCCGCCGTCTCGGGGCTGTTGATGACGACCTCGCCCGCTTCGTTGACGGTCTGGCCGCCGTGCGACCACAGAAGCCAGTGGGCATAGTTGTTGCCGTCGCCCACCGCCTTGCCATGCGGGAAGCCCGCGGGCGTGCCCTTTTCCTTCAACGCCTGGCAGAGCTTCAGGAACCCTTCGGTGTCGCGCGGAAACTCGTTGAAGCCCGCCGCCTTCACGTGGCTGTCGCGGTAGCAGATCGCGTTGCCGATGGCGCAAAGGGGCGTCGAGATCCACTTGCCGTCCTGCTGGCCATAGGCGGCGAGCCCCTCGTAGAAGCCGCCGTGGCGCTCGGCCAGCATGGTGCAAAGGTCGGTCACCTCCACCAGCTTGTCGGGATACTGGAAGGGGTCGTCGAACCAGCTCATCACCATGTCGGGGCCGGTGCCCACGTTGGCGGCAACGGCGGCCTTGGGCCGCACGTCCTCCCAGCTTTCCTGGTCAATGGTGACGGCCACGCCCGTGGCCTCGGTGAAGGCCTGGGTGTTGGCGTTCCAGGCTTCCTCCTCGCCCTTGACGAAGGGCACCCAGCGCAGCAGGCGCAGGGACGCGCCCTCCTCGGGGGTGAACATGGCGGCGCCGGCGGGGGCCGCGGCCTGGGCGGCGGCGCGGCGGGCGCCGAAGGGGCCGATCAGGGCGCCGGCGGCAGCCATCGCGGCCGTGCCCTTGAGCAGCGTTCTGCGGTCGATGGTCATTCACTCTCCTCCTCTGTCGTCCCCTTGGCGCAGGCTCCTCTTCCGGCGCGGCGGGGTTGTTATGTCAGGCGGTCAGGCGCTGCCCTCCCTCGGCGTCGAACAGGTGGACGGCGGCAGGGTCGATGGCGATGTCCAGCGTCCCGCCCGGCCGCACGTCGATGCGGCTGCGGAACACCCCCGTGATCGGCGTCCCCCCCATGCGGCCGACGACATAGGTTTCCGCGCCCGTGGGCTCGGTGACCTCGACGGTCAGCGGGACGGTGCCGCCAAGCTGCATCGCCTCGGGGCGGACGCCGTAGATCAGGGACTGGCCCTCGCGGGCCCGGCCCGTGTCGCCGACCGGCAGGCGCGAGCCGTCGTCGGCGAGGAACTGTCCGTCCGCGGCCAGCGTGCCGCGGATCATGCTCATGGCCGGGCTGCCGATGAAGCCCGCCACGAACAGGTTCGCGGGCCGGTCGTAAAGCTCCAGCGGCGCGCCGATCTGTTCCACCCGGCCGTCATGCATGACCACGATCTTGTCGGCCATGGTCATGGCCTCGATCTGGTCGTGGGTGACATAGACGGTTGTCGTCTTCAGCCGCTGGTGCAGGTTCTTGATCTCGGTCCGCATGGTGACGCGCAGCTTGGCGTCCAGGTTCGACAAGGGCTCGTCGAACAGGAACACCTGCGGGTCGCGCACGATGGCGCGGCCCATGGCCACGCGCTGGCGCTGGCCGCCCGACAGCATCCGGGGGTAGCGGTCCAGCAGATGCGCGAGCCCCAGGATCTCGGCCGCGGGGCGCACCTTGTCCGCGATCGCCGCGCGCGAGGCCCCCGCCAGCTTCAGCGAGAAGCCCATGTTCTCGGCCACCGTCAGGTGGGGGTAGAGCGCATAGTTCTGGAACACCATGGCGATGTCGCGGTCCTTGGGCGGCAGGTCGTTGACCACGCGCCCGCCGATCAGGATGCGCCCGGCGGTGATATGTTCCAACCCCGCCAGCATCCGCAGCAGCGTGGACTTGCCGCAGCCCGAGGGTCCGACCAGGACGACGAACTCGCCTTCCTCGATGCCGATGTCGATGCCGTGCAGGACCTCGTGCGAGCCATAGGACTTGCGGACGCCGTCCATCGTCACCGAAGCCATGCACACCCCCTCCCAAAGGTATTCATTGCAGGGATGCTAGGCGCGAAGGCTTTCGCGTGGCAAGCGTTTTGTCGGGGCAGATGCATATGCCGGCACTTTCGATCAATGTATACGAAAGGGCCACGGGCCGGTTGACCGCGCCCTGGCGATGGCTGGGCATCAGGGCGGCGCCCGAGGGCGAACCGGCTGGGGCCGCATGATCTTGCGCTGTCATTCCTGCGGAAATCGGGCCAACCTGAATGCCACCGAATCACAGGCGGACCGAATGCAACGCCGGCGACTTCTCCACGTGTCCCTGTTCCCGCTCTGCCTGGGGCTGGCCTTCTTCGCGGCTTCGCTCACGCCCTCGCTGATCCCGCGGGGCTGGCTGGTCCAGGGCGTGCTGGGCGGGCTCGTGGCGGCCCTGGGCTACATGATCGGCCGCTTCCTGGTGACGCTGTGGCGCGCGCTGGGCCTGCCGCGCGTGCGCGGGCGGGTCGCGACGGTCGCGCATCTTCTGGCCGCCGCCCCGGCGCTTGCGCTGCTGGTCTTCTGCCTGGCGCGTGCGCGGGACTGGCAGAACGGCATCCGCAGCCGCATGGGGATGGAGTTGCTCGACAGCGTCGACGTGCCCAACATGGCGGTGGCGGCGCTGCTGGTCTTCACGGCGCTGATGCTGGCGGGGGCGTTGGTGCGCTGGACCTTCGACCGGCTGCGGGCGTGGCTTTACAGGCACATGCCCCGGCGGACGGCCGATGTCTCGGGGCTGCTGCTCGTGACGCTGGCGCTTGCGGTCATCACGCGCGACGGCGTGCTGGACCGCGTGATCCGCGGGCTGGACCAGTCCTATACCACAGCGCAGGAACTGTTCGACACCGCGCCCCCGCCGCCGGACGATGCCCGGGTGCCCGGCAGCGCCGCCTCGGTGATCGACTGGGGGGCGATGGGTCAGCCCGGCCGGAACTTCGTCACGGAGGGACCGGATGCCCGCGCGATCGCCGCCTTCCGGGGAAGCCCGGCCCTGGACCCGATCCGGGTCTATGTGGGTCTGGCCGAGGCCGACAGCGCGCAGGAACGCGCCGATCGCGCCCTGGCCGAGCTGCTGCGCCTTGGCGCCTTTGAACGGAAGGTTCTGATCGTCGCCATGCCGACAGGGACCGGCTGGCTCGATCCGGGCAGCTTCGATGTCGTCGAATACATGCACAACGGCGACATCGCGACGGTGGCGGCGCAGTACTCCTACCTGCAGTCCCCGATGGCGCTGCTGCTGGAAACCCGGGCGGGCCTCGACCAGGCGCGGGCGCTGATCGGCACGATCCACCGCCACTGGCGCAGCCTTCCGCGCGACCGCAGGCCCCGCCTTTACGTTCACGGGCTGAGCCTCGGCGCCTGGGCTTCGATGTACGGCACGGACCTGTTTGCCCTGCTGGACAACCCCATCGCCGGCGCGCTCTGGGCCGGGCCGCCCTTCCCCTCGGCCCGCTGGAACGAGGCCATGGCCGAGCGCAGGCCCGGCAGTCCCTATGTCGCGCCCCAGGTCGGCGCCGGGCGGCTGATCCGCTTTGCCAGCCACACGCAGGACGCGGGCGGCCCCGAGGGCTGGGGCGACATGCGGCTGATGTTCCTGCAGTATTCCAGCGATCCCATTGTCTTCTACGAGCCCGCCTCGTTGTGGCGCGCGCCCGCCTGGATGCGCGAGCCGCCCGCCCCGGACGTCTCGCCCGATCTCAGCTTCACCCCCGTGGTGACGCAGTTCCAGCTTGTCGTGGACATGATCCTGGCCACCAGCGCCCCCGAAGGGCACGGCCATTCCTATTACGCGCGCGACTACATCGGTCCCTGGGTCGCCGTGACGGCCCCCGAGGGCTGGACCCCGGCCGACAGCGCCCGTCTGACCGCCCATTGCGACATGGGATTCCAGCAGGGATGCGACAACGGGTGAAACGGGCGCTGCTGATCGCCGCCGCGCTGGCGGTCCTTGTCCTGGCCGGGCTCGGCGCCAACACGGCGCGCCACTGGGCGGGGCTGGCCGGCTCGTCCGAGGCCGCCGCGCGGCGCCGGGCGGAACTGGCGCCCTTCTGGCGCATCGTGGCGCCGCCCCGGGGCACCGCCGAGGCCGGGGGCGCGGTGCTGCTGTCGGGCTGCGACGGCGTCCACGACAACATGGACTTCTGGGCCGAACGCCTTGCCGCGCGGGGATACCGGGCGCTGATCCTGGACAGCCATCGCCCCCGCGGGCTGGACCGCTTCGAGGCCTGGCGGCTGGTCTGTGCAGGACAGGTGCTGCCCGGCGCCGAGCGGTCGGGCGACCTGGCCGTCGCGCTGGCCGACCCGGCGCTGCCCGCGGGCGGCAGGATCGTGCTGGGAGCCTCGCATGGCGGATGGGCCGCGATGGAGTTCCTGCGCCTCGCCCTGACCCGGCAGGTTCCGCCCGGGCTGGACCGCTGGCCCGCAAGCCCGGCGGACCTGCTGCGCCGTCTGGACGGGGTCATCCTGCTTTATCCCTATTGCGGGCTGCTGAACGGCGCGGACGAGGGCGACTGGACCGCCGCCCCGCCGATCCTGATGGTCCTGGCCGCCGAGGACCAGATCATCAGCACTCCCGCCTGCGAGGATCTGGCGGAGCGCCTGCGCGAGCGGGGCGCGCGGCTCAGGATCGAGGTCCTGCCCGGGGCCGACCATGGCTTCGACCAGCAGGACCACGCCGCCCTGTCGCCCCTCGACTTCGACGCCGCCCTGCGGGACCGCACGGCGCGCGAGGTGGACGCCTTCCTGTCCGGGGCGGAGTAAGGCCGGCAGGATCCGCCGCAACGGCGGTCCCCCGTGGCACAGGCCCCCGGCCCTTTCCGCTGCCTTGCGCTATCGCTGCGCCTGAAGGGTCGTGATGGCGATCGCGGCGGTGATGTCCTGCACGCTGCAGCCGCGCGACAGGTCGTTGGCAGGGCGGGCAAGGCCCTGCAGGATGGGGCCGATGGCGGTCATCCGCCCCAGCCGCTCGGCGATCTTGTAGCCGATGTTGCCCGCCGCAAGGTCGGGGAAGACAAGGACGTTGGGTGCGCCGCGCAGCGGGCTGTCGGGCGCCTTGCGGGCGCGGATCGCCTCGTCGAGGGCGGCGTCGAACTGCAGTTCGCCGTCCACGAGAAGGTCGGGCGCTTCTGCGCGGATCAGCTCAAGCGCGGCGCGGATGCGGTCGAGCTTGGGGTGGCTGGCCGAACCCGCCGTCGAGAAGGACAGAAGCGCCACCCGCGGCTCCTCGGCCAGCAGCTGGCGGCAGGATCGCGCGGCGGCGATCGCGATGCCCGCGAGTTCCTCGGCCGAGGGGTCCACCACCAGCCCGCAGTCGGAAAAGATCATGCCGCCCCGCAGCGCGGTGCCCGGCGCGCAGCCCAGCATTAGGAAGAAGCTCGACACCAGCCGCGCGTCACCGGCCTTGCCGATGATCTGCAGCGCGGCGCGCACGGTGTCGGCGGTGGTGGCGACCGCGCCCCCCACGGTGCCGCAGGCCAGCCCCGACCGCACTCGCATCGCCGCCTGCTGGATGGGGTCCAGCATGGCGGCGCGCGCGGCCTCGGGCGTGGCGCCCCTGGCGCGGCGCAGCGCCAGCCAGGCCTCGGCGAGCTGCTCGAACTCGGGTGCCTCGGCGGGGTCAAGCCGCGTGGCGCCGGGCGCGTCCCCGCCCATCAGGGTGATGCGGGCCAGCCCCTCGCCCGCGGCAATGGCGGCGGCCTCGCGCACGCGGGGGTCCTGACCCTCGGGCAGGATGACATGGGCGGGCCGCGCCCGGGCGGCGTCGTAGATACGGTCAAGCAGTCTCATGATCTCATCCCAGCAGATGCAGCCCGGCCATGACCCAGCCGCCCAGGAACAGCGTTTCCAGCACCAGCAGCGCGATCGCCCCCGCGCCCACCTCAAGCATCCGCGCAAGCGAGGTCTTGATTCCGACGGCGGCGATGGCGACCAGCAGGCACCAGCGCGACAGGTCGCCCGCAAGCGCCGCGATCCCGGCCGGAACCAGCCCCAGCGAGTTCAGCGCCGCCAGCGCCAGAAACCCCAGAACGAAGCCGGGCAGCAGCGGCGGGCGCGCGCCTTCGGCCGGACCGGCCAGCCCGCGGGCGCGGATGATCACGGAAAAGGCCAGCACCACCGGCGCCAGCATCGACACCCGGATCAGCTTGACCAGCGTTGCGGTCTCGCCCGCCTCGGGACTGATCGAGAAACCCGCCCCCACGACCTGCGCCACGTCGTGGATGGTGCCGCCCAGGAACACCCCGGCCTTGTGGTCGTCATGGCCCAGCCAGCCCGTCAGCATCGGGTAGATCACCATCGCCACCGTGGACAGCACCGTCACCGACAGCACCGTGAAGACGAGATCGCGTTCGGAGCGCTCGTGCCGGGGCAGGACGGCCGCGATCGCCATCGCGGCCGAGGCCCCGCAGATCGCGACCGCGCCCCCGGTCAGCAGCGCAAAGCGCCACCTGCGCCCGAAAAGCCGCGCGACCGCCAGCGCGAACAGGATCGTGGCCACCACGCCGGCCACCACCAGCAGCACCAGCGGCCAGCCCAGGCGCGCCAGCATCTCGACCGAGATGCGCGCGCCCAGCAGCGCCACGCCCAGCCGCAGCACGGTGCGCGCCGTCATCGAGATGCCGGGAGCGGTCTTCGCTCCCTCCTCGGCCAGGAAGTTCAGCGCCAGCCCCAGAAGCAGCGCCATCAGCATCGCCGGGGCGCCGTAATGCTCGGACAGGAACTGCGCGGTCGCGGCCACCAGCGCCGAGACCGCGAAGCCCGGAAAGAGCTCGCGCAGGCGGGAAAGCAACGGGACCGAAAGCTGCGAGGTCATCACCACCACCATGGCATCCTTTCATCGAGCAGGCGGCATCCATGCGCCGGCCGCAAGGCCGGTCGCGGGTTCGGGCGTCTTCGTGCGGGACGGAAACCCCGGGCGCGCCAGGACGCCCGGGGGCGCGTTTCAGGCGGGAACCCGCTGGGGACGCATGTCGGCGGGGTCGATGCCCGCCACGGGCACGGGCTTCTTCATCGCGTCGCGGCGGAAGGGCTCGCCCAGTTCCTGGTTCAGCAGCACCTCGATGAAGGTGGTCTTGCGCTCCTTCATCTGCCGCTCGACCGCCTCGTGCAGCGCCGCCGTCAGCTCGGCGGGGCTGCGCACCACCACGCCTTCCAGCCCGCAGGCCCGCGCGATCCCGGCATAGGAGGTGTCGCGGTCCAGTTCGGTGCCCACGAAGTTGTTGTCATACCACAGCGTCGTGTTCCGCTTCTCGGCGCCCCACTGGTAGTTGCGGAAGATCACCATGGTGATCGCCGGCCAGTCGTCGCGCCCGCAGGCGGTCATCTCGTTCATCGAGATGCCGAAGGCGCCGTCGCCCGCAAAGCCGATCACGGGCGTGCCGGGGTTGCCGATCTTGGCGCCCAGAATGGCCGGGAAGCCGTAGCCGCAGGGTCCGAAAAGACCCGGCGCCAGATACTTCCGCCCCGCCTCGAAGGACGGGTAGGCGTTGCCGATGGCGCAGTTGTTGCCGATGTCGGAGCTGACAACGGCGTCGCGCGGCACCGCCTGCATGATCGCCCGCCAGGCCTGGCGCGGGCTCATCAGCCCGGCGTCGCGCGCCCGCGCCTCCTCGTTCCAGCGGGTGCCGGGGTCGTCCTCCTCGTGATCCAGCGAGGACAGCTCCTGCGCCCAGCGCGACCGGGTCCGGGCGATGCGGTCGCGCCGCGCCTGGCGGCCCTCGTCGCCGGCCTCGGGCGAAAGCTGCGCCAGGATCGCGCGCGCGACCTTGGCCGCGTCGCCCTGGATGCCCACCGTCACCTTCTTGGTCAGGCCGATCCGGTCGGGGTTGATGTCGACCTGGATGATCTTCGCATCCTTGGGCCAGTAGTCGATCCCGTAGCCCGGCAGGGTCGAGAAGGGATTGAGCCGTGTCCCCAGCGCCAGCACCACGTCGGCGTCGCGGATCAGCTCCATCGCCGCCTTGGACCCGTTGTAGCCCAGGGGGCCCACCGCCAGCGGATGGCTGCCGGGGAAGCTGTCGTTGTGCTGGTAGTTCGAGGCGACCGGCGCATCCAGCCGCTCGGCCAGCCGCACGAGGTCGGGGATCGCGCCCGACAGGACCACGCCCGCGCCCGACAGGATCACAGGGTTCTTCGCGTCCGACAGCAGCCGCGCCGCCTCGGCCACCGCCGCCTCGCCGCCCGCCGGGCGCTCGAAGGCCACCACCTGCGGCAGGTCCACGTCGATCACCTGGGTCCAGAAGTCGCGCGGGATGTTGATCTGTGCGGGCGCGCTGTTGCGCCAGGCCTGCATGATCACCCGGTTCAGGACCTCGGGGATGCGCGAAGGATCGCGCACCTCCTCCTGGTAGGCCACGCAGTCGGCGAACAGCCGCATCTGCTCCATCTCCTGGAAGCCGCCCTGGCCGATGGTGCGGTTGGCCGCCTGGGGCGTGACCAGCAGCAGCGGCGTGTGGTTCCAGTAGGCGGTCTTGACGGGCGTCACGAACCCCGTCACCCCCGGCCCGTTCTGTGCGATCGCCATCGACATCCTGCCCGTCGAGCGCGTGAACCCGTCCGCCATCAGCCCTGCGTTCGTTTCGTGCGCGCAGTCCCAGAAGGTGATCCCCGCCTTCGGAAACAGGTCCGACACCGGCATCATCGCCGAGCCGATGATGCCGAATGCATGCTCGATCCCATGCATCTGCAGAACCTTGACGAAGGCCTCCTCGGTCGTCATCCGCATTGAAGTCTCTCCTTTACTGGCGTTCGTCGCGATAGTGATAAAGCTGGTAGAGGCCCCACTGCCCCAACCGGCGGAAGGGCGTCTTCCACCCCTCGTGCTTCAGTTCGCTGCCGAAGATCGGCAGGTCGGGCAGCCGGACCCCGGCGGCCAGCTGCGCCATGCGCCGCCCGGCCATCGCGGAATACATGACCCCGTTGCCGCCGTAGCCCAGCGCGTAATAGGCGCCCGGCAGGTCGGGCAGGCCGGTGATGCGCGGCATCATGTCGTGGCTGACATCGACCCAGCCCCACCAGCTGAAATCCAGCTCGATCCCGCGCAGGACGGGGAACTTGCGGGCGAGGCCCTCGCGCAGCCCGGCCAGGTGACGGGCGTTGGCCGCGTCGCGTCCCGTGATCGCGGCGCGCGAGCCGATCTGAAGGCGGTTGTCGGGCAGCAGGCGATAGTAATGGCGCAGCGTCCGGGTGTCGGTCAGGGGCGAGCCGACCTTGGCGCCCACCTCGGCCAGTTCGGCCCCGGTCAGGACGCGGGTGACGACGCTGTTCGACATGATCGGCAGCAGGCGGTCGCGCAGGCGGGCGTGCAGCCCGCGCGGCGCATAGCCCGCCGTCGCCACCGCCACCTTCCGGGCCCGCACGGTGCCCCCCGGCGTGCGCAGGTGGTGGCGGCCGTCCCGGTAGACCCAGCCTTCCACGGGGCTGTCGGTGTGCACCTTCGCGCCAAGTTCGCGGGCCAGGCGGCAATAGCCGAAGGCCAGCCTGGCGGCATGGATGCCGACCCCGTCGGGTTCGAACATGGCGCCCTGCGCCTCGTGGTCGCGGATGACCTCGGCCATGACCTCGTCGCGCGACATCATCTTCGCGCCATAGCCGAACCTGTCGCGCAGCAGCTCGGCCTCCCTGGCCATGCCGGGCACGACCGAGGCCTTGTGCGCGATGTAGTAATGACCACCGTCCTGCGGGTCGCAGTCGATGCCATGGTCGCGGATCTGGCTGCGCCAGTAGTCGAAGGCTTCCAACATCTCGCCGTGCAGGCGGCGGGCCACGTCCAGGCCCCAGCGCTCGATCCACTGGCTGCGCTTGAGCCGGCCGGCCGAGAACTGCGCCTGGCCGCCGTTGCGGGTGGAACAGCCATAGGCGGTGCCGTGGGCTTCCAGGACCACCGGCTGCATCCCGTGGTCGCGGGCCAGGGCGATGGCGCAGTTCAGGCCGGTGTAGCCCGATCCGATCACGGCCACCTCGACATCCATGTCGCCGGTCACCGGGCCGTCGTCCTCGGGCGGCTGGCCGGCGGTGGCGATCCAGTAGGTCGGGGCATAGTCGCTGCCCCGGCCCAGCGTCCGCGCGGTCAGCGGGTCGTAATGCGCGTCATAGGCCGCCGATCCGCGCAAGGGTCTGGTCTGCATGGTCGGGCCCTTCACTTCGCGGGAATGGCGGGCCGCTGCTTGCGCATCGCCTGCTTCTCGACGATCTGCCCGTCGCGGATGCGGAACAGGTCGGCGCCCTGCACCTCGGTCCGGGTGCCGTCCGGGTTGGTGGCGCGGAAGGTCCACTGGCTGACGCCGCGGGTGCCGTCCTCGGACAGGAAATGCTCGTGGTCGGCCCATTGCACGTCGGGCATCGCGGTCCAGACGCCGGTGAAGGCGCGGGCGATGGCGTCGCGGCCCTCGACCTTGTTTCCGTATTCGTTGTCACCCGCCACGGTGCAGAACACGCAGTCGGGGGCGAAGTGGGTCATCACGCCGTCGATGTCGTGGCGGTTGAAGGCGTCGAAGGTGGCCTTCAGGTCCTCGGCGGTCAGCTTCCTGGGGGTCATGGGGTCGGTCCTTTCGTCAATAGCCCAGCGCGCGCGGCAGCCACAGCGCGATGGGGGGGAAGGCGGCGATCAGGGCGATGGCGGCGGCCAGCGCCAGCATGAAGGGGATCGCCCGGGCCGCGATCACCTCGTAGTCGAGCTTCGAGATGCCCGAGGCGATGAACAGGTTCTCGCCCAAGGGCGGGGTGATGAAGCCCACCGACAGGGTGCAGATCATCACGATGCCGAAGTGGATCGGGTCGATGCCGACGCTGTAGGCCACGGGCAGCATCACCGGGACCAGGATCATGATCGCGGCCAGCGTTTCCATGAACATGCCCACGATCAGCAGGAAGGCGATGATGATGGCCCAGATCGCGACCTTGCTGGTGGTCAGCGACAGCAGGCCGTCGGCCAGATGCGCGGGGATCTGGTTTTCCACAAGGATGCGGCCGAAGATCGTCGCGGTGAACAGCACCAGCAGAACGCGGCCCGTCAGCCAGGTCGTCGCCTCGAGCGCGTTGAAGATCGCGCGCAGGTCGATCTCGCGGTAGATCACGATCCCCACGAACAGCGTGTAGAAGATCGCCACGATCGCGGCCTCGGTGGGCGTGAAGAAGCCCGCGTAGATGCCGCCCAGGATCACCAGGGGCGCCAGCACCGACCAGAAGCCTTGATAAAACGCCAGCCCGATCCGGCGCGCCGAAAGCGGCTCGGTCCCGCCCCAGTAGCCGGCGCGGCGGGCGCGGAAGTAGTTGGCGACCAGCAGCGCAAAGGCCATCAGGAAGCCCGGCAGGAAGCCCGCGATGAACAGCTTGCTGATCGAGACAGTCTGGAAGGGGCCGAACTTCTCGATCGCCTCGGGCGGGGCCTGCAGGCCCATGGCCGAGATGCCGAAGATCACCATGGGGATCGAGGGCGGAATGACGATCCCGAGCCCCCCCGCGCTGGCCGTCACGGCCGCGCCGTAGGACTTGGCATAGCCCGCCCGCGCCATGGCCGGGATCATCAGCATCCCGACGGCGGCGGTGGTGGCGGGGCCCGAGCCCGAGATGGCGCCGAAGAACACGCAGGCGATGATCGTCGCGGCCGAGATGCCGCCGGTGAAGGGCCCGGCCAGGCTTTCCGCCACGGTGATGAGGCGGCGCGAGATGCCCGCGGCTTCCATCAGCGCGCCCGCCAGGATGAAGGACGGCAGCGCCATCAGGGGGAAGGACCCCACCGAGGACCAGGCCATCTGCACCATCTTGATCGGGTTGTCGCCCAGGTACCACATGGTCGCCAGCGCCGAGACGCCCAGGCCGACCGAGATCGGCGCCCCGATCAGCAGCAGGATGGCCAGGGTCCCGAACAGGACCTGGATGATCGCGGTATCCATCAGGCGGCCCTCCGGGGTGCGAGTTCCTGTTCGGCAAGCTGGAGTTCGGAGTCGATCACGACCTCGTCGGGGTCGCGCGGGTCCAGGCCCAGGACCAGCTTCATGTAGTTGACCTGCAGGATGCGGACCGTCATCAGCGCGAAGGCCACGACCATGGGCGCCATCACCCATTTCATGGGCCAGCCCAGTGTCTGCGCCTTCACGAAGGGCTTCAGCGCGCCGATGTACCGGATCGCGAACCAGATGAAGACGAGGTTGAACATCACCCAGAAGGCGTCGCCCAAGGCCTCGACCACCCGGCCCGTGGATCGCGGCAGCATCCTGATGTGGAACGTCACCCGGTTGTGCGCCGACATGCGCGCGGCGTAGCTGGCCCCGAAATAGGCGAACCAGACGAACAGGATGACCGACAGCTCCTCGATCCAGGTGATCGAGGTGCCGAAGACTTGCCGGGCGACGATCTGGACGAACAGCAGCGTCACGAAGACGGCCAGCAGCGCCCGGCAGATGTAGCTTTCGATATGGTCGAGGTGCTGCCAGACGGCACGCATGATCCATCCTCCGACGTGATGCGGATGCTCGGGAAAAAAGCGCGGCGGCCGCTGCCGGGCGGTGCGCGCCGCCGCGAGGGGGGAGGAATTGAGAACTTACGTGGCAGGGCGGCCCAGCGCGGCCAGGGCGCGGTCAAGCACCTCCTTGCCGCCGATGCTGTCGGTGAACCTGGGCCAGACCTTGCCGGTCGCCAATTCGATGAACTGCGCCTCGCCGTCCGCGGGATCGGCGATCTGCATCCCGCGCGCCGCCAGTTCGTCGCGGATCCTGGCCTCCTCGGCCTTCAGGAACGCGCTGGAGGCCTGGGTCGCCTCTTTCCCGGCCGCGACCAGCTGCTGCTGTTCCTCGGGGGAAAGAGACTGGAACAACTGCTCGGACACGACCAGCGGCTCGATCGAGAAGATGGAGCGGATGTTCGTGACGTGCTTCTGGACCTCGTCGAAGTTCATCGCATGGATGGTCATGTAGGGGTTGTCCTGACCGTCCACGACGCCCTGCTGCAGGGCCGCGAAGGTTTCCGACCAGGCCATGGGCGTCGGGTCCACGCCCCAAGCCTTGTAGGTTTCGATCATGATCTCGTTCTTGGGCACGCGGATCACCAAGCCCTTGAGGTCCTCGGGGGTCTGGACGGGCCGCTTCGAGTTGGTCAGCACCCGGAAGCCCGAATAACCCCAGCCGAGGATGCGCACGCCCGCGTCCTCGATCGTGCGGTCGACCAGCGACTGGCCGATCTCGCCCTGGGTCAGCGTCTCGGCGTCCTGCTGGGACATGATGACATAGGGCATGGTCAGCACGCCCACGGTCGGCGAGAAGGGCGTGATGTTGTTGATGGCCAGGATCGAGAAATCCAGCGTGCCGGTCGCGGCGGCGGTAACGGTGTCCTGCTCGTCCCCGAGCTGGCCGTTCAGGAACAGCTTGGCCGTATGGGCGCCGCCGGTCTGCTTTTCCAGCGCGGCGATGAAGGCGCGGCCCAAGGCTTCCTGCGTGCCGCCGGCGCCGTCGCCGACCGCGATCCTGAAGTCCTTGGCGGCGGCGGGCAGCGCAGCGGCGACGGCCAGCGCGCAGACGGCCGCGCCGTGGCGCAGGATGGATGCGAGGGTCATTCGGTAACTCCCTGTCAAGAGGTTGCGCCGTCTTGAGATGCGGCTTGGCGGCTACCATGGCGCGGCCTAGTGTCGCGGCATAGGTCCAGTTGGGAATAGAGCTAGGTCCAGATCATGGCCGCGTTGCTGCCTCTCGACTCGATCCGCCTTCGGGGGGCGAAGGACCGGCCGCTGCAGTCGCGGCTGATCGAGGGGATGATCGCCGCCATCCTGGAAGCGCGCTGCCTGCCCGGCACGCGCCTGCCCTCGACCCGCGAGCTGGCGGGGGCGCTGGGCGTGTCGCGCATGACGGTGACGCTGGTCTATGCGGAACTGGGGGCGCTGGGCTACATCGCCAGCCGGCCGCGGTCGGGCTTCGTGGTGGCCGAAACGGTGCCGAACCGGCGCGTGGCCGGTCAGGCCCCCAGCGCCCGGGGCGAGCAGGTGGCTTGGGGCGACTGGCTGGGCGCCTCAAGGCCCCGCCAACGGGTCATCCGCAAGCCCGCGGACTGGCGCAGCCATCCCTATCCCTTCCTCTTCGGGCAGGCGGACCCGAGGCTGTTCGACCATGCCGCCTGGCGGGACTGCGCCCGGCGCGCACTGGGGGCGCGGGACTTCGGCGGCCTGACGATCGACCTGATGACCCGGGACGATCCCATGCTGATCGACCACATCTGTTCCTCCACCCTGCCCCGGCGCGGCATCGCGGCCACGCCCGACCAGGTGCTGATCACCGTGGGTTCGCAGAACGCGCTGTATATCGCGCTGCAGATTCTTGCGGACCCCGGCCGCCCCGTGGCGATCGAGGAGCCGGGCTATCCCGATTTCGCCGAAACCCTGCGGGCGCGCGGCGTGCCCATGCGCCTTGTGCCCGTGGACGCGGGCGGCATGGATGTCGGGGCGATCCCCCCGGGCACGCGCATCGTGATCGCCACCCCCAGCCACCACATCCCGACCGGGGCGACCATGCCGATGGCCCGGCGCGAGGCGCTGCTGCGGCGGGCCTCCGACGACGACCTGCTGGTGATCGAGGACGACTACGACTTCGAGATGTCCTATCTGGTCCCGCCGATGCCGGCGCTGAAGTCGATGGACGACGCGGGCCGGGTCATCTACCTGGGCAGCTTTTCCAAGTCTCTGTTCCCGGGGCTGCGGCTGGGCTACCTGGTGGCCTCGGCCCCGCTGATCGAGGCGGCGCGCGCGCTCAGGGCGATGATCCTGCGCCATCCTCCGACCCAGTTGCAGCGGGTGACGGCCTATTTCCTGGCGCAGGGGCATTACGACACCCATATCACGCGGCTGCGGGCCGAGATGGCTCGCCGCCGCGCCGCCGTGATCGCGGCGCTGGAGGGAACGCCCTTCCGCATCGCGGGGGCGGACCGGGCGGGCGGGACCAGCCTGTGGATGCTGGCGCCCCCCGGCATCGACAGCGGGGACCTGGCGCGGCGGGCCGCCGCACGGGGCGTGCTGATCGAATCCGGAGCGGTGTTCTTCGAGAACCCGCCCGCGCCCTGCCCCTGTTTCCGGCTGGGCTTCGGCTCGATCGCCGTCGAGCAGATCGCGCCCGGCATCGCGGCGCTGGCCGAGGCCCTGGCCGAGACGCCCCCCTTCGGCGGCTGACCTTCCGGGGTGCCCGGGCGACGGGCGCGCGGGTTTACCTGACCCGCGGCGTGAAACCCGCCACGCCCTGCGCCGTTGAGGACCATGCCCTTCCCGCCCGTCCAGACCCCTGCCGATGCAAGCGCCGCCTTCCGGGCGGCGCTGGACCGCTTCGACCCGGACCGGCGCCCCCTGATCCTGGGCCATTTCGACGCCGATGGCCTGTCGGCCGCGGCGATCCTGTCGCGCGCGCTGGAGCGCGCGGGACGGCCCTCCGACATCCGCATCACGGGCAAGGGCGAAAACCCTTGGTCGCCCGCGCTCCGCCAGGAACTTGCGGCACGTGCCCCCGGCGGGCTGATCGTCACCGACCTCGGCGTGGGCGAGGGCGAGATCCTGCCTGGGACCCCGACCGTGCTGATCGACCACCACGTGCCCCGGGGCACCCCCGGCGAGGCGGTCGTGATCACCGGGAACGGCCGGCTGCCCGAGCCGACATCGTCGCTGCTGGCCTGGTGGTGCGTGCAGGCGCTGGATCCGCCAGAGGAGCTGTTGTGGCTCGCGGCGCTGGGGCTGGTCGGCGACATGGCCGAAGGGGATTTCCCCGAACTGGCCGAGGCGCAGGCGCGCTTTGGCAAGACGGCGCTGCGCGACGCGGCCTCGCTGGTCAACGCGCCGCGCCGCACCGCCCTGGCCGACCCTGCGCCCGCGCTGGCCCTGCTGCTCAAGTGCGACTCGCCCAAGGAGCTGCTGAAGGGCGGGCACCCCGAGACGGCGCAACTGCTTGCTGCAAAGGCCGAGGTCGCGGCGGCGCTGGAGGGCGCGAGGCGCGTGCCGCCCAAGGTGCGCGGCGATGTCGCGCTGATCCGTTTTTCCTCGCCCTGCCAGATCCATCCGCTGATCGCCCAGTCCTGGCGCGGGCGGCTGAAGGACAAGATCGTGCTGGCCGCCAACACCGGCTATCGCCCCGGCTGGGTCCATTTCGCCGCGCGCAGCGCCACGGGCACGGACCTGATCGACTTCCTGGCCCGCCACCGCCCGCCCGGCGCGGGCGCGGAATACGGCAGCGGCCATGCCCAGGCCACGGGCGGCGCGCTGCGTCCCGCCGACTGGTACCACTTCGCCGCCCGGATCGGCTTCCCCGAGGAGACCCTGCCCCATGAGTGACCGCCCCCTGCGTCTGGGCTTTCCCGTCAAGGTGATGGGCCGGCCCGGCCTGAAAAGCAACGACACGCGGCGCTGGCGGCAGAACCCGCACCTGAAGACCTCGCTGGAATACCTGGACGCGATCTTCGACTATCTCGTGCAGATGGGGATCGACATGTACCGCATGTCCTCGGACCTCGCGCCCTATGCGACGCATCCCGACATGCCGCAGTTCCACGACATGGTGGCCGAAAGCGATGCCGAGCTGGCGGCGCTCGGGCGGCGGGCGCGCGAGCTCGACATCCGCCTGTCCTTCCACCCGTCGCAGTTCGTGCTGCTGAACAGCCCAGATCCCTCGCTGACGGCGAAAAGCATCTGGGACCTTTCCTCGCAGGCCGAAATGCTGGACCGCATGGGCATGGGCCCCGAAGGCGTCCTCGTCACCCATGTGGGCGGTGTCTATGGCGACCGCGAGGAAAGCCGCGCCCGCTGGATCAAGGGCTACGAGCAATGTCCCGACCACGTCCGCCGCCGGCTGGTGCTGGAAAACGACGACATCCGCTTTTCCGCCGCCGACGTGCTGTGGATCCATGAACGCTGCGGCGTGCCGCTGATCTTCGACTATCAGCACCACTGGTGCCTGAACCCCGAGGGGCTGGCGCTGCGCCCCACGCTGGAACGCATCCTGCGATCCTGGCCCGAGGGCGTGCGGCCCAAGATCCATTTCTCCTCTCCGCGCACCGAGATGCGCGAGATCAAGCGCAAGGTGACCGAGAAGGAGCGCGAGGCGGCAAAAAGCGCGAGCCCCCGCAAGGGTGCGCTGACCAAGGGCGTGGTGAAGCCCACCTCGCGCATCAAGACCGTGCTGCTGCCGCCCGTCTGGACCGGCCACGCCGATTTCACCAACCCCTTTGAATTCGCGACCTTCATGCGCGAGGCCGAGGGGCTTGAGTTCGACGTCATGCTGGAAGCCAAGACCAAGGACCTGTCGCTTCTCAGGCTGAGGACGGACCTGTTCCGCTATGCCCCCGACGTGGCCTCCCGCTTCGGCGCTGGCCCGGCGGGCGCCGCCGTCCTGGCCGAGCAGATGCTGGACCAGGGGATGGAAGCCGAGGCGGTCGGGGACGACGACGGCTAATGGCGGCGCGGCCTTGGCCCGGCGATCCAACCCCAGATCACCATGGCGACATAGCCCAGGCACAGCACGATGAGCGTCAGCCAGGCGAAGCTGAACAGCGCCGCCCCGACCACCGCGACGCCCACCAGGAAGAACTTGACGTTCTCGCGCGAGATCTTGGTGGTCTTGAAGGACCAGGTCGGCAGGCGGCTGATCAGCAGCAGGCCCACGGCAATCATGTAAAGGCAGATCACCGTGTCCGGCAGGACCGCCCGGTCGGCGATCGCGAAGGACAGGTACATCGGCAGCATGACCAGCAGCGCCCCCGCGGGCGAGGGCACGCCCTGGAAATAGGCGCTGTCGCGCGGCTCGTCGGACTTGGCGGTGACGTTGAACCGCGCCAGCCGGATCACGCAGCAGACCGCGAAGACCAGGACCGAGATCCAGCCCAGGCCGCGCATGTCCTGCAGCGCCCAGAAATACAGTGTCAGCGGCGCGGCCACGCCGAAGTTCAGGAAGTCGGCCAGCGAGTCCAGCTCCGCCCCCATCTTGCTGGAACTGCCCAGAAGCCTCGCCAGTCTTCCATCGACCCCGTCGATGATGCCCGCGCCGATGATCAGCAGCACGGACAGGACGTAATCCCCCTGCACGCCCAGACGGATGGCCGTCAGTCCGGCGCAGATCGCCAGGATGGTCAGCGCGTTCGGCAGCAACTGGAACAGCGAGAATTCGGCCTGCTGTGGCACCGGTTCGGTCATGCGGGCCCCCTCGCGGTCGGGTTGAGATCGGCCAGGACGGTTTCGCCCGCGACCATGGTCTGACCCACCCGGACCAGCGGCTCGACGCCCGGCGGCAGGTAGACATCCAGCCGCGAGCCGAAGCGGATCAGGCCGAAGCGCTCGCCCGTTCCCAGCCGGTCGCCGGGCTTGACGAAGCACAGGATGCGCCGCGCGACGAGGCCCGCGATCTGCACCACGGCAAGATCGCGCCCGTCCGCCATGCGGATGCGCAGGCTGTTGCGTTCATTGTCCGCACTGGCCTTGTCCAGCGAGGCGTTGAAGAACTTGCCCGGGCGATATGAGATCGCGGTGACCTCGCCCGCGGCGGGGCTGCGGTTCACGTGGCAGTTGAAGACGCTCATGAAGACGCTGACGCGGGTCAGGGGCATGTCCGCCATCCCCAGCTCGGCGGGCGGAACGGCGGGCTCGATCAGCGAGACGATGCCGTCGGCAGGGCTGACGACCAGTCCGGGACGGTCGGGCGTCACCCGCTCGGGGTCGCGGAAGAAATAATAGCACCAGACCGTCAGGCCCACGCCGATCCAGCCGAGCGGCTCCCACAGCAGGAACAGAACAAGCGTGATGGCGGCGAAGATGGCCAGGAAGCGAAAACCCTCCGGGTGCATCGGCTTGATGATCGTGTCACGCATCCGCATCGCGGAATCTCCTGTCCCGTTTGGCTGGCCTGTCATAATGGCTTCGGGGCCCAGTGATCCATCCCGGATCATCGTCGCGACGCAGCGCCCCCTTGCCCGCCAGCCTCGGACACAAGGGTCGCGGCTTTCCGTCCACCGTTTCGGCAAGGAGGTGGAAGCGCCGGTCGCACCGAAGGTCGGGTGCAGCCGGGTTGGCGGAGAGACCATCTTCAGTCCGGCCTCGCTTGCGATGCCGATGCACAAGCCGCCGAGTTGCCGGGTGCAGGCGGATCCGCGTGCCGGCAAGGACGAAGCACAGCGCAGGGCCTTGAAGCAACGAGGCGGGCCTCGCTCGCCGCGTCGGCCTCGGGGGCGCAACGCATTCTCTTCCGGACCCCGGCCTTTTCGAAAGGTCGTCTAGCCGAGCATTTCCCGACTGAATTGCAGAAGGCCCTGTCCGCAGCGTGCGCCCAAGATGCAAATGATCGCCATCGGCTGGCCCGCGACTTGGCGAAGCTGGACTTGGGATCGCACGAATTTTCGATATGATCGACAAGGTGGTCAACCTGAGTCCCCTGCAGGTCCACTCGAAGGCGCCACGAGCGAAGTGGGCAACCTTGCAGAAGCGACTCCAAGATCTCGGTGTGGGCTCGCGATGACAGATGCTCGTGCCGCGCGCCAACGAACTGACGAAGGTCGACGGGTGTCAGGCGCGGCTGGAGACCCTTCTGGAAGGCACCGACGAGAGAGCCAAGTCTGACCGGTTGCTGCGAGTTGCTGGGGATGGTCTGGGTCCAGCCGGACGCGAATGCATGGGCCATGTTGCGAGTGGAGATCCGGAGCACGGCCCCCCGCCTGTTTTGCCGGGATTGCCTTGGCGCAAATGCGAATGGCCCCGCGGAGGGCGGGGCTGGGCGCTTGAGCCGTTGATGTTCTTGCGGAAACAATGTTGGTTGCGGGGGCAGGATTTGAACCTGCGGCCTTCAGGTTATGAGCCTGACGAGCTACCGGGCTGCTCTACCCCGCGTCCGAGCTGCGTTTGCGCAGCGGGTTCCCCGCGGGTTTTTGGGTGCGGGGGTTGTGTGATCGTTTCGGAGAGGTTTGCGTTTCTTTCCAGGTCTGGCGGTGACCTACTCTCCCACGTCTTGAGACGCAGTACCATTGGCGCGACGGCGCTTAACGGCCGAGTTCGGGATGGG
>NZ_NSJZ01000139.1 GCF_002287065.1 Paracoccus salipaludis
AAGGAGCATACCCGCCCAGAACGCATTCTACGCCGGATGGCTTTTGACGTGACGCATCCTGATGCGCTTCATAGTGGAGAAGATGGTGCACCACGCAACAAGGCAGTAAAACGGTGATGCTAAGCTTGCGACAGGCGGCTGAACTGACAGGCAAGAGCAAGTCAACTCTTACACGTGCTATCAAGGCAGGTCGTCTTTCTGCCTCCCGCAACGCTGAGGGGATGTTTGCCATAGATCCTGCTGAGCTCGCACGTGCTTATCCCTTCGTGGCCCCGTCCGACGCAGAGCATGACGCACACCATGGTGCACCACGCAACAGTGAGACAGATGAAGCAGCAATCCTGCGCCTGCAGCTTTCTCTATTGATAGACGAGCGGGAGCGGGAACGAGCCATCGCAGAGCGCGAGCGCGAACAGTTAGCCGGAACTGTGGCTGACTTGCGAGTGCGACTGGATCGAGCCGAGCAGCGTATTACCGCGCTCATTAGCGATAATGCTTATAGGACGAAGCGTCCCTGGTGGAAGTGGCGAAGAGGTCCATAAATCACA
>NZ_NSJZ01000140.1 GCF_002287065.1 Paracoccus salipaludis
CGACGTAACCGACAGGGAAGGGAAAAAGTCATGGGAGACCGTTTGAAACTCACCAACGACATGGCTTCGTGGCGCCTTATGGTCGGCGCCGCCATCGAGGGCGCGAAGCGGATCGGCTACGACCTCAAGCGGCAACCCGGCCGCGGCCTGAGCAACACCTACGACGCCATCAAGGACGGCAAGACCTCGACCGTCTCGGTGCGCACCACGCGCGACCGCTGGTTCGCCTACCAGCCCGTCGAAGGCGGCACTCGGTGGAAGACACTCGATGAGGTGGAGCTGGTGCTGGTGTCGGCCGTGGACGACCCGGCGGACCCCCGGAACGTGGACGTGTACCTGTTCCCAGCCGATGAGGTGCGCAAGCGCTTCGACGCGTCCTACGCCGCTCGGAGCGAAAACGGCAACACGATGCGCGATGGCTTCGGCATGTGGGTCAAGCTCGACGCCGGCGACCCAAGTGTGCCCTCCCAGGTCGGCGCCGGCCTGGCTGACGACTATCCCGCGATCGCGCGGTTCAGCCTAGATGAACTGGAGGCCAGCGCCACCCC
>NZ_NSJZ01000141.1 GCF_002287065.1 Paracoccus salipaludis
GCGTTCGACATGACCGGGTCGTAGAACACGCGGGCCTCCCCCTTAGCGGCGAGGTCCAGGAGGAAGGCCTCCGTGCGCTGGATCATGTCTTGGTCCGCAGTCCGCAGGGCCACGAGGCTCCGGCGCGAGACGAACCGCTGCTTGCCAATACGGACCTCTTCGAGGGAGCCGCTCTTGAGCCGTGCGGTGACGGCTGGCGAGCTGATGCCGAGGTAGTCGGCCACGAGGGGCACGGGCAGGAACGCAAGATCCTCATCGCCGGAGGAAGCAGCCAAGTAGGAATCTAGGTCATCGAAGTCTTGCATTAGCGTACCCTAAGTTTTGCGTTTGCAATATATACGATTCAATAAGATTAAGAAATTGGCAACAGATTTGTGAGACCAAACCCTGCCTTGCACTGAATATCGGAACCAGCTGCCTGGTCTGTGCAGTGGCACAAACGATATACAGCTTGGTTACGTCATGTTTGGTTATAGTTGGGGCATACGGTATCAAACGGTTTGACAAACGCTCTTCCTTTTCTGTAATAGGTTCTAGGGTAATTGAAT
>NZ_NSJZ01000142.1 GCF_002287065.1 Paracoccus salipaludis
AGCGTTCTCGCTGGCAGTCTCGGCAGCGTCGTGCGGGTCTTTCCAGCGCCAGCGGAAGGTAACGGCATGAACCGACCTGCCCTGTTTCTCGGGGGTCATGCTTACCTCGACCGTGCCATAGTCGTTCACCGCTGTTAGGGCTGGGTCCAGAACCCAGCGTCGGAACTGCCCCCAAACCTCATAGGACTTCTTGTCAGCCACCCCCATGAGCGAGCGCAGTTCGTCCACGGTGAAGGTCCAGAATGGCCGTCCGAGCCGCTTCTTGTCGGCAAGCAGCACATAAAGCTGGCGGCCGTGGCCGGTCAGGCTGTGAGCGGCGCGGGCCTCGATCTTGGCAAAGTTCTGCGGGCTGCGGAGCGCATGGACGCCGGCTGGTGGGATCAACGCCCGCACCATCGAGCCACCTTGGGTGATCTTCCATTCGGCCAGCAAGACCGCGCCCCAGGGATCGCCACGCCACTCGCCGCTGAGCTGCACCCCGGTTAGGCGGGTCAGGCACTCGCGCAGCCAGATGTTGTCGTTGCGCCCGTCCTCGCCGCGCAGCAGCC
>NZ_NSJZ01000143.1 GCF_002287065.1 Paracoccus salipaludis
GTTCGCTGACTGGCTCAGGCACAACTGGCCCTCGGACCGTCGCTAATGCGGGTTCACTGTAATTCGCGTTGCGCCGCCCCGCCTGTGCCGTCAAATCGGCCCGCCCGTGGGGTTTCGCCTCTCAGGGCCCTCTAAGGGGGGAGAGTTATCTATTAGTATGGGTGAGCGAAATCGTGCACCCTTGCTTGCACCCCGTTGCACCGCAACTACGACCCCGATCCCCGGCCGTCCTTCCATATGTGGAACATATCGGCCTTTCTCTTAACTGAATCAGTCACATGGGCTGTTGCCACGGCCCCTTGCTAGCACTGCTAGGACGTGCTAGGATTTTGGCATGTCGTGGAAGCTCATCACCCCCGATCCGAACGCCCCGCACGGCCTTTCGCTGGCACGGGTGAAAGAGCACGCCCGCATCAGTCACGACGACGAAGACCTTGCCATCGACGGGATGCTGTTCGCGGCAATCGAGCACGTCGCGGACCTCACCGGCCGCAGGACATAGGCGACCTGCGCGAGCGGGTGGCATTGCAGCGGTTCGAGACCATCGA
>NZ_NSJZ01000144.1 GCF_002287065.1 Paracoccus salipaludis
GCTGGCCCAATGCGCGCTGCGGTACTTTTCGCACTCGGAGCCCAAATGTCGGCCGCGCGTCACATCGACCTGTCGCCGTTAGACATGACGCAGCTTTCCCATGATGGGCTGCGCTGGGTCTGGAAGGCAGGGGCAGGGGGTTTCCCAAGTTTGTAAACATCGTGCATTTCCTGCTACCTACCCACCCCCTTCTTCGCCCGCTCAGCCACCAGAACGAGCAGCTCACGTCGCGGCACGCCCCTCCGCGGCCGCGTTGCAGTCGCCAAGGAACGGAGCGCGGCCGAGGAGGGGCGTGAAGGGCTCCCGTTGCACTGGCTCGCGGGGGGGGGCTGAGCGGGGATCGACAGGGCCGAAAACCGGGTTTGTAAACATTCGACAGTTCCTGCCACTTCCATCCCCTCCCTTTTCGGATCGGGTTCCTGCCCCGATGGGCCAGAGAGGGCGGCAAAATGGGAGGCGGCGAGGGAGTGAGGGGGCGCTCCCGCACGGGGATGCCCCTGAGGGGCTCTGGGAAGCCCGCTAAGGTGCCTCCTCGCATTTTCCGTCA
>NZ_NSJZ01000145.1 GCF_002287065.1 Paracoccus salipaludis
AGCATAGGTGTTAATAAACAAAGACATACAAGAGTAGCGGGTGGCAACCCTGAACTCTTGGCAAGCGGTGGTTATCTTGCTGTAACCCATCCTGATGGACCCTTAGAAATCACGATTCACACAGAATCGCCCAAGGCGCACAACTTGGTCGATATAAGTATTACACTGCTGGATACAGAGATTGATACTGAGCCATACTTTGATCGCTCACTTATTCACTATCAGCACCCAGAATTTCCTCAACTTGATCTAAATAAAAGTTTGCAATTTGTTTCGAGCGCAACGCCGAAAGTAACAGCCTGTTAGCTGCCGCCCGATTGGGAGCGGATCTGCCCGTTCGACTCAGCCGCGGCGGCCGAGCTCGGCCATCATGGCGCGACGCAGGATCGCGTTCATGCGGGTCTGATAGCCCTGTCCCCCGGCTTTCAGCCAAGCCAGCACATCGGTATCCAGTCGCGCCGTGATCTGCTGTTTGATCGGGCGATAGAACCGGCCTCGGACTGCGCCGGCCCATTGCTCGTCGGTCAGCTCGGGAATGTCGCTGGT
>NZ_NSJZ01000146.1 GCF_002287065.1 Paracoccus salipaludis
GTATCAGGACGCCGTGACCGAACGCCTGTTCGAGGCGGCAAAGACTGCCGGACAGGCCAAAGAGGCCATGTCGATCCTCTGGATCATTTGCCGCTACCTGTCTTGGCAGTCCTACGAGTGCACGAAGACCGCCGCCGACCTCTGCGATCTCACTCGCACCGACAAAGCCCAGATGGCACGCTCTCTCAACCTGCTTGAGGAAATTGGGGCGATCCGCCGGGTGAAGCGCGGCCGCAACAAGATCATCACCGTGACGCCCGAGGGTGCCTTCCGGGGCAACATCAACACCCACGGGCAGGCGGTCGAACGCTACCGGCTGGACGTGATCGAAGGTGGCAAATCTGACAACGAGAAGTGACAACTAACTGATATTGTCACTGACAGATCACTGCAAATGCTGACACCACAGCAGGCCGCAAGCCGCGCTCAGGTTTCGCGCGGCACCATCATGAATGCCATAAAAGATGGGCACCTTTTTGCTAGAAGGGACAACCGGAACCGCTGGCAGATCGAGCCTGCCGACCTGTTAAAATGGCTGTCAGACC
>NZ_NSJZ01000147.1 GCF_002287065.1 Paracoccus salipaludis
TAGTAAGCCTCACAAGTATGATTAAGTATGTTTCCTGAGAGGAGTGGACCCATGCCTGCCATCGAGCGAATGACCATCACCATGCCAGTCGAACTGGCGGAAACGCTGCGCAAGACCGTGGCGGGCGGCGAATATGCCTCGACCAGCGAAGTCGTGCGCGAGGCCCTGCGGGAGTGGACGCGCCGCCGCGATGTGGAGCGCCAGGACCTCGAAGCCTTGCGAGCGGCGATCAGGACCGGACTGGGCAGCGGCTCCGGCCTTCCGGCCGACCAGGTGTTTGCCGAGCTGCGGGCCCGCTACGCCGCCAAGTCCTGACATGGCGCGCCTGGTCATTCTACCCGCCGCCCGGATGGACCTCATCGAGATTGGGGACTTCATCGCGCTGGACAACCCGGAGCGGGCCGTATCCTTCGTGACCGAGATCGAGTCCCGGATGATCGACGTCGCAGAGCGGCCTTGCAGCTTCCCGGCGCGGGACGAGCTGCACGAGGGCCTTCGGTCCGCCCGGCATGGCCGGTATTTGATCTTCTTCGTTGAAGCAGGGG
>NZ_NSJZ01000148.1 GCF_002287065.1 Paracoccus salipaludis
GGAAGAAACGTGGTTCGCCTGCAACCCTGCCCTTGGCGACTTCCGCAGCCTCGAGGAAATGCGGACGGCGGCAGCGCAGGCGCAGCGGTTGCCCGCCCGTGAGCCGTCATTCCGGCTTTTGTATCTCAATCAGGCGGTGGACGCGACGGCGCGCTTCATCAGCGGCCGGGACTGGCGGGCATGTGCGGCCGAGCCGGGCGACCTGCTAGGGCAGCGGTGCTATCTGGGGCTCGACCTCAGCGCCACAACCGACCTCACGGCCCTTGTCGCGTTCTTCCCCGACAGCGGCGACGTGCGCGCCTGGTTCTGGGCGCCCCGTGACGGGCTCGAGGAAGCCGAACGGCGCGACCATGTGCCCTATCAGCTTTGGGCCCGGCAGGGGCTCCTCGAGGCAACCCCCGGCCGCGCGATCGACAAGAAATGGATCGTGCATCGCCTGGGCGAGATCGTGCAGGACTATGACGTGCAGGCCCTCGCCTTCGACCGTTGGAAAATGGACGAGGTGCAACGCTACATGGCCGACGAAGGGGTGAAGCTGACGAT
>NZ_NSJZ01000015.1 GCF_002287065.1 Paracoccus salipaludis
TCATCGATCGTCAGGCAGGCCTGGATGGCTGCTTCACTGTAGTCAGGCTGTCGGCCGCGTTTGCCGGTTGGACTGGCCTCCCACGTCATCTCGGGATCGAACCAGATCGTCAGCGAGCCACAGCGCTTCAGAGCTTCGTTATAAGCGGGCCAGTTCCTGGTCTTGTAGGCGGGGGTGTGGGTCTGCTCATGCGCCCCAGCTACCACGCTGGGTTCACAAGATGAGTCCTACAGCCGATTTGTGCAACAGAGCCCATCAGACCGGTAAGCTGATCGAGGGGCTTGCCGCACCGAGTTGGCGCCGAACCAACGAGTTCGACAGATACTCGATCAAGGATGAGCAGCCCATGAAGAAGATCAGTTTCCGCCAAGATCGACGGAAGTGGGTGGAGACCGCCGAGCTGAATGAAAGTGGAATCTGGGTGCGGCGGGGGCGGCTCCGCAAGCAGCTTCACCGTATTCCCAAGCGGTTCGAAACCGTATTCTAAGGCTATGAAGCTTTGGATCGCCAACGAAAAAGGGCCGGCGCTGGGCCGGCCCTTCTGCATCTATGGGATGAGGCTCACTCCTGCTGGCCCATGAAGCTCAGCAGGAAGGTGAACAGGTTCAGGAAGTCCAGGTAGAGCGTCAGCGCGCCCAGGATCGCGGACTTGCCCAGGAAGTCGGCGTCCGAGTTCGCCAGCTCAAGATAGGTGTTCTTGATGTTCTGGGTGTCATAGGCGGTCAGGCCCGCGAAGATCAGCACGCCGATCACCGAGATGGCGAAGTTCACCGCGCTGGAGCCCACGAACAGGTTGACCAGCATCGCCACGATCAGGCCGATCAGGCCGATCATGAGGAAGCGGCCCATCGCCGTCAGGTCGCGCTTGGTGGTGTAGCCGTAGAGCGACAGGCCCGCAAAGCCCGCTGCGGTCGCCACAAAGGTCAGGGCGATCGAGCTGCCGGTGTAGCGCAGAAAGATCGAGCTGAGGGACGCGCCCATCGCCGCGGCGAAGGCGTAGAACAGCAGGGTCGCGCCCTGGGTGGACAGGCGGCTGATCGCCGCGCCGAAGGCGAAGACCATGACCAGCGGCAGCAGCATGATGACCCAGCGCACCGGCGTGGTGTAGATCACGCGCCCGAACTCGGTCCAGGCGCCGGGGCCCCCGGCCATCTGCGCAAAGCCCCAGGCCACGACGGCCGTGACAAGCATGCCCACGGTCATCAGGCCGTAGACCTTGTTCATGTAGGCCCGCAGGCCTTCGTCATAGACCGCAGCACGGTTGGCCGTCGTGGCCGGGCGGCGGATCGTGTTGTAGTCGACCATCAGTGTTCCCTCTTGGACGGTCCGGCGGGGGCCGGTCCTCGTTTGCGGAATATCGGAACTCTGCCCCCGGTTATCAACCGTCGCGGGGTGCTTCCGGCCCGATTTTACGATGGTTTTACATGTTCTTGATCGCCTGCCGGAATCATCCCTCTGCGGCTTCGCCGGTCATTGTCAGGATCACCTTCCCCACGGCCCTGCGGCTGCGCAGAAGCTCATACCCTTCGGGCGCCCGCTCCAGCGGCAGGACCGCGCCGGCCGTGGGCCTGAGCCGCCCGGCCGCGTGCAGCGCGAACAGCGCCCGGAGGCTGTCGCGCATGGCCGCGCGGTCCAGCGTGCGGTAACCGCCCCAGTAGAAGCCCAGGATCGAGATGTTCTTGACCAGGGCATGGTTCAGCGGAAGGGCGGGAGGTCGGCCACCCGCGAAACCGATCACAAGATGCCGCCCGCCGGTCCTGAGCGCCCCGAAGGCCGCCAGCCCCGGCGCATCGCCGACTGCGTCGTAGACCACGTCCACGCCCCCCAGCGCGCGCAAGGCGGCGCGCAGGTCCTCGCATCCGTCGCTGTCGATCGTCTCGGCGGCACCGGCTTCGCGGGCCGCGGCCAGCTTGTCGGCCCCTCGGGCGACGGCGATCACCCGCGCGCCCAGAACGGCGCCGATCTCGACTGCCGTCAGGCCCACGCCCCCGCCCGCGCCCAGCACGGCCAAGGTCTCGCCGGCGCGCAGCCGGGCAGGGCCGGTCAGCGCCAGGTGGCTGGTGCCATAGGCAACCTGGAACCCCGCCGCGTCGCGCCAGGACATGCCGTCGGGAATCGGGATGCAGTCCTCGGCCGGGAACACGCCCTGATCGGCCAGGGTCCCCTGTGCGGCAACCGCGACGCGGGTCCCCACCGGCAGGTCCACGCCGGGCCCCGCGGCGACGACCTTGCCCGCGCCTTCGAGCCCCGCCACAAAGGGCGTGGGGGGAGTGTCCTGATATCGCCCTTCGGCCATCAGCAGGTCGGCGAAGTTCAGTGCCGCCGCATGAAGGCGGACCGCGACCTCTCCGGGACCGGGCTCGCGGGGGCCGGCCTGGCCCATCCGGGGGGAGGTGCCGGGTGCGGCGATCTCGATGATTCGGTTCATGCTTTCCACCTCTTGCGGCCTGCCCCGACAATTAAGGCTAAACGGCCGCTCCGGACCTATCTTTTTGGACATAATCGGCCATGTCCATGCTGATATTCCTCGCTGATTGCGTTTGTCCGCGCTAGTGCAAGGATAGATTGTGTGAGGTTAACGATGAAGCATGTTGTCGATGTACACGTCGGGCAGAGGATTCGGCACCGTCGCTGGACTGTGGGAATGACCCAGCAGCAACTGGCCGATGCCGTCGGCATCAAGTTCCAGCAGATCCAGAAGTACGAGACGGGCATGAACCGCGTCTCGGCTTCGCGGCTGTGGGACATTGCCGCTGCGCTTGACGTGCCTGTCTCGTTCTTCTTCGAGGGGCTGGGCGACCAGGCGCATGACGCCGAGGTCGACCTGCTGGCCGACAAGGAGGCGTTGCAGCTGGTGCGTGCCTATTACGCCATGCCCGAGCCGCAGCGCCGCCAGATCTTCGAACTGGCCCGGGTCCTGTCCGAAGCCGCCTGACCGGCAGCAGGCGTGCGCGCTGGCCTTGGCGCGCGCGCCCGGCTAAGTCTGGCTGGACGCCGCGGTGCCGCGGCCCAAGCCGGGTGTGCCGATGCCGATCCCTTCCCCTGCACGGATCGCGGATGCGGAGCTTGCCGCCATCCGCGACACCGCCGCCGCCATGGCCGATGCGGCGCGGATCGAGACGCTGCGCCATTTCCGCAGCCCGCTGCTTGCGCCGGACAACAAGGCGGCGCTGGGCTTCGATCCGGTCACCGAGGCCGACCGGGCCTGCGAACGCGCCATGCGTGCAATTCTGGCCGAGCGGCGGCCCCGGGATGCGATCCTCGGTGAGGAATACGGTCCTGCGCCCGGCACAAGCGGCCTGACCTGGGTGCTGGACCCCATCGACGGCACCCGCGCCTATCTGTGCGGCGCGCCGACCTGGGGCGTGCTGATCGGGGTGACGGACGCCGAAGGCGCCGTTTACGGCCTGATCGACCAGCCCTGGACCGGCGAGCGCTTCGAGGGCGGCCCCGGGGTCGCGGGCGTGACGGCGCCGCAGGGAAACCGCGCCCTGTCCGTGCGCCGGGGCGTCGGGCTGGCGCAGGCGACGCTGATGACCACCTACCCCGAGGTCGGCGGCCCCGACGAGACGGCCGCCTTCCGCCGCGTGGCGGACGGGGTGCGCCTGACGCGCTATGGCTTCGACTGCTATGCTTATGCGCTGCTGGCGCTGGGGCAGGTGGACCTGGTGATCGAGGCGGGCCTGCAACCCTATGACGTCGTGGCGCCCATCGCCGTGGTGCAGGCCGCGGGCGGCATAGTCACCGACTGGTCCGGCGGCCCGGCTCATGGGGGCGGACGCGTGATCGCGGCGGCCACGCCCGAGCTTCACGCCCAGGCCTTGGCGCTGCTGGCGGGTTGATCGGCCAGCGCGGCCGGTTGCCGTGCCGGGGTGCCGGGCATATGGTCGCGGCGCGCGAGGAAGACAGGTGCCCCATGACTGAAATCCGCCCCGAACCCGAAGCGGGCGACGACGACTTCGTCCCCAGCCGGACCCTCGTGGCGGAGATTGCCGAGGCGATCGACGAGGAGGACGGCGCGCGCCTGCACGCGCTGCTGGACCCGCTGCACGGCGCCGACATCGCCGACCTGATCGAGCAGCTGACGCCCCAGCGCCGCCAGGGGCTCGTCCGGCTGTATTCCGGGGAATTTGACGCCGAGATCATCTCGGAGATCGATGAATCGATCCGCGAGGAGGTGATCGAGCAGCTGCCCGCCGAGGTGGTGGCCGACGCCGTGCGCGAGATGGACAGCGACGACGTCGTCGACCTGGTCGAGGACATGGAAGCCCCCGAGCGCGAGACGATCCTGTCGGCGCTGGACGAATCCGACCGCGCCGCCGTCGAGCAGTCGCTGAACTGGCCCGAGTATTCCGCCGGCCGCCTGATGCAGTCCGAGTTGGTCGCCGCCCCGGAACACTGGACCGTGGGCGAGGCCATCGACTACCTGCGGGCCGAGGAGTGGCTGCCCGACCAGTTCTATCACGTGATACTGGTCGATCCGCGCCGCCACCCGGTCGGCTACGTGACGCTGGGCCGGCTGCTGTCGTCCCAGCGCATGATCCACCTGCGCGACATAGCCGAGGACAGCTTCCGCACCATCTCGGCCCGGCAGGACGAGGGCGACGTGGCCTATGCCTTCAACAAGTATCACCTGATCTCGGCGCCCGTGGTGGACGATGACGACCGGCTGGTCGGCGTCATCACTATCGACGACGCCATGACCGTCCTGGACGAAGAGCACGAGGAGGACATGCTGCGCCTGTCGGGCGTCAACACCGACAGCCGCGTGTCCGACAGCGCGCTGGCCACCGCGCGCCAGCGCCTGCCCTGGCTGGTCGCCAACCTGTTCACGGCCTCGCTGTCGGCCATGGTGATCGCGCAGTTCGAACGCACCATCGCCACCCTGGTGGTCCTGGCCGCGCTGATGCCGATCGTCGCCTCGACAGGCGGGATCGCGGGAACGCAGTCGCTGGCCGTGGCGGTCCGGGCGCTTGCCACGCGCGACCTGAACCGCTCGACCGCGCCCCGCGTGATCCGGCGCGAACTGATCGCTGGCGTGTTGAACGGCCTCGGGCTTGCCCTGATCCTGGGGCTGGTGGGGATGCTGGTCTTCGGCGATCCGCGCCTGGGGGCGGTGCTGGCGATGGCCATGATCGTGAACCAGATCGTGGCCGCGCTGGGGGGCGTGCTGGTGCCGCTGACGCTGGAACGCTTCGGCCTCGACCCGGCGCTGGCCTCAGGCACGTTCGTCACCACGCTCACCGACGTGATGGGCTTCATGGCCTTCCTGGGATTCGCGACATGGCTTCTGATCTGAGCGCCGCCAAGGCCGCGCTGCGCGCGCAGGCGCTGGCCGCGCGCGGGCAGGGGGGCGATCAGGCGGCGCTGGACCGCCATCTGCGCGAGGCGCTGGCCCCCCATTCGGGGCGCGTCCTTGCAGGCTACTGGCCGATGCGCGGCGAGCCCGACCCCCTTCGCGCCATGCGCGCCCATGGCGGTCCGCTGTGCCTGCCCGTGGTGCCCGGGCGCGCCGTGCCGCTGGTCTTCCGCCTCTGGAAGGGCGAGGCCCTCGATCCCGGCCCCTTGGGCACCAGCCAGCCGCCCGACTCGCTGCCCGAGGTCACGCCCGGGGTGCTGATCGTGCCGCTGGTGGCCTTTGACGGGGGGCTGAACCGGCTGGGCTACGGCGGCGGCTACTATGACCGGACGCTTGAACTGCTGCGGAAGTCTGCGCCGGTTGTCGCCATCGGCCTTGCCTGGGAAGTCCAGCGCCTTTCCGCCATCCCGGCCGAGCCTTTCGACCAGCCGCTCGACATGATCGTCACCGACGCAGGGACCTACCTCGGTCGCTGAGACGACCCGGAGGGTCCGCGCCGCAATCCTGGCATGGGCGTCGGCTCGACCGATTCTGTCCGGTCACCGGCCGCAGGCCGGACAACTGCCGGCTGCACGAGTCGATTGCCGCTCCTTCGCGGGGTGCATGGGCAGCACTTCCTGTCAACAGCAGATTTCTGTGGATAAGGCTGTGCATATGTCGCCCCCAAGCAGTCGAATAGATGCCGGGAACGGGGGTGTCAGGCCGTTCGGGACGCGATTTTCTCAGCCTCATCAGCCCTTTCGCCTGTGGATTATTGTCCAGAATGGCACGCTTGCGTGAAAGGCAACTTTGGCCCCTATAGACAGTTCTGGACCGGCAACCGCAACATCTAGTGGCCTCAGCCCGGAACAGGCACGGATCGCAGTGCGGCGGCAGTCAGGACAGAGAGGGCGGATCATGAAGATCGAACGGCGTTTCACGACGGAAGACAGCGGGGCCTATGGCGCCGTTGCGTTCACCACCACGACCTCGGAAATCCGCAACCCGGACGGCACGGTCGTCTTCCGCAACGAGTCGGTCGAGGTGCCCGAAGGCTGGAGCCAGGTCGCATCCGACGTCATCGCGCAGAAGTACTTCCGCAAGGCGGGGGTCCCCGCCGCGCTGAAGCGCGTCAAGGAAAAGGGCGTGCCCGAGTTCCTGTGGCGCTCGGTCCCCGACGAGGCTGCCTTGGCGAAGCTGCCCGAGGGCGAGCGCTTCGTGGGCGAGACTTCGGCGCGGCAGGTCTTCGACCGCCTGGCCGGCGCCTGGGCCTACTGGGGCTGGAAGGGCGGCTATTTCACGACCGAGGCCGACGCCCGCGCCTATTACGACGAGATGCGCTTCATGCTGGCGCGCCAGATGGGCGCGCCGAACTCGCCGCAGTGGTTCAACACGGGCCTGCACTGGGCCTATGGCATCGACGGGCCCTCGCAAGGCCACTTCTACGTCGATTTCCAGACCGGCGAGCTGGTCAAGTCGAACTCGGCCTATGAGCATCCCCAGCCCCATGCCTGCTTCATCCAGTCCGTCGCCGACGACCTGGTGAACGAGGGCGGCATCATGGACCTGTGGGTCCGCGAGGCGCGGCTGTTCAAGTATGGCTCGGGCACGGGCACCAATTTCTCGAGCTTGCGCGGTGAAGGCGAGAAGCTCTCGGGCGGCGGCAAGTCCTCGGGGCTGATGGGCTTCCTCAAGATCGGCGACCGGGCAGCGGGCGCGATCAAGTCGGGCGGCACCACGCGCCGCGCGGCCAAGATGGTGATCTGCGACATGGATCACCCCGACATCGAATCCTTCATCAACTGGAAGGTCATCGAGGAGCAGAAGGTCGCGTCCCTCGTGGCCGGCTCGAAGATGCACGAGGCGAAGCTGAACGAGATCTTCGGCGCCATCCGCCAGTGGGACGGCACCGCCGAGGACGCGACCGACCCGGCGAAGAACGAGGCGCTGAAGGGCGCGATCCGGTCCGCCAAGAAGGCGATGATCCCGGAAACCTACATCAACCGCGTGCTGCAATACGCGCGCCAGGGCTTCGACTCGATCGAGTTCCCGACCTATGACACCGACTGGGATTCCGAGGCCTATGCCTCGGTCTCGGGCCAGAACTCGAACAACTCGGTCCGCGTCACCGATGCCTTCCTGAAGGCGGTGAAGGACGACGCCGACTGGGCGCTGATCCGCCGCACCGACGGCAAGACCGCCAAGACCGTCAAGGCGCGCGAGCTGTGGGACCAGATCGGCCACGCCGCATGGGCCTGCGCCGATCCCGGCATCCAGTTCCACGACACGGTGAACGCCTGGCACACCTGCCCGGCGGACGGGCCGATCCGGGGCTCGAACCCCTGCTCGGAATACATGTTCCTGGACGACACGGCCTGCAACCTGGCCTCGATGAACCTGCTGACCTTCCTCAAGGCCGGCCAGTTCGACGCCGAGGGCTATGTCCACGCCACCCGGCTCTGGACCGTCACGCTGGAGATCAGCGTGCTGATGGCGCAGTTCCCGTCGAAGGAGATCGCGCAGCGGTCCTATGACTTCCGCACGCTGGGCCTCGGCTATGCCAACATCGGCGGCCTGCTGATGAACCTCGGCCTCAGCTATGACAGCGACGAGGGCCGGGCGCTGTGCGGCGCGCTGACCGCGCTGATGACCGGCGTCTCCTATGCGACCTCCGCCGAGATGGCGGGCGAGCTCGGGCCCTTCCCGGGCTATGCCCGTAACGCCGACGCCATGCTGCGGGTGATCCGCAACCATCGCGCGGCGGCTCATGGGACCGGCGAATACGAGGCCGTGAACGTCAACCCGGTCGAACTGGACGTGGACAACTGCCCCGACCCGCAGCTGGCCACCATGGCGCAGCGCGCCTGGGACAAGGCGCTGGCGCTGGGCGAGGAGAACGGCTTCCGCAACGCCCAGACCACCGTGATCGCGCCCACCGGCACCATCGGTCTGGTGATGGACTGCGACACCACGGGGATCGAGCCCGACTTCGCGCTGGTCAAGTTCAAGAAGCTCGCCGGCGGCGGCTACTTCAAGATCATCAACCAGTCGGTTCCGGCCGCGCTGGAGGTGCTGGGCTATTCCTCGGCGCAGATCGAGGAGATCGTGGCCTATGCCGTGGGCCACGCGTCCCTGGGCAACTGCCCCGGCATCAACCATGCCGCGCTGGTCGGCCACGGCTTCGGCCCGCGCGAGCTGGAAAAGGTGGACGCGGCGCTGGCCTCGGCCTTCGACATCCGCTTCGTCTTCAACCAGTGGACGCTGGGCGAAGAGTTCTGCAAGCGCACCCTGGGCATCCCGGCCGAAAGGCTGGCCGATCCCAGCTTCGACCTGCTGCGGCACCTGGGCTTCACCCGCCCGCAGATCGATGCCGCGAACGACCATGTCTGCGGGACCATGACGCTGGAAGGCGCGCCGCACCTCAAGCCCGAGCATTATCCGGTCTTCGACTGCGCCAACGCCTGCGGCAAGAAGGGCACGCGCTACCTGTCGGTGGACAGCCACATCCGCATGATGGCGGCGGCGCAGTCCTTCATCTCGGGCGCGATCTCGAAGACGATCAACATGCCGAACACGGCGACGATCGAGGATGCGCTGGCGGCCTACGAGCTGTCCTGGTCGCTGGGGATCAAGGCCAACGCGCTTTACCGGGACGGGTCCAAGCTGTCTCAGCCGTTGGCGTCCGCGCTGGTCGAGGATGACGACGAGGCCGCCGAGGTGCTGGAGTCCGGCAGCCCGCAGGAAAAGGTCGCCGTCATCGCCGAGAAGATCGTCGAGCGGATCATCGTCAAGGAAGCCGTCCGCTCGAACCGCCAGAAGCTGCCGGCCCGCCGCAAGGGCTATACGCAGAAGGCGATCATCGGCGGCCACAAGGTCTACCTGCGCACCGGCGAATACGACGACGGCAAGCTGGGCGAGATCTTCATCGACATGCACAAGGAAGGCGCGGGCTTCCGGGCGATGATGAACAACTTCGCCATCGCCGTGTCCGTGGGCCTGCAGTACGGCGTGCCGCTGGAGGAGTTCGTGGACGCCTTCACCTTCACCCGCTTCGAACCGGCGGGGATGGTGCAGGGCAACGACTCGATCAAGAACGCGACCTCGATCCTGGACTACATCTTCCGGGAACTGGCCGTGTCCTACCTGGACCGCACGGACCTTGCCCATGTGAAGCCGAACGGCGCCAGCTTCGACACCCTCGGCGGCGGCGAGAACGAGGGCCGGCCCGAGACCTCGGGCGAGGGCACCGCCTCGAAGTCGGTGGAACTGCTGCGCCAGATCAGCTCGACCGGCTACCTGCGCAAGCGCCTGCCGCGCGACCTGATGGTGCTGCAGGGTGGGGTTTCGACGGTTGCCGTGTCCTCGGGGCTGGCCGAAACGCAGGCGAGCTACGAGGTCGGCGTCGCCACGGTCACGCTGGACCCGCGCGCCAAGGCGAAGATGCAGGGCTACGAGGGCGACCCCTGCGGCGAATGCGGCAACTACACGCTGGTCCGCAACGGCACCTGCATGAAGTGCAACACCTGCGGCGGCACCTCGGGCTGCAGCTGAGACAAGGTCACAAGATAAAACGAGGGACGTGACCGATCGCCGCCCGGCTTGTCCGGGCGGCGATGCCTTTTGCGGGCGCGCGGCTCGGGCTAAGGATCGGGCGCGCAACAGGGGACACGGATGAAGACCGACATCGAGATCGCCCGCGCGGCGACGAAACTGCCCATCGCCCGGATTGCCGAACGGCTCGGGATCGGGGCCGACGAGATCCTTCCCTACGGCCATGACAAGGCCAAGATCTCGCGCGATTTCATCGACGGCCTCCGGCACCGGCCCGAGGGGAAGCTGGTCCTTGTCACCGCGATCAACCCGACGCCCGCGGGAGAGGGCAAGACCACGACCACGGTGGGGCTGGGCGACGCGCTGAACCGCATCGGCCAGCGCGCGACCGTCTGCATCCGCGAGGCTTCGCTGGGCCCGAACTTCGGCATGAAGGGCGGCGCCGCCGGCGGCGGCCATGCGCAGGTCATCCCGATGGAGGACATGAACCTCCATTTCACGGGCGACTTCCACGCGATCACCAGCGCCCACAACCTGCTGGCGGCGATGATCGACAACCATATCCACTGGGGCAATGCGCTGGACATCGACCCGCGGCGGATCACCTGGCGGCGCGTCATGGACATGAACGACCGCGCTCTGCGCGACGTGGTGCTGGGGCTTGGCGGGACGGCGAACGGCGTGCCGCGGGAATCGGGCTTCGACATCACCGTGGCCTCGGAGGTGATGGCGATCCTGTGCCTCGCCGACGATCTGCAGGACCTGCAGGACCGGCTGGGCCGTATCATCGTCGCCCAGACCCGCGATGGCCGCCCCGTTACGGCGCGCGACCTTCAGGCGGACGGCGCCATGACGGTGCTTCTGCGCGACGCCCTGCAGCCGAACCTGGTGCAGACGCTGGAGAACAACCCCGCGCTGGTCCACGGCGGGCCCTTCGCCAACATCGCGCATGGCTGCAACTCGGTCATCGCCACCCGCACGGCGCTGCGGCTGTCGGACTTCGTCGTGACGGAAGCCGGCTTCGGCGCCGATCTGGGGGCCGAGAAGTTCCTGGGGATCAAGTGCCGCAAGGCAGGGCTGTCGCCCGCCGCTGTCGTGCTGGTCGCCACCGTGCGGGCGCTGAAGATGAACGGCGGCGTGGCGCGCGCCGATCTGGGGTCCGAGAATGTCACGGCAGTCCGCACGGGCGCCGCGAACCTGACCCGCCACATCCGCAACCTGCGGGGCTACGGCCTTCCGGTCGTCGTGGCGATCAACCATTTCGCCACCGACACGGCCGCCGAGATCGCCGCCGTCCAGGATGCCGCCGAGGCCGAGGGCGTCCGCGCCATCCTGTGCCGCCACTGGTCGAAGGGCGGGGCAGGGGCCGAGGACCTCGCCCGCGAGGTCCTGCGCCTGTCCGACCACCCCCCGGGCTTCCGTCCGCTTTATCCCGACGAGATGCCGCTCTGGGACAAGATCGAGACGATCTGCACCCGCATCTACGGCGCCGCGCGGGTCGAGGCCCCTCCGGCCGTGCGCGCGCGGCTGGAGTCCTGGCAGGCCGAGTATGGGCACCTGCCGGTCTGCATGGCCAAGACGCCCTACAGCTTCTCGGCCGATCCGACGCTGCACGGCGCGCCCACCGGCTTCACCATTCCCGTGCGCGAGGTGCGTCTGGCCGCAGGCGCCGGCTTCGTCGTCGCCATCTGCGGCGACATCATGACCATGCCCGGCCTGCCGCGCGAACCGGCCGCGAATCGCATCGGCCTTGATGCCCACGGCCGGATCGAGGGGCTGTTCTGAATGTCCGCTGCGCCGCTGGCCGTCTTCGACCGCATCATCTCGGACCGGGGCTCGGTCTATGCGGTCTCGGGCGCGCCGGTGGCGAGCCGGGCCGAGATCGACGCCCGCCTGGCCGAACTGAAATCCGCCCGCCGCTTTGCCAAGGCGACCCACAACAGCTGGGCCGCGCGGCTTGGCGGCGAGGGGATCAAGGCCGACGACGGTGAGTCGGGTGCCGGCGCGATCATCCTGCGGATGCTGGAAAGCGAGGGGCTGGACGACCATCTGGTCGTGGTCACGCGCTGGTATGGCGGCAAGCATCTGGGCGGCGACCGCTTCCGCCACGTGATCGGCGCGGTGCGCCACTATCTGGCGCATCGGCCGACCTGAGGCGGGTTGGTAGGCCCGGAGGGACTCGAACCCCCAACCAAGGCGTTATGAGCGCCCTGCTCTGACCATTGAGCTACAGGCCCGCGCCCGAGCGCTGTCGCAAATGCCGGACCTCCGGTCAAGGAAAACCCCCGATCTCGCCCGGGCTCGATTGTCTGCGCGGGGACGCTGGGCTATCCAGCGCCCGCAAGCATCGGGGTTCGACGACATGAGCAATGCGGATGGCAAGGGGCTGACCTACGCGCAGGCGGGGGTGGACATCGACGCGGGCAACGCGCTGGTCGAACGGATCAAGCCGGCGGCGGCGGCCACGGCGCGGCCGGGCGTGATGTCGGGCCTCGGCGGCTTCGGCGCGCTGTTCGACCCGCGCGCGGCGGGCTACGGCGACCCGGTGCTGGTGGCCGCGACCGACGGCGTCGGCACCAAGCTGCGCGTCGCCATCGAGACGGGCGAACTGGACGGCGTGGGCATCGACCTCGTCGCCATGTGCGTGAACGACCTCGTCTGCCAGGGCGCCGAGCCGCTGTTCTTCCTCGACTACTTCGCCACCGGCAAGCTGCAGGTGGACGAGGCCGCGCGCGTCATCGCGGGCATCGCGGAGGGCTGCCGCAACTCGGGCTGCGCCCTGATCGGCGGCGAGACGGCCGAGATGCCCGGCATGTATCACGGCGGCGACTTCGACCTTGCGGGCTTCGCCGTGGGCGCGATGGAGCGCGGCACGCACCTGCCCCGGGACGTGGCCGAGGGCGACCTGCTGCTGGGCCTCGGCTCGGACGGTATCCATTCCAACGGCTTCTCGCTGGTCCGCAAGGTCGTCGAGCAGAGCGGCCTCGGCTGGACCGACCCAGCGCCCTTCGCCAAGGGACCGCTGGGCCGCGAACTGCTGACGCCGACCCGGCTTTACGTGCGCCCCGTCCTCGAGGCGATCCGCGCGGGCGGCGTCCATGCGGCCGCCCACATCACCGGCGGCGGCATCACCGAGAACCTGCCCCGCGTCCTGCCCAAGGGCATGGGCGTCGAGGTCAACCTGGACAGCTGGCAGCCTCCGGCGGTGTTCCAATGGCTTGCCGAGGCGGCCGGGATCTCGGAGCGCGAGATGCTCAAGACCTTCAACTGCGGCATCGGCATGATCCTGGTCGTGGCCCCCGACCGCGCCCCTGCGCTGACCTCCCTGCTGCGCCAGGCGGGCGAACGCGTGGTCACCCTGGGCGAGGTCGGCGGCGGCCACGGCGTCGGCTACACCGGCACGCTGTGGTAAGACGCGTCGCCATCCTGATCTCCGGCGGCGGCTCGAACATGGTCGAGCTGGTCCGCTCGATGACGGGCGACCATCCGGCACGTCCGGTGCTGGTCGCCTCGAACGACCCGGCCGCGGCGGGCCTGGCCCGCGCGGCCGAACTGGGCGTTCCCACCGCCGCCGTGGACCACCGGGCGTTCAAGGGCGACCGCGCTGCCTTCGAGGCCGCGCTGCTGGACCCCCTGCTTGCCGCCCGCCCGGACATCATCTGCCTGGCCGGCTTCATGCGCATCCTGACGCCGGATTTCGTCCGGCGCTTCGAAGGCCGGATGCTGAACATCCACCCTTCGCTGCTGCCGAAATATCCGGGCCTGCACACCCATGCCCGCGCGCTTGAGGCGGGCGACCGCGAGGCTGGCGCCACGGTCCACCTGGTCACGTCCGTGCTGGACGACGGCCCGATCCTCGGGCAGGCCCGCGTGCCGGTTCAGCCGGGCGACACGGCTGCAACGCTCGCCGCCAGAGTGCTGAAAGCCGAGCACCGGCTCTACCCCGCGGCCCTGCGCCGGTTTGCCGGTGGCGACGCCAGCCGGCTCGACCTCTAGCCGCTTCTTCTTTGTTCAAATATCCCGGGGTCCGGGGCAGAGCCCCGGTCCGGCCTCGCGCCCGGCGCTCACCGTTCCGGCAGAAGCCCCCGGGGCGCGAAGCGCAGCACCAGCAGCAGCACCAGACCCATCGCGACAAAGCGCATCTGCGGGGCGCTTTCGATCAGGTGCTGGCGCAGCGGGCCGTCCGACAGGGGCGAGGTCAGCAGCGACATGCCCGCAGGCCCCCAGACCTCGGCCTTGATCCACAGGAACCAGATCAGGACCGCGCCCAGCACGGCGCCCCAGTTGTTGCCGGACCCGCCGACGATCACCATCACCCACACCAGGAAGGTATAGCGCAGCGGGTTGTAGCCGCCGGGCGCCATCAGCCCGTCCAGCGTGACCATCATCGCGCCCGACAGCCCGATCACGGCGCATCCGATGATGAACAGGTGCAGGTGGCGGCGGGTGACGTCCTTGCCCATCGCCTCGGCCGCCGTTTCATTGTCGCGGATCGCGCGCATCATCCGGCCCCAGGGCGAATAAAGCGCCAGCTCCGACAGCAGGATCAGGATCAGCACCACGGCCACGAAGACCGCCGCATAGCACAGCTTGACGTAGATGGCCGATGCCGTGGCCGGGTCCATGGCCCAGCGCGCTGCGGCCTCGACGAAGGCCGGGTTCGACTGCAGCGCAAGCTCGTAGGGAACGGGGCGGGGCACGCCGGTGATGTTCAGGACGCCCCGCGCCAGCCAGCCCTCGTTCTTGAGGATCGCCACGATGATCTCGCCGATCCCGAGCGTGGCGATGGCCAGATAGTCCGACCGCAGCCCAAGCGCGACCTTGCCGATGCCCCAGGCGGCGATGGCCGCGAAGACCATGCCCACCGGCCAGCTGAGCAGCACGGGCAGGCCCAGCCCGCCGATGTTGCCGGCCTTCGAGGGGTTGTTCGCCTCGATCGCCGTGACGGCGGGGTCGAACAGCATCCGCGTGACCACATAGCCCGCGATCAGGATCAGCACGACCACGGGCAGCCGCCCTACGCCCTTCATCCGCGCGGCGGCCGTCACGGCGATCACCAGCGTCGCGAGGCCCGCGGCCAGCGCCAGCACCAGCTGCGGCCCTCCGGCGGCCCAGGCGCCGGGCACCGGCTGGGTCGAGACAAGCACGGGCGCAAGGCCGCCAAGAGCCACGAATCCCACCACGCCCGCGTTGAACAGCCCGCCGTAGCCCCAGATCATGTTGACGCCCAGTGCGGTCACCGCCGAGATCAGCCCCATGTTCAGGATCGACAGCGCACTGTTCCAGGACCCCGAGAACATCGCGTTCGAGACCGTGCCTTCCAGCACGATCAGCAGGATCACGACCGCGAACAGCAGCGGCGCGCGCCAGGGGCTGGCAGAGGTTTCGGCCTGACGGTTGGTGCTCATTCAGGCCTCCTCAATAGGCTTTGCCGCGGAACAGCCCCGTGGGGCGCACCAGCAGCACGACGATCAGGATGACGAAACTGATCGCCAGCTTGTATTCCGTGCCCAGCATCTGCAGCAGGCCGGCAGGCTCGAAGCCCAGATACTCGGCGATCTTCTTCCAGGGATAGGTCAGCGCGACCTCGGAGAAGGCGATCAGGAAGCCGCCCGCGATGGCGCCCAGGGGGCTGCCGAGGCCACCCACGATGGCGGCCGCGAAGACCGGCAACAGGATCTGGAAGTAGTTGAAGGCCTTGAACGACTTGTCGAGGCCGTAGAGCGTCCCGGCCAGCACCGCGAGGCCGGTGGCGATGATCCAGGTCAGCCGTACGACGCGGTCGGGATCGATCCCCGACAGCAGCGCCAGGTCCTCGTTGTCGGCATAGGCGCGCATCGCCTTGCCCGCCCGGGTGCGGTTCATGAAGGCGAACAGCGCCCAGACCGACAGGGCCGCGATCGCCAGCGTGATGGCCTGCGTGGTGCGCAGCGCCAGCCCCTCGGTCAGGCCGGTCATCGCCTTGAACTGCGGGACCGAAATCACGAAGCGCGCGCCGTCGGCGAACTGGATCTCGTCCACGCCGATCACGAGGCGCGTGAGGCCGTTCATCACGAACATGACCCCGACCGAGGCCATGACGACCACGATGGGTGCGGCCCGGACCTGCCGGTAATGGCGATACACCCAACGGTCGGTCAGCAGCGCCAGAAGCGCCGTCAGGGCGATGCCCAGCGGCAGCGCCAGAAGGGCGGTGGGCAGGGGGCCGAGACTGACCCCCAGCGACTGCAACCCCCAGGTCAGCAGGATCACGATGGCCGTGCCGAAGGCCATCGTGTCGCCATGGGCGAAGTTGGAAAAGCGCAGTATGCCGTAGATCAGCGTGACCCCCAGCGCCCCCAGCGCCAGCTGCGCGCCATAGGCCGCCGCCGGGATCACCACGAAGTTCAGGATCGCCACAAGCGCGTTGAGAATGTCCATCAGAGGCTTTCCCCTGCAGGCAGGGCCTGTCTGTTACGTCCCGCCATTGTCAGCCCCCCAGGAAGGTGCGGCGCACCTCGGGGTCGGCCATCAGCTGGGCCCCGGTGCCTGTATAGCGGTTGGCGCCCTGCACCAGCACATAGCCGATGTCGGCGATTTCCAGCGCCTGCTTGGCGTTCTGTTCCACCATCAGGATGGAAATGCCCGTGCGCGCGATCTCGATGATGCGGTCGAAAAGCTCGTCCATGACGATGGGGCTGACGCCCGCGGTCGGCTCGTCCAGCATCAGCAGCTTGGGCTGGGTCATCAGCGCGCGGCCCACGGCGACCTGCTGGCGCTGGCCGCCCGACAACTCGCCCGCGTTCTGGCGGCGCTTGTCGGCGACGGCCGGGAACAGTTCATAGACCTGCTGCATCGTCTGGCGGAAATCGTCCCCGCGCAGGTAGGCGCCCATTTCCAGGTTCTCCTCGACCGTCATGGTCGGGAAGACGTTGGCGACCTGCGGCACGAAGCCCATGCCCGCCTTGACGCGGTCCTGCGGGTTCAGTGCGGAAATGTCCTGCCCGTCCAGCCGGACGCTGCCCTCGCGCAGGTTCAGCATCCCGAAGATCGCCTTCATGGCTGTGGACTTGCCCGCGCCATTGGGGCCCACGATCACGGCGATCTGGCCCTTTTCGACGGCCAGCGTGCAGCCGTTCAGGATGTCGGCCTTGCCGTAGCCGCCGCGCATGTTCTCGCCGATCAGGAAGGGATCGCCGGTGCGGCCGGGCCGGGTCGGGCCGCTGTGGCGGCTGCCATCCGCCGTGCCGCCCGGGCGCGGGTTGACCACCGAGGCGTCACGGTTGCCGCGGTTGGCGAAAGGATCGCTCATGCCCCCACCATCGCCTTGTTCTTGAGGCCGCGGCCCAGATAGGCCTCGATCACCGCCTCGTTTTCCATGATGTGGGCGGCCGACCCCTGGGCCAGCACCTTGCCCTCGGCCATGACGATCACGGGATCGCAAAGCTTGCCGATGAAATCCATGTCATGCTCGATCACGCAGAAGGTATAGCCGCGTTCCTTGTTCAGGCGGATGATCGCGTCGGCGATCGTGCCCAGAAGGGTGCGGTTCACGCCGGCGCCGACCTCGTCCAGGAAGACGATCTTCGCCTCGACCATCATGCAGCGGCCGAGTTCCAGCAGCTTCTTCTGCCCGCCCGAAAGATTGCCGGCCTTTTCCTCGGCCACATGGCTGATCGTCAGGAAGTCCAGCACCTCGTCGGCGCGGGCGCGCAGGGCGCGTTCCTGATCGGCGATGCGCTTGCGCCCGAACCAGGTGTTCCACAGGCTTTCGCCCGACTGGCCCGGCGGCACCATCATCAGGTTCTCGCGCACCGACATCGAGGAAAACTCGTGCGCCATCTGGAAGGTGCGCAACAGGCCCTTGTGGAACAGCTCGTGCGGCGGCAGGCCGGTGATGTCCTCGCCATCCATGAGGACGCGGCCCGAGGTGGGCGGCAGCACCCCCGCGATCACGTTGAACAGCGTGGACTTGCCCGCGCCGTTCGGTCCGATCAGGCCGGTGATCGACCCGGTGCGGATCTGCAGGCTGGCGCCATCCACGGCCCGGAAGCCGCCGAAATGCCGGTGAAGGTCGTGGACCTCGATCATATGCCCCCCGTTTCGTCGGACACGTCCCATAAGGCAGGACTGCGCGTTTCGCCACGAAAAACGCAATGCGGCGCCTGTGGCAGGCGCCGCGGCCTTGCGTCAGGGGATCAGCGGGTGCGGACGGGGGTCAGCGTGCCGCCCTTGAACTCGACCTCGCGGTAGGAACCCGCGCTTTCGCCGGGCCCGACCAGTTCGACCGCCGAGGCGCCGACATAGTCGATGTCGGTTCCCGCCGCGACCAGTTCCAGCGCGCGGTCCAGCTGGCCGGGCATGATCTTTTCGCCCGGGGCATTGGCCAC
This sequence comes from Paracoccus salipaludis, assembly GCF_002287065.1. Lineage (GTDB taxonomy): Bacteria > Pseudomonadota > Alphaproteobacteria > Rhodobacterales > Rhodobacteraceae > Paracoccus > Paracoccus salipaludis. Next base: position 18,259 of record NZ_NSJZ01000015.1, read on the forward strand.
ATCCATGACCTTGTCCTTGTAGACGCGCGGGTCGGTGGACTTGGCGGCCTGCATGGCCAGCAGGATCAGGGCCGCGGCATCGTAGGATTCCGCGGCAAAGGCGTCCGAGCCCTCGAAGCCCGCGTCGCGCGCCAGACCGATGAAGGCGTCGCGGCCCTCGCCCTCGGCCGAGGGGTTCTGACCGAAGGAATGTTCCAGTTCGGTCCCGAACTTGTCCACCAGCGCCTGCGTGACCATCCCGTCGGTGAAGACGAAGGTGTTGAAGGCGCCCGAGTCGAGCGCGCCGCGCACGATGCCCGAGCCGCCCTGGTCGACGTAGCCCGCGACGACCAGCGCCTCGCCGCCGGCGGCCGCCAAGGCCGCGACCTCGGCCGAATAGTCAGCCTTGCCATCGTCATGGGGCGCGGTGATCGTGATGGTGCCACCCTTCTTGGCGAACGAGGCGGCGAAGGAATCGGCCAGCCCCTTGCCGTAGTCGTTGTTGGTGAAGGTCACGGCGACGTTCTTGATGCCGCGCTCGGTGATGATGTCGGCCATCACCTCGCCCTGGCGCGCGTCGGACGGCGCGGTGCGGAAGAAGAAGCCCTGATCCTCGATGGTGCTGAGCGCGGGCGAGGTCGCGGACGGGGCGATCATCACCATGCCGTTCGGCACGGCCACCCGTTCGAGGCTGGCGATCGTCTCGCCCGAACACATGCCGCCGACGATGCCGTTCACCTTTTCCGAGGTGACCAGCCTTTCGACCGCCGTGACCGAGGCGGCCGCGTCGGCGCAGGTGTTGTCGGCCTGAACGATCGTCACCTTGCCGCCGTCCAGCAGCTTGCCCGAGCCGCTGGCCTCCTTCGCGGCCAGTTCGGCGCCCTTCAGCATCGAGGGCGCCATGGATTCCAGCGGCCCGGTGAAGCCCAGCGACACGCCCAGCCGGACATCCTGGGCTAGGGCCCCGCCCGCGGTCAGCGCGATGGCGGCGGTTGCGATCAGCAGTCGGTTCATCTTGTCGTCTCCCTGTGGTGCGCGTCCCGATCGTTCGTCGCCGGGATCGCGCATGGTCCTGCCGCGGGATGCGGCAGGCATGAAGAACCCCGGCCGAGGCGACCCGGCCGGGGCAAAGGATCAGCGCATGCCGACGACGTTCATCTGGCCGCCCTTGAAGTCGACCTCGCGGTAGGTGCCCGCGCTTTCGCCGGGCTCGACCAGCTCGACCGCCGAGGCGCCGTCATAATCGATGTCGGTGCCCGCCGCGATCAGCTCCAGCGCGCGGCCGATCTCGCCCGCGCTGATCTTTTCGCCCGGGGCGTTGGCCACGTCCATGACCTTGTCCTTGTAGACGCGCGGATCGGCCGAGCCGGCCGCCTGCATGGCCAGCAGGATCAGGGCCGCGGCGTCGTAGGATTCGCCCGCAAAGGCCGAGGTGCCGTCGAAGCCAGCGGCGGTCGCAAGATCGTTGAACTTCGTCCGGCCCTCGCCCTCAGACGAGGGGTTCTGCCCGAACGAGGTTTCCAGTTCCGCGCCGAAGCGGTCCACCAGCCCCTGCGCGACCATGCCGTCCGGCAGGATGAAGGTGTCGAATGCACCCGCGTCCAGCGCGCCCCGCATGATGCCCGAGCCGCCCTGGTCGACGTAGCCCACGACGGCCAGCGCATCGCCGCCAGCGGCCGCAAGGGCCGCGACCTCGGCCGAATAGTCGGCCTTTCCGTCATCATGGGCCTGCAGCATCGTCACCGTGCCGCCCTTGGCCTCGAACGCCGACTTGAAGGATTCGGCCAGGCCCTTGCCATAATCGTTGTTGGTATGGGTGATGGCGACCGATTTCGCGCCGCGCTCCAGCGCGATGTCGGCCATCACCTCGCCCTGGCGAGCGTCCGACGGAGAGGTGCGGAAGAAGAACCCGCCATCCTCAAGATCCGTCAGCGCGGGCGAGGTGGCCGAGGGCGAGATCATCACCATGCCGTTCGGCACGCCCACGCGTTCCAGGCTGGCGATCGTCTCGCCCGAGCACATCCCGCCCATGATGCCGTTGACCTTCTCGGCCGTGACCAGGCGCTCCACCGCCGCAACCGCCGCCGCGGCGTCCGCGCAGGTGTTGTCGGCGCGCGCCGCCGTCACCTTCGAGCCGTTCAGGAACTTGCCCGAGGCGTTGGCTTCCTCGATCGCCATCTCGGCGCCCTTCGCCATGTTGGGCGACATCGATTCCAGCGGCCCCGTGAAGCCCAGAGACAGGCCGATCTTGACGTCCTCGGCAAAGGCGCCACCCGCGCCTAGGGCGATGGCCGCCGTGGCCAACATCAGCTTCTTCATTCAGTCTTCTCCCTGATCGGACCGGGGTCCTTCGCAGGGGACAGTAGGACGGCGTTTTTTGAAAGGAAAGCGTGTCGTTCGAGGGACGGCCGACGGGTATGGGCACTTGCGTGACAAGCCGCGCGGCGAAGGCTTTATTCCTTGTGCCCTGGCCCTTATAACCCTGCAATCCGCAGGAGAAGAGCCATGCCGCAGCAGACGCCCGACATCGACCGCAACGCCCGCGCCACCCTGCGCGGCGACGACTGGCAGCGCGGCAGCTGGCGGACCCGCCCGCGCGTGCAGATGCCGGACTATCCCGACGCGCAGGCCCTTGCCGGGGTCGAGGCGCAGCTGGCCAAGTTCCCGCCGCTGGTCTTCGCCGGCGAGGCGCGCCGGCTCAAGGCGCAGCTGGCCGATGTGGCGCAGGGCCGCCGCTTCCTGTTGCAGGGGGGCGACTGCGCCGAAAGCTTCGCCGAATTCTCGGCCGACAACATCCGCGACACCTTCAAGGTGATGCTGCAGATGGCCGTGGTGCTGACCTGGGGCGCGCAGCTTCCCGTGGTCAAGGTGGGCCGCATGGCGGGGCAATTCGCCAAACCCCGCAGCGCGCCGACCGAGACGATGGAGGGCCTCGAGCTGCCCAGCTATCGCGGCGACATCATCAACGGCTTCGACTTCACGGCCGAGGCGCGGGTGCCCGACCCCGCCCGGATGCTGCAGGCCTATACGCAGGCGGCGGCCTCGCTGAACCTGCTGCGGGCCTTCTCGACCGGCGGCTATGCCGACATCCACCGGGTGCAGAGCTGGATCGCCGATTTCACCGACGGGCCCGAGGCCGCGCGCTACCGCGACATCGCCGACCGGATTTCCGACGCGATGGCCTTCATGCAGGCGGCGGGCGTGACCTCGGAAACCGCGCATGAGCTGGGCACGGTCGAGTTCTACACCAGCCACGAGGCCCTGCTGCTGGAATACGAGGAGGCGCTGGCCCGGATCGATTCCACCACCGGCCTGCCGGTCGCGGGTTCCGGCCACATGCTGTGGATCGGCGACCGCACGCGGCAGGTCGATGGCGCGCACGTGGAGTTCTGCCGGGGCGTCCAGAACCCGGTCGGGCTGAAATGCGGCCCCTCGATCTCGACGGACGACCTCAAGGCGCTGATCGCGAAGCTGAACCCGCAGAACGAGGCGGGCCGGCTGACTCTGATCGCACGCTTCGGCGCAGGCACCGTGGGCGATCACCTGCCGCGCCTGATCCGCGCGGTGCAGGAGGAAGGCGCCAACGTCGTCTGGTCCTGCGACCCGATGCACGGCAACACGATCAAGTCGGCCTCGGGCTACAAGACGCGTCCCTTCGACTCGGTCCTGCGCGAGGTGCGCGAGTTCTTCCAGGTCCATGCGGCCGAAGGCACCGTGCCGGGCGGCGTCCATTTCGAGATGACCGGCCGTGACGTGACCGAATGCACCGGCGGCGTGCGGGCGATCACCGACCACGACCTGTCGAACCGCTATCACACGGCCTGCGACCCGCGCCTGAACGCCAGCCAGTCGCTGGAACTGGCATTCCTGGTGGCCGAGGAACTGCGCGCCCGCCGCACCGGAACCCCCGTCCGGCTGCGCGACGCAAGCTGAAACGAAAAAGGCGCCCCGAGATGGGGCGCCGCTTTCAGTCGTTCGAGATGACCCGGAAGCGCGCGCGGCGTTCCTCGGGTGTTTCCTCCTCGAGGACCGGAAGGCGCGGCGCCGGGCGCCAGGTCGCGGGCGGCTCGGCCATCCCGAGGGCGGAAGGCGAGGGGACCAGGACCCGCCCGCCCTCGATCACCGCGTCGGCCCGTTCCGCACCCAGGTCGAAACGGCGGGGCACGGCCCCGACCTCTCCAACGGACACAAGGCATCCCAGCGCCCGCGTGACATCGCCCAGGTCCGAGCGCAGCGGCAGCAGCAGCAGCTTGCCCGTCAGTTCGGGGCGGCCATAGCCTGCGGGCGAGATCAGGTCGGCCTCGACGATCTGCGGTCCCTGGAAGACGGTCTCAAGCACATCCGACAGCCGCCCGCGGAATCCGGGGTTCATCAGGGCACAGAGCGGCATCCCTCGGGCTTCCATGCCTAACAGGTCGATCAGGTGCTTTCCCGCAAGCCTGAAACGCGCGGCACCCGGCGCGATACGTTCCAGGATGAAGGCGAAGTCCAGCGTGGCCTGCAGCCCCAGCGGCGTGACATCCGCGCGCGAGGGGATCGAGCGCCCCTGCCGCAGCGAGGACCAGTAGGCGCGCATCTCGGCGATCACGCGCCCCGGCTGAGGCTGGCCGAAGTCCGACAGACGCAGCACGCGGTCAGGTGTTCCGGCCGTCTCCCTTCCTTCGTCCTCGATCATCCCCTGCATCCCTTTTACGGCAAGTCTCTGATAACACACAAACCCGCTGGGCGTCCCGCCAAAGCTTGACGGAAGGTTAAGTTCAGGTCTCGGTTGTGGGCGCGGCGGCAGGCTCGCGCGGCTCGCGCGGCGGGCGGCCGATGATGTCGCGCAGCGCGTCCAGTTCGATGAAATTGTCGGCCTGCCGGCGCAGTTCGTCCGCGATCATGGGAGGCTGGCTGCGCATGGTGGACACGACCGACACCCGGACACCCTGCCGCTGCAGGGCCTCGACCAGCGGGCGGAAGTCGCCGTCGCCGGAAAACAGGACCGCATGGTCCAGGCGCGGCGCAAGCTCCATCGCGTTGACGGCCAGTTCGATGTCCATGTTGCCCTTGACCCGGCGGCGGCCCATCGAGTCGGTGTATTCCCGCGCGGGCTTGGTCACGATCGTGTAGCCGTTGTAGTTCAGCCAATCGATCAGCGGGCGGATCGGGGAATACTCCTCGCTTTCCAGCAGCGCGGTGTAGTAGTAGGCGCGGATCAGCTTGCCGCGACGCTCGAACTCTTGCCGCAGCAGCTTGTAGTCGAGGTCGAATCCCAGCGACTTCGCGGCAGCATGCAGATTCGAGCCGTCGATAAACAGCGCCAATCGGTCATCCTTGTAGAACAATGGCTTGCCCCATCAATCTTCATTCATCGGAATATGGTCGACAGACCCTAGCCCTGGTCGCACTGGGCGGGAACCTGTTTTCTTCGACAGGTTCGCCGGCACAGACCCTGTGCGCGGCTCTCCGCGCATTGCCCGGCGAAGGGCTGAAACCCGTGGCGGTAAGCCGCTTCTGGCGCTCGCCCGCCTATCCGCCGGGCAGCGGGCCGGACTACGTCAATGCCGCCGCCGTGGTCCGCACCACGCTTGACCCCCAGGGCACGTTGACGGCGTTGCACGGGATCGAGATGCGACTGGGACGCACCCGCGACGGAGGACGCTGGCAGGCACGGGCCATCGACCTCGATCTTCTGGCGATGGGTGACGCCGTCCTGCCCCACGCGGCGACGCAGGACCTGTGGCGCGCCTTGCCGCCCGACCGGCAGAGGCAGGTGGCCCCCGGAGAGCTGATCCTGCCGCATCCCCGCATGCAGGACCGGGCCTTCGTGCTGGCGCCGCTGGCCGAGGTCGCGCCCTCGTGGCGCCATCCGCGCACGGGGCAGACAGTGGCGCAGATGCTGGCCGCCCTGGACCGGGCGGCACTTGAGGGCCTGACGCCTCTGGGTTGACTTTTGGCGCCCGGGCTTCCACTTATGCCACCTTGCTCTTACAGCCGATTCGCAGAGGTGTTGCATGGCACGCGTAACCGTCGAGGACTGCGTCGACAAGGTTCCGAACCGCTTTGACCTGGTGATGCTTGCCGCCCACCGCGCCCGCGAGATCGCCTCGGGCGCGCCGCTGTCCGTGGACCGCGACAACGACAAGAACCCCGTCGTCGCCCTGCGCGAGATCGCCGACGAGACCCAGCCGGTGGATGAGCTGCGCGAGCGGATGATCGAGCAGACCCAGACCCAGATCGAGGTCGATGAGCCGGAAGAGGACGCCATGGCGCTGCTTCTGGGCGCCGAGGTCGACCGGCCCAAGCCCGCCGACGAGGAATCCGAGGAGCGGATGCTGCGCATGATGCTGGAAGCGCAGGGCCGCAACTGAACGGCGGGCTGAGCGGGACGGATCTTCGATTGGACAAGTTCGACGTCGAGGATCTGATCGCGCTTGTCCGCAACTACAACCCGCGGACCAACACCGACCTGATCCGGCAGGCCTTCGACTATGGCCGCCGGATGCACGAGGGCCAGTTCCGTCAGTCGGGCGAGCCCTATTTCACCCATCCCGTCGCCGTCGCCGCCATCCTGACCGAGATGCGGCTGGACGACGCGACCATCGTCACCGCGCTGCTGCACGACACGATCGAGGACACGCGCTCGACCTGGGCGGACGTGGCGCAGCTGTTCGGGCGCGAGATCGCCGACCTGGTGGACGGTGTCACCAAGCTGACCAACCTGCAGCTGTCGGGCGCCCATTCCAAGCAGGCGGAAAACTTCCGCAAGCTCTTCATGGCCATGTCCCGCGATCTTCGCGTGATCCTGGTCAAGCTGGCGGACCGGCTGCACAACATGCGCACGATCAAGTCGATGCGCCCGGAAAAGCAGGTCCAGAAGGCGCGCGAGACGATGGAGATCTATGCGCCGCTGGCCGGGCGCATGGGCATGCAGTGGATGCGCGAGGAGCTTGAGGACCTTGCCTTCAAGGTCCTGAACCCCGAGGCGCGCAATTCCATCATCCGCCGCTTCGTGACGCTGCAGAAGGAAAACGGCGACGTCATCCCGCAGATCACCGGCGACATCCGCGCCCTGCTGGAAGCCGAGGGGATCGAGGCCACCGTCTTCGGCCGCGCCAAGAAGCCCTACAGCGTGTGGCGCAAGATGCAGGAAAAGCAGCTGAGCTTCAGCCGCCTGTCCGACATCTACGGCTTCCGCATCATCACCCGCAGCGAATCCGACTGCTACCGGACGCTGGGGATCATCCACCGCAAGTGGCGGATGGTGCCGGGGCGCTTCAAGGACTATATCAGCCAGCCCAAGTCGAACGGCTACCGCTCGATCCACACCACCGTCTCGGCCCGCGACGGCACCCGCGTCGAGGTGCAGATCCGCACCCGCGCCATGCACGAGGTGGCCGAGGCAGGGGTGGCCGCGCACTGGGCCTATCGCGACGGGGTGCTGAGCAAGAACCCCTTCGCCGTCGATCCGGGCGAATGGCTCGCCTCGCTGACCGAACGCTTCGGCGAGGAGGATCACGACGAGTTCCTCGAGCACGTCAAGCTCGAGATGTATCAGGACCAGGTGTTCTGCTTCACGCCCAAGGGCGACGTGATCCAGTTGCCCAAGGGGGCGACGCCCATCGACTTCGCCTATGCGATCCACACGCGGCTGGGAAACAGCTGCGTCGGGGCGAAGGTGGACGGCATCCGGGTGCCGCTGTGGACGCGGCTGAAGAACGGGCAGTCCGTGGACATCATCGCGGCCTCGGGCCAGCGACCGCAGGCGACCTGGCTGGACATCGTGGCGACCGGCCGCGCCAAGGCCGCGATCCGGCGGTCCCTGCGCGAAGAGGACCGTTCGCGCTTCATCCGGCTGGGGTCGGAACTGGTGCGCGTGGCCTTCGAGGCGGTGAACCGCAAGGTCACCGACAAGGCGCTGCGCGCCGCCGCAAAGGCCCTGGCGCTGCCGGATGCGGACGAGATGCTGGCCCGCATCGGTTCGGCCGAACTGTCGGCGCGGCAGGTGGTGGGCGTCCTGTATCCCGACCTTGCCCCGGCCGAGGCCGAGATCGATCCGTCCCGCGCCGTGGCCGGGCTGGAAGCCGACCGCGAACTGACCCGCGCCCCCTGCTGCGACCCCCTGCCGGGAGAGCGGATCGTCGGCATCACCTATCGTGGCAAGGGCGTGGTGATCCATGCGATCGACTGCCCCGTGCTGGCCGATTTCGAGGACCAGCCCGCGCGCTGGGTGGACCTGCGCTGGCGCGAGGGCAGGCATCCGCCGCTCTATTCTTCGAAGCTGAGCCTGACGATCCGCCATGACGCGGGCGTGCTGGGACGGATCTGCACGCTGATCGGCGCGCAAGGGGCCAACATCTCGGATCTCGAGTTCCTGGACCGCAAGCCCGACTTCTACCGCCTGCGGATCGAGGTCGACCTGCGCGACCTCGAGCATCTGCACGCGCTGCTGACGGCGCTCGAGGCGGAAAGCGACGTGGCCCAGGTTTCCCGTATCCGGGACGAGACCGCACGGGTCTGACAGGCCGTCAGGCGCATTGCGCCCGGCCTGCCCTCCGGCACATTTGTCCGGCGGGACGGGTGGGGCAGGTTGTGCTGCCGTCCTCGGGCTGTTTCACTTGGCCCCGGATCGGTTCAGGTTCGGGTTCGGGGGAGACGGGCCGGTGTTCAAGCGCAAGCCACGCAGCTATCTCCAGATGGCGGGAGAGTTCGTCTACCCGCGCGGGGGCTGGTCGCGGGCGGTGCAGTATGTGGCGCACCGCATGGGCCGGCTGCCCGACCAGCCGCACCGGATCGCGCGCGGCTTCGCGGCGGGCACCTTCATCAACTTCACGCCGCTGTTCGGCTTTCACCTGCTGGGGGCGCTCGGGCTGGCCTGGGCGCTGCGGGGCAACCTGCTGGCGGCGGTGCTGGGAACCTTCATCGGCAACCCGCTGACAATCCCCTTCATGGCCATGATCTCGATGGCGCTCGGCCGCTGGATGCTGGGGGTCGATGGCAGCCTGGCGCCCGCCGCGATCCTGGGCGCCTTTGCCTCGGCCGGGCGGCAGCTGACCCATAACTTCATGTCCCTTTTCGATGGGCGGGTGGCGCAGTGGGACCAGTTGCAGACTTTCTTCCACGCCATCTTCCTGCCCTATCTGGTGGGCAGCATCGTTCCGGGGCTGATCTCGGCGCTGATCGCGCATTACCTGACCGTCCGTGTGGTCGAGGGCTATCAGCGCCACCGCGCCGCCAGGATGCTGCGGCGCACGGCCGGTCAGGCGCGAAAGGACAAGGGCGCCTGAGCTCAGACGCCCACACGGTCGCGCAGGGAATACCAGCTCATTCCCGCGACCAGCAGCGGCCATCGCAGGCCCGCGCCGCCCGGGAAGGGGCGCGAGGGCAGGGCCGCCATGGCGTCGAACCCCTCGGACTGGCCCATGACCGCCTGCGCCATCAGCTTGCCGGCGAGGTTCGACAGCGCGAGGCCGTGGCCGGAATAGCCGCTGGCCGACAGGCAGTTCGGCGCGGGGCGGGCGAAATGCGGCATCCGGTTCAGCGTGATCGCCAGCGTGCCCCCCCAGGCATGGGTGATCCTCACGCCCTTGAGCTGGGGATAGACCTGCTCGAGCGGCTTGCGGACCTTGGCGGCGATATCCCGGGGGAAGCGATAGCCCAAGTTCTCGCCCCCGCCGAAGACCAGCCGCCGGTCGTCGCTGAGCCGCCAGTAGTTCACGACGAAGCGCGTGTCGTGGACGGCCACGTTCTCGCCCAGGATCTCGTCGGCGCGGGCGCCCAGCGGCTCGGTCGCAACGACGAAGTTGTTGATTGGCATCACCCGCGCCGCCACGCCCTCGTCCAGGCGGCCGAGATAGCCGTTCGCGGCCAGGATGAGGTGATCACAGAGAACCCGGCCCGTGCCGGTCTGCACGATGGTCTTCTCGCCCGCCCGCGCCGCATGGCGGATCGCGTGGACGTGGCTGCCCTCGTGGATGCGCACGCCCGCCGCGGCTGCAAGGCGCGCGAGGCCCAGGGACAGTGCCAGCGGATCGAGGTGCCCCGCGCCCCTGTCCACGTCGCCGCCGACGTAAAGGGGCGACTTGACCAGCGCGCGCAGGCCCGGCCGGTCCAGCGGCTGGACAAGGGGATAGCCGTAGTCGCGCGCCAGCCGTTCGGCGTTCTGGCGGGCATGGGCGGCTTCGCGCGCCGTCCGCGCGGCATGGGCGATGCCGTCATGGACCGCGACGCCCGCCTCGGCGGCATAGGCGCGCGCCAGTGCCTTGGCCTCTTCGGCCATGTCCCACAACCGCCGCGCGGCCTCGCGGCCCGCCAACCGTTCAAGCTCGTCCACCTCGAGCCGCTGACCGGACCCGAGCTGCCCTCCGTTCCGACCAGAAGCGCCGAAGCCCACCCGCTGCGCTTCCAGCAGCACGACCTGCCGTCCCGCACGGGCCAGCGTCAGCGCCGCCGACAGGCCCGTGTAGCCGCCGCCAACCACGACCGCATCCGCCCTCGACTCGCCGCGCAGACGGGGTAAGGGGGCAAGGGGCGGGTTCTGTTCGGCATAAAGGCTGCGCGGGTATTCCCCGCGCCGGTCATTGGCAAACAGCAGGTTCATCGCGGCCTCGGCTTCGACACTCATGGAAAAGGGGCCGCGAGGGCCCCTTCTGCCGTCCGTCCGGGCAGGACCGCCTCAGCGGTCGGCGACGGGCACGTAGTCCCGGCGGTCCTGGCCGACATACAACTGGCGCGGACGGCCGATCTTGCTGTCCGGGTCGCCCAGCATCTCGGTCCACTGGCTGATCCAGCCCACGGTGCGGCTGAGGGCGAAGATAGGCGTGAACATCGCGGTGGGGAAGCCCATCGCCGACAGGATGATGCCCGAATAGAAGTCCACGTTCGGGTAAAGCTTCTTCTGGACGAAGTATTCGTCCTCCAGCGCGATCCGCTCAAGCTCCTTGGCGACCTGCAGCGTCGGGTTGTCCTCGATGCCAAGGATGCCCAGCACTTCGTCCGCCGATTCCTTCATGATCTTCGCGCGCGGGTCGAAGTTCTTGTAGACGCGGTGGCCGAAGCCCATCAGGCGGAAGGGATCGTCCTTGTCCTTGGCGCGCTTGATGTATTCGGGGATGCGGTCGACGGTGCCGATCTCCTGCAGCATCTCGAGGCAGGCCTGGTTGGCGCCGCCATGCGCGGGGCCCCACAGGCAGGCGATGCCCGCCGCGATGCAGGCGAAGGGGTTGGCGCCCGAGGAGCCGGCCAGGCGCACGGTCGAGGTCGAGGCGTTCTGCTCGTGGTCCGCGTGCAGCATCATGATGCGGTCCATCGCGCGGGCCAGCGCCGGATCGACCTTGTATTCCTCGGCCGGGACCGAGAAGCACATGTGCAGGAAGTTGGACGCGTAATCCAGTTCGTTGCGCGGGTAAACGAAGGGCTGGCCGATCGAGTACTTGTAGGCCATGGCCGCGATCGTCGGCAGCTTGGCGATCAGGCGGATCGAGGCGACCTCGCGGTGCCAAGGATCGTTGATGTCGAGGCTGTCGTGGTAGAAGGCCGACAGCGCGCCGACCACGCCCACCATGGTCGCCATCGGGTGGCTGTCGCGGCGGAAGCCCCGGAAGAAGTAGTGCATCTGCTCATGCACCATCGTGTGGCGCGTGACGCGGTTCTCGAAGTCTTCCATCTGCTTGGGGGTCGGCAGATCGCCGTAAAGCAGCAGATAGGCAGTCTCGAGGTGGTGGCCGTGGAGAGCCAGCTGCTCGATCGGATAGCCGCGGTACCACAGCTCGCCCTTGTCGCCGTCGATATAGGTGATGGCGCTGGCGCAGGATGCGGTCGAGGTGAAGCCGGGGTCGAAGGTGAACACATCGGCCTGGCCGTAGAGCTTGCGGATATCGACGCAGTCCGGGCCCACGGTCGGGGTCAGGACCGGGAGGTCGAGTTCCTTGTCGTTAACGATGATCCGGGCAGTCTTCGCTTCGGCCATCACTCAGTCCTTCTCGCCAGTGGCCCGAACCGGGCCGATAAGGTCGGGGTCTCTCACGCCGTGGCGTCTGCCAGGCGGGCGAGCGTTTCGTCGCGGCCCAGGGCCAGCATCATGTCGAATACGCTGGGGGTCGTGGTGCGGCCGGCCAGAGCGGCCCGCAGGGGTGCCGCGATCTTGCCCAGACCGACGCCGTGCGACTCGGCCATGCGCTGGGCCGCTGCCTCCAGATCGTCTCGCGTCCAATTAACATGCTGCGTCGCAGCGGTCAAATCTTTGAGTATACCAACGGATACCGGATCAAGCGCCGCGCGCGCCTTGTCATCCGCCGCGACTGGCCGGTCGATCAAGGCGAATCGTGCCTGATCAAGCAGTTGCGGCAGGGTGCGAGCCTTCTGCTTCAGCACGCCCAGCGCAGGCGTCAGGCGCTGCAACTGCACGGGCGACAGGGCAGGCTGGTCCGTGGCCTTCAGGAAGGCGGCCAGTTCCGCCAGCAGGGCCTCGTCGCTCATGGCCGCGATATGGTGGCCGGACACATGCTCCAGCTTCTTGAAGTCAAGCCGCGCAGGCGCCTTGCCGATGCCGCCCAGGTCGAACCATTCCATCGCCTGCGCGTCATCGAACAGCTCGTCGTCGCCATGGCTCCATCCCAGCCGCGCGAGATAGTTGCGCATAGCTGCCGCCGGGTATCCGAGCGCGGCATATTCATGCAGGCCGACCGCGCCGTGGCGCTTGGACAGCTTCTTGCCGTCCGTGCCGTGGATCAGCGGGATATGCGCGAAGACCGGCAGGTCCCAGCCATTCGCCGCATAAACCTGCGCCTGCCGCGCCGCGTTGGTCAGGTGGTCGTCACCGCGGATGATATGCGTGACACCCATGTCGTGGTCGTCCACCACCACCGCGTGCATGTAGGTCGGCGTCCCGTCCGAGCGCAGCAGCACCATGTCGTCCAGCTGGTCGTTGCGGAAGGTCACGTCCCCCTGCACCGCGTCATGGATGACCGTGACCCCCTCGCGCGGCGCCCGCAGGCGGATCGCAAAGGGCGCGTCGGGCCGGGTCGAGGGGTCCGAGTCCCGCCAAGGGCTGACGAAGGGCTGGTTCGGGTTCGCGGCGCGCCAGGCCTCGATCTCGGCGGGCGTGGTGTAGCAGGGATAGGCGGTGCCCGCCTCCATCATCTGCCGTGCCACCTCGGCATGTCGGTCGGCGCGGGCGAACTGGCTGACGGGTTCGCCGTCCCAGTCGAGGCCGAGCCAGGTCAGCCCTTCCAGGATCGCCTGCGTGGCCTCGGGGGTGGACCGGGCGCGGTCCGTGTCCTCGATCCGCAGCAGGAACTTGCCGCCGCGGCCGCGGGCGAACAGCCAGTTGAACAGGGCCGTGCGCGCGCCCCCGATGTGCAGATAGCCCGTGGGCGAGGGCGCAAAGCGGGTGACGACGGGGGATTGGGGCATGGCGGGTCCTGCTGCAGGTCGGTCGGGCGGTCGTTAACCTTTCGGAAAGGACCGCGAGGATAGGGTTGCGGCAGGGATAAGCGACGAGGATGGGGAAGGACAAGGTTGACGGCAACCGACGCGGCACCTTCGGACGGGCGGTTGCGGGCCGGGTGGCAGGCGCTGAGGGCCGCGCTGATGGCGCGCGGGACCGTGCACACTCTGCCCACGGCCGAGCGGGTGACCCGCGCGGGTCTGCTGGTCTGGGCGCCGGTGCTGGTTGCAATCGGGGTGGGCGGCTGGTTCCTGCTGCACGTCGAACCGGACCTGCCGCATTACGCCTTGGCCTTGGGGGGGGCGCTGGCGGCGCTGGGGCTGGCGTGGCTGGCACCGCGCCGGGCGATGGCGGGGCGGCTCGACTGGGACAGGGCCGACCTGCTGCGCCTTGCCGGGCTGGGACTGGCGCTGGTGCTGACGGGGTTCCTCGCGGCGGGGCTGCGGCTGCATCTCGTGGCGGCCCCGGTGATGGATTACCGCTACTACGGCCCCGTCGAGGGCCGCGTGGTCCAGATCGACCGTTCCGCCCGCGACCGGATGCGGGTGACGCTGGACCGCGTGACCTTGCGCGACACCGCGCCCGCGCGGACGCCGGAACGCGTGCGGCTGTCCCTGACCGGCGACATCCCGCTGCCGCAGGTGGGCAGCCGGGTCATGCTGACGGGCCATCTCGGCCCGCCGACGGGCCCTGCCGAGCCGCATGGCTTCGACTTCCGCCGCGCGGCCTTCTTCGATGGGCTGGGCGCAGTCGGCTATACCCGCAACCCCATCCTGACCGTCGAGCGCGCGCCCACGCGCCGCCTGGACGCGACCGCCGTGCGGCTGGCGCTGTCGGCCGCGATGCAGCGCGGGATCGGCGGGCAGGAGGGCGCGGTCGCGGCGGCCCTGATGACGGGTGACCGCTCGGGCATCGCAGAGGCCACGAACCAGCTGATGCGCGACTCGAACCTGTACCACATCGTCTCGATCTCGGGCCTGCACATGAGCATGCTCGCGGGCTTCGTTTATGCCGCGCTGAGGCTGGCCCTGGCGGGAGTGCAGGCGGTCGGCCTTCTGGTGGGACGGCCGGTGCACAAGCTCGCGGCGCTGGTCGCGCTGGTGGTGGCGACCGCCTACCTGTGGCTTTCGGGGGGCGGGGTGCCGACCGAGCGCGCCTGGCTGATGGTCGCGGTGATGCTTGTGGCGGTGCTGGCCGACCGCCGCGCGATCTCGCTGCGCACCGTTGCGCTGGCGGCGCTGGTGATCCTGCTTGTCGCACCCGAGGCGCTGGTGACGCCCGGCTTCCAGATGAGCTTTGCCGCCACCTCTGCGCTGATCCTGCTGTTCCCCGCATGGTCGCGCCGGGCGCAGGCCCTGCCTTGGGTCCTGAGGGGCGTCGCGCTGCTGGTGATCTCGTCCCTGATCGCGGCGCTGGCGACCTCGCCGCTGGCGGCAGCCTATTTCAACCGCTCGGCGCAATACGGGATGGTGGCGAACCTGCTGGTCGTGCCGGTGATGGGTGCGCTGGTCATGCCCGCGGGCGTGATCGCCGCTCTGCTTGCGCCTGTGGGGCTGGCGACGCCTGCGCTGTGGCTGATGGGACTTGGCACTCGCTGGATGCTGCATGTGGCCGAGCTTGTGACCGGCTGGGGCGGTGCGGTCGTCACGGTGACCGCGCCCCACTGGGCGGCGGTGCCCCTGGGCGGGACCGGTGTGACGGTCGCGCTGCTGGCGCTGCATGGCGCGCGTGGCCAACTGTCGCGCATCGTTGCCGCGCTGGCCAGGATGATGGTCCTGGCGGGGGCGCTGGTCTGGATGACAACCGAGCGCCCTCATCTTCTGATCGCCGGGGACGGCAGCGCCGTGGGGCTGATGACAGCTGCCGGACGGGTTCTGTCGAAGCCTGTCGGGGCCTTCGTCGCCGACAGCTGGCTGCGCGCGGATGGCGACCTTGCCACCGCCGAGGCGGCCGCGGCGCGCCCCGGCTGGCAAGGTGAGAAGGGCGCCCGTCAGGCCAGCCTTGGCGGTCTGCGGATCGTGCACCTTTCCGGCAAGGGCGCGGGCGAGCGGCTTGCGCAGGCCTGCACCAAGGACGCCATCGTCATCCTCGCGGCGCCTGCGCCGGAAGGAGAGGGGCGGGACTGCCTGCTGCTGGACCAGTCCCGTCTTGCCCGCAGCGGCGCCCTGGCCGGCTGGCTTGAAAATGGACAGATGCGCTGGACCAGCGACCGGACGTCAGTGGGCGCGCGGCTGTGGACCTCTCCCGCCGTGCGGCGCGCGTGGGGTCTGAACGGAACCCGCAGGCTTGCGGGAGAGAGAGCAAGCGCGCCGGAGGAGAACGCGGGCGCGGCGACTGCGAAGGTGAAAGGTGGACGCGCCGAGCAGGAGAAGAGGGAGAGCGAAAGAGGGAACCCCTGATCTGGAGGGGCGAGGGGTGGCGGACAAGCCGGACGGGCAGATGGTCCTGCCCCTCCACCCTGCACGGCGTGGCCCCCGGTCCGCTTCGGATCGCGTGGTTCCGTGCGAAGCCGTGGATTTCCTTGGCGCGGGCAAGGGCGGGGTCGCCCTGAGGTGTCGCCTGCACAGGCGGTCACCGCCCCCGGCGGCCCCGCAGCCCCGCGGCCTTACAGCAGGTCGCGGCGCAGGGTCTCGACGATCCGGCCAGCCGCCTTCCCGTCCCCGTAAGGGGACTCGCGCCGGGCCATTGCGGCATAGGCGGCAGGATCGTCCAGCAGCTCCTGCGCCGCAGCACGGATCGGCTCGGCCCGGGTGCCCACCAGCCTGGTGACGCCGGCCTCGACCGCCTCGGGCCGCTCGGTCGTTTCGCGCAGCACCAGGACCGGCTTGCCGAGGGCCGGGGCTTCCTCCTGCACGCCGCCCGAGTCCGACAGGATCAGGGTCGCGGCCTTCATCGCCGCCACGAAGGCGGTGTAGTCCAGCGGCTCGCACAGGATGACGCGATCCATGGCGCCGAAGCGCTCGCGGACGATGCCGCGGACGTTCGGGTTGTGATGGACCGGCAGCACCATCTGCACGTCCGGGTTGTCCGCCACCAGCCGCGCCAGCGCGTCGCAGATGCGCAGCAGGGGTTCGCCGAAGTTCTCGCGCCGGTGCAGCGTCATCAGGATCAGCCGCTTCGACGGGTCGAGGTCCAGCCCCGTGCCGGGGTCGGTCGCCGCGACATGGTAAAGCGCGTCGATCACCGTGTTGCCGGTGACATGGACGTCGGCGGCGGGATAACCCTCGGCCAGCAGCTTGTCGGCGGCAAAGCGCGTGGGTGCGAAATGCCAGCGGGTCAGGTGGCTGGCCACGACCCGGTTCATCTCCTCGGGGAAGGGGTTCGCGATGTCGCCGGTGCGCAGGCCCGCCTCGACATGGCCGAAGGGGATGCGGTCGTAGAAGGACGCGAGCGCCGTGGCCAGCACCGTTGTCGTGTCGCCCTGCGCCAGGATTGCGTCGGGCCTCTCGGATGCAAGCACCTCTTCCAGCCGGATCAGCAGGCGGCCCGTCAGCCCGGTCAGCGTCTGGCCCGGCTGCATGATGTCCAGGTCGATGTCGGGGGTGATCCCGAAGACCTCGAGCACCTGGTCCAGCATCTGCCGGTGCTGCGCCGTGGCCAGCACCCGGCAGTCGAAATCGGGGTCGGCCTGCAGCGCCCGGATCACCGGGGCCATCTTGATCGCCTCGGGGCGGGTGCCGACGGTGCAGAGGATCTTCTTGGTCATACCCGGTGGTCCTGTTCGATCAGCGCGCAGGCGCGGTCATAAAGTGCGACGTCCTGCCGGTTGGCGTCGATCAGCCGGTCGCGCAGGGCAGGGGGCAGCGAGGACAGCATGGCCTCGACCCGTTGGGCCGTGCTGTCGGCGGCGGCATGGGTGACGTTGTGGCGCGTGTCCTCGGGCAGGCGCAGGGTCACGCCATGCTGCGCCAGGATGTCGCCGAAGCGGGCGACGTCCGCTTCGAAATGCTCGGTCCGGCCCAGAAGTTCGACGCTGGCCACCGTTCGCAGGGCTGCGCCGAGGTCGTAAACGATACCCTCTTCGGTGCGCGCGTGGACGGGACGAAGGCGGAACTGGCAGGCGAAGAAGCGCGTCTGCGCATTCGAGATGTTGCCGATGTCGGCGGCCGAGCCGAGGCAATAGTCGATCCAGCCCGCCAGGTCATGCGCGCGCGCGGCATCGCCCGCCGAGGTGACGTCGAACTCGGGCGCGGGCAACGGCTCGGGCGGGGGCAGCTTGTCGTCGGGAAGGCCGGGGTTTTGGGCGCGCTGCATCTCAAGCGCTTGCCGCGCCAGTTCGGCCCTGAGGTCCGCCGGGGACAGCGATCCCAGCGGCGTGCCGTCCGGGCGTTCGGGCCCGCGCTTGAAGCGGTAGATCGAGGCGATGCGCAGGAACGGATTGCGCACGAAGATCGCGGCCAGCGCGCGATAATCCAGCGAACTGGGCGGCGGCAGCATGATCTGATGGGACGAGAAGGCGACCGCGTTGAGGCGGCGCATGATGATGCGGTCCAGTTGTTCCTGGTCGATGGTGAAGAACGGGAAGGGGCCGTCGAACAGTTCGTGCCGGTCGCCGAAGTTGTGCGTCAGCACGTGGTCGAAGGACGTGCCCGCGTTCTTGTAGATGTGGTAATGAATGATGACGGTGCGCATGGGCTGAGCTTTCGGCCGGCTGCGTCAGCGCGCGCCGGGCAGGCTGGCGGGCGGGCGGCTGTCCCGATAGCGGTGCGGCACCCACTTGCCCCAGCGTTCCTCGAACAGCGCGCGGTTCCTATCGAACAGCTGCTGCTTCTCGCCCGAGGGCAGCGCGTTGAACGTGGCCGACAGGTGGTGGTGGCAGAAGGCGTCTTCGGCCAGCGCGGTCACCAGACCCGCCTGGTGGAAGGTGGCGCAGTGGTCGTCGTCCTCGAACATGCCGCGTCCGTAGATTTCGGGCAGGTGGCCCAGCCGGTCCAGGTCCGCGCGGCGGAACATGGCGCAGAAATAGGCACAGACCGGGATGGGGGTCCATTGTCCCCGGTGGCCGGTCGCGAGGTCGCGTGCCGCGCGGGCCATGGCGTCCATGTCGGCATAGGCGATCTCGATCCGCGCCTCGTTGCCGATGTTGTTGGTCATGGGGCCGACGATGCCGACCTCGGGGTTGCGCTGGAGGTGGCGGACCATCGCCAGAAGCGCGCCGGGTGCCAGGAACGTGTCGTTGTTCAGCAGCAGCACGAACTCGCCCGTGGCGGCCTCGATGCCACGGTTGTTGCCGCGGGCGAAGCCCAGGTTTTCTCCGTTCTCGACCAGGACGATCCGGTCGTCGCCGGCCGCGCGGGCCCGCAGGATGTCCAGCACCTCGGGCGTCGAGCCGTTGTCCACAAGCACGACTTCCAGGTTCGGATAAACGTCGCCGCGCCCCAGCATCGCGTGCAGCGTGGCCAGGGTCATGTCGGTGTCCGCACCGTAGTGCAGGACGATCACGGACAGCTTCGGCTCGTGCCGCATCTCGGCCAGCATGTCGGCGGCACGGAAGGACCAGGCGTTGTCCAGCGCGTACTGGCGCAGGCGCTGGCCGAAATCCGCATCGCGCGCCAAGGGGGCGGCGTGGCGGATCTGGGCGGCGAAAGCGAGGGCGTCGTCGGCGCGGAACACCAGCTCGCCCGCGCGGTCGAGTTCGGGCAGCGACGTCGAGACCGTCGGCCGCATCACCGCCGAATATTCGTAGAACTTGACCGGGTCGCAGGCCTTGATAATCGGCAGCAGCTGGAAGGGGATGATCAGCACGTCCATCTGCCGGTGGAAGGCGGGGACGTCGCCGTAGGGGATCTCGCCGTGCAGCGTGACGTTGGGCAGGTTCCCCAGCCGCAGCGGGGCCTCGGCCGTGACCGCGCCGCACAGGTGGATGTCGAAATCGGGGTTGGCGCGGGCCACCGCTTCCAGCAGGTCGGTGTGGAACCATTCCGCGATGGCGCCGACATAGCCCACGCGGATCGTGCCGGGCTTCAGCTTGCCCGTCAGCCAGCCGGGCGCCTGGGCCTGGCTGTCGTCGATGAAGTGGCTGACGTCCGTGCCGTTGCGGACCATCACCACGTCGCGGATCGGGCTGAACTTGTCGAACAGGTACTGCGAGCTGACGACCATCTTGTCGGCCCGCGCGATCATGTCCAGCTCGGCTTCCAGCACATGCGGCTCGGTGTTGGAAAAGCCGCCGATGTCGTCCATGCAGTCGAAGGTGATCTGGTATTCGGGCGACAGGTGCCTGGCCAGGTTCCACCAGTAGGGATGTTCGATCACGACATGGGCCACGGGCGAGGCCGCGATGGCATCGGCCAGCGCGTGGAAGTGGTTGATCCAGGCGCGGGCCTGAGAAGGCGTGGGCACCCCGGTATAGGACTGAAGCCCCCGCATCCCCCGGTTCGGCAGTCGCACGACATGGACGCCCGGCGCCACCTCGCGCACGGTGCCCTCGCGCGGGTTCTGCTCCATTTCGATGTAGAAGACGCGGTGACCTTCCGCCGCCATGCGGGTGGCGAGGTGCTGGGGGCGCTGGATGCGGAAGTCCCAGTTGATGATCGACAGCACGAAGATGTCGGGCTTGTCGCCGGCCCGCGCCGGGACCGAGGCATAGCCGCCCGTGGCGGCGGGCTGCGCCTGGACGGGAGAGAAGGCGAGCGCGCGGGGGATGCCCCCCGGCACGGGCAGGCGGCGCTTCAGCCGCTCGACGGCGCCGCCCGGCAGCACGCGCCGCATGGACCGGCCCCCCAGTCAGTAAAGGCGGCGATAGATGGGCTTCAGAATGGTCTCACGCTCTTTCTCGAGGAAGGCGGCGGTCGTGGCGAGGGTCTGCTCGGTTGCCTGCAGATGCGCCTGCAGCTGCGCGGCGTGGTCCTGCAGTTCCTCGATGGTGGTCCAGCGGGCCTCGGCGATGTCCGCCATCTCGTCGCGCTGCGCCTCGGTGACAGCAAGCTGGGACTGCAGCATCCGGGCCTGCTCGCGCGCGGCATCCGCCAGCCCGACGATCTCGTTCCACCGGGCCTCGGTCGACCGCAACTGGGCCACGGCCTGATCGCGCTGCGCTTCGGTGGCCTGCAACTGGTTGTTGAGGGTGGCAAGGCCCTCGTCGCGCTGTGCCTCGGTCGCCCGCAGCTGCTCGGTCATCTCGGAGATGGCCTCGTCGCGCTGGGTCTCGGTGGCGCGCAGCTGCTCGCTCAGCCGTTCCAGGATGTCGTCGCGCTGGGCCTCGGTCGCGCGCAGCTGTTCGGTCAGCTCGGCAAGACCCTCGTCGCGCTGGTGTTCCGTCGCGCGGATGCGCTGGGCAAGGGCCTCGGCATCCGACAGCCGGTCCGCCACGTCGCGTTCCAATTGCGCCCGCCGCTGGTCCAGCGCCGCGATCTCGGTTTGGGTGTCGATGATCTGCTGGGCATAAGCGTCCTCGACGGCACGTGCGGCGCCCGACAGGGCGGCGAAGCGGTCGCGATATGGGTCAAGCTCGGCGATGCCCGGAACCTCGCCGCGTCCGGCGGCCTTGGCCAGCACGGCAAACAGGTCCAGCGCCAGCTGCTCGACCGGCCGCTCCGAGGCCGCGGCCTCGCCCCGGCCATGGACGGCATCGGGCAGAAAGGTTTCGGCCACGCGCGCTTGGGCGTCGGGGGGCAGGTCGTCCTGGAACAGTTCCGCGATTCGCGCGAGTGTTGGGGCAGGGTCGCCGGTCCAGTCGGGAAACAGGACCAGTTGGCGCGGCAGCCCTTCCGAGCCTTCGACCGATCCGAGCGTATGGTTGACCCAGGACAGCATCGCCGCATCCGCGCCGAAGCCGTTGCGGCGGGCGAGCGAGTGGGCGACCTCGCGCGGGTCGCGCAGGGCGATCAGGACCGCTGCCCGGACGCTACGGGCCTCAAGCCAGGCGCGCCACAGGGGAAGGGTCAGGGAAAGCCTGGGATCCTTCACCATGATGCGCGCCGCGTCGGCGAAGCTTTGTTCCACGGCCGCGTCCATGCGCGACAGCATCGCATCGTCGGGCGCGGGCAGGTCCACCGGGCCGATCCGCAGCCAGGACGACCCCCGTTCCGCCAGGATCGCGTCGTTCAGGGCGACGATGGCCTGCGGCTCGAAATGGCCCCGCGGGTTATCCTCGGCCGGGCCGCCCGCGTCGCGCGGAAGGGTGAACCCAAGGGCGCCGCAGCTTTCCCCGAGAAACGAGGTGCCGCTGCGGTGCATGCCCGCGATCAGCAGGGCGGTGGAGGGCTGGGACAAGGCTGGGATCCTGATGGCGTCAGTCGCGACGTGACCTAGCCGCCCCATGATCTAGGGTCAACGCATCCAAGGGCAGGCGGCGGCGGTCGGAACCGCTCAGGCCTGCCCTTCGGCGCGCAGCCCGTCGAATACCCGCGTCAGGGCGGCGTCGAGCTTTTCGAACATCTCGTCCATCTGCGCATCCGTCAGGATGAAGGGCGGGCAGAGCACGATCGACTGCCCCAGCGGCCGGCAGATCAGGCCCAGGTCGGTGCAGGTGTTGGCGATCCGCTCGCTGACCGACAGGTGGCCCGGGAAGGGCTGCCGGGTCTCGGGGTCCTTCACGGCCTCTAGCGCCCACATGTAGCCGACGCCGCGCAACTCTCCGATGTTGGCGTGGCGCTGCATGATGTCGCGCAGGCCGGCCTCCATCCGGGGGGCCTTGTCGATGACGTTCTGCGCCAGTCCCTCGTTCATCACCACGTCGATGGCCTTCAGCGCGATGGCGCAGCCGACCGGGTGACCCGAGGCGGTGAAGCCGTGCGGGAACTCCTCGATCGGCGTGATGGCGGCGTCCAGCCGGTCGCTGAGTTCCGGCCCCAGGATCACCGCGCCCATCGGGAAGAACCCGGCGGTCAGGTTCTTCGAGGAGATGATCGCGTCGGGAACGAAGTCGTAGGTCTGGCAACCCCAGGTATTGCCGGTGCGGCCGAAGCCGGTGATGACCTCGTCGGCGATGAAGGGGATGCCATGCTTCTTCAGGATCGGCTGGATCGCTTGAAAATAGCCCTTGGCCGGGGGGATCACGCCGCCCGCGCCCTGCACCGGTTCGGCGAAGAAGCCCGCGATGGTGTCGGCGCCCTCGCGCTGGATCGTGTCCTCAAGCTCGCGCGCAAGGCGGGCGACGAACTCGGCCTCGGATTCGCCGGGGTTTCCGTAGCGCCAGAAATGCGGGCAGGTCAGGTGGATGAAGCCGTCCAGCGGCAAGCCGAAGACCTCGTTGTAGGGCTTGCCGGTCATGCTGGCCGAGATGGCGGTGACGCCGTGATAGGCGTTCCAGCGCGTCAGGATCTTGCGGCGCTGCGGCTTGCCCTCGGACCGGTGCAGGAACCACAGCATCTTGACCATGGTGTCGTTCGCCTCGGACCCCGAGTTGGTGTAGAACACCTTGCCGCGCCGGAAGGGAGAAACCTCGACCAGCTTTTCCGACAGCATCACCGTCTGGTCCGACATCCGTCCGAAGAAGGCGTGATAGCCGGGGAAGCGGTCGTACTGCGCCTTGGCGGCCTCGATCAGCCCCGGATGGTCGAAGCCCGCGACCATGTTCCACAGCCCCGAGTTCGAATCGAGCCACTTGCGCCCTTGAGTGTCAAAGACATAGGGCCCCTCGCCACGGGTCAGGACGATCGTGCCCCGGTCTTCGACACTGGGCATGTCGGTGAAGCCGTACATCGAATATTCCCTGGCTCGCGCCGCCCAGCTCTTGTCGTCCATGATCGCCTCCGATGTGCTGGCCACAGGCTAGCCGGGGCGGCCGCCGGGTTCAACAAAGGCCCGGGCGGCGATCTGCAGCGCGCGTCCGGCAGGCTGCCCGCCTAGGACATTGGTCGGGCTTTTGCGGCTCTGCGCGCGGGACCATCCTGCGCGGGTGGGTCTGGAGGAGGATGCCATGCGGAAGCTTGTCCTGGCGCTGGCCTTGGTGCCGATGCCGCTTGTGGCGCAGGATCTGGCGATCCCGCCGGTCAAGATGCTGGACACCTCGCGCGAGGCGCGGGACCAGCAGTCCGACCACGACCGCCGCATCGCGCTGATGGAGGGCATCCTTGCCGACGAACTGTCCGGCGCGCTGGTCAGCCGCAAGGACATCGCCGACGCCTGCCCGCGCGAGACGACCGACTGCCTTGTCACCGCCCTGCGCGAACGGGGAGCCGAGCGGGGGCTGTTCATCGTCGTGCAGAAGACCAGCACCCTGATCCTTCAGGCCTTCGCCAGCCTCGTGGACCTGGAAGGCGAAAGGCTGGTCACGCACACGGAACTCAGCTTCCGGGGCGACAATGACGAATCGTGGCAGAAGGCCGCGCATTTCCTGGCCGAGAAGCTGGCGGCCGAGGGCTCCGAGGGCTGACGCCCGCGCTTTCCTTGAGGGAGGGGTGGCGCTATATGTGCCGGATTCCACGGAAAGCGCGCCATGACCGACCAGACCCCCAAGCGGCTGTTCATCAAGACCTACGGCTGCCAGATGAACGTCTATGACAGCCAGCGCATGGCCGAGGCCATGGGCGCGGAAGGCTATGTCCAGACGGACCGCGCCGAGGACGCGGACATGGTGCTGCTGAACACCTGCCACATCCGGGAGAAGGCGGCCGAGAAGCTGTATTCCGACCTCGGGCGGCTGAAGCCGCTCAAGTCCGAGCGGCCGGACCTCAAGATCGGTGTCGCGGGCTGCGTGGCCCAGGCCGAGGGGGACGAGATCATCCGCCGGATGCCGCTGGTGGACCTTGTCGTGGGCCCGCAGGCCTATCACCGCCTGCCCGCCATGGCGCGGGGCGAGGCGCCCGCCGTGGACACCGACTTCCCGGCCGAGGACAAGTTCGACCACCTGCCGCAGCGCGCCGCCACACGCCGCGCGCCCGCGGCCTTCCTGACCGTGCAGGAGGGCTGCGACAAGTTCTGCGCCTTCTGCGTCGTTCCCTATACCCGCGGCGCCGAGGTCAGCCGCCCGGCCGAGCGCATCCTGACGGAAGCCCGCGACCTCGTGGCGCGCGGCGTGCGCGAGATCACGCTGCTGGGCCAGAACGTCAACGGCTGGCATGGCGAGGGGATGGCGGGCTTCGGCACGCTGATCCGGGCGCTGGCGGACATCGATGGCCTCGACCGCATCCGCTATACGACCAGCCACCCCAACGACATGGCCGACGACCTGATCGAGGCGCATCGGGACGTGCCCCAGCTGATGCCCTACCTGCACCTGCCGGTGCAGTCGGGGTCGGACCGCATCCTCAAGGCCATGAACCGCAAGCACACGGCCGAGCAGTACCTGCGCCTGATCGACCGCATCCGCGCGGCGCGTCCGGACATCATGCTGACCTCGGACTTCATCGTGGGCTTCCCCGGCGAGACGGACGAGGATCATGCCGCCACCCTGCGGCTGGTGGAACAGGTGGGCTTCGGCACCGCCTTCAGCTTCAAGTATTCCCCGCGTCCCGGCACGCCCGCCTTCGACCGCCCGATGGTCGAGGACGCCGTGGCCGACGCGCGGTTGCAGGAGTTGCAGGCCCTGCTGAACCGCCAGCAGAAGGCCGCGCAGGACTCGATGGTGGGGCGGACGCTGGGCGTGCTGTTCGAGAAGCCGGGCCGGCTGCCGGGGCAACTGGTCGGCAAGTCGGACTACCTGCACTCGGTCTTCGTCCATGCGCCGCAGGCGCAGGTGGGCGATCTCGTGCAGGTCAGGATCAGGGCCAGCGCGCCGAATTCGCTCGAGGGCGAACTGGCCTGAGGGCTCGGGCGCGGGGATCACCCGTGCCCGGCCCGCCGCGCGCAGGAACCGTCAGGTCCAGCTGTCCTGTTCCTCGCGCCGGAACAGCCGGGCCAGCAGGCCGCCAATCATCCATCCCAGCAGGAAGCCGAGGCCCGTGGCCCAGAAGCCCGCGGCGGTCAGCGGCAGGGCCGGGCGGAAGTCGCCCCAGGTCGCGGCCAGCGTCTCGGCGTCGCGCATCCGGTGGGGCAGGGCGATGCGCTCCAGCGCCGAGGCCGAGCGCAGCAGGCCCAGGTCGCTCTCGATCCGCGCGAGGCGCGTGAAGACGCGCCCCATGTCCTGCCCGTGGGAATCGAGGAACTGCGTTCCCGCCAGCTCCTCCAGTGCGGCCTGTCGGGTCAGCCCGGCGCGGTCGGCACTGGCGTCGAACTCGGCGGCCACCTTCTGCAGCGCGTCCGCCTGACCGCCCAGCCTCTGGACATACTGGTCCGAGAAGGCCGGGAACTGGGACAGCGCCACCGCGAAGCCCAGCGCCAGGATCAGGCGGAGCAGTCCCGTCACGGCTTGTAGGCCGCCGCGAAGACCGGGGCATAGATGTCGCTCAGGCGCGACACCGCCTCGGAGGCGGAAATCTCGACCGACTCGCCGGTGCGGCGGTTGGTCAGCTCGACCACGTTGTTCGCAAGTCCGCGCGGCCCGACGGTGATCCGCCAAGGCAGGCCGATCAGGTCCATGGTGGCGAACTTGGCGCCTGCGCGCTCGTCGCGGTCGTCATACAGCACCTCGAGGCCCCGCGCGGAAAGCTCGCGCTCCAGCGCCTCGCAGGCGCTGTCGGTGGACGGGTCGCCCTGCTTGAGGTTGACCAGCCCGACATGGAAGGGCGTCACGCCTTCGGGCCAGATGATCCCCTTGTCGTCGTGGCTCGCCTCGATGATCGCGCCCAGCAGGCGGCTGACGCCGATGCCGTGCGAACCCATGTGGACGGGGGTGCGGCTTCCGTCCGGGCCGACCACTGTGGCGCCCATCGGTTCGGAATACTTGGTGCCGAAGTAGAAGATCTGGCCGACCTCGATCCCGCGCGCCGACTTGCGGCGTTCCTCGGGGATCTGGGCGAACAGCGCCTCGTCATGGGTCTCGTCGGTGCGGGCATAGCGGCTGGTGAACTCTTCCAGCACGGCGGCGCAGGCGGCGTGGTCGTCATAGTCGATCTGCCGGTCGCCGAAAGTCAGGTCGGTGATCTGGTTGTCGTAAAAGACCTCGGATTCGCCCGTCTCGGCCAGCACCAGGAACTCGTGCGTGTCTTCGCCGCCGATGGGGCCGGAATCGGCGCGCATCGGAATCGCCTGCAGTCCCATGCGTTCGTAGGTCCGCAGGTAGCTGACAAGATGCCGGTTATAGGCGTGCAGCGCGTCTTCCTTGGTCAGGTCGAAGTTGTAGCCGTCCTTCATCAGGAACTCGCGGCCGCGCATGACGCCGAAGCGGGGGCGGATCTCGTCGCGGAACTTCCACTGGATGTGGTACAGCGTCAGCGGCAGGTCCTTGTAGCTGTTCACATGGGCCCGGAAGATGTCGGTGATCATCTCCTCGTTGGTGGGGCCGTACAGCATCTCGCGCTTGTGGCGGTCGGTGATGCGCAGCATCTCCTCGCCGTAATCGTCGTAGCGGCCGGATTCACGCCACAGGTCCGCCGATTGCAGCGTCGGCATCAGCAGGGGGATGTGGCCCGCGCGCTGCTGTTCCTCGTTCACGATCTGCTCGATCCGGCGCAGGACCTTCAGCCCCAGCGGCAGCCAGGAATAGATGCCGGCCGCCTGCTGCTTGATCATCCCCGCGCGCAGCATCAGCCGGTGGCTGACGATCTGGGCCTCGGAGGGATTTTCTTTGAGGACGGGCAGGAAATAGCGCGACAGACGCATGGGGCGGGACCTTTGCCGAGTTGCCCGGACCGGTTACCGGATCGCCGCCCGAGGGGCAACGCCCGTGCGCCGAGGCGCTTGCGCCGCGCGGCCCGGCGGGACAAACAGAAGGCGGGCCGGCAGCACCGGCCGGGACGATCATCGCCCGACACCCTGAACGGAGCACGCGCAATGCGGTTTGCCGGCAGCAAGCAGGCCATCTGGTGGGGGGCGGTGGCGCTGGTCCTGGCGCTGGTCCTCTGGCTTCTGGGCGCCGCGATCATGCCTTTCGTGCTGGGCATGGCGATCGCCTATCTTCTTGATCCCGTGGTGGACCGGCTGGAACGCGCGGGCGTGTCTCGCGTGCTGGCCGTCGTGCTGATCACCGGGCTGGCCGTCCTGGCGCTGGCGACCGCGCTGGTCTGGCTGGTGCCGCTGCTGATCCGGCAGGGCACGCAGCTTGTCGAAACGACGCCCGCCATGATCGACCGCCTTCAGGCCGTGGTGCAGAGCCGCTATCCCCACCTGTTCCCTGACGGCGGCTTCGTGGACAACGCGCTGCAACAGGCGCGCACGACCGTCGCATCCAGCATGGGCACCATCGTCGGCACCGTCATGGGGTCGATCAACGGCGTGATCGGCTTCGTGATGGTGCTGGTAATCGCTCCGGTGGTGGCCTTCTACATGCTGCTCGACTGGGACCGGATGGTGCGCCGCATCGACGCGCTGCTTCCGCGCCCCCATCTGGACACGCTGCGGGGGCTTGCCCGCCAGATCGACGACAGCATCTCGGGCTTCGTGCGGGGGCAGGCGGTGGTGATCCTGATCCTGGCCGTCTTCTACTCGGTCGGGCTGGCGCTGGCCGGGCTGCCCTTCGGCATCGTCATCGGCGTCTCGGCGGCCTCGCTGTCCTTCATTCCCTATGTGGGCACGCTGGTGGGCGGCGTGATCTCGATCGGCGTCGCGCTGTTCACCTTCTGGGGAGAGCCCGAGCGGATCATCGCCGTCGCGGGCATCTTCGTCGCGGGGCAGATGCTGGAAGGGAACTACCTTCAGCCCAAGATCGTGGGCGGCCATGTCGGGCTGCACCCGGTCTGGCTGATGCTGGCGCTCAGCGTCTTCGGCACGCTGTTCGGCTTTGTCGGGCTGCTGGTCGCCGTGCCCCTCGGCGCGGCGGTCGGGGTGATCGTGCGCTACTCGGTCGATCGCTACAAGGTCAGCCCCCTTTACACCGGGGCCGAGGCGCCTGCGCCCGTGCCCACCCCCACGCTGGTCGAACTGGCGCCGCGCGGCACCGTCGCCCGCCGGGTCGCCTCGGCCCAGCGCAGCCATGACGCGGCCGTGCGCGAGGCGCGGATCGAATCGGCCCGCGACGAGGCGCATATCGCCGCCGTCGAGGCCGCCGAAAGCGACGGGGCCCGCGTCGCCGTGGCCGAGGTCGAGGTGAAATGGCCCGACGCCCCGCCCGCGCTGGGCACCGGACAGCCCCATGCCCGCGTCAAGACCTGGGGCGGGCGCACGCCCGACGGCACCGACCCCGCGGACCCAGAGGAGCGGAACGCCCCCCGAACCGCCGCCGAGATCATCGAAGACGGCCGGAAGGTGTGACACCCGTGGCGCGCCAACTGACGCTGGATCTTCGCACCCCGCCCGCGCTGTCGCGCGCCGATTTCCTGCCCGCGCCTGCAAACGCCGAGGCGCTGGCGCTGCTGGACCGGCCGCGCGACTGGCCGCAGGGACGGCTGCTGCTGGTGGGGCCCGAAGCCTCGGGCAAGTCGCATCTCGCGGCCTTCTGGGCGGCCGAGAACGGGGCGCAGCGGATGCGGGCCTCGGCCCTGCGGCCCGAGATCGCCGATACGCTGGTCCAGCCGGACGGCGCGCTGGTGATCGAGGACGCCCATCGCGCGGGCGGCGCGGCGGGGGCGGAACTGGCGCTGTTCCACCTGTGGAACCTTTCCGCCGAGCGGGGCGCGCTGCTGCTGATCACGGCGCGCACGCCGCCGCGCGACTGGGGGCTGGCGCTGCCGGACCTGGCCTCGCGCATGGCCTCGACCGCGCTGGTCCGGCTGGACCCGCCCGACGAGCACCTGCTGACGGCGGTGCTGGTCAAGCTGTTCGCCGACCGGCAGCTGTCACCGGGGCCGGGCGTGATCGAGGCTTTGGTGCGCCACATGGACCGCGATCTCGGCCTGGCCCGCAGGCTGGTGGCCGAGATCGACCGCGACGCGCTGTCCGAGGGACGCGCGGTGACGCGGCCCCTGGCGATGGCGGCGCTGGGGCGCCTGGGCGCGCACGCCGGTTGAGACGGCGCCGCTGCAGTCGGGGGTTTTCCACCCCCGCACCCCCGGAGGGTATTTCCGTCAGGAAGAAGTTTGGGCGGCGGCATGTCGTCGGGCTGCGGCTCTCGGCACGAGTTGCAAGGCCAATGGAATCGCGGCATCAACCCTGTCATGACCCAGGCCGATTTCCTGAAGTGCCCGTTCCCGCCAGCGCGCAGCATGCCCGAGGGCACGCCGGCGGGGCCCGCCCGCTTCTTCAACCGCGAACTCAGCTGGCTGTCCTTCAACTGGCGGGTGCTGGACGAGGCGCGGAACCCTCGCGTTCCCCTGCTGGAGCGGCTGCGCTTCCTGTCGATCTCGGCCACCAACCTCGATGAGTTCTACACCGTCCGCGTCGCCGGCCTGCGCGAGCTGGTGCGGGAAGGCAACGCCACGCCTTCGGACGACGGCCTTCCGCCCGCCGAGCAGCTGACGCTGATCAACGCCGACGCGCGCCGCCTGATGGGGGCGCAGCAGACCGTCTGGAACAAGCTCCGGCGCGAGATGGAACGGGCGGGCATCGTGATCCTGTCCCGATCGCGCATCACCCGGGCCGAGGCGGCCTTCCTGCGCCAGCATTTCACCGAGCAGGTGTTCCCTGTCCTGACGCCGCTGGCCATCGACCCGGCGCATCCATTTCCCTTCATCCCCAACACCGGCTTCAGCCTGGCGCTGGAACTGGCGCGGGAATCCGACGGGCGGCAGATGCAGGCGCTTCTGCCGATCCCGACCCAACTCACGCGGTTCATCGCCCTGCCGGGCGGGCAGCGTTTCGTGCGGCTGGAAGACCTGCTGCTGATGCACCTGCCGACGCTGTTCCCCGGCTATCGGGACATCGGCCATTGCGGCTTCCGCGTGCTGCGCGACAGCGACCTGGAGCTTGAGGACGAGGCCGAGGACCTGGTGCGCGAGTTCGAGACCGCGCTGAAGCGCCGCCGCCGGGGCGAGGTCGTACGGCTGAAGATCACGGCGGGCGCGCCCGACCGGCTGCGCCGCATGATCATGCAGGAACTGGGCGTCGGCCCCGACGCCACCGTCGAGGTCGAGGGCCTGCTGGGCATGGCCGACGTGCGCGAGCTGGTGCTGGACAGCCGCCGAGACCTGCAATGGCCGTCCTTCACGCCGCGCGTGCCGGAACGGGTGCAGGATCATCACGGCGACCTGTTTGCGGCGATCCGGCAGAAGGACATGCTGCTGCACCACCCCTACGAAACCTTCGACATGGTCATCCGCTTCCTCAACCAGGCGGCGCGGGACCCCGATGTCGTGGCGATCAAGCAGACGCTGTATCGCACCAGCCGCGACAGCCCGATCGTGGACGCGCTGTGCGAGGCCGCCGAAAGCGGCAAGTCGGTCATGGCGCTGGTCGAGCTGAAAGCCCGCTTCGACGAGGCCGCAAACATCCGCCAGAGCCGCCGGCTGGAACGCGCGGGGGCGCATGTCAGCTATGGCTTCATGCAGCTGAAGACCCACGCCAAGATGAGCGCGGTCGTCCGGCGCGAGGGCGACCGGCTGGTCACCTACACCCATTTCGGCACCGGCAACTATCACCCGATCACGGCGCGGGTTTATACGGACCTGTCGCTGTTCACCTGCGACGCGGCGCTGGGGCGGGACGCGGCCAAGGTCTTCAACTACCTGTCCGGCTACGTCCAGCCCGACGGGCTGGAGAACCTGGCCATCAGCCCCATCGATCTCAAGTCCACGCTGCTGGACCTGATCGCACGCGAGGCCGAGTTCGCCCGGCGCGGCCGCCCGGCCGAGATCTGGGCCAAGATGAACAGCCTCGTCGAGACGGACGTGACCGAGGCGCTTTACGCGGCCTCCTCGGCCGGGGTGAAGATCAACCTGGTCATCCGCGGCATCTGCGGGCTGCGTCCGGGCATCGCGGGGCTGTCCGACAACATCCGCGTGAAGTCCATCGTCGGGCGCTTCCTGGAACACAGCCGCATCGTCTGCTTCGGCAACGGCTACGGCCTGCCGTCGCGCAAGGCCCGGGTTTTCATCAGCTCGGCCGACTGGATGGACCGGAACCTGGCGCGCCGGGTGGAAACCCTGGTCGAATGCCTGAACGACACCGTCAAGGCGCAGATCACCAGCCAGATCATGGCCGCCAACATGGCCGACGAGGCGCAGAGCTGGATTCTGCAACCCGATGGCCGGTATCTGCGTCATCTTCCGGAAGACCGTGACGACCTGTTCGACTGCCACCGCTTCTTCATGGAAAACCCCTCCCTGTCGGGGCGGGGGACCGCGGGGGCGGGCGACGTGCCGGCGCTGACGCACGCCAGCGAGTGACCCTGACCGCGGCATGACCCTCGGGCGTGCCGCCAACCGGAAAGACAAGCGATGAACGTGACCACGACAAGCGGCCACAAAGTGTCCCCCTTCGGCAAGCATGGCCTGCCCGTGCGGTCCATGCGCGAACTGGCAAGGGTGGGCGTGGTGGATGTCGGCTCGAACTCGATCCGGCTGGTGGTCTTCGACGGCGCGGCCCGCAGCCCGGCCTATTTCTACAACGAGAAGGTCATGGCGGGGCTGGGGCAGGGGCTTGTCACCACGGGCCGGCTGAACCCCGAGGGCGCTGTCCGGGGCATGGCGGCGCTGAAGCGCTTTGCCGCGCTGGCCCGCAGCATGGGGATCGAGGCGCTGACCTGCGTCGCTACCGCCGCGGTGCGCGAGGCCGAGGACGGTCCCGCCTTCCAGCGCGCCGTCGCCCGGCAGACCGGGCTCAAGCTGATGGTGATTGATGGCGAGGAAGAGGCGCGTCTGTCGGCCCAGGGCGTGATGCTGGGCTGGCCGGACGCCCGGGGACTGGTCTGCGACATCGGCGGAAGCTCGATGGAACTGGCCGAGGTCGGGGGCGGCCAGATCGGGCGGCGCGTGACCTCTCCGCTGGGGCCGTTCCGGTTGCAGCAGATCGAGGGCAAGGCGCTCCGGCGGCATATCGAGAAGATCATGGACGGGCTGGTCGAAGCCGTCAGCCGCGATCACGAGCGCATCTACCTGGTCGGCGGGTCATGGCGGGCGATCGCGCGGCTGGACATGGAACGCCGCGGCTATCCGATGACCGTGCTGCACGAATACCGCATGAGCCCCGACGATGTGCTGGCCACGGTCAAGTGGATCGGGAACGAGAGCCTGTCGGACCTCAAGTCGCGCACCGGCATCTCGTTGAGCCGGCTGGAGCTGGTGCCGCTGGCCGTGCAGGTGCTGCGGCAGCTTGTGCTGACCTTCCAGCCCGCCGAGATCGCCGTCAGCTCCTACGGCATCCGCGAGGGGCTGCTGTATGAGCAGATGTCCGACAGCATCCGCAAGCGTGACCCGCTGCTCGAGGCCGCGCGCTTCATGGAGCGCCAGATGGCGCGGATGCCGGGGACCGGCAAGAAGCTGTTCCAGTTCCTGCTGCCGGTCTTTCCCGGCGTCTCGCCCAACCGCGAACGACTGATCCGCGCAGCCTGCCTGCTGCATGACACGAGCTGGCGCGCCCACCCCGACTATCGCGCCGAGGCCTGTTTCGACAATGTCACGCGTTCGAACCTGGCTGCGCTGTCCCATCCCGAGCGGGTCTTCCTCGGACTGGCGCTGCTGCACCGCTACAAGAATGGCCGCGCGGCCTCGACCCTGATCACGCCGCTTCTGAAGCTGTTGTCCGAGGACGAGATCCGCGATGCCGAGATCCTGGGCCGCGCGATGCGCTTCGGCGCCATGTTCGCCATCGGCGACCCCAACGAGGCGGGCACACTGACCCTGGACCACGAGGCGGGAAAGCTGACGCTGAACCTGACAAAGGCCGGCCGCGACCTGATGGGCGAGGTCGCCGAGTCCCGCCTGAAGGCGCTGGCGGGCGCGCTGGGCGTCGAGGCGGTGGTGGGGTGAGGCATGGCTCCACCCTGACCTTATACCTTCACATCACCAATAGACCTATTTCTTTGGTTTTGTCGGTGTAGGCGGCGGTGGTCGTGTAGTTACCTTTGATGTTGTGTTAGTTCCACCTTTTACTACACTACCGTCTCTGATCACTACTTTGATCGTCGGCTTCTTGTCGGACATCTTTATCCCCTTCAGACCGATATGGAAATTCTATCCATATGTTGCTCTTTGGGCGCGAGATATACAAGTATGGTGTGCAAGAAATTCTTGTTCCATCGTCGCTATAAACAATGACATCTCGCAGCAGAAGCTCTCTGTACTCCTCATTTTCCGAATAGGTATTTACCCATCCTGCGAAGATATAGCCATTATCGACGTCTCGAAAGTGTATGTATTCTACGTGAGCCTGATCAGAGTTGAACGTATAACTCCAAACATCTTCATCTCCGTATCGACGCGTAGCTCCAATTAAATGCAACAACTTCATCAATATTCGAAATCGCACTGCCCATAACCACAGTATAGACAGCGTGAAAGACAAAGGAATGGACCAAGATATTTCGTCCCTTAGCTGAATCAGATCTAGTTTTTCGCGATCACTACCAAGCGAGGGATAAGCAAAAGAGTATCCTTGCCATAAATATATAATAAATAAAGTGGCATAGGTGGTCATGCCGAATAGGAATGCCCTAATTAATAAAGCTGTTTCCGACGGCTTGAGGCCAGCTCCGTATTTTGCGTCGATATTTGCCCAGATAAGTCCGGGCATAAAAATCAAAGCTAATTGCACTAATGCAAAATCCAAGATGAGTCCTTTTTCTGTGATTTTGCCCAATATTGAATCATACGCAGGCTACTATAATGACGCGCAAAATCATTCGTCTGTCAAGATTAAAAGAGGTGCTCTGTTTTATGCATCCTGTTTGAATACTCTCTCTTGCTAATCCTTGGAATACGAAGAAAAAGGCCGCCCCGTGGGGCGGCCTTTCCCTTTTCACTCGACCGTGCGGTCAAGCGGATGGATCACATCATGTCCATGCCGCCCATGCCGCCCATGCCGCCGCCCATGCCGCCGGCGGCGGCCTTGGGCTCGGGCTTCTCGGCGATCATAGCTTCGGTCGTGATCAGCAGACCGGCCACCGAGGCGGCGTCTTCCAGCGCGGTGCGGACGACCTTCGCGGGGTCGATCACGCCGAACTTGAACATGTCGCCGTATTCCTCGGTCTGCGCGTTGAAGCCGAAGGTCTTGTCGTCCGACTCGCGCACCTTGCCGGCAACCACGGCGCCGTCGACGCCGGCGTTCTCGGCGATCTGGCGCATCGGGGCTTCCAGGGCACGGCGGATCAGGGCGATGCCGGCGTTCTGGTCGGCGTTCGCGCCTTCCAGGCCTTCCAGCGCCTTGGTCGCCTGGACCAGAGCCACGCCACCGCCGACGACGATGCCTTCCTGCACCGCAGCGCGGGTCGCGTTCAGCGCGTCATCGACGCGGTCCTTGCGCTCCTTCACCTCGATCTCGGTCATGCCGCCGACGCGGATGACGGCAACGCCGCCGGCCAGCTTGGCGACACGCTCCTGCAGCTTTTCCTTGTCGTAGTCCGAGGTGGTTTCCTCGATCTGCTGACGGATCTGGGTGACGCGGGCCTCGATCTCGGACTTGTCACCGGCGCCGTCGACGATGGTGGTGTTGTCCTTGTTGATCGACACCTTCTTGGCGCGGCCGAGCATGTCGATGCCGACATTCTCGAGCTTCATGCCGAGGTCTTCCGAGATCACCTGGCCGCCGGTCAGGATCGCGATGTCCTGCAGCATGGCCTTGCGGCGGTCGCCGAAGCCGGGCGCCTTGACGGCCGCGACCTTCAGGCCGCCGCGCAGGCGGTTGACGACCAGCGTGGCCAGAGCCTCACCTTCCACGTCCTCGGCCACGATCAGCAGCGGCTTGCCCGACTGGATCACGGCTTCCAGCAGCGGGACCATCGGCTGCAGCGAGGACAGCTTCTTCTCGTGCAGCAGGATCAGCGCGTCTTCCAGTTCCGCGACCATCTTCTCGGGGTTGGTCACGAAGTAGGGCGACAGGTAGCCGCGGTCGAACTGCATCCCTTCGACGACTTCGACCTCGGTCTCCATCCCCTTGTTCTCTTCGACGGTGATGACACCCTCGTTGCCGACCTTCTGCATCGCCTCGGCGATCTGCTGGCCGATGAAGGCCTCGCCGTTGGCCGAGATGGTGCCGACCTGAGCGACTTCGGCGCTGTCCGAAACGGGACGGGCGGCCGACTTGATGGTCTCGACGACGCGCTGGGTCGCCATGTCGATGCCGCGCTTGAGGTCCATCGGGTTCATGCCGGCGGCGACCGCCTTCATGCCTTCGCGGACGATGGCCTGGGCCAGAACCGTGGCCGTGGTGGTGCCGTCACCGGCCTCGTCGTTGGTGCGCGAGGCAACTTCGCGCACCATCTGCGCGCCCATGTTCTCGAACTTGTCGGTCAGTTCGATTTCCTTGGCGACGGTGACGCCGTCCTTGGTGATGCGCGGGGCGCCGAACGACTTGTCGATGACCACGTTGCGGCCCTTCGGGCCCAGCGTCACCTTGACCGCGTCGGCCAGGATGTTGACGCCCTTCAGCATCCGGTCGCGGGCGTCGGTATTGAACTTGACTTCCTTGCCAGCCATTTATCTCTTCCTTGTCAGAGTGTTGAAAGCGTTTCCGTCAGGGATCAGTCGATGATCCCGAGGATGTCGCTTTCCTTCATGATGAGCAGTTCCTGGCCGTCCAGCGTGACTTCGGTGCCCGACCACTTGCCGAACAGGATGCGGTCGCCGGCCTTGACCGACGGCGCGATCAGCTCACCCGAATCCTTGCGGGCGCCTTCGCCCACGGCCACGATCTCGCCCTCGGCGGGCTTTTCCTTGGCGGTGTCGGGGATGATCAGGCCACCCTTGGTCTTTTCGTCCGACTGGACGCGGCGGACCAGGACGCGGTCATGCAGCGGTTTGAAGGCCATCGTGAACACTCCGATGTTTCAGGTTGCAGTGTGTCGTTGTTGGCACTCGACCGAAGTGAGTGCCAGTGCCGCGGAGATAGGCGGGCTTCACGGCCCTGTCAACAGCCCCGGGCAAGGCGTCCATGGGGTTCACAGCCCGGGGCGGGAGTGATTGGATCACAGACGGGCGGCCCTTCGTGGCGCCATGCCCGGACAGGACAAGGGGGGCTGCCATGCGCATCACCGGAACGATCCGCAGAACCTGTCTGGCCGCGGTTCTTGGGGCGTCTTGCGGGCTGTTCCTCGCGACCGCCGCCGGGGCGGCCGAATGCGCGGGCCGCGACCTCATCGGCGCACTGCCGGCCGAGCAGCGCGCCGAACTGGACAGGGCGGTGGAGGGCGTCCCCTATCCCACGGGCATCTTCTGGCAGGCGACCAGGGGCGCGGCGCGGATCGAGATCGCCGGAACCTATCACTTCCCCGACCCGCGCCACGAGGCGACCGTCGCCCGCATGGCGCCCCTGATCGCACAGGCCGGTGCCCTGCTTGTCGAGGCGGGCCCCGACGAAGAGGCCGCGCTGACCGAGAAGCTGCGCCGCGATCCTTCCCTGATGGTCGATCCCACGGGGCCGACGCTGCCCGAGCGCCTGGGGCCTGCCGAGTGGCAGATCGTCGCCCAGGCCGTCGAGGAGCGCGGCATGCCCGCCGTCATGGCCAGCCGCCTGCGCCCCTGGTATGTCGCGATGCTGCTGGGGCTTTCGCCCTGCATGATGGAGCAGGCGCAGGACCTTGCCGCCCGGCAGGGCCTCGACCACCGCCTGATCGACGAGGCGCGCGACCATGACGTGCCGGTGCTGGCGCTTGAACCCTGGGACACGC
The DNA here is from genome assembly GCF_002287065.1 of Paracoccus salipaludis. Taxonomy (GTDB): domain Bacteria; phylum Pseudomonadota; class Alphaproteobacteria; order Rhodobacterales; family Rhodobacteraceae; genus Paracoccus; species Paracoccus salipaludis. The sequence goes on from NZ_NSJZ01000015.1 coordinate 55,281, forward strand.
TGTTCACCCTGTTCAAGGGCATGACCCCCGCCGAGGAAAACGACATGATCCGCGCGGCGCTGCCCGCCGCCCGCCTGGCCGACGACTATGCGGCCACCGCGCTCGAGGCGTATTTCCGCGGCGACATCCGCGCCGTGTGGGAGTTCGGGCGCCTGGACGCCTTGCGGAACTCGGGCCTGCCGCCCGGGGCCGTGGACCGGCAGGTCCGGCTGGCCGAGGACCGCCTGATGACCCGGCGGAACAGATCATGGATCGGCCCGTTGACCCGGGCGGCCGAGGCAGCGGCGGCCAGGGGCAAGCCCGTGGTCGCGGCCTTCGGGGCGCTGCACCTGCCGGGCGACACCGGCGTGCTTCGCCTGCTGGAGGCCGAGGGCTGGACGATCACAAGGGGCGGATCATGAGCAGGACCGACAACCGCTGGGCCGACGAGGAAGCCCTGTGGACCATGGGCGCCGGAGAAGCCTGGCGCCGGATGCATCCTTCCTGCATCCTTGTGCGTCCCGAGGGCGCGCTGCAGGGAAGCGAGGTGCTGGCCTGGTTGAATGCCGGGCCGCGCGCGACAAAGGCCTGGCTGACCGAGCGCCTGATGGTCGAAACCGAGGACTGCGTGGTGCTGGCCTATCGCGCCACCGTGGCCCGGCAGGGAAGCGAGACCGAACTGCTGTGCAGCTCGACCTGGGTGCGGCAGAAGGACGACTGGCAGCTGATCCAGCATCAGCGCACGGCGCATCCCGCCCCCGAGGCCTGAAGGCTGCCCTTGCCCGCGGGCCTTCCCCATCACATCCGTTTCCACGGTGCCTTCGCCGTCGGCCTGGCGGCGGCCCTGCTGTTGGCCGGACTGCCGGTGACCGACCGCATCCTGATCGGGGCGGACCTGTTCTTCATCACCTACCTGTCCGCCATGGCGCTGTGGATGCGCAGGCGGTCGGGCGACGACCTGCGGGACCATTTCGCCGATGCCGACGAGGGCGTCACCCTGATCGTGGCAATGGCGCTGGGGGCCGTGACCTGCAGCCTTTACGCGATCACGCAGACCCTGGTGGCGGCGCGGACCCTGGACGGGTCCCCGTGGCGGCCCGTCCTGGCGCTGGCGGCGGTGCCGCTGGGCTGGGCGATGGTCCATACGGTGATGGCCTTCCACTACGCCCGCCTGTTCTATGCGCCGGCGATGGACGAGGGGGCCGCCGCGGGCCCGCCCCGGGACAGCGGCGGGCTGGATTTCCCGGGCGACTGTGCCGAGCCCGCGCCGTGGGACTTCCTTTACTACAGCTTCGCCCTGGGGATGTCCGCCCAGACCTCGGACACCGCCATCACGACGACCGACATGCGCCGCGTCACGCTGGCCCATTCGGTGCTGAGCTTCTTCTACAACGCGGTGATCGTGGCCCTGGCCGTCAGCACGGGCATGGCTCTGGTGCAGGGTGGCTGACCGGACCCCCGTGTCGCAGCCTTCACAACGAGCGGCCCCGCGCCTATAAGCCGGCCGACTGCGCCACGAGGGAACGCTTCATGATCCAGGTTTTCGGCCACAAGGCCCCCGACACCGATTCCACCGGCTCGCCGCTGATCTGGGCCTGGTACCTGTCCGATGTCCGCAAGACCCCCGCCAAGGCCGTGCTGCAGGGGATGCCCAACACCGAAGCCGTGTGGATGCTGGGCAAATGGGGCGTTTCCATGCCCGAGATCATCGAGGACGTGGCGCCCGGCGATCAGTGCGTGATCGTGGACACCAACAACCCGGCCGAACTGCCCGCCTCGCTGGACCAGGCCGAGGTGATCGAGATCATCGACCACCACCTGCTGGCCGGCGGCATCACCACCCGCACGCCCATCAACATCACCGTCCGCCCGCTTGCCTGCACGGCGACCATCATGCACGACCTGATGGGCGCGGACCTCGATCGCGCGCCGGCTTGGGTCAAGGGGCTGATGCTGACCTGCATCCTGTCGGACACGCTGGAGTTCCGCTCGCCCACCACCACGCCCCATGACCGCCGCGTGGCCGAGAAGCTGGCCAAGGACCTCGACATCGCCATTCCGTCCTATGCGATGGAGATGTTCACGGCGAAATCCGATGTTTCGGCCTTCTCGGACACGGCGCTGCTGAAGATGGACAGCAAGGAATACACGCTGGGCGGCAAGCAGATGCGGATTTCCGTGCTGGAAACCACGGCGCCGCAGGTGCTGCTGGACCGCAAGGACCGGCTGGTCGCGGCCATGCCCGCCGTGGCGGCCGAGGACGGCGCCGACGAGGTGATGCTGTTCATCGTGGACATCCTGAACGAGCAGTCCACCCTGCTGGTCCCCAACGACTTCGTCCGCCGCGTGGCCGAGGCGTCGTTCGGCGTGCCGGTCGAGGGGGACAGCGTGGTCCTGCCCGGCGTGGTCAGCCGCAAGAAGCAGATCATCCCCGTGCTCAAGGTCTGAGCGGGCATCGTGACAACGGGGGCCGGGCCATTCCCGGCCCTCCGCATTTGCAAGGCCAGCGAAAGGGCAGGGGCATGACCCGCATCATTCGGAACCTCGCCGAGATCGGCGGCGACTATAGCGTCCTGTTCTGCGACCTGTGGGGCTGCGTCCACAACGGCAAGATGGCCTATCCGGCCGCCATCGCCGCGCTGCAGGCCTATCGCGCGAAGGGCGGCAAGGTGGCGCTTGTCACCAATGCCCCGCGCCCGCGCAGCCTGGTGGCGGACCAGATCGCGCGACTGGGCGTGCCGGACGACGCCTGGGACGACATCGTGACCTCGGGAGACGCGGCGCAGGACGCGATGTTCGCGGGCCGCGTGGGCAGCCGCGTCTGGCACATCGGCCCCGAGCGCGACATGGGCTTCTTCACGGAAACCGAAGACCCGCGCGCGGGCGACATCATCCGCGTGCCGCTGGAGGAAGCCGAAGGCGTGGTCGTCACCGGCCCCTATGACGACCGCACCGAAACGCCCGAGCACTACCGCGAGCGCTTGGCCGCCGCCCGCGCCCGCAACCTGCCGCTTCTCTGCGTGAACCCCGACCTCGTGGTCGATTTCGGCGAGCAGCGGCTTTACTGCGCGGGCGCGCTGGCCCAGCTTTACGAGGAAATGGGCGGCGAGGCGCTGTATTTCGGCAAGCCCCACGCGCCGATCTATGACCTTGCGCGCCGCCACATGGGCGTGGGGAAGGACGTGCCCGCGCTGGCCATCGGGGACGGCATCGGCACCGACATCCTGGGCGCGGTCAACCAGGGGATCGATTCGCTGTTCGTGACGGGCGGCCTTGCCGCCGAGCACATGGGCGAAGACGTCGAAAGCCCCGAGGCGCATCGGCTGGAAGCGTGGCTTTCCGAGCAGCGCATCTCTCCGACCTATGCCATCGGCCGGTTGCGCTGACGTGGCGTAGCAATAATACTTCACCCCTCCGGCCTATCCTTTAGGATTATTGCGCGCTCTTTCTTCCCCTGCTACGCTGCGATGCAGCAGGGGATCATGAACATGCTCGACAACCAGCCGCGCGGCACAATCGTCATCGAAGATCTCGAGATCGGGATGATGCGGCATCTGCTCAAGCAGGTGACTGACGACGATATCGAGATGTTCGCGCAGGTTTCGACCGACCGGAACCCGGTGCATCTGGACGAGGCCTATGCCCGCGACACGATCTTCGAGGGGCGGATCGCCCACGGGATGCTGACGGCCGGGCTGATTTCCGCCGTGATCGGGGAACAGCTTCCCGGCCACGGCACCGTCTATCTGGGCCAGACGCTGAAGTTCATGGCGCCTGTGCGTCCCGGCGACACCGTGCGTGCCGAGGTGCAGGTGGAATCGATCGACCATGCGAAGCGCCGCGTCACCCTTGCCACGCGCTGTCTCGTGGGCGATACCGTCGTGCTGAAAGGCGAGGCGGTGGTTCTGGCTCCGTCGCGCAAGTTCGACTGACCAGTCCGACCGGGGCATGGCCCGGACGTGGGGGCCCATGCAGAATCCGCCGATGCACATCCACCGCGACTGGCGCGGCCTTCCGGCCGCCGCCCGGGGTGCGACCGTGGCCATGGGCAATTTCGACGGCGTTCACCGCGGCCACCGCGCCGTGATCGACGCGGCCCGCGTCGCGCAACCCGGCGCGGCCCTGGGCATCGTCACCTTCGAGCCTCACCCGCGTGAATACTTCGCCCGCCTCGCCGGGCGGACCGAGCCGCCCTTCCGCCTGATGAATGCCGAGGCCCGCGCCAACCGGCTGGCCCGCCATGGCGTCAGCCAGCTTTACGAACTGCCCTTCGGGCCCACCCTGGCCGGGCTGACGCCCGAGGACTTCGCCCGCGAGGTGCTGGCCGAGGGCCTGGGCGTCGCCCATGTCTCCGTGGGCGAGGACTTCCGCTATGGCCGCGGCCGGGCGGGCGACATCCGCACGCTGGTCGAGGCAGGCGCCCGCCTCGGCTTCGGCGTGACCGCCGTGCCGCTGCTGGAAACCGATGCGGGCGCCACCAGTTCGACCGCCATCCGCGAGGCGCTGGCCGACGGCCGCCCCCGCGATGCCGAGCGGATGCTTGGCCACTGGCACCGCATCGAGGGCGAGGTGATCCACGGCGAGAAGCGCGGGCGTCAGCTGGGTTATCCGACCGCGAACCTCGCGCTGGAAGGGCTGCACCTGCCGAGGCTGGGCGTTTATGCGGTGCTGGTGGACGTTCTGGAAGGGCCGGACAAGGGCAACTATGCAGGGGTCGCCTCGCTGGGCGTCCGGCCCATGTTCGGCGAAAACGCCCCCAATCTGGAAACCTTTGTGTTCGACTTCTCGGGCGATCTCTATGGCCGCCACATCTCGGTCGCGCTGGTCGATTACCTGCGCCCCGAGGCGAAGTTCGACGGGCTGGACGCGCTGATCGCCCAGATGCGCAAGGACGAGGATCAGGCGCGCCGCATCCTCGCGGCCGCCTGATGCGCGAGCGTTTCTGGGAACTGCCGCTGGACGAACTCGAGCCCGCCGAGTGGGAGTCGCTCTGCGACGGCTGCGGCAAGTGCTGCCTGAACAAGATCGAATACGAGGATGACGGCAGCCTGGATTTCACCTGCGTCGCCTGCAAGCTGCTGGACGGCGAAAGCTGCCTTTGTTCGTCCTATCCCAACCGCCATGACTTCGTCCCAGACTGCGTGGTGCTGACGCCCGACAAGCTGGCCGAGATCTCGTGGTGGCTGCCCGCGACCTGCGCCTATCGCCTGCGGGCCGAGGGCAAGCCGCTTTACCCCTGGCACCACCTGATCTCGGGCGACCCCGAGGCGGTCCATCGCGCGGGCGTTTCCGTGCGCGGCCGCACGGTCAGCGAGGCGGACGTGCCCGAGGAGGATTGGGACCGCTACGTCATCGAGGATCTTTCATGAATTTCGGCTCGGACAATTCATCCGGCGTCCACCCGCGGGTCATGCAGGCGCTGGTCGACGCGAACGAGGGCGCGGCCCCGTCCTATGGCCGCGACGACCTGACCCGCCGCGCCTGCGACGCCGTGCGCGAGATGCTGGATGCCCCCGAGGCGGCCGTCTTCCTGCTGGGCACCGGCACGGGCGCGAATGCGCTGGCGCTGGCGCAGATGTGCCCGCCCTGGGGCCGGATCTTCTGTCACAGGACGGCCCATATCGAGACCTCGGAATCCGGTGCCCCCGCCTGGATGGCGGGCGGCGCGCAGCTGGCTCTGGTCGAGGGCGAGGCGGGGCGGATGACACCCGCGACTCTGGCGGCCCGCATCGCGGATTACCCTCAGGAGGACGAGCACGACGGCAGGAACGCCGTCCTGTCGATCACCAACGCGACCGAATGGGGCACCGTCCATGACGCGGCAGGCGTCGCGGCACTGGCGGCGGTCGCGCGGGACGCGGGGATGACGGTCCACATGGACGGGGCGCGCTTTTCCAACGCGGTGGCGGCGACGGGGGTCTCGGCTGCCGACCTGACCTGGCGCGCGGGGGTCGACGCGATCTCGCTCGGGGGGACCAAGAACGGCTGCCTCGCGCTCGAGGCGGTGGTCTTCTTCGACCCCGACCACGCCCGCGACTTTTCCTTCCGCCGGATGCGGGCGGGGCACCTGTGGTCCAAGCACCGCTTCCTTGCCGCGCAGATGCTGGCCTGGCTGGAGGGCGACCTGTGGCTGACCCTCGCCCGTGACGCCAACGCCGCGGCGGCCGAGCTTGCGGCGGGCCTGCGCGGGGCGGGGTTCCAGCCGACGGTCCCGGTCGAGGCCAACGAGATCTTCATCCGCCTGCCGCGCGACCTGGTCACGCGCCTGCGGGCTGCAGGCCTGCGCGCCGCCGACTGGCCCACGGCGGGTGACGACGGGGCGCAAGGGACGATCCGGCTGGTGACAAGCTGGGCCACGACCGAAGACGAGGTCGCGGCCCTTCTGCGCGCGCTTTAACCCAGCGCCTCGATCATCATCCTCAGCGCATGGGCCGTGGTGGCCCGGCGCACGCCGTCGCGGCCCAGCGGGCCGAAGTCCACCGTTTCCGTCCGGGTGCCATGCTCGTCCGCGATGCCGAAGCAGACGCGGCCCTCGGGCTTGTTCTCGGTCCCGCCCGGCCCCGCGACGCCCGTCACCGAGACGGCAAGGCCCACCTTGGCCCGGTCGCGGGCGCCCGCCGCCATCTCGGCCGCGACCTCGGGGCTGACGGCACCATGGGCCTCTATCGTCTCGGGGCTGACGCCCAGCATCTCGGTCTTGGCCTGGTTGGAATAGGTGATGAAGCCCCTGTCCAGCGCGCCCGAGCAGCCGGGGATGTCGCTGAGCGTCGCCGAGATCATGCCGCCGGTGCAGCTCTCGGCGGTCGCCAGCATCACGCCCTTGTCGGTTGCCGCCTTCAGGGCGCCCTCGGCCAGGGCCTTCAGGTCCTCTGCGGGTTTGTCGTCCATCACATCACTCCGTGCGAAAGTCCGGCGGCCAGGATCGAGGCCACGGCGGCGAAGATCCCCGCCCAGATGTCGTCCAGCATCACGCCCGCCGCGTCGCTGCGCCGGTCGGCCCGGCCGATGATCCAGGGCTTCCAGATGTCGAACAGGCGGAACAGCAGGAAAGGCACGACCCAAGCCGGCCAGGGAAAGACGCTGGCGGGCATCCCCGCGAACCAGAAGCCGCCCGACGTGGCGCACAGCGCGATCATCTGGCCCGCGACCTCGTCGATGACGATGGCGCTTTCGTCCTTGTCGGCGCGCCCGGCGGTGGCGCGGGCCACGGCCCAGAAGCCCAGCGCGATGACCAGCAGGGTGGCCATGGCGACCAGCGGAAAGTGCCCCAGCCGGTGCAGGACATAGCCCAGCGCGACCGTCGCCGCCGAGGCCCAGGTGCCGGGGGCGGGCCGCAGGTGCCCGAGGCCGAAGCCGGTTGCGATTGCCCGTTCCATCATGCCTCGCGGATCAGCGTTGCGGTGGCGATCGAGGCGACGCCTTCCTCGCGCCCGGTGAAGCCCAGGCGTTCCGAGGTGGTGGCCTTGACGCTGACGCGATCGGGTTCGACCCCCATGATCGCGGCCAGCCGCGCCTGCATGGCACCGGCATGAGGGCCGATCTTCGGCCGCTCGCAGACCAGCGTCACGTCGGCGTTGCCGAGGCGATAGCCCATTGACCGCGCAAGCTCGGCGGCGTGGCGCAGGAAGATCTCGCTGGCGGCGCCCTTCCACTGCGGGTCCGAGGGCGGGAAGTGCCGCCCGATGTCGCCCTGCGCCAGCGCGCCATAGATCGCGTCGGTCAGCGCGTGCATCCCCACGTCGGCGTCCGAATGGCCGACGAGGCCCTTGTCATGCGCCACCTGCACGCCGCACAGCCAGACGTGGTCGCCCGGCCCGAAGGCGTGGACGTCATAGCCGTTGCCAAGCCGCACATCCATGTTCGTTCCCCGCATCCGCAATATCCGCCCGGCCCGTTCGAGGTCGCCCGGCCACGTGATCTTGAGGTTGTCTTCGTCCCCCGGAACGATGCGGACGGCAAGCCCCTGCCGTTGCACCAGCTCCACGTCGTCGGGCGCGGCCTCGGGGGCGGCCCGGTGCGCGGCAAGGATCACGGGCAGCGCAAAGCCCTGCGGCGTCTGCGCCCGGTAAAGCCCTGCACGGTCCGCAAAGCCGGTCACGACGCCGTCCGCCCCCCGCCACAGCGCGTCCGTGACGGCGATCCCCGGCGCGGCCGCCTCGGCCCCCTCGGCCAGGGCCTCCACCACCGCACCGATGGTGGCGGGCGAGACCAGCGGCCGTGCGCCGTCGTGGATCAGCACATGGGTGATGCCCGACCCCTCCAGCACTTCCAGCCCCGCGCGCACGCTGTCGGACCGCGTGGCGCCGCCCGCGACCAGCGTGACGCGCCCGCCGAGTTCCCCGATGGTGTGGTCCATGTCGTCGGGGTGGACGGTGACGACGATCCGGTCGAAGCCCGCGAAGGCCGCGATGCTGCGCGCCAGCACGCTGCGGTCCCCCAACGCAAGCCACTGCTTGGGCACCTCGCTGCCCATCCGCGTGCCACGGCCTGCGGCGGTGATCAGCACGGCGATACGGTGGCGGGGCAGGGCGGGTCGGGGAACGGTTTCAGCACTCATGCCCTGCCGATTAGCGCGGCGGACCGGGTTAGGCCAGCATGAGCCGGGGTGGTTCGTCCTCTCCCCTGATCTTCTTCGCCGAAATATCCCACGGGGGCCCGGGGGTGTGAAACCCCCGGTCCGACAGCGCCACCCCCGGAACCTCCGCCCCCTCGCACCCGGAACCCATCGCGGCTATATCCGACGGCAACACCGCGCCAAGCGACAGGAGCTTCCGATGACCGATCTTTCCCCCAGCGACCTTGCCAAGGATGCCGCCGCGCGTGCCGGGGTCGCGCTGGTGCAGGACGGGATGCGGCTTGGCCTGGGCACCGGCTCGACTGCCGTCTTCATGGTCCACCGGCTGGCCGAGCGGATCAGGGCCGAGGGGCTGCGCCTGCGCTGCGCCGCGACCAGCCGCGCGACCTGCGACCTGGCGGGCCAGCTCGGCATCAGGATCGAGGAACTGGACGAGATCGGCTGGCTGGACCTGACGCTGGACGGCGCGGACGAGATCGACCCCGACCTGAACCTCATCAAGGGCGGCGGCGGGGCGCATCTGCGTGAAAAGATCACGGCGGCCGCGTCCGAGCGCATGGTGGTGATCGCGGATCCCACCAAGGTGGTCGAGACGCTGGGCGCGTTCCACCTGCCGGTCGAGGTCATCCCCTTCGGCGTGGAAACGACGGTGGTCCATATCCGGCGCCTGCTCGACTCGCTGGGGCTGACGCACCGACCCATCCTGCCGCGCCAGCGCGACGGGCGCATCTTCCGCACGGACGAGGACAACCTGATCCTCGATCTGTCGCTTGAGGCGATCACCGACTGCAAGGCGATCTCTTCGGGGCTGCACGCGATCCCGGGCGTGGTCGAACACGGGCTGTTCCTGGGCATGTGCGACCTGGCGCTGATCGGCGCGCCCGACGGCTCGGTGATCGAGATGACCAAGCCCGAGGTGACGGCGTGAGCTTCGACTACGACCTGTTCGTCATCGGCGGCGGCTCGGGCGGGGTCCGCGCGGCCCGCATCGCGGCCGGCCAGCATGGCGCCAAGGTGGCGCTGGCCGAGGAAAGCCGCATGGGCGGCACCTGCGTCATCCGGGGCTGCGTGCCCAAGAAGCTGATGGTCTTCGCATCGGAAGCCCCTGCCGCCGCCCAGGAGGCGCGCGGCTACGGCTGGACCGGGGCCGAGGCGGGCGGCTTCGACTGGCCCATGTTCCGCGAAAAGCTGCACGCCGAGTTGTCGCGGCTGGAAGGCATCTACCGGGGCGGGCTGGTCGCGGCGGGGGTCGAGGTCCACGACAGCCGCGCCACGCTGGTCGATCACCACACCGTCGCCTTGGCGGACGGGCGGCAGTTCACCGCAAGGCATATCCTGATCGCGGTCGGCGGCCGTCCCACCCTGCCGGGCATCCCCGGCGAGGAGCTGGGCATGATCTCGGACGATCTCTTCACCATGGACGAGATGCCGCGCCGCATCCTTCTGGTCGGCGGCGGCTTCATCGCCTGCGAGTTCGCCACGATCCTGAGGGGACTCGGCGCGGACACGACGCTGGCCTATCGCGGCGACAAGCTGCTGCGCGGCTTCGACGAGGGCGGGCGCACGCTCGTCACCCACCAGCTGGAACATGTCGGCGTCACCCTGCGGCTGAACGCCAACCCCGCACGGCTGGACCGCGACGCCCAAGGCATCCGCGTCACCTACGAGGATGGCGCGGTGGAGCATCACGATGCCGTGCTGTTCGCCACCGGCCGCGCGCCCTACACGCGCGGGCTGGGGCTCGAGAACACCGGCGTGAGGCTGGGCCGCCGGGGCGAGATCGTCGTGGACGAATGGTCGCAGACCGCCGTGCCCTCGATCTTCGCCGTGGGGGACGTCACCGACCGGGTGAACCTGACCCCCGTGGCGATCCGCGAGGGTCACGCCTTTGCAGACACCGTCTTCGGCGCGCAGCCCCGTCGCGTGTGCCACGATCTGGTCGCCAGCGCCGTCTATGTCCGGCCGCATGAACTCGCCTCGATCGGCCTGACCGAGGAAGCCGCGGCCGCGCAGGGTCCGATCGAGGTCTATGAAGCCCTGTTCCGGCCCATGCGCTCGCTTTTCGCGGGCTCGGACCTGCGGGCGATGATGAAGCTGGTCGTGGACGACGTGACGCGGCGCGTGCTGGGCTGCCACATCTTCGCCCCCGAGGCGGGCGAGATGATCCAGCTTGCCGCCGTGGCCATCGGCATGGGCGCCACCAAGGAACAGTTCGACGCCGCCATTGCCGTCCATCCGACGCTGGCCGAGGAACTGGTGACGATGCGGATGCCGGTCCGCCGCGCAGGCGGCGCGGCCGTTTGATCCACTGACGCGGCAAACACGCGAAGGTGCCTCGCGCAAGCCCTTGTCGTGACCGGCATTGTTCTTAGTTACGACAGTAAATCGGACGAAAGGCTCACGAATGGCACAACAGGGACCCTGGGGCGGCGGCAGCGGCGGCGGGGACGACGAACGGCCGGCACGCCCGCAGGCGCCGAAACCCGAACGAGGCGAGCCCCAGCGCCCCTGGGGCCAGCCCGGGCAGCAGCCGCCCGGCGGCAAGCGCCCCGAGCAGATCCCCGAGATCGAGGAACTGATGCGCAAGGGCCAGGACCGCCTGCGCGTCCTGATGGGCGGGCGTGACGGCGCCCCCCGCACGGGCGGGCCGCGCGGCCCTCGGCGCGAGTTGCCGCGCATGGACCGGGGCAAGTGGGGCATCTTCGCGCTGGGCGCGGCGGCGCTGTGGGCCTTTGCCAGCATCTACCAGGTGGACACCTCGGAAAAGTCGGTCGAGCTGCTGTTCGGTCGTCCCTATGCCGTTCGTGACGACGGCCTGAACTTTGCCCCCTGGCCCTTCGTCACCTACCAGATCGTGGGCGTGACCCGCGAACGGACCATCGACATCGGCACGGGCCGCGACCCGATGGACAGCGGGCTGATGCTGACCCGCGACCAGAACATCGTGGACCTGACCTATCAGGTTGTCTGGAACGTCTCGAACCCGGAACAATTCCTGTTCAACCTGGCCGACCCCGAGGGCACCATCCGCGCCGTGGCCGAAAGCGCCATGCGCGACATCGTGGCGCGGACCGAGCTTGCGCCGATCCTGAACCGCGATCGGGGCGTGATCGCGCGCGACCTGGAACAGGCGATCCAGGCCACGCTGGACAGCTATCAGGCGGGGATCAACGTGGTGCGCGTCAACCTCGGCCGCGCCGATCCGCCCGCCGAGGTGATCGACAGCTTCCGCGAGGTGCAGGCCGCCCAGCAGGAACGCGACCGGCTTGAGAAAGAGGCCGACGCCTACGCCAACCGCGTGCTGGCCGCCGCCCGCGGGGAGGCCGCGGCCCTGGTCGAGCAGGCCGAGGCTTATCGCGCGCAGGCCGTGAACAACGCTCAGGGCGAGGCCGCGCGCTTCAACTCGGTCTATGACGAATATGTCAAGGCGCCCGAGGTGACGCGCCGCCGGATGTATCTGGAAACGATGGAACGCGTTCTGGGCAACGTGGACAAGGTGCTGATCGACGGCGAGGCCGGGCAGGGGGTCGTGCCCTATCTGCCGCTGAACCAGTTGAACAGCACCCCCGCGCCGCGCACCGGCGCGACCGCCGGGACCGGAAGCGCCGGGACCGCCACGACGACCACGACGACTCCGCAGACGGGGACCAACTGATGCGCCGCACCATTTCAATCCTGGCCCTGCCGCTGGTCGTCATCCTCGCGGTGCTGGTGATGGCCTCGGTCTATATCGTGGACGTGCGCGAAAAGGCGCTGGTTCTGCGCTTCGGCGAGGTCGTGACCGTGCGCGAGGAACCGGGCCTAGGCTTCAAGCTGCCGGTCATCGACCGGGTGGTGCGCTATGACGCGCGCATCCTGGGCCTTCAGACCGAGCCGATGGAGGTCACGCCGCTGGATGACCGCCGCCTTGTCGTGGATGCCTTCGCGCGCTGGCAGATCGCCGACGCCGTGACCTTCCGCCGCGCCGTGGGCGAGGGCGGGATCGAGTTCGCCCAGCAGCGCCTGGGCGGGATCATGACCAACGCCATTCGCGGCGTGCTGGGCGCGGTCCCCTCGACCACGGTGCTGTCGGACGACCGGACCGCGCTGATGGCGCAGATCCGCGACGCGGCGCGGGGCGAGGCGGATGCGCTGGGCATCCAGGTCATCGACGTGCGCCTGACCCGCACCGACCTGCCGGAGCAGAACCTGGCCGCGACCTATGCGCGGATGCGGGCAGAGCGGGAACGCGAGGCCGCCGACGAGATCGCCCGTGGCGGCGAGGCTGCGCAGCGCGTGCGCGCTACCGCCGACCGGACCGTGGTGGAACTGACCTCGGACGCCCGCCGCAAGGCCGAGATCGTGCGGGGCGAGGCCGACGCGCAGCGCAACGCCATCTACGCCGAAGCCTTCGGCCGCGACCCCGAGTTCTTCGCCTTCACCCGCTCGATGACCGCCTATGAGCGGGCGCTGCAGCAGGGCAACAGCTCGATCGTGATCAATCCGACGGGCGAGTTCTTCTCGTATCTCGGCACCGGCACGAGCAGCGGCGTGAACCCGACCGCGGTGCCCCCCGAGGTCGTGGCCGCCGTGCCGCCCGAGGCCCCCTCGACCCGCGAGGTGGCCGAGGAGGCCGCAGCCCAGGCTGCTGCCGCCGCCGCCCAGGCCGAGGCCACCGCCGCGGCCGCCGAGGGGCTGAGCGAGGTCATCGGGGTGGACGAGGCAGTGGGAGGCGAGAGCAGCGTCACCGGCGGCGCGGCCGCGACCGCCGTGCCCGCCGCCGGAGGTCAGGCCGGACAGGCCGGCGCGGCAGCCCCGGCGCCTGCGGTGCCCGAGGCGCCTGCGACCCCGGACCCGGTCACGGGCGCGGCCGTCCTGGCCGACCCGCCGGTCGAGGCAGGGCAGGCGCCCGCCGCCACCGGCACCGTTCCCGTGGAACCCGTGCCCGCGGGGAACTGACCCCGAGCCACGGCAGTTGACGAAAGGCGCGGCCCTGCGGTCGCGCCTTTTTCGCATGTGCCGAGGGCAGCCCGGTGAAGGCCCGTCAAGAGCGAAAGGGCTTTCACGACTTGATGACGCAAAGATGCGTTGCCTTCGGGCAACTGCTGACACATATGCGTGAAACGGACCCGGGGCCGGCCGGGGACTGCGTCTGCCGGCCAAGTCATGGAGATAATTGATGAAATTCAACTCGCTCATGCCCCGGCTTGGCCTGACGGCGTCGGTCGTCGCGCTGTCGCTGGCCTTTGTTCCGGCACATGCCCAGCAGGCCCAGACGCAGCCTGAGCCCGCGCAGCAGCAGCCGGCCCAGCCGGCGCAGGCCGCCCCCGCGCAGACCCCGGAAACCACCACCGTTCCCGGCGAGGCGATGACCGGCGAGGTGCCCAAGGCTGCGGACGCGGCCCGGCCCGCGGGCGACCAGGTGGCGGCTGGCAATCCGGTCATGCCACAAACCTTTGCCGATATCGTCGAGCAGGTCAGCCCGGCAGTGGTGAACATCACCACGACGGCGATCGTCTCGCGTCCCGTGAACCAGTTCCCCGGCTTTCCCCAGGGCAGCCCCTTCTCGGACCTGTTCCGCGACTTCGGCATGCCGGGCGGTCCCGAAGCGCCCTTCGGGGGGCCCGGCGGCCAGCAGATGCAGCAGCGCTCGAACGCGCTCGGCTCGGGCTTCGTGGTCTCGGCGGACGGGCTGATCGTCACGAACAACCACGTGATCGAGGGCGCGGACGAGATCGAGATCGAGTTCTATTCTGGCGCGCGCCTGCCCGCGAAGCTTGTCGGGACCGATCCCACGACCGACATCGCGGTGCTGAAGGTCGAGGCGGAAAATCCGCTGCCCTTTGTCCAGTTCGGCGACAGCGATGCGGCCCGCGTGGGCGACTGGGTGCTGGCGCTGGGCAACCCGCTGGGGCAGGGCTTCTCGGCCACCACGGGCATCGTTTCGGCGAAAAGCCGGGCGCTCACGGGCACCTATGACGACTTCATCCAGACGGACGCCGCGATCAACCGGGGCAACTCGGGTGGGCCGCTGTTCAACCTGCGGGGCGAGGTCATCGGCGTGAACACCGCGATCCTTTCGCCCAGCGGCGGCTCGATCGGGATCGGCTTCTCGATGGCCTCGAACGTCGTGAAGGGCGTCGTGCAGCAGTTGCAGGAGTTCGGGGAAACCCGGCGCGGCTGGCTGGGCGTCAAGATCCAGGACGTCAGCCCCGACATCGCCGAATCGCTTGGCCTTGAAACGGAAGGCGGCGCGATGGTGACGGATGTCCCGGCGGGTCCGGCGGCCGATGCCGGCATCAAGGCGGGCGATGTCATCACCTCCTTCGCGGGCGGCCCGGTCAAGGATACCCGCGACCTGGTCCGGCGCGTGGCCGATGCGCCCGTGGGCAACGCAGTGGACGTGATGGTGCTGCGTGACGGCAAGCCCGTCACCCTGCAGGTCACGCTTGGCCGGCGCGAGCTGGCGGATGCGGACGGAACCGGCCAGCCGGGCGGCAACGATCAGCCCGGCGCGCCCGGGCAGGTGCTGGGGATGACGCTGGCGCCGCTGACCCCGGAACTGGCCGCACGCCTGCAGGTGCCCGAGGGCGCGGCGGGGCTGGTCGTGCAGGACGTCGATCCCGCCAGCGACGCTTCGGCCAAGGGGCTTCAGACGGGCGACCTGATCGTCGAGGCGGGGCAGCAGCCCGTCACGAGCCTGGCCGACCTGAACGCCCGCATCACCGAGGCGCGCGAAGCGGGCCGGCAGTCGGTGCTGGTGCTGATCCGGCGCCAGGGCGAGCCGCGCTTCGTGGCGCTGTCGCTGGAGGAATGATCCCGGCACCCTGAATCGAAAGAGGCGCCCCCGGGCGCCTCTTTTTTACTTTGCGACAGGTGGCTTACTTCGTCGCTTCCAGCACCTTCACCAGCTCGTCGAAGCCCGCGGTGAAGCCCGACAGGGACACATTCAGCTGGACGAGGTTCTTTTCCATCGTGCCGCCGAAGGGCAGCAGCGAGACGGTGGCCTTGTTTCCGCGCTTGAGGCCGTCCAGTTCGGCCTGCGTCATGCCGATGCGCGACACGCAACCGATCGGCGCGCAGACCATGAACGGATAGCGGTTGTTCTTGCCGGAATCGATCTGCAGGCCCATCCCGGCCTCGAGGTTCGTTTCAAGCGGCGCCACAAAATTCAGGATCGCGGCCGGCTCTCCCGAAAACGGAATGACCGAGATCTCGGCCACCGGGGTCTGCTGGTCGTCGCGCAGAAGCTGGTAAAGCTCGCAAGGATCCTTGCCGTCCTGCGTGCGCAGGCAGCGCAGCTGCCAGTCCCCGTGGGTCGATCTGGTGTGATAGCTGCCGACCTGATCCTGTGCCGGCGCGGCCGGCGTGCCCTCGGGCTGCGCCGCGGCGGGTGCGGCCGTGCCGGGGGCGGCCGGGGCCTCGCTGGCGGCGGGCGCGGGGGCTGCGGTGTCGGCAGCGGCAGGAGCCTCGGCGGCCGGTGCCGTCTGGTCAGGGGCGGTGGTGCCTTCGGGCGCGGGCGCGGGTGCGGTCACGGGAGCGGGGGTCGTCACCGGGGCGGGGGTCTGTTCGGCGGGCGCCTGCGCGAAGGCGCCGGCAAGCGGCGCCGCCGCAAGCAGGGCAGCCAGGACGGCGGATGAGGTGCGAGCCATTTATGATCCTTTCGGCTGAACGCGGCTGCCCTGTTACCATGCGTCCTGCGCCATGTCAGCGGCCCGACCGTCACCTTTGCGTAGAAGGGCGCGCCCCGGTGCGAGGGGCGGAAAACAAAGCGGGGAACGCGAGCAATCGCCCCGTTCCCCGTCCATCCCTGTCAGACCGGCGGTCTTATTGCCGGCGACGTTAGTGCGGCCCGCACCATGCGTCAATTGGCTAAAAAGACTGCCTCGGCCCGGCTTTCAGCCGATCGCGCGCAGGCGGGGGCCGGGCGCCTGCGCCATGGCCAGCCGCGATTCCGCCAGGATCGCGATCATCAGCATGACATGCTGGTGCAGGTCGTAATCGGCCGCGCCTTCCTGACGCGCCGCGTTCATCCGGTCCTCGTCGGCCCTGAGCCGCGCCAGAGCCTGGCCCGGCGCGGGCACGCTGTCGCTGCGCAGAGTGCGCCGCAGGTCGCGGTCGCGCCGCCATTGCGCCTGACCGGCCACCGCTGCGCGGACCAGCGCGGCGGGACGGCGCAGCGACGGCAGGACCGGCTGCACGGGGAAGGCAAGGATGTTGGACATCAGGCTCATCTTGAGGCTCCGGGCGTCGGGTGATGCCTCAAGTCTTGCCAGCCTTGTGTCGATGTTGCGCCAGCGGGGGCAGCAGCGCCCGCCGTGGTTAATGATCTTTAGGGAATCTTAGCCATTCCTCACCCAGATGAAGGCGACCTGTCTTTTCGGACAGGTTGGACCCAGGGCCGGGCCGGCCTGAGGATGACAAGGGAAACGTTGAGATGACGATACTGACGGGTGATTTCACCGACGCTGCCGCCATTCCGCTGCGGGCAAGCGCCGGGGTGCTGCCCGGATCTTCCGCCGAGGCCGCCGCGCCGCCGCTTGCCTGCCACGCTGCCCTGCCAGAGCCTCGCCTCGCCATGCCCGAGGATGCGCAACTGTATCTGCGCCATGTCGAAGGGGGCGAGTCGATCCGGGCGCTGGCACGCGAGACGGGGTGCCACGCCTCGACCATCCTGCGCCGCATCCGCCGCTTCGAGAACCGCCGCGACGATCCGCTGATCGATCGCGCGGTGGAACGGGCGGGCCGCGACGTGATGACCGACCAGGACCGCACCGAGATGCGCCGCGTCCTCCGGCGGCTGGCCGAACCCGGCGCAGTGCTGGCCGTGGCCGAGGGGATGGACAAGGCGATTGTCACCCGCGCCGACATCCGCACGGCGGTGCTGGATCGTCACGTGGCCGAGACGCTTGCCCTGCGCGGCTGGGTGGCGCTGGTGGGGCAGGGGCGCATCACCCGCCATGCGATCACGGCGGCGGGCCGCGCGGCCCTGAAGTCGATGGTCACGGGCCGTTCCGCCGGTCTGCCGACTGCCGCCGATTTCGACAACGCCGCGCCCGTGGACGCCCCCGGCGGCATGGCCGAGGCGGCCGCGCCCTTCGAGATGCCCGACCTCGGCCCCCAGGCCGCGCAGGCCCACCGGATCATGGAGGATCGCATCCTTGACGATCCGGATGGCGACGGGATGCGGCGGATGCGCGTCAACATCGCCGAAAGCCCGCTGCTGGTCCTCGCGCGCCGCCGGGACGCGAACGGCCAGCCCTTTCTGGACAGCGGCATGGTCACGGCGGGCGAACGGCTGCGCGAGGATTTCGAACTGGCGCAGATGGGCGTGCGCGTCACGCAGAACTGGGACGGCTTCATGACGGCGGGCATCGACGCGGGCTTCGTTCCCGGCGCCGGAGGGGGCGGGTCCGAGGCCGCCCGCCGTCGGGTCGCCGAGGCGCTGCGCGAGCTTGGCCCCGGCATGGGCGACCTGGTGTTGCGGGTCTGCTGCTTCCTGGAAGGCATCGAGATGACCGAGCGGCGTCTGGGGTGGTCCGCGCGCTCGGGAAAGGTGGTGCTGCGGCTGGCCCTGATGCGGCTGGAACGGCATTATCGCGAGCGCTATGGCCGGGGCGGGCCGCTGATCGGCTGAAAGGCTGCGAACCGATCTGCGACACCGGGCCGCGCCGGTTGATCAAATCGGCGGAAAGGACTACCTCGGGGTTCGGGCCGCATGGCCGCTTCCGACCCTTCGAGGTTTTCGAATGTCCGACCTGCCGCCGGTCCTGCGCCACCCCGAAAAGGCCCATCGTCCCGATCAGGACCAGCCGAAGAAGCCCGCCTGGATCCGCGTCAAGGCGCCGGTCAGCCAGGGCTACAAGAACACCCGCGACATCCTGCGCACCAACCGCCTGTCCACCGTCTGCGAGGAAGCGGGCTGCCCCAACGTGGGCGAATGCTGGAGCCAGGGCCACGCCACCATGATGATCATGGGCGAGATCTGCACGCGGGGCTGTTCCTTCTGCAACGTGGCCACCGGCAGGCCCGAGGCGCTGGACGTGTTCGAGCCCGGCCGGGTCGCCCATGCCGTGGCCACGCTTGGCCTGAAGCATGTCGTCATCACCAGCGTCGACCGTGACGACCTGAACGATGGTGGGGCCGAGCATTTCGCACAAACGATCCGGGCGATCCGCCATCGTTCGCCGGGATCGACCATCGAGGTGCTGACGCCGGACTTCCTGAAGGCCCGGCCGGGCGCGCTCGAGATCGTGGTCGAGGCGCGGCCCGACGTCTTCAACCACAACCTGGAAACCGTGCCGGGGCTTTACCCGACCGTGCGGCCGGGGGCGCGCTATTTCGCCTCGCTGCGGCTGTTGCAGCGGGTCAAGGAACTGGACCCGTCGATGTTCACCAAGTCCGGCATCATGGTCGGCCTGGGCGAGGACCGGCAGGGCGTGCTGCAGGTCATGGACGACATGCGCGCCGCCGACATCGACTTCATCACCATCGGGCAGTACCTGCAGCCCACGCCAAAGCATCACCGCGTGGACCGCTTCGTCACGCCCGAGGAGTTCGCGGGCTACGAGAAGGCCGCCTGGGGCAAGGGCTTCCTGATGGTTTCGGCGACGCCCCTGACGCGGTCCTCGTATCACGCGGGCGACGACTTCGCCCGGCTGCGCGCGGCGCGGCAGGAAAAGCTGGCGGGGGCCTGAGCCGCTTGCGTCGGCGGCCCTGCCGGTCTATCGCTGAGGCGCGTGCCCGAGTGGCGGAATGGTAGACGCAGCGGATTCAAAATCCGCCATCCGCAAGGATATGTCGGTTCGAGTCCGACCTCGGGTACCATTTTCCATCATAGGTTGATTCCGGTCAACGTTTGATCGGGATCTGGACGATCAGGTTGACATGGGTCCAGGCCGCAGTTGGTGCCTGCCGAAGGAGGTGGCAGGCACGGCGCCGGTGTGGCCTTTCAGGACCCGCGTGGGGGCAGGGGGCTTCCAGGCGGTGCTTGCCGGACGTGATCTCTAGGCACGGTTCAGTGCCGGGCCCGCAGCGGCGGGCCAGTGTCATTCACAAGGCGCTCGGTGAAGGCTGCGATCATCCTGAGGGACTCGGCCTGTGAATGGTTCAGCGACAAGGCGGTGCGCGCCGCCCGCTGCGCCGCTTCGTTCAGTGCCGTCAACTCGTTATCCAGTCGATTGGGGAAGTCCGACATTGCCTGGCATCCTCGTGGAGGGGTCCATGTGGATGGTCAGCACCTGCACCCTCTGGCGGATGCACCGCTGCCAAGCGTCCAACCGGGCGCCGGAAATTGATGGTATCCGGCTTCCAACGCGCTGCAAATGGCTGACGATCCCTGGTTGTGCCCGAATCTGCCTAAAAAACGACCCGTGAGGATTCGGCGTCCCTCAGCGTGGCCCTTTGCCCTTGAAGTGATCAGGGTGAACCGGGCTGGCGGGACGGTCGCCACTTCCCTCAAGCCGTTTCCGCCCGGCCGGACCCAGGTCCGCCTCGCGTCTCTGCAGTCGGGCGTTCGCAGCTGGCTCGAGTGTCGGCTGCATCCGCAGCTCGTGAAGTTCCGCTAAATCGGGTCGTCAAGCTGAGCCCTGACCGCTGTCTCGCACATGGTGGTGCAGGGCCGGTCCGGGAAACCTGCTCGTCGGGCAGCAGGTTTTACCCTTCGCCGGGTTGGTGCAGAGTTCATAGAACATCCGGGCGAACGGCGGGAGGGTGGCACTGTTGATGACGCCTCGACCCTGACGCTGCAAGAAGGTGATCCCGCGAAGGGCTGAAGGATGGCCTCCAGCATCGCGCCAAGGGGGGCCAGCGGACGCGTCCCCGGAACCCGGCCGGCGCTGCTGTCTTCGGCCGGTCGCTCCTTCATCCCCGAGGCTTGTCTTCGCGGCGCTGTCCGGGTGAAACCGGCTGGCGACATGGGGCGGAGGTTGCCCCGATCTTCCTTGGGAGCATGGATTGTCCTTCAGGGCCGTGACGAGAACCCCGCCAAGGATGGCGACGCTGGTGGCGCTGGCGGGAATTGCCGCCTTGTCGATGAACGTGTTTCTGCCCTCCCTGCCGGGGATGGCGCGGCATTTCGGCGTCGAATACGGGCTGATGCAGTTGTCGGTCTCGGCCTATCTGGCGGCCTCGGCGGTGGTGCAGCTGCTGGTCGGGCCGATCAGCGACCGCTGGGGGCGCCGGCCGGTGATGCTGGCCGCGCTGACGATCTTCCTGGCCGCCACCGCGGGGACGCTGCTGGCACCCACGGCGGGCTGGTTCCTGGTCATGCGGATGATCCAGGCGGTGGTGACGACCGGGCTTGTGCTGTCGCGCGCCGTCGTGCGCGACATGGTGGCAGGGCCGGCCGCCGCAAGCCGCATCGGCTATGTCACCATGGGCATGGCCGTTGTCCCGATGATGGCCCCCGTCGCGGGTGGCGCGCTGGAACAGCTTTGGGGCTGGAAGGCGAGCTTCACCGCGATGTTCGGGCTTGGGCTGGCGGTGCTGGCGGTCGCCTGGGTGGACATGGGCGAGACTGCGCGTGGGGGTCTGTCCCTGCGCGCCCAGGTGAAGGCCTATCCGGTGCTGGCGCGCTCGGGCCGGTTCTGGGGCTATGCGATGGCCGCAACGCTCGCGTCGGGGGCGTTCTTCGCCTATCTGGGCGGCGCGCCCTTCGTGGGCGAGACGGTGTTCCGCCTGACCCCCGCCGAGGTCGGATACTGGTTCGCCGCGCCCTCGATCGGCTATCTGCTGGGCAACTTCTCCTCGGGCCGCTGGTCGATCCATGTGGGCATGGACCGGATGATCCTGTGGGGGGCGATGGTGACGGTTGCGGCCCTGGGGGTGGCGCTGGTGGCCGACCTGGCGCAATGGCACCACCCGCTGATGTTCTTCGGACCGGTGGCCTTCATGGGGCTGGGCAACGGCATGGTCATGCCCAACGCCAATGCCGGAATGATGAGCGTGCGGCCCGATCTGGCGGGGACCGCCAGCGGCCTGGGTGGCGCGATGGCCGTCGCGGGCGGCGCCGCGCTGGCAGCGCTTGCAGGCTATTTTCTGGTGCCGGGCGCAGGGGCCACGCCGCTGCTGGTGATCATGCTGCTGTCCGCCTTGGGGTCCCTTGCCGCGATGCTGGGGGTGATGGGCGCGCGCTGAGAAAACGGGCGCGCGCGGCCCGGCTACCCGTCGCGCTCGGGCATGGCGGTCGCGCCCGTGTCCTCGATCAGAAGCATCGTGTAGCTTACGACCGCCGGATGGGCGCGCAGGGCTTCGGCGAGGCGGTCGCAGTCGATCGTGTTGCGGCTGTAGGTCGAGGTCGTGAACTGGATTGTCCTGCTGCGCGAGTCGAAGGCTTGGCTGAGGGGCTGGTCGCGCAGGCCGTGGCTCCGCAAGAGGCGGCGGACTGCGCCCGCATCCAGACCTGCGCCCTCGTTCACGGTGATCGTCAGGCGCAGGCCGGAACTGCGGGGCAGCACCGCATAAAGAAGCCGCAAGGCGATCAGGACGACCAGGGTCGCAACGGTGCCCACCAGCGCCACGCCGAACATCCCCACGCCATAGACCACCCCCAGGGCGGCCGCGATCCAGAGAGAGGCGGCGGTGGTCAGGCCATGGACCGACGAGCCTTCGCGGAAGATGACGCCCGCACCCAGGAAGCCGATGCCGGTCAGGATGCCATGCGCCATCCGGGTGGGGTCCGAAACGACCTGCGTGCCCGGGATCAGGTTGACCGCCCACTGTGCCTGGTGCGCCGCCGCCAGGGTCAGCAGCGTCGCGGCGAAGCACACGAGGGTATGCGTTCGAAGCCCTGCGGGCTTGCCCTGCAGTTCGCGGTCGAGGCCGATCAGCATGCCGGTCAGCAGACTGCTGACGAGCGGCAGCCACATCTCGGGTGTCAGCACAGGCAAGAGGAAGTCTGGCAAGGGGCGCTCCTGTCCGCAGTTCAGACGAAAGTCTGCAAGGCATCAGCGAAGCCTGATGCAGTGCCGGACTCAAGACCGCAAGTCCTTGGGGATGGGTGGGGCGAGCACCTAGCGTCCCTTCAGCTGATGTCGAGCGGCAGGGATTGGCCAGGTCAGGTCGTCCCGGACCTCACGGCTTGCGCGCGGCCCCTGTTCCTGAGCGGAGCCGGGTCGGTGCGCCTGGTTCTCGTGCTTGCAGGGGTCCTGCATCAGCCGGTGCCTGCATCTTCCAGGATCACGTGTGTGAAGGTTGCGCGTGCGTTCCTGCTGTCAGCGTCTAATGCTTGCAGGAAAGAGCCCCGAGGGCAGGAGGGGCGAGCACGATCCGGCACCAACCAGAAGGGGGCAACCAAAGGTCACCCCCACCCACTGGTAAACGCCACGTGGCACACTCACTAACAAGGCGAGGAATACCGCAGGACATCCTTTCGGGTTAGTTGCCAAATAGGACAGGTCAGCCTGAGGCGGGCTGCCGTTCGATGGCCGCTTGGTGTGGGATTCACGAACTGCGGGTCACCTGGCTGCAACTGTATCTGTCACTCAGGTGTTGTGATTCCGTGCATGATGCGGGGCAGGGGCGCTCAGGCCCTGCGGCAAGGCGGTTTCGGGTCCCGAAATCGGCGTGGAAAATACACCGGTTTCAACCACTTGCATTGAACTTGTGGTTTGGGTGATTTTTTATGCTTGCCCTGTCTGATTGTTCCCCCTAGATACCGCTTCACCGAACGGCGGGGACGCTGGGAGGGACGGGGAAGCCGGGAGGCGGAACCGGGGGGTCCTGGGTGGCGCCGCGGAAGATTGTCGAGAAGGTTCTTGACGGTGGGCTGCGGGATCGCTAGATAGGGTTCCTGCCTCGGCGACGGGGCGACTGGAAATTCGGGAC
>NZ_NSJZ01000149.1 GCF_002287065.1 Paracoccus salipaludis
ACTGGCCCTCGGACCGTCGCTAATGCGGGTTCACTGTAATTCGCGTTGCGCCGCCCCGCCTGTGCCGTCAAATCGGCCCGCCCGTGGGGTTTCGCCTCTCAGGGCCCTCTAAGGGGGGAGAGTTATCTATTAGTATGGGTGAGCGAAATCGTGCACCCTTGCTTGCACCCCGTTGCACCGCAACTACGACCCCGATCCCCGGCCGTCCTTCCATATGTGGAACATATCGGCCTTTCTCTTAACTGAATCAGTCACATGGGCTGTTGCCACGGCCCCTTGCTAGCACTGCTAGGACGTGCTAGGATTTTGGCATGTCGTGGAAGCTCATCACCCCCGATCCGAACGCCCCGCACGGCCTTTCGCTGGCACGGGTGAAAGAGCACGCCCGCATCAGTCACGACGACGAAGACCTTGCCATCGACGGGATGCTGTTCGCGGCAATCGAGCACGTCGCGGACCTCACCGGCCGCAGGACATAGGCGACCTGCGCGAGCGGGTGGCATTGCAGCGGTTCGAGACCATCGAGACCGACATGGGCGGCTT
>NZ_NSJZ01000150.1 GCF_002287065.1 Paracoccus salipaludis
TGATAAAAGGATGAAAACGAAAGGTTCGTCACATCAATAGCAAATGAGCTTAAATAATCTCGCGAGGAAATATCATCATACGTTCCAAACCTAATAGCAGGAAATATAACTTGGATACTTCACAGCCTCCAAGTTGGATACTTCACACATGCCGAGACGCAAGTTCAGCCGCCTGACGAACGCCCAGAAGCAAGCTCTCCGGGGTGAGCTCGACGCGAAGGTGCCGGTGACGGAGTTGGCGAAGAAATACGGGGTCAGCCGCCGGACGATCTACAACCACAGGAACCGCTGGGACGAGCGCCTGCCGCAGTCGCGCAGCAAGGTGCTGACGGTGCGGGTCAGCGCCGAGGACATGGAGCGGCTGGACGCCCTGGCGCGGGAGCTGGACCTGAGCCGGGCCGACACGGCCCGGCGGGTGCTGCTCTATGCGGCGGGCGTCTACCACATCGAACCGCCGGAGGCGGGCGAGATCGAGGCGCTGACCAAGGAGGTTTCAGCGATCGGGCGGAACGTGAACCAGGCGGTGCGGGCGATGAACACGGC
>NZ_NSJZ01000151.1 GCF_002287065.1 Paracoccus salipaludis
CGTGGAGCATCGCGTCCGGCTGTCCGAGGTGCGCGGGGTCGAGGGGTTGCGCAACCACGATCGCGCCAGTCTCGCTCCGCTGTTCGCGGAGTTGCAGGCGGCCGTGCTGATCCACGATGACACCGAGAAGAAGCGCCTGACCATCGGGGGGCTGCTCGACATTGCCGAGGTGGACTACCGCGACGAACTGTCCGGCGACCTGGTCATCAGCTGGTATTTCTCACGGATGTTCACCCGTGCTGCCGCGGCCTCGAACCACTGGGCGATCCTTGATCGCCAGACGGTGTTTCACCTGGGCAGCAAGTACTCGCTGCTGCTGTTCCAGCACATCGCCAGTCTGGCCAAGCTGGATCAGGTTGCCATCAAGACCTTCACCGTGGCCGAGTTGCGGTCCGTTCTCGGGGTGGAGCCGGGCAAACTGGAACGGTTCTCGCATTTCAACAGCCGGGCGATCCAGCCCGCGATTGCCGAGATCAATCAGCTTTCCCGGCTGACCCTGACCGCCACCCCTCGCAAGGTCGGCCGCACCGTCGCCAGCATCG
>NZ_NSJZ01000152.1 GCF_002287065.1 Paracoccus salipaludis
GGATGTTTGCCATAGATCCTGCTGAGCTCGCACGTGCTTATCCCTTCGTGGCCCCGTCCGACGCAGAGCATGACGCACACCATGGTGCACCACGCAACAGTGAGACAGATGAAGCAGCAATCCTGCGCCTGCAGCTTTCTCTATTGATAGACGAGCGGGAGCGGGAACGAGCCATCGCAGAGCGCGAGCGCGAACAGTTAGCCGGAACTGTGGCTGACTTGCGAGTGCGACTGGATCGAGCCGAGCAGCGTATTACCGCGCTCATTAGCGATAATGCTTATAGGACGAAGCGTCCCTGGTGGAAGTGGCGAAGAGGTCCATAAATCACAGCAGTCAATGAACGATATAATTTTATGACTTACCGGTCTGAGACTGATAAAAGGATGAAAACGAAAGGTTCGTCACATCAATAGCAAATGAGCTTAAATAATCTCGCGAGGAAATATCATCATACGTTCCAAACCTTATAGCAGGAATATCCTGATCCGTGGAAAGAAAGAAATCCTTATCCCACTTCAAGCCAGCAAGCTCTTTAGTGAACG
>NZ_NSJZ01000153.1 GCF_002287065.1 Paracoccus salipaludis
CAACAGCGTCTGGCTCGAGGTGCCCTCCCGGCTGCTGCGCGGCGAGGACGGGCGCAGCGATAATGTCTGGCTGCGCGAGTGCCTGACACGCCTGACTGGCGTACAGCTCAGTGGCGAGTGGCGCGGCGATCCATGGGGCGCGGTCTTGCTGGCTGAATGGAAAATTACCCAAGGTGGCTCAATGGTGCGGGCACTGATCCCGCCCGCAGGCGTCCATGCCCTCCGCAGTCCGCAGAACTTTGCCAAGATCGAGGCCCGCGCAGCCCACAGTCTAACCGGCCACGGCCGCCAACTTTATGTGCTGCTTGCTGACAAGAAGCGTTTGGGGCGGCCGTTCTGGACCTTCACCCTGGACGAGCTGCGCTCCCTCATGGGGGTGGCCGACAAGAAGTCCTACGAGCGTTGGAATAACTTCCGTCAATGGGTGCTCGAACCTGCCCTTGCGGCCGTAAACGACTACGGCACGGTCGAGGTCAGCATGAGCCCAGAGAAACAGGGACGTTCAGTCCATGCCGTTACCTTCCGCTGGCGTTGGAAGGA
>NZ_NSJZ01000154.1 GCF_002287065.1 Paracoccus salipaludis
GGGGCGCGGTCTTGCTGGCTGAATGGAAAATTACCCAAGGTGGCTCAATGGTGCGGGCACTGATCCCGCCCGCAGGCGTCCATGCCCTCCGCAGTCCGCAGAACTTTGCCAAGATCGAGGCCCGCGCAGCCCACAGTCTAACCGGCCACGGCCGCCAACTTTATGTGCTGCTTGCTGACAAGAAGCGTTTGGGGCGGCCGTTCTGGACCTTCACCCTGGACGAGCTGCGCTCCCTCATGGGGGTGGCCGACAAGAAGTCCTACGAGCGTTGGAATAACTTCCGTCAATGGGTGCTCGAACCTGCCCTTGCGGCCGTAAACGACTACGGCACGGTCGAGGTCAGCATGAGCCCAGAGAAACAGGGACGTTCAGTCCATGCCGTTACCTTCCGCTGGCGTTGGAAGGACCCGCATGCTGCCGCTGACACCGCCAGCGAAAACGAGCGCCACAGCGTTGCACGCCGCCGTCAGCAGGAGACAGCCGGCGCGCCACCGATGATTGAGGACAGGGATGAAGCGGCCCGGCTCTGGTGGGAAGGT
>NZ_NSJZ01000155.1 GCF_002287065.1 Paracoccus salipaludis
GGCATCGTTGCCCCTGCCCTCCTGATCGTTGCTCTACAGACCCACTCAGCGGGCTTCGAGACGGCTTGGGTTTCCCCTGATCTGTGAAGGCTGTTTTCGGATGTGTGTTAATAGCAGGAAATATAACTTGGATACTTCACAGCCTCCAAGTTGGATACTTCACACATGCCGAGACGCAAGTTCAGCCGCCTGACGAACGCCCAGAAGCAAGCTCTCCGGGGTGAGCTCGACGCGAAGGTGCCGGTGACGGAGTTGGCGAAGAAATACGGGGTCAGCCGCCGGACGATCTACAACCACAGGAACCGCTGGGACGAGCGCCTGCCGCAGTCGCGCAGCAAGGTGCTGACGGTGCGGGTCAGCGCCGAGGACATGGAGCGGCTGGACGCCCTGGCGCGGGAGCTGGACCTGAGCCGGGCCGACACGGCCCGGCGGGTGCTGCTCTATGCGGCGGGCGTCTACCACATCGAACCGCCGGAGGCGGGCGAGATCGAGGCGCTGACCAAGGAGGTTTCAGCGATCGGGCGGAACGTGAACCAGGC
>NZ_NSJZ01000156.1 GCF_002287065.1 Paracoccus salipaludis
GTGAGACAGATGAAGCAGCAATCCTGCGCCTGCAGCTTTCTCTATTGATAGACGAGCGGGAGCGGGAACGAGCCATCGCAGAGCGCGAGCGCGAACAGTTAGCCGGAACTGTGGCTGACTTGCGAGTGCGACTGGATCGAGCCGAGCAGCGTATTACCGCGCTCATTAGCGATAATGCTTATAGGACGAAGCGTCCCTGGTGGAAGTGGCGAAGAGGTCCATAAATCACAGCAGTCAATGAACGATATAATTTTATGACTTACCGGTCTGAGACTGATAAAAGGATGAAAACGAAAGGTTCGTCACATCAATAGCAAATGAGCTTAAATAATCTCGCGAGGAAATATCATCATACGTTCCAAACCTTATAGCAGGAATATCCTGATCCGTGGAAAGAAAGAAATCCTTATCCCACTTCAAGCCAGCAAGCTCTTTAGTGAACGTCTCCCTAACCGCAGATTTAGCATCATCAGTAGCAGCATCGCTCCAAATAACTAAGAAGGACAGCTGAACTGGCAGTTCCTCCCAAGAGGAGGTG
>NZ_NSJZ01000157.1 GCF_002287065.1 Paracoccus salipaludis
GTGCGGGCGGCAACCCCTACGGCCATGCTGAGGGCCACGGCGCGCGGGCGGCAACCCCTACGGCCATGCTGAGGGCCACGGCGCCGTCGATGCGGCCCCGGCTCTTGTCCTTCACCAGCTTTCGATTGCCTGCCGGGTCGGTCATGGTCACGGCGTTGGACAGGCACCAGTCAAGCACGGGATGCGAGGGGTGCCGCAGGGTGCCTTGCAAGATGGCGGTCTCGAGGGCGTCGATGGCCGGGCTCATGTCACGAAAACCTTTCCCCCAAGGCTGCATCGTCAGCTTCACCCCTTCGTCGGCCATGTAGCGTTGCACCTCGTCCATTTTCCAACGGTCGAAGGCGAGGGCCTGCACGTCATAGTTCTGCACGATCTCGCCCAGGCGATGCACGATCCATTTCTTGTCGATCGCGCGGCCGGGGGTTGCCTCGAGGAGCCCCTGCCGGGCCCAAAGCTGATAGGGCACATGGTCGCGCCGTTCGGCTTCCTCGAGCCCGTCACGGGGCGCCCAGAACCAGGCGCGCACGTCGCCGCTGT
>NZ_NSJZ01000158.1 GCF_002287065.1 Paracoccus salipaludis
TGACTGGCGTACAGCTCAGTGGCGAGTGGCGCGGCGATCCATGGGGCGCGGTCTTGCTGGCTGAATGGAAAATTACCCAAGGTGGCTCAATGGTGCGGGCACTGATCCCGCCCGCAGGCGTCCATGCCCTCCGCAGTCCGCAGAACTTTGCCAAGATCGAGGCCCGCGCAGCCCACAGTCTAACCGGCCACGGCCGCCAACTTTATGTGCTGCTTGCTGACAAGAAGCGTTTGGGGCGGCCGTTCTGGACCTTCACCCTGGACGAGCTGCGCTCCCTCATGGGGGTGGCCGACAAGAAGTCCTACGAGCGTTGGAATAACTTCCGTCAATGGGTGCTCGAACCTGCCCTTGCGGCCGTAAACGACTACGGCACGGTCGAGGTCAGCATGAGCCCAGAGAAACAGGGACGTTCAGTCCATGCCGTTACCTTCCGCTGGCGTTGGAAGGACCCGCATGCTGCCGCTGACACCGCCAGCGAAAACGAGCGCCACAGCGTTGCACGCCGCCGTCAGCAGGAGACAGCCGGCGCGCCACCGA
>NZ_NSJZ01000016.1 GCF_002287065.1 Paracoccus salipaludis
ATGGGGACCGGGAGCAGGGGGATGAGGTCCGGGAGCCGGCGGGTGGGGTGCCGGATGGGGTCCCGGATGCGGGGCGGGGTGGGGCGCAGGATGAGGCTGCGGATGGACGTTCGGATGAGGGCCGACGGGGTGGAGGCGCGGTGAAAGATGGGCAGGGGGGTTGAAGCCTCCCGCCCGCGCGTGAATGCCTCCGCCGATGTTCATCCGGGCGCCGCGCGACATGTGAAAGCCGCCGCGCGCCTCGGCAAGGGTGGGGGCCACAAGGACCACGGCGGCGCCGGCCGCGGCCAGACTGCGAAACCATCGACGGTGCGTCGTCATCGCGGAGCCTCCAGGGCAAGATCGGTCGAGGCGAGCGGAATCGCCGTCATTCCTTCCGCAGGGGTAAAGGAAAAGATCGCGTCGGCGGGGTCGGCCGCCTCGTTCCAGGACAGGGTGGCCGTGAAGCGGGGATGGGTCAGGTCCTGGCGGTCCACCGTCGAGATCCTGAGGGGCAGGGGACTGCCCTCGACCGGTATCCACAGTTCCAGGTCCTGATTGTCGATCCGGTAGGCCCAGTGGTCGGCCACGACGTCGCCGATCCGCGTCTGCCCGACGCGGAAACCCTCGGTGATCCGGCCCATCCACTCGGCCCCGCTGTTCCAGGCCAGAAGATCGGCCACGGGAAAGGCAAGGCCATGCCGCTGCGCGGCGTGTTCCAGCATCTCGCCGATGGTCGCAGGCGCGTCCGCGACCTGCGCATAGAACCCGTCGCCCGGCGAAACATAGGTGGCGCTTGTGCCGTCAAAGAAGAACTCGCGCTGGGCGACATCCGTGCGCAACTCGACCTTCAGCCGGTTCGGCTGCCGCACGTGATAGACGGCCGTGCCGCCGACCAGCAGCTTCTGGTCGGTGTCCAGCACGATCTCCATTCCCGTGTCGGCGGTCAGTTCATAGGCTTGAAGGCCGGTCAGATGCGTTCCCATCCGTTCCAGGACCTCACGCGCAGCAGGCTCGACCAGCTCCTGCGCCGTTGCCGGGCACGCCATCGCAGCCACCAGCCATGCGCCGATTGTCAGGCTTCGCATCTTTCCTCCCTTCGGTCGCGGTTGCGGGACGGGTCCATGGCTACGGCTCGGGGTAGATCGTGGACCAGTCGCGCGCCATGTCGATCAGGTGCCAGCCCTTGGCGGGCGCATCGGTCATTGCCTTGTCGAGCCTGCCGATATGCGTGTCGCGATCATAGGCATATTCGCGGTCGCCGTCGGTGTGATGGACGATCATCGCCAGCGAGGGACCGTCGCCGCTGGTCGTGTATTCAAGCATCTGGTAGTCGCCGTCCGAGTTGCCGAAGGCCATGACCGGGCGCTTGCCGATGTGGCGGTGGATGCCCACGGGCTTGCCGGGGCCATCGTCCACGAAGAACACCTGGGGCTTGCGCATGAACTGGGGCTTGCCCTCGATGATCTGGTAGTCCTCGGCAATCTGCGAGCCGATGATCTGCTGGGGCGGAATGCCGTAAGCGTCGTCCGCCCAGGGCCGCATGAAATCCGCGCCCCCGCCCGACACGATCCAGGTCTGGAAGCCGTTGTCGCGCAGATAGTCCATCAGTTCGACCATGGGCTGATAGATCAGGCTGTCATAAGGGCGGTCGAACCTGGGATGGCGGGCGGTCGAGATCCAGTCGGAAACGATCTCCTCGAAGGCCTCGGCAGTCATCCAGGCATGGGTGACTGCCATGAGTTCGGTCACGCCATGCTCGCCGCTGGCCGCAACGGCCTTTGTGTCGCCTTCCAGGATGCCCTTGAAGGGCGGCTGCAGCTTCCATTCGGGATGGCGCGGCGCAAGGTGACGGATGCGGTCGCTGACGAACATGAACTGGAAATACACCGGATGCTCGGTCCAGAGCGTGCCGTCGTTGTCGAAGGTGGCGATCCGGTCCTCGGGCTCGACCCATCCGGGCCCGCCCTCGGTCGTCGCGGCCGTGACGAAATCGATGATCGCGTCCTTGATCGGACCCTCGTTCCAGGACGGCAGATCCTGGGCCCATGCGGGACCGATGGCTGCTGCCATGGCCAGGATGCAGGCGAACAGTCTCATCCACGCTCCTCCGTGAGGCAACGGTCAGCGGTCGGCGACACCTTCATCCTATGCCTCGGCGCCCCTGAATCCATCAGGTGAAACCCTGATATGCTTAAGACGGACCGTGCGGCGGACAAGGGCTGGCATCGGCCGGCCGATCGGGGGCACGGCCTGTTTCCGGTTTGTCGGAAAGCGTTTTCCTGATACAAGCCTCAGTTGTTTGAGGTGCTCATTCATGCGAGTGCTTGGCTGAAAGCCGCGGTTGTCTTGCCCGGCGCTGTTCGGAAAGCGTGCAAATGACATTTGCCGAGACTCCGATAAACGAGGCAGGGTTCCGGCGGCAGGCGGCCGTCCTGTGCCGGCGCATTCTTCTGATCCTTTCTGCCGCGATCACCGTGGTCTTCCTGGCGGGCTCGGTCTTCATCGTTACGAATGCCCTTGAGACGCGGAATGCGATCCTGCGCAGCATCACGGCGCAGGCACTGACCATTTCGAACGCCTTCGACCGCGAGGTGACGGCCGCGCAGTATCTTCTGCGCGGGCTGTCGCAGTCACCCGCGCTGCTGTCACGCGACCTTCCGGGCTTTCACGCGCAACTCATGCGGACGCCCGGGCCGGCGGGATCCTCGTTCGCCCTGTGGGACACGCAGGACCAGGTCCTGAACACATTGCGCCCCTTCGGCACCCGGCTGCCTGCCCGAGGTGACACGGCGGGGCTTGAAGATGAACACAAGCGCATCGCGCGGCTGGGCTTCAGCGTGTCCAACCGGATCGAGGGGCCGGTTCCCGGGCTTCCGCTTGTCGCGGCCAGCCTGCGGCTCGACGGTGCCGACGAAGGCATGTCGGGCGTGCTGTCGATGGTCCTGCCCCAGGCACGGCTGGACGC
This sequence comes from Paracoccus salipaludis, assembly GCF_002287065.1. Taxonomy (GTDB): domain Bacteria; phylum Pseudomonadota; class Alphaproteobacteria; order Rhodobacterales; family Rhodobacteraceae; genus Paracoccus; species Paracoccus salipaludis. Next base: position 2,948 of record NZ_NSJZ01000016.1, read on the forward strand.
CGTTACCCGCGACGCCGGAGGACCGCCGGGGTCCGTGACGGTGCTGATGGATCGCCTTGGCACAGTTGTCGCGGCCAGCGTGGCGGACCCTCCGGCCCTTTCGCCATTTCCGGCGGCAGTCACGGGACTCCTCGATGGCCTGCCCTCGGACTGGTCGCTGATGTTCCGCGACAGCGCAGGTGAACGCCTTGTCGGGGTCCAGCATTCCAGTATCACCGGCTACATCACCGCCACCTCCATGCCGCATGTGCTTGTCAATGCGCCCGTCCGGGCTGCGGCCTGGCAGATCGCCGCCGTCGGCGCGGCCCTTGTTCTGGCAGGGTCGCTGGCGGGCCTTGTCGCCACGCGGCAGGTGGGACGCGTGGCCTCGGCCGCGGCCAGCACGGCGCGGCAGCTCGACCAGAAAAGCGCCCGCTATGCAAGCCTGTGGAACGACACGCCCGAAGGGCTTTTCGTTGTCACGATCACGCCCGATGGCCGTTTCGTATAAGAGGACATCAACCCCGCCCATGAACGCGCCACGGGCCTTGCCCACGAAGCGGTGGTCGGGAAAGAGCCCGTGGACTGCCTGCCGCCGGACGTGGCGGCGGCCGTTACAGAACGGTACCGCGCCTGCGTGACCCGGGGCGTCCCGGCCGTCCATGACGAGATCCTGGACCTGCCGGCCGGACGCCGGCATTGGCAGACCAGCCTTGTCCCCGTGCGTGACCCCGAGACCGGCCGGATCGGGGCCCTTGTCGGGATTGCCCGCGACATGACCGACATCGCCAACGCGCGGCAGGACGTGCGCGAGATCGCGACCCGCCTTCTGTCGTTGCAGGACGAGGAACGGCGGCGCATCGCATCGGATCTGCACGACGCGACGGGTCAGCATATCATCGCAGCAGAGCTGGCGCTCATGCTGATCGAGAATGCAGCGGGCGACCGGCCCGGGGTGCGGGACACGGTCACCGACATGAGGGTTTCCCTTGCCGAGGCGCAAAAGGAAATCCGCACGCTGTCCTATCTGCTTTACCCGCCCCAGCTGCGCGCCAAGGGTTTCGAAGCCACGCTGCGCGACTTTGTCGAAGGCTTCACGCACCGCACCGGCCTGCAGGCAAGGATGCGGATCTCGGGCGAGGTCGAGGCTCTTCCCATCGAGATCCAGGGCATGGTCTTGCGCGTCGTGCAAGAAGCCCTTGTGAACGTCCACCGCCATGCCGAGGCAAGATCCGTCACCGTGATCCTGCAATGCGGAGCCGGGGATCTGGGGCTTCACATCGCGGACGATGGCAGGGGGCTGAGGACGCGGAATTCAGAAAGCACGGTCCTGGGCGTGGGCATCCTGGGGATGGAGGCGCGCATCCGGCAGTTCGGCGGCGTCATGACCATATCCGGCAACCGCCGGGGCACAACCATCCGCGCCAATGTCCCCTTGGGCGGCGGCAACATGACCGGGTGCGCGGCGCGGGCCGTCTGACGCGACCCCAAGCTCAGGAAACCGTGGCCGCAGCATCCTGTCCAAGGTCAGGCTTCCCCTTCTCTCGGAGATGCGCACAATCCCGGTTCCGCTCGTCGATCGAGACATGGCGCCGGTGCCTGTTTCCGGCGCCACGGGCCGCAACGGTCACGTCCGGTTTGCATTGGAAACCAGCGCAAGACGGACTGACGCGCCGTGCCTGGTGGGCCGCGATGCGCTGGACCATTTCCGCGTCAAGGGCTTGCGCTGTCGCGACATAGACCGCAGGGCTGCCGAGGACGAGCGTCCGGCTTTCGGCGATGGCGCTCTTTCCGGACCGCGCGCCGCCTGTCACAAGGATGATCGAACCCATGGATGTTCCGCTTCTTCGCCGTGGCGACAGTTAAGCACAGCCATGCGGATGACCGAAGGGCCATCGGGCCGTGGCTGACACCCGGCAGACGGAACTTGTGCTGATCCGGCACGCGCCCGTCGCGGGCGGGGGGCGCCTTGCGGGCCGCCTCGACCTGCCGGCCGACCTGTCCGACAGCGCGAGCCTCGCCGCCCTCGCCGCGCGCCTGCCCGGCCGCGCAGGACTGACAAGCTCGCCCGCGGCACGGTGCCTGATGACCGCAAGGGCGCTGCTTCCCGCCCTGACTGCAAGGGTGGAGGCGCGATTGTGGGAACAAAGCTTCGGCGACTGGGAAGGGAAGAGCTACGCGGAACTGCCCGATCTCGGCCCCCTGAGCCCGGAGGCGCTTGCCGATCATTGCCCCCCGGATGGAGAAAGCTTCCGGGCGCTTTGTGCCCGCACGGTGCCTGCCCTTCTGGACCTTGCCGCCGAGGGCGGAACCCATGTCGTGATCGCCCATGCCGGCACGGTGCGCGCCGCGCTTGCATGGGCCACGGGGTCCGTCGCGGGGGCGCTGTCCTTCCAGATCGCTCCGCTGTCGCTGACACGTTTCCACGTCGGCCCCCAGGGGCACTGGTCCGTGGCCGAGGTCAATTGGCACAAATGAAGTCGGTCAGGGTTCACGGGCATTTCGGGGAATACCTTCAGGGCAGGCTGGGGCCGGACGGCCCTCTGTGCCTGATCACGGTTCCCTGCCGGGGAACGGGTCTGACGGCGCGGCTGTGCAGCGGCGACCGGCAGGGCGCTTGTCCGCCCGAGCGGTTCCTGAGATCCCTCGGCCTCGCGGGCAGCCGCGAGATCGTGGTGTGCCCGATGTCGCCACCCGGCGCCGGCACCGGCATCTCGACGGCCGCGCTGATCGCGGCTGCGCGCCTTCATGGATGGGAGGGGCCGCCCGGGAGCCTGATGGCCGCCTGCGTGGCGCATGAGGGCGCCTCGGACCCGCTGGCTTTTCCCCGTCCCGAGCGTCTGCTCTGGGCCTCGCGCGAGGGCCGCATCCTGCGGAGGATGCCCGCGCTTCCGCCCCATGACATCGTCGGGGGCTATTTCGGGCCGCCCTGCGCGACGGACCCGGGCGATCTGGCGTTCCCGGATGTTTCCGACCTTGCCCGAAGCTGGGCAGCCGCCCGCAAGCTGCACGCATTCGCCGAACTCGCCTCCGAAAGCGCCCGACGCTGCCTGCAGTGGCGGGGACCTGCGGGGGATCCCACCGAAGATCTGGCCCGCAGCCTCGGGGCCCTGGGCCATGTCATCGCGCATACCGGCTCGGCCAGGGGGCTGATCTTTGCGAAGGGCGAGGTTCCGCCCGCCGCAGCTTCCGCGCTAAGTGCAGCCGGGTTGACTGGCGTTCTGCAGTTTGGAAGCGATGATCTTTGAACTCCCCGCGATGATGCTGGTCGCGATCGCGATCGACCGGCTGATCGGATGGCCGGACTGGCTGTATTCCCGCATCGGACACCCGGTCACCTGGGGCGGGCGCCTGATCGTTCTTCTGGAAGCCCGGCTGAACCGGGCGACGTTTCCGCGCAGGGTGACGGGTGCACTGACCCTCGTCCTGTGCCTCACCGCCGTGCTTCTGCCGGCCATGGGCGCGCAGTCGCTGTTGCCAGACAATGCGATGGGCGTTCTTTGGGGCGGGTTCCTTGCCTGGCCGCTGGTCGCGGTGCGCTCGATGCACGACCATGTCGCCGCCGTCGAAGCGCCCCTGAGGGCGGGAGATCTGCCAAGCGCGCGCCGCGCCGTTTCGATGATCGTCGGGCGCAATCCCGATGCCCTCGACGAAGCCGGGGTCGCGCGGGCCGCACTGGAGAGCCTGGCCGAGAACACCTCGGACGGGATCGTCGCCCCCGTCTTCTGGGGCGCGGTCGCGGGTCTGCCGGGGATCGCGGCCTACAAGATGATCAACACGCTGGATTCCATGATCGGCCACCGCAACGCGCGCCATCTGCATTTCGGCTGGGCGTCGGCCCGGCTGGACGACCTCGTGAACCTGATCCCGGCGCGGGCGACGGGGGTGCTGTTTGCCCTCGCCTCGGGAAAGCCCTGCGCTGCGGGCCTCGTCATGCTGCGCGATGCGCGACGGCACCGCTCGCCCAATGCCGGCTGGCCCGAGGCGGCCATGGCCGGCGCGCTGGGGGTCCGCCTGTCCGGCCCAAGGATCTACGACGGCCATGTGGCGCCCGAGCCCTGGCTCAACGCGGGCGCACCGGACCCGGTGCCGGCCTCGCTGACAGGGGGGCTCAGGCTCTACCGCCGCGCGATCCTGCTGCTGGGGGCTGTCCTTGTCCTCTGGGTGCTGTTGCCCGTCCTCACCGGAGCTTCCTGATGCGCGATCACGGCGGAAACCTTGACGAGGCCCGGGCCGCCTGGGGGCAGGGGGACTGGATCGACCTTTCCACCGGCATCAACCGCCAGCCCTATCCCTTGCCCAGCCTTCCACCCGAGGCATGGACGAACCTGCCTGCCGCAAGTGCCCAGGCCGCGCTGCTGGAGGCCGCGGCCACGGCCTTCGGCACCGCCGCGCCGGGGCTTGCGGTGGCGGGGGCACAGGCGGCGATCCAGATGATCCCGCTGCTGGAAACGCCGGGGCTCGCGCGGGTTCTCGCGCCGACCTACAATGAACATGCGGCCTGCCTGCGGCAGGCGGGGTGGCGCGTCGAGGAAGTGGGGCGACTTGAGGCGCTGTCGGGCGCGGATCTGGCGATCGTCGTGAACCCCAACAACCCCGACGGCCGGCATCATCGCGGCGAGGCTCTGCGCCGCCTTTCGGTCGGGATGCTGGTCGTCGACGAAAGCTTCGCAGACCCCGCACCGGGGGAAAGCCTCGTGGCCGAGGCCAGCGACCGCCTGCTTGTGCTGCGCTCGTTCGGCAAGTTCTGGGGGCTTGCGGGACTGCGCCTCGGCTTCGTCTACGCCGGCGGGGATGTGATCCGCCGGTTGTCTGCGCTTGCAGGCCCCTGGCCTGTTTCGGGACCGGCCCTCGAAGTGGGCCGCATCGCGCTTGGCGACCGGGACTGGCGCGAGCGGACGATCCGGCGGCTTTCGGGTGAGGCTGCGCGACTTGACCGTCTGGCGCGGGGCGCGGGCTGGACGCTGGCCGGCGGAACGCATCTGTTCCGCCTTTACGAGACCCCGGATGCCCGTCAGGCGCAGGCCGCGCTTGCGCAGCACCATGTCTGGACGCGTCGGTTTCCGTATTCCGACGCATGGCTTCGCCTCGGCCTTCCCGGAAACGAAGGCGAATGGCAGCGGCTTGAGGCTGCCTTGGGCGCCTGATGCCCGTGGCGCTGCCGTCGGGCACGCTTCAACTTGCCAGCACCGACCCCTGCCGCTAGGGAGACGCTGTCGGAAAGGGAATCCGCCGGGGCCTCGCGCCCCCAACCGGAACTGCCCCCGCAACTGTAGACGGTGAGCCGCGCCCGAATATGCCACTGGACCCCCGGGTCTGGGAAGGTCGGGCCGGCGATGACCCGTCAGTCAGGAGACCTGCCGACGCAGTTTGACCAATCCGAGCGGGTCGGCTCGGGAGGGAACGCGACCCGTGCTTGCCGCCCGGAATCCGTCCGCTCGTTTGGCCCGTCCATGATGTAGCGGAAGGACATATCATGCTGAGGATGACAACGGCGGCCATCGCCGTCCTGGGTGCGGCGCCCATGGCGGCTGCGGGTACGGACTATCCCCTGACGCTCACCAGTTGCGGCCACGAGGTCACCATCGACAAGGCGCCCGAACGCGTCGTCAGCGTTGGCCAGGGCACGACCGAGATCCTGTACATGCTGGGTCTGGCCGACAAGGTCGCGGGCACCGCGCTGTGGATCAACCCTGTCCTGCCCCAGTTTGCCGAGGTGGACGCGAAGGTCGAGCGCCTGTCCGACAACGCCCCCAGCTTCGAAAGCGTCCTGGCGAAACGGCCCGAGGTGATCGTGACCGCCTATGAATGGATGATCGGCCCGCAAGGCGCTGTCGGCACGCGCGAGATGTTCGACGATGCCGGGATCCCCAGCTGGATCATGCCGACCGACTGCATCGGCAAGGACAACAGCCAGAGCATGGACGGCGCACGCACCGTGCTGTTCGACACCGCGCTGCTGTATCGGGGGATCGGGGAACTGGCGAAGATCTTCGATGTCTCCGAGCGCGGCGAGGCGCTGATCGCCGACCTGAAGGCGCGCGAAGCCGCCGCGGTCGGGCAGGCGCAGGCGCTGGACCTGCCCGACGATCTGTCGGGCGTGTTCTGGTATTCCTCGGCCGATGTCGGCATCGATCCCTATGTCGCGGGCGCCAACGCCGTGCCGGGATGGATGCTGTCGAAGCTGGGCGTGCGGAACGTCGTCAGTTCCAGGGAGGAATGGCCGACCGTCGGCTGGGAAACCATCGCCCGCGCCAACCCGACCTTCATTGTCGCGGCCGAGATGAACCGCCGCCGCTTTCCCGCCGACGACATCGCCGTCAAGCGCGCCTTCCTGACCGGCGACCCCGTGACCAGCCAGATGGAGGCGGTGCGGAACGGCCGCATCCTGACGCTTGAAGCCCATGCGATGGACCCGTCGATCCGCGCGATCTACGGGCTTGAAGCCCTGTCGCACGCGCTCGCCGGGCTTGGCCTTTCGCAATGAGGCGTGGCGCCGTGGCCCGCGGCACGGGCTGGCTGTGGCTCGCGCCGATCGTGCTGGCCGCGGCGCTGCTGTTCGCAGCGGCGGTGGGCGAGACGCGGATACCCTTGTCCACCGTGATGACCGTTCTGGCCAGCAAGGCCGGTCTGACGGCTGTTGTCCTCGATCCGGTGGATGCCAGCGTGATCTGGCATTACCGGCTGTCGCGCGCGGTGGTGGCGGCCTGCGGCGGCGCCAGCCTGGCGCTGTCGGGGCTGATCCTTCAAGCGCTGCTGCGCAATCCCCTGGCTGAACCCTATCTTCTGGGGATCTCTGCCGGGGCCTCGACCGGCGCGGTCACGGTAACCGTTGCGGGCTTCGGCGCGGGCATGGTCAGCATGTCGGCCGGGGCCTTCGCGGGCGCGCTGGTCGCCTTCGGGCTGGTTGCGGTCCTGGCGCGCGCGGCGCGGGGAACAGGCGTCCAGACCGCCGGGATCATCATCCTGGCGGGGATCGCCGGATCGCAGATGTTCAACGCCACGACCGCGCTGATCATCGCGCAATCGGCAAGCGCCGAGCAGGCGCGCGGGATCATGTTCTGGCTTCTCGGCAATCTGTCCGGCGTGCGCTGGCCCGATGTCCGGCTGGCGCTGCCGGTGGCCCTTCTGGGTCTGGGCGTCACGCTGTGGCATGTGCGGACGCTGGACGCCTTCACCTTCGGCGCCGACGGCGCGGCGTCCCTGGGCATCGACGTGCGCCGCGCGCAGGCCGTGCTGATCGCGACCGCCGCGCTGGTGACGGCGGTCATGGTCTCGATCGCCGGAGCCATCGGCTTCGTCGGGCTGGTGGTTCCGCACGCGATGCGGTTCCTCGTGGGCGTGCGACATGCCCGGCTGGTCCCGGCCACGGCGCTGGCGGGCGCGGTGTTCCTTGTACTGTCCGACGTGATGTCGCGCATCGTCATCCACGGGCAGGTCCTGCCCATCGGGGTCATCACCGCGCTTGTGGGGGCCCCCGCCTTTGCCGTTGTCATGATCCGCGGCAGGCAGCGATGAGCGGCGCGCCCGTCCTCGAACTTGTCGGCGCGACCCGGAGAGTGCAGGGCAGGGACCTTGTCTCGGAGGTGAGCCTGAGCCTGCGGAAGGGCGAGATGCTGGGCGTGATCGGGCCGAACGGTTCCGGCAAGTCCACGCTGCTGAACATGATGGCGGGACTGCTTCGGCCGACCAGCGGCGAAATCCGTCTGGAAGGGCAGCCAATGGCCCGATTGCGGCGGCGGCAGATCGCGCAGCGGCTTGCCATGGTGTCCCAGGCGGCGGACTGCGGCGAGCGCATCTCGGTCCGCGACGCGGTCGAACTGGGCCGCACGCCATGGCTCGGTCCTTTCCGGCCCTGGGGGGGGCGGGATGATGAGGCCGTCGAGGCCGCCCTGCTGGCGGTCGGCATGGAGCAGATGGCCGCGCGGGACTGGTCCACGCTGTCCGGGGGCGAACGCCAGCGCGTCCACATCGCGCGGGCACACGCGCAGGCGCCGCAGATCCTGCTGCTGGACGAGCCGACGAACCACCTGGATGTCCACCACCAGATCGCCATCCTCGACCTCGTTTCGCAGCTTCCGGTCACGACCGTCATCGCGCTGCATGACATGCACCAGGCGCTGCGCTGCGATCGCGTCATGGTGATGCAGTCGGGCCGCTGCGTGGCGCTGGGCGCGCCGCTCGACATCCTGACCCCGGCGCTGATCCGCGAGATCTTCGCCGTCGATGCCCAGCTGATCGCGCATCCGGCCGGCCGGTGGCCGCTGTTTGCCTTCCAACGCCTCGCCTGAAAGGAGATGATCCTGCTGATCCGCGCCGCGCTTCTTTCCTGCCTTCTGCCCCTTGGGGCCTTTGCCGAGACGCACGAGGTCAGGATGCTCAACCGCAACAACAGCGGTCCGATGCCGTTCGAGCCGGACTATCTGGTCATCCGGCCCGGCGACCGCGTCAGGTTCATCGCCGCGAGCCCCGGCCACAATGCCGCCACGATCGAGGGCATGATCCCTGCCGGCGGCGAGCCGTTCATCGGCAGGATCAACGAGGAGATCGAGGTCACGCTGACCGCGGAAGGCCTCTGGGGGATCAAGTGCTCGCCCCATTACACCATGGGCATGGTGATGCTGATCCAGGTCGGCAGCAGTCCCGCAACGGCTGCCGACCTGCCCGAGAACCTGCCCCCCGCCGCGCGCGAGCGCATGTCGGAGATCATCGAAAGGCAGGGGCCGAGTGATTGACCTCTGACGGCCGGAAGCACGGGCATCGTGATCTCAAGGGAAGGTGGCACAGGGCAATTGTCACCTGGCGCGTTTCGCAGGTCGACACCCGCTCGTCGTCTTGGGGACCTTGCCCCGGGCCTTGGCAAAGCACCGCCTCATCCGCCCCGACCCCCGTGCGTCAACCAGGCTGTTTCCCTGTCCTGGTGCCCATGCGCCCCGTGGCGGCGTCGGTTCGGCCTGCCGCACCGCTATTCCCGGCTGAGCGCATCCACCGGGTCCAGGCGGGCCGCCGAGCGCGCGGGCAGGAAGCCGAAGACGATGCCGATCAGGGTCGAGGACAGGAAGGCCAGCACGATCGTGGGCGTCGAATAGACCAGCCTCAGGTCGACCTGAAGCTGCGCCAGCAGGGCGCCGGCCCCAAGCGCCAGCGCGACGCCCAGCAACCCGCCCAGCAGGCACACGAGCACCGCTTCCGTCAGGAACTGCGCCACGATGTCCGCACGGCGGGCCCCAACGGCCATGCGGACGCCGATCTCGCGCGTGCGCTCGGTCACCGACACCAGCATGATGTTCATGACCCCGATGCCTCCGACGATCAGGCTGATGATGGCGATGGAGGAGATCAGCATGGTCAGCGTCTGCGTGGTCGAGGTGATGGAGGAGCGGATCGTGTCCGAGTTCATCAGGAAGAAGTCCTTCTTCCCGTGCCGCTCGGTCAGCAGCGCCCCGATTTCCGCCTCGGCCTCGGCCATGTCGGCATCGTCGCGGACACGGACCGAGATGGAATCCACCACCGTCTGCCCGGTGATCCGCATGGCGACGGTCGTGTAGGGCACGAAGATCCGCGGGCTCGTGGGTCCCGGTCCGGCCGAGGTCTGCGAAGCGACCCCGATCACCTCCAGCGGAACGCGGCCGACCATCAGGACCTGCCCGATGGCCGAGGCGGGGTCGGGGAAGAAGGCCGAGGCGGCCTCCGTATCCAGCACCGCAACCTGCCTGCGGCCGTCCAGCGCCTCGCGGCCGAAAGCCTGTCCCTCCTGCACGGCAAATCCGCCGACGTCGAAATACTCGACTCCGACGCCCCGCACCGAAACGCTGGCCGAGGTGCCACGCCAAGTGATGCTGGCGCTGGTCTGGATCTCGGGCGAGGCCGAGGCGGCCCATGGCTGGGCCGACAGCGCGTCCGCATCGGCCGCGACCAGCGTGTCGATCGCCTGCGCCCGGCGGTCGCCGAAGCCGGACCCCGGCCGCACCGTGATCGTGTTCGTCCCCAGCGACGAGATGTTCTCCAGCACCCGCTCCTTGCTGCCGGTCCCGAGTGCCACGACCGAGACCACCGAGGCGATGCCGATGATGATCCCCAGCATGGTCAGGAAGCTGCGCAGCCGGTGCGCGTTCAGCGCCCGCACCGCCATGCCGAAGGCCTCGGCCAGTTGGCCGAAGCGCGCCGCGATCCCGGTTCCCTCGGGGGCGGCGGGCTTGCGCTGCGGGGAAGGGGCGGGAACCCGGTTCCGCACGTCCGAGATGATCCGGCCGTCGCGCATCTCGATCACGCGGGCTGCGCGGGCCGCGACCTCGCGGTCATGGGTGACGATGACGACCGTGTGGCCTTCGGCGTTCAGTTCCTGCAGCAGTTGCAGCAGTTCCGCGCCCGAGCGGCTGTCGAGCGCGCCCGTGGGTTCGTCGGCCAGGATCACCTCGCCCCCGTTCATCAGGGCGCGGGCAACGGACACCCGCTGCTGCTGGCCCCCCGACAGCGCCCTTGGCCGGTGATCCATCCGCTGGCCGAGGCCCAGCCGGTCCAGCAGCATCGCGGCGCGGCTGCGGCGCGCGGCCGCAGGGTGGCCGGTATAGATCGCGGGCACTTCGACATTGGCCAGCGCATCCAGGTCGGGCAGCAGCTGGTAGCGCTGGAAGATGAAGCCGAAATGCCGGCGGCGCAGGCGGGCGCGGCCTTCCTCGGACAGGTCGCCGACATCCTGCCCGGCGTAAAGGTAGGTCCCGGCGCTCGGCCGGTCGAGGCAGCCGAGGATGTTCATCAGCGTGGACTTGCCCGACCCCGAGGTGCCGATGATGGCGACCATCTCGCCCGCCTCGATGGTCAGGTCGATCCCGTGCAGCACGGTCAGCGTCTCGTCGCCCACGGGAAACTCGCGGCGGATGCCCTTCAGCTCGATCAGCGGCGCCATGGTCAGAACAGCCTCGGCCCACCGAAGCGGCCACCGCCGGGCTGGCCCTGCGGGGCGGCTTCCGCAGGCCGCCCGCTTCGGCCGGTGACGACCAGCTCGCCTTCCTCCAGCCCCGAGCGGATTTCGGTCACGCTTGCCGAGGCGATGCCGGTCTCGACCTCGCGGACCTGCGTTTCGCCCGTGGCCGGGTCATGGACCTGCACGCTGGCGCCACCCTCGGGGGTGCTGCGGATGGCACTGCCGGGAACGGCCAGAACGCCCTCGGCCTCGGCCAGGACCAGCGTGACCTCGGTCGTCATGCCGATCCGCAGCGTGCCGTCGGGGTTCGGCACGTCCAGGGCCGCGCGGTAATAGATGGCGGTGCTGGTGTCGATCTCGTCGGCGTCGGCGATGGCGGCGGGGGCGGGCTCCAGCGCGCGCAGCGTCGCCTGGTAGGTGCGGCTTGGATCGCCCGCCAGGGTGAAGCTCGCCTTCTGGCCGGGGCGGACATGGATGATGTCGGCCTCGGAAATCTCGGCCTTGATGACCATGGTGTCCAGATCGGCGATCTTGACCAGCGTGGGGCTGGACTGGTTGGCGTTGATCGACTGCCCTTCGCGCACGACGATGGCGACCACGGTGCCATCCACGGGCGCGACGATGCGGGTGCGCTCCAGCGCGACGCGGGCCGCCGCCACGGCGATCTCGGCTTGCGCGCGGGACGCCTCGCTGGCCTTCACGTTGGCCTCTGCCACGGAAAGCTGCGCCTCGGCGGCCTCGAGGTCCTGCGGTGTCAGCAATCCGCGTTTCGCCAGTTCGCGTTTCCGGTCCACTGCCAGCCGCGCCTCGGTGTTCGAGGCCTGCTGGGCGGCGATCTGCGCCTCGATCTGCGCCAGCGCCGCCTCGGCGCGCAGAAGGTCGTTCTGCTGGTCCTCGGGGTCGATCTGGGCAACAAGATCGCCGGCCTTCAGCCGCTGCCCGAGTTCGACGGGCAGCGCGCGCACCTGCCCGCTGACCAGCGCGCCCACGGACACCAGCCGCGAGGCCTCGATCACGCCCGAGGCCAGCACCGTCTGCCGCACGTCCTGCCGCGTCACCGCGGTCGTCGCAGGCGCCTCGGTCACGGCGGCGCTTGAGTGGGACGTCCACCAGGCCCAGGACCCGAGGACCAGCCCGAGAAGAAGGATGATGCCAAGCCAGCGTCTGCGCGCCATGATGTGCCTGCCTTGCCTGCGATCGATCGGGAAGGCCTTGTAGCGAGAACAAACCAAACAAAGAAGAAACGGCCGTGCCCGGCAGACGTCCTGAGGCGGAGATTTCGGGCTGATCGCCGCGATATGTCGGCTTCAGTCCCGGAAGACCTGAATCCCGCGGGGTGATATGCTCGGTCGGCCGCTGCCCGGGTCCGGCGCGCGGGGATGTTTCGGCCTACTGCCAGAGGCCGTCGAGGCGACGACCGTCAGCAAGGCAACAGCCTGCGCGACCCCAGTGGCCGCGCAGTCCGCGTCAGAAATCGGCGGACGGAGTTCGCCACCCGCCTGGACGCGCCCCTCGATCCGTTCGGAAACCCCGCCTGAACGCGTCACGGCGGCACCGTGGATGCCGCCGTGCGTCCTTCACCTGCTGAAGGCAGGCGATCGCCTGACCGGGATCAGAACGGGCTGTCGGGGAAATAGAACTGTTCGGCGTTCTCGGGGGTGATCAGCTGGCTGCCGATGATGTAGCGGCCCGCCATGGGAGCGTTGGACACGAAACGCAGCGCCGTCATCTCGATCGCCGAGGAGATCAGCGCCGGAGGATAGGTCACGTTCACCGGCAGCTGCGGGTCCTTGTCCATGATCCGCTTGACGATGTCCTTCATCCCCGCGCCGCCGACGACGACCATCTCGTCCTCGCGGCCCGCCTGGGCGATGGCTTCCAGCACGCCCACGGCCATGTCGTCGTCCGCCGCCCACACCGCGTCGATCTGAGGATACTTGGCCAGATAGTCCTGCATGACCTTGAAGGCGTCGTCACGGTTCCAGTTGCCGTGCTGCATGTCGAGGATTTCCTTGTCGGACCCCCCCAGCGCCGCCTGGAACGCCTCCACCCGCTCGTTGTCCAGCGTCGTCGGGATGCCGCGCAGCACCACGATCTTGCCGCCTGCCTTGAGGTTGTCCCGGAAGTATTCGCCCGCGACCCGGCCAAAGGCGGTGTTGTCGCCGGCGACATAAAGGTCCTCGATCCCCTCCTCGGACAGGCCCCGGTCCACCACGGTGACGAACTTGCCCGCCGCCTTGACCTGCTTGACCGGGTCGGTCAGCGGCTCGGATTCGAAGGGCAGCACCACCAGGCCGTCGATGTTGCGGGTGGCCAGCATGTCCTCGATGTCCGACACCTGCTTGGCCGCGTCGCCCGCCGTCGCCAGAACGAACTCGAGGTTCGGGTAGACTTTGCCCAGCCGCTCGATGGTGTCCTGCGCGTGCCAGTTCAGTCCGCCCATGAAGCCGTGGGTGGCCGAGGGGATCGACACGCCGATCACCTTCTTTTCGGCCTCCTGCGCCAGCGCCACGCCCGCGGCCAGCGACAGCGCCGCCGCGGCCAGCGGCAGTTTCAACAGGTTGCGACGTTCCATTTGCTTCCTCCCTCTGGTCGGCCCGCTACTCGGCGGACCTTTTTTCCCGCTGCAGGACCACAGCAAGCACGATGATGACGCCCTGGATCGCCCCGTTCAGATAGGGGCTGACCAGATCCGCCAGGTTCAGGATGTTGTCGATCAGCGACAGGATCAGGACCCCCACGACGGTGCCCCAGACGCGCCCCCGTCCCCCCTTCAGCGCCGTGCCGCCGATGATCACGGCGGCGATCGCCTCAAGCTCCCACAGCACGCCGGTCGAACCCGAGGCCGAACCGAGGCGCGGCACGTAGAGGATCGTGGCAAGTCCCACCAGCGCGCCCAGAAGGACATAGGTCTTCAGCCGTACCCGTTCGACATCCACGGCCGAATAGCGGGCCACGCGGTCGTTCGACCCGATCGCCTCGACATGGCGGCCGAAGCGGGTGTGGCGCATGGTCCATTCGCCCAGGACCGCGACGATGGCAAAGACGATGATCGGCCAGGTGATCCAGCCGATGCCGCCGAAATACACGGGCCGGTAAAGCGCCCGAAGCCCGGAATCGAGGCTGAGCGTGCCGCCGTCGGCCAGCCAGGTGACGAGGCTGCGGAAGATCCCCATCGTGCCCAGCGTGACGATGAAGGGCTCGATCCGGGCCTTGGTCACCAGCGCGCCGTTGGCGAAGCCCGCCAGCAGCCCGCCCGCCAGCGCCACGCCCATGCCGATCAGGATCGTGCCCCAGTTCTCACCCGTGATGGGGGCCAGCGCGTTCATCGCCATGATCGCGATGCCGGCCAGAAAGGCGGCCATCGAACCGACCGACAGGTCCAGCCCGCCCTGGGTGATGACAAAGGTCATGCCCACCGCGATCAGCCCGATGAAGGCCGAGCGCGCCAGCACGTTCGACAGGTTCGCGGGCGCAAGAAAGGCCGGGTTCAGCAGGGCGCCCAGGATGAACAGCCCGACCAGGGCGACAAGGGGCCCGAGAAGATGCAGGTCGATGCGTTTCATGCAGGCTCCGCCTCGCGTCCGAGGCCCATGGCCAGGCGGACGATGTTTTCCTCGGTGATGGCCGTCCCCGAAACCTCGCCGGCCAGGCGGCCCTGCCGCATGACAAGCACGCGGTCGGCAAGACCCATCACCTCGGGCAGTTCGGACGAGATCACGATCACCCCCTTGCCCGCCCGCGCCAACGCCCGGACGAAATTGTAGATCTGCTGCTTGGTGCCGACGTCGATGCCGCGCGTGGGCTCGTCGATCAGGATGATCTCGGGCTCGGTCAGCATGGTCTTGGCCAGCAGCAGCTTCTGCTGGTTGCCGCCCGACAGCGCGCCCGCAGGCATCGCGGGCGAGGCGGCGCGGATGTCGAACTCGCGCGTTGCCGCTGTCATGGCCTGCGCTTCCCGGGCGCGGTCGATGCGAAAGCCGAAGCGGTCCAGGGCGGCAAGCGTCAGGTTCTCGGTCAGGGGCTTGTCCAGCAGCAGCCCGGCTTCCTTCCGGTCCTCGGTCAGATAGGCGATCCCGGCGGCCACGGCGTCGCGGGCATGGCGGATCGCCGTGGGCTGGCCCCGGACCGCGATCCTTCCGCCCGAGGGGCGCAGCCCCGCGATCGCCTCGGCCAGTTCCGTGCGGCCCGAGCCGACAAGGCCCGCGATGCCCAGGATCTCGCCCCGGCGCAGGGTCAGCGCGACGTCTGCGACCCTGACCGCGCCCGGCACGCTCAGCCCCTCGACGCGCAGCAGTTCTTCGCCCGTGGGCGTGTCCTTGGGCGGGAAGATGTCCCGCAGCTCGCGCCCGACCATGGCGGTGGCCATGCCGTCCTCAGTCAGTTCCCCTCGGCTAGCCCGGCGCACCACCGCGCCGTCGCGCAGGACGGTGATGCGGTCGGCCAGCCGCGCGACCTCGTCCAGGCGGTGCGAACAGAACATCAGCGCCACGCCCTCGGCCCTGAGCCGGTCCACCTGCGCATAAAGCGCCTCGACCTCGCGGTGGGTCAGGGCGGCGGAAGGCTCGTCCATGATGAGGACGCGGGCCCTGCGCGACAGGGCCTTGGCGATCTCGACCATCTGGCGGTCGGGCACCGACAGGTCGCGGATGCGCGCCTCGGGGCGGATCGCGGTGCCGAGGCGCTCCAGCAGCTCGGCCGCCGCGGCCCGCATGGCCGCATGGTCCAGCCGCGGGCCGCGGGTGATCTCGCGCCCCAGGAAGATGTTGGCGGCGACCGTCAGGTCGGGCGCGAGGTTGAATTCCTGATGGATGACGACGATCCCCGCCGCCTCGGCCTCGGGTCCGCTGCGGAAGGGGGCAGGGCGGCCGTCCAGCAGCACCTGCCCCGAGGTGGGCGCAAGAAAGCCGCCCAGGATCTTCATGATCGTGGACTTGCCGGCGCCGTTCTCTCCGATCAGCGCATGGACCTCGCCCGCGTTCAGGGCAAGGTCGATGCCGTGCAGCACCTCGACGGGGCCGAAGCTTTTCGTCACCCTGTCCAGCGCAAGCACCGCCGTCACGGCCGCACCTCTACCCAGGCGCCGTCCCGCGCCGCCGAAGCCTGCGCGGCGGCGATGAAGGCCATGCCGGACAGCCCGTCGGCCAGCCCCGGCAGTCGCGCCAGCGGCGCGTCGTCCCCCCGGATCACCGCCGCGATATCGGCGTAAAGGTTGGCGAAGGCTTCAAGATACCCTTCGGGGTGGCCCGGCGGGGTGCGGAAGGACGCCGAGCGGTCCTGTGCCCGGGTCAGGATGCGCGGCGGCTCACCCTTCACGGTGAAGACCAGCCGCTCGGGGTCCTCCTGCTGCCACTCCAGCGCGCCCCTGGTGCCGAAGACGCGCAGCGACAGTCCGTTCTCGCGCCCGACGGCGACCTGGCTGGCCCACAAGCCGCCCCGCGCGCCCGAGGCATAGCGCAGCATCACCCGCACATCGTCGTCCACGCGCCGCCCCGGCACCATGCTGGACAGTTCGGCGGCAAGGGCGGCGGGCGTCTGGCCGGTCACGAACTCGGCCAGTTGCCAGGCGTGGGTGCCGATGTCGCCGATGGCGCCTGCGCCCGACCGCGCCGGGTCGGTGCGCCAGTCGGCCTGCTTGCTGTGCACATCGTCCGCAAGCCAGCCTTGCAGATATTCCGCCTGCACCAGCCGCAGATCGCCGATGCCGCCCTCGGCCACGATGGCACGGGCTTCCCGGACCATGGGATGGGCGCAATAGTTGTGGGTCAGGAAGAACCGCGCGCGGCTGTTGGCGGCGGCCTGGGCGATGGCCCGGGCCTGTTCGGGTGTCGCGGCCAGCGGCTTGTCGCAGATGACGTGGATGCCCGCGTCGAGGAAGGCGACCGCGACGGGCGCGTGCAGGTGGTTCGGGGTCACGACCGACACCGCGCGGATGCCGTCGGGACGGGCCGCCTCGGCCTGCGCCATCTCGTGGAAATCGGCATAGGAGCGGTCCAGCCCCAGCGCCCTGGCCGAAGCTTCCGCCCGTGCGGGGTCCGAGGACAGCGCGCCTGCGACCAGCCGGAAGTGGCCGTCCATCCGCGCGGCGATGCGATGGACCGCGCCGATGAAGGCGCCTTCGCCGCCGCCGACCATGCCCAGCGGGATGGGGGTGGGTGCCTCAGCCATCGGCCAGCCCCAGCGCGCGGCGGTTCGCAGTCTCGTCCGTGCCCTGCGCCGCGAAATCGTCAAAGGCGTGGGGTGTCGTGCGAATGATGTGGCGGCGGACGAACTCGGCCCCCTCGCGCGCGCCATCCTCGGGATGCTTCAGCGCGCATTCCCATTCCACCACCGCCCAGCCGTCGAAGTCGTACTGCGCAAGCTTCGAGAAGATCGCCCCGAAATCCACCTGCCCGTCGCCCAGGCTGCGGAACCGCCCGGCGCGGTCCACCCATGACTGGTAGCCGCCATAGACCCCCTGCCGCCCGGTCGGCCGGAACTCGGCGTCCTTGACGTGGAACATGCGGATGCGCTCGTGGTAGATGTCGATGTTGTCGAGATAGTCGAGCTGCTGCAGCAGGTAGTGCGACGGGTCGTACAGCATGTTCGCGCGGGGATGCTGGCCCACGCGGTCGAGGAACATCTCGAAGCTCACGCCGTCGTGCAGGTCCTCGCCCGGGTGGATCTCGTAGCAGATATCCACGCCCACCTCGTCCGCCAGGTCAAGCAGCGGCCGCCAGCGGCGCGCGAGTTCGTCAAAGGCCATGTCCACCAGCCCCGGCGCCCGCTGCGGCCAGGGATAAAGGTAGGGCCACGCCAGCGCGCCCGAAAAGCTTGCCATCGCCTTCAGCCCCATTGCGGCGCTGGCCCGGATCGCCTTGCCGACCTGTCCGGTCGCCCAGGCCTGCCGCGCAGCCGGCTTGCCGTGAACCGAGGCCGGCGCAAAGGCGTCGAAGGCGGCGTCATAGGCCGGATGCACGGCGACCAGCTGGCCCTGCAGATGGGCCGAAAGCTCGGTCACCTCGACGCCGTTTTGCCGCGCGGTGCCGAGGAACTCGTCGCGGTAATCCTGCGACCCGACCGCAAGGTCGAGGTCGATCAGCCGGCTGTCCCCGCTGGGGACCTGCACACCTTCATAGCCGAGCGATGCCGCCCAGCGGGTGATGCCGTCCCAGCTGTCGAACGGCGCCTGATCCCCGGCGAACTGCGCCAGAAACAGCGCAGGCCCCTTGATGGTCCTCATGCCGATCCTCCTCCTGAGGCAGAAGCTAGATCGCCGATGTAATCGTTTGCAAGTGTCCTTTTGGATCAGCCTGCAAATGCTTGCGCACGGGTCCGTGCGCCGCATAGTTCAGGGCATGGGTGATGCAGGCTTGCAGGGGACGAGACAGGGGGCGGCGCGGCTTGCGGACGTGGCGCGCCTCGCGGGGGTCTCGGTGGCCACGGTGTCGAGGGCGCTTTCGCGGCCCGATCTCGTGTCGCCCGATACGCGCGATGCGGTGCAGCAGGCGATCGCGGCGACCGGCTATCGCATGAACCACGCCGCGCGGAACCTGCGGAAAGGACGGACCGGCGCGGTCGTGGCGCTGGTGCCGAACCTCGGCAACCCGTTCTTCGCCAAGATCCTTGCCGGGATGGGCGCGGCGCTCAATGCGCAGGGGTACGACCTGCTTGTCGGGGATACGCTGGCGCCGGGCGGGCGCCACCGCGCGCTGCGCCGCTTTCTGGACCCATCGCGGGCGGACGGGATCATCCTTCTGGACGGCCAAGTGACGGCCGACGATCTCGCGGCGCTGCCCGGCGCGCCGCCGCTGGTGATGGCCTGCGAATGGATCGAGGGTGCGCCGCTTCCGCGCGTGGTGCTGGACAATGCGGCGGGAACGGAACTGGCGGCCCGGCACCTGCTGGCGCTGGGCCATCGCCGCATCGGCTGGATCGGCGGCCCCGAGGACAACGTGCTGCACCAGGCACGCATCGCCGGTCTGGCCCGCGTGCTGCCCGATCCCGGGCCGGGCTATGACGGTGACTTCACGCTGGAATCAGGGGTCAGCGCGGCCGAAAGATGGCTGGACACGCGGGCAGCCGACCGGCCGACCGCCGTGATCGGCTTCAGCGATGAATCCGCCGCCGGCTTCATGGGCGAGCTTCAGCGCCGCGGCGTGTCGGTGCCGGAACAGGTCTCGGTCGTCGGCTTCGACGGGATCGACTGGGTTGCGCATCTGCCTGTCCCGCTCAGCACGGTCCGCCAGCCCAAGCGCGACCTCGGCAGCGCTGCGGCCCGCGTTCTCATGGCGCTGATCGCCGGGCAGCCTGTCGCGTCCAGCACCGTTCTCGAACCCCAGCTGGTGCTGCGGAAGTCCTCCGGCCCCGCGCCGGCATGAAGGCCGCAGGGCAGGGGTCAAGGCGTTCCGGCAGGGGGCGGTCGGAACGCGGACGACGGAATGCACTTTGCCGTCGTCGCAAGGCCGATGCAGGGCGGATAGCGCCTGGCCGACTGCAACGGTTTGGAAGGAAGCCGGACCCGGTGCGGGCGGCCTCCCTTGACGGGAACGATCGCGCGCGCTTCCCTGCCGCGGCTCGGAACAGGAGGCGCAGATGGAGCAAAGACGGCTCGGCGACCGCAGCGTCAGCGCCATCGGCCTTGGCACGATGAGCTTCGGCGGCATCTTCGGCCCGACGGACGAAGCGGCCTCGCTGGCCTGCTTGGACGCGGCGGCGGATGCCGGGATCAGCCATTTCGACACGGCCGACATCTACGGCATGGGTGTGTCGGAACGCATCATCGGCAAGTGGGGTCTCCGCGACATCCACCTCGCCACCAAATGCGGCATCGTGAACGGCCCGCCGCGGACGGTGCGCAATGACGAAGCCTACATCCGCCAGTGTCTCGAGGCCTCGCTGCGGCGGCTCGGGCGCGAGCATGTGGATCTCTACTACATCCACCGCCGCCAGCCCGAGGTTCCGGTCGAGGATCTGGCCGGGACGATGGGCAGGCTGGTCGAGGAAGGAAAGATCGGCGGCTACGGCCTTTCCGAGGTCGCGCCCTCGACCCTGCGCCGCGCCCATACCGAGCATCCGGTGGCCGCCGTGCAGAACGAGTTTTCACTGTGGACGCGCCTGCCCCAGCTTGGCCTGATCCGGGCCTGCAAGGAACTGGGGGTAGCCTTCGTCGCCTTCTCGCCGCTCGGGCGGGGGATGTTCGGGCGCGAGCCCCTGACGCGGGACTTCCGCGCGGGCATCGATTTCCGCGACAGCAATCCGCGCTTCACCGAGCCGAACTTCTCGGCAAACCTCGCGGCCATCGCGCCCTTCCGCGCCCTTTGCGCCGAACGGGGCTGGACCGTTCCGGGTGCGGCGCTTGCATGGGTTCTCGCGCAGGGCGACCACATCATCCCGATTCCGGGCACCCGGTCGGCGGAGCATCTTCGCGATTGGCGGGTTGCGGATCTCGACGCGGCCGACATCGCCGAGATCGAGCGCCTTCTTCCCGCCGGCTTTGCCCATGGCGACCGTTACGGCGACCACCAGATGGGTTTCGTGGAACGTTATTGCTGAGGGCTGCGGCCGCGGTGCACTGTGGCGGGACTGGCTGCGACATGCATTGAGGATGGTTTGAGGCTTGGGCGGCCGTCGATGATCTTTGCGCCCATGGTTGCGCCACATCGTGCCACGCGACACAGGCTTCCGGCCCCTGAAACGACCGGCAACCGCAGATGCCAAGACTGTTGGTGGCGACCCCGGTTGCAAAACCGGGCCTGCTGTCCGTCTCCCTCAGTCGACCACGAATTCCTTCGAGGTCTTCGGCGGCCCCACGACCTCGCTGATCGTCTACACGACCGAAGCCTGGCGGGCCGAGAACCCCAAGACCTGCGCGGTCTTCCTGGGCGCCTTCCTCAGGCCAGCGACTGGATCAAGGCCCATCCCGAGGAGGCGGCGGACACCTTCCTTCGGGTCGCGCAGTCGGACCTCGACCGCGAGCTGATCCTGTCCATCCTGTCGGACGGGAAATACAGCTTCGATCCCGTGCCGCGGAATACCCTGTCGCTCGCGACGTTCATGCATGACGTGGGCGCGCTGAAGACCCGTTCCGAAAGCTGGAAGGACTATTTCTTCGAGGACCTGCATGACCGCGAGGGAAGCTGAGGCATGAACATGTATTTGGCCAATTCGCTGGCCGGGGCGGCCGTCGCGTCCGCCCCCCCCCCCCCGTACTGAAGGCGCAGGATTTGACGCTGACCTATGCGGGACCCAAGGGCCCCAACATCGCCGTGGACCGCGTCAGCCTGCAGATCGCCTGGGGCGAGCGGCTGGTCCTTCTGGGCCAGTCCGGCTGCGGCAAGTCCTCGATCCTCAAGGCGCTTGCGGGCTTCCTCAAGCCCGTGGGCGGGACAATCACCCTGCACGGCAAGCCCGTTACCGGGCCGGGGCCCGACCGCATCGTGGTCTTTCAGGAATTCGACCAGCTTCTGCCCTGGAAGACGGCCGTGCAGAATGTCGAGTTCCCGCTGCGCAAGGCGCGGGGCCTGGGCAAGGCCGAGGCGCGGCAACGCACCGAGGACGCGCTGGAGCGGGTGGGCCTGACCCGCGCGCTGACATCCTTCCCGCACCAGCTTTCGGGCGGCATGAAGCAGCGCGTGGCCATTGCGCGGGCCCCGGCGATGAAGCCCGAGGTCCTGCTGATGGACGAGCCCTTCGCCGCGCTGGACGCGCTGACGCGCGAGCGGTTGCAGGCGGACCTTCTGCGCGTGGCCGAGGAAACGCGGGCCACGCTGCTGTTCGTCACCCGTTCGATCGAGGAGGCGGTCCTGATCGGCACGCGCCTGCACCTTCTGTCCTCGCATCCGGGCCGGACGATCCGCACCATGACCACCGAGGGCGCGGTCCCGGGCGAGCCGTCCTTCGCCCAACTGTCGCAGGAAGTCCACGAACTGTTGTTCCAGGGCGGGGTGACGGCCGATGTCTGACCTGAGCCATCTTCACGCCCCGCCATCCGCCTGGCACCAGGCCCTGAACGCGCCATGGCTGCGGCGTCTGGCAGTGCTGGTCCTGCTGGCGGCGATCTGGGAGGTCGCCGCGATCATCCAGAACAACCCGATCATGCTGCCGCACTTCACC
This sequence comes from Paracoccus salipaludis, assembly GCF_002287065.1. Classification (GTDB taxonomy): domain Bacteria; phylum Pseudomonadota; class Alphaproteobacteria; order Rhodobacterales; family Rhodobacteraceae; genus Paracoccus; species Paracoccus salipaludis. The sequence continues at coordinate 24,945 of NZ_NSJZ01000016.1, forward strand.
GCGGTCGTGGCCGCCCTTCGGCAGTCGGTCCTGCATGATGGCCTGCTGGCTTCGGCGGGGGTGTCGATCGAGGTCCTGCTGAAGGGCTACGTGATCGCCGTGGCGCTGGCGCTGCTGCTGGTCGGGCATGCCGCCGCCAACGGCTTTGCCCGCGAGGCGCTGCAGACCCTGACCGCGATGCTGAACCCGCTGCCGACCATCGCGCTGTTGCCCTTGGCGATGCTGTGGTTCGGCCTGAACGAGGCGAGCCTGATCTTCGTGCTCTGCCACGCCGTTGTCTGGCCGCTGGCGCTTGCCGCGCTGTCGGGTTTCGACTCCGTGCCCAAGACGCAGCGCCTGGTGGGCCGCAACTACGGCCTGCGCGGGCCGGGGTTCGTGCTGCAGATCCTGATCCCTGCCGCGCTGCCCTCACTGATCTCGGGCCTCAAGATCGGCTGGGCCTTCGCCTGGCGCACGCTGATCGCGTCCGAGCTGGTCTTCGGAGTCACCTCGGGCTCGGGCGGGCTTGGCTGGTTCATCTACCGCAGCCGCAACGACCTTTACACCGACAAGGTTTTCGCCGGGCTAGCCGTCGTCATCCTGATCGGCCTGGTCGTCGAGATCGTCCTGTTCCGCAGCATCGAGAAGCACACCGTCCGCCGCTGGGGATGCAGAAATGAACGGAGCCGCCACCATGTCCACCCATCCCCGCCAGATGCACCTGGGCGCCTTCCTTTATCCCACCGGCCACCATGTCGCCGCCTGGCGCCACCCGCAGGCCGCGGCCGACGCGGGCATCAACCTGGGCCATTATCAGCACCTTGCGCACGTGGCCGAACGGGGGCTGTTCGACCTGATCTTCCTGGCCGACGGCGTGGGCGTCCGGGGCGACAATGTCGAGGCGCTGTCGCGCACCGCCATCCGCTACACCGGCCAGTTCGAGCCGATCACGCTGCTGTCGGCCCTGTCGGCGGTGACCAGCCGCATCGGGCTCGTGTCCACGATCTCGACCACCTACACGCCGCCGTACAACATCGCCCGGCAGATGGCCTCGCTTGACTGGATCTCGGGCGGGCGCGCGGGCTGGAACCTCGTGACCTCGGCCGACGACTTCGAGGCGCAGAACTTCGGCCTGGATGAACAGCTTGCCCATGCCGAGCGCTATGCCCGCGCGCAGGAGGCGGTGGATGTCATCTCGCGCCTGTGGGACAGCTGGGAGGACGACGCCTTCCTGCGCGACAAGGAGAGCGGGCGGTATTTCCGGCCCGAGGCCTTCCAGCCGATCAACCACAAGGGCAGGTTCTTCAGGGTGCGCGGCCCGCTGAACGTGCCCCGCCCGCCGCAGGGACGCCCGGTGATCTTTCAGGCGGGCGCCTCGGAACCCGGCAAGCAGCTGGCCGCCCGCACGGCGGACGCGGTCTTCACCGCCGCCCAGACCGTGCCCGAGGGGCAGGAATATTACTCCGACCTCAAGCGCCGCCTGCCGGATTACGGCCGCCGCCCCGAGGACATCATCGTCATGCCCGGCGTCTTCCCGGTGATCGGCGCCACCCGCGCCGAGGCCGAGGACAAGTTCGCCCGACTGCAGGACCTGATCCATCCCGAGGTCGCGCTTTCGCACCTGTCGCCGCTTTTGGGGATCGACCTCAAGGACCACGATCCCCACGGCCCGGTGCCGGACGTGCCGATGTCGAACGGCCATGTCGCGCGGCAGGCGCTGCTGGTGGCGCGGGCGCGGCGGGACAACCTGTCGATCCTCGAGCTTGCGCTGTCCATGGCCGGCGCGCGCAGGCACTGGCAGATCGTCGGCACGCCCGCCGAGATCACCGATTCCCTTCAGGAGCGGTTCGAGGCCGGCGCCGCTGACGGCTTCAACATCATGTCGCCGGTGCTGCCCACCGGGCTGGAAGAGTTCGTGGACACCGTCGTCCCCGAGCTTCAGCGCCGCGGCCTTTACCGCACCGGATACACGGGCAGCACGCTGCGCGACCATTTCGGCCTTGCGCGCCCGGCCGCGCACGAGGGCTTCAGCTATGCCGAGCCCGAGGCGCCCCATGTCGCGTATGGTGCCCGCGCCTGACCCCGTCCTCCATCACCGCAACGGTGGGAACGTGGAGCGTCGGGCCTGCAATACAGGCCGCGCCGCAAGGGGCCCCGGGGTGGACGCCGGGGCCTTCCGAACCCGGTCATCCCGACCTGTTCCCGGCTCCTTCCACGGCCGCCGTGATGCTGGCGGCCGGGCAACCGGCCCTGCGGAAACGCATTTACAGCAGGTCGCCGGTGTCCGCTGCGGCAAGGCACCGTTTCAGCGATCTTGCTGCCCGGCGGCCGCTGCTCGCGATCCTAGTTCCTCGGGGCGTCACCATGATGCTCTCGCATCTGGTCCACGTCCCCCAAGCTGCCCGAATAGGGCCTTTGGCGCAGCGCCCTGTTCCACAGCCAGGTCGCTGCCCACAGGACGATGCCGATGGCCAGCAGCCAGCCTGCGATGCGGTACTGGTCCATCTGCGCTGCGCTTCTGGCCCAGGGACCGGCCAGAAAGGCGCAGGTCGCCGCACCGATCCACGGCAGGACGAAGGGCGCGCGGAAATGGGCATGGTCGACAGGGCGCCTGCGCAGCACGATCAGCGAGATGTTGACGATGGTGAACACGCACAACAGCAACAGCGACGTGGTTCCCCCCAGCAGGCTCACGGCGGGCAGGTTGGACCGCGTGACGACGAAATAGATCAACCCGAAGGCCAGCGCCGTGGTGAAGAGGATCGCGATCCAGGGCGTGCGCCGGGTGTGATGGACCAGCCCGAGGCCGTGCGGCAGCACGCCCTGCCGGGCCAGGCCATAGATCAGCCTGCTGGCCATCAGCATGTTGATAAGCGCGGAGTTCGCCACCGCGAACATGCCGATAAAGGGAAAGATGCTGTCGAAGGGCAGGTTCGGCGCGCCTGCGCGCACCACCTGCGTCAGGGCAGAGCCCTTGTCGGGGTTGGACAGGTCGCCCACCGGAACCAGGGCGACGGCGCAGATCGACACAAGGATGTAGATGACGCCCGTGATGGCAAGTCCGGTCAGCATGATGCGGGGGAAGATGCGGACCGGGTCCTTGACCTCCTCGGCCATGTTGACCGAATCCTCGAAGCCGACCATCGCGAAGAACGCCAGCGCGGTGGCGGCGGTCAGTGACAGGAAGGCGCCCTTCTCCTCGGAGGACTGGAAGATCATCACTTCGGAAAAGTCCGCCCGGCCCTGCGCCATGGCATAGAATCCGACGAAGATGATCATCAGCAGGCCGGTCAGCTCCACGCAGGTCAGGACGACGTTCGCCTTGACGCTTTCGCCGACGCCCCGCAGGTTGATCACCGCCACAAGCGCCATGAAGCCGAGGGCGATCAGCAGGATGCCCGCGCTGCCCTTTTCGAGGCCCAGCCCGAAGCCGTCGTTCAGGAAGCCCGCAAAGGCGTTCGACGCGGTCGAGGCCGAGGTGATGCCGGAACACATCACGGTAAAGGCCACAAGGAATGTCAGAAAGTGGATGCCGAAGGCGCGATGCGCATAAAGCGCCGCCCCCGCCGCCTGGGGATAGCGCGTGACCAGTTCCAGATAGGAAACCGCCGTGATCGTCGCGACCAGGAAAGCCAGCAGGAACGGTGCCCAGGCGGCGCCCCCGACCTCGGCCGCGACCGTGCCCGTCAGGGCGTAGACGCCTGTCCCCAGGATGTCGCCGACGATGAACAGCAGCAACAGCTTCGGACCCATGACGCGGTGCAGTTCAGGCTGATGTGGCGCGGTGGCCCCGGTCGGATACGCGTCAGACATATCGACTCCTCAAACTGGCTTTGTCCGAGGATGTGCGCCAAGTTGCATCGCCGCAAGCAAATTCACCTGTGATCGCGGGGCCGTTCTTCTTTGTGCCCTGAGGGGATGGCTCGGCCAGCGACAGGTGCCGCCGTTCGCTGCCATCACCGCGATGGTTGACTCGGCCCTGCGCCGACGAAGGGGCTATCGCCTGTCTGGAAGAATTGCCGATGAATCTGCCGGGTGGCTCATCCAGGCGGGGTGCGGGGCCGCGGCCGGGGCGCATCGGGCGAGGGCGGGATCACCCCCAGTAGGCTGCCACGGTGAAGCTCTTCTTGGCACGCCCGGATTGCAGCAGGTGCTGACGGGCCAGGCGGGCCTGATCGGTGCTGCCCGCGAACCACAGGAAGCTGTCGTCGGTCACGGGGTCATGCTGCCCAAGCGCGAACAGAAGGTCGTCACAGCGCGTGACCCGGGGATCGGCGCCCAGCGCGCCCAGATCGGCCTTTGGGCAGCGCACGACCGCCCGCACCTGCCCTCGGGACAGCTTCAGCATGCGCGCGATGACGGGCAGGGCGGTCTCGTCTCCGAACAGGCACAGGCGATCAGCCTCGGGGTACCAGCCGCCACCCGGCCCGATGACGCCGACCTCCTGCCCGCCGGGGTTCCCTTCGGCCCAGTCGCAGGTGGGGCTGCCGGGATGGCGGAAGATGTCGAACTCCAGCCAGTCGTCCTGCTGGTCCGCGACGGTATAAACGGGACGATGCAACGCATCCGGTCCCTCGGGCCAGGCCGTGCGGCCGCTTTGCGTGACGGTGGGCCAGACCGGCGCGCGGCCGGCAGGGGGCAGAAGCAGGCGGAAATGCAGGCCCCCCTGGCCGAAGCGCCCGACGTCGGGGCCGGTCAGCCGCACCCGCAGGAAGTTCGGGCTGGGGCGCGACACGCCGGCAACCCGCATGAGTGACAGGCCGGGCGCCAGCGCGCCGACATCGACGTGATCCCATTCGACGCTCAGCCCGACTTCGGCGAACAGCTCGGCGGCGCTTTCGCGCAGGTTGCCGACCAGCCGATGCTCGGGGCCGGACAGGTCGATGCGAAGGCTGTCGGGCAGGGGCGTCAGGCGCAGTTCGCAATCCCAGACCAGCAGGCTCAGCCGGTCGGAGGTCTCGATCAGCGGCACGTCCCAGGCAGCGGCCCGCATCTTCAGTGCCGCCGCGGCGGCGCCCGACGCCTGGCGGATCACACCCGCGCTGCGGAACCTTTGCAGATCAGTCATTTGCCCCTCCGGCCCAACCCGTCCACCGCACAGCGGCATCCGGCCGCGCATGGCTTATCATGCCCCGTTGACATATCCTAGTGTTTCGATCAGCTAAGATGATCCTGAACCCGAGGGTCGCCATGTTCCCCAGTTTCCGCACCGTTGCCCTTGCAAGCGCCAGCGTGATCGCCCTTTCGGCAGCCGCCGCCGCGCAAGAGGCCGCCGAAACCGTCACCCTCGACACCATCACCCTGACCGCGACCACCGACGCCTCGGTCCAGGCCGAGGGCTTTGTCAGCGACTATGCGCAGGCCGCCACCAAGTCGGACACGCCCGTGTCCGAAACCCAGCAGTCGGTCTCGGTCGTGACAACGGAACAGATCGAGCAGCAGGGCGCCGACAGCCTGGGCGAGGCGCTGTCCTATTCCACCGGCGTCCTCGGCCAGCCCTTCGGCGCCGACCCGCGCTTCAACTCGCCCACCATCCGGGGCTTCACCTCGGAGAACGCGCAATACGTGAACGGCCTGCGGCAGGGGCGGCTGTTCGGCGCGCAGGCCTACGAGATCTACGGCATGCAGCAGATCGAGGTCGTGCGGGGACCGTCCTCGTCGCTTTACGGCTCGGGCTCGCCTGCAGGGGTCATCAACCAGGTGCAGAAGCGCGCGCAGGCGGGCGACTTCGCCGAAGCCGGGGCGGGTTTCGACGACAACGGTTCCGGCCAGCTGTTCTTCGACGTCAACCGCAGCCCCGACGAGGTGCTGTCCTGGCGCCTGACGGGCATCGCGCGCGACGACCAGACCCAGATCGACGAGCTGACGAACGAGCGCGGCTACCTGGGCGCGGCGATGCGGCTGAACACCGACGGCGCGACCACCATCGACCTGCTGGCCTCCTACACCAACGACTCGCCGATCAGCCCGGTTGGCGTGCCCTACGGGCTGACGTCGCTGGGCGACAGCATCTTCCGCGGGGATGACGAGGACCTGCGCGACATCTACACGGGCGAGCCGGGATTCGACGACAGCGACCGCCGCATGTGGAACGTCGGCGTCGAGATCAGCCACGAGCTCGACAACGGCTGGCGGCTCAGCCAGGGCTTCCGCTACGAGAAGTTCGACTGGGATTACACCGGCACGTCGGTTGCCTTCGGGCAGGTCGTCAATCCCGATGGCACCTTCAACCGCACCACCATCGACCAGAGCGAGGACAGCGAGACCATCAGCCTCGACACGCGGCTGAGCGGAGAGTTGACGACGGGGCAGGCGACCCACCGGCTGCTGGTCGGGCTGGACGTGCAGAAATACGACGCAACGGACTTTACCATCTTCGGCACCGCGCCGCCCTTCGATCTGCGCAATCCGACCTATGACGCGGACGCGGTGACGCTGGACGGCTTCCGGGGCGGGCGCGACGTCACCTTCAAGCAGATCGGCCTGTATGTTCAGGACGAGGTGGAATGGGGCAACTGGCGCGGCACCTTCGGCCTGCGCCACGACTGGGCCGAGCAGGACGGCGTGGCCTATGGCGCGGATTCCAGCTTCGACGACAGCCAGACGACCGGCCGCCTGGGACTGTCCTATGCGATGGACAACGGGCTGATGCCCTATGTCAGCTATTCGACCTCGTTCGAGCCGCTGCCCGGCAGCGACATCGCGGGCAATGCGCTGGAACCGACCGAGGGCAAGCAGTGGGAAGCGGGCGTCAAGTACAGCCCCTCGGCCTTCGAGGGGTTGATCACCGCCGCCGTTTACGACCTGCGCCAGACGAACCTGACCCGTCCCGTGTCCGAGGTGATCGACGGCGAAACCCGCAGCGGCCTGCGCCAGATCGGCGAGGTCAAGTCGCGCGGCGTCGAACTGTCGGCGCTCGCCTCGCTGGGGGATGCCTGGGATGTCGAGGCGAACTACGCCTACAACGACACCGAGCAGCTGGAAGGCGTGAACGAAGGCGATGCGCTGCCCAACGCGCCGCGCCATCTGGCGAACCTGTGGGTGACGCGCGACTTCGGCAACGGCATCCGCGCAGGCGGCGGCATCCGTCACATCGGCGACCGGTTCGGGGACGAGGCGAACGAGCTTGAACTCGACAGCGTGACGCTGGTCGATCTGGGCGCGACATGGGAGCGCGAGCGCATCGAGGCCTCGATGAACCTGTCCAACCTGACCGACGAAGCCTATGTCGCCAGCTGTTCCAGCTTTGGCTGCTTCTATGGCGAAGGCCGCACGTTCAGCGCCAAGGTCGCGTACAAGTGGTGAAACGCGGGGCCGTCTCTCTCCGGCCTACCCGTCGCACCCTTCTGACCGCCGCCGGCATCATGCTGGCGGCGGGTTTGCCTTTGCGGGCAGCGCCAGCCGCGCCGCGCCTTGCGGCCATCGACTGGGCCATGCTGGAAACCGCTGTCGCCATCGGCCACATGCCCGTCGCCGCCTGCGAGCTGGTGCGCTTCCGCGCAGACGCGGTCGAGCCCGAGATCCCTCGGCAGGTCGTCGATCTTGGCCTGCGCGGCGCGCCCAACTTCGAACTTCTGCAGCTGACCCGCCCCGACCTGATCCTGACCTCGCCCTATTACACCCGCTATCAGGACCGGCTGGCGGGCGTCGCCCCGGTCCTGAACCTGCCCTTCTACGTCCCCGGCGAGCCGCCGCTTCCCAAGGTTTTCGCCGCGCTGCACGCGCTGGCCGAGGCCATCGACGATCCGCAGGCCGGGGTCAGGGCCGAGGCGCGGGCCGAGGCGGAACTGGACCGAAGCGCCGCCGCACTCGGGCGTTTTGCCGATCGTCCCTTCTGCCTCGTCAACATCGGCGATGTGCGCCACCTGCGCGCCTTCGGCCAGGACAGCCTGTTCGGCAGCACGCTTGCCCGGCTGGGCCTGCGCAATGCCTGGACCGAGGGCACGCAGTTCAGCTTCCTCGCCCCCGTTCCCGTCGAGCGGCTGGCGACCATGCCCGAGGCGCGGCTGGTGATCGTGGGCGCCATCCCGCCCGAGGCACGGCGCGGCCTTTCCCGCAGCGTCCTGTGGAAGGCGTTGCCGCAGGTGGCCGGGGGGCGGGTCTATCTGCTGCCCGAGGTCAATGCCTTCGGCGGAATCCCGTCCGTGCTGCGCTTTGCCCGGCTGCTGTCGCGGACGCTCGCCGCGGGTCCGGTCGCCAGCGTATGATGACTCCAACTCGCCTCTGGCTGCCGCTTTCGGCGGCACTTGCCGCCGGGCTGTGGCTTGTCGCGGCGATGCAGGCCTTGCCTTGGGCAGAGTGGCCGGGCCTGCCCATGCGACCCGAGGCGATGAGTCTCGACCAGATCCTGCTGGGGTTCGGGCTGATGCCGCGTGGAGTGATCGCTCTGTTCGCAGGGGCCGCCCTTGGCCTGTCGGGGGCGATCCTGCAGGCCGTGCTGCGCAACCCGGTGGCTGACCCGACCACGCTGGGGATTTCCTCGGGCGCGCAGTTGGCGCTTGTGCTGGCGACCATCCTTGCACCGGAACTGCTGGCACAGGGGCGCTGGCCTGTCGCCATGACAGGCGCCGGGCTGGCCGCAGGTCTGGTGCTGGCCATCGGCGCGCGGCGGGCCTTTGCGCCCGTGACGATGGTGATCGCGGGGATGCTGGTCGGCATGACCGCCGCCGCCATCGCCGCCGCCGCGACACTGGCCCAGGGGCAGTATCTGCTGTCGCTGGTGATTTGGAACGGCGGCTCGCTGGTGCAGCAGGACTGGTCGGGCGTGCGCGTCCTTGCGCTGGTGCTGCTGCTCGGCGGCCTTGGGGCGGCGGCTCTGGCCCGGCCCCTGCGGGTGCTGTCGCTGGGGGCCGAGGGCGCGTCGGGGTTGGGCATGAACGTGGCCGCCGTGCGGCTGGCGGCGGTGGCGCTGGCCGTCTGGATCGCCGCCAGCGTTTCGGCCGAGCTTGGGATGGTCGGTTTCGTGGGCCTCGCCGCCCCCGCGCTGGCCCGGACCCTTGGCGCGCGTGACATGATGCAGGTGCTGGCGTTGGCCCCGCTGATCGGCGCGCTGATCCTGTCGGTCTGCGACGGCGCCGTGCTGCTGGTCGCGGGAACCAGCGGCGAGATGTTTCCGACCGGTGCGCTGACCGGCCTGCTGGGCGGGCCGCTGCTGATCTGGCTGCTTCCGCGCCTGCGCGGCTCGACCCCGCCGGGCACCGAGGCCGCCGAGGGTCCCGCGCCCCGCCTGGCGCGTCCGGGCCGCCTGTTGGCTGCGCTGGCGGCAGGGCTTTTCGCCGCCGTGGTCGCGCTTGTTTGGATCGGCCGGGTGCCGGGGGGCTGGGCGGTGCTGGACTGGCAGAGCTTCCGGGACTTCCTGCCGATGCGCCTGCCCCGGCTGGTTGCGGCGGCATCCGCCGGGGCCGCGCTGGCGGTGGCGGGCGCGATCCTGCAACGCCTGACCGCGAACCCGCTCGCCTCGCCCGAGGTGCTGGGCGTGTCCGGCGGCGCCTCTCTGGGCTTCGCGGCGGTGATCTTCGCCGCCCCAGCACCCAGCGCGCTGATGCTGAACGCGGGCACCATGGCCGGTGCCGTGCTGGCCCTTGCGCTGGTCGCCGCCTTCGCCAGCCGCCGCGAGATGCCGGCCGAGCGGATCCTGCTGGCCGGGATCGCCGTGTCGGCGCTGGCCTCGTCGGTCCTGTCGGCGATCATGGCCGTGGGCGACGCGCGGGCCTGGGCGATCCTCGGGTGGCTCAGCGGATCGTCCTCGGCCGTGGGCCTCGGCGGCGCGCTGGGGCTGGCCGCGGTGTCGCTGCTGCTGTGGGCCTCGGCGCTGGCCGCGCGCCGCTGGCTGGGCCTTCTGCCGCTGGGGGCAGGCATCGCTGGTGGGCTGGGCCTGCCGCTGCGCACGGCAAGGCTGGCGCTGATCCTGCTGGCGGGCGTGGCGACCGGCGCGGCCACGGTCTTCGTCGGGCCGCTGTCCTTCGTCGGCCTCATGGCCCCGCATCTGGCCCGTCGCCTCGGGCTTGCCCGGCCCGAGCATCACGTCACCGGCGCCGCGCTGATCGGCGCGGGACTGATGCTGGCCGCCGATTTCGGTGCCCGCATGGCCGGGTTCCCCTATGAACTGCCGCTGGGGCTGTTCGCCTCGCTGATCGGCGCGCCCTGGCTGATCTGGATGATGATGAGGGCCGGGCGATGACCCTGTTTGCCATTGAAAATCTGTCGGTGGACGTCCCCGGCCGCCGCCTGCTGGACGGGATCACGCTGAACCTGCCGGAAGGACAGGTGATCGCGCTGATCGGGCACAATGGCTCGGGCAAGTCCACGCTGCTGAAGGTGCTCGCGCGGCAGGTCGCGGCCGACGGCCGCATCGCCTTCGAGGGGCGCCCGCTGTCCGACTGGCGCCCGCGCGACTATGCCCGCAGGCTCGCCTTCCTGCCGCAGACCACGCCGCCGGCCGAGGGGATGCTGGTCCGCGAACTGGTCGCGCTGGGGCGCTATCCCTGGCACGGCGCGCTCGGCCGCTTCGGCCCGCGCGACCATGAGGCCGTGGCCGCCGCCATGCAGGAATGCGGAGTCGAGCCCTTTGCCGACCGGCTGGTGGACACGCTGTCGGGGGGCGAGCGGCAGCGGGTGTGGCTGGCGATGATGGTCGCCCAGCAGGCCGGAACCCTGCTGCTGGACGAGCCGATCAGCGCACTGGACATCGCCCACCAGGTCGAGGTGCTGGCGCTCATCCGCCGGATGTGCCACGATCAGCAGCGCAGCGCCGTGATCGTCCTGCATGACGTCAACATGGCGGCCCGCTTCTGCGACCACATCGTTGCGCTCAAGCGCGGGCGGCTGGCGATGCAGGGCAGCCCCGCCGAACTGATCCGCCCCGACGCCCTTCACGCAATCTACGGCCTGCCGATGCAGGTCCTGATGAAAGACGATGGCACCCCCGTTGCCGTCCCCGCCTGAGAAAACCATGCTGCGCGACTTCTTCTCCTATTACCGCCCCTTCATGGGCCTGTTCTGGCTGGATTTCGGCTGCGCCGTCCTGTCCGGCCTGCTGGAACTGGCCTTTCCGGTGGCGATCACCGGCTTCATCGACCACCTGCTGCCGCAGGGGAACTGGACGCTGACGGTGCTGGCGGCCGCCGGCCTGCTGGTGCTTTACGCGATCAACGCCGGGCTTCTGACGGTGGTGATCTACTGGGGCCACAAGCTGGGCATCAACATCGAGACCGAGATGCGCGCCCGCGCCTTCGACCACCTGACGCGGCTGTCCTGGCGCTGGTACGACCGCGCCCGCACGGGCAAGCTGGTCGCCCGCGTGACCCGCGACCTCGAGGAGATCGGTGAGGTCGCCCATCACGGCCCCGAGGACGCCTTCATCGCGCTGATGACCTTTGTCGGCGCCTTTGCCCTGATGTTCTGGATCAACCCGCAGCTTGCGCTGATCGTGGCGCTGATCGTGCCGGCAATGCTGGCGCTGGTGATCGTCTATGGCGGGCGGATGACCCGCACCTGGCGTGACATCTATTCCCGAGTCGGCAACTTCAACGTCCGGCTCGAGGAAGCCCTGGGCGGCATCCGCGTCGTGCAGGCCTTCGGCAACGAGGGCCACGAAACCCACCTGTTCGGCCATGACAACGCCCGCTACCGGCAGGCCAAGCTCGATGCCTATCGCGTCATGGCGGCAAGCTCGGCCCTGCAATACATGGGGCTGCGGCTGGTGCAGGTGGTCGTCATGGTCGTGGGCGCGGGCTTCGTGCTGTCGGGCGACCTGACCACGGGCGGCTTTGTCGGCTTTCTGCTGCTGGTCGGCGTCTTTTACCGCCCGCTGGAAAAGATCGCCGCCGTGATCGAGACCTACCCGCGCGGCATCGCGGGCTTCCGCCGCTATCAGGAGCTGCTGGCGACCGACCCCGAGATCGCCGACGTGCCCGATGCCATCGAGGCCCCCGTCCTGAGGGGCGACATCCGCTTCGATAACGTCAGCTTCGCCTACAGCGAGGACCGGCCGATCCTGCGCGGGATCGACCTGCAGATCGCGGCGGGCGAGACGGTGGCCTTCGTCGGCCCCTCGGGCGCGGGCAAGACCACGCTTCTGGCGCTGCTGCCGCGCTTTTACGAACCGACCTCGGGGCGCATCACCATCGACGGGCTGCCGCTGGACCGGATGCGCCTGAACAGCCTGCGCCGCCAGATCGGTCTTGTCAGCCAGGACGTGTTCCTGTTCGGCGGCACCCTGCGCGAAAACATCGCCTATGGCCGCCTTAACGCGACCGAGGCCGAGATCCGCGAGGCCGCCGCGCAGGCGCAGCTGACCTCGATGATCGAGGGCCTGCCCGAGGGGCTGGATACCGTCGTGGGCGAGCGCGGAGTCATGCTGTCGGGCGGCCAGAAGCAGCGCGTGGCCATCGCGCGGGCCTTCCTGAAGAACCCGCCGATCCTGATCCTGGACGAGGCGACCAGCGCCCTGGACAGCCAGACGGAACGCGAGATCCAGGGCGCGCTGGACGCCCTCGCCGTGGGCCGCACCACGCTGGTGATCGCGCACCGGCTGGGCACGATCCGCAACGCCGACCGGATCGTCGTCATGCAGGAGGGCCGGATCGCTGAAGCCGGCAGTCATGGAGAGTTGCTGGCGCGCGCGGGCATCTATACCGCGCTGGCCGGATGACTCTGGGCGGGCGCGTTCGGAATGGTCCCGATCGCCCCATCCGGCCTCGCAGGACAGATCGCGGAACAGCCTGAACGGATCATGCGCCCGACCCAGGCGGTTCCGGTGCAGTGCCGGCGGACCCGCCGCGCCGGCGTCTGGGGCAACAGCGCCCTGCTGAGCCACGCCGGGGTCAGGTCGGCCGCCGCCCTTGTCGTCTTTGCTCAGGGTGACGGCTCAGGAACGGCAGCCGATCGGGCGTGCCGTCCCCGGACCGGTCGGGTGCCTCAGCCCTGCGGGAAGAAGACGAACCGCATGACGAACAGCGCGGCGACGATCCAGGTCGCGGCGTGGACCTCGCGCGCGCGGCCGGTCAGCAGCTTCAGCCCGGCATAGGTGACGAAGCCGAAGGCAAGGCCGTTCGCGATCGAATAGGTGAAGGGCATGGCAATGGCGGTCAGCACCGCGGGCGCGGCCTCGGTCACGTCATCCCAGGTGATCTCGGCGAATTCGCGCAGCATCAGCGTGGCCACATAGACCAGCGCGGGCGCCGTCGCGGTGGCGGGCACCGATCCGGCCAGCGGCGCAAGAAAGGTCGCCAGCAGGAACAGCGCGGCGACCGTCAGCGCCGTCAGGCCCGTGCGCCCGCCCGCCTGCACGCCCGCCGCGCTTTCGACATAAGCGGTGGTGGAGGAGGTGCCCAGCATCGAGCCCGCCACGATGGCGGTCGAATCCGCCATCAGCGCGCGGCTCAGCCCCGTATTGTGGTGGGTCGGTCCCTGGATCAGCAGGCCGGCGCGCTTGGCCACGCCGATCAGCGTGCCGGTGGCGTCGAAGACCTCGACAAGGACCATGACCAGCACGACATGCACGATGCCGGTGCCCAGCGCCCCCGCCACGTCAAGCTGCATGAAGGTCGGGGCGACCGAGGGCGGCGCCGAGACGATGCCCGCAAAGCTGCTCGCCCCCACGAGGATCGAGGCGAGGGTGACGACGAGGATGCCGACCAGGATCGCGCCCGGCACCCGCAGGGCATCCAGCGCGGCGATGATGAAGAAGCCCGCGATGGTCAGCAGCGGCCCGCTTGCGGTCAGGTCGCCCAGCGAGATGAAGGTCGCGGGGTTGGCCACGACGATGCCCGAGTTCTTCAGCGCGATCAGGGCCAGGAACATGCCGATGCCGGCCGCGATGGCGCTGCGCATGGATTGCGGGATGCCCGAGATCAGCCAGCGCCGGATGCCCGACAGCGACAGCAGCAGGAAGATGATCCCCGAGATGAAGACCGCCCCCAGGGCCTGCTGCCAGGTGTAGCCGAGCGTGCCCACGACCGTGAAGGCGAAGAACGCGTTGAGGCCCATGCCCGGCGCCATGCCGATCGGCCAGTTGGCCCACAACCCCATCACGGCCGAACCGATCGCCGCCGCAAGGCAGGTCGCCACGAAGACGGCGTCGCGGTCCATCCCCGTCGAGGACAGGATGTCCGGGTTGACGAAGATGATGTAGGCCATCGTCAGGAATGTGGTCAGCCCGGCGACGAGCTCGACCCTGACGCTGCTTCCCCGTTCCCGCACATTGAAGATGCGTTCGATCATGATGAATGTTCCTCCCCGCGCAGGCTCGCGAGCATTCTGCTTAGCGGACGGCCACTCGCGCCGACTATTCGCCATCCGTTGCAAGAGTTTCAACGGATTAAGGCGAAAGCCCTGATCGGGTGCGCCGTTCCCGGATGCGGCGGTCCCGCCCTTGCTGCGCCATCGGCTGCACGCCGTGGGGGCCGGGCGGGCAGGGGGCTTCCTCGGTGCAGGTCCACCCCGGCCCCCTTGTCGGCCCGGGGGGGGGTCCGGACCGGACCGCAGCGGCCGGGGTCACCTCACTGCGTCAGCCACCGCAACGAGCGTCCCAGCCGGGCACCGGCATCGTGGTCAAACCAGCGCCCGTGGGCGAAGATCACCCGCTCGGGGTCCGTCTCCACCAGCCGGCGTCCGGCCTCGCGCGCCTTGCGCCCGCCCATCTTCACGATGGCGCGCAGGTAGGCCGGGGCCTTGCCGTCCGGCGCGACGATGCCCGCCGCACGGGCGAAGGGGCGCAGGGGGAGCGGCAGCTTCCCCGGTTCGAAGTTCTGCACGAGATCCACGAGGATCAGCGCCCGGCCGGGGCGGTGAAACAGGGCGACCTCGCAGAACCCGCCTCCGCCCCGGACGGTGATCCGGTCAAGCTCTTCGGGCCAGCCGGGCAGGGGGCCATCCTGAAGGTCGCGGTCGAGGCGCACCCCGGACCGCTTCACCGCTCCACGCTGGCGCAGGCCCGGGGCGGCCCAGGTGACGGCCTCGGGAAGCCGGCCCTGCCATTCCTTCAGAAAGGTCCAGTGGACGACATTGGGCGCGACGAAATGCCGGATGGGGCCGAAGCCTTCCAGCGCAGCCTGCAGTCCGGCGGTGTGGCGCGTCGGGGAATGCAGCAGAAGCTCACCGTTCCCCAGCCGGATGACGGTCATGCGGACGGGGATCGGGATCACCCCCATTGCCCGCATCGGGCCGCTGTCCACGATCCAGAGATCCGGCGCCACCGGCTTGGGGACGTCCAGCGGGGGATAGGTGGTTTCGGTCATCGTCCTCTCCCCATGCCCTGCCGGGGCAAGCGGCGGCGGGGGCGGCCGAGCGCCAGCGCAAGCCCGCCGGCGAGAGCAAGGCCAGCCAGCGCCACGGTTGCAGCGCCGCGCTGATCCGGCGACCTGAGCCCGCCATCGATGCCGCCGGGGTCGGCCGGGGGCGCGAACAGGTTGCCGCTGCTGGGCGCGGCCTGTGGTGCGCGGGCGAAGTAGGACCGCAGGAACCCCGCCATCAGCCGCGTGCTCAGTTCGGGCGAGATCGCGTGGCCGAGCCGGACCGCCGCCGTGGGAAGTCCCACCATCGTCGTCGGGCGCGGACGCCGGGCAAGGCCGACGATCACCCGGGCCACCCTGCGCGGGTCAAGCAGCGGGGGCGGCGCGGAAAGCTGCCGCCCGGTGTAGTTGGCTCCGTGGACGATGCCGGGCGCGTCCACGAAGGCGGGATAAACGTCGCAGACATGGATGCGGGGGTAGGGGGCAAGTTCGCCCCGCAGCGCTTCGGCAAAGCCGCGCAGCCCGAACTTGCTGGCGCTGTAGGCCGCGGCAAAGGGCGCGGCGGCAAAGCCCCCCAGCGAGATCATGTTGACAAAGATGCCGTGCCCCTGCCGCAGGAAGATCGGGATGGCCGCGTAGGCGTCGTTGATGTGCCCGATCAGGTTGGCGCGGATCACCTGCTCATGCGCCTCCAGAGGGACCTCGTGGAAGGCGCCGACCGCGCCCACGCCGACGTTGCTGACCCAGATGTCCACGCTGCCCGAGAAGTCCAGAGCGCGCCGGGCGAGGGCCGCGACCTCGTCGGGCCGCGTGACGTCGGTGGGGACGGCAATCGCCTCTGCTCCCAGTTTCCGGCAGCGTTCCGCGACGAGCTCCAAGGCCGATGCGTCGCGCGCAGCGATGACAAGCCGGGCGCCCTCGCGCGCGAAAGCCTCGGCGGTTGCCTGGCCTATCCCGCTCGATGCGCCGGTGATCACCACCGTGCGGGGTTCAGGTTCGCGTCGGGGGTCCTGCATGGGCAGCTCCTTTTCCCGGATGTTCCGTCGGCGGATGAGCCGGACCGGCACGATCACCAACTTTCACGCCGCCCTGATGTTCCAGAGCATGTCCGCGCCTGCTTCTGCCGCGCTGCGGCCGATGCGGAGGGCCACTTCCCTGCGGCCGCGTCCGCATCCCCGCTTTCACAAGCCCGAGGGAAAGGTTTCCGCATCTTCGGGGTCCGTCTTTGCGGCCGGGTCCGCATCGCCGCCGTGACTCGTGGGCGTCAGGGCCGCGCTGCGGTCGATCCACACCCACGCATCGAACTGATGCGGCAGATCGGCCTTCATGTAGTGGCTCGCGCGCTCGCTTTCCGGGCGGTAGATCACGCCGATGAAGCGTTCGAGCAGGTCGCGGGAAAGGCTGTCGCGCAAGTCCCCGGCCCGTCCGAAATCGGCAAGGAAGCGCGGGATGCCGGTTGCATGGCACAGCGCCTCCCAACTGCCGGGCAGGGGCGGGCGAACGGCCATCACCTCCATCTCGTCGCCCCAGTCGGCGGCAGCGGCGACGGTGCCGGCGGCGGTGCCGAAGCCGATCAGCGCCGCCTCGTCCCCAAAGCGTTCACGGCAGAGCTGGCCCAGGTTCAGCTCGTCCATGCTGCGTCCCATGGCTGTCGCCCGGGCATCGCCGATGTGCGAGTTGTGGGCCCAGACCACGGCCCGTGCCCCCGGGCCGCGCGCTTCGAGGATCTGTTGCAGCGTTTCGAACATGTGCCGGTCACGCAGGTTCCACGACGCGGCGCCGCCCTGATACATGACGCGATAGTAACGTTCCGCCGCGCTGATCAGGCGGGCGTTCTGCGCCGCGTCAAGATAGCCCTCGGGATCGCCGTCCATTCCGCGCTGCAGGATCTCGCGGCACTGGGCGACCACTGCTTCCTCGCAGCTGCCATAGCGTTGGCGCAGCACCGCGCTGCCATAATGGGCGGGCTCCTCGGCCCAGGGCGTCAGGCATCCGTAGCGGCGGCGGGCAATGCCGGCGGCTTCGGGATCGTGGCGGTCGAGATAGCCGAGCACCGCCTGGATGGAGCCGGCCAGACTGTAAAGGTCCAGCCCGAAGACCCCTGCGCGCTCGTCCGGCGTGCGGTCCGCGTTCTCGCGCTGTAACCAGTCCACCAGCGCGGCAAAGTCGGTGTTTCGCCACATCCAGCGTGGAAATCGCTGGAACGGCGGCTCGGCCGGGGCGGGCCCGGCGCGGCCCCGCACGCGGCGGTCCAGCACGGCCATGTCCGGCCAGTCGGCCTCGCAGGCGATGATGCCGAAGCCATGGCGGCTGACCAGCCGGCGGGTGATGGCCGCGCGGGCGCGGTAGAAGTCCGCGGTGCCATGGCTCGCCTCACCCAGCAGGATCACGCGGCGTTCGGCAAAGCGGTCGAACAGCGCGGCAAAGTCGTCGTCGATATCGTCGAACGGCTCGGCGATGCGGGCGATGGCCGCGGCCGGGTCCGCGGCCCCTTCCAGCGACACACCGCCGCCGGCTGCGGGCGCGCGCGGATGAGAGATCCCGTGCCCCTTGAACGGCTGGGGCGCCATGCGGTCCGGGTCCGTCGTGTGATCTGTCACAGCGCCTCCCCACGGCTGCATCTTTCCTTTTTAACCGGCAGACTGTTCCAACGTTCCCAGCGAGCGGGAATGACCTGCCTGTCCTCGCCCGGGCCAGGACGGGACGAGAGGGTGCTGCCTGACCGGACCCGTCGGCTGACGCAGCAGATCAGATGCCAGCGGCTTGGGAGACCACCACAATGGGCTTTCCCGAGCAGGGGGCTGCAGCGCAATGTCATCAAGCGTGTGCGACAATGCCGTCCCTCATCGAGCTCAAGGATTCCCGTGCGAAAGCCCCTAGTTCTTCTCTGCCTGCTGACGCTTGTCGCGGGATGTCTGCCAGAAAAGCAACTTGCCACGGTTCCGCTGGCTGGTGGCGCCGAAGTCACGATGCGTGTCCGGGGCATGTTCGGCCTTCACCGCGACTGGCGCAGGGCGTTGCAGGTGAACGCACCGCAGGGAAGCGTCGAAGTGGCCTTGGCAGATGACACCGGGTGGTGGAGAGGGTCCAACCTCTACCTGTGGAAAGCCGGTGTTTACGTCCTTCACGAAGGACAGGGCGGGTGCGTTCAGTTCCGGATCCATCCGCCGGCCTTCCCGGCCGGGCAGTCCGACATTTGCGACAGGAACAGGGCTGGCGCGGATGACATGTCATCCATGCGGCACGGTCCCATGTCGTTCGGGCCGGTTTCGCGATTTTACCCTGGCCCGATCTACCTTGGCCGTTTCGCGGAAGGATCGGACAAGCGATCTCCCCTGAGATTCATCGGTGCCGATGAGGGATCGGAAACGGAGTTGCCGGACATTCTTTAACCATCATGCGGACGGTCGCTTCGCAGGATCACCGCAACAGGCCCGGAACGCGCGAACCGGTGACTGTGCCGCTGATCGAAGGAAGGCAGGTATCTGTCCCCCGATCCGGCGAACAGGCAGTTGCACCCAGGCCTCCGCGCAGGGATATGAAGCGCGCGGGCGGCTTGGCCGTCGCGTGGGGCGTCGCAACAAGGGACGGGCAGTTTCATGCGCGGAGTGAAGGGCAAGCATGTCGTCGTGACCGGGGGCGGCGGCGGGATCGGCTCTGCGGTCTGCGCGCGGTTCGGCGAGGAGGGCGCGCATGTCATCGTCGCCGACATCGACGCCGCTGCGGCCCAGGCGGTAGTGGACCGCATTGCGGCCGCCGGAGGCACGGCGTTCCCCATGGTCGTCGATCTCACCGATGCCGAAGCCGTGCGTGCCGCCGTTGACAAGGCCACTGCCGAGCACGGCCCCATCGACGTGCTTGTCAACAACGCCGGGTGGGACCTGTTCATGCCGTTCCTCAAGTCGGAACCCGGCTACTGGTCGAAGATCATCGACATCAACCTGCGTTCGGTGCTGAACATCACCCATGCCGTGCTGGGGGGCATGGTCGGACGCGGCGCAGGCAGGGTGATCAGCGTGGCCTCGGACGCGGCGCGCGTGGGATCGTCGGGCGAGTCCGTCTATGCGGCCTGCAAGGCGGGTGTGATCGCCTTTTCCAAGACGCTTGCGCGCGAGCACGCCCGCGACGGCATCACCTTGAACTGCGTCTGCCCGGGTCCGACCGATACCGCGATGCTGGAGGGCTTCCTGCACGCCGCCGGCAACAGGGACAAGCTGCGCGACGCCTTTGCCCGCGCCGTGCCCATGGGCCGGCTCGGCCGCCCCGAGGACCTGCCCGGGGCGATCCTGTTCTTCGCCTCGGACGATGCCGGCTTCATCACCGGGCAGGTGATCTCGGTGTCCGGCGGCCTGACGATGCACGGCTGAGGAGGAGCCATCATGGACTATACCGACATCCTGTACGAGATTCGCGGAGGCGCGGCCTGGATCACCATCAACCGCCCCGAGAAATACAACGCCTTCCGCGGCCGGACGGTGGACGAGCTGATCCACGCCTTCCAGACCGCAGGCTGGGACCCCGAGGTGGGCGTGATCGTCCTGACCGGCGCAGGCGACAAGGCCTTCTGCACCGGCGGCGACCAGTCGGCACATGACGGGCAGTATGACGGCCGGGGGGTGATCGGCCTGCCCATTGACGAGCTGCAGTCGCTGATCCGCGACGTGCCGAAGCCCGTCATCGCGCGCGTCAACGGCTTCGCCATCGGCGGCGGCAACGTGCTGGCGACGATCTGCGACCTGACCATCGCCTCGGACACCGCGCAGTTCGGGCAGGTCGGGCCCAAGGTCGGCTCGGTCGATCCGGGTTTCGGCACGGCCTACCTGGCCCGCGTGGTCGGCGAAAAGCGCGCGCGCGAGATCTGGTACCTGAACAAGCGCTATACCGCGCAGCAGGCGCTGGAGTGGGGCCTTGCGAACGCGGTCGTCCCACCCGGGGAACTGGATGCCGAGGTGGACCGCTGGGTGGCCGAGCTGATGGACCGCTCGCCCACGGCGCTGGCGATGGCCAAGGTGTCCTTCAACGCCGACACCGAAAGCATCCGTGGCATCTCGGCCATGGGGATGCGGGCGCTGTCGCTGTATTACGACACCGACGAGTCGAAGGAAGGCGGCGTCGCCTTCAGAGAAAAGCGCAAGCCCGACTTCCGCAAGCACGTCCGCAAGGGCTGAAACCAGCGGGCGGCCCTTCGGGCTGCCCCCATCGTCCGATCCGCCGGGGCAAGGCTGCATGTCAAAGACCGTTTTCGACACCGAGGAACTGGACCGGGTCCGCGATCTCGCGCGCCGCTTCGCCCAGGATCGGGTCGCGCCGGGCTACATGGCCCGCGAGAAGGCCGGGCGCATGGACATGGGCCTCGTGCGCGAGATGGGCAGCCTCGGCCTGATCGCCCCCGAACTGCCCGAGGAATTCGGGGGCATCGGCGCGGGCACGCTTTGCGCCGGTGCCATCATCGAGGAGATCGCGCGCGCCGACTTCACCTTCGGCTACGTGCCGCTGCTGGGCTCGCTGACGGGTCAGGTCCTGGCGCGGTTCGCGCGTCCCGAGATCGCGCGGGAATGGCTGGCAAGGCTGACGGCCGGAGAGATCCTGCTGGCCCTCGCCCTGACCGAGCCCAGGGGCGGATCAGACGCCGCGAACCTCGGGCTGCGGATGGAGCGTGAAGGCAGCCATTACATCCTGAACGGAGAAAAGTCCTCGATCTCGGCCAACCGGATCGCCGCGGGCACCGTGGTCTTCGCCCGGACCGGGCGGCCCGAGGACCGGGCGCGGGGCGTTTCGGCCATCCTCGTCCCGATGGACCTGCCCGGCATCACGACGTCCAGATACGACAACATGGGCCAGAACTCGATTGGCCACGGCTCGATCTGGTTCGACAACGTGCGCGTTCCTGCCGAGAACCTGCTGGGCGAAGAGGGCCGGGGCTTCGCCCAGGTCATGCAGGGCTTCGATTTCTCGCGCTGCCTCATCGGTCTGCAATGCGTGGGGGCTGCGCAGCAGTCCCTGGACGAGACCTGGGCCTGGGTCCGGGAACGGCACGCCTTCGGAAAGCCACTGGCCGCATTCCAGGGCGTCAGCCACCAGCTTGCGGATTTCGAGACGAAGCTGGCGGCTGCGCGGCTTCTGTCGATGAACGCGTTGTGGCTCAAGGACAACGACCTGCCGCACACGGCCGAGGCCGCCATGGCGAAGTGGTGGCCGCCGCTGCTGGCCTACGAGGCGATCCATGCCTGCCTGCTGATTCACGGCCATGCGGGCTATGGAAATGATCTGCCCTTCGCGCAGCGCCTCAGGGACGTTCTGGGGCTGCAGATCGGCGATGGCACCGCGCATGTCATGAAGAACGTCATCGCGCGGGAACGCGCCGGGCGCGAGGCGGTCGGCGGATAGGCCTGACGCAATACCGGGGAAGATGAATGGATTTCGATGCCGTCCTGATCGCGCCACGCCGCGCCGCCATGATCCGTGCAGGCTACTGGCGGGACAAGACCGTCAACGATCATTTCGACGCGGTGCTGGCCACGCGCCCTGACGCCCTGGCGGTCAGCTCGATCTCGGCCGCCGACGGCGGACGGCGCGACTTCACCTGGGCCGAGCTTGACCGATTGGCAAATCGCGCGGCGGTGGGACTGACCCGGCTGGGCGTCGGGTGCGGCGACGTGGTGTCCTGCCAGCTTCCCAACGGCTGGCAGTTCGTCGCCACCTATCTGGGCTGTGCGCGGATCGGGGCAGTGTTCAACCCCGTGATGCCCATCTTCCGCGAACATGAACTGCTGTTCATGCTGCGCCATGGCGGGGCCAGGGTCCTGGTCGTTCCGAAGGTGTTTCGCGGCTTCGACCATGAGGCGATGGCCGAGGGAATGCGGCCGCAGCTTCCCGACCTCCGCCATGTCGTCGTGATGGGGGGCGAGGGGAAGAACAGTTTCGATACCCTGCTGTGCGATCCCGCCTTTGACGCCGACCCGGAACTGAAGCGGATCGTGACGATGAACCGCGCCGGGCCCGACGACGTGACCCAGCTGATCTACACCAGTGGCACGACCGGAGAGCCCAAGGGCGTGATGCACACGTCCAACACGATGTATGCCAACCTGACCGCCTTCGTGGAACGGCTGGGGCTGACGGCGGAGGACGTGATCGGCATGGCCTCGCCCATGGCCCACCAGACGGGGTTCATGTACGGCCTCTTGATGCCGGTCTGCCTTGGAGCACATGCGATCCTGTTCGACATCTGGGACCGGCGCCTTATGGCGAGGATGGTGCAGGACGACCGCATCACCTTCACCATGGCTTCGACCCCCTTCCTGATCGACCTGAGTCAGGCCGTCGAGGAGCAGGGCTTCGACAGCCGCTCATTGCGGATCTTCCTTTGCGCAGGCGCGCCCATCCCCGGAGCGGTTGTAGAGAGGGCGCGCCGGGCAATGCCGCAGACAAGGGTGATCGCCGCTTGGGGCATGACCGAGAACGGCGCGCTGACGGTCGTGGACCCCGAGGATGACGACGAACGCTCGATCAACACGGACGGACGTCCGCTGCCGGGGGTCGAGGTCCAGATCCGCGACCCCCGGGGGAATCCTTGCGCGACGGACCAGCCGGGCGAGCTTTACGTCCGGGCCTGCTCGAACTTCGGCGGCTACCTCAAGCGCCCGCATCTGAACGCGACCGACGACGAGGGCTGGTTCCAGACCGGCGACATCGCGCGTATGGACGACCGCGGCTATATCCGCATCTGCGGCCGATCCAAGGACATCATCATCCGGGGCGCCGAAAACGTCCCCGTCGTCGAGGTCGAGGGCATCCTGTTCAAGCATCCCGCGATCCAGCAGGCCGCCGTCGTCGCCTATCCGGACAACCGCCTGGGCGAGCGCGCCTGCGCCTTTGTGACGCTGAAACCCGGCGCAACCTTCGACTTCGACGAGATGCAGCGTTTCCTGGCCGAGCACAGGTTGTCGGTGCCCTACTGGCCCGAGCGGCTGGAGATCCGCGAAACCCTGCCCGCCACCGCCTCGGGCAAGATCCAGAAGTTCGTGCTGCGGAAGATGCTTCGCGAGGAGGCGGGACTGGAGTGAGGCCGTCCCCGGTCGGATGTGCTGCGACATCGGCCCCCGGATGCCCGGCCCTTAGGCCGGCCTGTTCCGGGCTGATCGGGCCCGTTGGGAACGCAGCATACCCGGAGGCCGGGGCGCTGCCTTTTGCCACGGAAAAACCCGTCCTTCCGACCTGTCCGGGGCGATGCGGCGTGTCGGTTGGGAGGGTCACCCGGGGCGCCTCGACGCGCGCAGGACCAACTTTTTTTAGTAGCGTCGAGTTTCGGTTTTTGTGCGTTGAGGCGCGAGGATGACGTTCGTCGGTCACGCCTCCCTTCCGCCCCATAAAGGATTCGACAGATGTTTCTTCGCGTCGACAAGCTGCAGATCGAACTGCCCGCGCCCGCGCGGCAGGACCCGAACGCCGGTGCCGCCCTTCAGGAACTGCTGGGTGGGAAGTACGGCGAGATGTCCACCCTGGGCAACTACCTGTTCCAGAGCTTCAACTTCCGTTCGAAAAACAAGCTGCGGCCGTTCTACGAACTGGTTGCCGCGATCACTGCCGAGGAACTGGGCCACGTCGAACTGGTGTCGAATGGCGTCGCGATGCTGAACAACGGGCCGGACGTTCCCGGCGCGGACGAGGGCGACGGTGGCGACATCTCGAACGCGCCGTTCGAGATGATGAAGGACATCCGCTCGTCGGCCTCGTTCTACAGCCATGCGGGCGGGGCGGTGCCGGTCAACTCGAACTCGATGTCGTGGAACGTGGACATGGTCACGACCACCGGCAACGTGATCATCGACCTGCTGCACAACTTCCACCTGGAATGCGGCGCGCGTCTGCACAAGCTGCGCGTCTATGAATCGCTGACCCAGGACAACGTCACCGGGCGCGAGATCTGCGGCTACCTGCTGGTGCGGGGCGGCGTGCACGCCCATGCCTATGCCCTGGCGCTGAAGCGGCTGACCGGCGTGGACATCCACCAGATGCTGCCGACGCCGAACATCCCGACCGACAAGATCCCCGAGTCGCGCAAGTATCTGCAGGCCGGGTCGCACCGCCGCATCTACACCTTCTCGCCGGGCGACTATCAGGCGCTGGCGGGAGTCTGGAGCGGCGAGGCCCTGCCGACCGACCCGCCCGGCCCTCTCGAGGTGATCGAGGGAATGCCGGAAGGCGGCAAGATCCATCAGCTCGTGGGCGTGCCCTCGGCCTTTACCCCGGATTATGCGCCCGAGGAGATGTTCGAGATCGCCGAGAAGCTGACCAAGGCGGCCATGCAGGGCGGGGGCTCGCTGTAAGGCAGTTGCGGTGGCCGGCATCCGCCGGCCGCCGTTTCCCGCTCAGGCGGCCTTGGCAGCCTTTGCTGCCTTGCGCCGGGCGAGGCGAGCGCGGATCGCCTCGACATCCGTGATCGGCGTCGCGGCGAAAAGCTGGCGCGTATAGGGGTGCTTGGGGTCGGAAAACACCTCGTCCCGGCTGCCGTGTTCCACCGCCACGCCTTCGCTGATCACCATGACGTCGTCGGCGATGTAGCGCACGACGGACAGGTCGTGGCTGACGAAGACATAGGTCAGCCCGAACTCGTCCTGCAGGTCGGCCAGCAGGTTCAGCACCTGCGCCTGGACCGACAGGTCCAGCGCCGAGACGGGTTCATCCAGCACCAGCAGCGAGGGGTTCAGCATCAGCGCCCGCGCGATGGCGATCCGCTGGCGCTGGCCGCCCGAGAACATGTGGGGGTAGCGGTTGAAATGCTCGGGCCCCAGGCCGACCTTGACCAGCATCGCCTCGGCCCGCGCGCGGCGTTCTTCGGCGGGGACGTCGGTGTTGATGACCAGCGGCTCCATCAGCACGTTGCCGATCTTCTGGCGCGGGTTGAGGCTGCCATAGGGGTTCTGGAACACCATCTGCACCTTGGACCGCATGGCCGGACCCGGACGTGATTTCGAGATGTCCACGCGCTGCCCATCGATCAGCAGCTCGCCCCCCGAGGGCGCGTCGATCAGCGCGATGATGCGCGCAAGCGTGGACTTGCCCGAGCCGGACTCGCCCACGATGGCCAGCGTCTTGCCCTTCTCGACCTTGAAGTCGATACCCTTGAGCGCACGCACCGTCTTGGACCCGCCAAAGAAGCCGCCCGAGACATGGTAGTCCTGGACGAGCTTGCGGCCTTCCAGCACCACGGCGCTCATCGGGCGGCCTCGGCGCTGAAGAAGTCGGACACCGTCGGCAGGCGGTCGCCGGTCGCGTTTTCCGGCAGGGCGGACAGCAGCGCTCGGGTATAGGGATTCTGCGGGGACTCGAAGATCGACAGCACGTCGGCTTCCTCCATCTTCCGGCCCTTGTACTGGACCACGACGCGGTCGGCGGTCTCGGCCACCACGCCCATGTCATGGGTGATCAGGATCAGCGCCATGCCGTAATCCTCCTGAAGCTCCATCAGCAGGTCGAGGATCTGCTTCTGGATCGTCACGTCCAGCGCGGTCGTCGGCTCGTCCGCGATCAGCAGGCGGGGCTTCGAGGCGATGGCGATGGCGATCATCACCCGCTGGCACTGGCCGCCGGACAGCTGGTGCGGATAGGATTTCAGCTTTTCCTCGGGCGAGGGGATGCCGACGGCGCGGAAGAGCTCCAGCGCGCGGGCGCGGGCCTCGCGGCGGCCGAGGCCGAGGTTCAGGCGCAGCACCTCCTCGATCTGGAAGCCGACCGTGAAGGCCGGGTTCAGCGAGGCGATGGGCTCTTGGAAGATCATGGTGATCTCGCGCCCGATCAGGCGGCGGCGCTCGGACGCGGGCATCGCCAGCAGGTCGCGGCCGTCATAGGTCATCTCGTCGGCGGTGACGGTGGCGGTGTCGGGCAGAAGGCCCATCACCGCCAGCATCGACACGGACTTGCCCGAGCCGGATTCGCCCACGATGGCCAGGACCTCGCCCCGGTCCACGCTGATGTCCACGCCATCGACGGCGGTGAAGCTGCCGGTGGCGGTGGCGAAGCGGACGGTCAGGTTGCGGATGTTCAGGATCGCCATGGCGTCAGCTCCGCTTGAGTTTCGGATCGAGCGCGTCGCGAAGCCCGTCGCCCATCAGGTTGATCGCCAGCACCGCGATCAGGATCGCAAGGCCGGGGAAGGTGGCGACCCACCAGGCGCGGGAAATGAACTCGCGCGCCTCGGCCAGCATGGTGCCCCATTCCGGCGCGGGCGGCTGCGCGCCCATCCCGAGGAAGCCGAGCGCGGCGGCGTCCAGCACGGCCGACGAGAAGGACAGCGTCGCCTGCACGATCAGGGGCGCCACGCAGTTCGGCAGGATCGTCAGGAACATCAGCCGCATGTTGCCCGCGCCCGCGACCCGCGCCGCGCTGACATATTCGCGCCGCTGTTCGGCCATGACCGCCGCCCGCGTCAGGCGCGCGAAATGCGGCTGGTAGACGATGGCGATGGCGATCATGGCGTTGGTCAGGCCGGGCCCGAGGACCGCCACCAGCACCAGTGCCAGCAGCAGCGAGGGGAAGGCCAGGATCACGTCCATGATCCGCATGATCAGTGCGTCGATCCAGCCGCCGAAAAAGCCGGCGACAAGCCCGATGATGACCCCGCCCACCAGCGCAATCGAGACGACCACGATACCGATGAACAGCGAATACTGCGAGCCCTTGATCAGCCGCGACAGGATGTCCCGGCCGACGGGATCGGTGCCCAGCAGGAACTCGGGGCGGCCGCCCTCCTGCCAGGCGGGGGGGACCAGCAGGGCGTCCCGGAACTGGACCGTCGGATTGTGGGGGGCGATCCAGTCGGCGAAGAGCGCCGTCAGCACCATCAGCAGGAAGATCACCAGGCCGACGACCGCGCCCTTGTTGCGGCTGAAATAGAACCAGAACTCGCTCAGCTGACGCCGCCGGATGGCGGCATCAGACAGCTTGACGGAAACATCGCTCATCTGTGGCGAATCCTCGGGTTGATGAGGCCATAGGTGAGGTCGACCAGCAGGTTCACGACCATCACCACGCCCGCGATCAGCAGCAGGCCCGATTGAACGACAGGATAGTCACGGCGAGAGATCGAGTCGATCATCCACTTGCCGATCCCCGGCCAGGAAAAGATGGTCTCGGTCAGGATCGCGCCCGCCAGCAGCACGCCGATCTGAAGACCGATGGTGGTCACGACGGGGATCAGGGCGTTGCGCAGCGCATGGACGCCGATCACCCGGCGGCGGGGCATCCCCTTGGCGCGCGCCGTGCGGACGTAGTCCTCGGACATGACCTCGAGCATGGCGGAACGGGTCTGGCGCGCGATCACGGCCAGCGGGATCGTGGCCAGCACGATGGACGGCAGGATCAGGTGGCGCAGCGCCGAGACGAACGCGCCGTCCTGACCCGAGATCAGGCTGTCGATCAGCATGAACCCGGTCACGTTCGGGAAGAAGTACATCAGCGAGATGCGCCCCGACACCGGAGTCCAGCCGAGATAGCCCGAGAAGAAGATGATGAGCAGCAGGCCCCACCAGAAGATCGGCATGGAGAAGCCGACCAGCGCGCCGGTCATGGACAACTGGTCGAACCAGCTGCCGCGCTTGATGGCGGCGATGACGCCGATCGGAACGCCCAGAAGCACAGCCAGAAGAATGGCGACAAGGCCCAGCTCGACCGTGGCGGGGAAAAGCGACAGGAACTCGGCCAGCACAGGCTTCTTCGTCACCAGCGAGGTGCCCAGGTCGCCGTGCAGCAGCCGGCCCAGGAAGTCGAAGTATTGCACGACCAAGGGCTGGTCATAGCCGAGTTGCGCGCTGAGTTCCGCGTGCCGTTCGGGCGAGACGCCGCGCTCGCCGGCCATCAGCAGCACCGGGTCGCCTTCGAGGAAGCGCGGGAAACTGAAGGCGATTATGGTGATCCCGATGAATGTCGGGACGAGGTACAAAAGCCTCGAAAGGATGAAACGGAACATTCGCCTCTTTCCTGAGGGATGCGCGGGAACCGTGCCCCGCGCATCCGGTTTGCACCCGGCGGTGCCGGATTATTCGGTGATGTCCACCGTTTCGAAAGTGTAGTCGCCAAGCGGGCTCATGACGAAGCCGGTGACGTTCTGGCGCATCGGCACGTACTGGGTCGAATGGGCGATGGTGAACCAGGGCGCCTGTTCCTTGAAGATCACCTGCGCCTGTTCATACAGCTTCGTCCGCTCGGCCTGGTCCGCGGTGGTCTTGGCCTTCTGCAGAAGGTCCGAGAACTCCTGGTTGCACCAGAAGGCGCGGTTCGCCCCGCCTTCGCCCGCCGAGGCGCAGCTGAGCAGGACCGACAGGAAGTTGTCCGGGTCGCCGTTGTCGCCGGTCCAGCCCAGGATCACCGCGCCGGCCCGGCCGGGGTCCATCGACTTGGACAGGTATTCGCCCCATTCATAGGACACGATGCTGGCCTGCACGCCCGCCTTGGACAGGTCTTCCTGCATCAGCTCGGCCGTGCGGCGCGCGTTCGGCATGTAGGGCCGCTGCACGGGCATCGCCCAGATTTCCATCTCCAGGTTCTGGACGCCCGCCTCGGCCAGCGCGGCCTTGGCGGCTTCCGGATCGTAGGGATCGTCCTGGATGGCGTCGTTGTAGGACCACATGGTTGGCGGGATCGGGTTCTTGGCCGGCTCGGCCGCGCCCTGGAACACCGCGTCCACGATGGCCTGCTTGTTGATGGCCATGTTCAGCGCCTTGCGGACCTTCGGGTTGTCGAAGGGCGCAACGGTGGTGTTGTAGGCAAGGTAGCCCACGTTCAGGCCGGCCTGCTCGTCCAGCTTGAGGTTCGAATCGGCCTTGATCGCCTCGATGTCGGCCGGGGCAGGGTAGGGCATCAGGTGGCATTCGCCGGCCTTCAGCTTCTGCAGGCGCACGGCGGCGTCGGGGGTGATCGCGAAGACCAGGTCGTCGATCAGCGGCGCGGTGCCCCAGTAGTCGGGGTTCTTCTGGTAGCGGATCACCGCATCCTTCTGGTAGGCCACGAACTTGAAGGGGCCGGTGCCGATGGGCGCGTTGTTCAGGTCTTCCTTGGTGCCCGCGGCTTCCAGCGCGTCCGCGTATTCCTTGGACACGATCGACATGAAGGGCATGGCGACGTTGGCAAGGAACGGCGCCTCGGGCTGGTTCAGCGTGACCTTGACGGTCAGGTCGTCGACCTTCTCGACGGACTTCACCAGCTTCGGCATGTCCATCGAGTTGTAGTATTCGTAGCTGAGCCCGGAGATATACTGGTTCCACGGGTGGTTGGCGTCCGCCTGGCGCTCGAACGAGAAGACGACGTCATCGGCGTTCAGGTCGCGCGTGGGCGTGAACTTGTCGTTCGAGTGCCACTTGACGCCCGGACGCAGCTTGAAGGTGTAGACGGTGC
Organism: Paracoccus salipaludis; assembly: GCF_002287065.1. Taxonomy (GTDB): domain Bacteria; phylum Pseudomonadota; class Alphaproteobacteria; order Rhodobacterales; family Rhodobacteraceae; genus Paracoccus; species Paracoccus salipaludis. The sequence goes on from NZ_NSJZ01000016.1 coordinate 54,548, forward strand.
CGTCCTCGGAGACTTCCCAGCTTTCGGCCAGGCCCGGCTCGACCTCGGTGGTGCCCTTCTTAAACTCGGTCAGGCGGTTGTAGACCGGATGCGCCGAGGCGTCGAACGTGCTGCCCGCGGTATAGGGGGCCGGGTCGAACCCTTCGGGCGAGGCTTCCGAGCAGTAGATGAAGGTCTTGGCCATGACCGGGGTCGCGGCGGCCGACAGGGCAATCGCCGACGCGGCGACAAGGCCGCGAGAGAGAAGCGTCATCGAAGGGTCCTTTCACTCACTGTTGAGAGTCGTTCTTCCCCGATCACGCGCTGCGCGCCGGAGGCTGTTCCGTTCTATAGAGGAAGTCGGGGCAGATATTCCACTGTGCAGTGACGCCTTCGTAACGTCAGGCCACGTTCGCGTCAGGACCGAAAGGCCGGTCGATATCACGGGCCGGCGGGCAGAACCAGCGGGGCCCGTCCGCGGTCATGAAGACGATATCCTCAAGCCGGATGCCGCATTCGCCGTAAACGCACAGCATCGGTTCGATCGAGAAGCACATGCCGGGGGCGAGCGGGGTCTTGTTGCCCTTCACGATGAAGGGGTCCTCGTGAATGTCGAGGCCAAGACCGTGGCCCGTGCGATGGGGCAGCCCCGGCACGGCATAGCCCGGTCCGAAGCCCGCCTGCGCCAGATAATTCCGCGCCGCCCGGTCCACCGATTCGCAAGGCGCGCCCACTTGGGCAGCGGCAAAGCCCGCAGCATGGGCGGCCCGCTCATGGTCCCACAGCTCGCGCTGCCGGGGGGTCGGGGTGCCGAAGACATAGGTGCGGGTGATGTCCGACGGATAGCCGTGCAGACGCGCGCCCATGTCGATCAGCACCATGTCGCCGGGCTGAAGCCGCTGCGGATCGGGGACACCGTGGGGATAGGCCGTGGCTTCACCGAACTGCGCGGCTGCAAACAGCGGCGACAGCCCCTGCGCGCGGTGGGCCGCGTCGATGAAGGCGCAAACCTCGGTTGTCGAGATCCCGGCGCGCAATCCCTGCCAGACGGCCCGCTGCACCTGCCAGCTTGCGGTCATCGCTGCCTGCATGATGGCAATCTCGGCCGGAGACTTGATCTGCCGCAGCGCCGGGATGAGTGTCCTTGCGGGGATCACCCGCCCCTCCATCCTCGCAGAGATCGGGGCCGCGAACAGCCAGGGCGTGGTGTCGTCCAGCGCGAGCACCGCGCCATCGCCGCAACGCCGGCGGACGGCGGCGGCGATCAGGGCGTAAGGGTCCTCGTCCTCTTCCCAGCAGGCGATTTCGCCCGGATTGCGCAGCAAGCTGCGCAGCTTCGGCGCCTCGAAGGTCGGGCTGACATGCAGCGGCTCGCCCTGGGCGAAGATCAGCGCGCCGTGGATGCGTTCGGACCGGCCCAGCGCATGACCGAGGAAGTAGGCCAGCGAGGTCGAGGCATCCAGCCAGACCGCATCCACGCCTTCGCGTCGCATGGACTGTTGCAGCGCGCCCTGCCGTGCCGCGAACTCGGCGTCAGTGATCGCAGGGGCCGAAACAGGCTGAAAGCGCCCGAGTGCATGGTCGAAGTCGGTGTGAGCAGTCATTCAAAGGCCGTCGAGGATTCGTCAGCGCGTTCAGACCTCGAATCCCGGGCAACGGCAAGCCGCAAGGAAGTGCGCGTTCGTCGCACTGCTGCGCACCGCCTCGTAGCGGGGCCATTCTTCCCTGAAAAAGCCCCTGACCGTGGCAAGGCCGCCGGCGGTCACACCGCCGGCGAAAGCTCAGCCCGGCAGGATCAGCGTCGCCCTCAGCCCTCCCGATGCCGCGCGTCCCAGATCGAGCCTGCCGCCGTAAAGCGCGGCAAGGTCCACAACGATGGCAAGCCCCAAGCCTGCGCCCGGAAGGCCCGTTTCGTCCAGTCGTCCCCCTCGGCTCAGCGCAAGCGCATGGTCGGCACCCGACATGCCCGGCCCGTCGTCCTCGATCCCGACGACAAGCTCGCGGTCATGCGACACAGCCGAGACGTCGATGCGGGCCGTTGCGTGTTTCACCGCATTTTCCAGCAGGTTGCCCACCATTTCCTCGAGATCCTGGCGTTCGCCCGCGAAACGCGCGTCCGGCGCGCAGCGCAGCGTGATCGTCAGCCCCCGGCTGTCGGCCAGCCGGCGCAGCACCAGCACGAGATCGTCCAGCACCGGGCCCACCATCGTGACATGGCCCAGCAGCCGGGGCGTCCCGACGCTGCGCGCACGCCGCAGGTGCCACGCGATCTGGCGGTCCATGCGATCCACCAGCGCGCGGCCGGGCTGGTCAGGGGGCAGGGTGTTCGCCAAGGCCGACAAGGGTGTGCGCAGCGAATGGGCGAGGTTGCCCAGATGTTCGCGCGCGCGTGCTATGACCAGGCGGTTCGCGTCCAGAAGCGCGTTCATCTCTGCCGCCACGGGACGCAACTCGGCGACCGGGGGCAGGGGAAGGCGCTCTGCCTGGCCCGCGCGGATAGCCCGGATGTCGCGCCCCATCCGGTCCAGCGTCCGCAAGCCCCAGCCGACCTGCGCGAGGCTTGCTGCCGTCAGGCCCGCCCCCAGCACGATCAGGGACAAAGCCAAAGGCTGGCGGACGCGGAACAGGGCGGCGTCGATCTCGGACCGGGGGACGGTCACCACCACCGCCAAGGCCTCGTCCGCGCCGGGCAGAGTGAAGACACGGCGCATGACGCGCAGCGGCTCGCCGTCCGGGCCGGTCCCGGCGCCGCCGCTGTAGCTGCCCGCAGGCGCGGCAAGGCGAAGGTCCAGCAGCGATCCCGACCGGGCAAGCAGCGCGCCGCTTTCGGTTTCCAGCTGCCAGCCATAAAGCGACAAGGGTTGCGACAGGCGCGGGTCCGTGGGCGGCCGTTCGAGGGCAGGGGTGCCGTCCGCCCCGACCTCGGTCCCTGCGATGACCGTCTCGACGATGGCGGCGGCCTCGGCGTCGAAGCGCTCGGTCACGAAGCGGTCCAAGACGCCGCCGATGACCCACCATGCCCCCAGCAGCGCCAGCGTGAGCCACAGGGCGGCGGCGGCCAGCAGCCGCGCGCGGATGGAATCCAGGCGAGAGCGGATCATGCGGGCCGCCGCAGGACGTAGCCCTCGCCGCGCCGCGTTTCGATCAGCCCGTCCCCGATCTTGCGGCGGAGGCGGCCGATCACGACCTCGATCGACTTGAAGTCACGGTCGCTGTCCGCGTCGTAAAGATGCTCGCTCAGTTCGGTGCGACTGACGATCCGGTCGGGGTGGTGCATCAGGTAGCCCAGGATGCGCGTCTCGAAGGGCGTCAGCTTCAGCGCCACGCCGTCGCGCGTGATGACGCCCAGCTGCGTGTCATAGGCCAGCGGTCCCGCGGTCAGAACCACGCGGGCATGGCCCGCCGCGCGGCGCACCAGGGTCTGCGCGCGAAGGACCACCTCGTCCAGGCGGAAGGGCTTGACCGCATAGTCGTCCGCACCCGCGCGAAAGCCGGCGACCTTGTCGGACCAGTCGCCCCGCGCCGTCAGGATCAGGACCGGCATGGTCACGCCCTGGGCGCGCCAGCGGGTCAGCACCTCGATCCCCGACATGCCCGGCAGGCCCAAGTCCAGCACGGCCACGTCATAGGGCTCGGTCGCGCCCGCGAACTCGGCCGCGGGTCCATCATGGAAGACATCGGTCACGAACCCGCCTTCGGTCATGGCCTGTGCAAGCTGGGCCGCAAGGGTGGGGTCGTCTTCCACGATCAGGCAGCGCAAGTCAGTGATCCTTTCCGTTGAAGCGCGCCGCGCCGAGGTCCGCGCCCCGGACCTCGAGAAAGCGGCCCGTCAGGGCATCCATGCGGATGTCCACCACTTCGCTGCCACGGGTCAGGATGCGGATGCGATAGATCAGCGGGCTGCCCGGCCCGCGCTGTGGCACAAGGGCGATGTCCAGAACCTTGCCATCGAAACGACGCAGCGCGCGCCGCACCGCCTGGTGCATGGGCATGACTTCCCTCAGGGGACCGGCAAAGCGGTCCTCATCCTGCGGGCCGAGGTCGAGGCCGCGCGGCATGGGCGCGGTGCCCGTCGGCGGCTGCGGATGGTGCGGCCCGGGCCCGTTGCGCGAGACGGCCAGCCCCGCCAGTGCAAGGACCAGCGCGGCGACAAGGGCTGCGATCAGGAAACGGGGGCGCATGCCACAGCGTATAACGTGAAAACCAAATCAAACCCAAACGGCCTGTTGGCGTTCGGTTCGGGCTTCACCGGCTAGGTTTGATTCGATCGAGGGGCCCCGGGCCTTTCGACAGGACGCAAACGAAAGGATTCGTCATGCTTCGCACTCTTCGCAGCTCTGTCGCCATTCTGGCGGCGACCGCCGCCCTGGCCTCGCCCTTGGCGGCGCAGACCGTGCCCGGCACGCCGGCCGCGCCGGCGGCTCCCTCCGCTTCCGCTCCGGCACCGGCGGCGCCAGTGACGGCCCCTGTGGCGGCGCTGCCCTCGGCACTGACGGAACTGGGGATCTCGGATGCCCGTCTTCACGAGGGCCGGCGCGGCGGCCAGCGGGCCGAGGGCACGCTGCCGGGCGGGCAACGCTTCCACGCCATGCTGGACGAGCAGTCGCAACTGCGGATGATCGGTGTCGAGGGTGAGGGCGCACTGCCCGCCGACATCGTTTCGCGCCTGGTGCCCGAGGGCGTGCGCGCAAACGCGATCTTCGCGGAATTCACGCAACTGCGCGGCATCGGCCGCGGCGAGGAAGGCGTGATGCTGTTCGGCACCGATGCGCAGGGCGAGGAGATCCGCGCGGGCTTCTCGGCCGATGGCAGGCTGCAGCGCTTCGGACGCGGCGACATGGACCGCCCCGGCATGGAGCGCGAGGGTGACCGCCATGGCAAGCGCGAGGTCGACAGGGACCATGGCCGCAAGCACGGCGACGCCGAGGGCCGGGGCCACTCCGAGCGCGACAGCGGTCGCAGGGGACCGGAAGCCGCGCGCGATGCGGGTGGCCCGCGCTCCGAAGGCGCGGCGGCCCCGCTGGATGATGCGGCGATCCAGGGCGTTCTGCGGGACGCGGGCTATACCCAGCCGGGAGCGATCACGCGCAACGGTCCCCGGACCGAGGTCGAGGCGGTGAACCCCGAAGGTGAGCCCGTGACCGTTACGGTCAATCCCCGCGGCGTCGTGGTCCGCGAACTCGCGCGCTGATTGCACAAGGGGACCGCGTCCGCGCGATCCTCAGCCCCGCAGCATCGGGGCGAGATGCGACAGGTCGTAGCCTGCATTTCGCCCGGCCGTCAGGATCTCGTCGGCCGGGCGATCACCGGCCTGGCCCAACGCCCAGGCCGTGGCCGAGCGGGTGCCCGACCGGCAATAAGCCAGCACCGGCCCGGTCGAGCTGTCCAGTATCTCGCGGAAGCGTGCGACCTGGTCGGGCCCGAGCTGGCCGGGAACGATGGGCAGGTAATGATAGGACAGTCCCGCCCGGGCGGCCCGTTCCGCCATCATGTCGCTGCGATAGGTGGGCTCCACCTCGGCGTCGGGGCGGTTGTCGATCACGGTGGTGAAACCCGCCTGTGCAAGTGCGTCGAAATCTTCCGGTTCGATCTGCGGCGCGACTGCGAAATCCGGTGTAAGATGGCGGGAGGTCATGGGGCATCCTGTCTGAGCAGTTCGGACGTGCATTGTGATCCATGACTCTGGGGTGTCAATCTGCGGAGCAGGTTTCCTGACCAACCTTTATATGACATAATACTGATTATTTATAAATTGTGTGTAGACGCAAAGTAGAATTGTCGCTGTCTGGCAAAGTAGAACTGTCGCCCTCACCCTGACCTTCGGGGTTCAGCGTGAGGGCTGCGGGATGGGACTGGTGCTGATGAGCGAGCATGAGCTTCAGCGTATTGAGGTGCTGGCGCAGGTTCTGGACGGCAGCATGAGACCGAGAACAGCAGCCAATGTGCTCGGCTTGAGCCTGCGTCAGGTGCAGCGGTTGTTGCGCGACATCCGCGAACATGGCGCTG
>NZ_NSJZ01000159.1 GCF_002287065.1 Paracoccus salipaludis
AGAGAAGGGCGCACTTATGCAAACCTGCGGTTTGCGTGCGGCCTCCCAAGGGCACAGCTCATGGCTCGGCCGAGGAGGAAGGGCGCTCGCCGCTGGGCTGTCCCTTGCCATGGGCATAGGGGACAGCCCAACGTGGGACGCTTCCTTGGACGTCTCCCGCGCCCTAAGCCGCCTTGGGTCGGCCGAATTTCCTCAAGACCTTGCGAGTCTCGCGGGCGACGAAGGCGTGCCGGTCCTCCACGTCGAAGCCGAGATGCCCCGCAAGGTTGAAGAAGCCGCCGCTCGGGAGCGTATCGCCCGGGGTCTTCTTGTGGACGAGGACCGAGAGGAGCACGCCGTGGTTTTCGAAGCTGCGCTCCGAGACCGCACCTAGAACCCAGCCGATCTTGTCGCGGTGCGCCGGCACCTGCCATCGCAGGCCTGCGTTCGACATGACCGGGTCGTAGAACACGCGGGCCTCCCCCTTAGCGGCGAGGTCCAGGAGGAAGGCCTCCGTGCGCTGGATCATGTCTTGGTCCGCAGTCCGCAGGGCCAC
>NZ_NSJZ01000160.1 GCF_002287065.1 Paracoccus salipaludis
TGCGCATCTGGAGGCCGCTGCCGTACTCTTCGACCCGAGGCTGCGTCTGGGTGAAGGGCGAGGGTGCCGAGTGTTTCTCAGCCCTTTCCGGCATCCCGAGCGGGCGCTTCGATCCCCCTCGGAGGTGCTGTCTGAGCAGTTATCCACAGGGCAAGAGAGTGGTGCCGCCATTCTTGTTCTAAAGTTCTTATAGTTCAGGCGGAAATACATAAGAGTTATCAAGACATTGCGCATTTATAAGTGACATATTGGGCCGCTGCGGTGACGTATTGGGCCGATGGAGTGACATATTGGGCCGATATTGCGCATTGACAGGTGACAATTTTACACTTCCAAAGTCACCTATGGGAAAGACGCTGCAAGTGGCCGCTGATCGGGCCTATGACCAATCCAAGACCGTGCTGCCCGCCGAGGTGGCGCGCGGGGTCTACATGCGGAACGCGCCAAGTCTGCGCGCCCTCAAGCTCATGCATCTGATGATCTCCACGGCGGGCGGGCGCATGGCCCAGGACGTGCGCCACGAGATGCGCC
>NZ_NSJZ01000161.1 GCF_002287065.1 Paracoccus salipaludis
CCCTCCCTCTTTTGTACGACAAGTGGATTGTGCAACAGACTGAACAACATTCTCTCGAATCTTAGCATCAGCCAAACCAATAAGATTTTCACGTACAAGAATCTGAATATTCGAGAGGTCTTCCGGACTTTGAAGCCTATTGATATATCGATAGCCAATTCGGATCATAACTGTCGGCTGAACCGTATCGGCCAGAGCATTCAGGATAAAACCGAACCGCTTAATAAAGTCGATGTGCCCATTGTAATCTTTAGTCTCTAGCGTAATTGCATTTGCTGCGAGAACAACGCGCCACTTTTTATCAACACTACTAAAGTTCCAATGGACCTCAGTGCCACTAATCTCCGGTGCACTGCCCGGTATAGGTAGAGGCACTGCTTCTATCCTTTCTACAAAAGGATAGACTTTTCGAATGCGGTCCTGAAACTCTACTATATAGCTGTCATCCCTGATGCGCATAATAGAGGGGAATTGAACTTGAGCTATGACGTACGCAATTGGTGCATTAGCGAGCGTCATCCTTTCTGGG
>NZ_NSJZ01000162.1 GCF_002287065.1 Paracoccus salipaludis
GGAGCATCGCGTCCGGCTGTCCGAGGTGCGCGGGGTCGAGGGGTTGCGCAACCACGATCGCGCCAGTCTCGCTCCGCTGTTCGCGGAGTTGCAGGCGGCCGTGCTGATCCACGATGACACCGAGAAGAAGCGCCTGACCATCGGGGGGCTGCTCGACATTGCCGAGGTGGACTACCGCGACGAACTGTCCGGCGACCTGGTCATCAGCTGGTATTTCTCACGGATGTTCACCCGTGCTGCCGCGGCCTCGAACCACTGGGCGATCCTTGATCGCCAGACGGTGTTTCACCTGGGCAGCAAGTACTCGCTGCTGCTGTTCCAGCACATCGCCAGTCTGGCCAAGCTGGATCAGGTTGCCATCAAGACCTTCACCGTGGCCGAGTTGCGGTCCGTTCTCGGGGTGGAGCCGGGCAAACTGGAACGGTTCTCGCATTTCAACAGCCGGGCGATCCAGCCCGCGATTGCCGAGATCAATCAGCTTTCCCGGCTGACCCTGACCGCCACCCCTCGCAAGGTCGGCCGCACCGTC
>NZ_NSJZ01000163.1 GCF_002287065.1 Paracoccus salipaludis
ACAGCAAGAACTTGGTCGATGTGCGTCCGCTGCTGCTGCGCGCGCCTGATCATCAGGCTGCGGGTCTTCTCGTTGTGCCGGGTGATCTCGTGTAGTTGATGACCCAGCTGGTCCAGTTGTAGGCGGGGAATCTTCTGCCCGCGCTGTACGGCCGCGTTCATCGCCCGGACCGCCGGGTTCACGTTCCGTCCGATTGCCGAAACCTCCTTGGTCAGCGCTTCGATCTCGCCCGCCTCCGGTGGCTCGATGTGGTAGACGCCTGCCGCGTAGAGCAGCACCCGCCGCGCCGTGTCGGCCCGGCTTAGATCCAGCGCCCGCGCCAAGGCGTCCAGCCGCTCCATGTCTTCTGCGCTGACCCGTACCGTCAGCACCTTGCTGCGCGACTGCGGCAGGCGCTCGTCCCAGCGGTTCTTAAGGTTGTAGATCGTCCGGCGGCTGACCCCGTATTTCTTCGCCAGCTCCGTTACCGGCACCTTCGCGTCCAGCTCGCCCCGCAGCGCCTGCTTCTGGGCGTTCGTCAGGCGGCT
>NZ_NSJZ01000164.1 GCF_002287065.1 Paracoccus salipaludis
GCAAGCTATGCTCGAGGCGCACCTAGAAACCCAAGAGGAACCACGCATGTCAACCCAATCCGAAGACTATCAGAACCTCGAAAAGCTCGAGCGGCAACTGGTCGAAGAACGCCGCTTTGAGGTCGCTAGATTGGCACGAAACGACATGAGTCTAATGGATGCCGGTCAACGGGTCATTGAGTTGAACGCCATGCTCGAGGCGGTCAGGGCCGCGAAGAAAGAGGAATACGAAATCCAAGGCATTTCTGGGATGATGGGTTAGTCCCGGCAAATGGATGGGGCCGGTGCAACATCCCGCTGCGACCGGCCCCTGCCCAGACGCGGGCGATGCGCTTACACGCGCTGCGGATGGCCCCGGTTCGCGCCGTGCCAGCCTGCGCCGCGCCGGTATGAAGGAACCCGGCCGCGCCGTGACGGGGTTGAGGCTCCCAAGGGCCGGGCACTCACCGTCTAATCCCAGATGCTTCGCGGCTGAACAAACCCGCAGGGCGCATCCCGGCCCTATTTCAGCAGCCGCGCGTCGGCC
>NZ_NSJZ01000165.1 GCF_002287065.1 Paracoccus salipaludis
CGCGAGCGCTTTGGACCAGACCTTCCCACCAGAGCCGGGCCGCTTCATCCCTGTCCTCAATCATCGGTGGCGCGCCGGCTGTCTCCTGCTGACGGCGGCGTGCAACGCTGTGGCGCTCGTTTTCGCTGGCGGTGTCAGCGGCAGCATGCGGGTCCTTCCAACGCCAGCGGAAGGTAACGGCATGGACTGAACGTCCCTGTTTCTCTGGGCTCATGCTGACCTCGACCGTGCCGTAGTCGTTTACGGCCGCAAGGGCAGGTTCGAGCACCCATTGACGGAAGTTATTCCAACGCTCGTAGGACTTCTTGTCGGCCACCCCCATGAGGGAGCGCAGCTCGTCCAGGGTGAAGGTCCAGAACGGCCGCCCCAAACGCTTCTTGTCAGCAAGCAGCACATAAAGTTGGCGGCCGTGGCCGGTTAGACTGTGGGCTGCGCGGGCCTCGATCTTGGCAAAGTTCTGCGGACTGCGGAGGGCATGGACGCCTGCGGGCGGGATCAGTGCCCGCACCATTGAGCCACCTTGGGT
>NZ_NSJZ01000166.1 GCF_002287065.1 Paracoccus salipaludis
CCACCATCCCGGCGATAGAGATTGCGAGCATCAGAAAGTACAGCCCAGTGCGCATGCCGATCGTCTCTGGGCTGCCGACAGCAGGCGGGTTGGCGGCGTATTTCAGCCCCGGGACCAAGGTCACAGAAACATAGCCGAGGACCGCAATCGCCCCAGCGGTTGCCAGGGGGCTAAGGTCCGACAGACGCCCGTGCGCCCAAGCATAGACTAAGGCGAAAACCCCTCCGAGGGCGGTCGCGAAAACGATCATGCCAGTGAACAGTCCGATCCCCGCCTGCGTCGGACGACTGACCAGTTCATCTTCGCCCCCGTGCGTGTGGGCGGCGGGCTGTTCCGTGCCGACGGCAACATCATCGACATGCTCCGCCGCTGCCTGAGCCTCCTCGATGGCAATGGCAGCGGCGACCGGGGGCTCACCCCAGACCCGCGCGACCCCAAAGGCTAGAAGACCCGCGATCAGCCCAGCAATCATGCCGAGCAGCAAAAGACGTCCCATGTTCCCCTCCCGTCAGTGGCAGGGAAAGC
>NZ_NSJZ01000167.1 GCF_002287065.1 Paracoccus salipaludis
TGGCGATGTGCTGGAACAGCAGCACGGAATACTTGCTGCCCAGGTGGAACACGGTCTGCCGGTCGAGAATGGCCCAGTGATTCGACCGCTCGGCCATGTCCCGGAACATCCGGCCGAAGAACCACGAGACCAGCACATCGCCGCTGAGTTCGTGGCGATAGTCCACCACGGCCTGATCGAGCAGGCCGCCGATGGTGTAGCGCATGGCCTGAGGGTCGTCATAGGTCAGCACCGCCGCGCGCAGTTCCTCGAACAACGGCTTGAGGCTTTCGCGGTCGTGGTGGGCCATGCCCTCGATGCGCCGAATGTCGGAGAGGCGCATCTCGTGGCGCACGTCCTGGGCCATGCGCCCGCCCGCCGTGGAGATCATCAGATGCATGAGCTTGAGGGCGCGCAGACTTGGCGCGTTCCGCATGTAGACCCCGCGCGCCACCTCGGCGGGCAGCACGGTCTTGGATTGGTCATAGGCCCGATCAGCGGCCACTTGCAGCGTCTTTCCCATAGGTGACTTTGGAAGTGTAAA
>NZ_NSJZ01000168.1 GCF_002287065.1 Paracoccus salipaludis
CACAAACTTGTTTTCCGGGCCGCTGAGGGGACTCACGGTTCTTCAGGCTGTGGGATGACGGAAAATGCGAGGAGGCACCTTAGCGGGCTTCCCAGAGCCCCTCAGGGGCATCCCCGTGCGGGAGCGCCCCCTCACTCCCTCGCCGCCTCCCATTTTGCCGCCCTCTCTGGCCCATCGGGGCAGGAACCCGATCCGAAAAGGGAGGGGATGGAAGTGGCAGGAACTGTCGAATGTTTACAAACCCGGTTTTCGGCCCTGTCGATCCCCGCTCAGCCCCCCCCCGCGAGCCAGTGCAACGGGAGCCCTTCACGCCCCTCCTCGGCCGCGCTCCGTTCCTTGGCGACTGCAACGCGGCCGCGGAGGGGCGTGCCGCGACGTGAGCTGCTCGTTCTGGTGGCTGAGCGGGCGAAGAAGGGGGTGGGTAGGTAGCAGGAAATGATTTGTGTCTACAAAACCCAAAAAGCGAACTCCCTCGCCCCTTCTTGGCCCTCTCTGCGAGGGAGTCCTGACTTCCGCACGGCCT
>NZ_NSJZ01000017.1 GCF_002287065.1 Paracoccus salipaludis
GCGTCCGAGATGCTGAAATACGACGTCAAGCCCGAGATCGAGGCCTTCGACCTGTCGCATATCCTGCAGGCCAGGAAGATGGCCGACGACGGGCGGCTGAAGGGCACGCCCTATGTGCAGTTCGTCATGGGCGTGAAGAACGCCATGCCCGCCGACCGCGAGGTGTTCGACTACTACATCCGCACGGTCAGGCGGCTGTTCGGCGAGAACGCGCCCTGGTGCGCGGCGGGCATCGGGCCTAGCCAGATCGTGCTGAACGAATGGGCGATCTCGTCGGGCGGCCACGCGCGCACGGGGCTCGAGGACAACGTGCGGCTGGACCGCGACCGGCTGGCGCCCTCGAACGCCGCACTGGTGCGCCGCGCGGCGGAGCTGTGCGAGAAATACGGGCGCCCCGTCGCCACCTGGCAGCAGGCACGGCAGATCCTCGGGCTCAGGATGCCTGCATGACAATGGCGGGCGGCCTCTGGGGGCAGCTTTACGGAGACGCCGGGATGGAAGGCCCCCACGCCTGCCGACCGCCCGGGCAGCCGCGGAGGTGACGGTCTAAGGCCCGGCTTCGGGGGGGGCAGGACGCAGGACGGCCGCCTACGGCGCTTCGCGATGTTGCCGGACATCGGACCCGTGATAGACTGGCGTCTGGTTCAGGCAAACGGGCAGGCAGATGAGCGCGCATCCGCAGAACGCCGGTTCCCCACATCGCGGGCGGATCGTGGCCTGGGGGTCCGCCGCCCTGCTGATCCTGCTGCCCCTGCTTGCGATGCAGGTCACCAATCAGGTGAACTGGGGTGTCTTCGACTTCGTGGCCGCCGCCCTGCTGATCGGCGGTGCCGGCCTCGGGTGGGAACTGGCGCTGAGGCTGACCCGAAGCCGCGCTTGGCGTGCCGCCATCGCACTGGCGCTTGCGGCGGCCTTTCTGCTGACCTGGGCCGAGCTTGCCGTGGGCGTCTTCGGCCGGTAGGGCGCGACGCCCGGGGGACCGGCGGACAATCCGGTTGACCCGCCGCGCCCTTGTGCCAGAGTTCCGGCCGGCACAGGAGGCAGGGTCATGCTCAAGGGGATCGACGCGCGCATCAGCCCGGACCTGCTGCGGGTCCTGGCCCGGATGGGGCATGGCGACGAGATCGTGATTGCGGATGCGAACTTCCCGTCGGCCGCCGTCGCCCGCCACACGGTCGCCCAAACCGAGTTGCGGATCGACTGCGACGCCGTGGCGGCCCTGCGCGCGATCCTGTCGCTGCTGCCAATCGACAGCTTCGAACCCGATCCCGTCCTGACGATGCAGGTCGTGGACGACCCGGCGGCGGTGCCCGCGGTCGTGGCCGAGGCGGTGCCTCTGCTGGCCGCCGAGGGGCTGCGCCCGGCGGCCCTTGAACGCTTCGCCTTCTATGACCGGGCGCGGCGCGGCTTTGCCGTCCTGCGCACGGCCGAAACCCGCCCTTACGGCAACTTCATCCTGCGCAAGGGCGTGATCTCGGCCTGACGGCCGCCCTCAGATCCGGGCCGCCACCGCCTTCAGTGCCGCCGCCGCCCGGGCGCGGCCCTCCTCGCCCGCCTCGCCGGGATGCTCGATGAAGGCGCAGGTCAGGGCCGCGACGGCCTCGTCCCCGTGGCCGAGCACCGGCACGCTGATGTCCGTCACCCCGCCGAGATGGGCCGAGGGCTCGATCCGGGCGCCCTGCGCGCGGATGGCGCGGAGGTGATCGGCCACCTCGGCCAGCCGCGCCTCGGCTGCGGGGACGCCCCATTGCCCCAGTGTCCCGGCCGCCCGCTCGGGGTTCTGGAAGGCCAGAAGCGTCAGGCCCGAGCTGGTGGCGAACAGGTCCAGAAGCCCGCCGATCCGGGCCCGGAACTCCCAGTGGCCCTGCGGGCTCGCCTGCGCCACGACGATGCCCATGCCGCCCTCGGGGACGACCAGGTGGCAGGATTGGCGGATCTCGCGGGCGAACCCGTCCATCAGGGGCTGCGCCTGCGCGACCAGCCGGCGCAGGGGCGGGTGACGGGTGGACAGCAGGAACAGCTTCATCGTCAGGGCATAGCGGTCGCCCCCCTCGTCGCGGGTGACATAGCCGCGCGCGACCAGCCGTTCCAGCATCCGGTAGATCTGCGAAGGGCCGAGGCCCAGGGCCTTCACGATCTCGGCTCGGGTGAGGCCGCGCGCCTGGTCGGCCAGCACCTCGAGGATGTCGAGCCCCCTGTCCAGCGCGGGCGCGCGGTAGCGGTCCGCCGGGGCCTCGGGCGGCCCGGTCTCGGGCGTGACGGGGGTGGTCATCGAGGTCCTCCGTGCCGGCGGGATGCCCGCGCCCCCGGCTGCCCGGAGGGGCCGGGAGGTGCAAGGAATCTCTTGCGCCGATTTTCCACATATGAATAGCCTGTTCACAAGCGGGCAAGCAGAGACTGGGGAGGTCTGATGCGACTGGCCGGAAAAACCATCCTCGTCACCGCCGCAGGCCAGGGAATCGGCCGCGCCAGCGCCATCGCCCTGGCCACCGAGGGCGCCCGCGTCATCGCCACCGACCGCGACGCGGGGCTTCTGCGCGGGCTGGAGGGGATGGAAACCGCCGCCCTCGACGTCACCGACGCGGGCGCGATCGCGGCAACGGCCGGGCGGGTCGGCCGGCTGGACGGCCTGTTCAACTGCGCGGGCATGGTCGCGCAGGGCAGCCTTCTGGACCTGACGGACGAGGACTGGGACCGCAGCGTCGCGCTGAACGTCACGGCGATGATGCGCCTGACCCGCGCCGTGCTGCCGGGGATGCTGGATCGCGCGGCCGAGACGGGCACCGCCTCGATCCTGAACATGGCCTCCATGGCCTCCTCGGTCAAAGGCTTCGTGAACCGCACCGCCTATGGCGCGACCAAGGCTGCCGTGATCGGGCTGACCAAGGCCATCGCCGCCGATTTCGTGGGTCGGGGCATCCGCTGCAACGCGCTGTGCCCCGGCACGGTGGACACGCCCAGCCTGCGCGGGCGCATCGCCGCCGCCGCCGATCCGGCGCAGGCGGAAAGGGACTTCATCGCCCGCCAGCCGATGGGACGGCTGGCCACGGTCGGGGATATAACGCCGATGGTGGTCTACCTGCTGTCGGACGAAAGCCGCTTCGTTTCGGGACAGGCCATGCTGGTCGATGGAGGCGTGACGATCTAGGCGGGATTCCTTCGTTCAGCTTCGCAGCCAGGGGAGGGGCGGCGGCGCAGATGCTTGATGCACATTGCCATTTCTGGCGGCTGTCGCGGGGCGACTATGGCTGGCTGAACGGAACGGGCGGGCCGCTGGCGCCGATCCGCCGCGATTTCCTGCCCGCCGACCATCCCGGCGCGGGCCGCGTGATCGCGGTGCAGGCCGCGCCCTCGCCGGCCGAGACCGGTTTCCTGCTGGACCTTGCCGCGGCCGAGCCGCGCATCGCGGGCGTGGTGGGCTGGATCGACCTGGCCGACCCCGGCGCGCCCCGCGCCATCGCGGCGCGCGCGGGTGATCCCCTGTTCCGCGGCATCCGCCCCATGCTGCAGGACATTCCCGACACCGGCTGGCTGCTGGAAGCCCCGCGCCCCGAGGCGCTGCGGGCGCTGGCCGACCACGGGATGCGCTTCGACGCGCTGGTCACGCCGCGCCACCTGCCGGTGCTGGCGCGCTTCGCCGCGCGGAACCCGGACCTGCCCCTCGTGATCGACCATGCCGCCAAGCCGCAGCCCGGCGACAAGGCGGACTGGGCCGCCGGAATGCGGGCGCTGGCCGTGGACGGGCGCGTCTTCTGCAAGCTGTCGGGCCTTCTGACCGAGCTGTCCCCGGCCGAACGCGCCGACCCCCTGCCCGCCCTGCGCGCCATCGCGGACCCGCTTCTGGACTGGTTCGGCCCCGGGCGGCTGATCTGGGGCAGCGACTGGCCGGTGCTGACGCTGGCGGGAAGCTATGACGAATGGCTCGACCTGACCGGCGCGCTGCTGGAGGGGCTGGCCGCGCCCGAGCGTCACGCGGTCATGGGCGGCAACGCCGCGCGCTTCTACGGGGTCGAACCATGAACGGACTGGTGCGGATGGAAGGCATCGACAAGCGCTTTCCGGGCGTCCACGCCCTGAAGTCCGTCGATTTCGACCTGCGCGCGGGCGAGGTCCACGCCCTGATGGGCGAGAACGGGGCGGGCAAGTCCACGCTGATGAAATGCCTGTCGGGCGTCTACCAGCCGGACGCGGGCCGCATCCTGATCGACGGCCAGGCGGTCGCGCTGCCCACGCCCAAGGCGGCGCAGGACCTGGGGATCGGCATCATCCACCAGGAACTGGCCCTGATGCGCGACCTGACGGTGGCGCAGAACATCTGGATCGGGCGCGAGCCGCGGCTGTCCTTCGGCCGCATCGACGAGGCGCGCCAGAACGCCGAGGCCGCGGCCATCCTGTCGCGGATGAACCTCGGGATCGACCCGCGCACCCCCGTCTCGCGCCTGACCATCGCGCACCAGCAGATGGTCGAGATCGCCAAGGCGCTGTCCTACCGTTCGCGCGTGCTGATCATGGACGAGCCCACGGCCGCCCTGAACGACGCCGAGATCGCCGAGCTTTTCGCCATCATCGCCCGGCTCAGGGCCGAGGGCGTGGGCATCATCTACATCAGCCACAAGATGGACGAGATCCGGCGCATCTCGGACCGGGTCACGGTCATGCGCGACGGCGCGCATGTCGGCACGGTGGCGGCCGCCGAAACCCCCATCGCGCGGATCATCGCCATGATGGTCGGGCGCGAGCTGACCGACGAGAAGGCCGCGATCCCGGACCTTTCGGCCGCGGAAACGGCGCTCGAGGTGCGCGACCTGTCGCGGGGGCCCGAGCTGCGCGGCATCTCCTTCAGCCTCAGGCGGGGCGAGATCCTGGGCTTCGCGGGCCTGATGGGGGCGGGGCGGACGGAACTCGCCCGCGCGATCTTCGGGGCCGAGCCGGCCGACGCGGGCCGCATCCTTGTCCACGGACGGGAGGTCTCGATCCGCAGCCCCGCCGACGCGGTCCGCGAGGGGATCGGCTACCTGTCCGAGGACCGCAAGCATTATGGCCTCGCCCTCGGCATGGACCTGCGCGCCAACATCGCCATGGCGAGCCTGCCGCGCCATGCCGACGCCATCGGCCGCATCGACGAGCAGGCGCTGGGGCGGATCGCCCGCGACTACATCGAGCGGCTGCGCATCCGCACGCCCGGCGACTGGCAGGAGGTGCGGCTTCTGTCGGGCGGCAACCAGCAGAAGGTCGTGATTGCCAAGTGGCTGCTGCGCGACTGCGACATCCTGATCTTCGACGAGCCGACGCGCGGCATCGACGTGGGCGCCAAGGCGGAAATCTACCGGCTGCTCGGCGACCTGGCGGCGGGCGGCAAGGCGATCATCGTGATCTCGTCCGAACTGCCCGAGGTACTGCGCCTGTCGCACCGCATCGCGGTCATGTGCGAAGGGCGGCTGACCGGCATCCTGCCCGGCGGGGCCTCGCAGGAGGCGATCATGGAACTGGCAACGCAGCGCGAGGGGGCGGCGGCATGAGCGAGGCCACGGCAAGGCCGTCGGGCACGGCGGACAAGGGACCGGCCCGCGCGGGCGGGGCGTATCAGAAGCTTCTGGCCTTCGCGGGCCTGATGGTGCTGGTGGCCGGCTTCTCGCTGGCCAGCCCCAGCTTCCTGCGGACCGACAACATCATCTCGATCCTGCAGGCGACCTCGGTCAACGGGGTGCTGGCGGTGGGGGTGACGCTGATCATCATCACCGGGGGGATCGACCTGTCGATCGGCACGCTGATGACCTTCTGCGCGGTGGTCGCGGGGGTGGTGCTGACCTGGATGGGGGCGCCGCTGCCGCTGGGGGTGCTGGCCGCCATCGCCACCGGCGCGCTGGTCGGGCTGGTTTCGGGCACGCTGGTCGCGCGCGCGAAGATCCCGCCCTTCATCGCCACGCTGGGGATGATGCTGGTGCTCAAGGGCCTGTCGCTGATCGTGACCGGGACCAAGCCGATCTACTTCAACGACACCGAAGGCTACACCGCGATCTCGCAGGGCTCGGTGGTGGGGCGGCTGATCCCGCAGTTCCCGCTGCCGAACGGGGTCTTGGTGCTGTTCGCCGTCGCCGGGGCGGTGGCCTGGATCCTGGGGCGGACCGTGCTGGGGCGCTATACCTTCGCCTTGGGGTCCAACGAGGAGGCGGTGCGCCTGTCGGGCGTCGACACCGGCCGCTGGAAGATGGCCATCTATGCCCTGTCCGGCGGCATCGTCGGCATCGCGGGGCTGCTGATCTCGAGCCGGCTGAACTCGGCCCAGCCCGCGCTGGGGCTCGGCTACGAACTCGAGGCGATCGCGGCCGTGGTCATCGGGGGCACGTCGCTGTCGGGGGGACGGGGGACGGTGCTGGGCACGGTAATCGGGGCGCTGATCATGTCGGTGCTGACCAACGGGCTGCGCGTCCTGTCGGTCGCGCCGGAATGGCAGACGGTGGTGACCGGCGTGATCATCATCGCGGCGGTCTATGCCGACCAGCTGCGGCGGCGCGGCGCCGCCTGAAGGTCCGGGGGGTGGAGGCCCCCCTGCCCCGGGATCTCCGGGGCGGGACATGAATGCGTGAACCACAGGGAGGACACCATGTTCACACGACGGCAGATGATGGGCGCGGCAGCCGCGCTTTCGTTCCTGGCCAGCACCGGCGCGGGCGTCGCGCAGGATCTCTACATCCCGCTGATCTCCAAGGGCTTCCAGCACCAGTTCTGGCAGGCGGTGAAGACCGGCGCGGACAAGGCCGGCCAGGAGATGGGCGTCCGGGTCAGCTTCGACGGCCCCGACAACGAGACCCAGGTGGACAAGCAGATCGACATGCTGGCCGCCGCGCTGGCCAACAAGCCCGCCGCCATCGGCATCGCCGCGCTGGACAGCCAGGCCGTGATCCCGCTGCTGAAGAAGGCGCAGGCCGAGGGCATCCCGGTGATCGCCTTCGACTCGGGCGTGGAAAGCGACATCCCGCTGGCCACCGCCTCGACCGACAACAAGGCCGCCGCGGCGCTGGCCGCCGACAAGCTGGGCGAGATGATCGGGGGCAAGGGCAAGGTGGCCGTGGTCGCCCACAACCAGACCTCGCTGACCGGCATCGACCGGCGCGACGGCTTCCTTGACCAGATGAAGTCCAGGTACCCCGAAGTCGAGGTGGTGGCGGTCGAATACGGCGACGGCGACCACCTGAAATCGACCGAGATCACAAAGGCGATCCTGGCGGCGAATGCCGACATCAAGGGTATCTTCGGCACCAACGAGGGCTCGGCCGTGGGGGTCCTGAACGGCGTGCGCGAGATGGGCGCCAAGGTCGTGGTGGTGGGCTTCGATTCCGGCAAGGCCCAGAAGGATGCGATCCGCGAGGGCGTGATGGCGGGCGCCATCACCCAGAACCCGGTCGGCATCGGCTACGAGACGGTCAAGGCCGCCGTCGCCGCCAGCAAGGGCGAGACGCTGCCCAAGACGATCGACACCGGCTTCTACTGGTATGACAAGACCAACATCGACGATCCGGCGATCGCGGCGGTTCTTTACGACTGATCGGGACGAAACAGGCCCGGGGGCCGCGCGCCGCCGGGCCGTGCGAACGAGGATTTCATGAAACTTCTGCGCCATGGCCCGCCGGGTCGGGAAAAGCCGGGCCTTCTGGACGGCGAGGGCCGCATCCGCGACCTGTCGGCCCATGTCGATGACATCGCCGGCGAGGCGCTGACCCCCGAAGGGCTGGCGCGGATCTCCGCGCCGGACCCCCGCGGCCTTCCGGCTATCGAGGGCAGCCCCCGCATCGGCCCCCGGCTGGACACGCCCGACGAGGCGGGCGACGTGGACGGCCGGCGCTTCCAGGACGGCTCGACCGCGACCATGATCTTCAAGGTGCCGCGGATCATCGCCCATCTCGGCCGCTTCCTGCCGCTGCAGCCGGGCGACGTGATCTCGACCGGGACGCCCCCCGGCGCGGGGCCGGGGCAGAAGCCGCCGGTCTGCCTGAAGGGCGGCGAGGTGATGCGCCCGGGGTTCGAGGGCTTGGGCGAGAGGACCCGGAAGGTGGTGCAGGCATGACCCGGATCACCGGCCTGCGCACGGTGGACGTGCGCTTCCCGACCAGCCGGGCGCTGGACGGCTCGGACGCGATGAACCCCGATCCCGACTATTCGGCGGCCTATGTCATCCTGGACACCGACGGCCCCCACCGGGGCCATGGCCTGACCTTCACCATCGGGCGCGGCAACGAGATCTGCGTGGCCGCCATCGAGGCGCTGCGCCCGCTGGTCGTGGGCCTCGACATGGACTGGGTCACGGCGGACATGGGCCGCTTCTGGCGCCATGTCACGGGCGACAGCCAGTTGCGCTGGATCGGCCCGGACAAGGGCGCGATCCACCTGGCCACCGGCGCCGTGGTCAACGCCGCCTGGGACCTGTGGGCCAAGATGGAGGGCAAGCCGGTCTGGCGGCTGGTGGCCGACATGACGCCCGAGGAGATCGTGCGCCTGATCGACTTCCGCTATCTCACCGACTGCATCACGCCCGACTGGGCGCTGGACTTCCTGACGCGGCAGGCCGGGGGCAAGGCGGAACGGCGCGCCATTCTCGAACGCGAGGGCTATCCCTGCTATACCACCAGCGCGGGCTGGCTGGGCTATGACGACGCCAAGCTGCGGCGCCTGTGCCGCGAGGCAGTCGAGGCGGGCTTCAGGCACATCAAGATGAAGGTCGGCCGCGACCTCGACGACGACATCCGCCGCCTGACCATCGCCCGCGAGACGGTCGGGCCAGACGTCAACCTGATGATCGACGCCAACCAGGTGTGGGAGGTGGACGAGGCCATCGACTGGGTGCGCCGGCTGTCCTTCGCGGACCCCTGGTTCATCGAGGAGCCGACCAGCCCCGACGATGTCGCCGGCCACCGCCGCATCCGCCAGGGCGTGGCCCCGGTCCAGGTCGCCACCGGCGAGATGTGCCAGAACCGCATCATGTTCAAGCAGTTCATCATGGAGGGCGCGATCGACGTGGTCCAGATCGACGCCTGCCGGCTGGGGGGCCTGAACGAGGTGCTGGCGGTCATGCTGATGGCCGCGAAGCACGGGCTGAAGGTCTGCCCGCACGCGGGCGGCGTGGGCTTGTGCGAATATGTCCAGCACATGTCGATGATCGACTACCTGTGCATCGCGGGCACGCGCGAGGGCCGGGTCATCGAATACGTGGACCACCTGCACGAGCATTTCCTCGACCCCGTGCGGATCGAGAACGCGGCCTACATGCCCCCGCGCCTGCCCGGCTTCTCGATCGAGATGAAGCCCGAAAGCCTCGAAACCTACCGGTTCGGGGGCTAGGGCATGGACCTTCACCTCAAGGGCAAGGTCGTTGTCGTCACGGGCGGCGGCTCGGGCATCGGGGCGGGCATCACCGAGGTGCTGGCCGAGGAAGGCGCGCGGCCCGTGATCCTTGCCCGCCGCCCGCCCGACGCGGGCTGGCTGTCGCGGACCGGCGCGGATTTCGTGCCGGTGGAGCTGTCGGACGACGAGGCCTGCCGCGCCGCGGTCGAAGCCGTCCGCGCCCGCCACGGGACCGTCCACGGCCTGGTCAACAACGCGGGCGCCAATGACGGCGTGGGGATCGGGGCCGGGCCCCGGGCCTTCCGCGCCAGCCTGGATGCGAACCTCGTGCATTACTACACGATGGTGCACCTGCTGGCCGACGACCTGCGCGCCAGCCGCGGCGCGATCGTCAACATCAGCTCGAAGACGGCGGTGACGGGGCAAGGGGGCACCTCGGCCTATGTGGCGGCCAAGGCGGCGGAACTGGGGCTGACGCGGGAATGGGCGGTCGATTTCCTGCCCCACGGGGTGCGCGTCAACGCCATCGTCGTGGCCGAGGTGATGACGCCGCTTTACCGCCGCTGGCTGGACAGCCTGCCCGACCCCGCCGGAAGGCTGCGCGACATCACCGCCCGGATCCCCCTGGGGGCGCGGATGACGACGGCGCGCGAGATCGCCGACAGCTGCGCCTTCCTGCTGTCGGACCGCGCAAGCCACACCACCGGGCAGTGGATCTTCCCCGACGGCGGCTATACCCATCTGGACCGCGCGATCATGGGGCCGCAGCCCTCCTGATCCGGCGCCGGGGGCGATGGCGCCCCCGCGCGTCCGCCCTTGGCGCCCCGGCCCTGCGGCGTGACGGTGCCCTCGCTCTCACGGGTGGAGGGAAGCCTGCGGCAGCGCCGGCGCGCGGCCAGCCTTTCGGCGGGACGAACCTCGCCTGCACCCGTCATCCGCCCTTCCGGCGCAGGGCTGCCCGGCCCGATGCCGGCCGGGAAAGGGTCAGTGATACCGCAGCGGAAGGGTGAACCCGGATCCGTGCACAGGGGCGGCATGGGCGTTCCAGCCGAGCGTGGCCTGCGCAAGCGCACCGAGCGGCGCGCAGCCCAGGGCGCAGGCCACATAGCCGCAGGCCGGGCATTCGAGGATGGCCTGCCACATCCGGATGCTTTCGGCGTCGATGGAGACCGAGGGCGGCAGGTCCGTTCCGCAACAGCATGTCTCGATGTCGGATGCCAAACGCCGTCTCCTTTGCAGCGGCCTGGGAACGCCAGGGTTCCTGATAGCCCGAGATTGGTCGGTTGTCCCGATGGAATGATGTTCGGCCATGTATCTGCGGCAGTGTGGCCGGATGAACACAGTCGCATCCCGGCGCAGCGGCCGGCCGGAACGCAACGTCACTGCAACCTCAGGTGGTTACACGGGAAAGTTGATGGCCCGGCGATGAACTTCGCGCGGCGGAAGCCGTTGCCCTTCCGTCTACCGACATCGCAGCCAGGAAGTCCCATGCACGCCCTTTCGCTTCGGCCGAACCCGAATCTGTCCGCCCTTCGCGCCTGTGCGCCGGGTCCCCGCCTCACGGCCGAGGAGTGGGAGCTGATCCTGAAGGCCGTCAGCGCCTACAGGCACAACGCGACCTACCGGGACCTTTATGACAAGCTCGCGCGCCGGAAGCTCTGATCCCGATTTCCCCCCGCCCGCCTGCCGCGCGAAAGGGCGGCCCCGCGAATTGCAGCCTCATGGCGCTTGATTGCCGAACATCGGGGTTTGGACGTAGAGGGTGATGGACATTGCCTCGGCGACCGCGCTTGCTGCTTCAGGGCGTCCCTCGGCATGGACCAGTCCAGAGATCATGTTCGGCAATAGCGGTGAAGTCGTTGACTGTGAGTGTTGAGAAGGGGTGCGGCCAGGCGGGCAATGAGGGCCAGCCCGGATGGGACGAGGCCGACCGGCTCGCCGCGCTTCTGCGCTATGGCATCCTCGACACGCCGCCCGAACCCGAGTTCGACGACATCACCCGCGTGGCCGCGCTCGTCTGCAGGGCCCCGATGGCGGTGGTCAACCTGGTCGCGGATACGCGCCAGTTCTTCAAGTCCGAGGTCGGGCTCGGTGTGCGCCAGATGCCGCTGGACGTGTCGATCTGCGCCCGCGCGATCCTCGAGCCGGACATCCTGGTCGTCCCGGACCTGGCGGAGGACCAGCGCTTCAACTGCAATCCGCTGGTGACCGGAACCCCGAACCTGCGGTTCTATGCGGGCGCCCGGCTGGACACACCCGAAGGACTGCCGCTCGGGACGGTCTGCGTGCTGGACTATCGGCCCCGTCCCGAGGGACTGACGGCCGAGCAGCGCGAGGTGCTGCGCGCGCTTGCCCGCCAGACCATGGCGCATCTGGAACTGAAGCGGACGATCGAGGCCCGCGACCTGCTGGCGCGCGAATTGTCCCACCGCATCAAGAACGTCTTCAGCGTGGTCAACGGCCTGGCGTCCGCCTCGGCGCGCGACAGCGAGGCCCGCGCCTTCGCCGCGGCCTTCCGGCAGCGCATCGGTGCCCTTGCACGGGCGCATGACTATGTTCTACCGGGCAGCGTCTCGGCCCGAAACGCGGGTGAAAGCACCCTGAAGGGCATGCTGGAGGTGCTGCTGCGGCCCTATGACGCGGATGGCACGCGGGTGCGGATCACGGGCGACGACCTGCCGCTGGGGCAGTCCGCCGCAACGACGCTGGCCCTGATCCTGCACGAGCATGCGACGAACGCCATCAAGTACGGAGCGCTCTCGACCCCGGAGGGCCGGGTGCATGTGGACTGCCGGGCCGACGGGGCGAGCTTCGAGATCACGTGGGAAGAACGGGGCGGTCCCGCCACCTCGGGTCCTCCGGCCGAAACCGGCTTCGGCACGATGATGGTGTCAAGCGGCATCGACAGCCTGGGCGGTACCATGACCCCCGAATGGGCGGCTTCGGGCCTGCGGGTGACGCTGTCGATGCCCTTGAGAAGCCTGGCAGGGTAAGCCTTCCCCGCCGCGCATGGCCCGGCTTTGAGCCTCGGCGCCTAGTGCGGCAGGCTGGGCCGGTGGCCGGAACCGCTTCGGCGACCGGAAAATCGGCCCTGCCCTTGCAGGGTTTTTCCTCTGCGATCGCCGCAGCCTGAACGACCGTGGCGCGGTGATCTCGACTGCTGGACCCGCCCGCTGCGGCTGTGCCGGGCCGATGCGCTGGCCCGGAACCGCAGGGATCAGGTCGTGGCCGGGGCGATCAGGTCGAGCGTCGGGAAATAGGTGGCATAGCGCGCGCGGTCGCGGGTCAGCAGCCGATAGCCGCGCACGGCGGCATGGGCGCCGATGTAGAAGTCCGGCAAGGGCGAGCGGCGGGCACCGCCCCTGCGCCGGTAGGTCAGGAAGACCTTGCCGGCCAGGAAGCCGGCCGCCCAGGGCAGGGGCTCGCGCGCGAAGACGTCGTCCGGCAGCAGGGCGTCCAGCGTCTCGATGCGGGCATGGGCGACCGAGACCTCGGCGTAGATCAGCGGGTTGATGACCAGCCGAGCCCCCTGCCCTTCCCGCGCCAGCGCCTCGGCCGACCATGCGGCCCAGTGCGGATCGTCCGTGGCGATGTCGATCAGGATGTTCGAATCGACCAGAACCGGCGTCATTCGCGCGTCAGCGCCATGATCTCATCCGTGGTCAGCCCCGTATCCGCGCTGCCCCGCAGCCGGGTCAGGGCATGGCTCAGCGCCTGCGCCCGCTCGGATCGCAGCCGGTCCGAGGGGATCACCCGCACCAGTCCGTCGTCGCCCAGGACGAAATCGACCTCGGTCCCCGGATGAAACCCGGCCGCGTCGCGAATGGTCTGGGGGATCGTGACCTGCCCCTTGATGGTGATGCGCATGGGTACCCTCGGTTGGTATTACTTAAGGTAATGCGCCTCTTGCCCCAAAGCAAGGGGACAGGATTTGTTCACAGTCCCAGTTACTTGAGCGTCTTTCCAACTGGCAATTTCCATCCTTGTCCGCAGGAAATTGCCAGTTGGCAATTTCCAGTATTCACCCGAAGCGCTCGGCAAGGAAACGGTCCAGTTCGGCCCGCAGCGTCGGCTCGTCGAGGTCGCGGTCGAATTGCAGCGTGACCTCGCGTCCTCGCTCGCGGATGCGCAGCTTGCCCGAAGGCGCCGTCTGTTTCGCAGGCGGCAGGGTGGCCGACTTCAGCCGGGCCAGCACGCGCGGGACGGGGACGAACGGCCCCTGCCCTGCCCGCGCGCTGTCCTGCTCGGCGGCGATCGCCTCGGCCTCGGCCAGAACCTTGTCGCCGGAGTCGGTCAGCAAGGGCCGCAGGATGCGGGCATGCAGTTCCTTTAGGTCGGTGATCTGCGGCCAAGCGCGAACGACCACCTCCGGCAGCCGCGCGAGATACAGGTAGCGCGACAGCCAGGCCTCGGACACCTCGAGCCGCGCGGCCATCGCCTTCTGCTTGCCGCCGTAATAAAGCTCCAGCGCCTTGGCATAGTCCCGCGCGCGTTCGTAATCCGACAGGTCCGCCCGGTCACGGTTCTCGATATCGGCAAGGCGGAAGGCTTCCTCGTCGGTCAGGTCGCGGACCTCGACCAGATAGCGGAACTGCGGATAGTTGTTCGCCCGCAGCCACGAGATCGCGAAGTGCCGCCGGGCGCCGCAGATCACCTCGTATTCCGCGCCCTCGCCCTGGCGGCGGCGGACGATGGCGGGAAACTCCTGCTGGCCCTGGGCGCGAAGGCTGTCGATCAGGTCGCGGCAGTTGGCCTCGGTCAACAGGTCGTAGGCGCGGTTGTGGCGTTCCCACATGACGCAGGTGGCGGGGTCGACCCAGCGCAGCACCTTCTCCTCGCGCGTGCCGCTTTCGGCCAGGGCGTTCGAGCGCTTGAGGAACCGTGCGCCGCCCTTTTCCGCGACGGGCGCCGGTTCGTCCATGTCGCGCAGGACATCGTCGAAGATCGCGTTATGGCGCTTGCTCACAGCAGTCCCTCCTTGCGCAGATCGCGGTGGTGGCTGGGCCAGGTCTTGCGGGCCAGCAGCTCGACCTCGCGCCCCACGGCATCCAGATAAGCACGGCAGCGCTTGTGCGTCTCGGTCCGCGTGGCGGCGCCCGTCATCTCGTAGACGGTCATCAGGTTGGCCGAGGCATTGTCGATCTCGGCGCTGTCCTTCAGCACCGACAGCAGCATGTCCTGCGGAAAGACCGCGTCCATCATCCGCTTGATCGCCTGATGCGCCGACTTCTGTTCGTTCATCTTCGAGGTCAGGATCTTGACGAAGCTGTAATGCCGTTCGCCCCCGTGTCGCGCGAGTTCGGCCAGCGTCGCTTCCAGCATCTTCAGGAAATGCGCGGTCGAGGCGAAGTCGATGTTGTTGGGCGGCGCCGGCACCAGCAGCGCGTTGGCCGCGCGCAGCACCGACAGCGACAGCATCCCCAGCGCGGGCGGCGGGTCCAGCAGGATGATGTCGAACTGGTCCGCGATACTTTCGACACCCTCGCGCAGGCGGTCGAGGATGAAGGCCGGGTCGCGCGCCATCCGGGCCGCGAATTCATATTCGGCATCGTAAAGGCCGAGGTTTGCCGGGACAATCGCGATGCCCGGCCAGTAGGTCGCCCGCAGCGCATAATGCAGGGTCTTTGGCCCGCCGTGGCGCAGGAAGGGATAAAGCGTGTCCTCTTCCTCGTCCACGTCCACGTCGGGGTTCAGTCCGAAGACGGCGGTTGTGGACGCCTGGCTGTCGCAGTCGATGATGCAGACGCGATACCCCTTGAGAGCGAAGTACTGCGCCAGATGGGTGACGATGGTGGACTTGCCGACGCCGCCCTTGAAGTTCTGCACGGCCAGGACCAGCGGCGGATCGTCGGGCGCGCGATGCGGCAGGGTGCCGAAGACCTCGCGCATCCGCGCGATGTCGGCCAGCGAATAGCCCCGCCGGCGCCCGGTGTCCTCGTCCTTGTCGGGGGATGGCAGCCGGCCGTCGCCCTCGGCGTCGCGGATCGCCTTTTCCGAGCGGCCGACCATCTCGGCGGCGGTGCGGACATTGAAGCGCAGATCCAGCTGCTTCTGCGTGCCCGGCGCGAAGACGCGCTCGCGTAGCCGGTCGATCACGGTAGCGGCGCGGCGGCTGAGGACGGAAAGCTCGTCAAGCGTGACGGGCGGAAGAGCACTGTCCATGATGCGGGTCCCTTGTTTGCGGGAACCATGCACTTTCGGGGCCTTGCCGTAAAGTTCGCTCATACCGGCTTCATGGCTCAAAAACCGAAAGATGACCGCCAAGGCGCTAGGGAGCGATTCTGCGAGGCTTCCGGTATCCTGAACCGCACCTGCAAGGGGCTCAGTCGTCCCGATCCGTAAGAGATGAGGCGTGCGACAAGAGGCACTTTCCAGAACCCTGTGGATAACAAACAACCTTTCAGTTCAGGATTCTTCTTGTTCACAGTTCGGCAGGCGCAAGTGTTTGGAATAACGTAAAAAATCGCCGCAAATCCTACATCTTGGGACGGTATGCGCTACGTTTCGGGCGTGCTGCCGCTACGAATCGGGACCGCTCGACTTACCTTCCGGGTGAAGGCCAAGGCTTACCTTTCGGGTGACGGCCCCAAGCGCCGGAAAAGGGCTGAAAATATCGAGCAAGAACAGGGATCTGCGAATCGCCATTTTTCCACCTGTGGCCCCGTTGCTTACTTTTCGGGTGCAACGCCCGCAGCCCTGTTGAGAAATTACAGGCCACAAGCTATCAACGTAAGAGTTGGAGGGGCCGGGGGCACAGATGGCGGCAGGAGCGATTCGCACGGTGGAAGCGCGCCCCACGGCCGACAGCCTGGTCAAGCCGGGCGAACTGGTCGATCTGGTCGAGGTCACGCCGCTGACGCTGAACGACCGCCGCATCTACAACCTGCTTCTGGAAAACGCCTGGGATGCCATCGACAAGCCGGTGACCCATGTCATCGCCAAGGCGGCGCTGCGGGGCAGCCACAATTCCAACGACCGCGTGGGCGACAGCCTTGAACGGCTGATGTCGGCCATCGTCAAGGTGGCCGTGGTCTGGGACGGCGAGCCCGCGATCGAGCGGGTCCAGCTTCTGGGCGGCAATCTTGAAAGCGGGCGGGCGGACGGGCTGCTGGAATACGAGATCCCGGCGCGGCTGCGGAAGATCATCCGCAACAGCCAGGTCTTCGCGCGTCTCCAGCGCGAGGTGATGTTCGCGCTGTCGTCGAAATACGCGCTGACGCTGTACGAGATGGTGCAGAAGCGCGGCAACTTGCGCTGGAAGGCCTCGGAACGTTTCGCGCTGGACAGCTTCCGTGGGATCATCGGGGTGCCCAAGGGAAAGCTGTCCTCCTGGTCGAACCTCAAGCTGCGGGCAATCGACCCGGCGGTGGCCGAGGTGAACGCGCTGTCGGATTTCATGGTGGAGGTCGTGCCGCTGAAGACGGGCAGGGCGGTGACGCATGTGGAACTGCGCTGGTGGCGCAAGGACGGCGACGCCTCGGGGGCGGCGGACCGTGCATTGCAGTTCTCGAAGGTCGGCCGCCGCGCCAAGGCCGAGGGCCGGACCGAGCAGGTCGCCCCCGCCACGCCCCCGGTCGCCCAGGCGGCCACGCCCCTGCGGGGCCGGCCGGCCTGGCTGGACAGCCGCGGCCCGGCGCTGCTGACGGAAACCTATGAAACGGCCCGCTTGCGCCATCCCGGCTACGACATCTATTTCGTGGAAGGCGAGTGGCGCGCCTGGTCCAAGGGGAAGGACCCCGCCCAAGACCCCGACCGCGCGTTCCTTGCCTTCTTCCGCCGCTACGCCGAAGGCAACCCGCTCTGAATTGCCAATTGGCAATCGGCATGGCGCGACATCCATGTCGGCCATCGGACCATGCCCAGATCGAAAACAGGCGGGCTGGATATTTTCCCTTCACAAACCCGTTGACAGCGCGGCTTTCCGATCCGAAAGCTTGGCGCGGTGGAACCGTCAGGGCAGGGCGTCGTGCGGGAGGTGTTCGACAGGGTGGACCGCAGGCTGTCACGGCTGCTGTCCGAGAATGGCGGGGCTTCGGTCAACGAGCTGGCAACCCGGCTCGAGGTCAGCCCGCCCACGGTGCGCGCCCGGCTGAAGGCGCTGGTCGGGGCCGGATTGCTGAAGATCGTGGGCGTTCTGAACGTCTCGGAACGGCCCGAGCTGATCAGCGCGATCATCGGCATCCATGCCAACGGGCGGGGCAGGCTGGACGAGATCGCGCGGCGGATGTCCGAGCTGCCCTTCGTGACTTCGGTCAGCATCGTCACCGGGCGCTATGATCTCATCGCCGAGGTGCTGATCGAGGGCGACATGGCGGACCTGTATCGCGTCACAAGCGAGCTTCTGCCGGGCTTGGCCGAGCCGGGCTGCATCCAAGGCAGCGAGACCTTCGTGGTCATGCGCTCGCACAACAGATGGCTGAGCGTGCCGAAAGGCGTGTGGGAGGAGGACGCCGCGGACCCCCGGGCCCGCGGCCAGCGCGCCGGGGCCTGAGCCGCGGCGCAGGAAAACAGCGGGGCCACAGCGCCCCGGCAAGAGGGGAGAGACGAAGATGGGCAGACTGGATGCGATCGCCGGCGTCATGGCGCTCGCGGGGGTGGCTGCGGTGGCGGTTCCGGCCGCGACCCCGGCCGAGGCGGGCACGCTCGAGGACATCATCGCGCGCGGCGAGCTGCGCGTCGCGGTGCAGACCCAGGGCCCTCCGTTCTCGTTCATGGACAAGAACGGCCAGCGCAGCGGCAGCGCGATCGAGCTGACCACGCTGATGGCGCAGGAGATGGGCGTGAAGGTCGTCTATCTCGACTTCGACTGGGACGGGCTTCTGCCCGCGCTGATGTCGGGCAAGGCCGACATGCTGGCCGCCGACATGACACCGACGCTGGCCCGCGCCACCCAGGTCGCCTTCACCAAGCCCTTCATGTACGTGGGCGCGGTGGCCTTCGCCAAGCAGGGGGGCGAGATCGCGTCCGTCGAGGACTGCAAGAAGCCGGGCGCGACGGTGGCCGTCCTGCTGGGCTCGACCGGCGAGAAGCTGGCCCCGACCGTCTTTCCCGAAGCCGAGATCAAGTCCTTCAAGGGCGGCGGCACGCTGCTGCTGGACGCGGTCGCCTCAGGGCAGGCCGATTGCGGGGTGAACGACAACTCGGCCGTCAAGGCGCAGACGGCGGCCTATCCCGAGGGCACCTTCGCCATCTTCGACCAGATGCTGTCGAAAGAACCGCTGGCCTATGCGGTCCGCTACGACTCGATGGACCTGCTGACTTGGGGCAACCTGTTCATCGACACGGTGGAACTGGACGGGCGGCTGCAGAAGAACCTGGACTACTGGGTGAACTCGGACGCCTGGAAGGCCGACCACTGATCCCTGCGCGGCGCCGCGGGCTTCAAGCCCCGCGGCGCCATGTTTTTGCGGCAACCCCTGGGGCGAGATGCTGGGCGGACTGAACACGCGCGTGATGCTGGAATACCTGCCCGAGATCTGGCAGGGCTTCCTGTCGACGCTGTGGCTTTCGGCCGCGGGCTTCCTGGGCGCGATGGCCCTGGGGGTGTTGGCCTGCGCGCTGGCGATCCAGCCCCTGCGCTGGCTGCGCGCCCCCGCCGTCGCCTATGTGGACGTGATCCGCGCGACGCCGCTGCTGGCGCAGCTTTACTTCCTTTACTTCGGCCTGCCGCGCCTCGGCATCGTCCTGCCCGAGATGCTGATCGGCATCATCGCGCTGTCGCTGAACTCGGGCGCCTACATGGCCGAGATCATCCGCTCGGGCATCCTGTCCATCCCGCGCGGCCAGGTCGAGGCGGGGATGAGCACGGGGCTGAGCTACCTCCAGCGGATGCGGCTGATCGTGCTGCCGCAGGCGCTGCGGGCGACGGTCTCGCCGGTGATCGGGCAGACCATCGTGCTGGTCAAGGACAGCTCGCTCCTGTCGCTGATCTCGGTGGTGGAACTGACGCGGGCGGGCCAGCGGATCGCCATCGACCGCTTCATGCCGGTCGAGGGGCTGGTGGCGACCGCGCTCGGATACCTGGTGCTGTATTACGCGCTGAAATCGGCGGCTGGGGCCTGGTCGGCCCGCAACGCCCTTCCGGGCAGGGGATAGGCGCATGTTCTGGTTCTACGCGGAACGCATCCTCGGCTACTGGCCGGTCCTGCTGAAGGGACTGGGCATGACGCTCGGCCTGTCGCTTCTGTCGCTGCTGATCGGCGCCGCGATCGGATTTGCCTTCGGCATCATCCGCGCGGGCGGCAACCGCTGGCTGTCCCGCGCGCTGGGTATCTACATCGACCTGTTCCGCGGCACGCCCTTCCTGGTGCAGGTCTTCATCGTCTTCTTCATCCTGCCCGCCGCAGGGATCGAGCTGTCGGCCTTCGCTGCCGGGGTTGTCGCGCTGTCGAACCTCGCGGCCTGCTTTATCGGCGAGATCGTGGCGGCGGGCCTGAAGGCCGTCCCGCAGGGCCAGCGCGAGGCCGCGCTCGCCTCGGGCATGACGCCCGCGCAGCAGATGCGGCTGGTGCTGATGCCGCAGGCGCTCCGCATCGTCACGCCCTCGCTGGTCGGGCAGTTCGTGCTGCTGATCAAGGACTCCTCGGTCGTCTCGGCCATCGGGCTGCTGGACCTGACGCGCGCGGGCTGGATGATCGTGCAGTCGGTGCCGCAGGGGCTGATGGTCTTCGGCACCGTGGGACTGGGCTATTTCCTCATCTGCTATCCGCTGATCCACCTGTCGCGACGCCTTGAACGGCGCGGCCAGGACGCCCTGCTGTGACGGGGGATCGGCCCATGGGACAACAAGCGCGCATGATCGAGTTCTCGGGCGTCAACAAGTGGTTCGGGCCGCTGCATGTCCTGCAGGACATCAGCCTGACCGTGGGCAAGGGCGAGGTCGTCGTGGTCTGCGGTCCTTCGGGATCGGGGAAAAGCACCCTGATCCGCTGCGTCAACGGGCTGGAACCCTTCGAAAAGGGCCGGCTGGTCGTGGACGGCACCGACCTGTCCAACCGCCGCGCCCTGCGCGCCCTGCGCATGGAGGTCGGCTTCGTCTTCCAGAGCTTCAACCTTTACCCCCACAAGACCGCGCTGGAGAACGTGACGCTGGCGCCGATCCACGTCCGGGGCCTGAGCCGCGCCGAGGCCGAGGCGCGGGGCAGGGCGCTGCTGGAAAAGGTGGGCCTGGGCGACAGGATGGGGAACTATCCCCACCAGCTTTCGGGTGGCCAGCAGCAGCGGGTGGCGATCGCGCGCTCGCTCTGCATGCAGCCCAAGGTGATGCTGTTCGACGAACCGACCTCGGCGCTTGACCCCGAGATGATCAACGAGGTTCTGGACGTGATGGTCGGCCTCGCGCGCGAGGGCATGACCATGATGGTCGTCACGCACGAGATGGGCTTTGCCCGCAAGGTCGCCGACCGGGTGATCTTCATGGACCATGGCGCCATCGTGGAAACCGCGCCCCCGGAAACCTTCTTCACCGCCCCTGTCCATGCCCGCACGCGGGACTTCCTGGGCAAGATCCTGCACCACTGACCGGCCCCATGACGAACCCTTCCCCTGCGGCGCAGCAGATCGCCGTGATCGGCGCGGGCCTTGTGGGGTCCGCCTGCGCGCTGGTGCTGGCGGCGGAGGGCCACCGGGTCACGATCCTCGACCCCGACCCGCCGGGCGCGGGCACCTCGTCGGGGAACGCGGGCGGGATCGTGACGGGGGCCGTGGTGCCGACCGCAACGCCGCAGGTGCTGCGGGCGCTGCCCGGCTACGTTCTGGACCGCAACGGTCCCGCCGTCCTGCGCCTGCGCCATGCGCCGCGCGCGCTGCCCTGGTTGTGGCGCTTCATCCGCGCGGGCCGCCCGTCCGAGGTCGCCCGCATCGCCACCGCCCTGCAGCCCTTGGTCGAGAGCAGCCTGGACGCGCACCGGCATCTGGCGGCGCTGGCCGGGGCAGGGGGCCTGATCACCGACGAGGGTTGGCTCAAGGTCTTCGCGTCCGAGGCCGAGTTCGCCGCCACCGCCCCCGACCGGGCGCTGATGGACCGCGCGGGCGTCCGCTACCAGGTCCTGGACCGGGACGAGGTCCTGTCGCTGGAACCCGGCCTGAACCCCGACCTCGCCCGGATCGGGTTGCACCAGCCCGAAAGCGGCTTCGTGCGGAACCCGCGCGGGCTGGCGCAGGCCTATGCGGATGCCGCCCTGTCCCGCGGCGCGCGCCACCTGCGCCTGCGGGTGCGGGGCCTGACCCGCCGCGCCGATGGCGTCACGCTGCAGACCGAGGCCGGGCCGCAGGACTTCGCCCGCGTGGTGATCGCGGCGGGGGCCTGGTCGGCCAGCCTCGCTCGGCAGGCGGGCGACCGCGTCAGCCTCGACACGGAACGCGGCTATCACCTCGGCTTCGGTGCGGGGACCGAGGGCCTTCTGCGTCGCCCCGTGGGTCTGCCCGCGCTGGGGATGGTGCTGTCGCCCATGCAGGGCGGGCTGCGGCTGGTCAGCGGGGACGAACTGGCGGGGCTGGCAGCAGCCCCCGATTTCCGCCGCATCCGGGCGCTGCTGCCCGGCGCGCGGCGGGCGCTGCCGGGGCTGGTGGACAAGCCGGTCGCCACGGAATGGATGGGCTTCCGCCCCTCGACCCCGGATTCGCTGCCGGTGATCGGACCCTCGCCCAAGGGCCCGCAGGTGGTCCACGCCTTCGGCCACGGCCACCTGGGCCTGACGCTTTCGGCCATCACGGCGCTGATGGTGGCCGACGCCGTGGCGGGCCGGGCGCCGCGCATCGACCCCACCCCCTACGGCATCGGCAGGTTCTGACCATGGACGGCTTCCCCATCACCCTTTCCACCCCGCCCGAGCATGTCGGCCCCCTGCCGGATGCGGTGGACGTGGCCGTGATCGGCGGCGGCATCATCGGCCTGATGGCGGCCTGGGCGCTGGCCCGCGAAGGGCAGCGGGTGCTGGTCTGCGAAAAGGGCCGCATGGCGGGCGAGCAGTCGGGCCGGAACTGGGGCTGGGTCCGCCAGCAGGGCCGCGACCTGTCCGAGCTGCCCATGATGATCGAGGCGCTGCGGGTCTGGGGCGGGTTGCCCGATCCCCTGCGCCGTGCCGTGGGCTTCCGCCAGACCGGCATCATCTATCTGGCCCGGAGCGAGGCGCATCTGGCCGCCTACGAACACTGGCGCGACGCCGCCCGCACCTTCGGCGTCGACAGCCGGCTTCTGTCGCGGCGAGAGGCCGAGGCGATGCTGCCCAATGCCGCCGGATGGGTGGGCGCGCTGCACACGCCCTCGGACGCGCAGGCCGAGCCGTGGCAGGCCGTCCCCGCGCTGGCCCGCGCCGCCGCCGAGGAGGGCGTGACCATCCGCGAGCATTGCGCCGTGCGCGGCCTGCACCTGTCGGGGGGCCGGGTCGCGGGGATCGAGACCGAGGCGGGCGCGGTCCGCTGCGAACGCGTGATCCTTGCGGGCGGGGCCTGGTCCTCGCTGTTCCTGCGCGCGCATGGGCTGTCGCTGCCGCAGCTTTCCGTCACCTCCAGCGTCAGCGTCACGGGGCCGCTGCCGGAACTGCTGCCGGGGGCGGCGGCCGACGACCGCTTCGCCATCCGCAGGCGGGCCGACGGCGGTTACACCCTGACCCCATGGTCGCGGCACGAGTTCTTCATCGGCCCCGCCGCCTTCCGCCACCTGCTGCCCTTCCTGCCGCAGTTCCTGGCCGACCCCGCCAGCACCCGCTTCCGCCCGGCGGCACTCGCAGGCTTCCCCGACGCCTGGCGCGGACCCCGCCGCGCGGGGGGCGAAAGCCCCTTCGAGGCCTGCCGCATCCTCGACCCCCCCCCTGCCGCAGGGGACCTCGCGGCGGTGCGGCAGCATTTCGCCCGCGCCTTCCCCGCGATCGGGCGGCCGCCGATCGTCCGCCATTGGGCGGGCATGATCGACGTGACCCCGGATTCGCTGCCGGTGATCGACCACACGCCCATTCCCGGCCTGACGGTCGCCACGGGGATGAGCGGGCACGGCTTCGGCATCGGCCCCGGCGTCGCGGGCGCGCTGGCGGACCTGGCGATGGGCCGCCGTCCCCGGCACGACCTGTCGCCCTTCCGCTGGGGCCGGTTCAGGCGCTTCCGCCAGCCCCCGTCCTCGGCGATCTGACGGGGCCCGGGTCCGCCGGATCAGCGCCGCCCCCGCCACCGCCGGCAGCGCGGCCAAGGGGCGGCCGCTCAGGACCAGGACGGCCGCGCAGGCGACGATCAGGGGCGCGGTCCCGTGCATCGGCTATCCTGATCTCGAACGAAGCCAGTCGGGGGCTTTCCATCCGCATTCCCGTGCTTTTCTTCGAATATCCCGTCGGAATGGGCGCACGGCGCGGTTTTCCGCAAGAAACTGCATGCGTCCCCGGTCTATCCTGTCCCGAAGCCAGGGAGAACGCGCCATGACCAGCCCCCATCTGAAGACCGTCGAGCAGCGGCTGCTGTGGCTGTCGCACTGGATGATCCACAACGCCAACCACATCCGCCCCAAGGTGGACGGGATCAAGATCGGCGGGCACCAGGCCTCCTCGGCCTCGATGGTGTCGATCCTGACGGCGCTGTATTTCACCGCGCTGCGGCCGCAGGACCGGGTGGCGGTCAAGCCCCATGCCTCGCCGATCTTCCACGCCATGCAGTACCTGATGGGCAACCTGCCGCGCGAGAAGATGGAGAACTTCCGCGGCTATGGCGGCGTGCAGTCCTATCCCTCGCGCACCAAGGACGTGGACGACGTGGATTTCTCGACCGGCTCGGTCGGCCTTGGGGTGGCAGTCACGGCCTTTGCCTCGCTGGTGCAGGACTATGTGGCGGCCAAGCCCTGGGCGGAGGACCGGCCCATGGGGCGGATGATCGCGCTGATGGGGGACGCCGAACTGGACGAGGGCAACATCTACGAATGCCTGCAGGAAGGCTGGAAGCACGATCTGCGCAACTGCTGGTGGGTGATCGACTACAACCGCCAGTCGCTAGACGGCGTCGTCCGCGAGGGCCTGTGGAGCCGGATCGAGGCGATCTTCGGCGCCTTCGGCTGGGATGTCGTGCGCGTGAAATACGGCGCCCTGCAGCGCGCGGCCTTCGCCGAACCGGGGGGCGAGGCGCTGCGGCGCTGGATCGACGCCTGCCCGAACCAGCTTTACTCGGCCCTGACCTTCCAGGGCGGGGCGGTCTGGCGGGCGCGGCTGATGGACGACCTCGGCGACCAGGGCGAGGTGTCCGCCCTGATCGCCCGGCGCAGCGACGCGGAACTCGCCGCGCTGATGGAGAACCTGGGCGGCAACTGCGTCCAGACCATGGCCGAAGTCTTCGCCGGGATCGACCACGACCGGCCGACCTGTTTCCTCGCCTATACGGTCAAGGGTTGGGGCACCCCCATCGCCGGGCACAAGGACAACCATGGCGGGCTGATGACGAAGGCCCAGATGGCCGGATGGCAGGCCCACATGGGCGTGCCCGAAGGGCATGAATGGGACCGCTTCGCCGCCGTCGAGGACGTGGACGGCTTCCGTGCCTTCCTCGATGCCGTGCCCTTCTTCGCCAAGGGGACGCGGCGGCTGTCGGACGCGGCGCTTCCCGTGCCCGCCGTCGAACCCGCCGCCGAGCGCGAGATTTCCACGCAGGCGGCCTTCGGCAAGATCCTCGACCAGTTGGCGCGCGGCGACAGCCCGCTCGCCGAGCGGCTGGTGACGACCTCGCCCGACGTGACGGGGACCACCGGCCTCGGGGCCTGGGTCAACCGCCGCAAGCTGTTCGCCCGCAACCCCCTGGCCGACACCTTTCGGGCCGAGAACATCCCTTCCACCGCGAAATGGGACTTTGCGCCGGAAGGCCAGCATATCGAGCTTGGCATCGCCGAGATGAACCTGTTCCTGCTGCTGGCCGCGGCGGGGCTGTCGCATTCGCTGTTCGGGCGGCGGCTGATCCCGGTCGGCACGCTGTACGATCCCTTCGTGGCACGGGGCCTCGATGCGCTGAACTACGCCTGCTACCAGGACGCGCGCTTCATCGTGGCGGGCACGCCCTCGGGGGTGACGCTGGCGCCGGAAGGGGGCGCGCACCAGTCGGTCGGCACGCCCCTGATCGGGATGAGCCAGGACGGACTTGCCGCCTTCGAGCCGGCCTTCGCCGATGAACTGGCCGTCATCATGGAATGGGCCTTCGACTATCTTCAGCGCGACGGCGAGGGCGATCCCGACGAACGCACCTGGCTGCGCGACCAGACCGGCGGCTCGGTCTATCTGCGCCTGTCCACCAACCCGCTGGAACAGCCGGGCCGCCGCCGCGACGACGCCTTCCGGCAGGGCGCCATCGACGGGGCCTACTGGCTGCGCCCGCCGGGCCCGAACAGCGACGTGGTGATCGCCTACCAGGGCGCCGTCGCGCCCGAGGCGATCCGCGCGGCGGGGATGATCGCGGAAGGGCGGCGCGACGTGGGCGTGCTGGCCGTGACCTCGGCCGACCGGCTGAACGCGGGCTGGACCGCCGCGCAGCGGGCGCGGGCGCGCGGCAACGCATCCGCGCGCTCCCATGCCGAGGCGCTGATGCAGTCCCTGCCGCGCGACTGCACGCTGGTCACGGTGATCGACGGCCACCCCGCGACGCTGTCGTGGCTGGGGGCGGTCGCGGGCCACCGGACCATCCCGCTGGGGGTCGAGCATTTCGGCCAGACCGGCACCATCGGCGATCTTTACCGCCATTTCGGCATCGACGCCGAGACCATCGCCGCGCGCGTGGCAGGCCTGACCGTCGGCCGGCCGATCCCCGGCCGCGCCGCCTGAGGCGCGCAGCCTGGGCGGCCTTCCGCCTGCCCGATCCGGGGGCAGGCGGCGCACGGCCGAGGCCACCGCCGAGAGGATGGTGAAAAAGCTCCTTTCCGGCGGTCGGGCCTGCCGACTTCCCCTGCGTCGGATAACATTTGATCAATTCCTCTTTCTCGGGATTGTAGCTAGGCCTGCGAGGGCGGCACCTTCGCCAGAAAGCGGACCCGAACGACGCCCTGGCGCCGGCTTCGCCGACATGCCCGCTTGGTACGGAGGCCATTTCATTGCTGGGACGTCTCGGCCCGACGGGGCCGCAGGGCACATCGTTCCGCCGCGCGGCGCCTTGGTCCGTCTTCAACAAGGGTCAGGGCGCGTTCGGTCCTGCTTCGGCACAGGGTTCCACGGACCGGCGGCAGGTTCCGGCCCCCCCGTCGCCGGCGGCGGGTCGCGCGCAGGAAACTCGCCACACAATGCAGATCGGATAAAGATGGACAGCGGCATCCGGGATACCGGCTTCCATTCGGGCGGCGGCGACCTTGGCGAACGCATCAGGCGGCACGACTGGGAAAGCACCCCGCTCGGCCCCATCGAAGGCTGGCCGCAGGCGCTGCGGCTGGCGCTCTCGATCTGCCTGAACTCGAGCTTTCCGACCTCGATCTACTGGGGGCCCGATCTTCGGCTTCTCTACAACGACGCTTGGTCCCCGATCCCGGGCGAGCGCCACCCGGCCGCCCTCGGCCGGCCCGCGGCCGAGGTCTGGTTCGACATCTGGGATGTCGTGGGGCCGCAGCTTGCCCATGTGATGCAAACGGGCGAGGGCTTTTCGGCCTTCGACTTCATGCTGCCGATCGTGCGGGGCGGGGTTCAGCAGGAAACCTACTGGAACTACAGCTTCACGCCGATCCGCGACGAGAACGGCGCCATCGTCGGCGTCTTCAACCAGGGCCACGAGACGACCGGGGCGGTCATGGCGCACCGCCGGGCCGAAGCGGAGATCGAGCGGCTCGGGCGCCTGTTCGCGCAGGCCCCCAGCGTGGCCGGCATCCTGCGCGGCCCGTCCCACGTGATCGAGGTCGTCAATCCCGCCTTCAAGGAACTGGTCGGCCGGACGGACATCGAGGGCATGAGGGTTGCGGACGCCCTGCCCGAACTGGGGCCGCAGGGCTTCCTGGCCCTGCTCGACCGCGTCTTCGCCACCGGCGAGCCTTATGTCGGCCGCGCGGTCCCCGTCACCTTCCGGGGGCTGTCGGGCGATGCGCCGCAGGACCGCATCGTGGACTTCGTCTACCAGCCGCTCGGAGAATCCGGCGATGTGGGGCAGGGGATCTTCGTGCAGGCGACGGACGTGACCGATGCCCTGCGGGCCGAGGCCGCCCTGCGCGAAAGCGAGGCGAAGTTCGAGGCCATCGTGAACTCGATCGACCAGATGATCTGGTCCACCCTGCCGAACGGCGACCACGACTACTTCAACGACCGCTGGTATGACTTCACGGGCGCGGCGCCCGGATCGACCGACGGGGCGGGCTGGAAGGACATGTTCCACCCCGACGACCAGGAACGCGCCCGCCAGGCCTGGATGCGCTGCGTGGAAACCGGCGAGCCTTACCGCATCGAATACCGGCTGTGGCACCGTTCGGGGCGCTATCGCTGGGTCGTCGGGCGGGCCCATTGCGTGCGCGGCGAGGACGGCCGGATCACGCGCTGGTTCGGCACCTGCACCGACATCCACGACCTCAAGGAGGCCGAGGGCAAGCGCCGGCTTCTGCTGCGCGAGATGGATCACCGGGTGAAGAACCTGTTCACGATCGCGCTGGGGATGGTGTCCATGACGGCCCGCAGCGCACCTTCGGTCGAGGCGATGGCCGAGGCGCTGCGGGGACGGCTGAGCGCGCTGGCGAAGGCCCATGACCTCATCCGCTCGGCCCTGGGCGGCGAGCCCGGCAAGGGCCAGAGCACGTCCTTGCGCGCGCTGATCGAGAAGATCGTGCAGCCGCACCTGGCCGTGGCCCGCGACCCGCGCCTGAGCGTCGAGGGCCCCGCGATCACGCTGGGGGAAAGCGCCTCGGTGGGCCTTGCGCTGATCTTCCACGAGCTTGCGACCAACGCCGCCAAGTATGGCGCGCTGGCGACGGCCGAAGGCCGCATCTCGGTCGCCTGGACCGTCGCCGGCGAGGACCTGGACCTGGTCTGGAAGGAAGAGGTGGGGGGCGCGGGGATCACGCCTCCGACGACCGAGGGCTTCGGCAGCGAACTGGCCCACGCGACCGCCTCGGACCAGCTTGGGGGCGGGATCGGGTTCGACTGGCAGCCCGGCGGGCTGATCGTCCACCTGACGGCCAGGATGGACCAACTGCGCCAGTGACGGCGCCCGGCGGCCCCGCGCCGTCGGGCTTGCTCGACCGGGAAAGCCGCGCCAAGTTCAGGCTCAGGCCCCGGCGCAGGGGAATCGGACCCGCGCGCCGCGGCAAGGGGAGGACCCCATGTGTCAAGTCTACGCAGGCCAGTGTCCCGAAAGCTATGAACCCGTCACCCGCCGCCTGAGGCTCAGCGGCCATTCCACCAGCATCCGGCTTGAACGCAGCTTCTGGCGCATCCTGGACGCCATGGCGGCGCGCGAGGGCATGACGACGCCGGCCTTCATCTCGCGGCTTTACGACGAGGTGCAGGAGATCCAGGGCGAAACCCGCAACTTCGCCTCGCTTCTGCGCTGCGCCTGCCTGATCGAGACGCAGCAGGCGCGCGGCGCGGGCTTCGCCACGGCGGCCGAATAGGCCGAAACGGGACCTGTAGTAACCTGCTACTGCCCGCCCCCGCCGGAAAGGCTGTAACCGGGGGAAAAGGAAGAAGGGAAGGACAGGATGGCCAAGGCGATCCATTCGATGATCCGGGTGCTGGACGAGGCGCGCGCGGTCGAGTTCTACGACCGCGCCTTCGGGCTGAAGGTGGAAACGCGGCTGGATTTCCCGGCCTTCACCCTGGTCTACCTGCGCAACCCGAAAGCCGACTTCGAGCTTGAGCTGACGGTCAACAAGGACCGGACCGAGCCCTATGACCTGGGCGATGGCTACGGGCACCTGGCTTTCGTCGTGGACGAGCTGGAATCGGAACACGCGCGGCTGACGGAACTGGGCTATGCCCCGCGCAAGCTGGTGGACTTCGCGCCCGCCGGCGAGGTGATCGCCCGCTTCTTCTTCATCGCCGACCCGGACGGCTATCAGATCGAGGTGCTGCAGCGGCAAGGCCGCTATCGCTGAAGGCAAGGCCCCGGGGAGGGGGCCGGACCCAAGGGAGGAGTGACATGAACAGGATCGACCGCGCCGGGATGACCCGGCGCGAGCTTCTGGCGCGCAGCGTCGCGGCAGGGGGCAGCCTTCTGGTCGGCGCAAGCTGGGTGACCGGGCGTTCCGCCGCCTGGGCGCTGGAGGTGACGGCCCTGAAGCCCGGCACCATGGCGACGCTGGTGCAGATGGCGCGCGACATCTATCCCCACGACCGCATCCCCGACGACCGCTATGCGGTCGCCGTCAAGGGCTACGACACCGCCGACAAGGCGCCCGCGGTCGAGGCCGGGATCGCCGCGCTGGACGCCGCGGCGCAGGGGCAGGGCCATCCGAGCTATCTCGGCGCCCGGTGGGAGGCCGAGCGCGTGGCCGTCCTGCGCGGCATCGAGAAGGGCGAGTTCTTCCGCACGATCCGCGCGGGCCTCGTCACCGATCTTTATAACCAGAAAGAGATCTGGCCCCTGTTCGGCTACGAAGGGGAAAGCTTCAGCCACGGCGGCTACATCGACCGCGGCTTCAACGACATCGCTTGGCTGTAAGGGAGGGACCGGAACATGGCTGCTCCGTTCAGCAAGACCGACGACAGCGTGGTCGTCATCATCGGCACCGGCGCGGGCGGCGGCACGCTTGCCAACGAGCTTGCGCAGAAGGGCATTTCCGTCGTGGCGCTGGAAGCCGGCGGCCGCTACCTGCCCGAGGATTACGTCAACGACGAATGGGCCAGCTTCGCGCAGCTTGCCTGGCTGGACACGCGGCGGTCCGACGGCAGCTTCCGGCTGGCGCGGGACTTCGCGGGGCTGCCGTCCTGGATCGTCAAGGCGGTCGGCGGCACCACGACCCACTGGGCGGGCGCCTCGCTGCGCTTTCAGGACCACGAATGGAAGGCGCTGACGAACTATGGCCGGGTCGAGGGGGCGAGCCTTCTGGACTGGCCTCTCGACGCCGCCGAGATGGACCCCTGGTACACCCTGGCCGAGGCCAAGATGGGCGTCACCCGCACCAACGGGCAGCCCGGCCTGCCCGGCAACACCAACTTCCTGGTGCTGGAAAAGGGCGCCAAGGCCGTCGGCTACAAGGAAGTCCATACCGGCCGCATGGCGATCAACTCGATCGAATACGGCGGACGGCAGGCCTGCCAGCAGACCGGCTTCTGCTTCCAGGGCTGCAAGTGGGGCGCCAAGTGGTCCACCGCCTATACCGAAATCCCGCTTGGCGAGGAGACCGGCAACCTGGAAGTGCGCGAACGCTGCCACGCGGCGCGGATCGAGCATGACGACAAGGGCCGCGTGACGGGGGTCGTGTATTTCGACGCAAGCGGGGTGGAACAGCGGCAGGCGGCGCGGATCGTCTGCGTGGCGGGCAACACCATCGAAAGCCCGCGGCTGCTGCTGAACTCGGCCTCGTCCATGTTCCCCGACGGGCTGGCCAATTCCTCGGGGCAGGTGGGGCGCAACTACATGCGCCATGTCACCGGCTCGGTTTACAGCATCTTCGAACGCCCCGTGCGGATGTGGCGCGGCACCACCATGGCCGGGATCATGCAGGACGAGGCGCGCCACGACCCGTCGCGCGGCTTCGTCGGCGGCTACGAGCTTGAAACGCTGTCGCTGGGACTGCCCTTCATGGCGGCCTTCCTCGACCCCGGGGCCTGGGGGCGCGAGTTCACCAGCGCCATCGACGGCTACGAGAACATGGCCGGCATGTGGATCGTGGGCGAGGACATGCCGCAGGAAACCAACCGCGTGACGGTGGACACGGCCGTGGTGGACCAGTTCGGCCTGCCCACGCCCGTGGTCCATTACGACGACCACCCCAACGACGTCGCCATGCGCGACCACGCCTATGAACGCGGGATCGCCATCCACAGGGCGGCGGGCGCGGTGCGGTCGCTGCCGACGCCGCCCTATCCGTCCACCCACAACATCGGCACGAACCGCATGTCGGACAATCCGCGCGACGGGGTGGTGAACCGCTGGGGGCAGACCCACGACATCCCGAACCTGTTCGTGTCGGACGGCTCGCAGTTCACCACGGGGGCGGCCGAGAACCCGACGCTGACCATCGTGGCCCTGGCGATCCGCCAGGCCGACCACATCGCCCGCGAGATGGGCGCGGGCAACCTGTGAGGCGCCGGAAGAGCGGGCCGCCGCTCTTTCCCTTTCATCGGCCTTCGAGCGCATCAGAAAGGTTCCGAGATGAAGCTTTCCCTTCCCGCCCTCGCCTTTGCCGGCCTGACCGCGGCGGCCCCCGTTCCCGCGCAGGAAGCCCCGCCCGACGCGGCCCGGCTTGAGGCCATGACCTGCCGCGAGTTCCTGGCGCTGGACGCGGCCGGGCAGGCGACGGTCAAGGCGGCGATGCAGGCCCATGCCTCGGGTGAGCCGCCGCCCGGTGCGCCCCTGCCTGCGCCGCCCGCAGGAGGCGCAGCATCCGCCCGGGTCGTCGAGGACCGGACCGGCGCCGCCGAAGGCCCGGACACGGCCGCGACGGAAATGGCGGCTGCCCCGGGCGGCGCGGCCGCGCCCGGGGTGGCGGGGGGCCAGAACGAAAGCGGAAAGGTCGCCCCCGGCGGAACCGAGGCCTCGGTCACGGACGAGGGCGGCGACCTCAGGCTGCTCGCCATGCGGACCTCCTGCGAGGGCGGCCCGGATGCCTTGGCGCTGAACGCGCTGCGGGCCGCCTTCGGGAACAGCCTGTGAAACCCGCGGCCCTTCCCGCCGTGTCCGCCCGACAGGGCCGGACCGGGAAGGACGCCGGGATGCCGGTGGCAGGCCGCCCGTTCCCGCACCCGCCTTGCCGCCTGCGGGTGGGACCTGCCTTCGCGCCCCTGCCCGCGCCTTCGCGCAGAACCATCCGGGAGGAGTTCCAGCCATGTCACACCGCCTGATCATCGCGGCATCCCTTGCCCTGCCCCTTCTGGCGGGGGCGGCCCGGGCCCAGGACGCCGCGCCGCCCCAGTCGGTCGGGGTCAGCGTCGACGGGGTCGTGGTCGATGTGCCCGTCGATCTTGCCGCGCGCGCCTGCGGCGTCAGCGCCGGGACGCTGCTTGACCAATGGAAGCAGCTCGATACCCAGGTTGCGACGATGGCGGCCACCTCGGTCGCGGCGGATGCCACGGACCTCGCGCCCGTGGCCTCGGCCGAGGACCCGCAAAGGGCCTCGGGCGTCGGTCCCACGGAACAGCCGGTGCCAAGCGCGGACGCGTCTGGGACCGAGGCGCTTGCGCAAACGCAGCCTGCCCCTTCGGCAGGCGGCGGGACCGGCGAGGCGGTGGCGGGCCCCGGCGGCGATCTGTCCCCGGTGGTCGCGGCGGCCTCGCCCGGGGCGAGCGCCGCCGAAAGCCCGCAGCAAGCCCTGGGCGGGGGCGCGGCCCCGACCGAGGGCACCGCGCTGTCCAGGGCCGCCGTCTGCGAGATCGACGCAGCAAAGGCGGCCGAGGCCGGCATCCGGACGCCGGGCTGACGCCGTTCCGCCTTGCACCTTCGATGCCGGGGGTCGAGGCGGGGCAGCGGGCCGAGGCTTTCGCAGAAGTCCAGCGGTTTCCCGGTGCGGCCCGCCTCGCATCACGCGCCACATCCCGGCTGCGCCCGGGCACGCGGCGTCCGTTCAGGACATGCGCCGCCCCCGTGACCGCGCGCAGGACCCCGGGGACGGGGGAGGGCGTTGATCCCGGCCGCGCTTCGGGTTCTGATCCGCCCCGGCCACGGGCGGCCCCCGGTGAAGGATGCGACGCATGACCAAGGACGGCTTCGGCCCGAGACTCGCGCTGGTGACGCTGGCGGCGATCCTGGTGATCCTCGTGTGGCGCGGGCTTCCCCTGCTGGAACCGGCCCTGCGCGGTCCCGCCGACGAGCCGCGCACCGTGGCGCCGCGCGGCGACCTTGCCGCCGACGAGCAGACCACCATCGCCATCTTCGAGAACGCCCGCGACAGCGTGGTCTCGATCACGACCGAAAGCCGCGTCGTCGATTTCTGGACCCGCAACGCTTACGACGTGCCGCGCGGCAGCGGCTCGGGCTTCATCTGGGACGCGCAGGGCCATGTGGTGACCAACAACCACGTCATCGAGGGGGCGACGGGGGCACTGGTGCGG
This sequence comes from Paracoccus salipaludis, assembly GCF_002287065.1. Taxonomy (GTDB): domain Bacteria; phylum Pseudomonadota; class Alphaproteobacteria; order Rhodobacterales; family Rhodobacteraceae; genus Paracoccus; species Paracoccus salipaludis. The sequence continues at coordinate 33,471 of NZ_NSJZ01000017.1, forward strand.
CTGGCGGACGGCCGCGCCTACCCGGCCCGGCTGGTGGGCGCTGCGCCCGAACACGACCTGGCCGTGCTTCGCATCGACGCGGGTGCCGAAAAGGCCCTGCCGCTGGCCGTGGGCGTCAGCGAGAACCTGCGCGTGGGCCAGAGCGTCTTCGCCATCGGCAACCCCTTCGGGCTGGACTGGACGCTGACGACCGGCATCGTCTCGGCGCTGGACCGAGAGCTTCCGGGCGAGCGGGGGGGCGCGATCCGGGGGCTGATCCAGACGGACGCGGCGATCAACCCCGGCAACTCGGGCGGCCCGCTGCTGGACAGCGCGGGGCGGCTGATCGGGGTCAACACGGCGATCTACAGCCCGTCGGGGTCAAGCGCCGGGATCGGCTTCGCGGTGCCCGTTGACACGGTGAACCGGGTGGTGCCGCAGCTGATCGCGACGGGCCGCTATGCGCCGCCCACATTGGGCGTCGTGCATGACCCGCGCGGGGACGCCATGCTGGCGCGCGCGGGCCTGATGGGCGTGATGGTGCTGGAGGTCACGCCCGGCAGCCCGGCCGCCGCGGCGGGGCTGCGGCCCGCGCGGATCACCGCGGACGGGCGGCTGGCGCTGGGGGACGTGATCCAAACGCTGGACGGCGTGGCGGTCGAGGATTCCGAGGACCTGCGCGCGGCCCTCGACCGCCGGCGGGCGGGCGAGACGGTCCGGCTGGGCCTTCTGCGCGAGGGGCGCGACACCGAGGTCACCGTGACGCTGGCCGCAGGGCAGTGACGGCAGCCGCAGGGGGGCGGACCTGCCCAAGGCACCCGGCGCGCGTTCGGCGGCGCCGGGGGGGCCGCATGACCGGGCGGCCGCCGGGGGCGGCCCGGCCTCAGGGCTGCGGCAGGCGGGCCAGACCGGCGGCGATCTCGTCGGCCGCCAGCACCGCGCCCGCCGTGCTGAAATGCGAATCCGGCGCATAAAGCGAGGTCGGATCGGGATGGCGGGCAAAGGCTTCGGTCAGGTCGATCACGGCCAGCCCGGCCCCGGCGGCCGCGTCATGCACCATCCGGCGCAGGTCCTCGCTGACGAAATCATGGGGAAAGAGCCCGGCGAAACGGTCATGCGCGGGGATATAGACGATCACCAGCCGCCCGCCCCAGCCCTGCGCAATCCCGACCGCGCGGTCCAGCAGCGGCGCATAGTCGGGGTTCGGCGCCATCGCCTTGGGATAATGCAGCCCCAGCACCTGCGCGGTGTTGGCCAGCGCCAGATAGTTGCGCAGCATCGACTGGCGGCGGAACAGTTCTTCGACCGAGGCGGCGCCCTGCGCCCACCACCCGGAGATGACCGAACCGGCGTCCTGCAGGTCGGCCGCGGTCCAGCCGGGAGGGCCGAAATCCGCATGGGGGTCCATCGCCCCGGCAAGCCAGCTTGCCTGCGTCTCGTTCTGCAGGTTTTCCCAGTCGTTGCCCTCGAAAAAGGCCATCAGCGTGATGGGCGGGCGGAACACGGGCCCGTAGCGGCCCAGGACCGCAAGCTCGAACAGGGGGCCGGCGCCGCGGCTGCCGGTGTTGACCACCGGCCCCGTCACGCGTCCGCGCAACTGCCCGATCACGCCGGCGCCGTCGGGCAGGCAGAGGCCCTCGACGAATGAATCGCCCAGCACCATGATCCGGGCCGCCGCGTGATCGGTGCCGGGCGGGTTGCGGAAGCCGTAGGCGTCGGCGCGGTAGGTGATCGGCTGGCCGTCCATGCTGCACAGCATCACCGGCTGGTCGGGCACCGCCGACAGCCGCGCGCGGCTCAGCTCGGCCACCCCCAGTTCGGCGTTCAGCGCCTTGATCGTATAAGCGGGCGGCAGGTTCATCCGGTAGGCATCAAGGCCCACCTCGGCATCGACGACGCCCACCACATTGCCCTGGCGCGGCAGCAGGCGCAGCGTCAGCCAGGTTTCGAACAGGAACAGCGTGGCCAGCACCGACACCGCCACGATGCCCACGTTCAGCGCGATGGCGCGCGGCAGGCGGACGCCTGCAAGCAGCAGCGCGACCCCGATGAGGGCGGGGACGACGACATAGCGCAGCAGGCGCGGCAGGTCCGAGGCGAACTCGCCCGCGTTCAGCAGGGCATAGGCCACGGTCGCCAGCAGATAGGCGGCCGGGATCAGGCACAACAGCACGGCGGCGCGCCGCAGCGTGGGCGAGGCGGGCGCGGCCGGGCGCGCCGGCGGGCCGAGGTCGAACGATCGGGATCGGGGCTCCATGCGCTCAGTCCAGCTCGTACCGGGATTCGTAGCTTTCCTTCAGCCGGGGGTCCTGCCGCTCCTTTTCCAGAAAGCAGTTCTCGGCCACCAGCACGTCGATGTCGGTGCCCATGAAGCAGCGGAAGGCGTCGGTCGGCGTGCAGACGATCGGCTCGCCCCGGACGTTGAACGAGGTGTTCACCAGGACGGGGCAGCCGGTCAGTTCGCCGAAGCGCGCGATCAGCGCGTGATAGGCGGGGTTGGTGTCGCGGTGGACGGTCTGGACGCGGGCCGAGTAATCGACATGGGTGACGGCCGGGATCTCGGACCGGCGGATGTTCAGCTTGTCGATGCCGAACAGGGCCTTCTCGTCCTCGGTCATCTCGCGCCGCAGCTCGGGGCGGACATCGGCCACGATCAGCATGTAGGGGCTGTCGTCCTCGAGCTCGAACCAGTTGCCGACCTCCTCGCGCAGGACCGAGGGCGCGAAGGGACGGAAGCTTTCCCGGAACTTGACCTTGAGGTTCAGCGTCTTCTGCATGCTGTCCGAGCGCGGGTCGCCGAGGATCGAGCGCCCGCCGAGCGCCCGCGGCCCGAATTCCATCCGGCCGCGGAACCAGCCCACGGCCTTGCCGTCGGCAAGCGCGCGGGCGGTCCTGTCGATGATCTCGTCCTCGTCCTGCTCGGTCAGGACCGCGCCCGCCCGCGTCAGCTCGCTTGCGACCGCCGCCTGGGAATAGCGCGGCCCCAGATACGCGCCCTGCATCGCGTCCGGGGACGCGCCCGCGGGCGGCACCTGCCGGGGCTGGTCCAGTTCCTGGTGCCACAGCGCAAGCGCCGCCCCCAGCGCCCCGCCCGCATCCCCGGCGGCGGGCTGGACCCAGAGCTGCCGGAACCCGCCGTCGCGCAGGATCTTGCCGTTGGCCACGCAGTTCAGCGCCACGCCCCCCGCCATGCAGAGCGCGGAGATGCCGTGTTCCTGCGCCAGGGACCGGGTCATCCGCAGCAGGATCTCCTCGGTGACGGCCTGGATCGAGGCGGCGACATCCATGTGGAAGCCGGTCAGCGGGTCGTGGTCGGGCCGGCGCACCGGCTGGCCGAACAGCGACTCCATCGCCTTGCTGGTCATGGTCAGGCCCGAGACATAGTTGAAATACCGCTGGTCCAGGCGGAACGACCCGTCCGGCTTCAGGTCGACGATCCTGTCGAGGATCAGGTCCTTGAAGACCGGCTGCCCGTAGGGGGCCAGCCCCATCAGCTTGTATTCGCCGGAATTGACCTTGAAGCCGGTGTAATAGGTGAAGGCCGAATAGAGCAGGCCCAGGGAATGCGGGAAATGCAGTTCCTTGATGATCCGCAGATCCTTGCCGCGGCCGATTCCGACGGTTGTCGTGGCCCATTCCCCCACGCCGTCCACCGTCAGCACCACCGCTTCGTCGAAAGGGGACGGATAGAAGGCGCTGGCGGCGTGGCTGATATGGTGTTCGGCAAATCCCAGCCGCGCGGGTGAAAAGCCCTTGTCGATGCCGCGCAACTCGCGCGTCAGCAGGTCCTTGAGAAACAGCTTTTCCCGCAGCCAGACCGGCATCGCCATCTGGAAGGACCGCAGCCCCCGGGGCGCGACGGCCAGATAGGTTTCCAGCAGCCTTTCGAACTTCAGGAAGGGCTTGTCGTAGAAGACGACGTGATCGACCCCGGACAACGGGATCCCGGCCTCGTCCAGCACATAGCGGATGGCGTTCAGCGGAAAGCGCGGATCGTGCTTGCGCCGGGTGAACCGCTCTTCCTGGGCCGCGGCGACGATCTGACCGTCGCGGACCAGGGCCGCAGCGCTGTCGTGATACAGCGCCGAGATCCCGAGAATGCTGGTCACTGTCAGAACAGGGTATAAATGAAGGGGGCCACCGCCGAGCCCTGGCTCAGCACGATCAGGGCACCGAACAGGCCCAGCACGATCAGGATCGGCAGCAGCCAGAATTTCTTGCGGTCCCTCAGAAAACCCCACAACTCGGAAACAAAGGACACCGGTTCACTCCATGGTGGGCAATCAGTATTGCAGCTTCATGCTTTTGGGCGGGTCGGAACGGTTGATCCAATAGCTGCTGGCCTGCGGGTCCGTCCTGAGGGACAGCAGGTCCTTTCCCATCAGCCTCAGCCCGAGGCCCATGGGCAGGAAGGTCAGCACATAGACGAGGGTCATCACGATCGGCGCGACAATCGCGCCGAGCAGCATTCCGAAGCGGAACCACAGGCGATTCGGCCAGCGCAGCAGCCCTGGCGCGAAAATCGCCACGGCTGCGAAAGCCAGGGCCAGGATCAGGAAGGAAACCCGCGGGGGGTGGCCACGAAAAAGCGGCGCAAGGGCGATAATGGCGCTGACAGCCGCAAAGACGAAGCCGAAATTGCGTTCGGACCCCATCTTTACGTCGACGTTACCGTGCATTACGTCCACCGCCGATCAGAAGACACGCTTGTCTTCTTATCCCAGTAGTCCTTGAAATTCAAGCACCGCGTTTCCGGCGGCCTTTTGAAATCACGTCCTCAACCCCGGCCGCGGCATCGGTCCGGCAGCCGATCTTCCGGGGCAGGCGATGTTTCCCGACGCGCCGGCCAGCGGTCCGATTCCCAAGGGCAAACCGGATGCCACGGGCCTTTCCGGCATGCCGGAGGGGGCAGATCGCGGGGCGGCGATCCTGAGTGTCGCCACGGATTGCCCGGGCGGGCGTCCGGGCGGCCACAACTCTTGATCCCGCACAAGTGAACAGCACCGGGCGTGCCCGGATCGGCACCGGGACCAGTAACCGGCGAATGCGCCGCAAAGGGGCGTTTCACGCGTCTCGGGAAAGGCAATGGCGGGCCGGCAATCCCTGTCCCGGACAGGGGCCTGAGCGAAAGTCCAGACCAAAGGCGGACATCGTGATCCGATTTGGATCATTCCGGCGGCCTTGTGCTATTGATCCGCTGCAATTGCTGCAAATATAGGGATCACGACGCGACATTCATTTTTTGCGGATGAGCCGGGACATAACAAGGAGGAGAACCTGATGGATGACAGGAGCAATAAGTCCAATTCGTCTGAAATGCTGGAAAGAATGAGCCTCGATGAGCTGAAGAATCTGCGGAAGAAGCTGGATCGGGCCATTGCGAGTTATGAAACGCGAAAGCGGCAGCAGGCGCTTTCGGCCCTGGAACAGGCCGCCCGCGACCATGGTTTCAGGCTGTCGGAACTGATGTCCGATCGCCAGTCGGGCAAGTCGAAGTCCCGGGCGGGCGACGCCGGGCCCGACGCGGCCCCCGCCTATGTGAACCCCGAGAACCCCGAACAGACCTGGAGCGGCCGCGGCCGTCGTCCCCGCTGGGTCAACGACGCCCTCGAGGCGGGCCGCACACTCGACGACCTGGCGGCTTGAGGGAACCGGCGCGCGGCGCCGGACCGGGACTGGCCGGCCCCCATGGGGCAAGCGGCGGCCCGGCGCGGATGGAGAACGCGCCGGGCGCGCCGGCAAGGGAGGCGGCCCATGATCCCCGGGATCGCCTCCGGCCAAGGCGGGACCTGCGGGAAGATGAACAAGGTTGACCGACCCGCTTGCCGGGTCGGCAAGGCGCGGACAGGCAAGCGCCGACCGGCGCCGCTCCATCCGGCGCGGCGGTCCCAGACCGGTTGCCGGGGGGCCGGACCTCGCCAGTCGGCAGTCGTTGATAAAATCACTCGGCATTGTTGACTTGGACGGTCGCGCTTCCTAATCCGCGGGCCGGGTGATTTCTGACACCCCTGCTCGGGAAAGGACGCGTTCATGCGCTTGATCTTGTCGGCCGGCCTTGCGGCCCTGATGGCTTCTGCCGCCCTTGCCGATGTCACGGTCGAAACCGCCCAGGGGCCTGTCACCCTGCCGGAAACGCCGGCGAAGGTGGCGGCGCTCGACCTCGGGGTGGCGGACATGATGATGGCGCTGGGGGTGACGCCGGCGGCGGTGCCCGACAAGCTTTATCTCGATCACCTGCAACCGCTGGCGCAGGCCGCCGCCCCCGCCGGCACCCTGCAGGAGCCGGATCTGGAAAAGCTGGCCGCGCTCGGTCCCGACCTGATCGTGGTCGCCAACCGCTCGGCCGTGAAGAAGGACGCCGTGGCGCAGGTCGCCCCCGCCATCGACATGACCGTGGACGGCGCCGACCTGATCGGGCAGGCGAAAGCCCGCCTTGCGGCGCTGGCCGCGCTGTTCGGCAGGCAGGCCGAGGGCGAGGCGCTGGCGGCCGCGCTGGACGGCAAACTTGCCGCGCTGGCGGACGCGGGCCGCGGCAAGGGCACGGCGCTGGTGGTGCTGACCAACGGGCCGAAGATGTCGGCCTATGGCGAGGGCTCGCGCTTCGGCTGGATCTACGAGGTCACGGGCCTGCCGCAGGTCGAGGCCACGCTGAAGTCCGAGGCCAACCACGGCGACGCCGTCAGCCACGAGTTCATCGCCCAGGCCAACCCCGACTGGCTGTTCGTTCTGGACCGCGGCGCGGCCATCGGCGCGGACGAGCCCTCGGCCCGGGCCACGCTGGACAACGAACTGGTGCGCCGGACCAGCGCCTGGAAGAACGGGCATGTGGTCTATCTGCCCGCCGACAACGTTTATCTTGCGCCCGGCGGCTATACCGCGCTGTCCGAAACGCTGGACGCGCTGACGGCCGCCCTGTCGGAATGACCGCCCGCCCGCTTGTCGCGGGGCTTGTCCTGGCGCTGCTGGTGCTGGCGAGCCTCGGCCTCGGGGCCGCCCGGATCGGCCCGGATGCCGCGGCGGGCGAGGGCTGGACGGCGCTGGTGCTGATGGAATCGCGCCTGCCGCGCACGCTGGCGGTGCTGCTGACGGGCGCGGCGCTGGCCGTCGCGGGCGTGGTGATCCAGAGCCTCGTGCGCAACCGCTTCGTCGGGCCCGACACGGCGGGCACGGGCGAAAGCGCGGCCCTGGGCCTGCTGGCGGTCACGCTGCTGGCGCCGGGGGCGCCCATCTGGGTCAAGATGGTGGTGGCAAGCCTGTCGGCCATGGCGGGCACGGCCCTGTTCCTGCAGATCGTGCGCCGCCTGCCGGTGCGCGAGGTGATGCTGGTCCCCATCGCAGGGCTTGTCCTGTCGGGCATCATCGGCGCGGTCGTGACCTGGGTCGCCTGGCAGGCGGACCTGCTGCAATTCGTCGGCACCTGGCTGATGTCGGGCGAGTTCTCGGGCGTGATCGCCGGCCGCTACGAACTGCTGTGGGTCGCGGGCGCGGCGGCGGGGCTGGCCTGGTTCGCGGCCGACCGTTTCGCCATCCTGTCCCTGGGCGACGAGGTGGCGACGGGCCTCGGGCTGTCCACCCGCGGGGTCATGCGGCTGGGGATGGTGGTGGTTTCGGTCGTCTCGGCCATGGTGGTGACGACCGTGGGGATGATCCCCTTTGTCGGGTTGGTGGTGCCGAACATCGTCGCGCGGATCATGGGTGACAACCTGCGCGCCTCGATCCCCGTGGTGGCGGCGGGGGGCGCGGGGCTCTTGCTGGCCTGCGACCTGCTGGGGCGGATCGTCCGCCATCCTTACGAAATCCCCGTCGGCACGATCCTGGGCGTGGTGGGATCGGGGATCTTCCTGTGGCTGCTCTACCGGCCGCCCGCCCATGGATAGCGCCCATGGATAGCGCGCGTGGACAGGCCCATGGATAGGCCCGCCCTGAGGCTGATCGCGGCGCTGCTGGGGCTGCTGGGGGCGGCCTCGCTGGTCTGGATGTTCCAGGGGCTCGGCGGCGGCAACCGCGCCTTCATCCTGCAACTGCGCGGGACCAAGCTTGCCGGGCTGGTGGTCGTGGGCGCCGCGACCGGCATCGCCACGGTGCTGTTCCAGACGGCGGCGGCGAACCGGGTGCTGACGCCCTCGATCATGGGTTTCGACGCGCTTTACGTGCTGCTTCAGACGGGGCTTGTCGCGGCGCTTGGCGTCGCGGGCTTCGCCGCCCTGCCGGCGGCCCCGACCTTCCTGGCCGAGGTCGCGGCCATGTCGCTGCTGGCCGCCGGGCTTTTCGGCACGCTTCTGGGGCAGGGGGCCCGCGACATCCCGCGCATGATCCTGACCGGCGTGATCCTGGGGGTGATGTTCCGCGCGCTGTCCGGCTTTCTGGCCCGCGTCATGGACCCCAATGCCTTCGCCACCGTGCAGGCGGCAAGCATCGCGAGCTTCGGCAGCCTCGACGCCGCGCTTCTGCCTGCGGCGGGGGCCATCGCGGGGCTGTGCACGGGGGCGGCGCTGTGGATGGCGCCGCGCCTCGACCTGCTGGCGCTGGGGCGCGAGGTGGCGATCCCGCTGGGGCTGCGCTTCGACCGGGTCATGCTGGCGACGCTGGGGCTGGTGGGGATGCTGGTTGCCGTCTCGACCGCGCTGGTGGGGCCAGTGGCCTTCTTCGGCCTGCTGGTCGCGGGACTGGCGCACGGGCTGGCGCCGTCCGCCCGCCACGCGGTGCTGCTGCCCGCCGCGGGGCTGATCGGCGCGGCGATCCTGGTTGTCGGCCAGACCCTGTTCGAGCGCCTGATGGGCCAGACCGCGACCCTGTCGGTCGTGGTCGAGTTCGCGGGCGGCTTGTTCTTCCTGTTCCTTCTGCTGAAAGGACGTGTCCGATGATCCGCATCACGGGCGTAAGCCACCGCATCGGCTCTGCGGCGATCCTGCACGACATCGACCTGACCCTGCCGCGCGGCAAGCTGATCGCGCTGATCGGGCCGAACGGCGCGGGCAAGTCCACGCTGCTGCGGCTGGTCGCCCGGCTCGAGCCGCTGCAACAGGGCCGCATCGAGGTGGACGGCCTCGACCTTGCCGCCACGCCGACCGAGCGGCTGGCGCTGGCCATGGCCGTCATGGGCCAGCAGACCCACATCGCCAGCCGGTTGCGGGTGGCGGAACTGGTGGGCTTCGGCCGCTGGCCCCATCACCGCGGCCGCCCCGGGGCCGCCGACCGGGCGGCGGTCGAGGCGGCGCTGGAGGCCTTCGGGCTGGCGCCCCTGCGGCACCGCTTCCTCGACGAGATCTCGGGCGGGCAGGCGCAGCGCGCGCATCTGGCGATGACCTTCGCGCAGGGCACCGACTGGCTGCTGCTGGACGAGCCGCTGAACAACCTCGACATGGCCCATTCCCGCGCGCTGATGGCGCGGCTGGCGGACCTGGTGCGCGGCAGCGGCCGCAGCGTGGTGACGGTGGTGCACGAGGTCAACTATGCCGCCGCCTGGGCCGACCATGTCGTCGCCATGAAGAACGGCCGGGTGGTCGCCCAGGGTCCGGCCGAGGCGGTCCTGACCGAGCCGGTGCTGTCGGCGCTGTATGACACCCCGGTCGAGGTCGCGCGCCACGACGACCGCCCGCTGGTCCTGCACCACCATTGGCACGACCAGCTTGGCACGCCCTTTCCCGAGGCGCCGGATGCCGCCCGCCCGACCGTGCACTGACGCCACCATGATCTCGGCCCCCGATCCCGCGAAACCCGCGCCGTGCCGCGCCGAAGTCCGGGCCGCCGATGCGGCCTGAGGACCTGCCGCAGACGGTCGAGGACTATCGCCGCGCGGCGGGGGCCGCCTTGCCCCCCGCCACGGCGGCCTGGCTGAACGGCGGCGCGGGCGACGAGATCACGCTGCGCCGGAACGAGGCCGCCTTCGACGCGCTGCCCCTGATGCCCCGCGTCCTGCGGGACGGCGGGTCCGGCGACACCTCGCTGACCCTTCTGGGGACGCGGCTCGACCACCCGATCCTTGTCGCGCCGATGGCCTGGCAGCGGCTGCTTCATCCCGATGCCGAACGCGCCCTTGCCGCGGGCGCAACGGCCCAGGGTGCCCGCATGGTGCTGAGCGCGCAGGCCACCACGCCCCTGGCCGAGGCGCGGGGCGCGGGCGCCCTGTGCGACTGGTTCCAGCTTTACTGGCTGGGGCGCGAGGGCACGCTGGCGCTGGCCCGAAGGGCCGCCGACGCGGGATATGCTGCCCTGATGCTGACCGTGGACGCCCCCGTGGCCGGGCAGCGCCCGCGAGAGATGCGGGCGGGCTTCGCGCTGCCCCCGGACCTTTCGCCCGTCAACCTCGCGGGCCTGCCCCGCCCGGCCGCCGGCAGCTTCGAGGAGGTCATGGCCGCCGCCCCCCGGTGGGCCGATCTCGAATGGCTTTGCGCCGCCGCGCCCCTGCCGGTGTTGGCCAAGGGCATCCTGCATCCCGGCGACGCGGCCCGCGCGGTTGCGGCGGGCGCGGCGGGGGTCGTGGTCTCGAACCACGGCGGGCGGGTGCTCGACGGCCTGCCCGCCAGCGTCGAGGCGCTGCCGGCCGTGGCCTCGGCCCTGGCGGGGCGCGCGCCGGTGCTGGTGGACGGCGGCATCCGGCGGGGGACCGACGTGCTGCGCGCCCTGGCGCTGGGGGCCGATGCGGTCATGGTGGGCCGCCCGGCGGCCTGGGCGCTGGCCGTGGCCGGGGCGCTCGGCGTGGCCCATGTGCTGCGGCTGCTGCGCGACGAACTGCGGATCGCCATGGCGATCGCGGGCTGCCGGTCCCCCCGCGACATCGGACCATCGCTGATTTTCCGCCAGAATCCGCCGGAAGGCTGCTTGACGGCATCATCCCAAGCAAAATAGTAGGCTTCAGCCAGTTCGGGTCCCTGCGCGGATCGTGCAAGCCAGCATTCCCCAACGCCCCGAAAGAGATTGCTTATGGCTCTGCGTCCCCAGCCCTCCCTTCGACCGATCCTGTGTGGTGCGGGGGCCTCGCTTGGCGCCCTCGCCGCGACCGGCCTGAACCAGCCGGCGCTGGCGCAGGATGCAGCCGTTCCCGGACCCCTGCAGACGAACGCGGTACAGCTGGACACCGTGGTCCTGACCCCGTCGGACGAGCAGTCGAGCAACACCAACAACGCCTCGACCGGCATCGCCCGCCTTCCCGCAAGCGTGCGCGACACGCCGCATGTCGTGAACGTGGTCCCCGCCGAGATCATCGAGCAGCAGAAGGCCACCACGCTGGAAGAGGCGCTGCGCAACGTCCCCGGCATCACGCTGTCCACCGGCGAGGGCCGGGGGGGCTCCTCGGGCGACCAGTTCCGCATCCGCGGCCTGTCCGCGCAGGGCGACGTTTATTCGGACGGGCTGCGCGACTTCGGCGCCTATACCCGCGACACCTTCAACACCGAGGCGGTGCAGGTCATCAAGGGCCCGGCCGGCGAAAGCTTCGGCGTGGGCAGCCTGGGCGGCCTCATCAACCAGGAACGCAAGCGCGCGGGGCTTGAGGAGTTCAACGAGGCCGAGGGCAGCGTGGCCACCGGCGGCCTGGCGCGGCTGCAGTTCGACGCCAACCGCGTCCTTGCCGACGACCAGGCGCTGCGGCTGAACCTGATGGTGCAGGACGGAGAGGTTCCCGACCGCGACCACGTGACCGACGACCGCCTGGGCATCGCCTTCGACTACGGGCGCGGCATCGGCACGGGGACGGAATGGCACCTGGGCTATTCCTACCTGCGCGGCCGGGGCGTGCCGGACATGGGCCAGCCGATGGCCGAGGGCCCCGACGGGATCAGCCGCCCGCTGCTGGAATACGACGTGCCCGGCTACGACCGCGACACCTCGTATATCCGAAGCACCGACCGCTTCGACACCGACGTGCACACGGTCACCTCGGCCCTGACGCATGACCTGGAGGGCGGCTGGAAGCTGTCCAACGACACCCGCGTGACGCGCTACGGGCGCGACTTCTCGGCCACCAACCCCGGCGGCTGCGACTCGGCCTGCCTTGCCGCGCTGCTGGCGGGGATCGACCAGCCGCTCAGCTACGGCGCGGGCGGGGGCATGACCTACGACCAGGAGGGCTGGGGCGTCCAGAACGTCACCACGCTGACGGGCGAGGCCACCACCGGCAACGTCCGCCACCAGATCACGGCGGGCCTGGACCTGTCCTGGCAGATCGACAAGCGCCGCCGCGGCACCTGGGTCGTGCCGCGCGCGGAACAGACCATCCTGGACCCGGACTTCGACGCGGGCGACGCGGTGTTCGACTGGGACGACGAGCAGAGCACCGCCAAGGCGCTGGACGCGGGGCTGTTCCTGGCCGACCGGATGCGCTTCAGCGACCAGTTCTCGGTCCTCGCCAGCGCCCGGGCCGACTGGTTCAAGAGCTCGTTCGACGGCGTGCTGGTCGGCGGGGACGAACGCGTCAGCGGCGAGGTGGAGGACGTCAAGATCAGCCCCTCGGTCAGCCTGATCTGGGAACCCGCGTCCGACCGCATGGGCTACCTGACCTTTGCCCGCTCGTACCGGCCGCTGGGGACGGACATCGCCTCGGCCGTGAACGCCTTCGAGACCGAGGTTCCGGCCTCGGACCGCGACTTCGAGCCCGAGCGGTCCGATCTGATCGAGCTTGGCGGCAAGATGGACCTGATGGACGGGCGCGTCGGCCTGACGGCGGCGGTCTTCCAGATCAAGAAGCGCAATTCCTACGACGTGGACCCGGTCACGGGCGACATCACGCCCGGTTTCAGCGCCAATGGCGAGAACCGCCGCATCCGCGGCTTCGAGCTCGGCGCCTCGGGCGAGGTCGCCGAAGGGGTGAACCTGCTGCTGGCCTATGCGAACCTCGACAGCGAGATCACCGGCGGGCGCGGCGTGGACGAGGAGAACGTGGGCAACGACGCGCCCGGCGTGCCGCGCCACAACCTCGCGCTGTGGGGCAGCCATGAACGGCCCGTTACCCGGACCGGGGGCGCGGTGACGGTGGCGGGCGGCATCCGCTATGCGTCGGAATACTGGGCCAACAGCGACAACACCGCCGAGATCCCGGAAACCTTCTCGCTCGACGCGATGGTGGCTTACGAGCAGGACAACTGGCGGGTCGCGCTGAACGGCACCAACCTGACGGACGAGAACAACTATTCCTCGTCCTTCAACGGCGCCCGTGCAGTCCCCGAAGCGGGCCGGGTCTTCACGCTGAGCCTGTCGAGCCGGTTCTGACGACGCGCGGGGCCGCCCGGCGGCCCCGCCCCTTTCCTTGGATGTGACGAATGCTGATCCAGATCCCGGATGTCCTGTCCGCAGGCGAGGTCATGGCCTTCCGCGAGGCGCTGGAACGCGCCGCCTGGGCCGACGGGCGCGACACGGCGGGCGACCAGGCCGCGACGGTCAAGAACAACCTCCAGATCCCGCCCGATTCTGCCGTCGCCCGCGATCTGGGCGAGCACATCCTGCATGCGCTTGCGCGGAACCCGACCTACACCTCGGCCGCCCTGCCGCTGCGGGTGCTGCCGCCGATGTTCAACCGCTATGACCTTGGCATGACCTTCGGCGCCCATACCGACAACGCCATCCGCACCATTCCCGGATCGGGCGGGATGCGGATGCGGGCGGACGTGTCCACCACGATCTTCCTGACCGCGCCCGAGGAATACGACGGGGGCGAGCTGGTGGTCGAGGACACCTATGGCACCCACTCCGTCAAGCTGCCCGCCGGGCACATGGTCGTTTATCCCTCGTCCTCGCTGCACCGGGTGAACCCGGTCACGCGCGGCAGCCGCTGGGGCAGCTTCTTCTGGGCGCAGTCGATGGTGCGCGACGACGGCAGGCGGGCGATGCTTTACGACCTCGACATGGCGATCCGGCAGGCCCGCGCGGCGATGGGGGACGAGGCGCCGGCGGTGCTGGGGCTTGTCAGCCATTACCACAACCTGCTGCGGATGTGGGCCGAACTGTGAGCGCCGAGGCGGCGCTTGCCACCGGACAGCTGCTGCTGGAGGCGGGCGAAGGCGGGCAGGCGATCGAGTCCTTCCGCATGGCGGCCCGGGCGGGCGATCCGCGCGGGCTGACGATGCTGGGCCGGGCGGCCGAGCGCGGCTGGGGCATGGGCCCCGACGTGCGGCAGGCGGCGGGCTGGTATCGCCGCGCGGCGGCCGGGGGCGACCCCTGGGCGATGTTCAACCTGGCCGACCTGCACCTGCGCGGCGAGGGCGTGCCGCGCGATCCCGTCGAGGCCATGCGCCTTTACGCCGACGCCGCGCGCGGCGGGCTGCTGCAGGCGCTGAACATGCTGGGGGTGCTGACCGAGACCGGCGCCGCCGGGCCGCCCGACGCGGGCGCGGCGCTGACCTATTACACCGCCTCGGCCGAGGGGGGCGACCCTTGGGGGCAGTTCAACCTCGCCCGCCTGCTGGTGGCGGCGGACCGGCTGCCCGAGGCGCTCGACTGGCTCGACCGCGCGCTGGGTTGCCACCTGAGCGGCTTTCATGCCGCCGTGGCCGATGCCTTGGCCGAAGCGCCGCACCCCGAACTGCGCCGCCGCGCCGCGCGGGCGCGGGCCCAGGCGGCGGCGCCCGCAGCCACGACCGCGCAGGACGGCTGAACGGGCGGGACGCCGCGTCGGCGGTCAGCCGGGCAGGGTCTGCCGGGGTGGGGGCCCTGTGCCCCATCCCTCGACAGGACTAGCGCGCGCGCAACGGGGACGCCGCCGCCCCGCCGGGGCCTTCTTCCCGCCGGCGGCCGGAAAGCCGCCCTCACGCTCGATCCCGCCCGTCCGGTCCTCGGAGCCGCGCCATGCGATCCGTTCTTCCTTTTCGGCAGTTCGGGCCGCTGCTGTCGGCGCCTCCGCCACGCTGACGGCGGTTCCCGCCCAAGGTCGGCGTCCAGACCGCGAACCCGGATCTCGCCACCCTCATCCGCACCGCCGTGGTCCTGGTGATGCTGGCCGGGATCACGCTGGCCTTGGGCAAGGTCCGGCCCCCGTCCTTGGTCCCGGTCCGCTGTCTTTCTTGTGCTTTCGGGGTTTGCCACCGGGGCGCCGTGGCTTTGCTGTTTCCGCGCCATCGGACTTGGCAACCCCGCGCAGGTCGTCGCCCGCGACAAGCTCGGCGTGGTGCTTGTCGCGGTTTTCGGCGCGGCCTTCCCGGGCGGGCATCTGTCCGGACCCGACCGGCTGGGGGTCGCGGCGGTCGCGGCGGCGGCCATTCTCGTGGCCTGCAAGGGCCCGGCCGCATCCGGCGGCGGGGCACGGGGCGCGCCGCCGCCGGTGCGCCGTCAGGGATAGAACACGCCGCCGAGCGCCCGGCGCGGCCGGGTGTTCGTGTCGGGCAGGGGGATGAACTCGGCCTCGTCGCCCGGCACGGTGTCGAAACGTCCCTGCCGCCATTCCTCCTGGGCCTGCTCGATCCGTTCCTTCCGGGACGAGACGAAGTTCCACCAGATCCAGCGCGGGCCTTCCATCGGTTCGCCGCCGAACAGCATGACGCGGGCGGCGGTCGCGGCCCGCAGGACGATCTGGTCCCCGGGCCGCAGCACCAGAAGCTGCGCGGGGGCGAAGGGCTGCCCCGCGACCTCGATCCCGCCCGAGATGGTGTAAAGCGCCCGCTCGGTCACCGAGGGCTCGATCGGCAGGCTCGCGCCCGGGGCAAGCCGGATGTCGGCGTAAAGCGTTTCCGACGCGGTCGCCAGCGGAGAGCGCGCCCCGAAGGCCTGCCCCGCGATCAGCCGCGCCGTTACCCCGTGATCCTCGATCACCGGCAGCTCGGCCGCGCCGTGATGGGCAAAGCCGGGGTCGCTTTCCTCCTGCGCCTCGGGCAGCGCCACCCAGGTCTGGATGCCGAAAAGCCGCTGGCCGGTCCGGCGCCGCGCCTCGTCGGTCCGCTCGGAATGGACGATGCCGCGCCCGGCCTTCATCCAGTTGACCGCGCCCGGCTCGATCTCGCGGTCGGTGCCCAGGCTGTCGCGGTGCCGCAGGCCGCCTTCGAACAGGTAGGTGACGGTGGCGAGGTTGATGTGGGGATGGGGACGCACGTCGATGCCCTGGTCGGTCAGGAACTCGGCCGGGCCCATCTGGTCGAAGAAGATGAAGGGCCCGACCATCTGCCGCTTGAGCGAGGGCAGGGCGCGGCGCACCTCCATCCCGCCCAGATCGACGGCGCGGGGGATGATCAGCGTCTCGATGGCGTCCACGGTGGATGGCACGCCAAGGGTGGGGTCGGGGCAGGGGCTCCAGCTCATGATGCAACTCCTTCGGCGGATCGGGCCGGCGGGCAGGCGGCGCGCCTGTCCGGGACAGCCGCTGAGGGGATGGTAGGCCGGACGGCGCGCGGCGTCACCTGCGGATGGCGCGGTTGAAGGGCTGGCCGGGAAGGGCCATGGCCCGGAACACGGTTGCCGGGATGCCCATGAACCTGCATTGCTTGTTGCGCCTGATGCAATGCCGAGATCATGGGCGAGCTTGAATCCATCCGCGTCTTCCTGGCCGTCGTCGACCAGCAAAGCTTCGCGGGCGCCGCGCGGCAGCTCGGCCTGACCCCGGCCTCCGTCACCCGCACCATCGCCGCGCTGGAGGACCGCCTGGGCGTGCAGCTTCTGGTCCGCACCACACGGCAGGTTTCGCTGACCTCCGCGGGGGCGGTCTATGCGGCGCGCGTCGCGCCCCTGGCCGAGGGGCTGGCCCAGGCCGCGCAGGACACGCGCGAGGCGCAGGGCATCGCCTCGGGGCGGGTCCGCGTCAGCGCGCCCATGTCGCTGGGGCTGCGGGTGCTGCCCGCCGTGCTGTCGCGCTTTGCCGCGCTTTACCCGCGGACGCATGTGGCGCTGAACCTGTCGGACAGCTTCGTGGACATCGTCGAGGAGGACTATGACCTCGCCATCCGCATCTCGGGCCCGCCGGGCGACAAGTCCACCATCTGGCGCAAGATCTGCCCGGTGCCGCGGCTGCTGGTGGCGGCGCCCGGTTACCTGGCCGCCCGGGGCGCGCCGCAGGACCCCGCCGACCTCGCCGGGCACGCCTGCCTCGGCTATCGCGCCGACGCCCGCGACGAGGTCTGGGACCTGTCGAAGGGCGCGGCCCGCCGCAGCCATCGCGCGGCCGGACGCTTCAGCGCCAACAACGGCGACGTGCTGGCGCGGCTGGCCCTGGACGGGGAAGGCATCGCGCTGCTGCCCCGCTTCATCGTCGAGGAGGACCTGGCGGCGGGCCGTCTGGCCGAGGTCCTGCCCGGCTGGTCCGCGCCCGGTATCTGGCTGACGCTTTACTACCCGCCCTACGAGCGGCTGCCCCTGAAGGTCGCCGCCTTCTCGGACGTCTTCGAGGCCCATGTCCGCGAGGCCCGGCCCCTGTGACGGCAGGATCATTGCGCAAATCGCAATGATCAATGCGATCCGTCAGCCGTTCTGTGCGCGGCCCCGCGCCCTTATCTTGCCCGCAACGAACCATGCACTTGCAGGAGGCAGCCATGCCGGAAGACATCAAGGGCCTGCATCACGTCACCTCGATGGCGGCGGATGCGCAGCAGAACAACGACTTCTTCACGAAGACGCTCGGCCTGCGCCGGGTCAAGAAGACCGTGAACTTCGACGCCCCGGACGTCTACCACCTGTATTACGGGGACGAGGCCGGCTCGCCCGGCACGGTCATGACCTATTTCCCCTTCCCCCATATCCGCCGTGGCCGCCCGGGCACCGGCGAGGTGTCCGAGACGCTGTTCGCGGTCCCGCGCGGCTCGCTCGGCTTCTGGACCGAACGGCTGGCGCGGCAGGGCGTCGCGGGCCTCGAGGCCCATGAGCGTTTCGGCGAACGCCGCCTGCGCTTCCGGGGGCCGGACGGCGACGGCTTCGCGCTGGTCGAGGTCGACGGCGACCCCCGCACCCCCTGGGCGGGCGGCCCGGTTCCGGCCGCCGAGGGCGTGCACGGCTTCCGCGGCGTCAGCCTGCGGCTGCGCGACGCGGGCGCCACGGCGGAACTGCTGCGCTTCATGGGCTATGAAGAGGTGGAACGGCAGGGCGCGACCACCCGCTTCGCCATCGAGGGCAACGGCGCGGATGTCATCGACGTGGAAACGCTGGCCGTGGCGGAACCGGCCCGGCAGGGCGCAGGATCGGTCCACCATGTCGCCTTCGCCGTCGAGGACCGCGCGGCCCAGCTGCGCGTCCGCAAGGCCCTGATGGACACGGGCTACAACGTGACCCCGGTGATCGACCGCGATTATTTCTGGGCGATCTACTTCCGCACGCCCGGCGGCGTGTTGTTCGAGATCGCGACCAACGAGCCCGGCTTCGACCGTGACGAGGACCGCGCGCATCTGGGACAGGCGCTGAAGCTGCCCGGCCAGCACGCCCACCTGCGGTTCCGGCTGGAACAGATGCTGCCCGAGATCAGGGACTGAGGCCCATGGCGCTGGACCTTTACCACCACCTGTCCCGCCCCGGCGCGGAGGGCGCGCCGCTGGTCTTCGCCTTTCACGGCACCGGCGGGGATGAGCACCAGTTCTCCGGCCTGATCGGGCAGATCCTGCCCCGCGCGGGCCTCGTCGCCCCGCGCGGGGACGTGTCGGAACATGGCGCCAGCCGCTTCTTCCGCCGCCGGGCGGAAGGCGTCTACGACATGGAGGACCTGCGCGCCCGGACGCGGCGGATGACCGGTTTCCTGCGCGCCCATGTGCAGGCGAACCCCGGCCGTCCCGTCTTTGCCATGGGCTATTCGAACGGCGCGAACATCCTCGCCTCGGTGATGTTCGAGGCGCCGGACCTGTTCGACCGCGCCGTGCTGATGCATCCGCTGATCCCCTGGACGCCCGCGCCCCAGCCGGGGCTGGCGGGGCGGCAGGTGCTGCTGACCGCCGGCCGCCGCGACCCGATCTGCCCCCTGCCGCAGACCGAGGCGCTGGCGGACTGGCTGCGCGCGCAGGGCGCCCGCCTCGACCTGGCGCTGCATGACGGCGGCCACGAGATCACGCAGCCGGAACTGGAGGCCGTGGCGGGCTTCCTGCGCCGCGCCTGACACCGGCCCGTCGCGCAGGACGCCCCCCTGCGGGCAGGGGGGCGCTTCGCCCGCGCGTCAGCCCAGCTTTTCCAGCACCTTGTCCAGCGTGATCGGGAAGGACCGGAAGCGGTGCCCAGTGGCATTGGCGATGGCGTTCACGATCGCCGCCGCCGTGCCGCAAAGGGCAAGCTCGCCGATGCCCTTGGCCTGCATGGGGTTGGCATAAGGGTCGCGGTCGTCCATCAGCAGCTCGATGTCGATATGCGGCACGTCGAGGTTCGCGGGCACGTGGTATTCCGCGAGGTCGCGGTTCATGAAGCTGCCGTCGCGGGCGTCGTGGAAGACTTCCTCGTGCAGCGCCTGGCCGATGCCGAAGATCATTCCGCCCATGCATTGCGACCGCGCGGTCTTGGCGTTCAGGATGCGCCCGGCGGCGAAGACGCCCGACAGGCGGCGGACATGGACCTCGCCCGTGACGCTGCTGACGGCGACCTCGCAGAACTCGGCCCCCCATGAGGACTGGCGGTGATGGGCCTCGGCCGCGCCGCGCTTGATCGTGCCGGTCCCCTGCAGGATGTCGCCCGCCAGCACGTCCGCCAGGTCGCGCTGGCGGTTGCCGGCGATGGCGGTGCCGTCCTTCAGGGTCAGGTCCTCCTCGTCGCAGCCCATCCGCTCGGCCAGCTTGCCCCGCACGGCGCGCGCCGCCAGCATCACCGAGCTGCCCGAGGACGCCGCCCCGCGCGAGCCGCCCGACCCGATAGAGGGGGGCAGGTCGCTGTCGCCCAGGACGGTCGTCACGCGGTCGGGCGGAAGTCCCAGCATCTCGGCCGCGATCTGGGTCAGGACCGAATAGCTGCCGGTGCCGATGTCGGTCATGTCGGTTTCCACCAGCGCCGTGCCGTCCGGGCGCAGCGTCACCCGCGCGGTCGAATCGCCCAGCATGTTGACGCGGATGACCCCGCTCATCCCGAAGCCGATCAGCCATTCCCCTTCGCGGCGGCTGCCGGGCACCTTCGGGCGCCCGGACCAGCCGAAGCGTTCCGCGCCGATCCTGATGCAGTCGGCCAGGCGGTTGCTGCTGAAGGGCTTGCCCGACGAGGGGTCCGCCTCGGGGATGTTGCGCAGCCGGAACTCGACCGGGTCGATGCCCGCGGCCTCGGCCAGCTCGTCCATCGCGGCGTCGGTGATGGGCACGCCCACGGCCTCGCCGGGCGCGCGCATGGACCCCGCACCGGTCAGGTTCAGCCGGCCGATGTAATGGCCGATCTCGCGGTTCTCGCCCGCCCAGGTGAAGGGGGTGGCCTGCGTCACCGGCTCGCTGAACGTCTCGCCGGGCAGGTTCGACACCCAGGCCTCGTGGCCGATGCCGGTCATGCGGCCGTCCGCGTCGCAGCACAGCCGCACCCGCTGGCGCGTCTCGCTGCGGCGGTGGGTGGCCTCGAAGACCTGCCGGCGGTGCAGCGCGATGGCGACGGGCCGGTCCAGCTTCTGCGCGGCGATGGCGGCGCCGACGCCCTCGTGCCCGATGCCCAGCTTGGACCCGAAGCCGCCCCCCACGTAGCGCGACAGGATGCGGACCTTCTT
The DNA here is from genome assembly GCF_002287065.1 of Paracoccus salipaludis. Taxonomy (GTDB): domain Bacteria; phylum Pseudomonadota; class Alphaproteobacteria; order Rhodobacterales; family Rhodobacteraceae; genus Paracoccus; species Paracoccus salipaludis. Next base: position 54,004 of record NZ_NSJZ01000017.1, read on the forward strand.
CACGCTGATCCCCAGCGCGTCGGCCAGTTCCTGCGCGTTGCTGTTCAGCATCTGGTAGCTGCCGCGCACGGTCAGGCGGCCGTCCTGCCACCAGGCGACGGCGGCGTGCGGCTCCATCGCGGCATGGCTCATCGAGGGCGTGTCGTATTCCACGTCCACCGCGAAGGCCGCGTTCCGCATCGCCTTGTCGAGGTTGCCCTGCGAGGACTGCTTGGACCGGGGCTTCTCGTAGTCGGTGCGGGTGGGCAGGATCACGGCCCTGTCGCTGCGGTCCTTGTAGTCGGGGCGGGCGGCCAAGGCCGCGTCGCGGGCCTGCTCGAAGGTTTCGGCCACCACCAGCGCGATGGGCTGGCCCTTGTAGAAGACCTCGGACGGCCCCTGGTGGGGGGACTTGGCGTCCCCGCCCTGGGCCGGGTTGCGGATCATGCGGTTGTCGCGGATCACGGCCAGCACGCCCGGCATCGCCTCAAGCTCGCGCGTGTTCAGGCCCGTGACCCGGCCGCTGGTGATGGCGGCGCGCACGAACCAGCCATAGGCGGTGCCCGGCGGGTGGTCCTCGTCGGCATAGGTGGCGGTGCCGCTGACCTTCAGCGGGCCCTCGGGGCGGTCCATGGGCGTGCTGACCACCCCCTGCGCCATGCGGTCGAGCAGGTTCTCCTCGTCCGGCAGGTTCATCCGGTGGGTCAGGGTCACTTCGATCGGGTTGGACATCACGCGCTCTCCTGCACGGCCTCGGCCAGCACCGCGGCCAGGGTGCGGCGCAGCAGCGGGATCTTGAAATCATTGTGGCCCTGGCCGCGCGCGCCTTCCAGCACGGCGGCGGCGGCGCGGTCGAACAGCTCGGCCGAGGGGGCCTGGCCCGCCAGCATCTGCTCGGCCGCGGGCACGCGCCAGGGCTTGTGGGCGACCCCGCCGAAGGCAAGCCGCACGCGGTCCATCCGGCCGCCCTGCATGGTCACGGCAGCCGCCACGGACACCAGCGCGAAGGCATAGGACCGCCGGTCGCGCACCTTGCGATAGATCTGCCGCCCGCCGAGCGGCGCGGGCAGGCGCACCGACAGGATCATCTCGCCCGGTTGCAGTTCGTTGTCGAGGTCCGGCCGGTCGCCCGGCAGGCGGTGGAAGGCCGTGGCCGGGATCTCGCGCCGCCCGTCGGGTCCCTCGACCTCGACCACGGCGTCCAGCGCGCTTAGCGCCACGGCCATGTCGCCGGGATAGGTGGCGATGCAGTGTTCCGAGGCGCCCAGGATCGCGTGGATGCGGTTGACCCCGCCGATCGCCCCGCAGCCCGACCCCGGCACGCGCTTGTTGCAGGGCGCGTCCAGGTCGTAGAAGTAGTAGCAGCGCGTCCGCTGCATCAGGTTGCCGCCGGTGCTGGCGCGGTTGCGCAACTGGGGGCTGGCCCCGGCCAGGAGCGCGCGGGACAGAAGCGGCCAGTCCTGCCGCACCGCCGGATGGGCGGCCAGGTCCGAGTTCCGCACCAGCGCCCCGATCCGCAGGCCGTCTCCGTCGCGCTCGACCTGGTCCAGCCCGACGTGGTTGATGTCGATCAGCCGCTCGGGCGTTTCGACCTGAAGCTTCATCAGGTCCAGCAGGTTCGTGCCGCCCGCGATGATGCGCGCGTCGGTGCCGATGGCGTCGGCAGGCGTCTGCGCGCGGGCATAGTCGAAGGCCCTCATGCCGCGGTCCCCCCGGTCCGGCCCGCCGCGTCGCGGATGGCGTCCACGATGTTGGGATAGCACGAGCAGCGGCAGATGTTGCCCGACATGCGCTCGCGGATCTCGTCGTCCGTCAGTTCGGGCCGGCCGAGGTCGCCCGTCATCTGGCTGGGCCAGCCCTGGCGTACCTCCTCCAGCATCGCGGTGGCGGACATGATCTGGCCGGGCGTGCAATAGCCGCACTGGAAGCCGTCGTGCCGGATGAAGGCCTGCTGCAGCGGCGCGAGGTCGCCGGGCGTGCCGATGCCCTCGATGGTGGTGATCTCGTCGCCGTCGTGCATGACGGCCAGCGTCATGCAGGAATTGATGCGTCGCCCGTTCACGATCACCGTGCAGGCGCCGCATTGGCCGTGGTCGCAGCCCTTCTTGGTCCCGGTCAGGTCCAGCCGCTGTCGCAGCGCATCCAGAAGCGAGACCCTCGGGTCCTCCAGGTTCAGGACATGGGGGGTCCCGTTGACGGTCAGGGTGACATCCATCCGTGGCTCTCCTTCGGCTGCGGGCGCGACAGGGAACAACCGTGGCGCGCCGCGTGTTCCGTCCCCATGAACAAGATTGCCCCCCGCATGGCCGAGGCCCTGCCGATTGCCACGTCTCCCGGGGCCGACCCGATGGGCGATCCGCTGTCCGCGCTGGCCGGCGGCGGGGTGCTTGCCGTCATCACCGGGGTCGAGGGGCCGCATTACCGCAACCCCGGCACGATCATGGTCTTTCCGGCGGCGGGCGGCAGCGTCGGGCAGCTCAGTTCCGGCTGCATCGAGGCCGACCTTGCGCTGCACGCCCGCGAGGTGGCGGCGGACGGGCGCGTGCGGCGGCTGCGCTACGGGGCGGGCTCGCCCTTCCGCGACCTCGTTCTGCCCTGCGGGGGCGGGCTGGACGTGGCGCTGCTGCCGGTTGCGGACCCCGCGCCCATCCGGGGGGCGCTGGCCGCGCGGGCGGCCCGGCGGGACTGCCTGCTGGGGCTCGACCTCGACCGGGGGACGGTCGCGCTGGACGGCCCCGGCTTTCCGCTGCGGGTCGTGCCGCCCACGCGCTTCCTGACCTGGGGCGCGGGGGTCGAGGCGGTGACCTTCGCGGCGCTGGCCCATGCGGCGGGCTATCCGGCCGAGCTTGCGACCCATGACGAGGCGACTGCCGCGACCGCCGCCGCGCAGGGCGTGGCGCTGCGCGACGCGGGACCGGGGGATGCGGACCCCCGGACGGCGGTGGTGCTGTTCTACCACGACCACGACCGCGAGCCCCCCGTTCTGGCCGAGGCGCTGGTCAGCCCCGCCTTCTATGTCGGCGCGCAGGGCAGCCTGCGCAGCCACCGCGCGCGGGTCGAGGCCCTGCGCGCCCTGGGCGTCCCCGAGCAGGCCATCGCCCGCCTGCGGGGGCCGATCGGGCTGATCCCCTCGGCGCGCGACCCGCGCGTGCTGGCGGTCTCGGTGCTGGCCGAGATCCTGGCCGAACGCGCGCAATGAGCGGCGGCCCGACCGTCGGCGTGCTGCTGGCCGCAGGCCATTCCCGCCGCTGGGGGCCCGACAACAAGCTGCTCGCCCCCTGGAAGGGACGCGCGCTGGTGGTCCGGGCGGGGGCGCTGCTGGCGCGGGCGCCGGTGGAGGCGCGCGCCGCCGTCCTGCGCGATCCCAAGGTCGCGGCGCTGCTGCCGGGGCTGGTGCCGCTGGCCCCCGAGGGCGAGGACCAGTCGGCCAGCCTGCGCGCGGCGGTGGCCTGGGCGCAGGGCCTGGGCGCCGCGCGGCTGCTGGTCCTTCTGGCCGACATGCCCGCGCTGTCCGAAGCGACCGTGGCGGCGCTGGTCGAGGGCTGCACGGAGGACCGCCCCTCGGCCGTCCTGCACCCCGGCGGGCAGCCCGGCGCGCCCGCCTGCTTTCCGGCGTCCTGCTTTGCCGCCCTTTCGGCCCTGCGCGGCGACCGTGGCGCGGGCGCGTTGCTGGGGAACGCGGTGACGATCCCCGCGCCTCCTGCCGAACTGGCCGACGTGGACCGCCCGCAGGATCTTTCCGCCGGCTGAACAACGGTTCTCGCCCCCGGGGCGGGTGTTCCGACGACGCCGTCCTGCCCCCGGGCGCGGCACATGACCAAGGACAGGAGCCATCATGCGTATCAGGGACATCGCCGGTTACGTCACCGGCACCCCCCTTCCCCTCGAGCCGCGCAGAGCCGAACAACACCGCCCTGAAGGAGATGGTGCAGAAGGGCGAACTGGGCGACATCTGGTATGCGACCTCGGACCACCACCGCCCGCTGGACCCTGAGGTCGAGCGCGATCAGTGGCGGATGGTGCGCGCCCTCGCGGGCGGCGGGTCGCTGATGGACATCGGGATCTATTCGCTGAACGGGCTGATCTGGCTTCTGGACGAGGTGCCCGAACGGCTGGTCGCCACCACCTTCTCGCCCGAAACCCCCGATGGCCGCTTCGGCGAGATCGAGGCCATCGGGCAGGTGCAGCTGGTCTTCCCCTCGGGGCGGCGGGCCAGCATCTCGTCGGGCTATGTCGCCAACAAGAAGCGGATCGACCTGTGGGGGTCGAAGGCCGTGGCCGTGCTGGACCCGGCGACCGAATACTTCGGCAACCGCCTGACGCTGAGCACCGCCGAAGGGGACGAGATGCCCACCCCGTCGAAACCCAGCGAGCAGCAGTTCACGGGCGAGATCGACCATTTCAGCCAGGCCGTCCGCGACGGGGTTCCCATCCTGACCCCGGCCGAGATGGGCCTGCGCGACATGCACCTGCTGGAAGC